>NZ_CP139487.1:0-1384469 GCF_034259205.1 Peredibacter starrii | reverse complement strand
CGAGCTTTTTAGAGCTTCCCGCTTCTACATCTTCAATGATCTCTTGAGCGATATAATTTTTCAGAACGAATTTAGGATTCGTTTTTTTCATGCGAAGAATGCGCTCGTCTTTTGAAAGTTCTTCACGTGTCAGACGCTCTTCATAGCGCTCATTCCATGCCTTTAGTTCTTCACGATTACCGTAGTAATCCCAAATCTTTTTTAGATCTCCTTCAGCGAGAGTCCTAAAGAAGAAAGTATAATCAACTGAAAGTTTATTAAGCGTTTGAAGAAGCTCGATGAAGAGTTCAAAGTCCTTCTCTTCTTCTTTATAAAGGCCCAGCTTTTCGCGAGAAAGTCGCTGATACTCAGCCTCGAAAATCATCGGATACTCATTTAAGAGCACTTGAAGTTTTTCTTTCGGCACTTCTTTTAAAAAGCACACCAGAAGACGTTCAAGATTCCACATACCAATCGAGGGCTGCTGATTATAAGCGTAACGTCCCTGATGATCAGAGTGGTTACAGATGTAATTTAGAATTGTGTCTTCCAGGAATCCATATGGACCATAATCAATCGTAAGTCCTAAGGCCGACATATTATCGGTGTTCATCACCCCATGACAAAAACCAACGTTCTGCCATTGGGCCATGAGCTTGGCGGTTCTTGTAATGATTTCTCTTAACATCTCTTCAACCGAAAGGCCTGGATAGAAAGTCGAACGAGTGTATTCAATGAGCGCCTTAAGCTCCTCATCTTTTTCAAAATGAAAGCACATCTCGAAGTGACCAAAACGAAGATTGGACGGAAACACGCGAGCGACAATCGCTGAGCGCTCAACGGTTTCGCGGTAGACCCGATCATCACCTGTCACGAGTGCCAGTACTCTCGTAGTAGGAATTCCTAAACCAAACATCGCCTCAGAACAAAGATATTCACGAACTGAAGAGCGGATGACGGCCTTACCATCACCTCTTCGAGAAAATGGCGTGAGTCCAGAGCCCTTGGTTTGAATTTCTTGTCTGCCAATTTTATCAGTAAGAATTTCGCCTAATGAAATCGCCCTTCCATCACCCAACTGTCCGGCCCATACACCAAACTGGTGACCAGCATAACGAGTTGAGATACGTTGCTCACCGGGAAGATTCTTTTCACCATTTAACCACGACACTAACTCTTCATCCGTTAGACCCAAGTTAAAATCATTCGCGAGCCTTGAAACATGGATAAGTTTAGGGTGAGAGATCGGAGTGGGACGAACGTCCTCATAAAGAAAAGCCGGTAAGTTTCTGAAAGTATTATCAAATTTAGGCATGGCCCACTATAGCCTCCCTCTATCGAACTATCAATACTAGTGATTGGAGCTGAAACTCAGTTTCTTCGATAATAGACCCAGGAGATGTGTATGAGCATTTTACTTTTGGCATTTATTGGAGGGATTGTATCGGCCGTGAGCACGAGTATCGGTTCACTTCTCGCTCCTCTCTTCTCAAAATTTGAAACTCTTCGTAAGTATCACATGAGTATGGACTTCGCTTTGGGTGTCATGCTCTCGGCAGTTGCCTTCTCATTAGTGGGACCAGAACTTATGAAGGGGCTTCACTTAAAACTCATTTTTTCAGGTTTGATTGCCGGAGGACTCTTTATTCTTCTGACACACAAACTCATTTCTTATTTTAACCGTGATGAAAAATATAATTCCTATAAGACTCTCCTGGTAGCGGCACTGGTTTTCCATAACCTTCCTGAAGGTATGGGTGCCGGAGCGTCTCTCGCAGGTATGAGTTTAAATGAGGCCATTCCCCTTCAGATGGCGATCTCAATTCAAAACGTAGCGGAAGGACTGCTTCTGACCATGCTCTTACAAGGACTAGGTCTATCTCTCTTTTGGTCAGTTCTGGGTGGAATCATTTCCGGATTGGTTGAAATGAGTGGAGCAATCGTTGCAGGTTTTCTTCTTCAGGATACTGTCACTCTCCTACCGTTCTTGCTGGCACTTGCCGGTGGAGCGATGATGATGTCGGTACTTTTAGAAGTGCATGAATCAATGAGTTTAGGAAAACATCTGAAAGCGAAAGACTTCCTGGGTGGAATGCTGGTGATCCCTCTGACTAATTTTCTGATGGGATAAGATCGTGGTGAAGATAAGGCATAAAAGGAGTTGAAGCATTCACGCGGGGAAGATCCACAAAGAAAGTCGCACCTTGGTTGACTTCACTCTCTACCCAAATGCTTCCGCCATGGGCCTCAACGATTTGCTGACAAATGAAGAGACCAAGTCCCAGACCACTCACTTCGCGAGCAATTAGTCCTCGTTCATAGCGCTGGAAGATTTTTTCCTGATCAGACTTTGCGATCCCTAGGCCCTGGTCTTTAACGGAAATACGCACGCTCTCTTCATAGTTTTTGATTTTGATCGTTACAGGTTTACCCTGACCATATCGAATGGCATTGGTAATGATGTTGGTCATCACTTGATCAATACGAAGAGGGTCCCATTCACCTCTTGCCTCAGAAACGCTTTCTATAATCGGTTCACCTGAACCTGAAGCTCTAAATTGTTCCCTCGTGCGATTGAGAATGTCTTTCAGCATTTCACTTAGATCACACTCTTCTTTTTTAAGGGTCAGCTTACCAGTTCTAATACGAGAAATATCCAGCATGTCATCCACCAGACGAGTCAGGCGATCAATCTGCCGAGAATTTCTTTCTAATAAGATATTGATCTTCTCCGGTGAATAAATTGACAAATCCCCTTTAAGGACACCACGCTGATAAAGTTCAATTTGAAGTTTAAGAGACGTCAGAGGAGTTTTTAACTCGTGAGACGCAATCGCCATGAATTCATCACGAACCGAAAGCGCGTGAAGGAGATTTGCTTCTGTTACCCGGAGTTTTTGCTCCGTCATTTTTTGATCAGTTATATCAATATTAATTCCAATGAACTTCACTCCTCTGCCCTGACTGTCTCTCATCATACGTCCACGAGCAAGAAGCCAGCGAACATCATGGAACTTAGTCACAATTCTAAATTGAAGGTTAAATTCACTTTCACCAATGAGAACCCTTACAATGTTCTCATGGAAGACTTGAACGTCTTCCGCATGAATGCGCTCCATCCAGGCCTCAAAAGTTCCTCCGAACTCACCCGGATTAAGGGCGTAGATACACTCAAGCTCCGAGGTCCAGAGAATCTTATTTGTACTCATGTCCCATTCAAAGGCACCGATGCGTCCGGCCTCTTGAGCGAATGCAAGACGAGCTTCATTTTCTTTTAAGAGTTCCTGAGTGCGATGATGCTCAGTTAGATCCTGATAACTAATCGCTACTCCGAAAATTTCTTCAGTGATGGGATGCTTTACTGGATAATAACTCACTAGCCCCGAGATGGTTTGTCCCGGAGTATTTGCAGGGCCATGGTAAGGAATGTTCATGAGGGACTGCCCCGTTTCAAAGACCCGGTTCACCATCACTTCAACCACATCCGAAATATATGGAATCATTTCATTTAAAGTGCGACCTAAATGGCATTCCGCGGGCTGACCATTGATAGAAGCAAAGGCCGCATTAATTCGAATGTAACGGTATTGCTTATCGACGAGAGCAAAGCCAATGGGCGATTTTTGAATTGCTTGGTCGAGAATGGCCAGGGCCTCCTCTGCGACTTTCTTATGCTCAAGACTGATAAAATACTCAAGCTCTTTTTCCTGGGCCATCTCATGTGCTTCAACTACTGTGGCCATAAAATATCCACCAATGGCAGTACCAAAGGTCAGGCACTGGACCCAAAACAAATCAATTCCAGGGGCATCGGGAGTTGTCACCCAATGAGTGGAACGGAAGACGGCCATAAAGCCCATTATGATGGTTGCTACACTCACACCACGATAACCGAAACGAAGTGCGGCCCAACAAGCAAATGGAAGCACCAGAAAGCGTTTTGTTTCTTGTCCCTGGAAGGCCCAGTAGGAAATAAATCCCAGACCGATATAAAGAAGAGCGGCCTCAAAATAATTAGTTTTTCGTTCACGTCTCACAAAGAAAGTAAGAAGGAAGGGAGTAAAGATCAAAATCCCGAGAGAGTTTCCTACGAAAAGATTGAACCAAATCGAAGGCACTTCTTTCGTTCCGAAAACATTCCCCATGAACATGAAGGTCGTACTCATAGTACTTGAAACGAAAGGTGCTAGAAAAACGGCCGTACATATGAATCGGAAAATGTCCTTCGGTGTCTTAAAGCGAAACTTTCCTTTACCGATTGAATGAAGAAGCAAGGTCGCTATAAGCGTTTCTGATAAACAGGAGGCAGAAACACCAATGATCGTCACAGGTGCAGTAAAGTTTTGAAAAGAAAGTATCAAAATACCGGCCAGGAGACCGGGAAGAACTTGATAAGCGCCAAAAGCTAAAACCGCTGCAAGGGCAACTCCACTGGGAGGCCACAATGATGAGATTGCCGAGTTGTGAGTTGATAGTAAGAGACCGACCTTCCCAGAAAGGACATGAAGGACAGCGAGCACCACATTTAAGGCGATCTTCTGTTCCCAGCTAAGTTTAAAGCGGTTTTTATCAACGTACATGAACCGGGGAAGTATCAGTTTTTAAAACCCGGAGCAATCTTGTTAAGAAATCTTTAGTAATTAGGTGAGTAAAAATTACATACCTATATAGAATGTAGCAGGCTTTTAACCTCATCCGCATTCATGGCCCCAGATTGTCTTTTGATTTCCCTTCCATCTTTAAAAACGATGGTACATGGGATGCCACGAATACCTAAGGACCCCGAAAGGTTCATCTCGACCTCAGTATTGATCTTAACAAAGACAGCATCAGTACTTGTAAGCGAAGCCTTCTCGAATTCAGGGCCATACATTTTGCAAGGGCCACACCAGCTCGCCCAGAAATCAGCGATCACTGGTTTATCACTGATACGAAGGAGTTTATTAAACTCTTCCGTCGTCACATCCATCACCAGTCCATGAAAAGGAATAGGTGTTTTGCATTTTCCGCAAACAGCGTCCTTGGCTTTATCAGTTTGAATTCGATTAGCGGCCTGACATTTTTTACAAATAGCAAATGTGTGACTCATTTTTAATCCTTAACGCTTAATACACTACTCATCCTCTATTATATGCACCAAATTGCCCACGGCCAGATGTGAAGCATTCAATAACCGCCATAATTTGTGGCCTCCCACTTGCTTCTAAATAAGGAGTTAAATTTGAACCAGGAGGTCATATGAAAAAATTCGCTCTCCCCTTCATGACCGCAGCATTGCTGATTGTAGCGGCATGCAGTCATGATCAGAAAAAACAGGGGAAGGAGATCACAAGCTCGGGTTACACAATGAAGGTAACTAATGAGAGTGTGGCAGCTGTTACTAAGGATTGGCCCTTGGCCTCGAGAGCGGCCACCAATAGTATGATTAACAAGTATGGACTACCGAATATTGTCTCGGCCGATCAACTCATCTGGTACAATACGGCGCCATTCAAACGTACTGTTGTGTATAAGGACGAACTTAAGCATCAATTTCCTTATGAGCACTCAGATGTTCTTGTCCAAGTGGTGGACTATCGTGTTCCGCGAGACAAACTTGATGAGATCTCGCAACTTGATGGCTCACTCTTGGTTGATCGCACGAAAGGTGAATTAGCAGCAAGAAGTGATAAAGAAGAAATGAACTTCTTAGCACTCAATCTTGCTGATAAGGTCATCCGAGGTGACATGAGTGTTGAACAAGCGAAGAGCACCTATGAGAAATCAGCTCTCGCCTTCTCTACCGGAACATCAAATCGGTATCTGACCGGACTAAATTTCCGAGTTGAAGGAAATACCGCAGATCCAGGTTTAGGTGCAAAGGGGCAACCGGGTTCTCTTGAAGCTCAAGAAGAGGCCCACGATGCCGCAAAAAAAGTCGAAGAAATCCAAAGTAACTAAATTTAAGGGGCCACAACCATCCTGTGGCCCTTTTTTTAGAATTTAAGTGATGTGATTGGGCAAACGAAAGCTTCCAGACTTTTTCCAAAATCTGCTTCGAATTCTTCACGAGGAAGTTCCGCGATCTGATTAAAGCGAGACTTACGAATCTCTGCGACTAGATCAAAAGGAAGATCGGCCTCAAGAGAATCAATTCCACGAGGAAACTGACTCATCATTCCTCTGAAAGCACGAGCATAACCAAAGGCCTGATCCTGACGTTTAAAGCCTTCATAAAGTGCCGCCACGATCTCACCCTTCTCTTCCATTGAAAGAAGATTAGAGCCAGCAAGAGTTTCTCCCCAAGTATCCATGAATGGACCCACAGGAATTAAAAACTTGTATGAACGTCTTAGACACTTCGCCTGTCTCATCGACATGTGACGGTGATTTTCCACTGAAAGGAAGCGCTTATTCACCTGGCCCGCAAAGGCCAATATCGGTGAATAGTTAACATTTGGAATATGTCCTAGCTTATAGATTCTTTTTCTGAATGAATCGTCTTCCGGCATTTCCCACTGATCAATTACGCGGTCAAGGTCACCAAAGTTGTGGGCCATGAGTGCCGTTGAACGAAGGAAGTTTACATGGTCACGTTTCTCACGAAGTTCGATCAGAAGTTTTTCTTCTTTTTCGATTTCTGCGAGGATCACATTCGCCACTTCTTCCGCGAGTTCTGTTTTCTTATGTTTTACCAGAGCACAGTAAGCGCCAATCGCCACACTTAACCAAGTTCCTTCGTGGGTACTCATCACCTGACCATTGCCAGGATTGTAGGCCTTACGATTGGTGACTTGCTCATAGTCCCAGTTCCACGATTCAATCGTGATACGGGCCATGCGATCAATGTGTGCCTGGATTTCCTTATGCTTCCACAGACCTTCACGAATCTGGTTATCCACGTTGGTAGGAACAAACGTTCCGGCCGTGGTCCAGTGTGCGGCCATGCAGACATAGAAGTATTCTGTAAGATTAATATATTTAAGCGCGTTTAAGTTCTTTTTATAGAACACAAGCTTCGCAAGATAAGCGCGGTTCTTTCCTTCAAGGTTCAACTCACCTTTAAAAAGAAAGGGGGCCGTGACTTCGATATCTTTGAGAAGAAGATTAGGTGCAATACCATTAAGTTCTAAATCAGAGCGCAGGACTTTCTTTGCCATTAGGACCTTTTCGTAAACTCAGCTTCAATGGCATCGTCTTTATTGATTGCGCTATGTGGACGTGGCTCCTCTTGATAAGGACGAGCACCGCCACCCATGTTGCCCATATTGTAGGTGCGGAAAACAAAACGTTTCTTTCCACCAGTAAGTCCCGCTTTCTCCATGGTTTCACCACCAAGAGCTACGATCCAGCTGATTGTCACCAGTATCGGGTTAGTATGGAAGTAGGCCACCGTCGCTAAACTTGCCACAAGAACTCTTGGGCAAAAGAAGAAACCTAACCACCAAAAGAATCCACCGAAGGCCACTGACGAAAATAAAAGTGTGAGCCGTGGAAAAAATGTAATGAAGATCAAAAAGAACACGCCGTGCTTTTGGAAGAAGTCGACTGTTCCGAATGGAGTTTTAAAAATATCCATCATCATAGAAGTCGCAACTAATAGGATGAAAAATACCGCTATACCCTTAAAAATAATCGTTTTCATGGGGCCGATTTTACTCTAACGAGCACAGATGGGCCAAGGTTCTTTTTACCTATATTTCCAATAACCTAGATAGCCCTTTACGAGCGAAATAGCTGGTTCCAAGGTCTAGATTCCAAGGCTCAACTTTAGAGAGTTTTATGACAACTTTCTCTGACCGACAAAAATTCCGAATTAATTTTAGACCTTCCCGCATACTTAAAACCGATGAATACTCGTCGATTTTTGAATATATGCCCTTTTCATGTTTTTGCAGATTAAAGAGAACATAGTGGATGGCGTTCTTTGATGCTTGAATCGTCTTAAGCACATGCAGGTGATACCTCTCAACTTGAATTCTTCCTTTATTGAGTCCTTTGGCGAATGTCACTGTTAATGACCTCATTCCTGATGTGAGTATTTCATTGTTGGCCGCTTCAACAATGAGATGAATGTGATTGGATTGCATTGAAAAGTGTAAAATTCTTAGTCCCTGTCTTCTCGAATTGAGAATTGCCCTTTTCAAGATTCGAAGCGCATTCTTATTCCTGATGTAAGTACGAAATTTGAAATTGATATGAAGTGGAGTTCGGGAATTTACCTTTTCTCGTTCTCGGTGGGCAACACCTTTTGAATGAAGACGCTTTCGCCCTGATCCGGGACGTCTTCCACCATGAGAACCACGATAAATATTGAGCTTCAATTGCATATGCTTCCTTTTGAAAAGGGCATATGTAAAACGGAAAAGAGCTATATGAAGAGCTTAAAGTCGAATGAGGAGTTATTTGTTTCGACACTGAAGTTTAGTGGGATAAACCACAAGCCCCTGACAGCTTCGCTTCGGAATGTGCCCTAATTTCCATTCTCTATTTTCAATTTTTTGAGCAAGGGTAATGAACAATGGGGTCAGTTCTTTTTGAATGGCACCTGTCACAAGAGGTGGTTTGCGGCCATTGCCATCCGAATAACCACGAGCACACATCTCATATTGGAAAGCGACTTTTCCAGGAATGCGCTCCTCCAACATGCGGTAAAGCCCAGCGAGCATCCCAGTACGATCTTCTCCGGCTGTACAGTGGAAGAAAACACGTCCACCTTTTGCCTTAATTCTATAAATGAGATTCAAGGCCTCAACTGTCTGTTCACAGGCGAGCTCCATGGATTCGTATTCTTTCCAACGAAAAGGAATATGATAAGCATTAATGCCAAGACTATTTAGAGCGAGGATTTCTTTTTGTACTTCGTCTTTTACTTCATTTTTATAAATGATGACGTCTGAGATTCCAAAGTGCGCGAGCTCTTCAACGGCCGATTTTGGTTCCTTCCCACGAAACACATGTCCATGACGATCCACCTGGAAAGAATTTGGGATCGAAAGCCCCTCCAAAGCAAAAGCATTGGTACTTAGAATAAGTAGTGAAAGGATGAAGGTTTTCATGCCCTCTATTTAAAGGAACGGAGTCTTATTTAATAGAGAGGGTATAAAAACTACTCAAAAATAAGCTTGTCTCGCTTACGGGCCAGACGAGTGACGGTGTTAATAAGACCTACGTGACTGTAAGTCTGCGGGAAGTTACCCCACTGCCCACCATCATCGGAACTTAGATCTTCACTTAAAAGGCCCAAGTGGTTGGAGTGGATGATAATATTTTGAAGGCTCTTTTCTGCCTCATCCAGGCGATTCAGCACCAACAGGGACTCAATGTACCAGTAAGTACAAATTAGGAACGTAGCGTGAGTGTCACCAAAATCATCATGAGCGCGGTATCGATAGATCATACCTTCGGGAGTTAAAAGCTCCTGCTCAAGGCGCACGAAATGCTTCAACGTTTTTGGATCGCGTGGATCGAGGTAATTAAAAATAATCAGAAGAAAGGCACTGGCATCGAAGTATGAGACCGTTTGATCGGACATATAGCACTCAAACTCTTTTGAGTAACAGCGTTCAATGTTTTTCTCCGAGAGTTCAAGAATTTTCACGGCAAGATCAGCAAGCAGTTGATCACCATAGTGCTGAGCGATTTTTAGACCGGCCTTGGCACCTGCCCAGTGAAAGACATAAGTTTCTAAGTGCTTTTGCTGTTTGCCTCTAAATTCCCAAATCCCTGCATCGGGCTCATCCATTCTTGTCTCAATCTCTTTTAAAAGATTACGAATGGTATCAAGCGAGAGCATTTGTTCACGATGAATGATACGCTCATCCATATAAAGAGGAAGAAGACTCAGGATCACTTGGCCGAAAGAATCATATTGTTTTTGATAGTAGGCCGCGTTCCCTACTCTCACCGGTCCGTTCCCATCATATCCTTTTAGTGGAACTTCACGTTCCGTAATATCTGATTCCCCATTAATGCGATAAACCGGTTGGAGATTGCAAATATCGTAAAGAATATTGTGAATGAAGTGGAGATATCTCTCCGCTTCTTCAAAGTGACCTAAGCTATTCATGGCAGCGAGACTAAAATAAGAATCTCGTAACCAGCAGTAGCGATAGTCCCAGTTTCGGCCAGATCCCGGATACTCAGGAAGTGATGTCGTCCCTGAAGCAATGATCGCACCCGTGTCTTCAAATTGATGAAGCTTAATCGTAATCGCAGAACGGATCATTTCTTTTTGAAAGATATTTGGAATGAAAGTATCCTTGACCCAACCGCGCCAATAACGATTCGTTTTATAATAAAATTCTTCGAAGGTTTCTTTCAGTGGCGCTTCAAAAGGATCACCACCCGAGAGCACCATATAGATATCTTCCGTCAGCGTGAATTCTCGCTGTTCAATGATGTAAGACTTCGCAGCGTTGGTTGTAAGACGAACCGGATAATGTAGACCTTTATAATTGATATGATTTGATCCGACAGAAATTTCTGGTTTTTGTTCTCCATAATATCCGCGTGGATCACAGATGACTTTAATTCGTGGTTGTCCTTTGATCCTTCTCACTTTTCTAAAAAATTGCAGAGGCTTGTGGTAGCGATCATGAATACCAAAACGTGGAGCAAAGTCGATCACTTCAAAATCTCCATCTTCACAGAAAAAAGATGTGATTATACTTGCTGAATTTTCTACGTATTGTTGTTTAGTTTTAAATGGTTTACAGGGAACGACTTTGAATGTTCCACCTTTCTCATCATCCAGTAGAGAGCCAAAAATAAAACTTGAATCCATATACGGCCAGCACATCCACTGGACCTCACTATCGTCCTTGATGTACGCGATGTAGTGACAGTTTCCGGTGATCCCTAAGTTGTAGCGATGTGCCTTCTTCATAGTAGTATTTTAGATTATTATCCATGCTGATTCAATGTCGGAGGTTCCAATGTCACGATGCCTTCTCGTCAGTAACCGCTTGCCCGTTGCATTTAACTCAACACTTAATATCTTTACACCTAGCTCTGGCGGCCTAGTGTCCGCTATTAAAGGTCTTGATTCATCCAAAGTTGGCTTTGATTTTGAATGGATGGGAATAATGACCGATGATGTTGATGTAGAGAAAATTAATTCACTACGAACGACACCAGTCGGTAATCTTCCGAGTCATCCTATCATCGTGCCCAAAAAAAAATATGATCTCTATTATAACGAGTACAGCAATAACGTGCTGTGGCCTCTTCTGCATTATGAACGTTCGATGGTTCATAATTCTCAGGATGGATGGGAGGCCTACAAAGAAGTGAACCAATTAGTCGCAGATGCAATTGTTCAAGAGGCCCGAGATGACGACACAATTTGGGTCCATGACTTCCAACTTTTTTTAGTTCCCGGTCTGGTGAAAGATAAAAGGCCAAACTTAAAACTGGGATTCTTCTTACATATTCCTTTTCCAAGTTCGGAAATTTTCCGTGAGCTTCCACAGCGCAAAGAAATTATTAGTTCACTCATTCGTTGTGATCTGGTGGGCTTTCATGACCTTTCTTATTTAAATCACTTTCGTAGTTCAGTTCAACGAGTGTTGGGCGAAATTCCTTCAAATGATCGCATGTGGGGCGTGTATCCTATCTCAATCGATTCGCAACACTTTTTAGATTTGAGGAACAAACCTGAGACGTTGGAGTTCATCCATAAATACAAAGAAAATAAAAAAGAAATGAAATGGATTCTTGGTGTAGATCGCTTGGATTACATCAAAGGTCTATTACTCAAGCTCCAAACTTTTAAAGAATTCCTGAAACGTTTTCCTGAAGAGCGCGGTAAAGTTCAATTGGTTCAGATCGTGATTCCTTCTCGAACAGAGGTCCCTGAATATCAGGATCTAAAACAACAAATTGAGCAACTCGTCTCCAGCATCAATGGCCAGTATGGAACTCCGGCCTACACTCCTATTCACTATCTCTATCACTCAGTTTCAGAGGCCGAATTATCGGCCCTCTATCAATTGAGTGAGGTGCTGCATATTGGAAGCCGCAGAGATGGGATGAATCTAGTGAGTCTTGAATACATTATGTCTCAGACAGAAGAAGAACCAGGAGTCGTTCTTTTAAGTGAATTCACAGGTGCTCATTCCACATTAAGTTATGCGGTCTCGATCAATCCATGGAACATCAAAGATACTGTCATTAAGTTACGTGAGGCCCTTCATCATCCTCTAAGCAAACGCAAAGAAGAGATTGGTGCCATGAGGGATTTTCTTACTCATTATAACTCATCTGATTGGGCGAAAGTATTTCTGCGAGATCTGGTAAGAGAGCCAGTCGTTACCGATACCACGCTTACACTTCCTTCAGATGGAAAATTTAAATGGATGAATGATCTCGAAGGAAAGAAAATTCTCTTCTTCTGTGATCTTGACGGAACCCTTGCCCCGATTTCTTCATATCCGAAGGATGTTCGTCTTAATGGCAAGACCATCGAACTTTTGCAGATGATTTCAGAGAAAAAGAACTGCGAATTTGTGGTGGTGAGCGGAAGAGATAAAGAATTCTTAGAAGAGCAGTTCATCGATAATGATTTTGAGTTCCCGTTGGCTGCCTGCCATGGGGCCTACTCGTATTCTCCACAAGACAAGGTCTGGCACAATCAGATCCCGGGTGACACGACAAAATGGAAAGAATCGGTAAAAGATATCCTCGAGCTTTACACTCAAAGAACGCCCGGAAGTTTTATTGAAGATAAAGGTCACGGCATGACCTGGCACTATCGAAACTCTCCGAGAGAATTTGCAGACTTCCTCGCCAATAAACTCTTTTTTGAGTTAGAGGCCTCTCTCACAAATCAACCGGTGCAAGTAATTCGCGGAAAAAAAGTTATTGAGGTTAAATCTATTCACGCCAATAAAGGTTTCTTTGTTCAGCAGTGGATGCAAAACCAATCTGTCAAACCTGATGTGGTGGTTGCAATTGGTGATGACTCAACCGATGAGGACATGTTCCATGTGATCCAGGACAGAAAGGACATCTCGCCTTTTTGTATTAAGGTGGGACAAGAGAAGACCCAGGCCCATTACTTTATTAGAGAACAAAATAGCGTAAACCTCTTTCTGCAAAATTTCCTGAATAGTGTGGGGAATTAGGCATGAGGAACCTCCTCCCGAATCCATATCTTCTGGCCGTGGGGATCAGTCTCCTCTCTTTTTTCCTGGTTCTAGGATTGAAGGTTTTGTTCTCAACCAAAATTGGCCGTTTCATCGGAAGGCCGGAAAATAAATGGGACGACATTGTCGTTTTCACTGTTGAGAAGACCACCTATACCTTCATGGCAGGAATGGCGATTTATTTTGGTTTTCTAGCGCTTCCTCATTCTAAAAAGTGGTCTCATTATGGAGATCGCGCATTCTTTATTATTCTCATGTGGCAAGTGGCGATTTGGTCATATCACTTGCTGGATAAATGGCTCGCCTATGCAATCTACCGCCGTACCAGAACCAATCCCGCGGCGGCGAGTTCAGTCAGTCTGATTCGCCTCTTCTCCCGCCTACTGCTTTTCACGGCCCTTTTTCTTTTTACGCTCAGTAATTTAGGAATCAGAGTTACCACTATCATCGCCGGTCTTGGGGTCGGGGGTATCGCCGTAGCACTCGCTCTCCAAAAAATTCTGGGCGATCTTTTCTCTTCACTCTCTATTGTTCTGGATAAGCCATTCGTGGTGGGCGACTTTGTCGTTCTGGATCAGTACATGGGAGAAGTTGAAAAAATCGGACTTAAAACCACTCGCATTCGTTCTCTCTCAGGAGAGCAGATCATCATTTCGAACTCTGATCTTCTGGCCACCAGGATCCGAAACTATAAACGCATGCATGAGCGCCGCGTGGTGTTCTTTCTTAATCTCGTGCATGATTTAAGCGTTGATCGCTTAAAAGAGGCAGTGGGCATCATCACCTCAATCATTCACACCAAGAACCGCACTCGTTTTGAGAGATGTCACTTTATGCGAATCTGTCCCACTTCTTTTGATATTGAAACGGTTTTTTGGGTGCTTAGCGAAGACCATAACCTCTATATGGATATCCAGCAGGAGATCTTCTTGGAGATCCTTCAAGCCTTTAGTCAGGCGGGAATTGAATTTGCCTCTCCTATGCAAACAATTTATGTGTCAGAGAACGGACGCCCCTTTAACCAGCAAGAGCATAAGTCTGTAGATTCTATAATCTCTTAGCCCGGCCCTTTTCTTTTAATCGCATCTTCCTTTAAAATGTAAGTATGATTCTTCTACCCCTCATCTTTGCTGCTGTATCAGCACTTGCTGCTACTGAAGCGCTTAATACTTTCGAGAAAACATACCCTCGTGACAATACATTCATTTATCACAAAGGTAAGCGCCTGGAGCTTATGCTCCGTGGTTACAGCAAATTCACTGAACCAAGCGAGAGGGGCTTTGGAGAATATTTTTTCTATCGTCTAAAAGACAAGCCGAAGCTCTTCACCCTGAATGAACTTCGCTCTGATAGCTTTAAGTTTTTTTCTGGTACCGGAACTCTTTGCACAAAGACTCTGTGTTATCAGATCGATCAAAACAACATTGCCGTTTTACTCTTAAAAGAGAATCGCCCTTTTAAAGAAAAGCTCACTATTCAGTTCCTGGATTCATCTCTTAACCCTACCAGCTTCGTCGAGACAGAATATGTTACCGATAAGGCCGTAAGTCGCGTGGACGGTTTTGCGATTCGCACCTGGACAGAGTCACTTGAAAAAGACATGGGTCAGGTGAAAATCGAAAACGAAGATTACATCTATCAGGAAAGAGAATTCCCTAAATGGGTGGGCTACTCCACTCGTGGTTTTGAAGTTCTGCCACAAGACACATTCGTTAATTTTCCTTGGAAACGTTTCTTCAAAGACGAAGCAGACTTTTTAACTGCTGCTGGATGGAACGCCACTGATAAGAAATTCACTAAGAGCCTTCTGTTAGTGGGTGTAAATCACAAGGCACAAAAACGCTGTATCTTCCTCACCGATGTGAAGCAAAAGTTCACTGGTTCTGAGGGCTGGCGTTGTCAGACGATAAAAGCAGAATAAATCGAGAACAGCTCTTCTAATTTCCCTTCATACTGAAGATCGAGCCACGGGTGACGATCGGCAATGATTCTTTTCGTGAATTTCCCTCTCACCACAACTTTTACCGGACGCTTATGAGCGACCGCCTCAATTTGTTTGAGAGTGTAATCGATGTGCTCAACCTGGCCGTAGTCATAGATGAAATAGATATCTGCCAGAGGAAGTTCAAAAGATTTATCAAAGAGATCTTGAGTGATGAGTTGTGAACGGCTAAAACCCAGTTCTTTATAAACTCGATTTCCCTCATCTACTCTCGCCTTCACATATTCATAACCCGTAAATGAGTTCTTGATATACAGGCCACCAATCACAATACCCATGCGTCCATAGGCCGCACCAAGATCAATGATGTGCTGATAGGGTTTAATCTTTAAAAGCTGAAGAATGCGCAGGCACTCTGAATAAGGCGTTTGCAAAGTTTGAAGATCAAGTCCTACCCAAGTCTGAACGCCTGAGTGCAGAGTCGGGCCCCATGTCTCGTGAGAGCCATCAGGCTCAAAACCGCGGGCCTCAGCGACCATCATTTCTTCGATGTACTTTAAACGAAAACCAAGAATACGATCCACCATATTGGCATGCTGGCGGCGGATAACATCATTTGCTTTTGGAGTTTGATAAAATTCCGGATGGTGAGCGAGAAGTCTTCGGTCGCCCAAAGACAATTGAGTTCCCTCCAGACGTTGAAAGTCCGAAAGAGATTTTAGCTCCATCCTGGGGAAAAACTCTAATTGTAGCAAAACCTAATCCTTAAGTTTGACCTGACTGTATTATTTCATTTTTTCGGGAGTATAACCAATTTCTTCTAGTAGGAAAATTACGCGCTCGTCAGTTACGTTATCTACGGTCACGGTCTTATCTTGAAGATTAACTTCTACCTTGGCAGCTGGGTTCTCTTTGGCAAGTTCGGCCTTAATCGCCTTCTCACAATGCCCACAGCTCATATCACTTACTTTAAAAGTACTCATACGTCTCTCTTAATGCAGAATGTCTGGCTTCTCTTCAGAATCATCTGCTGATTTCTCTACCGAATCTAAAAACTTCCGTAGCCTTTGCACACCCACAATCAGGGCCTCTTCAGCAGTGTGCTGCTGATAGACAATATCTACGTGTTTAAAGATTTTGTGAGATTCCTTATTAATTATGTCCACTTCTGCATGAAATTGTTCTTTAACTTGATGCAGAGTAATCCGACCTAAAAGGTAAGGATTATTTTCTAGCTCAATATATCTTTCTTGTGGGTAATCACTCATATTTCATTAAATTTGCCTCCGTTTGGGACGAAAAGTCAATGATCCCAAACCTTAGGAGAACCTATGAAATTCGTTACTTTCGCTCTAGCGCTTGCACTTACAACTGTTTCTGCGTTCGCACACAACCATGACGAGAAAAAGAAGCAAGGTCATGATAAAGAACACCAGCACGTGACGACGGAAGCTGCCGATCATTCTCATGACGAAGCTCACCACAAGGCCCATGATCACAAGGCCCACCATCCTGAGCACGTTGATACAAAAACGCCAGCTAAGAAGAAGTAAATCAACAAAGGGTGAGAGTCTATGAACTCATTACAAAAAATGTTTCCAAGCCTCACCCTTTTCTCTGACCTGAATTGGGAAGCAGTGACTGAAGAGTACGAAAGAGATTACATTGATCTTTCATTTCCCGAATACCTTCAGCAAAAGACTTTAGATGGAGATTGCCCTCCCTATCTGTTTGAACTCGCTTTCTATGAACTTGCGCTTTTTGATGCAAAAACTTCGATTGAACCTTTTCCTCATCAAGCAGGCATTTATTTAAATCCCACTGCTCTCTTTCTAAGTCTTGAATTTGATGTTTCGAAAATGTTAGAGCAAGCTTTGGCAGGCGAGATTGAAATCATTGAACGCCCTCATGTGCTTTGTCTTTTTAGAGACACTCACAACAAACTTCATACAATGGAACTAGATGAAGACGCGTTGGAGCTTTTGCAGTTCCTGGAAGATGGGCCGCAGTCAACTCGCGAGTTTGTCCAGAATGAATCGCAGTTTGAATTTCTAAAGAAGAAAGGTCTCATCATCGAGATTTCATAGCTTCTGAATTCTTCCGAATTCAAATTGAGAAAGCCCTAATTCATCATTATTGAATTTCCATCCAAATTCTGTGGACTCTCCAACTGGCCAGAGATTTCCCTTTGCCTCGAATAATGCAGGATCCGGAAAGATCAAAGGTTCTGTTGCACCAAAAATATAAGTTCCACCAGATTTTAGTTTCTGCCACAGTTCCGGAACGACTCTCGCCTCGCCAAATACCACCACGTGATCAAATGAATTCACATCAGGATTTATCTCTGTTCCTGATGAAAAATACTCACGATAGTAATCGAGGATTTTTTTGGGGTCTTCTGCATGGGTCACGCTGCGGGAAATGAATTGCAGTCCCACCACACCCAAGGCCCCCATGTTTTTGGCGTAGACCGCACCTTCAGAATCTATTTGCCCGATTAAGAAAGCAATCTTTGCATCCACTGAAACGAACGGAGAAAGCCCGAGAGGATCACTCAAATCAAAGAGTGAAGTCATTGAAAACGTAGGGCCCATATAAAACATGGAAGGTGACCAAAAACTTGGAAGGAGCGTTTTTGGTTTGGCTTTTAACTTCGCATCTGGATTTTCGATTAAGACCTGCATTCAAACTCACCTTTTTTACCTAAGTTCCGAAAAGTACGAGGTAGGAGTCTCATATGATGAAAACATTTTTCGTCCTGTCTATTGTAATGACTTTTTCTTTTATGGCCCAAGCTAAAAGTTTGGAACTTAAAAAAAGTTCGGGAACTATCTTTATTCAGGAAAAATCTGACTGGAAACTCAGTCGAGATTTATTCGGTATGCCTTTCATTTATTTCTCGCCGGAATCAAATGGACAGCGATCAAATATTTCTTTCACGGACACCGGAGCGGAATTGGAGTTGGATATTAACTCTCTTTCTTCCAATCAAAAGTCCTATGAGAACAATAAGAAGGCCTGGGCGGATAAAGTTGGTGCCACTCCTCGCTCATTTGTTCCTTATAAAGCAACTGTGAATCAACATGGTCATCGTGTTCATTCCATCGGCTTCTCTTATGTTCATGAAGGGAAGACCTATCTTGAAAAATCAAACTACATTCAATGCCGTGGCAAACTCATTTTCGCGAAATCTCTAAGACTTCAGGAAAATGAAAAGCATGAGAAGGATTTTTCTGATCTCATTGGCTCACTAGATTGTGGAGGGGTGTAACATGAAACAAATTCTTTCATTCCACCTCGCTCTTGTTCTTCTTGTCACTTCCCTATCTGGCATTGCTCCTGCGTTTGCAGAAGCCAAGAAGGCCGCTGCACCGGTATCAACATGTGAAAACGGCGAATGTATTCCAAAACTCGTTGATAAACTTGAAGACCTGACTAAAGTCTATGAAGATGGCTGTCTTCCTTCTGAAGGCAGACGTCCGGCGGATCTGAAAAGTTATTATGAGGAGAACGGTTTATCTGAGCAGTGTTGGAGATACATCACAGAGATCAATCATCTCGAAGCTGAATTACAAAAACATCAAAACCGTCTTGAAGCAAGACTTGGTTGTGAAAGTGGAGACTGTAAACTTCCTGATCAGGAAGACAGTTTAAACTCGCAAATTAAAGAACTCTCTAAATCTCAGCAACAGCTAAGCTGTACTGAACCTAAAAAACAGGCCATCAAAAATCAATGTGGCAGTGATATGACATGTGCCCTGATTGCTGGTGCCATGGGTATCGGTGGTTATGTTGCGGAGATGATGGTTCCGGAAAACGCTAAACCAAAAAACTGTCACCTCGGTGATGATAGCTGTACAACGCAACTTGCGACTGGATTTTTAAAGGCCGCCATCTCTTTCTTTGAAGGAGCTTGGGATCTTTTAAAAATGGCCGGGAAAGCAGCTGGTAAGCAGATGGGTAAATTCTGGGATTGGGTAAGCGGAGCTGAAGATCACTCTTCTACTGCTCAACTTGCTCTTGCTCGCGCTTCAGAAGATCCTGGCTTCTTCGATATGTTGACCAATGACTTCTCCGGCACCATGAAGAAAGTGTGGACCGGTCTAGTGGCCTCTCTAAAAGAGTGGCTTAAAACAGACGTCTTCTGTGAAAAGTGGGAAAAAGTTCCGCGCTTCAGTAAGTGTCTCAAACCGACTGATAGCTTTGACTGTATTTCATGTAAAGCGATGGTAAATGGTCTGTGTTCTGTTACGGGTACTCTCGTGGCAGAAGTAATTCCTGCCTTTTTAACTGGTGGTCTTCTTACTGCCGCAAAACACGGAGCTAACGGGGCCGCTAAAATCGCGAAGCTCTTTAAAGTCTCTGACAAGAGTTTACAGGCGATTAAAAATTCTCGTGCCGCCAAGGCAGCAGTAGAAGCTGGTAACAAAGTCGATGACATCTTAAAACTTACGAATAAGGCCAAGGCCGCAAAAGCAACTGTGGCCGCGTCTCTTGCTTCAATTAAAAAGTATCTTCTCTCGCCTGCTCGTAAAGTGGCGAAGAGTGCCTATGGTGTGCTTGCTGAAGCGATGAAGAAAGGAAAAGTCTTCTTACAAGACACTGGCACTGGCAAGATCATCGTCTTCGGTGGTAAGGCCCTCAAAGCAACTGGTCGCGCGGTTATTTATCCAATTGATAACCCTCTTACGACTCTCGCCTTTAAATCAGGTGCTAGAACTTTTGATAAGGCCTTCACTCTAGGTGCTCCTCGCTTGGCGGTTTCGACTGCGGCGACTGCGGCCATCACGAAGGGTGAGAAAGGCACGGAAACACTTCTTGCTAAACTTGAAGAAGCACGAGTTAAGAAGAAAGACACAACGAAACTTGAAGAAGAACTTCTAAAGAAGGTCGAACCAAATCGACGTGCTCTTCTGGAAAAAGTTCTTGATGATGAAAACGCCGATTTCTCAGATATCGTAAGAAACCTCTACCCTGAACTTCAGTATGGAAATCTCGCGAAGAAACTTTCGGCCGATAAGGTCCTTGCTGCTGAGAAAGAACTCTTCATCACCATTGAGCAAATGCCAGACGGCGCTCGTAAGGCCGCTCTCCTTAAACGTTATCAAGCTCACGTCGTACAAGGCGAAGCACGCTCTAAGATCATTAAAGACAATGCTCCTACTTATAAAAAGATCATTGATAACTCGCAATTAAAACAAGACGAACGCTTTAAAGAGGCCATGAAGATCACCAAGCGTGAAGTGGTCTCTCCTGAAGAGAAAGCAAAACTTCAGAAGGCCCTGGAAGACGCTCACCTATTTGGTGAAGGTAAGGTCTTTGAGTACAGCTGGTCTGAACTCCGCGAGAAGTACCGCATTCTGACTGATGGTGGTTTCACAAAAGATGAAGCTGATCTTCTGATCCGTGCCGGTCTTGCCGGTCGTCCACCTGTGCGTGAACTGGTTCAACCTGGTAACACACTTTTTAGTGGTTTTGCGGAAGACATCACTAAAGGAAACTATCTCGAGCAGAAGGACCAACTCTTTAAACTCATTAAAGAGAAAAATCCGGATTCTTCCGGAAACTTCATTCAAAAAGTCCTGGGTTACAAAAAGACCCCTTCTAAGGAGATCACTGATAACTTAGAGGCGCTTTATTTCATTGATTATCAGCACACAGTGCCTGAGCTGGAAACATTCCTTGATGGGACTAAACAGCTGAGCAAGGGCCAGCTCACGACTCGCTATGAAAAAGAGGCCTTTGAGAATTTCAAAAGTGCCCGTAGTTATCTATTAGAACAGAAACCGGCATTCACGACCGAAACATTGAAAGAAGTGCACAAGCACATGATGAAGGGTGGGATTGAAAACATTCAATCTTCTCAGATCGGTACTTTCAGAACGGCCGAAGTGTACGGTAACGTTCCTGAAAGTTACGCCATTGATGCGAGTATCAGAAATGAACTCCAAAAGAATCCTTACATTACTTGGATTGAAAATGGTAAGACAGCCGAAGGTAAATTCCATGGTCGTGCCTACTACCCTAATGCGACAACCATTAGTAAAGAAGGTCTTGACCTCGTTCGTGCTAAACATCCTCAACTCGTCGTTGACATTGAGAAGGCGCAACAACCTTACCTCAAAGCAAAGGCCGTTGCAGAAGAAATTAGTAAGCTTGGTGCCCTTGAAAGACAGACTCCTAAGGGAAAAGAACTACAAGCTCAGCTCGATGCTCTTAACAAAGAGTATACTGCCACTCAGAAAGTTCGTCAGGAACTAAGCGGCAAGCTTGTTAATGCCATGGTGGACGATCTGATGGATTGGTTCACTCGTGAGCGCACTCTCATTGGAGACATTAATACGCCTGAGAAACTTGATGCCTATGTAGACCTGGTGGCGAAGTTCCAACGTGACCTTGTGTCGATTCACCCATTCGCCAATGGTAACGGCCGCTCGACTCGTGAGTTCGGTCTTTCATATGCACTCATGAAAGAAGGCTTCCCGCCTCCGCGTATTATTGATCCAAATGCTGATATCTACCGCAGTCTTGATGAATGGAAGAAGATCGTGAAACACGGTATTCTTGCCACTGACTTCCTAGTCGATGATATGACGGAACGATTGAAGTTTGGTCTTACAGTTGAAAATTCAACTGAACTTATCACTCCGTTCACACGTCCTCCGGTCAAGATGGATCTGAAAGGTGCTTCTAAGAATGCCACTAAGATGGAAGGTGTTGAATACATCGATCCACGTCTTTACCGCGAGATCGTAAAACGTGAAATGAAGGCCGATCCTACTCTGAGTGCGCAGTTTGAATCTGACCCAGTTGGTGCATGGGACAAGCTTCATAAAAAAGCAGAAGCGATTTACGCTAAAAATAACATCTACTATAAACACCCTAAGCACGGCATTGAACGTGTTGAGATTGGATACGTAGATGACGACTTCAAACAGCTCTATGGTAAATCGAGTTACGATAATAAAGAGCTCTTTGATTTCAAAATGAAGACCTGGTACTCAGATCAAATCACGTGGCGAGGGCTCGCCTCTAAACATGCAGTAAAGACTGAACCTGAAATCCTTCAGATGTTTAAAGAGTTGTCGGGCCACAATGCTTCGAACGCCGTAGTTGGAAAACTTCGAGGAGATGGTTCACCTGAAGCGGTCAGAAAGGCCGCTTTGGAAGATTTTGAAAAATATAATAACGATGTCTTTGGTGACGGTCTGATTAAAATGGCAAAAGACCATTCGGAAACGGGCCCAATGTATGGAGTGAGTTACGGCTACTCTACTTCGAAGAACCGTGAAGTTGGTAAGGCCTTCGCTATGGGTGCCATGGTGGTTGGTGAATATGGATCTCACCGTGCTCCTGAACTTCAGGCCCTCCTCAAGTCTCGCGTGCTAGTTGGTGCACGTAAGGCCCATAAAGATGTGGATCTCACTCGTCTTAAACAAGTAAGAGAAGACTTTTCTTATAAATACGGACGTCAGCAAGAAGTTATGGGTATTGGAGCGAGTGATCCAGACTCGATCTCAATCATCCAAACCATTAATGCTGAAGGTGGCGTTGATCTGACTTATCTTAGAAATCCAAAACAACCGGATCAGATCTGGGTGGTTAAGGGTGATATCGATCCGAACGATACACCAAAACCTGAGCAGCTTGTAAAAACGATCAAGTTAGAGCGTTAATTACCTGAACAAATCTATAACAAATGAAAGGGGCCCTTTAAGAGGGCCCTTTTCTTTGGGAAAATCTTCTTATGAATCAACTCTGTTGGATAAGAAGAGACCTCCGTTTACATGATCATGCCGCCCTCTCCGATGCTTTGGAGAAAGGTGAAACCACAATTGTCTTTGTCTTCGATCCATTAATCCTGAATAAGCTCAAAGACACTCAAGATCGTCGCGTGACTTTCATTTATCAGTCATTAGAAGAAATGGAGAAAGAGGTTCAAAAGAAAGGTTCATCCATCATCATTCGCTATGGTGATCCGGTTGAAGAGATTCCAAAGCTTGCTCAAGAACTGAAAGTGTCTCGTGTGGTTTCAAATCGGGATTACGAACCCTACGCCAAAGATCGCGATACTAAAGTCGGAAAAAGACTGGCAGCGATGAATATTGCCTTCGAGCAATTTAAAGACAGTGTCTTTTATGAGAAACGCGAAGTCTTAACGAACACTGGTGGCATCTACAAAGTGTTTACTCCTTATAAGAATAAATGGATTGAAACCTTTGAGTCTCACGACAAAATCATTTCAAATTTTTCTTGTGATCTTAAAAAGCTCAGAGAATTTAAAAATCCTAAAAGTATTCTCAATCACAATTGGTACCAGGACATTGGCTTCATTGAAACACCTCCTCTATTAATTGGAGGAACGAAGGCGGGTCTCAAACGTTTAGAAAACTTTGAAGGAAAGCTTGACGGTTATAAAGAGGACCGGAATTTTCCGGCGATCAAAGGCACTTCTTATCTTTCGGTTTACATCCGTCATGGAAACATTTCTATTCGCGACATGGTTCGCATGGCGACTTCTCAGTCTTCAGAAGGTGCCCGGACCTGGTTATCGGAAATTATCTGGCGCGATTTTTATCAAATGATTCTCGATACTCATCCTTATATTGTGAAAGAGGCATTCAAACGCGAATACGATCAGATTAAGTGGTTGGGTGAACCAAAACACTTCAAGGCCTGGTGTGAAGGTGAAACTGGCTTTCCTATTATAGACGCGGCCATGCGCTGTTTTAATCAGACCGGCATGATGCATAATAGACTTCGGATGGTGGTGGCCTCATTCCTTTGCAAAACACTTTTAATTGATTGGCGCAAAGGTGAGCAGTATTTCGCGGAAAAACTTTTGGATTACGATCTCGCCGCCAACAACGGAGGCTGGCAATGGTCTTCAAGCTCTGGCTGCGATGCCCAGCCCTATTTCCGCATCTTTAACCCCTATTCTCAGAGTGAAAAGTTCGATCCCAAAGGAGAATTCATCCGTCAGTGGGTTCCAGAGCTTGCTCACCTGAGTGCCAAAGAGATCCATCAACCTGATCTAAATCATGCTCCTGATTATCCTCTTCCAATTGTAAGTTATGAACTCAATCGCCAACGTTGTTTGACTATGTATTCAGTTGTTAAAAATGCCAAATAACGCTTTGTATTAGTCGGCTAAAAAAATCAAATTCTCGACTGACAACTTGTTCAAATCTGGTACTCTAAATTCAATTAAATTCAGACGTATATCCATCCATTTCTTTCGTTTTTCAAAGGGAGTTCTTTCGTATGATGACATCTGCTGTTAATCATTACCTCGGTTCTTCCATCGGTAGAAAACAGTTAGTGGCCGTTACTGGTCTACTTCTCTGCGGATTTCTTGTGGGTCACCTCTCAGGAAACTTTTTACTTATGGTCGGTCCGGATGCTTTCAACCTCTACAGTCACAAGTTGATTTCACTAGGCGCACTTCTGTGGCTTATTGAAGCTGGTCTTGGTCTGGTTTTCCTGGTTCACCTTGGTCTTGCTATCAAGCTTACTATCGAGAACAAAAAAGCTCGCGGTGTTCAAAAATACGCGGTTAAGAGAAACACTGGCCGTGGAACGACATTCATGTCGGCAACGATGCCTTACACTGGTCTAGTTCTTCTTGTGTTCATCATTCTTCACCTTATGAATCTTAAATTCGGTGCTTATTACGAAACTACTGTTGGTGGTGTTGTAATGAGAGATATCTATCGCACGACGATGGAATACTTCGCGAATCCAGTAAACGTAGCTTGGTATGTAGTAGCAATGGTATGTGCTGCTCTTCACACTGCTCACGGTTTCGCTTCTGCGTTCCAATCACTTGGACTTAACCACGGAAGATATTATCCAAAAATTAAACTTATCGGTTACGTGTATGCTGTAGCAGTTGGCGGAGGCTTTGCTTTCCTTTCTGTATGGGCGTATCTGAAGGGAGTGTAATATGACTATTAATCTAGACGCAAAAATCCCTGCTGGTGAACTTAAAGACAAATGGGACAAGCATAAATTTGATATGAAACTTGTGAACCCAGCTAACAAGCGTAAGTTCACAGTAATCGTAGTTGGTACTGGTCTTGCTGGTGGTTCTGCTGCTGCAACTCTTGCAGAACTTGGTTACAACGTTCTTTCATTCTGTATTCAAGATTCACCTCGTCGCGCTCACTCGATCGCAGCTCAAGGTGGTATCAACGCTGCTAAGAACTATCCTAACGATGGTGACTCAATTAAGCGTCTTTTCTACGATACCGTTAAAGGTGGAGATTACCGCGCACGTGAAGCAAACGTTTATCGTCTTGCTCAAGTGTCGACGAACATCATCGATCAGATGGTTGCTCAAGGTGTTCCATTCGCTCGTGAATACGGCGGATACCTGGATAACCGTTCATTCGGTGGTTCTCAAGTTTCTCGTACATTCTACGCTCGCGGACAAACTGGTCAGCAGCTTCTTCTTGGTTGTTACTCAGGCATGATGAAAATGGTGTCTAAGGGCAAGATTAAGATGTTCAACCGTCGCGAGATGATGGACCTTGTAACGATCAACGGTAAAGCACGCGGTATTATCGTTCGTAACCTTCTTACTGGTGAGCTTGAAAGATACGCAGCTGATGCTGTTATCCTTGCAACTGGTGGTTACGGTAACGTTTACTTCCTATCTACAAACGCCATGACATCAAACGCTTCAGCAGCGTGGAGATGTTATAAGCGTGGTGCTGCTTTCGCTAACCCATGTTTCACTCAGATTCACCCTACTTGTATTCCAGTTCACGGTGACTACCAGTCTAAGCTAACACTTATGTCTGAATCACTTCGTAACGATGGTCGCGTATGGGTTCCAAAAGCTGTTGGTGACAAACGTAAACCGGAACAAATTCCTGATGAAGAGCGTGACTACTACCTAGAGCGCGTTTACCCTTCATTCGGTAACCTTGCTCCACGTGACGTTTCTTCTCGTCAAGCTAAGTACCGTTACGATGAAGGTAAAGGCGTAGGTCCAACTGGCCAAGCTGTTTACCTTGATTTCCGTGATGCGATTAAGCGTGATGGTAAAGAAGTGATTGCCGGCAAATACGGTAACCTTTTTGAAATGTATGAGCGTATTACTGGTGACGATCCTTATAAGACACCGATGATGATTTATCCTGCGGTTCACTACACAATGGGTGGTCTATGGGTAGATTATAACCTTCAGTCGACAGTTGAAGGTCTTCACGTTCTTGGTGAAGCAAACTTCTCTGACCACGGTGCAAACCGTCTAGGTGCTTCTGCACTTATGCAAGGTCTGGCCGATGGTTACTTCGTAGCTCCAAACACAATCTCTAACTACCTTGCTTCAACTCCACTTGAGAAAGTGACAATTGAAGACAACGCATTCAAAGATGCTGAGCAAGCAGTAATGCTTCAGACGTCAAAACTTCTTGGCGTTAAAGGTAAGCGTACGGTTGATGATTTCCACAAAGCTCTTGGCCACATTATGTGGGAGAAAGTGGGAATGGCCCGTAACGAGAAAGGTCTTAAAGAAGCAATCGATGGCATCAGAAAACTTCGTGAAGAATTCTGGAAAGACGTTAACGTTCCAGGTGACACAGGTAACTTCAACATCGAACTTCATAAAGCAACTCGTGTAGCTGACTTCCTTGAACTTGGCGAGCTTATGGCCCTAGACGCTCTTGAGCGTCGTGAGTCTTGTGGTGGTCACTTCCGTGAAGAATACCAGACTCCGGATGGAGAAGCTCAACGTGACGATGAAAACTTCGCTCACGCAGCTGTTTGGGAATACACAGGTCCAAACTCAAGCCCGATTCGTCACAAAGAAGAATTGAAGTTTGAGAATGTTAAACTAGCTACTCGTTCTTACAAATAAGGAGAGCCCCATGGCTTCTGAAAATACAATGACTCTAAACCTGAAGATCTGGCGCCAACAAGGCCAGAACGCTGAAGGTAAACTAGTAGACTACCGTGTAGATCACGTTAGTCCTGATATGTCTTTCCTTGAAATGATCGACGTTCTTAACGAGCAACTAGTTCGTAAAGGCGAAGATCCAATCGCTTTCGATCACGACTGTCGCGAAGGTATTTGCGGTATGTGTTCAATGATGATTGACGGTAAAGCTCACGGCGGTTTCAAGAACACGACAACTTGTCAGGTTCACATGAGACTTTACAAGAACGGCGATACAATCGTAATCGAGCCGTTCCGTGCTCAAGCTTTCCCTATCATCAAAGACCTTACAGTTGATCGTTCTTCGATTGATAAAGTAATGATCAAAGGTGGATACATCTCTGCTAACACTGGTAACGCTCAGGATGCGAACGCAATTCTTATTCCTAAGCCAGTTGCTGATGAAGCAATGGATGCCGCTGCTTGTATCGGTTGTGGTGCTTGTGTTGCTTCTTGTCCGAACGGTTCAGGAATGCTTTTCATGGGAGCGAAAATCTCTCAACTTGCACTTCTTCCACAAGGTCAGCCGGAAGCTCCTCAACGTGCCCTTAAAATGGTTCAGGAACACGACATGCTTGGTTTCGGTAACTGTACGACTCACGCTGAGTGTGAAGCTACTTGTCCGAAAGGCATTTCAATCGAGCACATCGCTCGCATGAACCGTGAATACCTTAAAGCGGCCTTCTCGTACCACGAGAAGAATCGTTCTGAAGGTGGAGCATAATTCTTTCCATAATGGGGTCCGAAAGGACCCCTTTTAGTATGAACAGATTTTTTCCAATTCTCATTCTCATCCTCGCCATGTGCTCCATTCAATTCGGGGCCTCTGTCGCTAAAAAACTCTTTCCTATCGCCGGAACTGCGGGAGCTTCATCTCTGCGTTTGATGTTCGCGAGTATCATGATGGTTTTAGCTTTTAGACCCTGGCGTGTGAAGTTCTCTCAAAACGAATGGAAGAGTCTTGCTTTATATGGAGTCTCATTGGGACTCATGAATCTTTCTTTTTACTACGCTCTTCAAAAAATCCCTCTAGGGATTGCAGTGGCGCTAGAGTTCACTGGTCCACTCGCAGTGGCGATCTTCTCTTCAAAAAGAAAGATTGATTACCTTTGGGTCGTACTTGCAGCAGTTGGTATTTTTCTTCTCTTACCAAAGTCAGACGGCCCGGGTGCACTTGATCCCATGGGAATGTTCTTTGCACTTCTCGCGGGATTTTTCTGGGCCCTCTATATTATCTTCGGCAAAAAAGCAGGAGACAGTCATAGCGGTGGAATTGCTTCTGCCATGGGAATGGGTTTTGCTGCCATCGTCGTACTGCCTTTTGGTCTTGCGGTAGATGCATCCCGAATGTTTACCGCCGAAGCTCTGCCTCTTGGTCTATTCATCGCCCTTTTTGGCAGCGCCATCCCTTACTCGCTTGAAATGATGGCCCTCAAAAAAATGCCCACAAAAACATTTGGTGTCCTCATGAGTCTTGAGCCCGCGGTCGCGAGTTTAATGGGACTTATCTTTTTAAGTGAGCATTTATCTCTGCTTCAATGGACGGCCATTATGTGTGTCATCATCTCTTCATTGGGCAGCACCCTCGCATCGACAGAACAACATTGAAGATGCAATGATCCCTCCGCCGGAGGTGACCATGCGTTGGATAATCGCTTTGATTTTGCTTCTATCCGGAATCGATGCCTTCTCTGAAACGAACAATGAAAGGATTAGTTCCATTAAGGAATTAAAACGCTTCGTCTTTGGTTCCTGCAACAATCAGAATGATCCTCAACCTCTCTGGAATGAGATGGCGAAAGTAAAACCTGATCTTTTTATCTGGGGTGGAGACAATGTCTATGCCGACAAACAGAATAAAAACTTAAAGGCCGCTTTTGATAAGCAGAATCAAATTCCGGATTACATTCATTTTAAAAAGAAATTTCCCTTCATCGGTATTTGGGACGATCATGACTTCGCCACTAACAATGCTAATGGACACTTCGAGTATAAAGATCGCAGTCAAAAACTCCTCTTGGATTTTTTGGAAGAACCAGCAAACTCACCTCGGCGTAAACAACAGGGCATCTATACCAGTTACACTTTTGGTAAAACGAAATTCATCCTTTTAGATAATCGCTATTTTATGGATGTGGAAACCCATGCTCCAATGTTGGGTGGAACTCAATGGCAGTGGCTCGAAGAAGAACTGAGACGTTCCACTTCAAAACTCACTTTCATCATGGCGGGCCTCTCCATCCTCTCACCAGTGCACCCATTTTCGGATGGATCATGGGCCAACTATCCCACCGAGCGCGATCGCTTGTTAGAATTAGTTGAGAAACATCGAGCAAAGGGAGTTGTTTTCTTAACTGGTGACATGCATTTCTCCAGCATCTTTCATCGTCATGGCCATCTGGAATTTATGTCGAGTGGAATGACTCACAGAGTGCCACAAGTACTCTGGTGGTATTTAGGGCGCCGTTATGAAACCTCTTTCTTTGGTTTAAATTACGGACAAGTCGATATCCAGTGGGAAGGTTCAGTGCCGCTTGTGACCATGATGATTCGTGATCGCTACGGCAACGAGTATCACAAGAAGACATTTCGCTTTGAGAAGAACGATTGGTTCGAAGCACCATCCAATTCTGAGTAAATAGTGCAAGGATTCCCTCCCACCCAGGAGGCCATATGCAAATCTTTGCACTGCTCTTACTGCTCTCACTTTCTTCTTTCGCTCAAACCAATCACGACCGACTCTCCAATCTCACCACCATCAAACGTTTCGCTTTCGGCTCCTGCAATGATCAGAATGACAAACAGCCTTTGTGGAACGACGTGATTAAACAAAAACCTGATCTTTGGGTCTGGGGAGGAGACAACATTTACGCAGATTGGGGAAAGTCAGATGCATTGGAGCGGGCCTACAAAATTCAAAATGCCAAACCCGATTATGCAAAATTTAAATCCATGACCCCTATGATCGGAACCTGGGACGATCATGATTACGCTTACAACAATGCCGATGGAAATCTTGCCTTCAAAAAAAAGAGCCAGTCCCTCCACTTGGATTTTTTTGATGTGCCGGCCGATTCTCCACGAAGACTTCAAGAAGGAATTTATACGAGCCATCAATTTCTGGGTGAAGGCGGACAAAAAATAAAATTCATCATTCTTGATAATCGCTATTTTAAAGACGTAGATCCAAAAGCACCAATGCTCGGAGAAACTCAATGGCAGTGGCTCGAGGATGAACTTAAAACGAGTACCGCTGATTTACATTTTTTTGTCGTGGGCCTCTCAGTCTTCTCACCTACTCTTCCTTACACCGAAGAATGGTGGCATTACCCGAAAGAAGTAGAGCGCATGCAAAAGGTTTTAAAAGACGTGAAGGCCCCCGTTTTTCTCACTGGTGATAAACACTTCTCGAGTATTTTTAAATATTGGGGCCAATTAGAGTTTCTCTCCAGTGGCATGACCCATACAGTGAATCGCAAGGCCTGGTGGTACATAGGAAGAAAATATCCAAAAACATTTTTTGGTATCTCTTACGGACAAGTGGATATCTCTTGGGCAGATAGTATGCCGATCTTAAAAATGTCCATTCGAAATGCTTCCGGCAGAGACATTCATCCAACGACCTGGAGATGGGAGAAAGGAAATTGGATCAAATGAAAAGGGCCAGGAGTTTCCTCCCGGCCCCCAAAAGGGAGTATCACTTGAGCTCTACGAAAATGCCTTCGTATTGCTTCTCAGTGTCTGGTTTCTTGGCGTTCATGATTTCACCTTGAAGCATCAGTTTGCTTCCTAGTTTGATATTCATGCGCATGTTTTTCTTCTGAGGCTCATTCTGAATGAGACCTTTTAGATCAACACTTAGAGCGGCCTTGTTTTCAACCTGACCGAGTTCAGCTTTTGCACTTGGGTATTCTGCCTTCGCTTCAGCAATTGTTTTTAACTTCGTAAGAAGCGAGTTATGAGTAATTTGAAGATCCACTGAACCTTGCGAGCTCACCCCACCTTCCATCACCACAATCAATTTTTGAGACGCGGCCTCAATATGTGCACTTTCAATGGCAGTCGGGAAAGAAATAGGAAGCATACGCGCCTCTAACACTTCCAGAACCAGAGAACCTTTGAGCACGATTTCTTTTTCAGTAGCAGAAGCAATTTTGACTTCTTTCTTTTTAAGCACCACGAATGCCTGTGGTTCTTTAAGAAGCTTGGCCTCCATCGCGAATGCAGTCATCGCAGGAGTTGTTTCTTTCACCACCACACTCATTGGGAACTCTTCCACCAGACCGTTAGTCAGGATTTGAACGTTCACTTCGGAGCGAATGGTCTTCTCAGATGTACGGTTTTCCATGCGAGTTTGAGTACATGCATAAGACTCAGATGAGTATTGAGTTTCCATGCCACAAACGTTTTCAGAGTAAGGAATATCAGTACACTCACGACGGCTTGGAACTGTTTCACAACGACGTCGAGTCACAGAATCACATTCCTGATCAGTATAAGTTACGCTTCGACATACACGCTCTCCCGGTACGTCATGACAGGCCATGCCTCCACCAACTTCTGTACAGTGCTCACCCGGTCTCACATCAGTACACACACGACGTCCGTCTGGGCGAGTTTGACAAATTTGTCTGGCGGGACGTTCAGTACAGATTCTACGAGTAGGTTGTTGCTGGCACACTCTTCGGCTTGGGCCGCTTGAGCATTCTTGACGAGTGCGGATCACAGGACGACAAACACGATCAGATTCATTCCAGCATCGTTCAGAAGAAGGAATGGTCGAGCATGATTGCCTGTAACGAGTGACATCACGACAGACGCGGACTTCATGAGGAATTTGACGAGTACAGGTACTTGGAAATTCCACTGGCACTTGTGTGACCTGTGTGACTTTCTTTTCACCCTTTAAAACCTCAGCGTTCTGACCTGAAAACGTGAATTGCGTTTCGACCTGAGCGGAAGTCATCACTGGAAACAATAGGCAAAGAGACAACAGTAAGTTGCGAATCATCGTGGACACTCCTTGTGTATACTTGAGCGCAACCGTTGCAATTAGAATGCCACTTTCTATGAAAATATTTCTCGACACTTGACGCGAGACGCATTGTTACTGGGGCCAGTTTGACTTTGACAGTCTGGGGCCACGAATGCTGCAATTATTGAAATCAATATAAGGAGAACCCATGCGTTTCATCGCTACCTTCGCGCTATTTACTTCTGTATCTGCATTCGCTTGCCCGGATCTTTCTGGCACATATACAAGCTGTCGTTCACAAACTGGTAATACTGCCGGTTCAACAGACGTTGTGATCACTCAGGCAATCCAAAATAAAGTCACAACTTACTCAGTGACTTCTACTGATCCTGAGACAAATGAACGTAAGACTGAAACTTACCGTGCTGATGGACGCCTTGTTTCTGAAACAATCACTGACCCAGATAGCGGCATGACGATCTCTATGAGTTCAGTTGTTAAGTGTGTGAACAACACCGTGAACATGAATATGAAAGTAACGATGGCGGGCCAGCAAGTGGCGAACATGACCACTGTTATGAGCAAGGCCAATAAGCAACTTACGATGAAAATGACTGGCAAGAACTTTGATGAGCCAATCAATGAAACATTAATCTGCGAATAAAATTAAGGGCCTTCGGGCCCTTTTTTTTAGACTGTGGAATGAGTGTGTAAAGATATTCCGAGCAAACCATTCTTTGTCACTGACCAAAAAGTTTTTAAGCTTTCTCCAAATACAAATCTTTTTCATAATCAGGTCTCACATCACGAGGAGACCCCCAAATGACCAACAGGAAGTTGATCGTTCCCGCCCTACTTTTAACTCTTTCATTCTCAGAAGCGAATGCGAGACCCGGGCTAAAACCAGTCACGAAAAACGAACTTAAATACATGCAAAAAGAACTTGGTATTAAACGTATCAAGCGCGTGAAACCCAATACCTTGGGACTGAAACGAGTGAATGCAGAAAGGGCCCGTAAAGGTCTATCTGAATTACCTACTTCGGCCATGAAGTACGGGAAAGAAACTGAAGTTGATTCAGTTTCCGATGTTGACTCTGAATTAGTGGGCGCCATTTCAAGTGAAGTCTCAACAGAAGATTTCGGTGGAGCCATGCCATCGGCAGTTGATAACAGCTTATTACCTTCTTTCCCTACCATCGGTAATCAGATCCTAGGATCCTGTGCCGCTTGGGCCATGGGATATTATCAGCACTCACACAATAATGGTCTGGCCATGGGTTGGGTGAATAATACAACTACGGACAACACTCACAAGTGTTCAACCAAGTTTGTGTACAACATGATCAATGATGGTGTTGATGGAGGGGCATACTTTGCGGACGCTCTTTCAGTACTAGAAAAACATGGATGCGTTCCTTGGAATGTTTGGCCAGAAGATACGAACTATCGTGAATGGAACACAAACTTAGACCATCTTCAGACCGCTCTTTCACGCCGAAACAATCCGGCCCAATATATTACGAACGTTGATACGGCCGCGGGTCTTGAGCAGGTAAAACAGCTTTTGAACAACGGCTATGTTCTGACTTACGGAACTTATATTACATCATGGACCTACACTACGATCAAGGCCGATCCAGCTCAGACTTCAAACCCTCTCGCGGGTCAGCAGGTCATGCGCTATATGAACGGCACAGTTGATGGTCACGGGATGACGATTGTTGGATATGATGACAACGCTTGGGTCGACATCAACAATAACAACGTGGTTGATGCCGGCGAGAAAGGTGTTTTAAAAATCGCGAACTCTTTCGGTACTTCATGGAAGAACAAAGGTTATGTCTTCCTTGCTTATGATGCTTTAAAAGCGGTTTCTGCCGTTCAAGGTGGACCAAGTTCAGGACGAGTGGCCGCCTTCATGTCAAATCGCGTTTACCACCAGGTGCCTCGATCAGCGAATGGAGTTGCTTATAAACCAAAATATCTTGCGAAATTTTCTCTTAACCACGCTAGACGAAACCAGCTGGCAGTGAAGTTCGGTTGGTCAACAACTGCCTATAGCTCTGCTACGAGCACTTTTACTCCGTTCATGCTTTATAACAAAGGCGGAGCTTATGCCTTTAACGGGACAACCACTGCGGTGACAAGTACCTTCCTCATGGATATTTCTGACCTGCCTTTCAATGGTTCAGATAATAAGGTTTATTTCACCATGACGGACAATTCGACTGGATACCCTGCCACCCTTTCTTCATTCGAAGTCATGGATGTGGTTAACTCAACTCAGTCTGCTGCCAGTATCCCAACTCCAGTTACGGCCGATGGAGGATCAAAAACTGTTTCAATGAATTACGTTCCCTCTAATGCGAACATGGCACCAGTGGCAAATATGACTGCTTCAGTGACTTCCGGTTATGCTCCACTTGCGGTGAATTTCGATGGTGGGGCCTCATCTGATTCAGATGGCACCATTGCTTCTTATTTTTGGAATTTCGGAGACGGCACGACCGCCTCAGGTGCTTATGTGACGAAGACCTACAACAACTCAGGAAGCTTCACGGCAACTCTGACTGTTACTGATAATGATGGAACAACTTCTAGCACAACCAAGACCATCAATGTTTCTGCGGTCTCAACGACAGACACCACGAAGCCAGTTGTGACTCTTACAAGTCCGGCCAATGGTGCGAAGTACGCTCGCTACGCCACAGTTCCTGCCGCTGCCACTGCGACTGATAACAAGGCAGTTACGAAGGTGATCTTTTATGTAAATGGATTCAAGAAGTGCACAGACTCCACTGCTCCATATACATGTAATTTCTCAATGCCTCGAGGAACAAGCGTTTCAGTGAAGGCACGTGCTTACGATGCCGCTAACAACTACGCCGATTCAAGTACAAATTATATTTCAAATTAATGAGGAGAAATGAAAAGGCCCTCGAAAGAGGGCCTTTTTTTTAGATTTCTTTTTTTGTATCGCAAAGAACTTCCGCCGCCACTTCACGGATTTCATCAATCAGATGACCTTCAAGTTTTGCTTCAGAAGTACAAGACTTAAGTACGATTTGAAAACCAAGAGCGTTTCCATCGAAACGAGTCTGACGGCCGAAGCTGCCACACTTAACTTTTGATTTCTCCATTGGAATTTCAAGCTGCTTATTGATCACAAGACTTTCTTCTTTGATCTCAATTGATTTAACACCAGTCACAGTCGTTTCTTTAAATTTACAATCTAGTGACAATGCAAATGCATTGTTCTGAAGAACTACTAGAACGAATAAAAATAGAGAAGCTGTGATGAGCTTTAACATTCCTTTCCTCCTTCATGTGGTATGGAATAATTAAGAAATAACAGGTTTTATCGATCTATGTAAGAAGTGCATTTTGGCACTATGAAGATTTTTTTTCGCTTCTGATTTCGAGTGGTTTCAGGAGTGACATTTTGGCACTTGTTCCTTTTTTCATAGTGAAAAATCAAGCTTTCTCTTACAACCTTCTGTAGACCTTAAATCTCCCAAGGTTTATGATGGGCCCATGCTTATCTACGATCAGACCACACTTGCTTTCACTCAAAAGGCCGAAGCTTTCCTGAAGGAAATCCTGATAGAGCTTGGCTTTGAAGTTAAACGTAACAGATTTGTTTGTAACAAATACCTCTTCCCCATCAATGTCGTGGCATTCGAGGGCAAGGAATGGGGACACTTTAATGCTCCCTACATGCAGATTGGTCTGAACCGTAAATTGATCTATCTGGCAAAGGACAGTGTCGTTCGAGATATCTTAAGACACGAGCTTGCCCACTACCTCACCAGCATTTACTACCCGAAGTTTACCACTTCCCATGGGCCAGAGTTCCGTGAGATCTGCCAACGCTTCAAATTTCCTGAAGACATTGCAAAAGCAACCATGGACCTAGAAACGGCCAATCTGGACAAAGAGGGAGACCTCTATTCCGAGAAGGTCCTGGAGAAGGTTAAAAAACTTTTACAACTCGCTCAAAGCTCAAATGCTCATGAAGCGGAGCTCGCCACTTTAAAGGCCAATGAGCTGCTTTTAAGACATAACCTGGATTATTTAAAGGGCCGCGAAGAGCCTATTTATATGGACCGCCTTCTGATCCAGGGCCGCAAAGACTCAAAGCTCTCTGCCATTTACGAAATTCTCCGTCACTTTATCGTGAAGCCAGTGATCTCTATGGGCCGCAATACCTGTTGCCTGGAGGTTTCAGGCACGCTTACGAACGTAAAGCTAGCGGGCTATGTGGCCAATTTCTTAAACCAGGAACTGGATCACATGTGGGAAGAGGCCAGAAAGGAATATGGCTTTTCGGGACTCCGTGAGAAAAACTCCTTTTTCTTAGGCGTGGCGAAGGGCTTCAATCTTAAAATGCAAAAGGCCAAGGAAAGTTATAGCACCGAGGACCGCAAGGCCCTGGTAGTGGTTGAAAAGCAGCTGGAAATAGATACACAGATGATTTACCGCCGTCTCACTTTTAGCCGCTCGGGTCATCAATCAGACGCCCGCGCCAATGAACTTGGGGTCATTAAAGGTCAGAACCTCACCATCCGGAATGCGGTGGAAGGCAAAGCAAAAAACCTTTTCCTCTCATTCTCAAAGTCTTAAACTTGAAGCATGAAAAGCTTCACCGAGATTTTTAAGTCCATTAATAAGTTTGACCAGGAAAACGAACTCACCTTTGAGATTCACTCTCCCGGTTCCATTACCTACAAAATGACGGTTAAAGAGAAGCACTTGAGTTCACCTAATATTGCTCATGGTGCAGTCATTGCGGGCTTTATGGATTGTGTGCTCGGTCTTTCCGCGCTTTCAGAAGCTGTGACTCGTGAGAACCTCACGTCGACAGTTGAATTCAAAATTAACTACATTCGTCCGGTGAAACTCGGTGAAGAACTGATTGGCACTGGAAAAGTAATTCACAAAGGTAAGAGTCTCATTATTAGTTCAGGAGAAATTCGCGTGGGCGGAGAACTCGTGGCCGTGGGGCAAGGAACATTTAACACTTACCCATTTGCTAAAAAGGACTTCTTAAATGACTTTACATCCGTTGGCTAAAAAATCCCTCGTTATTGGTTCTATGTTTCTATGCTTAGGTGTTTTAGTTGGTGCTTTCGGCGCCCACGGTTTAAAGAACATCGTCTCACCAGAGAAGCTAGTGACTTTTGAAACGGGTGTTCGCTATCACTTCTATCACGCGCTCGGGATGATTCTCATCGCGCTTGTTCAGCAAACTTTTCAAAATCTTCGTTTGAATGTCTCTTACTATTCGTTCTTCGTGGGGATTTTGCTCTTCTCTTGTAACTGCTACTTCTACGCATTGACTGACATCAAGACCTTCGCCATGGTGGTACCATTAGGCGGCCTTATGTTCGTCCTTGGCTGGGGAGCTTTAACTTTTCAGGCCCTAAAACTTAGGTAGTCCGAAACCACAGTTGTTTCTTAGATACACGTCGAATTCCTCGTCGGTCGGGAACTTGAATTCAATCGGGTTCACATCTAGTGGTAACCAGAAATCAGTTTTTGGACGACGGCACTTCTGGCCCGTTTGACCGTTCATAATCAGAACCTCGGCCGAACCAACTGTCCCGTACTCCATATCGATTTTGGTATTTTCAAATTGTCCAAGCTGAGGCGACTGTCCGCGAGCATTCACACGCAGAACCACACCACGACCTTGATACTTCAGATCTGGATACTTTCTCTTGAAGCGGTCCTTGGAAACATCAACCGGGCCTTCAGTGAAGACACCATCGATGATCTCTTTTGATTCTTTATGAAACACCATCTTCTCGCCGTTCGGAAGAGTCACATCAATCGAGCTTCCACGCTCCTCAAAGAGATGCACATTCTTTCTCGGGAAGAACCAGAAAATAGAATGCATGGTATGAGAAACCGTATCATTAGGAGCGTCGTACACTTCTAACGAAAGATTCTGACGAGCTTGTTCCGGATAATCAAAGTTGAACACACGTTGTGAATAAGGATTACGAGTGGCATCCACAATGCGGTTGTCCCCTGAGTTCTCAATTGAGAAACCGTCAGTTGGATGATTGGTATTCATTCCGTCACCAACTCGAGGATGCTGAAATGAATGCTGATTTAAAAGTTGCAGTTCATCCTTCACCGGAGCGATAGTTGTTTTTAGAATAATTTCCTTACTTACAACTCTTTCCTGCCAATCCACTCGCATACGAATGCTTCGGCTTTTCACTCGAGGAAGAATTTCTGTTTTATACACGCCCTGCTTGAGAGCGAAAGGTTTTGCTTCAACGTCTTCACTGGTTGAAAGAGTGAGATCACTCGGATCAACATCAGTTAGCAGACGACCTTGATCATCAAAAAGTTTTACGATGAGAAAAGTTGAATCCATTCCTGTTGCAAGAATCTGTGGATGCTTGAGCTCCCCTTCAATTCTTTTCACCACCACTTCTTCACGAGTCAGACTCGCTAAATAGCGCTTGGATGAAGTGTATTTAAACTTCAGAGGTGGAGTTTGAGCGCAGCTAAAAAGTAGGAATAGGGCCAGGTATCGCATGCCCTCTTATCGGATTTTAAAAGAAAAACTAAATAACTGATTAAACTAATTTGGCTTCAGGGCCGTAGACCCATTTATGTTGTTGGCCAATTACGCGAAAAGGCAGTCCGAACTGCTCATTAAGCTGCACAACTTGTTGAAATCTGTTCATTGGGAAGGCCTCTCCTGGCTCAAAACATGGAGTTAAACACCATGGAGCTGTCGGAGCTGAACCTTGAGCTTTAACGAAATGGAAGGCATCAAATGTGGCTTCGAAGTCTTTCTTATCTGCCACCACCGCTTTGATCTGGGCCTTGTGGCCGTATTCAAGAAGGAACTTCAGAAGAAGTTCTTTAGAAGTCTTCACTGTCGTTGATGGAGTTTTGAAATCGTAAGAAACAAAATCAACCTGATCAAAAACATCTTTCACAATACGAGTACCAGCGGCCTCAATATTGATGAAGTAACCACGATTCTTCAGCTCTTTGATCAGCTCGATCAGAGAGGGAATATGAGACGGATGAAGAGGATCTCCACCAGTGATAGAAACACGCTTGATAATATTTTGTGAAAGAGTCTCAACCTGTTCCATGACTTCGTCTAACGACTTTGTGTATGATGGATCGAAGTCCCAAGTTTCCTTGGTATCACAGTTCACACAACCTACGTGACAACCCTGAAAGCGCACGAAAATTTGAGGGATTCCAATATGGATTCCTTCGCCTTCGGTGGCACGATAGATAGAGTTGATGAGGAGTGTTGTCATGGGGGCGGAGTATAGCATAGTGGCGAAGCTGTGAAAACCTTAGAGTTTCCACTACTTAAACCAGTAGTAATTTTTACAGTAAATCCGGCATTTTCCCCAATTAAGTGGGGGATTTTCCTAGAATGTCCCGAATAAGGATTATTTATGAAACGCTCTGAAATTCTCATCGGTATGTGCCTTTTGGCCACTTTAGTCGGTTGTAGCGATCCGGGTCACCAAACCAGAAAGCCCGTGACGGATACTTCAACTGGGGAACTTGAACCGGATTCGCAAATGATTCATTCCGGAATTCACCGAGAGAAAGGTGCTGCTCCTCTCACCTACGCCGAGGAAATTTCTAAGACCATCGCCAATAATCTTCCAGCTGCGATCTATCGCACAGTTCCTGATATTGAAAAAGATGATGAAGGTACAGACGGTATCAATGTAAACACCAGATCAAGTCTTGGACGCCCTCTTACAGTTTGTGGAGGAGCGGGAACTTTTAGCGGCATCAATGCCCGCATTGCCGACTGTGCTTCAAAGAATGGTGAGAAGGCCATTTGGGACGGTTCACGTTATGGCTCTTCCAGCGAAGGCACCTGGCAGTTGGTGGCCCTTCTTGATAGCACCAAAGAAATTTGGCTCGATACTCGTACGGGTATGATTTGGTCTGATCTCATCAAAAATATGGAATCAGGTGCAACGGAGTTTAACTGGTGTAAAGCCGCCGGCAGCGAGACCCTGCCGACTCCATCTTCGGGAATCGATTGTAATGCTGAGGCGGCCGGTGAAAAAGTTTGTACGAATTTGATCATCGATGAAATCGGCACTCAAGTTGAGTGGCGCCTACCGACTCGTAATGATTATCTTCAAGCTGATCTCGACGGACTTCGTTTCGTCCTAAAAAGAGAAAACGCCAATGGTCTTTGGACCGGTACCATCAAGGCCGGATCAACACTAAGAAGTGAGGCCTGGGTCTACCAGTCTTCCAACGGAACCTTAGTTGCCGGAGAGCTTACGACCACACGTAACGTGAGATGTATCGGAGTTCCAAGGCTCTAATGAATCTCGAGGCAACTTACCAAAAAATTCTTTCTGAAATCGACCAGGGCCACCGCGGTCTTCAACGCTATTCAAATGAAGAACTGGAAGAGATTAACCGACTTTTTTTAGAGTCATTGATGGGTCAGAACTTCGAAGCGACGGAAAAAGTCCTTTGTTTAGTTGAACACTCGGCCGGACTTTACGGACAATTTGAAAACGCCATTATCCAGACCCTAAACTCATCGGTACCGGACAATCTCGTCATTTTCGCTCTTAACTGCGCGAGAAAGCACATCATTGAGGCCCGTTTTCAGAAGGGTCAGCGACTGGATTACACCTTCCTTGAGGCCATCAAAAAACATCTCTTCTCAAAAAATCCTGAGGTGGTTGAATGGACTCTTCGTCTGATCGAGGGAACCGGGAATCAAGGTATATATTTTTTGAAGGAATTTGATAAAATTAAACCAGGCCCATGGAAATGGTTTAATTCCCACCAACGGGCCGTGAGAGAAATTATCACGCTTCTTGAAAGAAGATGGAGCCCTCTTGAAAAACCCCGAACTTGATCCTAATAAGGCCCTCGATGTCATCCGCGAGATCGAGAACATGGCCGGCATGCCGAATTTTGATCTCGAACAAAGAGAAGATATCCAGGTAAAAATCAGAGTGAACGAACAAGTCGGACCTGCGATGTTTCGTCCTGATCCCCTCATTCCTGGTGGCTATATTGCAAATTCCTTAACAATTCGGGCCATGCGTCCAGACATCTTTGTCCTCGGTGAATCGCTGGAAGATTTCTCGGCGGAAATCGAATGCGCGTGCGGAAAAACTTTGGACGTGCAATTTTGGAAACTCTGCCCATTTTGCGCACGGGAAATAAAACCCTAGTCTTTGACTCATCGAAAAAAACGAGTCACAATTAATCCATGCTGATAGTTCAGAAATTTCATTCAATCCATGAGATTGATCCTGAATTCATTCCGAATATTGAAGTTCTCCTTCAGGAGGACGTGGCTTCCTTTGCCACTTTAGTTCAGCGCCACGACGGTGCTCCAAACGGCGACGTTTTCACCTACTTCCTCTTTTTTGGACCGACTCAAAATGCACCGATTGGATTTTGCCAGCTTTGCTTAAAGTCGATTCCTTCAAAAGATATTCTTCCTTGGTGGAGAAAACTGAAATTCTGGGACAAAGATCACCTTCATTGGAAACAGGCCACTTGGCAGGTTGGAGATGGTAGTAACGGTCTATGTGTTTTTGATCCGCGTTTTGCGAGATCAGGCAAAGAAAAAGTTCAGGAACTCATCCGCGAGTACGAAGCACGTCCGGACATCATGGCCCACGAGCTATACTGCTTAAAAGGTCTTCAGGACTACACGTTCTCAAAAGAAAGAGAAACGAAGTGGAGTAAAGAGGCCTACGTGCTTGAACCGCTGGCAAAAGCATTCAAGACCTATCAAGACTATCTTCAAAGCTTGGAGGCCGATGTTCGTAATGACATCAAGGCTTCTTGGAAAGACCTTCATCAGAAAGGCAAGATAGAGATGGGTGACTACCCTACTCCTCATGAAACGCCGAAGACCCTTCCTATTCCTCGAGAGCAATTGGAAATCTGGGAGAAATGGGGAGCACAAGTTCTGACGTTTGAAAAAGATCTTCAAGTGCTTGGATGCCTACTGGTGCTTAAAGGTAAGAACGGAAACGTGTTCTTTGAACCGTTCCCATTTGAGCCAGAAGGCGAATCACTGGTGAGTGATGAGCTTTATACTCAGTACGCTCTTCTTAAATTTTTTGAGATGCCAGACGCTCGTAAGTGTCACCTGATGAAGTTTGGTTCAAAACTCGTGTTCGAAGAAAAAGAAGATCTCAAATTCTTCCAGGCCCAGGGCTTCCAACTTAAAACTGTGGTGAGACAGTTCCAATCCGATTTAAAAGAACTCACCCATCCGCTATGACAGATAATGAATGGATCTATTCAGTGGTCGAATCATTCTATGACAAGGCCAAGACTGACATCCTGATTGGTTATCATTTCAGAGTGATTCAAGACTTCGATGAACATATCCCTCGCATTGTGACTTTCTGGGAACTGCAACTTTTAGGCAAGGCCTCGCGTCCGATTGAAAAACCCTTCGACATTATGAAACCCCACATGCCTCTAGGGATTAAGCGAGGTGAAATCGGAAGATGGTTGGTCCTTTTTAGAAAGACCCTTGATGAACAAGTCGCTCTTCATCCAGAGAAAAAACCACTGCGTGAGCAATGGGAAAAGAAGCTTGTGGATTTTGAAGGAAAGTTCTTACGGTTTTTTGGCTTCTAAGTGCTCGGTCACAAACTTTTCCAGAACTGGCTCACCAGTCACATCGTCCCATAGCCAGTTACGAGTGTAATAACCACGAAACTTCTTAGCGGCGAAGATGGCATCCGCTTCCGTCATAAACTCTACGCCGATGAATTCTAAATTTTTAACTCTTACAATGTGAGCAGACAAACATCCGTCTGAATAATCGGAACAGTTCACCCCTTCCGTCATGCTCTTAGGCAAAACGATCGACACACTCGGATCGGCCTTCAATGCTTTAAACAGAAGCTCCTCTTTGGTATACTTGAGTTCTTTTGTGCAAGATGCACTTAGTATGGACAGAGTCAAAAGAGTAAGAGGAAATAGGAATGTTTTCATACTCAAAGTTTAAACGAAACTCGACGAAGGACAAGTATGTTTCAACTACCAAAACACCTTCCCCTTAAATTTACCAAATCAACCGGCAAAGATATGGATATCCTTTCCCCTAACGACGGAAAGCTTTTAACTCGCGCCCAGATGGGAACTCCGCAGGACATTGAGCATCTCCTTACAACCATGAAAGAAGCGCAAAAATCCATGGCCGCACTAAAGCCTTTTGAGCGCTCTAAGATATTAAAGGATGTGGCCCATGATCTTAAGGGTCAGGTGGATTATCTTGCTTGGGTCATTGCTTCTGAAGGAGGCAAACCTCTGAAGGACGCTAAGGCGGAAGCGGCCCGTGCGGTGGCAACTCTGGAACTTTGCGCGGAAGAAACTGCGGGTCTCGTAGGTGAAGTCGTTCCGATGGAAAGAACCGCTGCTGGAAAAGATCACGTGGCATTCACTATGCGCGCGCCAATCGGGCCCGTGCTTGCAATCTCGGCCTTCAATCATCCTTTAAATCTCATTTCCCATCAAGTGGGTTGCGCCATCGCCAGTGGCTGTGCGGTGGTTTTGAAACCCGCTTCAGCGACTCCTATCTCCGCCTTCCTGCTTCTCGAAGCTTTTGAGCGCGCTGGACTTCCTAAAGATGGCCTTCGTGTTTTAAATGCCGAAGTTCCTTTGGTGGAACATCTTGTTGCCTCACCTATTTTTGATTTTGTTTCATTTATTGGATCAGCAAAAGTTGGTTGGGAGATGAGAAAGAAAATTGCTCCCGGTACTCGCATGTCACTTGAGCATGGTGGCCAAGCGGCGGCGATTGTTCGTGAAGATGCGGACCTCGCTCCAGCAGTCACGGCTCTTTTAAAAGGTTCTTACTATCACGCGGGCCAGGTTTGTATTTCAACTCAAAGAATTTTTGTCCACGAACAAATGTTCGCTGCATTTTTAAATGAATTCAAAGCTGGTGCAGAGAAATTAGTCACTGGTCCAGCGACTGATGAGAAAACTGATGTGGGTCCTCTGATTAAACCAGCAGAAGTTGAACGCATTCAGAAATGGATTGGCGAAGCTGAGAAAAGAGGCGCACGTGTGGTCTTAGGAAATAAAGTTTCCGGTGAACAAAAACAATATTTGTCCCCTACTATTCTTACCAACGTTCCAAGAGACACCACTCTCATGACTGATGAAGTGTTTGGTCCAGTGGTGTGTATCAATAGCTACAACGATGAAAAAGAACTCCTAGAGTACTTAAACTCTAACCCTTATATTTTTGAATCAGCTCTTTTCACTCGCGACATCTCCAAAGCTCTTCGCTGGGCCCAGGACATTTCAACCATGACTTTTGTAATTAACAATCACACTGCTTTCCGTGTGGATCAAATGCCATTCGGTGGCCACAAGATGTCGGGTCTAGGAATGGGTGGAGTTAAATATCAGATCGAAGAGATGACTCGCACGAAACAGATCATTATGAAGTACTAGTTCACCAATGAATTAAATCATCGCACCTACTCGTTCTAGCTTACAGTTAACACTTATTCGAATTACATATGCCCCTTTCAAAGAGGGGCATATGAACAAAAAACAACTCAGTCTAAATCTCTATCAAGGTAAATCTGGCGGTAGACGTCCGGGATCGGGAAGAAAAAGAATCCATTCAAAAGGCGTCGCTCATCGCATCCGAGAAAAGGTTACGAACAGAACTCCACTCCATATCAATTTCAAATATCGAACCTTCATCAAGAACAAGTACTGCCTCAAACTTTTGAAAAGGGCAATTATCAATGCCCGCGCACATGGGCTTAGGATCATTCATTTTTCACTTCAGTCCAATCATGTGCATTTGATTATCGAAGCTGAAAACAACGATACTCTGACTAAGGGGATGCGTTCTTTGACTATCACTTTCGCCAAAGGGCTTAATAAAGGGAAAGTTCAAATTGAGCGTTACCACCTGCATGTTTTGAAAACTATCAAGGAAACCAAGCATGCCGTTCAGTATGTCCTCTTCAATCAGCAAAAACACGGAGCCGCAGGAGCGGCGAGCGACGACTGCAAAGATTTGCAGTCCCGTAGCAGGATGCGGAGGGAAGAAAAAGGGCACATATTCGAAGATTGATGAGTATTCGTCCTTATTGAGTCTTGAAAACGCTATCGAGATAATAAGACGATTTGCTAAAAATGGAAAAATGACATTAAAGCTGGGTAGGTTTGAAAGTTATCAATTAGAGCGAGAGAAGAGTTTCCTTCTAAAAGAAGGTCTCGCCCTACTCTAAGGCGCGAACCAACAACGGGGACGCTCTTTCTCAAGTAGCCCCGCCATCATCGTGTCCAGACGACACTGAGGACTTGGATAGAAGGTCGGTGAAAGATCAGTTTTCTTCACCACTGTTTTGTCAGGAGTATCATAGTAAGTATCGTTTGGTCCTTGAGTGCGAAGAAAGATTCTCTCCACTTCAAGTTCTTGAAATCCACGATAACAAAGTTTTAAATCTTCGCTCTTCTTGAATTTGGCCTCACATAATTTTGCGGTGTAAGTGTCCGGTGCTTTCACGGGAACTTCTTCAGGAAGACGCTTGAAAATTCTCTTGATGCAATATCGAGCAGCATAGTAATCAGACTGGCCCTCAGTTGAAGCTTGAATGTTATCTGTTTTGTTCTTGTAAGGAGCACCACCAATGCCGTGACCCAGCTCATGACAAAGAGTCATGGCCACTCCATCCATGGTCATTCCAACCATCTTTCCATAACCGCCGAAGAGATAGAGATTGTGGTCCTGAATTCCGGTTTGCGGATCCTTGTAACCACTATAAGAAGCATGAGCGGCCTCCAAGTCCCACCAAAAGTTTGGCGTTGCGGGAGTCGGAGGCCTATTAATGTTTAGTCGTGCATTTTGAGCTTTAAGTTCTGGACCGAATTCTGCTTCGAAGACCGCTTTAATAATTTGAAACTCAGCGAGAGTCACCTGTGCCTGGGCAGAGAAAGCAAAACATAGAAAGAAGAGCGCCAGAAGTTTGAACATAAAGTTTCTTTAGCACACTGAGGGAGAGATACAAGAAAGCGGGAGATTTTTTCATAGTTCGGACTGTAATTCCTTCACTCATCATCTTGATCATTCGGATCCATGGTATAGAAAGAAAAAATTCTTCCAATACCAAGGAATCTTTAATGAAAAGCAAATTACTTACGATCGTGGCCCTAATGACTTTTATCGGAAACTCATACGCCGACATTAACTGCTCAGGGAGAGATGTTGGGACTGGTAGAAATGTAACGGTAGAAGTTTCTGGAAACCCTCTTGAAATTTCTTATTCATTCAATCCAGGCTGGGGAAAGCTTTTAGTTGATGTCCTAGAAAATAATCTCATTCAAGGTGAAAATGATACTTATGGCAACCAACCACGAGTTCGTGGTGAGCTTGAACATAACCTTCGTCTAGCGGGTGGGAACAATGCTAGGTTAACTTTACGTACCTTCGATAACTACTCTAATAATGCAAAGAAGAATGTGATTCTTTTGAAATGTAAGGGAAGAGTTACATTGAATTAATTTTTTAAGATCGCGAATTCGAAATGCACCCACAATGTGGGTGCATATTAAGTCTGTAACAGACCTTCTCTTAGTAAGCTGTTTCTTTTAATGCCATTTCCAGAGTTGGATAATGGAAGCGGAACTTCTGCTCTTTAATCTTCTTCGGAAGAACTCTTTGACCTTCCAGAAGCACAGAAGACATCTCACCGAATGCCGCTTTCAAAGCGAAAGCTGGAACCGGCATAAAGGCCGGACGGTGAAGGGCCTTTCCAAGGGCCTTTGTGAATTCTTTATTCGTAGCTGGGTATGGAGCAGTTCCATTCACAGCACCTACGATGACTGGATTAGTTACTGCTTCAACATAGATTGAAGCAAGATCGTCTACATGAATCCAGCTCATGAACTGTTTGCCGTTTCCAATTGGACCACCAGCACCTAGTTTGAACACCGGAAGCATCTTTTTAAGAGCTCCGCCGCCGCGACCAAGAACAACACCTGTACGAACAACGACTACGCGAAGACCTAGGTCTTTTGCTTTAAAAGCTTCCGCTTCCCATTCTTTGCAAAGAGTTGCAAGGAAGTCACTTCCAGTTGTTGATGCTTCAGTGATCTCTTCAGCATCACGGTTACCATAGATACCAACCGCTGAAGCAGAAACGAGAACTTTTGGTTTCTTTGGCATATCAGCGATTGCTTTAATTAATAAATGAGTTCCGTTAATACGTGAATCATGGATACGGCGTTTCTGAGCGTCGTCCCAACGTTTATCAGCGAGACCCTCGCCCATAAGGTTGATAACGGCCTCAACACCTTCAAAGGCCTGCTGCGAAGGAACACTTACAGCGTCCCATTGAACGAACTTACAGTGGCTGCCAAGATTTAAGGCCGATTTAGCAATGTTACGAGTTAGCACAACAACTTCGTGCTTATTTCTTAGTAACTCTTGAACAACTCTTTGACCTACAAAACCCGAGGCCCCAGTAACTAAAACTCTCATGAATTCACCTCTAAAAAAATTTTCATCCCATTCTAACCCGACGCCCTTAAAGTGTCTCTAAATTTGTCCTCTTGCTCCTAGCAACTTTTCCGAACTCGTGCATAATAAACTTATGAATAAGAAACTCGGTCTAGTCATGACGGGTGGTGGAGCTAGGGCGGCCTATCAGGTCGGTGTGGTCCGCGCTATCTATGAGCTTACCAATCGCAAACACAACCTCTTCGAAGTAATCACTGGAAATTCTGCGGGTGCTATTAACTCCACCTATCTTGCGGCAAATGCCGAAAACTGGGATGTTGCTACCCATAATCTCACCGCCCTATGGGGCCGCGTGAAGCCTGAGAACGTCTTCGATCTTCGCACCAGAACAATTTCGGAACTTGGTCTTAAGTGGATGTCGGGAACACTTTTAGGAGGTCTTACTCCTAAAGGTAGTACGGCCAATCACCTCTTAGACACTGCCCCGTTAAGAAAGCTTGCTCAACGTGAGATCAACTTCGAAGACATCATTAAGAACTTGAAGCAAGGTCATCTTTACGGTGTTTCTCTTTCTACCACCAATTACAATTCCGGAAGTAACGTGGTCTTTTATCAGGGCCATGAGAAGATCAACGACTGGTCTCGCTCCGATCGCTTCTCTCTTCGTTGTGATATTAAGATTGATCACCTGATGGCGTCTGCGGCCATTCCCTTTTTCTTTCCACCGGTACAAATTGGGCAAAGCTTTTTCGGAGATGGTTGTATTCGTCAGACAACTCCACTCTCTCCTGCGATCCACTTAGGGGCGGATAAAATTATTGGTATTGGCGTTCGTTATCCTCGCCCTCATGAACAAGTAAAACACATGGCGCTTTCGCCTTTTCAAAATCCTACCATCGGGCAAATTGCCGGTGTGATGTTGAACGCCATCTTCATGGATGCCCTGGAAGCGGATGTAGAGCGTATGAGAAGAATTAACGAGCTCATCGCTGAAGGTGCTCATAAAGAGTTAAAATCCATTCCTATTCTCATGATCAAGCCCTCTCGCGATCTCGGAAAAATGTCGGCCGATCACGTGAAGGAACTTCCGCAAATGCTACGTTATCTTTTAAAAGGGATTGGTGTGGCAGGAAATGAAGGGACGGATCTTTTAAGTTATCTCGCGTTCGATTCTTCATATACCAAGCCCCTGGTGGAGCTTGGATATGACGATACTATGAAAATGAAAAATGAGATTGTGAGATTTATCGACGACGTTTAATACCGCGGTTACGTTGTACTTTTGCTGGAGGAGCATTTCGAAGCTCTTTCTCAGTTTTTTGTACACGAGCAGCACCACGAACGTTTTTCTTCTGACCACGGAAAGTAGCAGGTGCTTTTTCAACCGGCTTCTTCACCACTGGTTTTTCCTGCTTCATCTTCTCTTCAGGGATGATGTCGAGGTTTAAGTGCTTCTGATTCATGACCGCTTCATTGATCTGAGAGATCATCTTTGAATCATGGTAGGCCACCAGGTTATAAACGATCCCTCTCTTTCCACCACGACCAACTCGACCACAACGGTGAAGATAGTAAATCGCAGTTTTCGGAAGACCGTAGTTAAGGACCCATGCCAGATCTTTAATATCGATACCACGAGCAGCAACGTCAGTTGCCACTAGAATCTGTTGTTTGCCTTCTACGAATGAACGAATGGCAGCTTCACGATCTTTCTTTTCAAGATCACCGTGAAGAAGCTTCATTTTAAGCTTCGGCATCTTCTCTGAAAGATATTTGAAAAGATCTTCCGCTTGGTTTCTCTGGTTTGTGAAGATGATTCCACGCCCTTGAGCTTGTTTCTCAAGGAACATTCTTACGACCATGTCTTTCTCGGCCGGAGTAACTTTTACGTTGAACGTTTCAATCTTACTTTGAGGAGCGTGTGAAACGTCTGAAGCAATTCTTGTGAAGTTTGTTTCAGGAAATTTTTCCTGAATATAGTTTTCAACTTCAACTGGAAGAGTTGCAGTGATGAAGCCAAGTTGAATAAGGTTCATATCAAAGTACTCGATCATGAAATCAAGATCGCGTTTGAAACCCATATCGAACAATTGATCTGCTTCATCGAAGATCACATACTGAAGCTGATTGAAGTTAAGTTCTTTTTTCTGAATGGCACTTTTAATACGCGATGGAGTCGCGATCAAAATTTCATATGAGCCGCTCGCCACAGATTTCATCTTGGCGTGAGTATCGCCACCAGTAAGGTCACGAACGCGAAGTTTTAAGTGGTGAGAAATGCCTTTAAACACGCCATGAATTTGCACAGCAAGTTCACGAGTTGGGGCCACGATTAAAGCGTACGGAGCACCTTTCAGAGTGTTCTTTCTACCTTCATCTTCTTTTTGTTTAAGTTTGCTCGCGATCGGAAGAGCGTAAGAAAGGGTCTTACCCGATCCTGTTTCCGATAAAACGATAACTGATTTCCGATTCAGAATCTCAGGGATAACTCTTTTTTGAACCAAAGTGGCAGTTTTAAGCCCCTGTTCTGTAAAATAGGCTTCGAGTCCCGGGTGAAATTCAACATTTAAGAAGGCCATGAGTGTCCTCAATTCGTATAGATAGCTAGTTTTGGGCTGGTGTATCACGGGGACTGGGCCTTTGTCTTGGGAAGAGGTAAAAAATTCTAAATTCCGGCCAAAGACAAATCCCCCTAGAATGAAAGCTGTACCCATATCCCGTTTCGGGAAGGATTTAATGAAAAAACTGCTTCTGGCCCTGACCGCCCTATCTTTAGGACTTTATGCCTCTGATTCCTCTGCCCAAATCTTCACGATCAAGGTCACAGACTACGGTGGGATTGCAGACCCCACATTAAGAAGCTTCGTGGACGAGCAAATTCTTAAAGTTCAAAATGAAATTAACAAGGACCTACCAAGTGCTCCTCCGGAAAGACTGATGGAAGGTATGGCAAATTCTTCGGTGATGGCCGGTAAAGGTTTGGCCTCGGATTACGCTTCGGGCATGAAAGTATTTTTGATTGGTGCCAACGTAGGTGCCGGTGCGGATCTTGCCAAAGATAAAAACACCGATTCAGATGTGAGCGGTGTGGGTGTTGCTCCGGGCGTAGTTGTGGGTATGAACCTGGGTTGGATGGATGCAGAGAAATTCCTTGGAATGGATACTAACCGTTTAAATCTCTACTTAAACTTCATGTCTTACAAGCATGAGCAACAAATCAATGATGATCCAGGTAAAGAGTCGAATGCCGATCTCGATATGCAGGCATTAGGTTTTAGACTGCGCTACGATTGGATCAAAGGTAATGATTCAAAACTTCTTGGCTGGGGTGGCGTGAAATTTCACTTCGGTTACGAGTACAACAAAACCAATATCGCGTTTAATAGTAAGATCAATGAGTCAGTGAATGAAACCAGCAGTACAGGTGAAGTGCTAACCGGGAACATCACTGGAGCTCCGCAGGCCAATATTGCTGTGGCCACACACTCTATTCCGCTTGAATTATCTACTGATGTTCAGCTTCTTTATATTCTAAGTTTATACGTGGGCGTGGGTGCTGACTATTCTTGGGGTCAAGCTAAAGGTAGCGGAACACTGAATGCTCCAACTTCTTCCATCAATTGTAATGGTGGTGCAGCTTGCGGCGGTAGTCCAACAATTCAAGTTCAACCCGACGCCAACATCGATGCTACCGGTAAAGCAAGTGGCTTCTTATATCGTGGCTTCGCCGGCGCTCAGATCAACCTTCCATTCTTCCGAATTTACGGTCAGGTGAATAAACCAATTGGTAATGACCTTATCGGTGCCAACGTTGGTGTGCGTTTCGTTTATTAATTTTTCTCCAATCTTTGGGCCTTTGGAATCCTCCAAGGGCCCACAGTCCTCTCCTCTCATTCTTGGCCTTCTGAAGTTCCCTTAGATAAAAATATTTTTCACGCATCGATTGAAATTCAGCATGCGGATAAAGACTCACGCATCCAGCTTGAATAAGCTTTAAACTCACGTCCCCCACATCGCCTAAGAGTCTTCCATAAATGTCCTGCTTATGAATCGAAAGCAGAGTTTCGCTTCCGAGTGGAAGAAGCTTTTCTAAACAAGTCTTAGAGAATTTCCCGGCGCTTCCCTGCCCGGATTCCGGAGCGTCTAATTTAGAAAGTCTCACTTTCAATTTCTGACGTTTATAACCAACCAGCACGGTATCCCCATCATAGATTTTCAGTACTTTGACGGTGAATTTTAGGGGGAACAAGTCTGTAAGATCTACCCTTTGAAGGAATAAGCTAAACAAAGGCAAAAGAATCTGATAGTGTCGGCCCATTCTAAGTCCTTTACTGGAAACGCCCATGCCTCGGCATGTGGAAAACAATTTTGCCCAAAGGAAAGTTCATTTATGGATGTTCGTTCAGAAGTTAATAAGCACTTTAAATTCACTCTAGAACACGTTGATAAGCATTGCGGTGCTCGTGCGGGTTACATCGATACTCCACACGGAAGAATTCACACGCCGGTCTTCATGCCCGTGGGAACTCACGGTGCGATTAAAGCTCTTCAACCAAAAGAGTTGATCGATCTTTCAATCGAGATCATGCTCTCTAACACTTATCACCTACACTTAACTCCGGGCTCAGAGCTAATTGCCAAGGCCGGTGGTCTTCATAAGTTTATGGGTTGGGATCGTCCGATTCTTACTGACTCAGGTGGGTTCCAGGTTTTCTCACTTCAAAAAAACTCAATCACTGAAGAAGGTGCAAACTTCAAAGGTGCTAAGGGAGAGAACGTTCTTCTTACTCCGGAAATTTCGATTCTGGTTCAACAGAACCTTGGATCAGATATCATGATGGCCTTTGATGAATGTATTCCTTATCCGGCCACAGAAAAATATGTAGAGAACTCAATCGCTCGTACTCACCGTTGGCTCGATCGTTGTGTTGATGCTTGGACAAATCCAAGACAGGCGCTATTTGGTATCGTTCAGGGTGGTGTTTACGATAAATACCGTAAGATCTGTATTGAAGAAGTAACGAAACGTAATCTTCCTGGTTACGCCATTGGTGGTGTATCCGTAGGTGAAGGTCCTGAGCATATGGAAAAAGTGGTGAAACACACCGCTCCTCTTATGCCAAAAGATAAACCACGCTACGTAATGGGCGTTGGTATGCCGGAAGATCTACTGATGATCTGGGAAAACGGTGTGGATATGAGTGACTGTATCATCCCGACAAAATTTGCTCGTGGTGGAACACTCTTCACAAACCGTGGAAAGATCCGTATCGAACACAAAAACTATCGTCGTGATTTCTTCCCGATCGAACCGAATCTAAAAGACTATGTGAACACAAACTTCACACGTGCTTACATTAAGCACCTTTTCGACTCGAATGAGATCCTGGGGCAGATTCTTGCGACCGCCCACAATATCTCATTCTATAAGTCGATGGCAGTGAGGGCCCGTGAAGCGATCTTAGAAGACCGCTTCTTAGAATTTAAGGCCTCGTTCCTGGACGGATACAAGAGAGACTAATTACTTTCCAAAGTATTCACGAACCATCTGATCTTGGAGTTCATAGCGCTTCCTAGACAGGTGGTTCTGGATTGTTTCAATGCTAATCTGGTTCTTCTTAACCGTTGGATCATTCACAGTTGCTTTCAAAACATCATATTCTAGTTTGTCCCATGCATCCGAGTCTTTAATACATTTTTCGCCCAGATATTTATTCACGAGTTTAACCAGCATATTTCTCATCGGATACTTTTGCAGACAGGCCTGCGCCATTGTACGGGCCTCTTGTTCAAGCTTTCCATCAATTACCGGCGTCACTCTTTGCTCGAAGGCGGCCTGAGATGTTTTCACCCAATTAGAATACTGAGGAGTACTCGTAATGTTCTGACAAACATTCTGATCCAGGAAGTTTGAGAACAGGTCTTTCTTTAAATGATAAATCGTTTCAAAAGAAATCAGTTCATAGGCCATCTTTTTACAATCGGCCACGATCTGATTCGTACTTCTTACCCAAGAAAAGTTCGCAAGAACACGAGTGCGAATCGTTCCATTGTCTCTGGACATATAATCAATCGCGGAATTGAATTCCTGATCTCTGTCTTTTTCGTAAAGTCCCTGAATGATTCCGAGTAAGACTGGTTTAATCTCGGAAATGAGAATGACCTCTTCTTTTGGATGCTGCACACTCATTCCATCCACCGTTATCCCTCGGGTGACGATCTTAAACGATTCCGGAATTTGCGAGTTCAGACAGTTATAAAAAGAACTCACGAGATAACCATTCTTCGGTTGAAAATACTTACCAGTGGGAGTTTCCACGTCGTCATGCTTAATCAACTTACAACTTTCCCAAACATCATTGGCCTCACGATCAATCATGTCACGGTTAGAGGCAACGATTACCTGATATGCCTTGATCGTTTCTTGCTGAATATTGGCGAATGAGTGAGCAGACGAATACATGTCGGCCAGTTCCTGGGTCTTTTCCGGAGGAACTCTTAGAGTCGATGCCTTTTCATATGCTCTCTTATTGATCTCTGACGTATAACAAGCCTCTTCACTGGACTCTCCATAACATTGGAGGAAGGCCTCTCGGGCGATCTCTTTATTTGAGATCTCGTTGTAGAACGACTGAATACGTGCGAGATATTCTTTGTCATTTTGAACTTCCGAAAGATACTTATCGAAAGCTTTGATGAGATACTCTTTAACATTTGGTTCCCATTTTACTCTGCCAGGATTTTCAGTGAATGTGTTACATCCGTCCGGATCAGAGACTGAAATTTTTGCTTTCAAGTTGGCAGTGATCTCTTCAGCGTGGGTCCCGATACAATTTAAAACACTCGGAACCACGTTCGAGGTGAAGTCCGACTTTTTAAAGTAAGTCGAGCGAACATTACCTGGTTTTTGGTGACATTCAACGACTGCTTTGAATATCTGGTTACCAGTCTCAGCATTGTATTGGGTCAACCAACCCTGGATCAGAACATCCACATCAAAGGCACGTTTCTGATAGTAGTTGTCGGAAACGAAATCAAAGTGATCTGTCGCGAGACTGGATCTTGACTTGTCTCCTTCCGTTCTAAAATGCGCGATGGTATCGGCGAAGTTCTCCTGTGGGTTAGTTTTGGCATAGGCCGAAACATATTTTGCCGTTGGAGAAATTTCCCATTTTTGGACAAGGGCACCCGATGGATCAACGAATTCATTCAAAGTCATGCCTGTAAAGGCCATATAGTCAGGGCGATGCGAACGATAAAACTTGGCCGTTCCTCTGCCCTCCTGGAAGTCCACTTGGTGAGTTAACTCGTGAGTGATGGCGGTGTAGAACCAGCCACGATCAGATTTACCTTGGTTAAACCACAAACATCCGTCAGTCAGAAAAATCCAACCAATGGAACTCGCCAGACCACAAGAGCCCGGATATTTTGAAAACTTTTCTCCACGAGGAATTCGCTGAATTTCTTTGAGCTTATTTAAGGTCGTATGTGGGGACTTCAACATATGCGATAGTCGCCACCAACCGTAAAGTTCATCATCGTTATAAAGCCATTTATCTAAAGGTATCGCCTTCCCTTCATAAATTCCAGGAACCGGCTTCACATACGTTGAATAAGTAGATGTGCCAGGCATATCTTCTTCAGGCATGTGGTTATCGGCCGCAAGCATGTGCCCAAACTTCAAATACCATAGATAGTGAACATAACCCGCGACTCTATTTGGCCTGCCATAGATCTGGTTATAAATACACGGCACGTCTTCGCACATAGAGTAATCAATGGCGTCCGGATTGGCGACGTCACCAATTTTACTACCAAACTCTTTAAGAAAGTTCGCTTGCGGTACCGGCAATTGCGAGAGATCAAGGTGCTTCCAACTACCATTGACTCTTTGAGCTCCGGCATATTGTTTTTCAAGCTCTCTGATCTCGGCCTTCAAAGTCTCGACTGAAAAAATGTCCTTCATGCACTGGCCGTTCTGACCACCACTGGCGAGCTTTCTTTCCAAGACTGAGTCACGCTGAATATTTTTATCCCATCGAGATAGGAGACTTTCAGGCGTCTTGGTCTTCGTACAAGAAGCAAAAACCAGAATGAATGAAAGGTAGAATAAATTATTTTTTTTCATATTCAACTACCCTTGAAATGAACTCACTGCCTTCGGTATACACAACACTCACGCCCTCTGAAGGACATGCCAGTTCGTATTCCGGAAGCTCGTGACCTTTTGTTTGGTTGATTTTGCGGATCGTGGTGTCGCAATCTTTGAATTTGTGTTTCCAGAAGATCAGTGTTTTCTCATCACCCTTTGGATCCTTAAACCCGTGAGTAACAACATCACCTTTCACCTGGTATTTTTCATTGCCTTCATAAAGAAGAATTTTTCCTTCCGTCACCGGAATCTTCTTTTCTTCAATCGGTTGCCCTTTTTCGGCGACCAGATCCGAGACAGTGGTTTTGCCATAATTGGGTGAAGACTTCTTCACTCCACATGCAGCGACGACCAGTAAGGACATCAAAAATATAGCTTTCATAGACGATTCTCCACAGATCCTCATCGGGTTTAATGCCCTACAACTTTAGTCAAATAACGCTCTGGCGCTTATGCGCTTTCCAGTACTTAAGCCGCGGGTAATCTTAATTTGACGTAAAGATCGCTGCACCTCTGTAGGCAATGGAGCGACAAAAAATTATAAAGCCACCGCAATTCACGCTAGCGGAGGCCCAATGAAGAAGTTGTTTTTGATTAGTTTGGCCCTTGGAATTTCGCCCTTCCTAAACGCGGAAACTTTCAAGAGTCGTATTCATGCAATTGAAGGAAACATTGTTAAGTTTGAAAATGGCCGTGTGGCCTTTTTAAATTCCTCGCCGATTAAACTCGCGAAGAACTCTCTCATTCGTGCTGAGGTTGACGAAGAAGATTCGTCTCTCCTTTCATTTGACGTTCTTCAAGAACCAGTCATGAAATCTATGTCGCAAATTCAGGATGAGAATCCCGCTCCTCTTCCAGGCTTGAGACCTCCCTTTGAAGCAACCATTGTTAAGAATATGGAAGAGGCCATCGCCATCTTTAATCGTTCGAATTCAAACTACAAGCGAGTATCTGAATGTACCGACCGTGCTCATGTTTGGGCCCATGAAGAATTCAAACGCTCTGGCACAAAATCCAAGAAAGTATTCGTGTTCTTCACCGCTTCTTACATTGATAGCATTCGATTCAAGTGGTGGTTCCATGTGGCCCCAATGTATTCCGTGCAAACTCCTGAAGGAGTGAAAGATATGGTGATGGATTTCCGTTATACCGATCGCCCGATGACGATTAAAGAATGGACCGACCAATACGTTTATACCAAACGCCCTTGCAAACCGACTCTGAGATTCTCTGAATATGATGTGAATCCCCAGACCGAAAACTGCTATCTGATGATCGATAGCATGCACTATAAGGTTCCGGGAGATTTAGCGGCACAGGAGCAAGGTCGCTATAAGGCCACGACTCCAGACAGTGAGTACCGCGCGGCCCTTCGTTTCGGTTTTAACACACAACCATAGAGCGCAACATGAAACAAAATATTTCTTCAATCCTTTTTCTCTCTTTAACTTTACTTGCCGCCTGCGGAAAAAGCGGCGGCAAAAGCAACAGCGGGAAATCCAGTAATGGACTTGCCACAATTAAAGAGCAACAAGCTCAAGGCAATTACCGTGCGATTCTTCGTCCTTTTAATAACCACCTCTCTGGCTTTCTTCCATCTGGCTTTGCTGAAATTAATATTGCAGGAGACACGGTCTCATTTAAAACCATGCTGGATGATGATGCTCGCGTGATTCATTTACAAAGTGTTCATGCAGGAACTCGTTGTCCAAACGCGGGCGATGATATCAATGGCGACAGTTACGTTGATATCAAGGAGGCCTATGCCGTGGTTGGAAAAGTTCTAGTGCCGCTCGATTCTGATCTTAACAGCACAGCTGGTTTCTATCCTCTGGGCGGAGGCTACACCTATATCGAGGCGGCTTCATTAAAGACCCTGGAAACAGATGTAAAATCTCGCACAGGAGAGAAACTGAACCTTACCGGAAGAGTGGTACTTTTACATGGTGTGAATCCCGCAACTGAACTTCCAGACTCATTTGGAACTTTGGACGGTATGACCCCGCAAGCAAGTGCACCGATTGCCTGTGGTGTGATCTTCAAAAAATAACTGTTTAGGCCCGCCTTGCCGGGCCTCTTTGGCCAGATTTTAATTTGTAATTATTGCAAAGGGTAACCTTCGTTTCACTTTTCACATTATTATTCACCTACACAAAAAGAGGTCATTACTTATGAAACGAGTTTTCGTTCTATTTCTTGTGCTTATTACTTTCTCAGTTCAGGCAAACGCTGCAACTCAGAGTGGGTTGAAGGCCGCCTTTGATGAATTGAACTATTCTTTATCTGTTGAATGGGACCAGAAAGATCAGGCCTTCTTCAATGTTCAAAGTGAGAAGTTTTCAAATGAGATTTTGAAGCTTCAAGCGGCGGGGCTATCAAATCAAGAGCTTCTCGATTTTACAATCTCGCAAATCAAAGACGAAAAATGGGCCAGAGAAATTCAAACTACTTACTCTCTCGTTTCAATAAATGCCATGAGTGCCAAAGAAGCTCAGGAACATATCCGATCAGTGGTTGAAAAAACTTATAATCGTGGCGCCAGTTGGAACGGTACTGCGGCCTTCATTGGTGGAGCGATCTTCGCCATTGTTGTTCTGGCCGTTGTTGCTGTCGTTTATAAAGATGAGTTAACTGAAAAAGGTGAAGAGTGTTACATGGCCTACAAGTGTCATGAAGTTTGTGAATATGGACTTTGCCGAAATGTTTGCGCTGACGAATGTATCTAAATAAAAAGGCCACCCTTTGGGGTGGCCTTAACAATAAACATTAATCTGAATAATTAAGTGCGAGCACAACTGAACCCGCAAGATAGGAAATCAGAACGAGAGTAAAGGTTTGACTCCATAATTTCACTTTCAGAAGACGAGCAAGGCGCTCCTTGTCCTGTATCAAATCAAGATAGGACTTACTCATGAGCTTATCAAAATCAATTTCGTAATCTTCATTTCTAAGATTCATGTACGTCACCCAGGCAGAGTAAACTCCAATCCCAATTGTCATACAAAAACCAAGAAGAAGTAATGATAAGGCCATGCCCTATCATCCTTCTCCTTAAAGATTAACTGTTACTCAATTTTCTTTAACTAGTTTTTAAACTTTCTTTATCTTTTAACTGGCTGATAAATCATATTAAGTCCCGACAGAGGATAAGGATAATTATTAAATTTTTTATCTCTCGTTATGATCCACATAAAGTCTGGGCGAGTTTCAGTAAGCCATTCTCCACCGATGACATTGCCACGATAATCAAGCTCAACAATATACTCATAATTTTTGCTTCGAAATTCCTGGTGAACAGTATTTGTCACTGGAAGTTTTGAAACAAAGTTACGAGACCCAGCGGCCTCCGCTTCTGCGGTCCAAAACTTAAGCTCTTCACCGTAGGTGAATTTTGTCGCCACTTTAATTCTTCTCTCAATCCCCTGTGTTCGATGATCAGGTGTCACCTCTTCTTCACCCACAACTTGTGAGGAATAACTCGTCACTGGCTGATTCCATACATCACCAAAGCGATCTACGTCTGCCACGAATCCTCTGGAATGGATTCCAATCAAGTTTGTAAGTGAAACGTGAAACGCTCCCGCATTCACATCAACACAATCTGGAGAATTTGCGAGTTCAGGCGCTGGAGGATTTGGATTAGCATCACGATCATCCCCTTCACCAGGGACCTTTCCACTGGCATTACAACGCATTCCAATTTGTGCGTAAGTACCTTGATAATTATAAGCATCGTGCATGGCCAGAAGCGCCTTCACATCGGAAGACCCAAAGTTGGTAACGATCCCATCTTTATTTCGGATTCTCACAGGTGCGGGCTCAGGATAATTGGCCGCGGCCAGCGCCCATCCGTGACAGATTCCTTCCCACCAAAGATCCTTTGGGCTGTATGAACTTAAAACCTTCCTTGTGAGAGTGTAATTATAATCACTCAAAGTGATGTCATAAAGTTCCGCCGGAGAAAGTTGTCCAATCTCTTTCTCACTCATTTTTTTAAGTTCTTCCTTAGTATAGAGTCTGTATTTGAATGGCTGAGGATTTGGATGACTCCATCGATAGGCAATGCCTCCACGATTGGATGGCCAAAATGATTCAGACCAACCAAGGCGATCATCATTGAGTCTTCCGCTTAAAGGAAGACTATCGAAGCGGTAAATCATTTGTGTGTTAACGATTTTTGAAAATACATTGGGACTATTATTAGTTGAAAATCGTTCTGCATAAACCGAAGTTGAAAGTAACGCCAAAGTGAGTACCGCATGTCTTTTCATGATTCTTCCTTGGTTAAGACTAGACGGCGGCGTTTATAACAAATGAAGTAAGTATCGCTCAAGGCGACAGAATGACACCAACACTGAATTTTACACTGGTGATTTAACTCTTCGAAATACAGTTGCGAGAGGAATCGTAAAACTTAAGAAGAAATGTAGCCGCTGAAAGTCGAGCACTCTCAGAATGAAAGTGCTCGATGCGAAATTAAAGTTATTTTTCTGATTCGATGGCGAGCGAAATAATTTTTGTGAGCTTTTCCAGATTCTCATAACTCACGTTATGAAAAAGTGCGATTCGAAATTGGTTTCTTCCAAGCTTTCGATAACCATCAATATCAACCGCCACACCTTGAGCGCGAAGAACTTTAATCAAGTCATCAACTTTGTACTTTTCATCCACATCGATACACACCACTGCTTGAGAACGAAACTCCGGGTTCTTAACAAAGGGAGAAAGATAAGGTTTTTTCTCTGCCCATCCATACATCAGTTCAGCTTTTTTCTTAGCAAGCTCTGTGACCTTCGCCTCGCCCAGCTTATTCATGAGTTTGATTTGCTCATTCAAAAGGAAGATCGTGGCGATTGCCGGTGTATTGTAAGTCTGATGCCCACGTGAGTTTTCAATGGCATTTGACCATTTCATCACCTCAGGAATGTAGCGAGTTTTATCTTCCTGAATTTTCTTTGCGCGAGCAATGGCCTTTGGTGACATGATGGCCACATAGAAGCCGCCATCTGAAGCAAAAACTTTTTGAGGCGAAAAATAGTAAATATCAATATTAGTGAAATCCGCTGGAATTTGTCCCGCACCCGATGTGGCATCAACCGCCATCAATGTGTTTGGATCTTTTAGCTTTGGAATATTTGAAAGCTGAACACCCGTCGATGTTTCATTCAATGTACAGCAGATGAAATCATATCCAGGTTCTTCTTTCGGATTGATGCCTTCCCCGAACTCTACCTTCACTTCCTTGGCCTTGATCCAAGGAATCTGCTTATGTGAGCGATACCATTTATCTGAAAACTCTCCACAAATATAATGAAGCGAAGACTTTTCAACTAATCCAAGGCCCATCATGTCCCAAAGGAAAGTGGCGCCACCGTTCCCAAGAACGATTTCATAATCGGCTGGTAATTTAAAATAAGTACGAAGACCGTCTTGAACTTCTTTTACGAGATTTTTAATCGGATCTTTTCGGTGACTGGTGCCCAGAAGTTTGCTGCCAGACTTTGCAAGATTCTCGACCGCTTCAATGGGAATAAGTGAAGGACCAACTCCAAAGCGAGGGTCGGAAGGAATAAGATCAGAAGGAACCTTAAAATTTTCGAACATAGTTGGAAGCTCCAAAATATATATCGCTCTATGATAGCGATCCGCTAAGATTTTTGATAGTCTTTACCAATGACTCAGAGATTAATTTTGTGGACTATATTAGGCTGTTTTTGCTTAACGGCCTCTGCTCAAGATCTTTCTACTTATGGTAGACGGACGAAGAAAACCACAAACCCTCGCCAAACTCGACCTGTTCAACCCGTGAAAGTTGAAGAGAAAAAGCAGATTGAGTCTATCCTCTTCAATCTTGGTACCCATACCGAATTTTACGATAGCATTCAGATCAACACTTCGGGCGGAACGCGTAAATTTGATGCCAAGGCCCCAACCATCGGTGCAGGTCTTTCAATGCCTGTTAGATATGGTTGGCGTTTTCTACCAGAGCTTAACTGGGTTCTTCCACGCTTTATCGATGATTCAAAAATCATTAAAAACCTTTTCATGTTCCGAGCTGATTTTGGTTATGACCCGCTCGATTGGCTAAGACTTCGCGTAGGTACAAGTATCATGTGGGCCAACCAACATGGACGCGGTGGTAAGGCAGAGATTAACAACGGTAACTCAACTTCCACTTTCTATTATCCGGAAGAAAACCGTTCAAGTTTGAACAATACTTTCGATCTGGGTCTAGAGACGAAATTCGATGAATGGGCAGTACGTCTTCAGACATACACATACGCCATCTTCAAAGAAGAAAGACGTCAGGTTTCATATACACTCTTTATTTCCTATTACTGGGATCAGTAGGTTTTATGAAGTTCATCCTTGGTTTGATACTTACAATTGGAACTGCTCACGCTTATACCCTTAACAATAACTTTGGAGCTTCATTCAAAGATAATAACGTTAAGGTGAGAATTGCGGGCAACACCATCTGTAATCCGGCCAATGCTGGAGTGACACCTTCCGAGCTGGAAGACATGATTAAACCGGCGGTGGATAAATTCTGGAACCAGGTTCCGACTTCGGCGCTTGTACTCGATGCTTCCGGAGCCTCAGAGGCGATTAATAATATCAATCAAGGACGTCTTTGCTCTCCGACTGATCAGGACTGTATCGATGACGGTAATGCCGATCCGGATGGATTGATTCCACCAGTGACAGACATCATCATCGCTTGCAACAGCAATCCCCTTAACTTTGGTTCTAACAACGTTCTTGCGGTTACGATTCCCAATAAGTTCAGTGGAAAGAAAATCGTGGGTGCAGTCATTCTCATTAATGACTTTGCTCCGACTTTTGCCGCTCTTTCTCATTCCGATAAAGTTTCTGTAATTGCTCATGAAATTGGCCACGCTATTGGATTAGGTCATTCAAAAGATTCAGCAGCACTGATGTACTACAGAACAGTCAGTCTTCGAACGAATCTCGGGCAAGATGATGTGGACGGCGTAACGTATCTTTATCCAATGCACGTGGATGCCTTTGGACTTTCAGGTGGACTACTTGGAAGCTGTGGCACGATTCAAAATGTAGGTGGGAAAGATGATGAACCACCAAGCAATCCTCCATTTGTTCAAATGGGGATCACTTTGGCAGTCATGATTTTAATTGCTGAAATGATGAGATTACTTAAGCGTTCTTAGGCTCGTTCCACGCTTCGTACATTCTGCCTCATACTCTTCGAGAAGCACTTTCTCTTCTGAATTAAGAAGATTCATGTCGATCAAGGCCGGATCAAATCCGATATAAACGAATGGAACAAAACGAAGCATCTTGGGATACTTCGGATGCTTTTCGACCCAGGCAATGTTCTCAAGACGAACACCACCGAAGCCAGGGATATAAATTCCTGGTTCAATTGAAACCACTTGTCCCGCTTTCATGGGAACATTTGAAATTGTCGAAATTCTCACACCTGGTTCGTGCACGTGAACACCAACACCGTGACCAGTTCCGTGACTGTAATCATAGCCGTACTTTCTCATGGCGTTTCTTGCTAGACCATCCAGGACGTTACCTTTTGTGCCTTCAGGAAAAACTGCTGATTGAACGGCCAGAGTACCTTTCAGAACAAGCGTATAGATCTCAATCATCTTAGGATCGGCCTTCTTCGATGAATCACCGAAGAAAGTTCGCGTGGTATCAGTTGCCCAACCACCATCAAAATATCCGCCAGAATCAAGAAGGATCATGTCCGTATCTTTAATCACCACTTCATCAGATGGATCACCGTAGTGAACGATGGACCCGTTTGGTCCAACACCTGCGATAGTATTGAAGCTCTGGTCGTGAGCACCCTGCTCTTTGTATTTCTTCGTTGTCTCGTTATAGAGATCAAGCTCAGTAATGCGTTTTCCAGCTTTGATCGAATCTTTGACCCACTTGATAGTATTAAAGATCGCCTTATCAGCTTTTCTGAATGAAGCGTCCATCTGTTGAATTTCAACCGGCTCTTTGATTGACTGATAACCATAAAGGCCATCGGCCTTTTCTTTCAGGCGATCAGTTCCGAAAACCTTCACGAGCATCGCAAAGTCAGCTGAGTTCAGCATGCTTGGCATATACTGCACTTCATTTAAGTGAAGTGTGTTTTGAAGACGATCAAGTTCTCGAGGAAGATTATTAAACGGAAGAGCAATGAACTCTAAACCTGATTCCTTCTTCGCCTTATCTGAAACCGGAGTTTCCGGTGTAACAAACACATAAACCTTTTCTTTCGTCACAAGTGCTTTGGCGTAGAAGCTTGAAAGAAACGGAAGGTGATAACCGCGGCAGTTTGTGATCCAGGCAATTGAATCAAGGGCCGTTAAGAACATCGCTTCTTTCTCATTCGAGAAAATTGAACGAGTTTTTTCTAAGGTATCACGTCCGCGCCATTCGCGAGGAACCAGTTGCACTTCCTTTAACGCTGGAAGAGCTTCAAAAGGAATTTCTTTGGCAAGTTCTCCACCTTCAAGGGCAACTGTTTCTGAGGCCACTTCAGAAAGTTTCTTCAAATATCCAAGAGCCGTACGATCAGCTTCGTAACCAAGTTTCTTAATTCCTAGTTTCTTCACATCGTTTGCCAGGTCCTGAGTCGTTGAAGAATCAGGGCCCGTCTTCATGACTTCAACTTCCGTCGCATCTACTTCCAGGTCCGCTTGCTCATGGTAGCGACCATCCACATAAAGTCTGACACGGCCATTGGCCGGAACCAGTACTTCTGCCATCGAGCCAGTGAAGCCCGTGATATAAAAGCGGTGATTGTCCTGAAGAGGAACGTATTCATTCAGAAAAGGGTCAAAGCTTGAGATGTACATGCCATCCAGGCCACGGTCCGTCATAACTTTTCTGAGTTTTTGAATATTAGATTTAATGGTTTGATTTGATAGATCGAAAGCTTTTTTCATAGAATATCCTCGTTTAAATAAATTACTCCCCTCCGACATCCTTGGGAAGGCTTAAATGAAAATCCAGACTCCAGTTTATTACGGTGACTACCTGCAACTCCCTAAAATCCTGAACGCTCAGGCCCCAGAGAGTACTAAATACGGCAAAACCGCCCATGACGAGACCCTATTTATCATCATTCACCAGGCCTATGAGCTGTGGTTCAAACAGATTCTTCACGAACTAAATTCAGTTCGAGAAATCATGCAGCAGCCGTTTGTTCCATCTACGGATCTGTCGGTCATTATCGCTCGCATTGAACGAGTGACAACGATTCAGCAACTCCTGATTGATCAGATTCAGGTGATGGAAACGATGACATCTCTCGACTTCATGGAATTCAGAGATTTTCTGGTTCCTGCCTCTGGATTCCAGAGTATTCAATTCAAATTGATCGAGGCGATTCTTGGTATCAAGGCCCAGCATCGCATGGAAGTTGAAAAACAATTCTTCAACTCTCGCTTGAAAGCTGAGGATAAAAAACTTCTGGAAGCTGAAGAAGCACGAATCAGTATTTTTGAACTTCTTGAGGCGTGGCTTGAAAGAATGCCATTCAGCCAGTTCGAAGATTTTGATTTCTGGGGCGAATACTCTCACGCCGTTGATAAGATGCTGAAGCAAGATCGTGAGATCATCTCAAATAACCCAGTTCTGGATGATCGCACTCGCACGATGGAACTTAAGAATTTGGACATGACTCAAAATACTTTCAATACCCTTCTTGATTCAAGACTGTATTCAGCTTGGCAAGGTGAAGGCAAAGTTCGCCTTTCTCAGAAGGCGATGTTGTCGGCGGTATTCATTTATCTTTATCGTGATTACCCTGCTCTTCAAATGCCATTCAGAATTCTAAATGCACTGGTTGAAGTGGATGAAAAATTTACGACCTGGCGTTATCGTCACGCCATTATGGTTCAAAGAATTCTTGGAACAAAAATTGGAACTGGTGGATCTTCCGGTCACGAATACCTGAGATCAACGACTGAGAGAAATCGCGCCTTCATTGATTTTTTCAATCTCGCGACCTTCCTCATTCCGAAATCTATGATTCCGGCACTTCCACAAAACATTAAGGACCAATTGGACATCGTATATGACTCATTCAGACCATAAGCGATACTACACAAGGTTTTTAAATGGTCACGAAGGGAAACTTCACTTCGCGGCCCACTCACATCACTTCTGGCCAGACGTCACCAGAGAAGCGCAACTTCGCTATTGGGACGACACTGCTCTGGCAAGTGATGAAAAATGGAACAAGATCTTCGGCGAAGTGATACCTAAGGCACAAAAACACATCGCCGATATTTTGAAACTTAAAGATCCCAATCAAATTGTTTTTGCCCCTAATACTCATGAACTCTCGACTCGTCTTCTTTCTCTTTTCATAGGAAGACCGGGACTTTCAATTCTAACTACGAGTAATGAATTTCACTCATGGAGAAGACAAATTCTTCGTCTGTCTGAAATTCCTGAAATCAATGTCAGCATAGTTTCATCAGAAAATTTCATGAGAGACCGCCGTGGGGTCATTAACGATCTCAAAAAAGAGCTCGCTAAAAAACCCGACGTGTTCTTTTTAAGCCAGGTCTTCTTTGATTCTGGTGTGGCCTTCACTGATGATGAGCTTCAGGAAATTTCTGAGGCGGTAGAAGCACAAACAATTATGGTGGTCGATGGCTACCATGGGTTTGCAGCGATCCCGACTAATCTCTCAAAACTTGAAGGCAAAATCTTCTACCTCGGTGGCGGTTATAAATACGGCCAGGGGGGCGAAGGTGTGGGCTTCATGGTGGTTCCAAAAGGTCATTGGCGTCCGGCCTACACCGGATGGTTCGCAGAGTATGCCCATCTGACTAAACCTGCCGGTGCCCAAGTAGGTTACTCGGATGATGGAATGGCGTTCATGGGTGCTACTCAAGACCCTTCTGGTCTTTACCGTTTCAACGCTGCCTGGGACCTCTTTGAGAGTGAAGGATTAAGCGTAGAAGCGATTCACACTTACGTTCGGGAACTTCAGCAGGAATTCTTAAAAGGCATCCCAAAGAGCTTTATAGCGGGCCATAATCTGACCCCGCTTTTTGACTTAAATCTTGGCTGGCACGGGCACTTTTTGACCTTTGAAGCAGCAACCCTGGAAGAAGCTGAGGGCATTCAAGAGGCCTTAAAGAAAGTCAGTGTGCTTATAGATCGTCGGGGGAAACGCTTGAGATTTGGCTTCGGTCTCTATCAAAATAAGGCCGATGTTCATCAGGTTTTAGAGCGCCTCGGAAACTTGGCAGTAAAATCTCAATAATCTTTGCCTAAAAATTCTAAGGTTTTCGTTTAATATGCCGATATGGCCCTAAGAGACAATAACTTAGCTTGTTATTTGGGGCATATATGGGCGTTAAATTAGGTTCGATCGTAATGGTTTTGATGGTGTTCTTCATCGCCAAAATTTCATTTGAAACTGCAATGGCAGAGAAAGCACCTGAACATGTTAACGAAAGATCTCCGGCCTCAATCGATCAAAGCTACAACGATCACATGAATCGCCACTAGAAAGCTTCTTTCGCCCAGGCCTTGAACTTCTCTCCACGATCCACATAGTTTTTAAATTGATCAAACGAAGGAAATGCAGGTGAAAAAACCAGATTGCCTTTGAGGCCCTTTGCTTTCTCAAACACTGTTTTCAAGTCCCCTGCTTTCTCAACTTCAAAATCATTTCCTAATTCCTGGTACAAGCGCTCAGTGACGTCACCAATTGTGAAGATCTTGGCGATTTTGCCCTTAAATGGAAGAAGATCAGGCAGAAGCTTGTCACTTTCATTACGAAGCTTGCCACCCAGGATGAGATACAACGGCTCAGTTGAATCTTTGAAGGCATTGATGGCAGTTGTCGTGGCCAGAGAGTTGGTCGACTTAGCATCGTTATAAAGAGTCAGCCCGTCTCTTGAAAGAACGAATTCCAGACGGTGAGCAACACCAGGAAATTCATTGATGAATTGTTGGAACAGCTCTTTAAGATTTGGAATCTTTAGAAGGCGAAGAACTTCATAGGCCGCGAAGAAGTTCGCTTCATTATGCTCCCCTCGAGCGCGTGCCTTTGAGAAATCAAACATTGACTTAAATTCAGTAGGAAGATTTCCCTTTGTAAAATATGTGCGCTTCGCTGGATGATCTTTAATATCATCCAAGTATGGGTTCTCAGTTCCCAGAATCAGATGATCTTCGCCAGTCATGTTCTTCAGCATATTAAACTTCGCTGTCGCATAGTCATGAACAGCATCATAGCGCTCAGAATGATTCGGGAAGACGTTTAAGATCAAACCAATCTTTGGATGAAATTCTTTAATCGTCTCGAGCTGAAAGCTAGATACTTCAATCACAGCATAATCAACTTTCTCACCCGAGATAGCGAGATCACAATAAGGGATTCCAATATTACCGCCGCAGAAAACACTCTTGCCTGCCATTTTAAGGGCCTCAGCAATCATGGTGGTTGTCGTGGTCTTGCCGTTTGTTCCCGTGATCGCAATCACCGGAATGTCCTTGGTCCTGCGGTAAGCGTATTCAATCTCAGAAATGATAGGCACACCCTTCTCTACCGCCTTTTTCAAGGCCGGATGAGTGGTTGGTATTCCAGGAGAAATAACGATTTCGTCCATTTTATGAAAATGCTGAGCGAAGTCCTCTTCCGAGGCACAGGCACAGGTTCCACAGATATCAGCTAATTGCTCGGCCTCCCACCAGGTCTGTACTGGACCCTTATTCACGGCATAGAAGTCTTGCTTGTATTTTTTAGCGAGTTTAAGGGCGGCCTTACCGGATTTTCCCATCCCGTAGATGGCCACTTTATTTATCTTGTTCATAAGCTGTGATATACCCTTTCGAAATGAATCACCGAGAACGCTTCCAAGAGATTTTGGATTTTTTAAAACCATATCAAAGAATATGGCAAAACGAAATCATGCTGATGTATCCAAATCCATTGGAAGGTTACCCTATGGAATGGGTCGAGGATTTACGCCGGTTCCAGAACAAAGAAGACGTGATCCGACTGGAAAAGAAGGACGTTTTTGACTATATCGAAAACCCTTCTCTGATTGAGTTTTATCAACGAATTGAGGAACTCTCTAAACTTCCTCAAGTCCCTGACTACGAAAAGATGCCAGAAGAGCCTTGGACCTGGTTATTCATGATCCCTAAAAAGCAGCATGAAATCCGCCGTCTCGCCCCGCACTTAAATCATTTGTATCACGCCCATAAGATCGATCAGGTGGTGGATATCGGTGGAGGCATTGGTTATCTCGCTCAGACGCTTAATAACCAATACAAACTGAAAGTCACTTCTCTGGATATGAATCCTGAACTCCAAAAAACCGGAACAGAGATTCACACGAAAAACGCCAAAGATCCTGCCAATAAAGTGCAGTACAAGAATGTGAAAGTCAGTGATGAGGGTGAGTTTGTTGAAATTCTAAAACAAAACGTCATGCCTATTGGACTTCATACATGTGGTCGCCTGGCCCTCGATATCATCAAGGTCAGTAGTTCTAAAAAAGTTCCCGCCTTGGTGAACTTTGGTTGCTGCTATCACACGTTGGACAAGACTGATTTGCAGAATATTTCGACCTTCGCGCAAGGGTTTCCTGATCGACTGGATATGCATAAGTTTGCTTTGACTCTTGCTTGTCGCGCTCATCGTAAAATGGATGAGAAAGATTTCGATCTGAAACAGAAGGTGAAGTATTTCCGCTACGCCATTCATATCCTTCTTCATGATCATTACGACATCAAAGAACTGGTGACTCTTGGGAACTCGTCACCCAAGCTCTACGACAAGAGTTTTGGTCATTATGCACTTGAGCAGTTTAAGCGAATTAACCTTGAACCTCGACATACGGAAGAGGAATTAAATGCCTTCTTCTCCCACCCGGATTTAAAACTTTTAATCGACCGTATGCTGGCAACAGGGATGATCCGTAATGCCTTCGGACGAGTTATGGAATTGTATCTCCAGCTAGATAGGGCGATTTTCTTGGAGGAACAGGGCTATCAGGTCCAGGTTCAGGAGTTTTTTGAAGAAGAGCTTTCTCCTCGGAATATTGGTATTACTGCCACTCTTTCTTAAAATTTGAATTCGCATACAATATTCGTATGCTTAAACATTCTCACAAAGACATCTTGTTAGTGATCCTGGCCATGCTTCAGTTTGCCCTCTTAGCGTTGCCCTTTGTAACTCCGCTTAGTCTGGGTGTGCTCATGATCTTGGTTCTCATCAATGTCTTTCTGGTGGGAACGAATTATCAGTGTGTCTCGCATAACTTTATTCATCTTCCGTTTTTCAAAAGTAATTTTCTAAATCAGATGTTCTCGATATTCAATTCAGTTGGAATTGGTATCCCACAATCTGCTTACCGACTTCATCATTTGCAACATCACCGCTATAACAACCAACCAGATAAAGATGATTCTTCAACTCGTCGTCATGGAAAGAACGGTAAGGATGAAAATATCATCGCATACTCTGTACTCGGAGTTTTTAGAACTGACGTTCCTGGACTTATTACAGAAGCGGCCAAGAAATCAAAACTCGTTTTCGCTGAATTGCTTTTCATGCTGTCGTTCTTAGGAGTTCTTCTCGTGCTCGATTGGAAACTCTTTCTCACCTACATCGTTCCGAGTATTTTCCTGGGTCAGGTGTTTGCTCTCTGGGAAAACCACTGCGAGCATCATCACGCCGACCCCTATGACCGCAAACGCGACTCAGTCAGCTGCTACAATTCATTCTATAATTGGATTTGGTTCAACAACGGCTACCATCAGGAGCATCACTTCTCCCCTCAGGTTCACTGGACAAAGATTCAGGAAATAAAAAACAACCTTCCAGATGATCGAGTCATCGTGAAAGGCTGTCATTTAACAAATAGTTTTTGAAATTAGTTCAGGTGGAACACTTCTTTCATTTCGTCTTTGAGAAGTGCCATCTTGTGATCGATATCAGGGTGATTACGATCGTTTGGATCTAGAAGATAGTTCTCCGGGCCCATTGGCTTAATCATAAGCTTAGTCTGCCAGATATTATCGTTCGCTAGGTTAAGGTCCTGGCGATATTTATAAAGCTCAAGCGTCTCAGGCTTAATGAAGTCCTGAATCGAGTTGAAGTAGTGATCGTTGTAGATTTTCTTACCGTTTTCAAGACGAGTGTATCCACGAACAACGTAGTCGATGTAAACCACGTCACACTCAAAAACTTCAAACATATAGTTCAAAGCTCTAAGTGGAATGATCTCTCCACAAGTCGCAACATCAAGATCCAGACGGAAAGTACAAATACCTTCAGGATCTGAAGCATCAGGATAAGTGTGAGTTGTGATGTGAGATTTATCCAAGTGCATTTTAACTGCGGCCTGTCCTTGCGGACCAACTTCCCAGTTACCACCACCCTTGATATCTGACATCAACGTCATTGTCGAAGCACCAACTGGTTCATAATCCTGAACAGTTTCAGAAAGAATGTTAGCTTCGATAATTTCACACACTTTACGAGCAATAAGACCAATGTTCTTAGCACTGTATTTAGTATGAATGTAATTGATGTAGTCTTGCTTCTGCTGTTCATTCATAGCGATGCAGAAGTCGTAAAAATTAAACGACAAGATCTTCGTTAAATTATTAAACCCGGAAAGCTTGATTGTTTCCTGCATGTTATTCATGGCAAGGCCCTCACACATTAAAAAAAAACGTAGAGCCCTTTATAGGGAATTGGGGGGATATGACAAGAAAAAAGGGCCCGAAGCGTTACACTCCGGGCCCCTGATTTTGGTAGCTTAGATAAGACCTAAAGATTTTACAGCATCACGCTCGCCACGAAGTTCATCAAGAGTAAGTTTGAACTTTTCTTGACCGAATTCATTGTGCTTAATACCTTCGATGATTTTGATTTTTCCACCTTCTGTACGGCAAGGGAAAGAGAAGATAAGTCCCTTATCAACACCGTATTCTCCGTTAGAAGCAAGACACATTGAATATGTCTGACCAGCTGGAGTTTCGTGAACAAGATTGTAGATACCATCGATCGCAGCGTTTGCAGCTGAAGCAGCTGAAGAAAGACCGCGAGCTTTAATGATCGCAGCTCCACGCTGTTGAACCGTCTTAATGAAATCACCTTTTAACCATTCAGTGTCTGTGATGATATCAGTAACTGGTTTACCGTTGATAAGAGCATTGTAGAAATCAGGGTATTGAGTTGCAGAGTGGTTACCCCAGATAGTCATGTTCTTAACAGATGAAACATCTACACCTGCTTTAAGAGCAAGTTGCGCCTTCGCACGGTTCTCATCAAGAGTTGTCATGGCGAAGAAACGATCTGATGGAATGCCTTTAGCAGCGTTCATGGCGATAAGAGCATTTGTATTACAAGGGTTACCTACAACAAATACTTTTACGTCTGAGGCAGCTGACTTCTCAACAGCTTTACCTTGAGCTGTGAAGATACCACCGTTGATTTTAAGAAGATCTGAACGCTCCATACCTTCTTTACGAGGTACTGAACCTACGCAAACAACATAGTTAGCATCTTTGAAAGCAGTATTCAGGTCAGAAGTTAGAACGATATTTTTTAGAAGTGGGAAAGCACAGTCTTCAAGCTCCATCGCCACACCTTTAAGGGCAGGAAGTGCCTGTTCAAGCTCAAGAAGCTGAAGCTCAACTTCAGTCTCAGGTCCTAGCATTTGTCCTGAAGCGATTCTGAAAAGGATCGCATATCCAATCTGTCCGGCAGCACCAGTGACAGCAACTTTTACTCTTCTCTTGGCCACAAAAACCTCCACTCAATATGAGTTAAATAATTGAGAGTATTATATGCCAAACTACCCCTCGAATCACGTTTTATTCGTCTCGCCTAGACAAAATCTTGGCTTGAAGCATAGTATTAAGACTAAAAAAGTTTTCATCCAAGGTGTGACCAGTGAGTGAATCACGGAATAATTCAAATAATCCTAATCCTGGACAAGGTGGCGGAGGCGGCGGCGGTAATAACCGTAGACGTCGTTATCGTGGCAATAGAAGCGGTGGAGGCGGTGGCCAAGGTCAACAAGGCCCTCAAGAAGGCCAGAATCGCCAGCCAAGCGGTCCTCGCCCGGAAAACAATGCCAATCGTCCTCAAAACGCTGGCAACCGTAATCCTGCTCCAAGGCAGGGGTCGCAGTCTCAGCAGGGACCACGCCCGGAAAACCGCAATAGAGGCCCTCAGCCGGGTCCTAGAACGTCCGGCCGTAACCGTCGGGGCAGTGGCCGCGTCCTCACAACGAATCAGGTACTGGTTAAGTACGATAATCTTTTGGAGCAACATTTAATTACTCGTAGAAAGTACTATGAGTACTTCAATCGTGTTGATGAGCGCCAACTCTATAAGCTTGAGAAGAATTTCTTCGACAGTATTGAGCATCTTCGTCGTTTCGAGGCCAATTTAGAGCCTTGGCAGCGTGAAGCGCTGGAAAAGCGTAAAACAGAGCGCTACAAGCTTGATCTAACCTACTCTAATAATCGTAATTGGAATCCGGAAGAAATCGCCAAAGCTGATTTCCAACCAGATGAAAATGAAGATCCGCATTTCAAGGACTCTCAAAGAGAAGCTTTCGAGGAATATAAAGAAGACACGGAAGAATCTGAGGGAACTTACGAAGACTATCTAAAACTGAAAGGTCTAGCCTAAAAAATAAAAGGTCAGGCATCGCCTGACCTTTCTATTTAAAACTGTTTAATAAATTTAACGATTAAATTCCGTCAGTACCTGTTGCACCGTAAGTTGCAACATGAGCTGTTGTTTGTACTTCAGCTTTTTCTTTCTTAGCAGGCTTGATGTTATAAAGGTAATTGTTCAGAGTCTCTTCTTGATCTTTAAGAATAGCAGCTTTCAATTCTTCAGCAGGGATATCCAGAACTTCAGATACTTTGCGAAGCATTTTCAGAGGGATATTACAAAGAGCACGCTCTACGTTTGAAATAAATTGACCGTTCTTATAACCAAGTAAGTGAGAAAGCTCAGACTGTGAGTAACCTTTTGGATGATTCATTCTTTTTGTACGAATAAGCTGAGCAATGTTCTTAAAGCAACGCATGTGTTCTCCATCTAGGTTGGGGCGAGATTCAAAATAATATTCATTTTTTCTAGAATGTCATTCACCATTCACAAAAAAATTATTATCTATCTTATCGACCAACTAATTTTAAAATAACTGGGAAAAATTTTTTTATGAAGCTGATTTCGTGGAATGTTAACGGTATACGCTCTGTGTATAATAAGGGATTTCTTGAATGGTTCACTAAGGAATCACCAGATATCCTATGCCTACAAGAGACAAAGGCAAATTATGAACAATTTCCTCTTGAAATTCGAGAAATGAAGGAACATGAGATTTCTCATAGTTCAGCCGAAAAGAAAGGTTACTCTGGTGTGGCCACATTTTCTCGAGAGAAAATCCTTGACACGAAAAATATCGAAAAACATTGCTTTGATTCCGAAGGCCGTGTTCTCATTCACGAATTTCAAGATTTTTATCTCCTGAATTGTTACTTTCCAAATGGACAACGTGATCACAAAAGAGTTCCGTTCAAGATGGAATTTTGTGATGACATCCTCGCAAAGATGAATGAACTTCGTAAGAAGAAACCCATCATCATCACGGGAGATTTCAATACCGCTCATAGAGAAATTGATCTCGCCAATCCTAAAACCAATCAGAAAACCACCGGCTTCCTTCCTAATGAAAGAGCGTGGATGGATAAATTTATTGGAGAAGGATACATCGATATTTTCCGTCACCTTAATCCAGAGAAGACTGGAGCATATACCTGGTGGAGCAATATGCCTGGCGTTCGTGCCAGAAACGTTGGATGGAGAATTGATTACTTCTTCATCACTCCAGAACTTCTTCCACGAGTAAAAGATGCATACATCAAACCAGATGTGATGGGTTCAGATCACTGTCCTATTGTGCTGGAATTAAATTGATAACATCTCTTTAACTTTTGTCACCAGTTCTTGAAAACGAATTGGTTTATAAATGACTAAATCAAAATCTGTTCGACTCTTTTCCGAGCCGAAGTCTTCGATGTTCCCGGTCACTAAAACTATGCGACCAGAATAAAGACCTTCGGCCCTTACAATTCGAAATAACTCGGGCCCACTGCCTGAAGGCATCTTCGCATCTGAAATAATCAAGTCATACTTGTTGGCACGAATGAGCGCCAAAGCATCTTGAAAATCTGAGCAAGTTTCGATGGGAAGGTTTTCATCTTCAAAGAAAGTGGAGGCAAGATCCAGAAGATCAATTTCATCATCAATGTACAGAATGCGAGGGGAATTCATTCTTCTCTCAATTTTTTTAGGTAGTCGAATTATGTACCGATCCTGAGTCAGGAGACTATAAGATCCGCCGTTTTCCCTGAAGTCAGTAACTTATTCCGACTACCTTATGAGTCGATTTTTTGAGGTGTTATCTCGATTTGGCCACTTTAAGAGGCTGTTTAGATAAGGGCCTTCCCACAAAAGTAAACATCCTTCACCAAGCCCTCATAATCATGACGGTTTTTACGGTGTGGAGTTATGAGGTCACTTAAAAGTGCTTCGGCCGCTTTAGGTTGACTATCTTTTGGAAGAGGTACAACGATGAAGCTAGCTTCTTTACCTTTATTAAGGTTACCGGAAGTTTTTCCACGGCCCAGAATTTCAGCGCCTGCTAGAGTTGAGCGATAAAGGGCCTTCACATATGTGGCCTCTTTCTTCTTATGTTGATCAACAAAGCTTCTCATCACATCAAACATTGAAAGAAATGGTCCACCACCAATATCAGAACCAAGTGCCCATCTTACTTTGCTCTTTTCAACTTGCTTGAAGTTGAAAAGTCCTGAACCAAGACCTTTCTCTTCGATTGGAGCATTTGAAGTCGGACAGTGAACAACACTGGTTTTCGTTTTACTTAGGGTTTGAAGTTCTTTGGTAGAAAGGTGAATACCATGACCCATAAGTGATCTCTCACCTAGCATCCCGGTCTTCTCGTAGATTTCAGTATAGGTCTTCACTTTCTCAAAGCCCGGAAGATTGCGGTAAATCGAAAGAACGAAATCAATCTCGGCCGGAGTTTCAGATAAGTGAGTTTGCTTAAAGCACTTTGCCTTATCTGCCATCTTACTTCCCTCTTTCATCACTTTTGGAGTCGTCGTGATGGCAAAACGCGGAGTGAAGCAATGTTTTTTACCAAACTTCTTAATAAGTTTTTGGGTTAGTTTAAGAGATGATTCCTCTGATTGAGTAAGTGCTTCAGGTGAATTCATATTCATGATCACGTTACCAATCACGAAATGTCCCTTCGACTTTTTCATTGCCGCATCGACAGCGTGCTCGTGAATAGAGCTGTAACATGCACCACCAAGTGTTCCGTGACGAACAAGTTTCTGGAAAAACTGTTCAGCACGTTTCTTAGCATAGGCCTTATCAGCAAATTTCATCTCAGTTGGAAATGTATATTTCTCAAGCCACTCAAGAAGAGAGTCTTTTGGCATTTCTCTTACATCGTCCTGCACCCAGTGAAAGTGCATATCAAAGAATCCTGGCATAATCACGGCCTGACCAAAATCAGTCGTATTACGCTTATTCATCTTTGCGCCGTACTTCTTAACACCTTTCTCTAAAGGAAGGATGTCTTTGATCTTTGTGCCTTCAACAGCAAGAAGACCATTGGTGTAGAAGTCACATTCTCTATCATTTTGAGGATTAAGAATGGTTGCGATATAAAATTTCATTTTTTGCGTTGCCATAGGCGACCCTTTTAACTTGTACGTATGTCTGGTTTTCATTAACCTAGGATGTATATGAGACAGAGAATAATACTGCAGTTTTTGGTTTTTGTCTTGGGAGTTTTGCCTTTAACGGGGCTTTGTTCAGACTATGTGGTGAACGAGATCAGTCTGTTAAGCATAAATTCTGCCATTACTCCTGCGTCCTACGATTATCTGAACCAACATTTCAAAGCTTTGCCTAAGACCTCACTGATTGTGCTCAAAATGAACACCCCAGGGGGCCTCGTCACGACGACGAAAGACATCATCACCATGTTTGGCCGTGAGAAAAGACCGGTAGTGGTCTGGATCACTCCGGAGGGTGCATCAGCTTCAAGTGCTGGAGCGATCATTGCCTCTGCCTCACATTTTCTTTTCATGTCTCCTGGTTCAAACATCGGCGCCGCGACTCCAGTTGGACTTGGTGAAGATATTAAAGAAGGTGATGGGCGTAAAAAGGCCCTGAATGATTTGACCGCTCTTGTGCGTTCACTTAGCACTTCTCGCGGACGCCCTTCCCTGCCATTTGAAAAAATGATTACTGGCGCGGAGTCTTACACCGACGCTGAGGCCATTAAACTTGGGATCATTAATGGTGTGATTTCAAACGAGCAAGATCTTATCACATACCTCAATGGGAAAACTCTTTCTCTTGATGGCGATATTAAGACCCTAAGGCTAAGTAATAATCTTCAATTTAAAGAATATGAAGCGACCATGGGTCAAAAGCTTCTGGAAGTTCTAGCAAATCCTTCTACTGCTTACTTTCTATTCCTAATCGGTGTAGCACTGATTTATTTTGAACTACAAGCTCCTGGTGGATATGTGGCCGGCTCTTTTGGCGTGGCCTTCATTATTCTCGCCGCGATTGCTTTCCAAGTACTGCCACTTGATTGGGGATCAATGGGTCTGATCGTTCTAGGAATTGGTCTCTTAGTATTGGAGGTTTTTATTACCAGCTATGGTTTACTTTCTGTCGCAGGTCTTGCGGCATTCGTAGTTGGTTCTCTCTTTTTGTTCCATGGCGATGCAGGTTATATCTCAGTTCAATATCCAGTGCTTTTCTCTACCCTCGCCGGAGTTGTATTCGCAATCGGCCTCATGGTCTGGTATCTTTGGAATGATAAGAAAAAACAAAAAAGCCCTGGCGACTTCTTTCTACCCACTGGAGCAAAGGGATCAGTTCTCACTCGACTCTCTGGTGATCAATACCAGGTAAAAGTGTTGGGAGAAATCTGGAGGGCCGAGGCCCAGGAAAATTTTGAAATTGGTGATCAAGTTGAAGTAGTTTCAGTTGATTCAAAACAATTACTCATAAAAATTAAAAAGACATCTCACTCATAAGGAGCTTCCATGTCTCTAACGTTCTTGCCTTTTATTGTCTTCGCTGGACTTATTCTGTTTAGCGCTTTCAAAATTCTTAATGAATATGAAAGAGGTGTTATTTTCCGTCTGGGTAAATTTTCAGGAGTTCGTGGTCCGGGACTTATCATCCTGATCCCAGGTCTTGAAAAAATGATCAAAGTTGATCTTCGTCTTGTGACGATGGATGTCCCTTCTCAGGACATCATCTCAAAAGATAACGTGACTCTTAAAGTGAATGCCGTCGTTTACTTCAAGGTCAGTAATCCAGAACGCGCTATTATCTCTGTAGAGAATTATTACCACGCGACTGCTCAAATCTCTCAAACAACTCTCCGCTCAGTTGTAGGTCAGTATGAGCTGGATGAGATTCTTGCTCACCGTGATGCAATCAACTCTAAGCTTCAGGGCATTCTGGACGAATTAACAGAGCCATGGGGTATTAAAGTAACAAACGTTGAAGTTAAGGCCATCGACCTTCCGGTTGAAATGCAAAGAGCAATGGCAAAGCAAGCTGAAGCTGAACGTGAAAAGCGTGCGAAAATCATTTCTGCTCAGGGTGAATTCGAGGCCTCTAAGAAGCTTGCAGAGGCCGCTCAGGTTTTGGGTGAACAAAAAGACGCCATCACTCTTCGTTTCTTAGAGACCATGAGAGAAGTTGCTGGTTCAAATAATAGCTCAACGACTTTCTTCCCGGTTCCTGTGGATTTTTTAAGTAAGCTAATGAACCGCTAGTCTTTCAAATTACAGTTCAAAAGAATCATCGGATCTTGGCGGGAGTACCAACGACCGCCAAGGCAGATGGAAGCCCCGCCCTCGCATTCCTGATATCTCCGTTTATACTGCTCACTATAACAAGTTTGATCTTTCTCAGGTGGACACTCTGGATTAGGAGATCCTGCTTTCGTGACCGTTGCAATCAGCTCACCAAGTGTATCAGCTGGTGCTCGCTGAGTTTGAGACTTCTGAATTAAGACCCCACGTTCAACTAAGCTGGTCTTATTCGCCATCATTTCATTCGGAGAAATAAATTTTAGCCCCAGACATCTTCCGATATCAATGATGACGGGAATCGCGACGGTATTCATGACTTTGATGTCATGAAAAAGGGCCACTTGAGTTGAATTACCAGAACACATGGCCTTGAGGTTTTTCAAAACATAACCTTTCAAAGCGTCCGCATTGGGCATTCCCATTCCAAATGATGAATCACCTGAATCATGGTTCCAACCCAAATGAGAAAAACCATTACTCGCAAGGACCTGCAAAGGAGCACTCTGGCGTCGGTATTCCGCTAATTGGCCCGCGTAGTTTGTGCTTTGAAAGCGCATGATGCCTTGTTGGTCCATACGTTTTAATTCGGCCGCGGAGGGCATAGCACCTCTTCCATAGGGGAAACGGAAGAGCATTGTTTTTTGATTACTAAAACGATTTTGAGTGGCGTAGTTCAGGAGCTGAACACTTCGAGCAATCTGTTGCTCTTTTTCCTGGTCAGTAAATCCTTTCTCAAGCACCTCGCCCTTTCCATCCATGCGTAGATCATAGGCATTATGTTCATGGCCATGACTTGCAATGAGATGTCCCGCATTCATGGTCTCATTGACCAGCGCGAGATTAGTGTCGTGATTACGATTTGCCGCCTCGAGATTCGTAGTTGAGACAAAGAAGGTGGCCTTCACGTTGCGAGCTTTTAGCTCTTTCAAAAGAGCAGGAGTCACCTGGGCATTAGGGCCATCATCGAAGGTCAGATGCACAGAATTATTTTGGCAATTGATGGGATTATCACTCAGCTCTTTTAAGACATCGGCACCAAGCTTTAAACTTGGTTGCTGACAACTTAAAGCGTGAACTTGAGAACAAGCAAAGAAGAACAAAAGTGAGAGATGAAATTTCATTGAAGACTTATCGGAAACGAAAGAAATTGCTCAAATAAAAAGAGGGACTTTTCGTCCATCTTTTCTACCATTTATTCGGTCCGATCTGCCGGACGTTTTTATCGATTTTGTTTGGCACTTCATCGGCCGGTGCAACTTCAACTTCTACCGAGGCGGGGGCACGCGCGGCCCTGGTTTTGAATGTATCTTCATCTTTTTTGAAATCAGTTTTCGCTGTTTCAATAAGCTCTTTATTAAAATCTTTAACAGAACCGGCCCATGCCATTGTTGTAAGTAGTAAAACACCAGATAGGATAAATTTCATAAGCTCTTCCCCACTATCCTACTTATCGGATAGTGGAGCAAAGAACTTTAATTCCCGATCTTGTTAGAATTCTGTTTGGTTGCGGGAGGAATCTCTTTTTGATTCTTAGGAGTTGTACTGTAGTCTAGCGCATTCTCGTCTTGTTGCGCTTCCATTCCCTTACCCTCCGCCTTTGAAGGTCCAGAAGAAGGATTGTCTCTGGTTAAAGTGGTATCACGTAACAATTCATCTTCAGTGGCAGGGGCCGGATTGGGAGATGTATTCATTTCATCCGTTGTCACACCCGTACTATTAGACATTCCGGAACGGCTGGTGCTTGCTTCAGGAGGTGTCGCCACTCCAATATCAGCACTCGCAGCAGACGAAACCTTTTTGGGAGTAGTGGCCGCACTTCCATACAAACTTACACTGAGTAATAAGATGGAACAGATTAGTTTTTTCATAATCCCTCCTTTCATGATGAGAGACATAGCGACTAATCTGATTATAACAATGGAGCGTTGATTGGATGAATGAAGTCTTTCGCAAGATAACTGAACAAATTGGACATAAAAAAAGGGAGCCGAAGCTCCCTCTTTTATTAACGCGTAACTTTACGCATGTTTTGATTTAGTTCTTTTTTACGAATACGAATATTCTTCGGAGTTACTTCTACCCACTCATCGTCATCGATCCAATCAAGTGCCCAGTCAAGAGTTCTTGGAGGAATCGGTGGAAGAATAATGTTCTCATCTTTACCTGCAGTACGTACTGATGAAAGGTGCTTTTCACGACATACGTTAACGTTCAGATCGTTCGGACGCGTGTGCTCGCCTACTACCTGACCTTCATATGTTTGCTCTGTAGGAAGAACGAATTGTTTTCCTGAAGAAAGAAGGTTGAAAAGAGCGTATGGAGTGATTTTACCAGCACGGTCAGAAATAAGAGCACCGTTCTGACGAGCAAGCATTTTACCTACGTGCGGCTCATATCCTACGAAGTAAGAAGACATAAGACCCTGACCACGAGTATCAGTTAGGAATGTTGAACGGTAACCGATTAGACCACGTGATGGAACATGGAATTCCATACGAGTACGACCTTCACCGAATGGTGCCATGGCCTCAAGACGACCTTTACGAGTTGCCATCTTTTCAGTGATTGCACCTGTTGAATCATCAGGAACGTCCAGAACCAGACGCTCGAATGGCTCCATAAGAACGCCATCGATTTCTTTTGTAATAACTTGCGGACGAGCGATCATAAGCTCGTAACCAGCACGACGAATTTCTTCGAATACTACAGCAACTTGAAGTTCACCACGCGCTTTCAGGATGAAAACTTTTGGATCTTCAGTTGGCTCATACTTAAGTGATACGTTCTTACGAATCGCATCGATTAGGAACTCTTCTAGTTTTCTAGACGTTAGGTACTCACCTTCACGACCAGACATTGGAGAAGTTGATACAGATACCTGAACCGATACTGTTGGTGGTTCAACTTCAATACGAGGAAGTGCTTCAGGATTATCAACAGCGGCAAGAGTGTCACCGATGTCTCCGTTTTCGAAACCAGAGATAATTACGATTTCACCAGCTTCAGCTGAATCAACTGTCGCCATACCAAGACCATCATAGATCTGAAGTGAAGAAACCTTGAAAGGTTTTACTTTACCGTCAGCACCGATGTGAGCAATTTGCTTACTGTTTTCGATCTTACCACGAGTGATACGACCTACCATCAATGAGCCAAGGTAGTTTGAGTATGAAAGGTTAGTCACAAGAAGTTGTGCTGAACCAGCCTTATCGAAATTCGGAGACGGGTAATAGTCACTTACTAGGAAGTCTAGAAGTGGATCCATGTTACCTTCACGACGAGTTTTATCTTTCGAAGCGTAAGCATTACGGCCAGAACCGTAGTAGAAAGGAATATCAAGATCGATATCGTGACCAGAGTTAGAAGCGATTTCCAGAAGAAGGTCTTCTACTTCACCACGAACTTCATCGATACGTTCATCGGCACGGTCAACTTTGTTAATGAAAACACCAACACGAATTCCGCGCTCAAGCGCTTTAGTTAATACGAAACGAGTTTGAGGAAGAGGACCCTCAGAAGCATCTACTAGAAGTAGAATACCATCCACCATCATAAGAGAACGTTCAACTTCACCACCGAAATCGGCGTGACCTGGAGTATCCAGAAGGTTTACTTTCGTTTCTTTCCAACGGATCGCACAGTTCTTCGCTTTAATTGTAATTCCGCGCTCACGTTCCAACTCTCCTGAGTCCATTACACGTTCTGCTACTTGTTCGTGAGCAGAAAATGTACCTGAATACTTTAGAAGTTGGTCAACAAGAGTCGTTTTACCGTGGTCCACGTGGGCCACAACGGCAATGTTCTTTAATTTCATGAATGTCCTCAATAGTGGGGATTAATGGAGGGAGTCTACAAGACCAAGGTTTAAATGACGAGTCAAAATTGGGTTAACCGATGGATTTTTTTCTGTTTTTTGAGAGTCAGTTGGAGCGATTTTACCTAATTTCAGGCAACTAGCGTGGGAGAAGTGATTCTTGTTCTAAAATACTCAGAGCACATTTCACGCCATCCACCGCTGCCGAGGTAATCCCTCCGGCATATCCCGCGCCTTCTCCACATGGATAAAGACCTTGGTGAGAAACTGAAAGAAGTGTCTTCTTATCACGCAGAATCGTGAGAGGTGCTGACGTTCTGGTCTCAGGAGCAATTAAAAGACCTTCCTCATAAATGAAGCCTGGAAGATCTTTATTAAATTCTGAAAGACCTTTTTTTAAGTGCTCAATTACGAATGGAGGAAAGATTTCGCGGATGTCGGCCTTGAAAATTCCTGAAGGTGAAGAAGTTTTTGGAAGTGGTTTATCGTTAAGCTTCCCGTCCATGAATTCTTTGATCGTCATCGCCGGAAGCTCTCTTCCAGTGGCGTGCTTCTTCGAGAGAGCAAAAGCTTTCTGCTCAATCTCATGCTGAAATTTTAGTCCGGCCATAAGATCATTTGATTTTAAATCTCTGTCTGATTTAACTGAAACCACCAAAGCGGCATTTGACCAAGGAGAATTGCGGGCATAGTTACTCATGCCATTAACAACAATTCCATCCTTCTCTGTACCACTTGATAGAACATAGCCCCCCGGACACATACAAAAACTATAAACACCACGATCGGTCCATTTATCGTGCCAGCTCAAACGATAACGAGCTGAGCCCATTTCCGGAGCTTCACAAAATTTTCCGTGTTGAAGTGAATCAATATAACGACGTGAGTGTTCTACTCGAACACCAATTGCGAAATCTTTAGGCTTCATGGCGACTTTGATATCGGCCAGATGCTGATAAAGATCCTGAGCAGAGTGACCGGTGGCAAGCACCACATGATCTGAATAAAGCTTCTCACCAGTTGAAAGTTTCACACCGATGACTTTCGTACCTTCAGTGAGAATTTCATCTACGCGAGTATTGTAACGAAGCTCAGTTCCCTGAGCGCGAAGCCAGTTTGAAATCTGAGTGATAATCGTTCTGATTTTATTTGAGCCTAAGTGAGGATTTGAAACATAGGCGGTATCGGCCGGTGCACCAAAGTCGACAAACTTTTCCATCACGTATTGAACGAGATTAGATTTAATGCGTGTAATGAGTTTACCGTCTGAAAATAGCCCCGCTCCACCTTCACCATAACAAACGTTGGTTTCAGGATCTAATTCTCCATAACGCCAAAACTTTGCAATATGAAGCATACGTTTAGAAGCATCGTCCCCTCTTTCAATCACGATCGAAGGAATGCCATACTCAGCAAGGCGAACAGCACAGAACAAACCGCCAGGGCCAGCACCAATAATGATTGGTCTTTGTTTCAGAGGTTGTAGCTTAGGAAATTTTTCTGCCTCGGGAAATTTATCATCCGAAGTCACTAAGGCATCTAGAATGTAGTGGAAAATGGGCTTTTTCCCGCGAGGAGCTCCACGAGCATCCAGACTTTTTGAAATAGTCCGGTACTCCCGAATTTCGGGGTAAGTTTTCTTCACGAATTTTTCGAGATCCACATCAAAGGGAAGCTCAAATTGATACTTCTTAGGCATTATGCCCGACTTTTACATCATGCAACATGGAAAATCAAAGAATTTCCTTCTATATTATTCCTAGTAATTTGAGGTGCATATGAAGATTGGATATTTAGTTATTGGTAGTGAGGTCTTGGACGGCAAAATTTCGGATACGAATACCAAGCTGCTGGCCGAATTCCTCAAGATTTCACATCTCGAGATTCACCAATCCATGGTGGCAAGGGATGAAAAGACTACAATCCTCGAGGCCCTTAAAGTGCTGTTTGATAAATGTGATCTGGTTGTCACTTCGGGAGGTCTTGGGCCAACGAAAGATGACATCACCAAAGAAACACTCGCAGAATTTTTTGGTGCTAAAATTAGTTATTCAGAAAAGGCCCATCAAGTGGCCGAGACAAATTACAAACGTTTTGATCGCCCATTTCCTGGAAAAGATCATGGCTACAGTTATCTTCCAGAAAATTTTATTCCGCTTAATAATGCGACAGGATTCGCTCCGGGCTTTTTTACAGAGCAAAATGGCAAGTTCCTCTTTTCCGCTCCGGGAGTGCCACGAGAATTTAAGAGCATGCTGGAAGAGCATCTCCTTAAACTTATTTCGAGTAAGTTAGATCAATCTGTAGTTCTGGGAACGGTCATCGTTCGCACTAAAAAAGTTCCGGAAGAAAAAATTTTCGGTGAAGTTGATCCAACTCTTTGGGACAAGCTCGAAAAATTTGGTGAAGTGAGTTCACTTCCCATTCTCATGGGTGTTGATATTGGAGTTAAGATCAAGGCCAAAAGTCACAGTGAACTTGCGGAAAAAGTTTCTGGGGTCAAGGCCGTAATTGAAGCTTCTCCTATTAAGTCCGCGGTATGGAGTTATGGACCTGAATCCTTAGAAGAAAGAATTGTGACGGTGGCCAACCATAAAAAAATCCGTTTTGGTTTCGCAGAATCTGCGACCGGTGGACTATGCTCAAATCGCATCACCAATGTGTCCGGCAGCAGCCAATGCTTCATGGGTTCAATCGTTTGTTACGATGAAAAAGTAAAAGAGCATATTCTTGGAGTGAGTGCCAAGACCCTGGAAGAATGCACGGCCGTAAGTATTAAGTGTGCCGAAGAAATGGCCCACGGACTTAAAGAAAAACTCAGTGTCGATATCGCGATCTCTATTACTGGTTTTGCCGGTCCTGGCGGAGGAAACGATAAGTTCCCTGTCGGTTCAGTTTGTATTGGTAAGGCAAAGAATGGCCACAATTCTGCAGAATCATTCCACTTCAAAGGCGACCGAGAAATCCTTAAACAACGCTTCTCTCAAGCGGCCTTACATGTGCTCCTCGAGGAACTGGAAAACTTTGCCTAGTTCTGACTAAAATTCTCGGCATGTAAGAGTGAAAAACCTTCCAGCTATTCAGGATATTTCAATAACTTACAATAAGAATTCGGATGCCTCTCTTAAGAGGCTTAGAATAAGTCTTGGATGATAAAGATCTTTAAAAATTTTTATCAAAAAATCCGATAGTTAACCCAAGAGGAAAACACGGATGTTGCACTCGAATCAACGAAAGACAATTTATACAGCAGTACACGCGCTTATTTTAATGGCGATGTTTACTCTATATTCATGTCTTCCAACTGCAACTCCTCCCGCAGTCAAATCTGGAAGTACGACTGATCCTGGTACCGGAACAACTCCAACTTATTCTGAACCGACATACCCACTTTCTGGAATTTTTATTCAGGAAGGGGCAGTTCAATCAACAACCAATGTGACTCTTCCAGTAAGTTTCACTGACTCGTTCTTGGTTCGCGGTAAGAATCTTTCGGTTTACCTAAGAACTCTTCCTAACACGACAAAATTTTGTATGGTTGGTAAGTACACTTACCTCTCGGGCAGTGATCAATTTCTGATTCTGACGGCCAAACCAAAGTCATATACAGATCTCGTGGCGAAGACCACTGAGTTCTATTTGCAGGTTGAACCATCTAACGATACGGCCAACCAAAACGATTGTCTTAGTTACAATCTAACGAACGCCCTTTACGCCAACGCTACGAACCCTTCTGTTCACTTCAGTCTTACTCAAGTGTGCGCCAATTGTAGTAGTACCGTAACAAGCTCGGGCCTAAAACTTTACTTCATCAACGGTGAAGAGGTCCCTACACTTACTTTTAGTTCTCTCATGCTGACTCTTTCAGGCAGCTCTTCTTCTGGCGGAGGAAACACATGCGCTGAATCTTCGGCATGTACAGCGAGAGGATATGATTGTTGTTTACAGGGCGCCTGTGTGAAAGACGGAGCAGTAAGACCAGGTGCAGTTGATATGCCTGGCTTCCTGGCCGCTCAGGAAGATGTAAAATCAAATCCTAATCGTTTCATTGTTTATCCACAGTACTACTTTGTTTGTGAAAAACGTCCTGAAGGAAGCACAACAGGTAGCACAGGTGGTGGAAGTACCAATCCTGATTACGAAGCCGCCATCCGCCTGATGGAATTAAATCAGCTCTATAATTGTGTGAACAAGGTTGATGGTGAGTTCTCATACTGTACGCTTAAATACACAAATGCATCTGCAAGTATCCCAGGCAACTTCTCGGCCGGGGCAAGTGGATATAATGATGACGTAAACTTCTCCACGCTTAACCCTAACCTCACTGGTGACTACGCTAATAATATCGTGAAGATCATTTACGGCGGTCAGACACTTTATGAGCTAAACAAAACCGCCCTTACTGGAGCAACATTTGTTAGTGGAACGGCCAATGATAATTTAACATCGTCTCAAATTGTGAATGTGACCTCGGCCTTGGCCAATAATGCTCAAGACGGAAATCTATATCTTACTTATAAAGTTGATGGAACATGTTCAAAAGTAGGAACGACCCTTGCGAAGTGTTCTAAGACCTACGTTCAAGGTTCATCAGACACTTACTCATCAACATGGCACGATAGCACTAAGACTTATCTTCTTCCTTCATATGCAGATGTATCTTCAACTGCCAGTGTGATTATCAAGGTAAGCGGAGTGGTAGTTCCTGAAGACACATCTACCTGGTCGAAGTACCAGTCTCCTAACAGAATTGTCTTCAATAGCTCATACCCACTCTATCAGAATCAAACGATAGAGATTACTTACTTTGTGACTTCCGGTGCAGCTGATCTTATTAAGCTTAGAACCGCCGCTCAATCACAAGTAAACAGCATGTGTAGCTGTGCCAGCTCGACAACTTGTAATCTAAAACCTATCGCTGATACAAGTGGTGCCATTGTTAACTACGAATGTACTTACCCTACTTCTGGTACTGATGAGCCACCTGCAAACCAAACAGTTTACGTTTCAAATAAAAACGTTCCTCATCGTTATTATGACCAAAGTGGTGTGAACTATGATGAAGACTATGCTTCAGCACCGGTTCAAGAGCTGACCGCTTTTGCTTATACAAACAATGATGTTTTAAAACCAACCAACGTTTCTCAATACACTGGCTTTAATGAGATCTATGGTTCATTTGCTAAGTCAGGAACGTATGTAGCGAAGCCTGCAAAACTTGTTAAAGTGAAAAAAGACAAGCAGTACGACATCCTGGTTAACTCTGGGGCCTTCTCGACTTGCTTAACTTGTGGATCTGATTATTACAATTCTCTTCAGAAGATTTTTCCACAAAACTTCGCAGGTCAAGGTGGAGGTTACGCTCCTGATATCTATGAATCTCGTCGTGAACAAAACGCCAGCCTATATCGTTCAGATGATCTTCTATTCGGACGTGCTTGTTTTGTTCCAGCGACTATGATCCCTTGGTCTCATATCCAATCTTCTACTCCACGCGATCAACGTCGCGCTCGATTAGCGGCCCAACATTTCCTTTTTGCCAATGGATATAGTCGTGACTGGTACGGATTCGACTATGGTTCCATCATCGGATCATTTGATGGTGTGACTTGGTTCTCAATTGGTAACCAACGTCGTATTAAGGCCACAACGAGTAAACTATTCCTCGCCGTAAACGCCTACTACGGTGATATGGCCGTGGATAATAACTTCAGTGTGACGGTTTCTGAGACTTCCATCTATTCTTCTGAGATTGCGGATCATGATACTGAGACCGACGGTGCTCAGTGCCAGAAGTCTCACTACTGCTCTAATGACAATGATTGCTTCAGACAACTTGGTTACGATTATACCTGTCAGAACGTTGCCGGAATCACGACAACCTGGCCGCAATTTGATGCCACAGGATCTGAAACAATTGGTTCAACATCGCGAACACTCATCTCAATTGTGGGTGGAAGTAACGGTCAAGCCAAACGCTGTATGTACCGCGGGCGTGGAGCTCCTTGTTTAAATAATCTTGATCAAGCAGCAACAACAACGACTTTTAATGGCTCTCCTTTAATCGGAACTCTGACTTGTTCTCCAAACAATTCATGTGCTCCTACTTCGACTTCATTGTTTAACGATCGTATTGCTCGTTTTGCCAATACTCCAACTGCGCAAAACTCGGCGGCAGTCGCGACTCCGAATTCTGATATTGTGGGACAAGGCGCTCGTATTCTTGGTCGCCCGTTCGATTACTATGGTAAAACCACCGCTCCTTCTACGGCCAGAGCGGCCCTTACTGCGAATTTAGTAAATGCAGTTTGTATTCCAGGTAAAGACCTGACAAACGCAACTCGCGTGTTTGATCTAAACCGTTTGAGTCCTTCAGTTAGAACTGAAACTTCAGATAAATTGTTTGGAACTGGTCCAACCATGTCGGGCTACATGAGTAGCAAATATCTGAACGCATGTCCTGCCACTGATGCGGCCGGAAACTCTATGCAGATTTACGATCTTCCAATGGGAGATACGACACTTAATATGTTCACGATTGCTCAGAACATGTCGTCTAACCTTCTGGATCTGGTTCCGTTAAAGAACCTCAGTATCTTTAGCTCAACCAGCGGCTCCCAAATCACGAATGTAGGTTATCAGCGAAATGCTTGTTTACGTGCTCCGGGTGCCTCATGTTTCTCTGATATGGAATGTGGCCCTTCCAACTTCATCGCTTCAAAAGCAAAATCGGCAGACCTTTCGGCCTATATCAATAGTGCTGAAGAGAAATACTGGGAAGAAGAACTCGTTTGCGGTAACCCAGACTTTAAAACAGTTTCAGCGGGTCTCTTGAATCCTAACTTTGACCCTAAGAAAAACTTCTGTTGTCGTGAGCTTGGTAAAACGATTTCCGTTTTCACTCAAACTCAGACCTCGGCCTATCAGTGGTGTGATATCTCGACTAAGCAAGTGAAGGTCGCCGGCGTAAATATGAATATCGCCACTCCTTCTCGCTACTCTCGTGTTCACACGGGTTACGACAAGATGACTTGTAACGCTGATGAAATTTCTTCAACGAAGGCATTCGCACTTTCTATTGCGGCCACAAATAATGACAACATCGAAAGAATGCGCCAGATCCTGGGCCAGTATAAGACCCTCGACGCCGTGAACTCTCGCACTTGTTGTACTCAGCACTGGGTAAGAAGCTTTGCCACTGAAAACGGTGCAGGTCACGCCTTCGCGAAGACCAAAATGCAGAACATTGATAAGGCAATGTTTAAACATATCAGCTGGTCAGCGGATGATGAATCTTCAATTCAGCCTCCAGTTAATGATGCGGCCTTTGAGTGTGATCCAAATCAATATGCAAACGCCTCTTGTGAAATTAAGAGTCTGACTCCAACTGAAGAGGATAAATATTTAACTTGGGCCGGTGCTCTAGAATTGATTGGTATCCCTCAAGTTGCTGTGAAAACCAATGATCAAATCTTTAAACTGGTAAGTGATACTCAAGGTCCAATTGCTGCCGGCGAACCTTTGACTGATTCAAATGGCGCCATTGTTATGCAGAAAGTTTCAACTGTAGGTTCTGACTTCGTGGACTCTTCTGGTTATAACTACTACTCTGCCGCAAGCTACAACAAGTTCTCAATCGGCGCGGGCCAGTTCAAAAAAGTCTTCTCTGAAAATGAGTTCAACTGTTGTCTTCCTTCTGGTCAGGAAGTTCCTGATACAACCGTGGCAAGCCAGTGTTGTACTGGTTATATGGCAAATAACAATAACGTACGCCGCTGTTGTCTACCAGACTTCACTAACCTGACTGTTTACTTGAACCGTTACGTTTCTTCAGAAGGTCGCGGTCTTTCTGATTCGGCCTACGATCCGGCCACTGGATACATCAAAGATCCAGGACAAGTAAAACTTATCGCTGCTCAAAAGAATCTTTGTTGTTCTGGTAAAGTCATGACAGGTGTGGCGATCAGCCAACTTTCAATACCACTTACTGGCAATACTTATAAACCGGCCGATTCTCTGACAACCACTCGTCGATTCAACTACAGAAGCGACGAAGTGGATAATAACTCAGATACGGGCTCAATTGGCTCAGTCTTCGATGCTGGTGTTCGTTGGAACAATCACGTTTATTGTGTCCCTGAAGGGTTCGGCGAATAATTAAACACTCGCCGAATGAGACACCCCAAAGTATTCCATATTCTTCGTTTCTAAGGCATCTAACAGGTCTTTAAAGTTCTGCTGAAGCTTCTGAATGCTCTCGCTTGTGTTAGCAGCCGGAAGGGCCTCTAAAAGCTGAATAAGCGAGCTCACGTTCCTCTTCCATACCTCCACCAGCACCGGATCGCCGTGACCAAGAATCGCTGAAGAGGTCTCAAAATAATAACCATATAAAGACTGTGCCTTCTCTGGCTGGATATCTTTAAGTTTCGGTGTAGAGAACAGATCCAGGACCTGGAGGGCGGTCATACCTTCGGATTCGCCACGTTTAATATCAGGGTTCCAATTCGACTTCTCTAAATTGTATTTATAAAACTTGGTCGCCACCGCTTCTAAGTTTTCTTTCTTTTCAAAATTAACTTTGAAGATTCGTCCCTCACCTTTCATGAGCGGCATCAATAGATCAAAGGGCCTCTGCTTATTGAAACTGATCTTCATGAAGATCGTGTTACCAATTTTAATGAATCCAATTTTGTCGAAATCTTTATATTCCAGAAGTGACAAGAACGAGGCCTTGAAATCAATTAGACCTTTAATGAAAAAAGTCTCGGTCTGCATTTTCTCGAGCGCATTCTCTGCATCCAGGGCAAAAGACATTTTAATGAACTCAATCATTTCATTCGCGAATGACAACTGAGTGACCTGATTTTCCTTGGCCTTAAAGGCCGGATTACTGTCTTCGGCCGAGTAAACAAAGTTATAGATTTGTGGGAATTTATCATAAAGGAACACATTTCCCTTCATGCCAATTCCCAGAAGCTCTTTCAAATCAAAATTTTTGAAAACTTCAAAACCAACTGTCGCAAGCTGGTCCTTCTGATAGAACTGTAAACCATTCTTAAGCGCGATCTTATTTCTTACGCCATGAAATTTAAAATGAGGAATAATGACGAGTTCATCCGGATTATAAGTAAGCGCTAGATCAAGTGATTGACTTGCATCTTCCACCGGAGTGAAAGTAGCTGCACTCTCCGGTTGGTTCTTAACTTTAACTCTTTGATCGACTCTTTCATTGATCTCAATTGCTCTTGGCAATTCAAAACCCTGAAACAGTGGAGCCACCAGGGCCAAGGCCAGCAGCAATGGCAAAATGACAATAGAACCTAAGACGGCCCATAATTTTGAAATTAAATAAGTGTGCGTGAAAGTTAAAAATTCTTTTAGGGTTCTTCTTGAGATCACAGCCGGAAGATCAAAGACAAGAAATGGTCCTGTGATCATTCCCACTAGAACGCGAAGTCCTCCCCCAATTCTTCTCCAAAGAATATTTCCTTTTGAACCAACTCCCAATAACAATTCAGAAATTGAAACTCCAAAAATCAGGGTGCTGATAAGACGAACCAGCATAAACATTAGGACCAAAGGTCCTGGATTAAGAGTGTTGGAAAAGAAAGCGAACGCATCTTCTGCCATGGCCCCAACAAAGCCATAATCTGCAATAAAGGCCTCCCACATGCCCTGCCAATCGGCATCCACTAGAGAAAGAGCAAAGGAAGGAATGAAATCAAGAAAGTTTCTCACTTCATCGAATGGCTGAAGTACCACGAGCAGTGAGTAGGCCAAAAGGAAATCACCGATAACCGCTGCCAAGCGAACGAGACTGTTAGTCGCGTAGTTTGGTGCATCGATGCTAATGACTTTCGCCTGCTTTTTTACATTAAATTTTTTCTTATCAATTTCTTCGGGTTCATCAGCGATCGTTTCTTCAATCGCCTCCTCGACCTCTTCAATTTCCTCAGAAATATTCTTGGTGATGATTTTAATCTCGAGGTCCCCAATTTTTAAGACATCACTTTCTTCCAGGATAATATACTTTCCAGGCGGGATCTTGTTTCCATTCACAAAAGTCCCACTCACACTTCCATGATCGATAACTGAAATAACTTCTTGTTGAAGAATGAAAGTGGCGTGACGAGGTGATATTGAAGGATCAGCAATAACGATGTTTCCGATCTCGCTACCAATCGTTAACTGATGGGTCAGATCATAGACCGGCGAATCTTCCATGTTAGTCAGCTGAAGCTCGAAGACCTTCTTAAAACGTAAACGAGGGGCCACTGAACCGCTTAATTCGCCATCATTAGTTGGCACCGATTTTCGTCTAAATAGCTTCGCTAACACTGGACCCCTTCCGGACTAAAACCTATGAAATTACACTAATTTAGTTTCACTTTTTTTGCCGATCTTGCCAAGAAATTAGCGCCCTTAGGGCTTTTCCTAGGTCCCTAAACCACATCCACTTACAATATTGGGAGAGTAGTTCTGTAAGTTATTTAAGGTACTAAGTTTTTCCCGAGAAAGTGCCGAAAAAACAAGAAGATACAGAATCATTTAAAGGGAACTATATGAAGCAACGAAAACTGGCCCCTCTTTTTGCTGTAACACTGAGCCTTCAATTAGTGTTGTCACCAGTAATTGGTTTCGCAGCAGACGAAAAGAAAACCAGCGCATCGGATGTGATCCTTGGAACCAGTGAGGCCTTCGCTACATCCATTCAAGCGGCAGGACAGATCTGGAGCACAGTAAATCAAATCAAACAAGGGAACCAAGGTCTATCTGGTCAGGCCGCTTTCGATATGCAGAAGTTTCAGGAGCAACAAACTCCTCAAACCGATAAATACTTCAATATGCAGAAACTGGCCTCAATGCCAGGTATGACTGAATACATGGCGATGAATAACATCAACCCGGCCATGCTTGAATGTAAGACCCTTCCTACTACACTTCACGAGGCCAAAAACGAAGTGTGTTCTCTGGGTGTGACTACCGACCGTGGTGTGGCACCAGCTGCTCAGCTTTCGGAAATGCAGGCCTACTCTAACCAATACTTTCAAATTAATAAGATGTACCGAAACTACTCGGCCGATTCAAACTCAGCGGGCCAGCTATTTGGTGTTGGTTGTATGAAGAACGCCATGAATATCCTGAACGGTTTCTTTAAGTACCGTCTGGATGAATTGGACAAGCTTACGACTAACCTAGAGGCCATGCAGAATCAATTCCGCGAGGCTTCGCGCTCAGACCTTGATGCCATTGAAGAATCAGTAGCGGTGCTTGAAGGTGGAGATTCTGAACTTGCGAACAAAGTAAAAAGCAAAAAACCCGATCTATTCGACTTTGGTAAACGCTTTGACAATCCCGCTTGTACATCGATGTTTGCAAAAGACTCTTTCAACCAAATGGGTAGAAACAAAGGTCTGAATGCCATCAATCAAACCCTTAAAAATACCATGTCTGAAAAAGTAAATGGCTCGAAGTATTCAGGCGAATCATATTCTGCATCTCACTCAGCAGTGGTTGAAGATCTGAATAATCTTGCTGATAAGGTGGCAAAACAGGCCGAGCTTCGTTTCTCTGAATTAACCGATGGTCAAGGCTATGCTGGTTTCTTAAAGAACCTTCCGAATTCAGTGAGTTCAGTCAATGGTGCTAATAACCTTCTGACAAATGATCTTTTTTCTGATGTTCAAACAAGCTTCGCTGAAAAATCACAGAAACTACAAAACGACTTCAATACAATCGCCTCTGAACTAAGTGCCGGTGGTGCAAATCCTGGTAAGGCCCTTAGTATTGTGAAAAACCTTACAACTGAAAACTTTGATAAAGAAGTAACAACAATTGAAAACCAACTGAAAAACGGCTGTCTAAGCAGTACTCTTTCCGGTGGTTCTTCTCTTGATACTTTACTTGATAGAATTTATGACCCGACTGCTTCTGACTTCGCCAATAAAAACGCTTCTAACTTTTTAAAAGAGAAGCTTAAAACAATCATGGCCAATGATAAAACGAGCCCTGAGAAGAAGCTGTCAGAACTTAAGAACCTTGAATCAGTTGCTGGAAATCGCTACTACGTGAAAATGGACAATTCTTACGAAGTTCAGGAAACGGATGCTAGCGGTAACATCGTTACACGTGTCGTGGACGCAAGCTCTAAGAAATCACCAAGCGTGTTCTTCTCTGACATTATCCGTAACTGTGATGCTCAATTTAAAGTGAACAAACTTGATAACCAACTTTCTGGTGCCGAAGCAATTCAAAAACTTCGCACTCTTCACTCAAGCTACAAAAACCTTGCGAAGAGCCACGCTTCTGAAATGAAAGCAGCTCTTAAGAAGAAGCTCATTGAATGTGAAAGCTCAGAAGACGCAAATAGCTCGGCCATCGGATCTTGTACATCTGAGCGTTTCAATACTTCAGCTGCGGGCTTTTGTGCCAACGCTGCTCTTTCATGTTCTAAGAACATGCAATCATGTAATCAGCAAGCTGAGAAGTTTGTGACTGAAATCAAGGCCCAGAAAACAGCACGCGTAAATAACTATAAGGCCCTGGTTGAAAAGAACAAAAAAGACATCGTAAAAATCTTTGATTCTGCCCTTTCAAAATATATGAAAGATGGCGAACTTCTTCGTGGTATGTTCGGTGCAGGTTTCTCTTCACCGTCTGGTATTGAACGTGAAGTTCCAGAAGGTAGCCGCTACCTGAATCTATTTACAGATGCTACAAGTGGTTCACCGGACGGTAAGCTTCTTCTGGAAGACCCTGACAAGTATGTTGATATGTTCAAAAAGAACATCACCGCTCTTAAGAAGAGTGTTGAAGATCAACAAAACCAGATCGTCGGTGGTGGCCTAGGTAAAAACAATGGTCTTCTTGCCGACCACATTAAACAAACTGAGAAAAACTATAAAGAAGTTGCCTCCTCAGCTGAAAAATTCGCTGATAAGTGTGATCGCAACTACTCTGAATACGTAAAGGCCTCTGAACAGCAACGTAACCAGCAAAATGCGAAGAACCAAGAACTTCAAAGTGAGCTTGGTGAGAAACTTCCTCGCTTCTGTAAAAAATATGAAACTGCTCGAAGCAATGCCATGGGTGCTTGTAAGGGTGAGATCACAGATCTCTTTGATGCTGCAATGAAAGCGGCGAACCGTTCTGGACAAACTTCATATTCAGACGGTCAGGCCATTGCTGAATTCAGAGATGTATGTGATGGGTTTGGTAATGAGTCCTCTTCTACAACTCCAGATGTCGAAACGATGTGTGCTGAGCTTGAGAAAAAGGATCCCGCTAGTAATAAAATGTGTAAGGGTGTAATTGAGAAAGGCTGGGCCGAACTTTGTAAGAAAGAATCAAAGCAAGTTGATGGGCAGACGGTCACAACTGGCGTGGATTGTAAGAGCCTTGAGTCTCAAATTTCAAAAAAATACCTTGGAACATTCGGGGGAAGCGGTAGCGGTGCTATTACAGTCACTTCTTCTGCCCCAAGCTTCTGTACGGCCGCCGATAACTCAAATCGTGGCGGATTCATGCAAAAACTAAACGAGGCGATCAAGAGTTCGGTGCCTCAGCCAACTGGGGTAGCCCGTTAATTGACTTTATTAATCGGTTGAGATTCGGAATTCTCAACCGATAAGGTAAATATGAAAGTGGTACGTCAGCGGATGATAAAACCTATTCAAATTCTTCTATTACCTGTTTTGGTAATTCTAAACGCATGTAATCCAACTGAAATCACTGGTTCAGGTTTAAGAAATAACATCATTCAAAATGACGGTTCACTAGATGGTAAGGCGTATATCTATAGAGATAACCCTACTATTTATGAAGGACCAAACTATGGTCCGAATAATCCGGACATGAATCGCATTGTTGATAAAACAAAATTCGAATTCATCACTAACAACACGACTCTTACAAGTAACTGCTCGATTGATTTCTTTTTCTATGGAAACTACACAGACAGCCTAGCAAACTGTGTCCGTTCTTTAAGTAACTCGACTCAGACCCAGGCCCTGCCTCGAAAGTCTGACCGTACTTACATTTTTGATGTGGGCACACCTGAATTCTATCAAGTGAATGCTCTCTATCACATCAATCTAGGTACGAAGGCCTTCTTTGATAAGCTGAGCTTCGCCTATAATACAATCCATGCCCTTTCGGCCGGAATTCCAAAATCAATTCCTCAGTATTTAAAAGATTCAGACATGTTCTGGTTCAAGTCGGTTACCAATACCGACAGTAAGCAATTTAAGAACGATTTCCTTACTTCTTATTCTCAATGTCATCTAGACGATAACGCATCTTTCAGCCCGGCAGGACCTACTCTGTGCTTTGGTGGAAGTGCGACTCACACTAACTTTTACTTTGTTCAGGATCCAACAGTTATTTATCACGAATTGGCCCACGCTCTGGTTTCAGTCATGATGAATATCCGTAACGGAACTGCCAATCAAAAGCACCCTCTTCGCTCAAACCTGGGTGGTTATGGCTATGATGAAGGCGGCTCTCTGAACGAAGGGATCGCTGACTACTTCAGCTTCGTGATCAATAAGCGCACTCACTTTGGTGAATGGGCCCTTGGTCGTGGTCTTAATCAATCGCGTCCAATGTCTGAAAGTGATGCAATTCACATTACAGGTGTTGAAGAAACTTCTGAGGGAAGACTTTCATACCCTCAATATCTTCTTTATGATCCTAACTTCCCGGATGATCCTCACGAGGACGTTCACTATGCCGGACAGATCGTAAGTCACTACTTAGTGGCCCTTACAAAATCTTTTAAAAACGAGTGTAACATCTCGACTGAATCTGACGGTGGTCACGATAAAGCAACTTCTTATGTCATGCTTCTCCTGGCAGAAACTCTGAGTGAGATTGGTGACTTGAATGCCAAAGGTATCGATGATTATTGGGGACCCTATAGCAACAACACTGTGTTCTTCAATAACCTGGACTTCAATAATTCTTATATCTGGTCACATGTAAATAACCAGGCAACTTACCGTCGCTTCTTTCAGATTTTCTCGAAGAACATTTATAAGTACATCACTGGTAACATTTGTCCTTCATTCGATAAAAATGATTCTGAAAAGCTATTGGATGATTACGGTCTTTTACTCTTCAAGACCTATAACAACAACGGTAACTCAACAAAAGACCGCTCACTGTCTTATAACAGTGTCGTGAGCTTTATCCCAACTCAGGGCCTTACTCAGGTCTCTGAAAACAACCGTCGTAAGTCTGTACTCGTTTCAAAACAACTTCTACAGTTAGCAGAAAAAACAGATACCAACACTGATCGAGTTGGCTTCTACATTATCGATAACCGCACAGATATGCAGAACCTCCTGACTGACCTTCTCTTCAAGGGCTTCACGGTTCCACTATCTACCAGCGTTTCGAGTATTGATTACAATAACAACAACATCAAGGTCTCTCCAGGTGAGGTCGTTGCGATCATCCCTAACCTCCAGAATAATTCAAACAGTACGATGGCAGGTGTTCAGCTTCTGGCCTCGGACTGGGACCATGTTCACATTACTGATGATACGACCGGTAACTTCAAGCCATGTGTAATTGACTCAGTTACGACTGTGGATCAAGGTGGTGAGGCAGGTAACACTTGTACCACGACTGATCCTGAATATAAGCGTTTGGTGAAAAACACTTCTACTGGTAAATTCCCTACCAGCGCCGCTGCCCCTGTTTGTATGGTGCAATTAGAAGAAGGTAGCAGCACTCGTTGGGTCTCTCAGAACGAATTCAGAAAGAAAAACGGTCTATCGCTTCTGGATAAAGACTGTTTGGGTTACAACAGCACTGGTACGACGGACACAGACTTCACATTCAATCCACACGAATGTCTGGTACGTTTCCTTCCAGGGGCCAACCATAGCTTCTATTCAAAAATTGATGCTCAAAAAACTTACTATGAATCAGTGGTTAAAGAATCCAGCAACAAGACCTTCAATGCTGGTAACCTTATGATCATGGAAGTGAATAAATGGATTCCACCAGGAACGAAGTTCCGTTGTCGTATGCGTGCTCGTTTCAATAACTGTACTGACTGTTATACAGACGGAACTTATTCGAACGACGATTATATTGATTCAGAACTTAACGGTGCTAAACCGTTCCAGATCATTAACTTTGACTTTGACGTAAATGACTAAGCGCTGGCCCTACATTCTTCTCATTCTTTTGGTAGTGGCCGGTTTGTTCTTTTATCTCCGGAAAACTGAGACGCCCAAAGCGCCTCCGGTGGCTTCACAGTCTAAAAATACTACTCCTGACCCTACTCCTACCCCTCCGGCAAAAACGTTTGAAATTAACGGTAAAAAGGTCGTGGGACTGAGCCCCGGTAAGGAATCAGAAGAGATTAAAAAAATCAAAGTCGCCAATTCTGTGTCACCTGAATGGCAGGAAAATTTGGAAGAGGCCCTGAAGGCCCAAGGTGGCCAGGCGATCAAAGACATCGCCATTCAAAAAGTCGATTCTTTTATCTGGGCCCAGGATGGAGTGGCCCTCAACGTTGAATCCGTGATTGTGACTTTAAAAAATCAAAAGAATGAAGAAACGACCTTTCGTGTCTTAGTTGATGCTCAATCAGGTAAAATTCTCAAGAATTGGGATCGCCCAGTCTATGACCCAATGAACCCACGCCAAAACTTTGGAATCAAAGTCGACTCTCGCTATCATAATGATTAACCAAATCACTTATTAAACTTTGAGCTTAAAGTAAGTTTTCTCACTCTTATCTGCCCGCTACCCTCCTCTTATCAAGGAGGCCTCCGTGAAGACCTATCGATTAGATGATTCAACTATTGTCATTACTGGCGCGTCCAGTGGCATTGGTAGAGCAACAGCACTTGCCTTCGCGCAATTAGGCGCCAATCTTATTCTCGCTTCTCGAAACGAAACTTTACTCCAGGAACTTGCCAGTGAATGCGAATCCTTGGGCGGAAATGCAGTCGCCATTACAACTGATGTGAGTGAAAGATCCTCCGTGAAAAATCTTTTTGAAAAGGCCCTCACTTTTTATGGCGAAATTGATGTGTGGATCAACAATGCCGGAGTTGGGGCCATTGGTGAATTTGATCACACGCCCCTTGAGGCCCAGGAACAAGTCATTCGCACAAATCTTTTAGGACCACTCTATGGCTCTTATTTTGTGGTTCCCTACTTTAAGAAACGCGGCAGAGGCATCATCATCAACACAAATTCAACTGGTGCTTACGTTGGTGCGCCTTTTAGTGTCTCCTATAGTGCTAGTAAATTCGGTTTAAGAGGTCTTTCCGAGGCCCTTCGCTATGAACTTAAAGATCATAAAAATATTCACGTATGTGACGTGTATGCATCTTTCGTAGACTCTCCGGGAGTAAAACACGCGGCCAATTATCTCGGAAAGGAGGCCAAACCTGCTCCACCTCTTGTTGATCCGGACACTGTGGCAAAGGCCATGGTGAGATTAGTTCAACGTCCGCGAGATTCTATTCATCTTGGAAGTTCAGATTTCATTGGAAGAATTAGCCATCTACTCATGCCAGGACTCACTGGCAAAATAATGAATAAACTTGAAAGGGAGTATTTTTCGAGAGCAGAAAAAGCTCCCGTGACCGAAGGAAATCTGTTTGAACCAGATTTTGAGGAAACTTCAAGTCACGGAGGCTTCTCTTAAATTAGAAACGACAAGCTTTAACGATCATTTGAACAAGAGCAAGAGCTTCTACTGATTCAGAAGTATTTAGCTCGATTCTCTTACCATCAAGGATCATGTGAAAGTTTTCAACTTCACTTGCAGGACCTGCATTCGAAGCAACTTTAGCAGCAGCACGTGCGGCTGAATCAATTCCTTCGAAAGTAATTTGATACTTCTCAGTTGATTTAACAATTTTGTCCTTACCGAAAGTAATCACTTTAGTAACTTCGTTACCTTTGATTGAACAGTTTGTCATAGGTCTTGGAACAACACCACGAAGTTCAACGTCCGCCATAGCAGCGCCAGAAATCATAAGTGCAGCGAGAGTCATTACCTTAAACATAAATTCTCCTTATGTGTATTAAACTGAGGCCTTCTCTTTTAATTTGAGATCAAGCTCTTCAATTACTTTTGGGTCAATCTTAGGAACAAGTCCTTGAGGCTCAACTTGGAGTTTAAAGTCTTTCGCAAAGAAATCTTTCATGGCATTTAGGTCACCTTGATAAATCTTCTTCACTAACTCACTCTCAGCGTTCAATCCGAAGTACGATAAAATCGACTTCGAAAGTTGCGGCAGATACGGAGCAAAAAAAGTACCAATTACAAGAACATAGGCAGTCGAGATGGCGATGGTTTCTTTCGCTTTTTCTGGATCTGTCTTAAATTCAGTCCATGGAGCTCTTTCAGTAATAAATTGGTTTACCTTTGAACCAAGGCCCATGATGTGTTCCTGGCCCTTCTTGATTTGGTATGAATCAAGCAGCTCATGATATTCCTTTATGAAAGTATTAACATCCTGAACATGGTCTTTAAAGAAGGCCTCGAATTTTTGTGCTTCCACGCCTTCTGGGAACTTCGAAGCAGAAAATTTCATGGCACGATTAATGAAGTTACCAATATTGTTGGCAAGCTCAGAGTTGATCTTAAGCTCCATCGACTTCCAAGTGAAACTTGAATCAGACGTTTCTGGAATCAGTGATGTTAAGTAGAATCTCATCGCATCCGAACCAAATTGGTTAATCGCTTCTACTGCGTCTACATACCAACCCTTAGATTTTGAGAACTGCTTCCCTTCAAGGTTCACGTATTGGTTTGCCGGAAGATCTGTTACCGGATTCACAAATCCAGTTCCAAGACACATCACCGGGAAAATGATTGAGTGGAAAATAATATTATCTTTTCCAATGAAGTTCACGATCTTCACGTCTTTAGAGCCCCACCAGTCTTTGATGTGGTCATCTTTTGATCCTGATTGTTTCAAATATTCTTTTGTATTCGAAACGTATCCAATCGGAGCATCAAACCATACGTAGATCTTCTTTCCCTTTGCTTCAGGAAGAGGAACATCAATACCCCAATCTAGGTCACGGGTGATTGCACGGTCTACAAGATTTTCTTTTGTCAGAGATTCAACGAAAGGAACAACGTTCTTTCTCCACTCTGGTTTTCTGCCTTCAAACCATTTCTGCCACTCTGGGTATACTTTCGAAAGCATGAGGTACCACTGGAAAGAATCCACGGCCTTCACATCATTTGAACCACAGAATTTACAAACTGGTTTTAAAAGTTTTAATGGATCAATCCATGTTCCGCAGCTTGGACATTCGTCACCGCGGGCCTCTGGATAGTGACAGACATAACACTCACCCTCCACAAAACGATCCGGAAGCATGTTCTTACATGACTGACACTGAAGTTGCTGCTCGGCCTTCTTCTCAATCAGACCTTTGCTTAAAAGATCATTGAACCAGGTAAGAGTTTCTTCCTTGTGATATGGGGCCGAAGTCTGGCCAAAAAAATCGAACTGAATTTCGTATTTATCAAAAAGATCTTTATGCGTTTTATGCCAGTCGTTCACGTATTCCTGGTAACTGATGCCCGCTTTTTGGGCATTTTGCATGATCGCAACCCCGTGCTCATCTGAACCAGAAATATGGATTGCCTCAACGCCTTTTAGTTTTTTATGACGAGTGAAAATATCAGCGGGGAGATAAACCCCGGCCATGTGGCCAAAATGGAGTGGTCCGTTGGCGTAAGGAAGAGCGGATGTAATCAAATACTTCATATGACCTCAAATAAACTCATTTACAGACGAATTTATAGTACAAAGTAAGTTCTTTTGTGTCTTTTGATTTTGACAGTTTTCCACCCCTTTTTTATTCTCACACCTTATGATTTCCCTAGATGGTTTGAACCCAGAACAACGCGAAGCTGCCGAGACAGTTGAAGGTCCGGTATTAATTCTTGCCGGTGCCGGCTCGGGGAAGACCCGTACCGTAACTTATCGTATTGCGCACATGCTCCAGAATCTCCGTATTCCTGGAAAGCAGATCCTTGCAGTGAGTTTCACCAATAAAGCAGCCGCCGAAATGAAGGAACGTGTGTCCCATCTGGTTGACTCACGCACCCGTAAAGGCATTACTCTCTCAACTTTCCACTCATTGGGAATTCGTATTCTTCGCGAAGACATTCACCATTTGGGTTATAACAACCTCTTCACCATCTATGATCAGGCCGATCAGATGAGTATCGTTCGAGAAGGTCTAAAAAACTACCGCTCGAATAAGAACTATGATCGCGGCATTATCATGTCGAAGATCGGTCTATTGAAGAACCAAGGTATTTCCGCGGAAGAATTTCCAAAAAGTAAGTACTACGATCCTGAAAATAACTACGATGGCGCGACTGAATACGTTTATCACTTCTACCAAGAGAAGCTTCAGTTTTATAATGCCCTCGATTTCGATGATATTCTCTTCATGGTTGTGAAGCTCTTTAAGAACTTCCCGGAAGTGGCGAAGAAGTATTCTGAGCGCTTTAAATACATCATGATTGATGAGTATCAGGACACAAACAGCCTTCAGTTCTCGCTGATTCAGGCCCTTACCTCTACTCACCAGAACATCTGCGTGGTGGGAGATGACGATCAGGCGATCTACGGTTTCCGTGGTGCCGATATTTCAAACATTCTGAATTTTGAAAAACAGTATTCAAATACCAAGGTAATTAAACTCGAACAGAACTACCGTTCTGTTTTCCCGATTCTTGATCTCGCCAACAATGTCATCAAGGAATCAAAGGGACGAAAAGAGAAGACCATGCGTACGACTCAGATGGAAGGACCTCTTCCACAACTCTGGGCCGCAGGTGACTCTGACCATGAGGCCGCGATTGTGACTGAAGAGATTATTAAACTTCAGTCCAACAGTGTGATGCTTTCAGATATCGCGATTCTTTATCGTTCAAACACTCAAGTTCCACCGTTTGAGGATCAGCTGCGTATTTCGCAAGTGCCCTATAACATCATTGGTGGCCAGAAGTTTTACGAGAAGAAAGAGATCAAGGACATTATTGCTTACCTGACCCTTATTCAAAACTCTCGTGATGAGCTCGCTCTTCGTCGAGTATTGAATGTTCCAAATCGCGGAATTGGTTCAGTAACTTTAAATAAGAACCTTACTCTGGCAGCTGAACAAAAACGCCACCTCTATCAGGTTCTTTGTGATGAACAAGATCATGAAGGGATTAAATCTTTCATTGAGATCATCAAGAAATATCAACGTGTCTTTAATGAGAAGCCTCTACTCGCGGCCATTACTGATCTCGTGGAAGAGCTGAACTATTACGACTTCATTGAAAAGAGTTATGATCAGGCGAAACTCGCTCAACGCAAGAAAGATGACGTAAAAAACTTCATGCTTGCCGCGGATCGATTCCAGGATCGTTACGGTGAAGATGCGACCCTTAAAAACTTTGTTGAACGTCTTCTCTTGGCCGACTCTCAGGACAACCAGGCTCCGGGTGAAGGCTTTAAAAAGAATGAAGTAACTCTCATGACTCTCCATGCTTCAAAAGGTCTGGAGTACGATTACGTGTTTCTCATTGGCATGGAAGAAGAAATTCTCCCTCACAAAAAGACCATTCAGGACAATACTGACATCGATGAAGAACGCCGTCTTTGTTATGTGGGTGTCACTCGCGCTAGAAAGAAACTTTGGATGACCTATGCCAAGGAAAGAAAGATCTACGGTAAGATGGCCCCTCGTTTTAAATCGCGCTTCGTGATTGAGCTCCCACATCTTTATAAAGAACTCGATCGTACAAATTTTGGTGACATGTCTGAAGATGAAGTGAAAGATTTTAAAAAGAGCTTTTTCGGCAATTTAATGGATAGTCTTAAAGAATGAAACTATTTGATCTTCTAACAGATTTTCATAACTGGGTCTCGGACAAGGATTTCGTCTGGTGGCCATTCTCATTCTTGCGTCCTGAACCAAACGAATTCATCACCATGAAGATCGTGCTCATGATGACTGGCTGCTTTGGCGGCCTGGCTTTCCTCATGTTCACCGGTCTCGCCGTGGCCAATAATGCCTTCGACACTACCAACGCCATCTCAACTCTGGTCGCCTGCTTCGTTGGCTTCTTCCTGTGGTTCGCTTGTATCACACGCCCACTTTGGAATCGCCGTACCCGCACTCTTCAGAAATAAAAAAAGGCCATCCCTGGCCTAATGTTATCCATCCTTGGAAGACAACCCCTTCCTGACGGTCAAATCTGTTATTTTTTATTTGGTGTTACAGTGTCCATGTCGAGATCTTCTGGAAGCATCTGACCTGAAGTATATCCTGTAATTGTGAAACCTCTTGGAAGATAGATACCAAGAGTTAAGAACGAGATCAGAATATCTTGCGGATTTTTCTGTTCGTAGATGATGAGTTTCGACATTCCGTCGTACCCTGCTTTTCTGACTTCTTCATCAACAAATACTTCATGCTCTTCTGGTTCAACACCCCAGAAATAGAAATCTCTCTTACCGGTAATTGAAACTTCTTTCTGATGTTTTGGATTTCCATCGAATGTAACAGGGATTGTATTATTTGAACGGAAGTGAATGGTAGTACAGCTTGCAACCATTACTAAAAGAAATAGGGAAGACAAATTTTTCATATGTCTTAATTCTTTAGGTTGCGCGCTGACTTGTCAAAAAATATTTTCAGTTATGATCGAAGGTTGGAGTCTTCTTCTCGATCATTCCATCAAGTGCTTTGAAGTGGTCCGATGAGCGTTGAGTGATACCTTGATAAGCGGCCATCAACTCCAGGTGAGAATTGAGATCATTTTGATAAGAGTGAATCACTGCTTTTTTAGTCATTTGCAGAGCAATTGGAGGAAGAGTCGCCAGATGATCAGCGAGTTCTTCTGTCCTATTTTTTAAATCATTCGGTAGGACCACTTGATTCACGAGTCCGATATTTTTCGCTTCAGTTGCTGAAATCATCTTACACGTAAGAAACATTTCCATCGCTTTACCAAAACCGATAAGGCGAGTTAGGAAAAACGCCCCCCCATCACCTGGAACCAGACCAACTTTGGCGAAGGTCTCTGCGAACACCGCCTCTTCCGAAGCAATTCGCATATCACACATGGCCGCAAGATCACAGCCTGCCCCTACAGCAGCGCCATTCACCATGGCGATCACTGGAGTTTTTAAATTCACAATCGTCGCGGGAATCTGCTGAATACCCGCCTGATAAGTTTCACGAAGTTCGTTGGACCCTCCCGCGAACATGCCACTCTTACCTTTCATCGCTTTAACATCGCCACCTGCACAGAAATTCTTACCTGCACCGGTGATCACTATGGCACGAATTTCATTATCAATATCAGCAAAACGAAGAACTTCAACCAGGGCCTTCACCATACCAGTTGAATAGGCATTACTCGCTTCAGGACGATTTAACGTGATCCAGAGCGTGTGCTTCTTTTTCTCAACTAAAAGATCTTCGAATGGTCTTAGATAAAAACTCATACCTTTCCTGTGTTCAAATATGCCCTTAAGAATTTCGATTCCGTCTGACGATTCACTCTGCCTAAAATAAACTGAGAGGCCTCAGATAATTTTTTGATATCAATCCCGGTCTCTAGTCCCTGAGAGTTCAGAAGATACCACACGTCTTCCGTCGCCACATTTCCAGTGGCCCCTTTGGCGTATGGACATCCACCTAGTCCTCCGGCCGAGGAATCAAATGTAGTAATCCCTTCTTCCAGAGAAACAAAGATATTAGTTGGCGCCATTCCACGAGTATCGTGAAGGTGCATAGCAATCTTACCAATTGGAAATTCAGATTTAAGCGCGCGAATGTAGCTCCTCACCTGCATCGGAGTTGCTACCCCGATAGTGTCACCAACTGAAACTTCATAAACTCCAAGTTCAAAAAGGCGTTTAGTCACACTGATTAGTTTCTTCACATCCATGGTGCCTTCATACGGGCATCCAAAAGCAGTCGAAACGTAACCACGTACCAGCATACCGTCGCGTTTAGCAGCGTCGGCCACTTCTTTCATACGATCGAAGCTTTCATCTACAGAAGCATTGATGTTTTTTTTCGTGAATGAATCTGAAGTCGCAGTAAAAAGAGCAATCTCCTTCACTCCAAGATTTTTGGCGGTCTCATAACCTTTCATATTCGGCACAAGACACGGAAAAGCGACTCCACGGTCACCTAACTCATTTTTTACTTTCGTATAAAGTTCTACTGAATCGGCCATTTGAGGAATGGCAGGTGCTTTCACAAAGCTCGTGACTTCAATCGCCCTCAATCCCGCATCACATAGAAGCGAGATAAACTGAAATTTATCATCAGTTGAGAGAATACTTTTTTCATTTTGAAGTCCATCGCGTGCGCCAACTTCAACGATTTTAATCATTATTCCACCTCGGCCAGTGTAACTCCGCCTTGAACCAGCTCTCCGACCTTGTAATTAATTTTTTTAACCGTGCCGTCTTTATCTGAACGGATTGAGTGCTCCATCTTCATCGCTTCAAGAATAAGAATCGGCTCGCCTTTTTTAACGACCGCTCCCGCCTCTTTAATCACTTTAAAGATCTTCCCCGGCATCGGACTGGTCAGTCCACCGGCAGCTCCACCAGACTTTTTCATTTTCTTACCGGCCGCAAATGCTTTGGCCTCACGTCCATTAGCAATGATCATCTGATCGCCTTCGCGATTCGGTGTTCCGACTGCGGCCTTGAAACGTCCGCCGTTATCAAGCACTAATTCCGGACCATCTTTTGAAATCAAGGCATAATAGTAAGTTCTTCCGTTAAGAACGAAACTTACAGAGTCACCAGACTGTTTATAGTCTTGAACTTTTACTTCCTGTCCGTTGATATTAAATACTTTTTCCATAATTAGTTCCTAAATCCAGTTAGCTCAGTCCATGGAGTTCTGTTCGATTCAACCATTCCGCCTGTTGCCACTTTTGTTTTCCCAGTAAAGCTCAAGGCCCCAATAATGTTCGCCAGATCAGCGTCACTCATGGCCACAGGTTCAAGCTCTGCCTTATGATCTGGAATAAAATGCGTATGCGTATTTCCTGCCACAAAATCCTTATGAGCAAGAAGTCGCTTTAAATAATCACGATTGGTCTTCACTCCTAAGAAAAGAACTTCATCCAAACTGTGAATGGTTTTAGAAATCGCTGTTTCACGAGTCTCTCCCCACACCACAAGCTTTGCGAGCATCGGATCGTAGTTAACACCCACTTCCGTACCATCCAGGAAGCCGCAATCAAGACGAACATCTCTCAACGTCGGAATTCCGATGCGCTCAATCTTACCGATTGAAGGCATAAAATTATTATCAGGATCCTCAGCATAAATACGGCACTCAATTGAACTGCCCTTCTGCTTAATATCTGATTGCTTCAGAGGAAGTTTGTCCCCTTGGGCCACCATGATTTGGTATTTCACAAGATCATGACCAGTCACCATCTCAGTCACTGGGTGCTCTACTTGCAGACGAGTATTCATCTCCATGAAGTAGAACGATCCATCTTGCGCCATAATAAATTCAACTGTGCCCGCACCACGGTAGTTAATCCCGCGAGCGATCTCTACTGCTGTTTCACAAACTTTCAGACGAAGTTCCTGACTCATATTCGGAGCTGGAGTTTCTTCAATGACTTTTTGGTAACGACGTTGAATTGAACATTCACGCTCAAAGAAATGTAGGTGATTGCCATGAGTATCAGACATCAACTGCACTTCAATGTGACGAGGATTAAGTACATATTTTTCAATTAGAACTTTGTCGGATCCGAAAGACTTTAATCCTTCTGATTTAGCACCACGAATGCCTTCCAGAAGTTCCGATTCCTCGTGAACAATTCTCATCCCTTTACCACCGCCGCCGGCAGAGGCCTTGATAAGAACCGGGAAGCCAATCTTCTTCGCTTCCTTCACAAGATTATCATCATTCTGATCATCCCCGTGATAACCCGGAGTCAGAGGTACTTTAATTTTCTCTAATGCCTTCTTTGAACCAATCTTATCGCCCATAAGGACAATTGATTCAGGAGTTGGGCCAATAAATGTGATCCCTGCACCTTCCACCATACGAGCGAATTCTTCATTCTCAGAAAGAAATCCGTATCCTGGGTGAATGGCATCAGCACCGGATTTTTTAGTGATCTCGATGAGCTTTGTTTTATTTAAATAAGTATCGGCCAGAGCGCCCGTACCCAATGAGTAAGACTCATCAGCATAAAGAGCATGCGGAAGGTTCTTATCGTCTTCAGCGTAAACTGTGACAACTTTAATTCCCATTTCTTTGGCGGTCTTTAAAACTCGCAGAGCAATTTCCCCACGGTTAGCGACCAGAATTTTTTTAATCTTCATTGTTTCATCCAAGCTGGTTTATCTTTTGCTAGAAGTGCACGCATCCCTTCCTGCCCTTCGGCACTGATTCTGCGCTCACTGATCATCTGACAAGTGAAGTCCTCACTCGCCTTTAAATTTTTCATCACACCACGGATAAGCTTTTTCGCTTCTTTGGCAGCTACCGGTCCAGCGGCCAAGAATCTCTTCTTAACTTCCTCAACCTTGGTATCGATCTCAGGTCCAAGAACCACGTCATGGACAAGCCCCATACGTTTTCCTTCTTCCGCCGAGAATCTTTCCCCAGACAAGAACCATGCACGGGCATTTGATTCCCCGATTTTTGAAATACAATAGGGAGAGATCACCGCCGGAATAAGACCAAGTCTTGCTTCCGTGAATCCCATAAGAGCTGTATCAGCGGCGATCACATAATCACACACACTCACAAGTCCCACGCCTCCACCAAGCGCGTGCCCATTGATTCTTCCAATCACCGGCACATCACACTCGTTAATGGCAGAGAACATCTTCGCCAGACGTTTGGAGTCCTTGAAGTTCTCTTCCTTTGTGTAATCCTTCATGGCCTTCATCCAATTCAGATCCGCACCCGCGCAAAAGCTCGAACCTTTCCCAGAAAGAATAATCAAACGCTCATCTTTAAAAGATTCAAACAGCGCGATCATCTCTTCAATTAGTTCAGCATTAAAAGCATTATGAAGTTCCGGTCTATTCAACCAAACTTCCTTCACACCTTCTTCTTTCTCAATTACTTCAATGTATTTCATCATTACATCCTGAAGACGCCCCATTGAGGGTCCTTAAATTCTTCATTATGAGTTGAGCTTAAACACAGACCAAGAATGTCACGTGTCTGAGCTGGATCAATCACACCATCGTCCCATAGACGAGCTGATGAATAGTAAGGTGATCCTTCTTTTTCATATTTATCGAGAATTGGTTGCTTAAACGCCGCCAATTCTTGTTCCGTCATAAGAGGTTTCTTAGCGTGCGCCAGACCATCTTGTTTTACAGTCGCAAGTACGTTCGCTGCCTGCTCACCACCCATTACCGAGATACGAGAGTTGGGCCACATGAAAAGAAATCTTGGACCGAAAGCTCGTCCACACATTCCGTAATTACCAGCTCCAAACGATCCACCGATCATGATCGTGAACTTCGGAACTTTAACCGTAGAAACCGCCGTCACAAACTTTGCTCCGTGTTTCGCGATCCCTTCATTCTCGTATTGCTTGCCCACCATGAAACCCGTGATGTTCTGAAGGAAAATCAGAGGCACTTTTCTTTGGCCACATAGTTCAACAAAGTGAGCGGCCTTCTGAGAAGACTCAGAAAAAAGAATCCCGTTATTCGCCACAATCCCCACTAAGTATCCGTGAATTTTCGCAAATCCCGTCACCAGCGTTGTGCCGTATCTTTCTTTAAATTCCTGAAACTCAGATCCATCCACTAAACGCGCGATAATCTCTCTCACATCAAATGGCTTACGAGTGTCCTGAGGAATGATCCCGTAGATTTCTTCCGCAGGATACAGCGGAGCTTTCACTTCAGTCTTAATGAACTTACGAGGATTCTTTGATTGATAATTTAAAGTCGCCACAATGTGACGAGCCTGCTCAAGCGCATCTTCTTCAGTTTCAGCAAAATGATCGGCCACACCTGATTTAGATGTATGAACATCCGCTCCACCTAATTCTTCCGCAGTAACTTCTTCACCAGTCGCCGCCTTAACAAGCGGCGGACCGCCTAAGAAGATCGTCCCATTACCTTTAACGATAATCGTTTCATCACTCATTGCCGGAACATAGGCTCCACCCGCAGTACATGAACCACACACCACTGCGATTTGCGGAATACCCTGCGACGACATCTGTGCCTGATTAAAGAAGATTCTTCCGAAGTGTTCCTTATCCGGGAAAACTTCATCTTGCTTTGGAAGGAACGCTCCACCTGAATCCACGAGATAGATACAAGGCAGTCTATTTTCAAGCGCGATCTCTTGCGCTCTTAAATGTTTTTTTACAGTTAGCGGGAAGTAAGTCCCACCTTTTACCGTCGCATCGTTTGCCACAAATAAACATTCCACACCGTGAACCAGACCAATCCCTGTCACCATACCGGCCGAAGGAACGTCTTCATCATAAACACCATCCGCCGCAAGTGCCGATAGTTCTAAAAATGGAGAACCTGGATCCAGAATCTTTTCGATACGCTCACGTGGAGGAAGTTTTTTACGGGCCTTATGTTTTTTAACCGCATCTTCACCGCCACCTTGGCGAACTTTTTCAATTTTCTTTTTTAACTCATTGGCGAGACCGCGATTGAATTCTGCGTTCACCTGGAAATCTTTCGAATTGGTATCGATGTGCGAGGCCAAAGGCTGCATGAGAAACCCCATTTATGTGAATAAAAATAACAATTTAGTTTATCGTGAAGGAGGGTTTTGTGACAATGTTTTGGGCGGAGCTCTAGAGAGATAAATTATTATTTATCAGCCCATTCATGAAGTACTGAAGGTAGGCCTTTAAGAGGGGATTATTTGACTCTACCGGATGCATTTCACCGGTTTCCCAATCGTAATTAAAAGACTGCTGTTGGTATGACTTATCCAGGGTTGTAACTACTTCTTTTCTGGCCATAAAATAGGTCGATCCATCCGCGTAATTCAAAGCAGCACCTTCATCATTTGAGAAAGCACTTACACTTGTCGCAGGTAGTTCATCGCTCTTAATTTCTAAATAATCTAGAACCGTCTTCGGAATATCCGAATGTTGAGTGACTTTAGTGTACTCTTTCCCCGCTCCACCTGGAACATAGACTAAAAGTGGCACCCGATATCGGCCCACGAGATTCGAAAATTTCTTCGTTTCAAGTTTCTGACTGTGATCAGAGGTAATGATGAACACTGTATTACTAAACCATTTCTCTTTTTCGATGCGTTTAAAGAATTCGCGAAGAGCATAATCGGTGTAGCCAATACTTGGATGGATCTCGAGATTCCCTTTCGGAAATTTCCCTCTGAACTCACCCGGAATTGTATAAGGCTGATGTGAACTCAGCGTGAAAACGCCGGCCAAAAATGGTTCCGGCATTTCCGAAATTCGATCCGCCACGTATTGCAGATATGGCCCATCAAAAATTCCCCAAGTGCCATCGTAATCCTTCTCCCCATAATCTTTACGAGAGAAATAACGATCAAATCCATTGGCCAGTGTATACGAATCAAACCCCATTGTGCCCTTAGCACCAGCATGAAAAAAGTAATTCGTGTACCCAACACTCTTTAGCATTTTAGGGAAGCAGTTAAATTTGTTTCCGGAATAAATAGATTTACTGATTGGTTCATCAAGAAGTGATGGAAGACCACATAGAAGTGAAGGCAGGGCCTCGATGGATTTTCTTCCATTAGCGAGGTGACGACCGAAGAAATGAGATTTGGTTTTTAGTTCATTTAGGAATGGTGTGTATCCACCTTCCATATATTCTGAGGCAAAACTTTCTAGAATAATCAAAACCACATTGGACTTTGCTTTTCCTTCAATTCCGTCTCTGAAATCACGTTGATTAAGAATGATATTTTTTGCTTCATCATCACTCTTAAATAGGGCCAGACGCTGCATCGGTTTATTCTTCAACGTACGCAGAAAATGGTAAGGAGAATTAAGCACCAAATGACCTAATTCATTTTTCCCCTGAACAAACGCCGACTGCACATTAATCGATTTGTGCTGAAGTCCTCCACGTATCCCAATAAAAGTAAGTCCTAAAAGAACAAATCCCACTCCTACTCTAGTAGGTAATGAAACCTTCCTCTCAGTTGCTTTAAAGTAACTACGATCAAAGAAGTAATACCCAATTCCAAAAGCAATCGCCGCAATCGGCAGATACCAATAATAAAGAAAGATCTGTGGAAGTTGTTGGAGAATGTCGTCAGAAATGACGAAGAAGTCATAACTCAAGCGCTTCCCAGTAAAGAGAAACAACTCATAGTCATCTACGGTCACAATAAAGCCCGCAGTATTAATGAGGATAAAAAGAATTCTCTCTGTTCTCTCTTTAATCCAAGAGAAACAAGAAAGAAGAATAAGAGGAAGATTTAAAAGACAAATAGCGGCCACATCAAATCGAACTCCCAACAGAAAACTCTGGAAGATCTCATCTTGTGTGAACTGCTTATAAATATTTAAGTGATAAAAATAGAAACCAATCCGAAGGACTGAATAAGGAATCAGGAGAAACAGAAGTCGCTTTAAAAGGCGAACTTGCGGAGCCGTTAGAACCATGTACCCCTAAAATAAAAACGCCCACATTGCTGCGGGCGTTCTTTATAAAAATGGAGGGTGCATCTTGCTATTCTGACACCAAGTTCCCCTGGCACTACCTTCGCCGCAAGTGAGCTTGACTTCCAGGTTCGAGATGTTACTGGGTATTTCCTCACCGCTATCGACACACCCAAACTGTATTTCAATTTAGGTAGACTGCACTTTTACAATCACAAAACAAGATAAGCAAGACAAATTTTGAACCATGTAGTTCCACACTTTAAAACCCCTCTCTAGCGTAGAGAGGCAAAGAAAATAAAGCAAAACGGGTTATTAGTATTGGTCAGCTCAACGCCTTACAGCGCTTACACACCCAACCTATCAAGCTCGTAGTCTACAAGCACCCTTAATAGATATCTAATCTTGAGGGGGGCTTCCCACTTAGATGCTTTCAGTGGTTATCCCGTCCAAACTTAGCTACCCGGCGATGCAGTTGGCACCACAACCGGTACACCAGAGGTTTGTCCATCCCGGTCCTCTCGTACTAAGGACAGCTCCTCTCAAATATCTTACGCCCACGGAGGATAGAGACCAAACTGTCTCACGACGTTTTGAACCCAGCTCGCGTACCGCTTTAATTGACGAACAGTCAAACCCTTGGGACCTGCTCCAGCCCCAGGATGCGATGAGCCGACATCGAGGTGCCAAACTTCCTCGTCGATGTGAACTCTTGGAGGAAATCAGCCTGTTATCCCCGGAGTACCTTTTATCCGTTGAGCGATGGCCCTTCCACTCGGAACCACCGGATCACTAACACCTGCTTTCGCACCTGCTCGACGTGTTTGTCTCGCAGTCAAGCTCCCTTATGCGTTTACACTCTACGCCTGGTTTCCATTCAGGCTGAGGGAACCTTCGTGCGCCTCCGTTACTCTTTAGGAGGCGACCGCCCCAGTCAAACTGCCCACCAGACATTGTCCCCTCGCCAGATTATGACGACAGGTTAGGATTCCAATTAACCAAGGGTGGTATTTCAAGGTTGTCTCCCCGTACGCCGGAACGCACGGATCAAAAACTCCCACCTATCCTACGCATGGTTAATCGAAACCCAATGCCAAGTTACAGTAAAGGTTCACGGGGTCTTTTCGTCCTTCCGCGGGTAGCGCGTTTCTTCACGCGCTCACCAATTTCGCTGGATCTATAGTTGAGACAGTGGGGAAGTCGTTACGCCATTCGTGCAGGTCGGAACTTACCCGACTAGGAATTTCGCTACCTTAGGACCGTTATAGTTACGGCCGCCGTTTACTGGGGCTTCAATTTAAAGCTTCGCCTTGCGGCTAACCTCACCTTTTAACCTTCCAGCACCGGGCAGGCGTCAGCCCATATACTTCCACTTACGTGTTTGCATAGACCTGTGTTTTTGGTAAACAGTCGCTACCCCCATTTCACTGCGACCCTCATACGCTACGCCAGCAAGTGACTTCACGTTCAAGGGCAAACTTTATCCCGAAGTTACAGTTCTAATTTGCAGAGTTCCTTAACTACAGTTCATCCACGCACCTTAGGCTTCTCGCCTCAGCTACCTGTGTCGGTTTACGGTACGGATTAATACTTATCTCCCTACGAAGCTTTTCTTGGAAGCTTAGGGTCACACACTTCGGCTTGCGCCTCGGCATCAGTTCTCAGTGTTAATGGACCAGCGGATTTGCCTACCGATCCCACCTACGACCTTACACCAGAACAACCAATCTCTGGATGTGCTACCTTTCTCCGTCACTCCTTCAGTCAAACGATAAATACTAAGTTCAGGAATATTAACCTGATGTCCATCGACTACGCCTTTCGGCCTCGCCTTAGGATCCGACTTACCCTGGGAGGATTCACCTGGCCCAGGAACCCTTAGCTTTACGGTGGGAGGGATTCTCGCCCTCCTTATCGCTACTCATTTCAGCATCAGCTCTTGTGGGACCTCCAGCGCTCCTTACGGTACGCCTTCATCAGCACACACAATGCTCTCCTACCACTTATAAAAAGTTCATAGCTTCGGTACGACGCTTAAGCCCCGTTACATTTTCCGCGCAGAACCACTAGTCCAGTGAGCTATTACGCTTTCTTTAAAGGATGGCTGCTTCTAAGCCAACCTCCTGGATGTCACAGTAGTTCCACAACGTTCTCCACTTAGCGTCAATTTAGGGACCTTAGCTGATGATCTGGGCTCTTTCCCTTTTGTCCACGGACCTTAGCATCCATAGACTCACTGCCTATCTGTACTTAACGGTATTCAGAGTTTGATAAGGTTTGGTAGCACGGTAATGCCCCTAGCCTAGTCAGTGCTGTACCCCCGTTAGTAATCAATAGACGCTGCACCTAAATGCATTTCGGAGAGAACCAGCTATCACGGAATTTGATTGGCCTTTCACCCCTATCCACAAGTCATCACAGACGTTTTCAACCGTCACGTGTTCGGTCCTCCACGAAGTTTTACCCTCGCTTCAACCTGCTCATGGATAGCTCATCCCGTTTCGGGTCTACAGCATGCGACTAACGCCCTATTCAGACTCGGTTTCCCTACGGCTACACCTGCAACGGCTTAACCTCGCCACATACCATAACTCGCTGAATCATAATGCAAAAGGTACGCCATCAGGCTTTACAATAGCCCTCTGACTGTCTGTAAGCATGCGGTTTCAAGTTCTATTTCACTCCCCTCATCGGGGTTCTTTTCACCTTTCCCTCGCGGTACTAGTCCACTATCGGTCAGTAAGGAGTATTTAGCCTTGGAGGGTGGTCCCCCCAGCTTCAAACAGGGTTTCTCGTGCCCCGTTCTACTCAGGATACTCGCCCAGTTCGTTCAATTTCGGATACGAGACTTTCACTCTCTATGGTGGGCCTTCCCAAACCCTTCTCCTATCGAACTCCCCTTGATGCAAGTCCTACAACCCCAATGTGCACGCACATTGGTTTGGGCTCCTCTGCGTTCGCTCGCCGCTACTAGCAGAATCTCAATTGATTTATTTTCCGGTTGGTACTTAGATGTTTCAGTTCCCAACGTTGGCCACTCATCTACTACTTTACTCATAGAAGGTTCTTCATCACTTTCGTGAAGAGGGGTTGCCCCATTCAGAAATCTCCGGATCGAAGCTTGATTATCAGCTCCCCGAAGCTTATCGCAGATTAACCGCGTCTTTCATCGCCTCTTACTGCCAAGGTATCCACCGCATGCCCTTAGTAGCTTTATCTTAGTTTTTTAGCATGGATTCTTTTAAAAAAAATTACTACATGGTTCTCGTCTGCTTGCTTATCCTGTTATGTGATTGTCAAAGAATTTTTGATTTTTTGATCTTTGAAAATTAAATCTGACCCGAAGGTTTTTTTAATTTTCTCTGAGAATGAGATGATGATGAATGGAACCGCGTTCGATTGATTGACCCTATAAGGTTTTCCTTTAAAAAGGAGGTGATCCAGCCGCAGGTTCCCCTACGGCTACCTTGTTACGACTTCACCCCAGTCATCGCTCCCACTGTAGACGCTCTCCCCCTTGCGGTTAGAGTCACGTCTTAAAATGAAAACAACTCCCATGGTGTGACGGGCGGTGTGTACAAGGCCCGGGAACGTATTCACCGGAGCGTGCTGATCTCCGATTACTAGCGATTCCAACTTCATGGAGTCGAGTTGCAGACTCCAATCCGAACTGAGGCGCGCTTTTTGAGATTTGCTCCCCCTTGCGAGTTCGCTTCCCTCTGTACGCGCCATTGTATTACGTGTGTAGCCCTAGACATAAGGGCCATGAGGACTTGACGTCATCCCCACCTTCCTCCTGGTTAACCCAGGCAGTCTCGTCAGAGTGCCCAACTTAATGCTGGCAACAGACGATAGGGGTTGCGCTCGTTGCGAGACTTAACCCAACATTTCACAACACGAGCTGACGACAGCCATGCAGCACCTCTCACTACATTCCCTTGCGGGCACCCCGTCCATTACAACGGGTTCGTAGGAGTTCAAGCCTAGGTAAGGTTCTGCGCGTTGCTTCGAATTAAACCACATAATCCACCGCTTGTGCGGGCCCCCGTCAATTTGTTTGAGTTTTAGTCTTGCGACCGTACTCCCCAGGCGGAATACTTAATGCGTTAGCTGCGTCACTGAAGGAGTCAATACCCCCAATAACTAGTATTCATCGTTTACGGCGTGGACTACCAGGGTATCTAATCCTGTTTGCTCCCCACGCTTTCGCGCCTCAGCGTCAATAGTCGTCCAGGCAGGCGCCTTCGCCTCCGGTGTTCCTTCACATCTCTACGGATTTTACCCCTACACGTGAAATTCCCCTGCCCCCTCCGACATTCTAGACTAGCAGTTTCAGACGCAGTTTCGAAGTTGAGCTTCGAGATTTCACATCTGACTTGCTGATCCGCCTGCGCGCGCTTTACGCCCAATGATTCCGAACAACGCTTGCACCCTTCGTATTACCGCGGCTGCTGGCACGAAGTTAGCCGGTGCTTATTCTTTAGGTACCATCACTTTACAGGGTATTAGCTCTGTAATCATTTTTCCCTAAAAAAAGAGTTTTACAATCCGAAGACCTTCCTCACTCACGCGGCGTTGCTGCGTCAGGGTTTCCCCCATTGCGCAATATTCCCTACTGCTGCCTCCCGTAGGAGTCTGGACCGTGTCTCAGTTCCAGTGTGTCCGATCATCCTCTCAGACCGGATACCTATCGTTGCCTTGGTAGGCCATTACCCCACCAACTAGCTAATAGGCCGCAGGCCCTTCTTTCAGCATGAGCCCTTGCGGCGCCCACTTTCTTATTACTAACGTATGCGGCATTAGCTCAGGTTTCCCTAAGTTATTCCCCACTGAAAGGCAGATTACCTACGTGTTACTCACCCGTGCGCCACTTTACTAAGGGTTGCCCCTTTTCACGTTCGACTTGCATGTATTAGGCACGCCGCCAGCGTTCGTTCTGAGCCACAATCAAACTCTCCAAGTATATATTAAAATAAAACTTAAAGTTTATTTGGTGACTCTAGATTCTTGTTTTGTTCAAGAATTAGTTCAAATTTGTTTTACAACATAAAAGACTTTCGTCTCTTAGCCGTCTTCCTGTACCGAAGTACTAAAACTTACGGAAGACTAGGCAATTGAACGGGTTCCATTCTCATCTCATCTTGAAACCCGAAGGTTTCAAAAAATTTAATCATATTCAATTTTCAAAGAGCAAAAACTTCTTATCTGAGCGTGAACTCAGCTTTAAAACTACTTGATTCGTCGTGAAGTGTTTGAGGATAATATTTATCTTCGGTTGGATCGTCAAGGGATTTTAGAATATTATTTTAAAAAAAAATTTTATCTAAAATCCCTTCTAAACAATGTCTTTTTAAGACCTTAGAGGAAACCCTGCCTTTTCAAGCACTTGCACGATTTTTTGTTCAAGGTCTTTTATTGTTTCGGCCGCCAAAGTTTTTTCAGAATCTTCGAAAACTGCACGAATCGACACAGCTTTTTGCGTTTCATTCATCACAAAAATATCCACAATCGACTTAGATTTGATTTCTTTCTGCTTTAAAGAAGAAAGTGCAGTGATAACTGCAGCTGCAGGAAGATCTTTATTCATCACGACAGTGAAATCACTCGAAGAAGATGGGAATTTTGAGAGTGGAAGATACTTAGTTTTATCTTTCACTTCTTTACTCTCAAGATCAGTAATATCAATCACTGCAAGAGTGAGATTTCCTTTCATCTTGAAGTTCTTAAGCACAAGAGGATGAACAGTATTGATCACACCGTGGAATTTACCCTGAATCTGAATGTTCTGATACTCGTGCGGATGAGTTCCATTCCAAGTAGGAAGAACAGTATTCTGGAACTTCTCGTTCTTAGGAGCGAAAACATAGTTCACATTAAGAGTAGCAAGTAACTTCTCTACTACGTTTGCTAGTTCTACAAAGCGAGAACCTTCTTTAGAGTACATACCAATTACAAGTTGGCTGCGCTCTTTACCGAAATCAAGATAGCTTCTGCCAACCTCAAAGAATGAGAATGAATCGAAGTGCTTTTGGTTATGAGCGGCCATCTCAATCGCTGAAGGAATGATCGAAGGACGCATACGATCCTGCTCAACAGAAAGAGCGTTCACGAGTACGAGCTTTTCATTCATCTCTGGCCACATCGCCTTCTCAAGAAGCTCTTTTCCTACTAGAGGATAAGTCATCACTTGAAGAGACTTCCCTTGCATAACAAGGAAGTCCTGAATTTTTCGATGGAACTTCTTAGTCTCAGAAAGACGAATGGGCTTCACTGGAAGATTAGGTGATACAGAAGTGATGTTATCGTAACCAATCATACGACCGATCTCTTCAATCAGATCTGCTTTTACACTAATGTCTTTCGTTGTTCGGTATGAAGGAACAGTTACATCATATGTATCGTTCTTCTCATCCACTTTGAAATCAAGGCGTTCAAAAATATCGCGAACGGTTTCCTTAGAAATTTCCATTCCAAGGCTGCTCACGATTTGAGAGTGAGAAATGGTAAGAGTCAGAGCTTTAGAAAGTTTATCTTCGCGAACGAACTTCTCGGGCATACCAACAACGGTTGTGCCTGGACATAGTTCAGTGATCATTTCAACCAGACGAAGAAGCGTGCGGTAGCACATATTACTATCAAGAGTCTTCTCGTAACGTTGAGAAGAATCAGTGCGAAGACCAAGACGTACTGAAGTCTTACGAACTTCAGGAGCTTCCCAGTTCGCCACTTCCAAGAAAAGTTTCGTCGTATCAGGAGTTACACCTGAATCAAGTCCACCCATAAGTCCTGCAAGTACCAGAGGTCTATCAGCATCGAAGATCACAGTATCTGAAGGAATAAGATCACGGTTTTGTTCATCGAGAGTTTGAAACTTCATCTCAGAACCCGCGCGATGAATACTTACCTTACCACCATGAATCTTTGAGCGGTCGAAGATATGGTTTGGCATACCGAGTTCAATCATCACGTAGTTAGAGATATCCACGATCAAGTTAATTGAACGAAGGCCAACTGCCTCAAGACGATTTTTAATCTTGGCCGGAGTTTCGCCCATCTTAGGAATATCAAGAGATAGACCGTAGTAAGCAAGACATGAAGAATCTTGATTCACTTCAACTTTAATTGGACTCATGGCCTTGTTAAAATTAGCCTCAACCTTCTTCTCCCACTCTGGAGTGAATGGGTTTTTAAGAGGCTTTTTGTGATTGGCCGCGAACTCACGAGCAAGACCCAGGTAACCCCAAAGGTCTGGTCTATGAGTCAGAGACTTATTATCTACATCGAGAAGGATATCAGAGTCGGCCTTAAGATACTCCGCCATGCGTGTACCAGGTTTCGATCCCGGCTTGAGAATCATAAGTCCCGCAGATTCTGTGGCAACCCCAAGTTCAACTTCCGAACAGAGCATCCCTTCAGATAAAACTCCGCGGATCTTCTTTGGTTCAAGAGTCATACCATTGGGAAGAGTCGTTCCATTCTGAGCGTAAGGAACCATGAGCCCGACAGCTACGTTTTGAGCGCCACAAACAATTTCTTTGTGTGCAGGGGCCCCGTAGTTAATAGTCACGAGGTTTAGCTTGTCCGAATCAGGGTGTGGTCTCATTGAGATGACCTCAGCAACTAACACCTTATTTAGAAATTCCCCTTTTACGATCACATCTTCCACTTCCGCCGTGGCGAGAGTGAATTTAGATCCCAGCTCTTTAGGAGAGATATCCGGAAGTTCTACAAAGTCTTTAATCCAATTAAGCGAGATAAGCATATTTAGTCCTAGAATGATTTGAATTGAGAGTTGAAACGAAGATCAGCGCCGTGAAGATGACGGATATCATCGATACCGTATCTCATCATCACCAGACGATCGAGACCAAGACCAAAAGCGAAGCCGTTGTATTTTTCAGGATCGATACCGCCGGCCTTAAGGACATTAGGGTGAACCATTCCACATGGAAGAAGCTCTACCCAACCAACTTGCTTACAAACTGAACAGCCCTTACCGCCACAGATAAGACACTTGATATCAAGTTCGAAACCAGGTTCTACGAATGGGAAGAATCCCGGACGAAGACGGACTTCTACTTCTTTCTTAAAGATTTCGGTAAGAAGAGTTTTCATGAAGTAAATGAGGTTACCTACAGAAACATTTTCACCTACCATCATACCTTCCAGTTGGTGGAAAACCATTTCGTGAGAAGCATCAGTACGCTCACAACGGAACACTTTACCCGGGCCCACGAAACGGAAAGGCGGCTTACGCTCTTTCATCCCGCGAACTTGAATGGTTGAAGTGTGAGTACGAAGAAGGTGCTTTTTATCAGCAAACCAGAATGTATCCTGCATATCACGGGCCGGGTGAGTGGCCGGAATATTAAGTGCTTCAAAGTTATGGTAATCATCTTCGATGTGTGGTCCATCCAACACCTCGAAACCCATGGAAATGAAAATATCTTCGATTTCCTGCTGAATGATAGTTACCGGGTGGTAACCAGCGGCCTGAAGGCCTTTTTCAAGCATAGAATCAGTAAGAGAAATATCGATTTTGTCTTTTTCTAGACTGGCATTAATGTCGGCCAGTTCAATCTCCTGCATCTTCTGAGAAAATAGCGCCTCGATTTGTTGCTTTAGCTCATTGGCCTTAGCACCGATGGTTCTCTTCTCTTCAGGGGTGGCGTCCTTCAAATTTTTCATCACGTCCGCAAGAGGTCCTTGCTTACCGATATATTTGGCCTTTAGGTTTAAAAGATCAGCAGTTTTGTTGATTGGGCCGAGTTCTTTGGTGAAATCATTGAGTAATGACTCAAGCACTTGCATGGGTATCCTTTTGTAAGTTCGGGAAAAAGGGTACCAAGAGGCCAACTAAATGAAAAGAAGGGAGAAAACTTTGCGCAGACGGTCAGCCATTCAGCTGCTGAAGTAAGTAGGAACGGGCCCAGAGGAAAAACTCTTTCTTCTCCTCGTCCACATAGTCCGGATAGGTCCATGGAAAAGTTTGAAGCTCGCCCTGATGAAAATAGTAGGTCAAATCAGCAAAAATGTTCTGTCCTACAAACACCCGATGAGAAAAGTTTTTCGTGGTAGCGAGGATAAAGTTTTCCAAGGACAGAAATCCTATGTCCACGTTCACCATGCGCTTGTCAGCTTTCGCCCATTTTTCTTCCCACTCTAAGCTTTGTAGTTTGGCAGTCAGAAGAAATTCACGAGGAAAGGTTTCAGAAGTGAGGCAGAAGACTCGTTTAAGTCCCTCACCCATTTCTTTTGAGTAGTAGGCAGCAAGGGGATTATTTAAGGGAGCGAAGGAGAAACCTTTACCAAATTTCTCCTCCCAGAATTGTATTAGTGATGTTTCGGAATGAAGATCCGAGCGATAAAGAAAGCTAGCGAATAGAAGACCAGAAGTTGCGACTACTGGTTTCACTGCTTAATAACTTTCCTAAGATTTTGGAAGTAATCACGAAGCTCTTCTTTAGAACAAAGAGCAGTTCCGCGTTTTCTTACCACCACACCGGCCGCACAGTTACCAACCCAACCAGCTTCTTCAAGGGTTGCACCTGAAAGAAGGGCCGAACAGATGGCAGCGATGGTTGTATCACCGGCACCTGAGACGTCGAATACTTCGTTCGCCACAGTTGGGATGATTTTAAGATCACCACCAAGTTTGGTGTCGAGCATTGCCATACCGTCAGCACCAAGGGTGATCACGAGTTTTTCAACTTTAAGTTTATCCACCAGAATATTGGCGATGGTTTCAAGCTTCTTCTCTTTGAAGTAACCAAGAGCTTCCACCATGAGTTCTGATTCCAGGCGATTTGGTTTTAGAAGAGTTGTTCCCTTGTACCAAAGCGGCGGAGTTGAACGAGATGGATCCACGGCAACCAGAAGATCTTTTTCTTTAAATTCCTGAATGATTTTTTGGCAAAGGGCCTCAGAGAAAAGTCCTTTACCGTAATCTTCGATAATCACACCTGAATGATTCACTGAAAATTCTTGAACGCGAGTAGAAACACGACGAGCAATATCTTCTTGAAGAGGATCTTTCGTTTCATAGTCTACACGGCAAATCTGCTGAGTGGCAGTTGTGACACGTTCTTTATAAGTTGTGTGGCGAGATGGATCACGAACCAGGCCCCAAGTTTTAAGACCTCTTTCTTCAAGAAGGCTCTCAACCAGGCTCGCGCGTGAATCATCACCGATAACTCCACAAAGAGTCGAAGGAACTTCGAGGCTCATGAGGTTATCACTTACGTTGGCGGCAAGACCAAGCTTGTTCCACTCTTTCGTTACTTCAAGAACCGGAACCGGTGCTTCCGGCGAAATTCTTTTAACGTCACCGAAAGTATATTTATCCACACCAAGGTCACCAACCACAAGAATTGGTTTTAGGTTTTGGAAATTAAAAAGAATTTTTTCAAATTTATCAGAAGTTAAAATCATAACAGACCTTTTCTTTCTTCCCACAGGCCGACTATCTCATCGACGATTTGTGGAATAGACTTACCTGTTGAATCAAGCTCAATTCCGTCTTCTGCTTTTTTAAGCGGAGCGATTTCGCGATTCATATCAACGTAATCTCTTTCTTTGATATCTTTAAGAATGGTTTCAAAATCAATGTCGGTTTGACCGCGAACTTTAAGTTCTTCAGTACGACGGTGAGCACGCTCTTCGGCCGAAGCAGTAAGAAATACTTTCAAAACTGCATTCGGGAAAATGACTGTTCCAATATCACGACCGTCCAAAATTGCCGGACGATCTTTTACGATATCTCTTTGCCAGAACTTCAGAAAATCTCGCACGACTTTATGGCGTGAAACTTGAGAAGCTAAACGCGATACGTGGTGCTCACGAATAACGTCAGTCAGATTCAAGTTATCCAGAAGAATTAAAACTCCAGGCTCAGGAGCAAATTGAAAACGGTGATCGTGGAAAAACTTTTCAATCAGCTGATTCTCAGCTGGTTCTAATTTTTCTTTCGTGAAATCAATTCCAGTGTGCTGAAGAGCATAGGCGGCTGCACGAAACATGGCGCCGGTATCGATATAGATGAGACCAAGCTTGGCAGCAATCATCTTTGCAACAGTTGACTTGCCGCTCCCAGAAGGTCCATCAAGTGCTATAACCTGATCTTTTTTCATAGGGCTAAATAATAGGGATTCCGAGGGACTAAGGCAATCAGAAGTCTTTTAAAAACGCGAACTCTTGAGAAAGAGTGATGCGATTGAAGAACTCCGGATGAGAAATTTTGAGGATCAAAGGATTCACCATTTCGTACAATTCACGCTTTGGATTTGTAAGGTGACTGAACTGTGACCACGTTGGGTAAGAACCAGGGGCCATCGCCATTGCGTGGTCTTCCATGATGAGTGAGAAGGCCAATAATTCTTTTAGTGAAGAAGCTTTAAGTTGTTCTTGGAAAAGTTTGAAGATGTCACGCTCTCTCTCAGGATCATAATGAGAGTAACGTCCCGAAGTGGCCTTGAATTCCTGAATTTTCATGCACAAATTCCTTCTTTCTCCTACGGTCAGGAAAAACTCGGAATTTAAGTGTGCAAGTGCTTCACGAAGTTGCGAAAGATCAGATTCTCGGGATGAAGGTGACATTCGAATTTTGGCTCAGTGTTTTAGTTATGTGGTAATAAGCCTTTAGTACCTTATTCAGGTAATGGTTATTTTTCCCTACTGGCATGTTGTTCTTGAGCTGGCTCTTCGTCCAGTAAGGTCCCATGTTATAGGCCACTGTGGCATAGTAGTGGTTATTATTAAAAGCTTCAAGCAAACCTTTTAAATAATAAATGCCTACTTCTAAATTTCTGAGTTTCCCCACGAGTGGAGAATAGCCCATATCATAAAATGATTGTCCGTATTGATAACGAAGATAGTCTTCACCACGATCACTTTCTAAGAAGATGCCCTTCTCTTTCATTTCTGCCAGAGTTTCCATATATGTCTGAGGCATCATCTGCATAAGCCCACGAGCGCCCTTCTTCGAAGTGGCCTCATGTTTAAAGTGCGACTCAGTCCACATAACAGAGAGCACCCAAAATGGATCTAGCTGGTGTTTTTCGCAGAGAATGAGAACTGGGCGAATAACTTTTTTAACTTTCTTCTGAATCTTTGGAGGGAATAGCTCTACGATGCGGGCCTCTGCCTCATCGTAAGAATTGTTCATAAAGAAACTAATGTCCCCGATGAAGAACCCTAAGCTGTCGCTCTTGAATCTGTAGGTCTTTTGACGCTTAAATCCAAAATGAAAAGTTTCTGGATAAAGCGCGCGCATGGCGAATGAACCAAACAGCACTAAAGAGAACAGAGGAATTTTGTAGGTGGAGAAGAAAGAGCTGAAGAAAGATTTCTTTGGCTTTTCCTCCGCCGAGACGCCTAGGGTCTTAAGGACGCTAGTTTCTCCGGTCGTTTGTTCCATACACCCTCGCTTATATCCAAGCCGGTCTCAAAAAGCAAATTCCCTTGACCAGCTCGGGTAACTCATTGAAGATTAGTACCAGCGATTTTACCATCCCCACAGTCCTCACCAAATTTCGAGGTTTTATGAGTGAAAATAAATTACGTTTTGAGAAATCACTATATCTCCAGCAACATGCTGAAAATCCAATTCATTGGTACGCTTACGGGGACCAACCCCTTAATAAGGCTAAAGAGCTAAACAAGCTCATTTTTGTGTCTATTGGCTACTCTTCGTGCCACTGGTGTCATGTTATGGCACATGAATCTTTTGAGAATGTGGAAACAGCTAATTACCTCAATGAGAATTTCATTTCGATCAAAATTGATCGTGAAGAATATCCTGATCTGGACCACTACTATCAAACCGCCTGTTCTATTCTTACTGGCCGTGGTGGATGGCCACTAAGTGTGTTTCTCACTCCTGATGGAAAACCATTTTTCGCCGGCACATACTTTCCAAAAGTCGGTCGCCAAGGCATGCCGGGCTTTATGGATGTTCTAAAAGAAATCAATAATTCCTATAAAGCGGATCCAGCGAAAATCCAAGAGAACGCGAACAATCTGGTGGAAGAAATTAAAAAACCTTCAAAACTGGAAAAGAAAATTGAGTTCCAAGGACACTTCCCTGCTCCATCAGCGATTATGAATGCATTGAAGAATTATGCAGATACGAAAAATGGTGGATACGGACAAGCTCCGAAGTTTCCACATTTTCCTTTCTATGAATGGGCCTGTGAGCAGATTCTTGAAGGTATGATTCCACAAGAGCAAGGTCAGCACATTGTGGAGACTCTTGAAAAGATGATGATGGGTGGAATGTTTGATCAAGTGAAAGGCGGGATTCACCGTTATTCTACTGATGATAAATTCATGGTCCCTCACTTTGAAAAAATGCTTTATGACCAAGCAGGACTTCTTAAAGTTCTTTCTAAATTAAGTCAGTTCTATCCGTCTCCAGTGATCTTTGATGGTATTCTTCAGACCCTTGATTATCTAAAAACGGAAATGGTTTCAGATGATAATTACTTCTTCAGCGCTCAGGATGCTGACTCTGAAGGGACTGAAGGCCTTTACTTTACGTTCTCGAAAGAAGAGTTTGAAGCGAGTTTTGAAGATGCTCCACCTGAACAAAAAATCAAACTTGATCAATATCTCAGTATGTTCAATATCACTGAGAAAGGAAACTTCGAGCACGGTCTTAATGTCATTTCTCTTAATTCAGCAATGAAAGAGAAGTTTTATACTCCAGACGGATGGCAGGAAGTGCGTGATATTCGTCGTCGATTGCTCGAACAAAGAAAGCTTCGTATTCCACCTGCAACAGATCGTAAGGGTCTTTCAAGCTGGAACTACATGCTTCTCTCTGCTCTAACAGACGTGGTTCAATACTGCCCGGTAGATGCAATTCAACATCAAGCGGTTCAATTAATTCAACAAACAGTTGAAGGCTGTCTTACACAATTCATTAAACTGGATGAAGGAAGCGGCAGACACTTGATGAAACACACAAACACCATCGAGAAACAACCGCTTTATCTGGAAGACTATGTGAACTTCTGTGAGTCTCAATTAAGACTTTATGAAATCACAGGTAATGAAATCTTTAAGAAGAACGCACTTGAGTCGCTGGATTTCACTCTGGCGAACTTTGTAAAAAATGGTGAAGTTTATACGACTAACATCGCAAACAAGAATCCGGGAATTGAAAATCTTCCGGCTCCACTGTTCGATCAGTCTTATCGTTCATCGGTCATGACTTTAATTCACTTACTCACAAGATGCAGTGTCTTTAAACCAGAGCTTTCGCCTGAGATAATGTTCAAAGAAAAGTATGCTGAATATGCTCAGTTCATCCTGACAAATCCTCTGGGCCATGGTGAAGGTCTGCGTGCCATGACCTACCCACTGAATATCTTCCGCAAGGTAGAAGTGCCTATTGAATGGCTTGAGAAACCAGAGTTTCTTGAAATTAGAAATCACTTCTTCTCGCGTTTTGTGATGGATTATCACAAGCGTGGAGATGACTCTTTCCAGATTTGCACGAAAGAAGCTTGTGAAGTGACAAACAAGGGAATCGAAAAGTTCCAGGAACTTTTTAAGATGAAAGAAAATCAAAATGCTGAAGGGAATTAAAATTCTTGATTTCACTCATCGACTTCCAGGACCATTGGCCGGAAAAATTCTTTCCGACCTCGGAGCTGAAGTCATTAAAGTGGAAGACATCAAGCACAGAGACCCCTTTCTTTCAGGTATGTTTTCTGAATTTGATCGGAGTTTTGAGTCCTGGTATGAAGAACTGAACAAGAGCAAAAAAGTTCTGCGTTTTGATTTTAAGGACCCGAATACGAAGGGCGAAATTCATAAGCTTCTAGAGGGTGCTCAGGGACTGTTGTTATCACTTTCTCCCAAACTAAAAGCAAGTTTGGGACTGGATGATGAGACTCTCAAAGGGCTTAATGTCGCGGTCGTGGAACTTGAAGCTTCTTCAACTCATAATAAGGCCATGCATGATTTAAATGCCCTTGCGATTAGCGGGTATTTGTCCCTTCATGTGGCCCACGAGACGGATGCGATTGTCGCTCCTCCATTCTTGCCAGTGGCGGGAATTGCTTTCGGGCAACAGGTGGCGACACAAATGTTGGCGAATATAATTGAAGCTTCACGTTCGAAGGGATTCGTTAAATCAGTCAGTTATCTTCATGACACTGCGGATTCAATTCTTCATCCGTTCTGGTCTAAGACGCTGCGTGACCAAAAAAAGACGAAATTCCTGCATAATGGGGCCTATCCATGCTACTCTCTCTACCGAACTCAGGACGGTCAATACGTAGCGGTCGCAGCTGTAGAGGAGAAATTCTGGACAGACTTAATTGCGACTTTTGGAATTAACCTGCCGCTTGAGAGAAGATTTGAAACGAACGAAGAAGCTTTCAATGTCGTTGCTAGTACGTTTGCCAAACTAACTGCCAACGAGATAGAAAGTAGATCACAAAACAAAGAACTATGTTTATCAATAGTCAGAAAGATTAGCTGACCTAAAATTTGGAGAACTTATGAAACGTGTTATTGGCTTCCACTACACCCTTACTGACAAGTCAGGCCAAACTCTAGACTCTTCTATCGGTGATGAGCCTCTTTACTTCCTTGAAGGCGCTCAGCAAATCATCCCAGGACTTGAGTCTGTCATCGCTCTTATGAATGCAGGTGATAAACGTAAAATCGAAGTTAAAGCAGCTGATGCTTACGGCGATATCAATCCAGAACTAGTTGTAAAAGTTAAAAAGACTCAGTTCCCTCCTGGTGCTGAACTTAACGTTGGCGATCAGTTCCAAGTGAACAATGACGCTCACTCTCCAGTTTTCACAATCATGGCAATCGACACTGATGAAGTAACTGTTGATGGTAACCACCCAATGGCCGGCAAAGATCTTTTCTTTGACGTAGAAATCGTTGGTATGCGTGAAGCTACTAAAGAAGAGCTTTCTCACGGTCACGCTCACGGTGCTCACGGACACGGTCACCACTAAAATTTCAAATCTATTGAGATTTACCGTAGGCGCACGAAAGTGCGCCTTTTTTTTGTCTAGTTTAGAGAAAGAACACCGTCAGCTTCACTTACAAGCTTGAACGGTTCGTCTTTGATGAGAAGAAATCCATCCAGATCCACGTATTCAACCATTCCGCCGAATAGCATCCCGTAAGAGATACCAATCGTGGTTTCGATCATACAGCCCATCATGGCGGTCATGTTGTGATTTTTGGCGTCGAGAAGAAGTTCCTTCGCTTTAAGGAGCGAGCCTGTCTTCATAAGCTTGATATTCACTGCATGGAACTGCTGAGAGAGTTCGCTAAAGTCGCCTACGTCCTCGATTGATTCGTCCGCCAAAAGCTTATAAGGAGTTTTCTTTTTTAATTCTTTGTACTCATTAACCATGGAAGACGGGAACGGTTGCTCGATTAATTCAATGTTCATGCCTTTGAGCGTTTCCTGAAAGCGCATAAATTGATCGAGGTCCTTCCAGCCTTCGTTGGCATCTACACGAAGAGGAACATTGGAATGCTTTCTGATTTCCTGAAGCATCTCTGCGCCAGTGTCAGCATCCACTTTGATTTTTAGTGATTTGAAACGAGTTAATGGTGCCAGGTAATCTTTGATCTCTCCTACCGGTGTAATTGGCATAGAGAAAGATGTCGCCACTGAAATGGGCTTCGGCAAGGACAAGTACGTTGAGAGGGACTGATTATTAAGAGCTGCGAGATAGCTCATGAAAGCTGACTCGATACCGAAACTCAAAGAATGGAATAGTTTAATCTTTGAGAGAATCTCCACCAACGCAGGGATGGATTTAATGGATTCGATATCAACCTGGGTCGCCCAAGAAACAAATTGATCTTCAATGGATTCTGCTGTTTCACCATAACGAGAGTTAGGTGCAATCTCGGACCTGAAGTTTCCAATCCCCGTCTCTAGATGAACGATGAAATTCTTTTTGAAGGTTGTCTGATTTCTAGAAAGTTTCCAATTCACTTTTAGGTCTAAGTGAATTTTCTCTAACCAGATTCTCATAGCTTTCCTACTTCGTAGAACAAATTAGACTTTTCATAATCAGGAGGAGCATTTCCAATTTTGCCATCTGGTGGGTTACCATTAAAGTAACGAATCCAGTGCTCACGATAGATATCGTACTTCATCATTTTCGTTGGAAGTTGAATTCCTAAGAATGAAGTTAAATATTTTGTAATCAGTTCAGAACAATAATATTTCTCTTTTCCGTTCTCATCGAAATTGTCCCAGAGGAAATCTTTATCATAAGAGTGATTAGCGAAGTTGTCCTGGAAATGACGGAAGAACTCAACTCTGTAAGTCTGAAGGTAATTTACAATCGACTGATCTCTGAAGCGTCTATGAGACACCTGTTGACCTTTTTCAGTGTGAGACATGAACTCGGCCAGAGTTGAAACGCGGACGGCCCCTAGTGCTTCAACAATTTTAACTTCAGGCCGAACTTGAACCACTAGCCCCATATGGGAATAGATAGAACCTTCCTGGGCCTCGATAAGACTGCAGGTCCAGCAGTTTAACGGCTGAAGAAGAATGTCCCCAACTTTAAGGTCATTTGCCCACGAAGATAGAGGGAGGACCAAGATCAGGGTAAGAATAAGCTTGTTCATAAATGCCAACTTTTAAAGTCAACATTCTAGCCTTCTCGAATTAATAAGCCCATTCCATTCTTGCCTTATAACCCATTGATTTTTATGGGCTATTTAAGCCCCCAAAACTTAAGAACTTAAAGGGAAAAGTCTGCGCTCTAGGGCGGCACTTGGGGGCAAGTTATAATGATTCAAATAGTTTGAATGACAACGAGGACCCTATGAAAAGATTCTTCAGCCTACTAAGCCTGTTACTGTGTTTTGAACTCATCGTGAGTCCAGTGGCACCGTCTCTAAGCCTTCTAGGACAAGAAGCATACGCCGAAAGTTGCGCCGCTGGTTTTACCTGGGACGCCAACCTCAATCGTTGTTTGACGAAAACTGAAACGGCCAACGTGATGAACGCAACCATGAATTGCGGTAACGATGTTGAATGTTACAAGAAAAATGCTGAGCAAGTGTTTCAGAAAAATGTTGATGAAGGAAAGGCACCGGAGAGAAAAGAAAATAATCAGTTCATGAGTACGGTTGGTGGGATTGCTGCCATTGCAGGACCGCTAACCATGGCGGTTGCTGGTATGGCAAAGAACATGAGTACGTGCACCTCAGTTTCTTTTTGGGCAATGGTGGGTGGTTCAGCTGCCCTACTAGTTGGTGATACGTTGGCCAACTTTCAGCACAAGAAGCGACTTAAAGATATCAAAGATGAATGGGGTAAAATTGTAAATCCCGAGCAAGCGAATGGCGACAAAGATAAAGAAAGAGAAATCAGTATCGAAGCACAAAGTCAGTCATTTGAAATGTTGGCCAAGGCAGAAGACTCTTTAGCGAAGGCTGCAAAGATGAAAAAGACCTTCTTCACTATCGCTGCACTTGCTTATGGAGTATCGACAGTTGCAGCTGGCCTTGAGATCGCTTCAGACTCTGCAACTTTCGGAACAACTGCCGTCGGAAATATTTGCAAACCATCAAGTGCGTCCATTGATCAGAAACAAAACACTTTTCCCGGTCAACTTCCACCAATCGAAAAAAGTCTCTTCCAGTACTACACAAAAAATGAAGTAAACAATATTGGGCTTGAACATAAGTTTTACTCAAATCTTGAGCAATCAGAAGATTTAATTTCTTTTTTAGTCAACCGCAAGGCACTTGAAGAATCTAATCAATCTCCTAGTATTGAATACTATCTATCAATGAAAAAATCACTATCAAATGAATCACCGGTTGAAGAAGAAATTTTTCAGATCTTCAAAGAATTTTCAATTTCATTTGTTAAAAATATTTCACCAGTTTCAAATGCTTATGCTGAAGACTCAAACGCTGCCAAGTCTTTCAAGGAAGATGATGGTAAAAGCTCAAATGTACTTGTTACTGCTGCTGTCGGTGGAGCGATAGGCGGAGTTGCAGGATATGCTATGAGCAAAGAGCTTGCTGCAAAAGTTATTACTCCAGTCACAAGGGCGGCATTTTCAGGGGTCATGACTGGCTGGACGGGTATTATGGCGGCCCATGCTGGTTCACAGGCCGAAGCATCAACTAAGCGTGCTGAACTTCTTCGTAAAATGAGAGATGAATTCGCTTCTGCTTCTGGCGCCATTTATGCCTGTAAATCAGAAGACAGAAATGACCCATCTAAACCTAACTGCTATTGTTATACTCCAGACAACCAAAGAAATTCAAATCGCGGCAGCTCAGCTGTTTGCCAAAAATTATGGGCCGGAAGAGATTTCACATCAGGTAACTATCTATCCTCAACCGCAAGTGCCAGAACCTGTATTAACAGTGCCGGCGCTGCTGATTCTGCCTGTACTTGTAAAACATCAAAGGGCGGTTGTATGAAAGTTAGCCTTTCAGGATTGAAAGGAATTAGCCCAGGTACTTTCTCAATGCTTTCTCAGTCACTAGACCCTGTAAATAAAATCTCGGATGGTTCCCTAGATGCGGCCAACATCAACTCTGCGGCCCTTGATAATCAGGCAGCGAGAATGATTGACCTAAGTAAAAAAATGGCGAATAGCAAAGCTTTGGCCAAGGCAAAAAAAGACATTGATAAACATGCCAAAGATATTAAAGCAGGTCTTACTAAGGCGAGCGCTGGTTTAAGCAGCAACAATATGCTTGGTAGTACAGGCTCATCTCAGATGCCAGCTAACGCAGGCGAAGCCGCTGCCATGTTGGAAAAAGAAGTTTCTGATGCTGAAATAAATAAAATCGGTGGCAACTCTGGAACTCTTGCAACACCAGAATCTGGTTCATCAAATGATCCTGCCCTTGATTTCGGCCTGACTGCTGATCAAGGAGCTGCACAGGAAAGCCAACTTGCAGAAGTCATGAAACAAGATCTGGACTACGGCCAAAGCGACATCAACCAAGGTTCTACGACAAACATCTTTGAGGTTTTAAGTAACCGTTACCAACGTAGTGGTATGAGACGTCTCTTCGATGAGAAAGGTGTTACTCAACCGGAAAAAGCCGCTTCAACTGATATCTCACAATAATGAACGTCGACATCTTACTAGGAAAAACAACTGAACACTTGGTGCCCCTTCCGGGCACTAAGTTTTTAATCCATAAACTCATGCTTCAAGATTTTCTTCTGCTTCAGAAAGAGGCCAAGGAAGAAGGTTTTGATCTTCAAGTCATCAGTGCTTTCAGAGACTATGAAAGACAACTTAAAATCTGGAACCTGAAGGCCAGTGGCCAACGACAGCTGATTGATGATCAGGAACGACCATTAGAATTCTCTAAACTCTCCCCTCTTGAAGTGATGTTTGCCATTCTCCGATGGTCAGCACTTCCAGGATGCTCACGACATCACTGGGGCACCGATATTGATGTCTATGATGGAAATACTCAAACTCCTGAAGAAGTAAAACTCGTGCCCTCTGAAACAATTGGTGAAGGTCCATCAGCGCGCCTACACGACTGGCTTGATTCACGGATGAGTACTAATAATGCTTTTGGTTTTTATCGTCCGTATGCCACTGATCGCGGTGGAGTTTCGCCTGAGAGATGGCACATCAGTTATCATCCCCTATCTCGAAGATGCTTGGATAATTTCACATTCTCACTCTTTAAAAGAAATCTTGAAGAGAGTGATATCCTTCTGAAAGAGCAATTACTCGAGAACGCGGATGAGATTTTTCAGCGTTATTTCCTTAACGTAGACCTTCCTTAAGATCTAATTTAGGGTCAATGTGACTCCGAATCACAGGTGCGTTCTGATACTTCTTACATTTCAAGAAGTTAGTGCATTTTTTTTTGAAATTATTACACCTCCATTTCGTTAGTATTTCTACCAACTTAGAGTGCTGTCGTCATAGGTCATCAACGCTGTAAGTAAAATCTCGTTCAATAACTCATTTGAAATCGGTACAAAAATAAGATCGATTACTTATCTCATGAATGGAGAGACGTTATGAAAACATTAACCGCGTTCGTATTCTTGTTGTCTACGCTTGTAGTACATCAAGACGTAGAGGCCCAGACTCGTGGACCTCGTTACAACCCACCATCTGGTGGAAGTCGTCCAGGTGGATCAAGTGCTCCGTCACGTCCATCACCAGGTCCTTCTCGTCCTACGCCTTCAACGCCGTCTAGACCATCGACTCCGTCTTACACAGGTGGATCGGGTTCAGGTTCATCAACGCCTAGAGGCCCTCGTTACAATCCAACTCCGGCACCTTCTAGACCAACTCCAACTACTGGCGGATATACTCCGGCTCCTCGTCCGACGCCTTCACGTCCGGTTCCGTCGACTGGTGGTTACAATCCTTCACCTCGTCCGACTCCAGGAAACACAACGGGTGGATATACTCCTGCTCCTCGTCCGACAGGGCCACGTTACAATCCTACACCATCGCGTCCAGTTCCAACGACTGGTGGATACAATCCTTCACCACGTCCGACGCCGTCGCGTCCAGTTCCGACAACTGGTGGGTACAATCCTTCACCTCGTCCGCGTCCAGTTCCAACGACTGGTGGATATAATCCTTCACCTCGTCCAACTGGTCCTCGTTACAATCCTTCTCCGCGTCCGACGCCAGGTGGAACATACCGTCCTACACCTTCACGTCCAACGGGTCCTCGTTATAACCCAACTCCGAGCTACCGCGTTCCTGGATACAATCGTCCGGTGGGCCCTCGTTACAATCCACCGAGACCAACAACAGTTACTCGTCGTCCGGTTGTAACTTACCGACCAATTCAAACGAACTACGGTACTCGTTACTATCACCGTCCATACGGCTACACTCCAGTTCGTTATGTAACGTATTACCATGCTCCATACGCAACTCCGTACTACAGCTCGATTCGTTACTACCGCACATATGACTGGTACACTTACGTTTATCGTACACATCCTAATTATGTTTACGCTCACTGGATCTTCTATCCAGCGACTGGTTACAACAATGGTTACTGGACAATCGATAACTACCCTTACTACGTGTACAACGGTTACAGATACCGTTACTCAACAAACGATTACTGTAACTATCAACTCGTAGATCAAAACGATCACCGTGTGGTTCAAACTTACTGGAACCAAATCTGTAATACTGGTTATGACTCTTGTTCATACGAACGTGACCGTTTGAACTCACAAATGGGTGAATACCGTTACTTCTGTTCTGAGACTTATCGTGACTATGGGTATGACACTACGACACCTAGTTATGATGATAACTACTACGACTCAGAAGATGACAACACATGCTCGGACAATAACCGTGATGGAATGTGTGATGATTACGAAAATACCTGTTCAGATGCAAACAACGATGGGTATTGCGACTAAGACACAAAAAAGAAGGGCCCGAATTCGGGCCCTTTTTATTTTAACTTAACTCCACAAGCTTTTAACCAATCTTCATTAGCAGAAATCAACTTCCGTTCTTTCATATCGAAGAAGCCCACGGTAAATGTGGCCTCAGAAGCGACCTTTCCGTCGGCCTTGATCATCGACTGCTCAAGCACCATGATTTTAGGGCTTACAATTTCGAGGGTACGAGAAAGAATCTTGATGGTCTCACGGTTCTTTAATTCGCGTTTAAAGCGCACTTGAAGGTCGAGGATAACAGGACCTATCTGGTGCTTTTGCACGTAATCTAATCCGAATCCATTTTTAGTGATAAAGTCCCAGCGGGCCTCTTCATACAACTGCACATAGGCAGCGTTGTTTACGTGGCCGAAACTGTCGAGGTGAAATTCGCGGATGAGCACCTCGTACTCAAATTGGGTATTTTCGTTCATTACTCTAGATTATTCGCTTCAATCCGTTTGTCAGCTTGAATTTGTCCATAGCGCTTCGAAATCTTTTGGAACAGTCCAGAGGCCGCGCCATCGATGTCACCTGAAGCGATTGAACGATCTTCTTCAATACCGCCGCTTGATTTTGCATCAAACAAACTTGCGAATGGGTTCTTATCGTCTTTGCCGCCTTTAATTGCAGAGAATCCTCCACCACCAGCGGCGTTATAGTTACCAGAGGCCTTTGTTGCTTTTAAGCTCGCCTCTTTATCACCATCTTTTTCGGCACCAGCAAGGTCACTACCAAGAGACGCTGAACCACCACCGCCTCCACCACCTACACCGCCGCCTCCGCCACTTGAAGCGTTTCCAGCTTGCATTGAAGCAGCAGCAGCAGGATCTAAAATTCCTTTTGCTTCCTTAGCTTCTTGTTCAAATGGAGATGTAATGCCGGCCACGTTATCAGTTGGTAGATTAGAGGCCGCGCCTTCTTCACCGAAATTATCAGTACCGGTTCCCATATCAAATGCGTTGTTACCAGAGCCACTTCCGAAATTGAAATCGCCACCTGTGTATGATTCACCCGCAACACGGTTACCTGGTTTCGCACAGGCAGGATCAGTTGGATTGAATGTACAACGAGCAACCATCACGTCTTGATCTTCTTGTTGTACGGCCGCTTTCGCCTTCTCAACCGTGTCTGCTGAAGTATCGTATTGTTTCATGGCGATACCGGCAGCGATGGCCTTTGCTGTGTATGTTGTAATGGCCTGAATAAGAGCACCTTTCTGGTCTTCATTTGCCGCAATCACACTTTTATTATTGGCCGCAACAGTGGCACAGTCATTACTGACTCCAGTCTGGCCCGTTTTTTCATCTTTTCCTGTACAAGCTTTTTTGATTAAATCCTCTGCGCTTGGCCATCTTGCATAGGTTGTCCCAAGAGCTGTAACAGCAGCACCAAATGCTATCATCTTCTCTTGCTGCATTTGTTTTTGGTGTTTATTACTTTCAATGGCGGCATCAAACATTCCAGTTTGAGCATCACCTTGTGCTACTTGCTTATTTGCTTGTTTTTGAATGTTTGTATTTTTAACGTCAGTTCTAATTTGCTGTTGAAGTTCCATGGCAGCCTCAGCGTTCACCACGAAATTTAATGCAGAGGCAGCACTCTTACAGGGCTCAAAATCCATTGTATAACCAGCAATTTTTTTACACTGAATTTCACCTTTCATTGATGAGGCAGTATCAGTCGCCGTGATTGATCCACCACCGGCCTTCTTAGTGATGTCTTCTAAGACTTTACATTCTGCCAAAGCAGCATCCATTTTCTTCTGATCAACACCCTCTTTCTGAACATAATCGGCGGCAGTATACTCTGAACACTTTGCGGCCTTAGGATCTGCAGCTGATTGCCTTCTCTTGGGAGATGTATTTTCACCCTGCTGCTCATTATCCGCAAATGCAGACAGAGAAATTCCCATCATTACTAAAACAGCCAGAGTTTTCATATTCATAAAATTCTCTTTTAAAATATCCTATTGGGCTTATCGGATACTTAGTTAAAATCTTGATTTAATTATAAAACTGAAAGCTTTTCTGACCTAGAAAGGGCGCCTCAAAACTCATCAAAATCAGCCAGTTAGCAATAAAAAAGCCCCTTCATGAGGGGCTTTTTATGACTTAGAAACTTGGCACTTTTTAGTTAGATGGAGCTGGGGCCGCCAGCGGAGGATTGACTTCCTTGCGCTGGAAGAATCTGTTGTAGTTCAGGAAGTAACGATTCGAGACTTGTTTAAAGATCGAGGACTCGCTTTCGGCCGAAATATCGCCCTTGGCGGTTGTGAAGTTTAACTCCTCACCTTCAACTTTCTTCATACCTAATACACCAAGTGCTTCTTCAGCATTGGCGATTCCAAGAGAGTCTTCTGTGATTGAACCCAGCCCTGAAGCATCAGCACCGACCGGAGTTACTTCTTGAGCAGGCGCCTCAGCACCTTTTGCCATTTCACTTAAATCAGTATTGGCCGTTGTATTAACTGGAGAAACTTCTGCTTCGCCTTTAGAGCTTGAACCACTTGTGTCTCCAAGACCGGCAACAGTTAAGTTACCAGCGCCTGGATTTTGCTTATTAATGGCATTGTTCAATGCCGTTACTTGTCTCTGTAATTCACCATTGATATCGATTGGTTTTTTACCATCTTTTTTCATCTGATCATTTAATTTCTTCATGAGTCCGTCTTTAACGGCATCCATTCTACCGGCCATGTTGGCAAGCTCACCAGCAGCGAGATCGGCCTTGCCCATATCTCCGTTCGCAACAGCTTGTCCCATATCTGTCGCAAGATTTGATACAGACTTCAGAGTTGGAAGGTCCATGTTCGCCTCAAACTTAGGACGAACAAGCTTGATTGAATTTTTACAACCGCTCTCAGAGTAGCTCATTGAACCATCACTTCCGCGAGAGAAACATTGTTTCTTGGCCTCTGTACCTTGAGCAAGTTTAGAAATTTCATATGGCTTTTTACTTGGATCCGTAGGATCTGAGCCTTCACCGTTTGCACCGGCGGCATTATTAGTTGAAGAACCTTCAGCAAGTTGATTTGTAGCCTGGCTATTTGCTTTGAAGGCATCTCTGACTTTTTCAAGATCAGCAAGGCGCTTCTTAGACTCACTTTCTTCTTTAGCTAATTCACTATCAATCATCATGACGAGGGCAGTAGCAGCAGCAAAGAATGCAACTCGACCTGGAGCTGTATCCAGGATCATGATCGCCTTATCAGCAATCTCTGCACCCATTCCTACATAAGTTAAAATAGCTTGCACGGCCACTCCTAGAGCAGCACTGATAGCAAATCCTTTCAGTGTACCACCAGAGGACATCGCGGCCCCGTAGGCCATGGCGATGGCCATCACAAGAGGAGTATGGCTTGGGTCAGGAGCACAAGCACCAGACCAGTCTTTATTGATCCCTACTGGAAACGGCATTTGCCACCAAATTTCAAGAATGGCCATTGCAGTTGCGGCAGCATAAATGGCCTTAGTTGCCATCATCCATTTACGACGTTTCTGAATGAATTCGAGAGTCGATTTTTCGTCTTTAATTCTTTCTTCGATGGCGGCCATTTGATAATCGCCACCCTCTTTCATATTTGCTTTTAATTGATCAAGACTTTGAGCTTGTGATTCAACGTCTTTGGTTTTTTTCTTACCACCGGCCACCTCTGCAGCAACGAATACAATACTGCCGGCCATATAAATCATGAGTGAAGGTTGCATAGAGGCCATCTTACATTTCGTGATGACCGCGGCCCCAACAACACCGTTGGCGATCCCAAGAACTTGCTTGGCCATTCCACCCATTCCGGCCGCCTGGGCAACAGGCATTGGACCGATGATTAAACTTAGACTCAAAATGACTGCAAATAATTTATTCATACAATTATTTTATCTTGGTTAATAAAACCCACTAAACATCATCATGATTAATACTTAAGTATCGGAAAACTGGGGGGGACTCTGTAGGATTATCTGCCAACAAAAATTCTCGAAGTTAAGGCGAGGCCGCCTTTTGACGACGAATGGAGATCTTCGAGTAATTCATAAAATATCGAGTAGATATCTGCTTAAAGATTGAGGAATCACTAAGAGAATTGATGCCATCTTCTTCGTTACCGTAGCGTTTCACACGGTTCTCAAGCTGAGCATATCCATTAGCACGGGCAGCTCGCAGGGCCTCAGGTGATAAACCATAAGGATTATCTTCTGTGATCTCGCCGCTATTTTGCTTAGAGAAAAGTGAATCCATTCCTTCTTCAGAAATTCCTGCTGGAAGGCCGGCGCCTGAAGCATCTTCTTTGAAATCGGCCAGTAATGATTTTTCATCTGGCATGACCATTCCTGCTTCATCTGCCCCAGGAGTGATATCACTCTTAATTGCTTCTACATTGTTGCTGGCGAACGTTTCGATTTTAAGGTCTTCGGATTTCTTTTTATCTGAAACTGAAGCGCTACCATCATTTAAATTTAAATCTGCTGCAGTGATATTGAGCTTATGTTTTTGAGCTTCTTTTACCATGTCCATTTGAATGGCAGCAACTTGATCGTTCAACTGCTGTTGATAATCTTTAAGCTCACCACTTTCCTGATCTTTTATCCCAGCAGTCTTTAAGATCTCGTTCTTTTCTTTCTGTAGATCAAGTGCAGTTTGTTTTAATTTAGAGGCCATGCTGCCAAGCTGACCAGCAATCGCATCGGCCTTATCGATGTTCCCATCACTCACCGCTTGGGCCATATCGATAGTGAGATTACCTGCGTTCTTAAGAAGTTCACCCTTATTGTATTTCACATCGAAAGTCGGTCTTGTGACTTTTAAAGGAGATGCACAGGCCTTCTCTGAGAAATCTACACTTCCGCCAGCATTAGAAATACAAGTTTTTGGTTTTGTAAGTGTGATGGCCTTTGTTCCGGGTGAGAGCTTTGTGACTTCATTTGGCTTCAGCGAACTTGAGTTGTTTGAAAGATTTACTTTTGAACCAGTGTTAACTTCAACACCATTAAAGTCTTTGCTGCCTGTCGTAGGCTGTCCAGAGTTGTTCGCGACATCAGCACCGATAGTCGTGTCATCATCGGTCTGCTGTCTGAACTGAGCGAGAAGTGCTTCTAATTTAGCAATGTTCTCTTCAGTGACTGAAATTCGAGAGGCATATCCGGCAGTCACTGCTGTTGCCAAAGCAGCAGAGATACCAAATGTAATTGATCTTGGAATTGGATAGTTATACATCGCCACAACCATTGACTGAAGCGATGGCACGAAGAACATAAGGAGCCCAGCAAGCATCACAATATAGCTCGTTGATTTAGCACCACTTGTGCGGGTAAGTGCCGTTGAGTAGGCCATTGAAATCGCCTTGGCAATAAGCATACCGCTCACTCCAGGAAGAGGCTGACAACCAGCATATGCAATTGCATGGTAAGACATGTGATAAGCAGCACAACCAGGAGCATATTGAGTCGCGGCCGCACAAGCAGTTAGTGAAACTGCAGGCGCAGCTGGGTTAGCAAAATTCGGCATAACTGCGGCCCAACCAAGAGGGGCCAGTGCCTGACAAGCAGCAAAGTGAGCTGCATAACACGCAGGATATTTCGGACCACAACCAGCGGCATATGCGGCGGCAAGACCGGCACAAACCATTGTACCAGAGGCTACACCCGCAGCAATTCCAGCGGTCTCTTCAGCAATCGCCATGGCCATTGCTGCAAAATAAATGGCGGTCACCGCAATCATCCAATTACGCTTTTTAATGAAGTAATCGCGAGTTGATTTTTCCTCTTTCAGGCGTTGCTCAAGCATGGCCTTCTGAACTTCCCCACCCTGTGACTTCAGCTTCTGTTCGATAGTTTTAATGTCTTCAATGCGACTATTGTGATCAGAGTTCTGTTGTTTTGCCCCAGAAAGTTCTGAAGCAATGTAAACCAGCGACCCCGCCATGAAAGTAATAATAGAAGGAATCTTTGCACCCAGAGCACACTGCTCAATGATACTTCCGCCGATGATACTGGTAGAAATGGCGAGGATTTGTTTGGCATAAAAACCAAAGCCACCTTCGTGCTGGGATTCAGAATCGTATTGAGGGTTCGATTGAGAATTCTCTGCCTGAGTTACACCACTAGCAATTGAATCTTTGGCAGTGGCCTTCTCTTCGGCTTTTTTGTCTGTCGTTGTTTTGGTTGTTGAGCTGGTTTGACTTGTTTCAGTTTTAGAGTGAGCTTCAGCATACGCCACATTAACGGGCGCTACTAGTAGTTGAAAACTCAGCAAGACTGAAAAAATTCGGCTCATAAGAACATTTTATCCAGAGAATCCGTTCTCCAGTGAATACTTCAGTTATGACTGTGGCGAAGTACGGAACCTCGGATAATTACATTCTCCGAGTGAAAACTGGAACGCCAACAATCGTTTGCATCTAATTACTTCTTAGGCTTTTTCTTTTTGTTCTTTAAGATCAGGCCGCCGACTGCCACGAGTACGATGACTGCGACGATCAACATCATGTCATCGCCACCATCACTATCACCGCCACGTTTTTTAGTTTTCCCACCAAGATCAACGGTCGAATTTGGATTGAAAGTAACATCGTTGAATTGAGGATCGCTTTCCTGAGTTCCCGATCTAAGATTTGCCATGTCGGCCTTCTTCTGACGGAAAACACGAAGAGTTGAAACCATCTTATCGATGATCGGTTGGTAAGTTGCATAGAGGTCTTTACTCACTGAGAAAGTAACTGCCACGCCCAGATCTTCTTTGACCGTAGCGAGGTAGCGAGTATAAAAACCAGGAACTTCTGAAGCAAGGTGAAGAGCATCTACCCAAAGGTGATTGTTAATCGTAGTTGTCTTTGTATTTTTTGGCTCTGAAACTTGTTTTTTCCCACCAGGAAGATTGTATTCTTTGTTCTTTTTGAGATAGGCCATGTATTGATCGATGGTGTCTTGTTCACCTCTGATCTTGGCCGCGAGAATGATGATTGATTCTTTTTTTCTATCTGCGTTTTCACTCTGACAAACGTATTCAGAACCTTCAAGAGCACACTCCCACCCAGCAGGAAGTTCAAACTCACAATACTTACTGGCAAATCTCTTCGCATGAAGATTTGAAGAAAAAAGAGCAGCTAAGATTAGAGAGAAAGCTAGCTTCATGGGCCATATCCTTAATTAAAGTCCGAATGCTTTGTTTAATTCTAACTAAAACTCAATAGGTTACAACTGCCGATAAGAATTGCCCAATCATCCCAAGATGTTTGGTCAACTATCTAAAGAACCCTCTGGCAACTACACCCTCTTTTAGTTCCTTCTTAGTATTGTAGAGCTGAGTGATCTTAACAATCGATGTTTCTGATTTGGCCTGAATGACTGTTCCTCGGGCCAGCAGGATATTTCCTCCAACGTAGTCAAAATCGAAGAAATCGATCTTCATTCCTTTTTGTACGTCACTTGAAAGTCCACGATCGATGACCACATAACCTTTCTTTGGAGAAACCTTGGTGATCGTTCCTTCAAAATCATAATCTTTAAATCTCTTATCCGGACTAGAAGTCTTCTTTCCATCCACACGTCTTATCAGAGCAAGACTAAAACTCGTCCCTAGGTCAGTGGATTTGCCGCTTACTACTTGAGATCCGCGGGCCTCAACTCGCCAACTTTCTCCAAGGGCAAGGTTCAGGCCAGCGTAAGGTGCCATCCATTCCCGATTGCTACTGTTGTAAAGAGCGGTACGACCAGTGTAGTAATTTGGTTTCTCGAGCGGCTTATCCTCATAGGGGTCATTGTTCATTGAAGATGAACCATCCACCCCAGCAATGAGTGCTACATATTTCCAGGCAAGTGCCGCTTCGGCCTGCCAATAAAGTTCAGTGGCAAGATCTTTACCTGGATTTCTATATCCACCTCGAAGCGTGAGGTAGTTATTCGTGCGAGAAGCATAAGTGACCGCCGCACCAACTGTGTATTCGTTCCCGTCATCACCGAGAACCATTGTTCCTCTTTGAGTACTGGTGGTTTCTTCGTTTGTATAAGGGGTATAACGAAAAGTTCCCTCAACTGCGTAGATAAAACGATCCACTGGTTTGAAGGCATACATGAGACTTAGAAATGTAGACTGAACACCGGTGCTGGTTTCATCTTCCACTTCTCCACCAGCATTGATCATCTTAGAAGCGTTTTGACGGAAGCGAACACCACCACTTAGTTGAAGTTCATTGGTTAAACCGTAACGGCCTTCCACTTCACCTTGCGTGCGAGAAAATGACTCTCCATCCAGAAACTCAACGTCTTTACCATCTTTATCAATGGACTTTGATGACTTGAAATAATCACCGGTCACACCAAGCTGATAGCCTTTTTTAAGGAGGACTTTTGTAGGAGGTACGTAACTAGTCTGCGCAACAGCAGCACTTGCTACAAACAACAGAAAAAGAGGAATGAACTTCATTCAACCATTATATGGAAATATTGGTTGAATGCAAAAAGGCGTTCGTAGGACGGTCGAAACTGATCAAATCTGCCTCTCTATACCAAATGCCATTGTTCTTCGAGAAAAGACAAATGGACTGGTAAGGTAGAGCGGTGAATTCTTGAAATTCTTTTTGAGCAAGATCAATCGAAGCATGCAGCTCCAGAGGATCATTGAATCGGCCAATCGTAAGAAAAGTTTTTTTAGAGTCTTTGATCTTCTTCTCACGGTCAGTGATATAAGACTTACAAATTGAAACCAACGACTCCTGACAGAGTGATAGTTCTTCTTCGATGGTTGGTTTTAAATAAAGAATTTTATTCTTCTTGTGCTCTTGAACATCCAAACCGGAAAAGCCCAAAACGTGATGAGCAGTGTTCTCGAAATAGAAAGATTCTAACTCTTCTACCAGCTCCTGCTTTAGCTTCTTAACTTCAGTGACCTCAATTTCAAATGGGGCCACGATCGGCAAATGCAAATCAGGATTGGTTTGATATTTGGAATCAAAACGCGAACGAAAACTTTCGATATTTTTAGCGAAAGAGTTGTCAGAGAAAAAAGTTAAACCGACAAATAGCTTAGAGTTCAATGGGACCCCCTTTGAGCTTAGGTCCAAACAAGTTCAATTTTAAGCCCTAGCGGGGATACGGACAAACAAAAAGCTGAGGGGAAAATGTTCCCCTCGAGCTTTAGAAGGCTTATTTTACTGGATCAAATTGCGCGCTCTGGCCCAATTCCTCTTCAATGCGAAGAAGTTGATTATATTTCTCCATTCGATCTGAACGAGAAGCAGAACCAGTTTTGATGTGGCCCGAGCCTGAAGCGACTGCCAGGTCAGCGATGAAAGCATCAGCTGTTTCACCTGAACGGTGAGAGATGATCGCTTTAAAACCATTATCGTAAGCAAGTTTCAAAGTATCGAATGTCTCAGAAAGAGAGCCGATCTGATTCACTTTCACTAAAATGGCATTGGCCTCTTTATTATCGATACCACGCTTAAGGATTTTAGCGTTTGTTACAAACAGGTCATCCCCTACGTTGACTAGTTTTGAACCAAGCTTCGCCTGGAAATTAATGAAGCCCTTTTGATCTGATTCATCGAAACCATCTTCGATTGAATAGATTGGAGCAATTTTTGTCATGTGCTCATAGTAAGGAATCATTTCGTCAGAAGTGTAAGTCTTACCTTGCATTTCGTACTTGCCGTCTTTGTAGAACTCAGAAGCAGCACAGTCTAGTGAAAGAGAAATATCTACACCTGGCCTATAACCGGCCTTCTGAATGGCAGTAAGAATACATTCAATCGCTTCGTCATGAGATTTAAGATCCGGAGCGAATCCACCTTCATCACCAACGTTTGTTGAATAACCTTTATCTGAAAGAACTTTTTTAAGGTTATGGAAAACTTCAACACCTGCGCGGAAGTTTTCAGAGAATGATTTTTTCATGTGAGGGACAATCATGAATTCCTGGATATCAAGATTGTTAGAAGCGTGAGCTCCACCGTTAATGATGTTCATGAGTGGAGTTGGAAGACGAAGTTTCCCAACTGGATTTGGAACTTTAAGATCTTCGAAAAGGTATTGATAAAGAGGCTTACCTTTTTCGAGTGCGCCGGCACGACAAACGGCCATTGAAACACCAAGGATCGCGTTCGCACCAAGTTTTGCTTTATTTTCAGTGCCATCGATTTCCAGCATGAGATTATCAATCGCACGCTGATCGAAAACGCTTTTGCCGATTAGTTTTGGGGCAATCAGTTCATTTACGTTTTTAACCGCAGTTAAAACGCCTTTACCCATATAGTGAGTTTTATCACCGTCACGAAGCTCAAGAGCTTCACGGCTACCAGTAGATGCACCAGATGGTACTGAAGCACGACCTACAAATCCTCTGTCTGTTGTTACATCAACTTCAACTGTTGGATTTCCACGTGAATCCAGAATTTGTCGCGCATGAATCTTTTTAATAGTACTCATAGAGGCTCCTTTGTAGTGCCTCTATTCTACTCAGCTTAAAACTTCTGAAAAGTCTTTTAAGATGCTTTCTTAAGCATTGGAAGGGCCCATTCAGGCGGCTTAAAGTTTGCTCTTGGGAATGGAAGTTTATTGGCCACAAACTCTTCAAAGAATGTTGGAACGTAACCCGTCGGAACCATTTCTCCGATGAACTTACCGTTCTCATCCTTACCAGTTTGCACCCAGCGAAAAATATCTCGCACCACATAACGACCGTGCTCATCCACACCCAGAACTTCTGAGATATGAGAAGTACGACGACCACCATCATGGTAACGGCTACATTGAACGATTAATTGCAGAGCACTTCCGACCATTTTACGAATAGCATCAGGTGGAATTTTCGTTTCACCCATCAGACACAAAGTCTCTAGACGAGTACAAGCATCGACCGGTGAGTTGGCGTGAACCGTACCCATTGAACCTTCGTGACCGGTACCCATGGCATTTAGAAGATCAAGTGCCTCAGGACCACGAACCTCCCCCACGATAATTCTATCTGGACGAAGACGGAGTGCTGATTCCATCAAATCTCTGATGGTCACTTCTTTGATCCCACGCTCTTTATTTGGCTTACGTGTTTCAAATTGAACCACGTGCTCAGCTTTAATTTGAAGTTCGGCCGCATCTTCAATGATAAGAAGGCGCTGAGTTTTTGGCATGCGGCCACCAAGAACGTTCAGCATGGTGGTCTTACCTGAACCGGTACCACCACTCACGAGAGTGTTCTTACCCATATACATGCAGCAATCGAGAAAACGCGCGCCATCTGGTGAAAGCGAACCGAAGTTAATTAGATCCTTCAGACCTAATTTCTCCTCTGAGAATTTACGAATCGCAACTGTCACACCGGCCTTGGCCATTGGTGGAATCACTACGGCAATACGTGAACCGTCCGGCAGACGAGCATCCAGACGAGGATTATCTGAATCAATCACACGACCTACCGACTGAGCAACTGCTCGCATCGAGGCCATCAAAGATTCGTCATCTGGAAATTTATTTGGAACTCGGTAAACGAGACCTTTACGTTCAATGAAAATATCGAAGGGACCGTTGATCATGACTTCTGAAATAGAAGGATCTTTCAGCAAATCGCCGATTGGTGCTAAGAGGGTCGAAATTGCGTCCTGAAAAACGCTACTCATGACTGAAAGCTCCTAATACTCTTTTGGGGTCCAAAGCATGCCGTCCCCTTTTTCTGAGGCCACTTCTCTCTTCGGCACAACTTTCTTTAAAACCACTATTTTTCCGTCATTTTTTGAACTTGGACAATAAAAGGCAAATTCTCCGGCCTTATCAAAGACCGCCTCTGCCTCAGTGACCTTGCCTTTATTGGCGGCCAGGAACACTTTATGAGATTCCACGATTAAACAATGAGGTTCTTCCACCGTTGAAGTCACATAAAACTTCACCTTTTCGCCTTCAAAAACTGAAAGAGACTTTGGGTAATAACCCTCTTTAGTCACAATAACGGCCACTTCACGCAGGGGTGGTGTCTTGTTTTCAGCAGCGAAGAGCTGAGTAGAAAGTAGAATAGAAAAAAGGAAGAGCTTCATTTAAACCTCTTTGTTCTCTTTTCTTATCGGTTTGAATGGATCAACTTTTTAGCTTTAATTACAGCTTAAATCCCGACTGTTTTTATCACGTGATAAGCGGGAGTTTCGTACGGATGTGACATCTTTAAAGCCGAAATTGCTGCGGCTAGATGTCCTTCTGCACAAACCATTTCCACTTTGAGTTCTGGAACACGTTCGACATCACCAACTTTTCCGATGAAAGGATCACTTCCTGCGAGTGGCTCAAACTGGCCTACTCCTTTGTATTCAAAGGAACATCGACGATAGTTACCAATTGTTCCTGCACCTGCCAGGAACATAGCTTCTTTCACCTTCTCTGCGTGATCTTCGGGAACATAAAACGCGATGAAAAACATGAATTTCCTTTAATTGATTTTGCGCGCAACTGCCTATTTTGGTCGGTTTTCCAACATCTTCTTACAACCTGAGGCCAAAATGAATTTCTGACTAGACAGGTTTTTTTGAAAAACGAAACAATAACCATCCAAATAAAATCCTAACACAAAATTGTATTAGAGATCACGGAGGATACCGAGAATGACTATGAAGAAACTTACAGCATTGGCACTAGGCCTTACACTTGCTGGATCAGCACTTGCTTGTTCACAAGATGGTAAAGGTGGATTCGTTCCTGAGAACGATCTATACATCTCTGCAGATCAGAAAGGTCTTAAGGGCGGTATCACAGAAGCTGAATTCAATGACGCTATCGACGAAGTTGAACGCATCTACTCTCCAATCGTTGCTAACCTAGGTGGCAAACTATATATCGAGCGTAACTGGACTGACGGTACAGTTAACGCATACGCTTCTCAACAAGGTAAAACTTGGAAAGTTGCTATGTTCGGCGGTCTAGCTCGTCACAACACAATCACTAAAGACGGTATGTCTCTAGTTGTGTGTCACGAACTTGGTCACCACATCGGTGGAGCTCCAAGAAAAGGTCAATCTGCTGGCGGCGGCGGATGGTGGGGCGGTAACGGCGGTGGAGCTGTTAGCTGGGCTTCAAACGAAGGTCAATCTGACTACTTCGCAGTTCTTAAGTGTCTTCGTAAAACATGGGTAAACGACAATAACCAAGCTATCGTAAAAGCTATGAACGCTCCGAAGATGGTTGTTGATGGTTGTAAAAAAGCTACTAAGAACGATAAAGAAGATACTGCTCTTTGTATCCGTACTTCAATGGCGGGTAAATCAGTTTCAGATCTATTCTCAGCTCTTGGTAACCTACCTGCTACAGCTTTCGAAACTCCAGACAGAGCAGTTGTTTCTAAAACAGATGACAACCACCCTAAAGCTCAGTGTCGTCTAGATACTTACTACCAAGGTTCTATCTGTGACGTAAGCATGAACGAAGACGTATCTGCTACTGACGAAGTAAAAGGTACTTGTCACGGTTCTCTTGGCCACAAATCTGGTACACGTCCACTTTGTTGGTTCAAACCTTCTAAGTAATTCTTAGATAAATTGATTTATATGAAGGCCACCGGAAGGTGGCCTTTTTTTTGTGCTTGTTCTGACTTTTAGATCGCCCTCCTCTGCTCTTCCTTTGCTTAGAAAGACATTTATAAAGAATGATAAGGGTTAATTACTGACGCTGGAGAAAGTAATTATTACCGCCGCTGGAGAAAGTGAATATTACCGCCGCTGGAGAAAGTGAATATTACCGCCGCTGGAGAAAGTGAATATTACTGCCGCTGGAGAAAGTGAATATTACTGCCGCTGGAGAAAGTGAATATTACTGCCGCTGGCGAAAGTAATTATTACCGCCGCTGGCGAAAGTGATCCCCGCAGGCTTCAGAATTAATTCAGAGATGAGTCTTTATATGTATCGTGATTCAAAAGCAGATTACAGGCCAATTTCAGTGCAAAAAAAAGGGCGGTATTGCTACCGCCCTCATCTATTAGATCTAATCTAAAAGAATTACTTTTTCTTTGGAGCTGGAGCAGCTGGCTTGTTAGCGTCAGCAGCTTTTGTAACTTTGAAAAGCTCAACTTCGAAAACTAGAGTTGCGCCACCAGGGATTTTCGGAGGAGCACCAGCTTCGCCGTAAGCTAGGTCAGAAGGAATTACGAACTTAGTTTTTCCGCCTTCTTTCATAGTTTGTAGACCTTCAGTCCAACCTTTGATTACACGGTTAAGTGGGAAAGAGATTGTCTTACCGCGCTCAACTGATGAATCGAAAACTGTACCGTCAGCAAGTGTACCGTGGTAGTGAACTTCAACAACGTCTTCAGCAGTTGGAGTAGCACCAGTACCTTCTTTGATTACTTTATAAGCTAGACCTGATTCAGTCTTAGTAGCACCTTCATCTTTGATGAACTTTTCGATGAAAGCTTTACCAGCTTCTTTTTCTTTAGCAGCAACTTTATCCATACGAGCTTTGAAAACTTCTTGGATACGGTTCTGATAAACGGCCATGTCTACTTCAGACTTTTCGTTCTTAGCGGCCATTGCAACACCTTTGTAAAGAGCAGCAAGCTCTTTATCAGAAAGGCTTAGACGTTGAAGGTTACCACCAAGCATGTATCCCATAGCGTAGAACGTTTTATCGTCTTCAGACTCAAGGGAAATTTTCTTTGGATCATTTTTAGAACAAGCAGAGAGAACTAGAACAGAAACTAAAAGGCTTAATAAAACCCACGTGTTTTTCATAGAGAACAATCCTTTGTTGATTAAAACATTTAAAGAATAACTTTATTTTTTAGTCTTTGCCACAATTTCCATGGGTCTGTATGAACTCCATAAAAGGAAAATAAGACTCAGCGCACCTACAGCAGTTGCTATCAGCCCTACCGGAATTTCTGCCCCGAAGATCGGGAAGTAGTAACAAGCGGAATCAATCGCCATGAGTAATAGTCCATTGGCAAACCCACCAATCAAAAACTCTCCTGCAAGATCGAATTTTTTAAACCAAAGCTTACGGGCGAGAATGGGAAACACTAGGCCCATGAATGAGAATGCTCCAAAGAGACTTATCACGGTAAATGTTCCGATTGCCACTGTCAGAAATAGAAACTTATAGACGAGTTTCTCCTCTAATTTCCAATTCGACGCCAGGTTCTTACCCAGAGAAAATAATAAAAATTCTTTAGATAATCTCCACCACCCTAAGAGAATCAAAAGTTCCAAAACAATTAAAATTCCCAGGGCCTCAATGTTCGCAAAACGAAAATGACCAAACCAAAGCTCAACCGGAAACGGAAGATTAAAGGCCAGGAACAAAAACTGCCATAACGAGAAGACTGCCCCTACCAACAAGTTAAAGGTAAGACCCAAAAGAATCAGTCGCTCAATATTTTTTGATTGTCCGATAAATTTAGAAAAGAAGAGTCCTACGAGAGCAAAGACCGGAACTCCGAAAAGAAACAATACTGTCACTGGATGCTCATAACCCGTCAGCAATAGAATTGAATGAAGGATTAGAATCCAGAGAATACTTAATCCATCAAAGCCAAGGGTTGAAGGGCTCGCCAGAATATTTCTGGTTCCCATTTGAATCAAACTTCCCGTCTGGGAAAGAATGGCGCCTGATAAAAAAGCACAGAGAAATCTTGGAATTAGATAGTCCACGATTTCACCTCTTTCAAAGTCTCATCCACAACTCCCAATTGAACAAAACGAGAATGACGAATCCACTCCTTATCATGCTCAACCAAAACAATGGACTTCTGCTTCGCTTGGAGTTCACTTACGACAGCACTCAATACTTGCTTCATATTCACATCGAGAAACTGCGAAGGCTCATCGAGTAAATAGCATTGAGACATTTGTGCCAGCGCCAAAGAGATTTTTAGCGCCTGACCTTCTCCTCCAGAGAGCGAAGAATGCAAGCGAGTCTCTTTTTGTTCGAGGCCAAAACGCTTCCAGAGTGAAGCGAAAAACTCTTTATCAATTTTATCGGCCCGAGATTTTAATAAAACATCTTTAATTTTTCTAAGCGGACGATCGTAAAAAAGATCCAACGGTTTTTGTTCAACGTAGGTCATGTCATGGGCATAAGTTTGCCACAGGCGATTCATGAGGGTGGATTTACCAAGCCCGTTCTCCCCCACTAAAGTCACTACTTCCCCAGGAGAAACCGTTAGCTCGACATCACAAGCACAATGAGGCAAAAAATGAGGATCAGTGATTTTGAATTTATACATAATTCTTGGAAGATTCTATCCTCTTACATAAAATGTGTTAATCGCTTTTAGAGGGGTATATATGACAAATAAGCTAATCATGGGACTTTCCCTGATGATTCTTTTGGTTTCTTGCGCCAAGACATCAGATCGCTACCGCGAAGGAAATAACGAGGGCCAACAAGTGGCCTTAACTGTTGATGAAGAAAAGAAGTTAACCAAGGAGGCCCTGCCGGAAATGATGAAAGAATATCCAGCGGCCGAAAATAAAGAGATCCAGGCCTACATCAATCGCTTGGGTCAGAAGCTCGTTAATGCTAATCGCTTAAATAACAACCCATACACTTACACTTTCACAGTGGTTGATGTGCAAGCGGTGAACGCGTTTGCAATGCCGGCAGGAAGTGTCTTTATCACTGCACCTATTATTGCGATGGCCGATTCTGAAGCGGAAATCGCAGGCGTATTAGGACATGAGATTGGCCACGTGACTGCTCGCCATACAGCTGAGCGCATGTATATAGCAAAGAAGGAACAAACGAAAACTTGGGTGTTCGGTGGAGTTGGTGCTGCTCTTGGTGGAGCTGCCGGCTATATGCTTAGTAAAAAACTTTGCGCTCCAAAAGACACTGCCTGTTTGGCGAAGTACACCGCCTATGGTGCAGGTGGTGGTGCAGTTGGTGGATTAATGGTTCAGAAGTTTGTCTTCATGAAAAACTCTCAGGAAGATGAATTAGAATCAGATCGCGTGGGCTTCAGATACGCAACTGTGGCCGGTTACGATAAAACGAAGATTGGCGACTTCTACTCAAAACTTGCTTCAATGGAAAAAGAAGCGAAGAAAGGTCAGAACGCTGCGATGGTTTGGTTATCAGATGCCATGGCCTCACACCCGAATTCAAATGAGCGCGTGAAGCAGGCAAAAGAAATGGAAATGAAAATGACTACGTCTGGAGGAATCGGTTCAACTGAAGAATTTCAACGTATGAAAAAGATCGCTCAGGATATGGTTGCTGCAAATAAAGCAAAAACTAAAAAATAGATTCTGCCCAATAAAGAAAAGCTTCAAGCTGAGTTACACCTGGAACCAAAGAACCAGGATAAATAAAGGTCATCCTCTGGGATGACCTTTTTATTTCTCGCTTATTATCACGACCCGGATCTTTCACTCCCACATGCATCGTATTTACCGGCATCTCACTCATGAGCTTCGATGACCAGTTTACGTAAGCAAGATCCGTGGGATAAGTTTTGATTTTCTTCAAATCCTTAAGCCACTTTACGACACCGTCATTGACCATCACAAATTCTGGTGCGCGACCACTGTGAAACTCTCCCAAATAAAAAACGACATTGAGATCATTCGGAATTTTCTTAAGTAGCTTTTCTTCCAAGGTTTTGATCTTAGAATTCAAAGTCGTGATCTTATCTTCACAATTCTGAACATAAGGAGTAATCGCCTTAATTGTTCCATCCATTGATTCTTTAGGAGTGAGACCTCGAGTATGAATTTCAGTGGCGATGATGGTTTTACGAGAACCTAAAACTTTTTTCAGATCACGACTCTCATCATAAAACACCACACTTCCTTCTAATTCAGAAAGTGCACTATGAGATAAAAAGATTCCGCCCGGATAGACCTTGCCGGAAAATTCTTTATCACTGATAGGATTGAAAACAGAAATACCGTGAAGTTTTGAGAGAAGTCCCAACTCTTTAAATACAACGGTTGAAGTTCCAGAAAGCGAAATGACTTTCTTGGCCGCTGCTTTAAATTCGCAAGCGGCCTCGAGATGAAATGATAGAAAGAGAAGACTAAGAAAGATTCGCATCCATCGCCTCATTGGCCTTCTTATCACAGTATTCGTTTTGCGGATGTCCGCCATGACCTTTTACCCAGGCCCATTCTACTTGCAGGAATGAATCTTTCACTCGATCAAGCTCCTGCCAAAGCTCAAGATTCTCTGGCGCTTTACCATCGGCCTTTTTCCAACCACGAGACTTCCAGCCTGCGACCCAACTCTTCATTCCGTCCACAACATATTTTGAATCAGTGATGACCTTGATTTTTGTAAGACGTGATTCAGGAAGAATATCCTTTAACTCTGAAAGACCACGAATCGGGCCCGAGAGCTCCATCTTATTATTTGTGGTGTGAGCTTCAAACTCCACACCTTCTGCAAGAACTTCACCTTGGTGATTTTGTACGACGTATGCAAATGCACCCGGACCCGGATTTCCACGACATCCGCCATCTGAATAGAGAGCAATCGTTTGAGGCTCACTTGCAATTTCGGCCGGGACCGGTAATCCCGCAGGAATTTCATCAATTTCCTCGGGTAGACTTTCCAGAGCACCACGGATGGTTTTGAAGGCCTCTTTTAGTATTTCCTGACTCGGAACTTCTTTTAAAAGCCACTTCTCGAGGGAATTCAGGGCGCGGAGCTGTTTTTTCTTCATTTTTGCCTTTAACAAAACGCAGCAAAGGCAGTATTCCCTTTGCCAACTTTTTAACGCGGTAGTATCTTCTGTGAGATTACCTCAACAGGAAAGGACCTCTTTGAGTCTTCCATTTTCGATTAAAGTTTATAAGCAATACTTTAATTTTGCATCTTCGCACTTCATGATTTTTGAGAACGGGACCCGTGAGCCTCTTCATGGTCACAATTACCGTGTTCAAGTTCGTGGCGAAGCTCCTTCTCTTGAAGGTGACATGGTTTTCGATTTCCTGGACATTAAACCGATCGTTCGTGAAGTTTGTGATTCCCTTGATCACAAGCTTTTGATTCCAAAAGATAACAAGCATCTGAAAATTTATACGGACAGAAAGAATTACGTCATTGAAACACCTGACGAAAGCCACTTCTCTATTCCACAATCAGATGTGCTTTTACTGCCGATTTTAAATACATCTGCAGAAAGAATCGCGGTCTATATCTGTGATGAAATTCGTAAAAAAGTGACGCAAAAATTTGGTTTTGCCTTTAATAGTTTTGAAGTGGAGGTTGAAGAGACACCGGGTCAGTCCGCTGTGTATCTTCATAGAGAGTAAATATGATTTTTTCTGAACTTGATAGTGGCGAATCAGTAGAAGGCCATCCGATTCCTGTTTTTAAAACGGACATCAAAGCTTCAAAGTATCTCTATCTTATTGGTGGAGTGCACGGTGATGAAGTGGAAGGTGTATACGTTCTGAAAGAACTTTTTCAGTGGTTAAAACTTGAACACTCACTGAAAGATCTTCCGATGATCGTAATTCCTATCCTGAACGTTGATGGTTATAAAAATCAAACTCGTGTAAATGCACACTCAGTTGATCTTAACCGCAATCTTCCAACAAAAGATTGGTCAGGTGTATTCAAAGAAGCTCGCTACAATCCAGGAGCTAAAGCGCTTTCTGAACCGGAAAACCAATTTCTGGTTAAGCTCATGGATAAGTACAAGCCAGGATTTATTCTTTCATTCCATACATGGAAACCGATCCTGAACTATAACGGTGACTGTAAGGACGTTGCTGAATATTTGCATGGCTTTAATAAATACGAAATGGCCTCTGATATTGGATATCCAACTCCAGGTTCATTAGGAACGTTCGCGGTTGAGAAGTATCAATCTCCAGTTTTAACATTTGAATGTCCTGAATTGAAAAAACACAGAGATAGCTTGAAAGAGATCTGGAAAGAAAATGAAGAAGGCCTAAAAGGCTTTTTCCAGACTGATCTAATCAAGCAAAAATTGTCCTAGTATTCGACCGGAGCGCTCCGGCTCCTTAAAGTCCCCTCTAAATTAACCGATACCGAAGGAATATGAAGACCATATTCCTTCTAGGTATTTTCATTGCTTCGAACTCCATCGCTTCAACAGGTTGTTACCTTTATGAGGTGAAGGGCGTGGCACGTATCAAAGGTTCAGACCTGGAATTGGTCGTGAACGAAAAGAGCATGTCCGAGATGAGATTCGGAATGAAAATTGCCGACACCGCGAAGTTTGGTTCGTATCTCGATACGACAACGAAAGGTGAATACGTCTTCAAAGGCAAACCCGTTTCAAAGTCTGTCATCCTGGAGATCAAAAACCTGGAACGCAGTACTCCTGATCCACTTAATCATCAAAATCATAGCTATATAAAAGAACTGAAGGCGGTTGAATGTCCAAAGTAAAAACCACCCTCCTCCTCTCCCTCATGACCTGTGCTCCTCTACACGCCAAAAACTACATGACGTTTATGGGTGGTGGTGGTGAGCCTGCAGGTCCTGAAACGATCTTCGATTATCAGGTTAAATCTATTGGAGATTTCAACTCGAACTCGACCTGGGAAACACAGGTCTCCTTCAATGGTGGTCACTCTAAAACTGAAGGATACATTGCGGACAGTTTTAAAAGAAAAGCGACCAACTCTCGGTTCACTGAATCCGAGTATGAAAGAATCATCAAAGACTACGAAACAAAGTTAAATAACGGCCAGATCACCAGTGGTGATCAACTCATGCTGGTCGTGACCACTCACGGTTCAATGAAAAAGCGTGATGATGAGAAGACCCATGACGTTTCTGTTACCGGTGGTGCCGTTCAAAACTTTGATACGGCCGAAGGTAGTCGCATGGTCTCAATGGACAAGCTAGAGAATCTTGTGAAGCTTGCAGAGAAAAGAGGCGTGAAACTCGCCATCATCGATCTGTCTTGTCACTCGGGAAATACCCTTGCTCTGAATAGACCCAATACCTGTATCATTTCTGCGACTGGCCCTAATCACTACGGCTATGCTGGTGGAGGTTCTGGTCCATTCACCAACTCATTTATCGATAGCATGAAGAAAGGAAAATCACTTGAAGAGGTTTTTTTAAATGCTCGAAATACATTCAGTGACCTCTCTTTTCCCATGATTTCATCCCCTGTGGGCATGGATCTTAATGAAGAGATGTATGACAACATCACTCCTTATCTCTACCGCTACGATTCCAATCACGATAAGTTTTCTCCTTACGTGACAAATGAAGCGTCTAAAGGTGAGGCCTGCGAGGAACCGAAGAATTACCAGGAACTCACAAATCTTATCACGCAATTCGAGGACATTAAGAAGGCCCGTGGAGTTGATTACAGCTCAAGAGATGGTAAAAAATTTCGTGAATCTGTGGACCGCTACTATACCCTTCTTACAAAAATGAGAACGGACTTAAGTAAGCTTGCCACTCCGAAAACTTCGCCGAAAGAAGAGTTTTGCACCGAAAAAGATGACGGAGTCATTAAACTTCGTAGTTGCATGACTTTGAATCAGAATGAAATCCTGAGCTACAATGCTGAACCACTTAAGAAACTTTATGCAAAAAGGATTCAATCCACTTCTGGCAAAGATAAAGAAGATGCAGAGATGACCTTGGAGAGAATCACCAAAGTTGAAAGAAGACAGCAGCAACTTATCCGAGAGAATCCTGACTATGCTAAACGAGCAAACTTTTTCAAAGATTGGCCCAAGTTAGAAGAAGAAACAACCAGACTCTCTTATGAAGTCGCAGGTCACGCTAAAGCGTTTTATCAGGAACGCTACAAGCAGAAGGCCTCTTCCGATACCCGACCTAACCCTTGCAAAGATTTTATCCTCTAGAAAAAAAAAGGCCCTCTTGCGAGGGCCTTTTCTTTATGATGCTTTTGTAAATTTGATGACTTCAACCGGACAAGCTTCAGCAGCTTCCTGGATCCTTAGACCGTCATCAAGAGGAGCTCCTGGACGGATGATACATGTATCAGCAAGAACCTCGAACACTTCCTTATAGATGTCTTCGCAAGCGTTACAAACGATACAACCTGGCTCAATCCAAACCTTGGCGATTTTGAAGTTCTCAGCAGCAGGAGCAGCAGCTCCGCCAGCAGCGGCCGCGCCACCTGCAGCAGCACCACCGAACTGAGCAGCAAAAGCTGGGTTCGTAGCGATTGCAAGTTGTGAACCTTTTCCTGGAACTGTATCAGCAATGAATGAACGGATAGGTACATCGATTGGTGGTTGAGATTTTTTCACAACATCTAGTTTGTGATCAGCAACAAACTGATCAACAGTTAGATGAGCTTCAGTCACAAGCTTCTTGAACTTAGGGCCTTTCATATCGAACTGGAAAACCACGCCGTCAGTTGAAGAAACAACTTCAATCTGAACCATAGCTAGGTCAAAGTTCTTAGCGCCTAGTAGATCGATGAAACCAGGTCCCATATCTACTTCAGTAGCGAAAGAAGTTTTCTTAGCATCGAATGGCTTTGATACTTCAACCTGAGTCGGGCTACCGAACGGGTTGAACAAGCGAATGCGAATAGTGTCTAGTGCAGCTGGCTCTTTCGCTGAATTCCACTTGAATCCGAAAGCGAAGAAGTTACCGCTCTTTGTAGATCTTAAAAGTGTTAGCTTAGGCTTTCCGAACAAAGTCTCGAAAGTCCCGAACAATAAACTTAAACCGGCCAAACCAACAACAAGGTTGATTACCAGAAAAATAGCAACGCCCATGGCGATTAAGCTAGATGACACAAGTAACTCCTAAAAAATGATCCTATTAATCTTCAAAATTATAGCCTAAACAGCTGGAAATTAGAACAAAAAGATCAGGACTCTTTATTGATATAGTCATCTATTTTTCTGTACAATGCCACCCTATGCGTATTCTTATTCAAATAAAAGCTGTTGTAGTAGGCACAGTCCTACTTTTTACTACTCTTGTGCCTGCTTGTTTAGTGGCCCTGCCTTTTGGTCTGGAAAGAAGACTGAAAATCATGAGCCCGATGTGGGAACGTTTCGGCAAACTCCTTTTGCGCTATGCGTGTCACGCAAAAGTTCGCTATTCCGAAGACCATCGCTCTCCGGAATTCGCCGGAGTTCCAGCGCAAGGTCTTTATATTGCGAATCACCAGAGTTACATGGACATCCCGCTGGTCATGACGAAGTACCAGGTACCACCAATCATGAAGAAAGAGGTTCTCTACATCCCTATCTTTGGTTGGATCGCTTACGCTTCCGGCTCTATGCCGGTTGCCCGTGGAAAAATGTCTTCACGTAAAAAAGTTTTTGATCAGGCGAAGAAGAGAATCCTGGTTGAGAAAATCGGTCTTCAGGTTTATCCGGAAGGCACTCGTTCAAAAAATGCGGTTCCAAAAACGATGGAAGAAGTAAAACGCACGCTCATGATTTTCGCTTTCAATGAAAAAATTCCTGTCATTCCAACAAGTATCTATGGAACACGTGGCATCCTGAACCGTTGGGGAATGATTCGTCCGAACCGTAATATCGGAATTATTGTTCACAAAGAAATTGATCCAAAGAACTTCTCAAACGTAGATGACTTTTGTGTTGCGTGTTGGGGCAAAGTTATTGAGGGTCATGATCAGATGAAGAAGGAACTTCAACCTCTGAATGAAAATTTATCTTAGGTTTTAATTCGGTAGGAAAAGTTTTTTCCCCCAGACCAAGAAGTTTTTCGCTCTCATCCAGCATCCAGAAATAATTCTGAGAAAGAGATGAATCCTGCAGAACATTCAAATCTGCCGGTCTTAGAAATCCACCATTTTTAAAAATCAGTGTCTGCTTTTCATCAAGCTTCAGCTTGGTGAAAGGCAGCACATCTTCAATTTTCATTCCGCGAGAAATGATGGGAAGAGTTTTATCCTGAGGCCAGTCTTTCATTTTAAGTGCGGTCTTGTAAGTAACAGGTCCTACACTTTCACGCACCAGTGAAATGAGAGAACCAAGAGTTCCTAAGTAATTGCACATGTCTGTGAAAAGCGTTCGAACATATGTACCTGAGCTCACTTCCACTCTGATTGAGAGATAAGGGAAAGCGTATTTTACGACTTCGATTTTATAGACCTTACGTAAAACTGGCTCTTTCTTGACTTCAATTCCTTCTCTCGCCCACTCGTGCATATTGCGGCCCATGAACTTTGAGGCCGAATATTTATGAGGAGCTTGCCAGTAATCACCGATAAACTTCTCACGAAGTTTTTCTTCGATGAACTCACGACTGAAACTCGCGATCTCACGAGTTAAATAAAGAGATTCATCACGCTGGACGATTTCGGAAGTGTAATCACCGGTCGGTGTTTCAATCCCAAGTTTTCCAACGGCAAGATAAGTTTTTGGAAGGAAATCGTGAATGAAATCATTCAAACGAGCAGCGCCACAGATACCAATCATGAGAACACCGGAAGCAAATGGATCTAGAGTTCCAAAATGCCCGATCTTCCCAAAGCCCTGGGGAAGATGACGTTTAAAGTGCCTGACCACATCGTAAGACGTGATCCGGGCAGGTTTAAACACATTAAATACTAAAGGGGGAAACAGCGCCTGTTTCTTATTCAGCTTCATCCGCTGAATCTTTCAGGAGCTTGTCGATCTTGTTCGAATCTTCGAACTGAGAATTGTACACGTAGTGAATTTCAGGAGTGTGACGAACTTCCATCTTGGTAGAGAGAAGCTTACGCATACGACCTGCTGTACTTTCAATCGCCTCTTTCGCGTCTCCACGAGTTTGAGCATTGAAAGTGTCCCAATAAACTTTCGCGTGAGAATAGTCTTGAGTCAGTTCTACGTGAGTGATTGAAACATTAATGAGTCGAGGATCCGCGAACTCTCTTCTGAGAGCGAGATTAATCTCATCGCGGATCCTTTCCTCGTATTTTAGTTTTGAAAATTTATTACCACGTCCGGTACTGGCCTTGGCCATTTGTCATCCTTAGAGAGTTAGATCGCTTGTAAGAGTTCTCTTTTTCTCTTCCATAACATAGGCCTCGATAAGATCTTCCACTTTAATATCGTTGAAGTTCTCAAGAGACATACCACACTCGTAACCGTTCTTAACTTCTTTAACTTCATCTTTGAAGCGTTTAAGAGTTGTAAGCTTACCATCGTAAATGATCTTACCATCACGAAGAAGACGGATGTTACAACCACGCTCGATCTTACCGTCAACAACCGCTGTACCAGCAATTGTACCAACTTTAGGAATCGAGAACGTTTCTTTAACTTGAGCACGGCCAATGTACTTCTCAACTCTTTCAGGAGTTAACATACCTTCAAGGGCAAGTGTCACGTCATTGATAAGTTCGTAAATGATTGAGTAAGTCTTAATATCAACGCCCTTCTCTTCAGCAATACGACGTGCAGTTGTTACTGGACGCATGTTGAATCCAAGGATGAAACCTTGAGAGTTAGCAGCAAGGTTTACGTCATTATCTGTGATGGCACCTACGCCACCGCTGATAACTTCAACTGATACTTCACTATTTCCAAGTCTCTCAACCGAAGTTTTGATCGCTTCGTAAGAACCTTGAACATCTGAACGGATGATAAGTTTAAGAACTTTCTTCTCGGCCTCAGAGTTGTTCTGAGCAGTAGCGAAGAAGTCTTCAAGAGAAACTTTCTTGGCCTCAACTGAAGTATTAGCAAGTGCTTTTCTTTCTGCAATACGGTTATCAACGATCTTTTGGGCTTCACGTTCATTTTTCACAACGTTCAGGATGTCTCCTGGAGTTGGAACGTTCTCAAGACCAAGAACCTGAACCGGAGTCGAAGGACCCGCAGAATTTAGCATTTTACCTGTGTAATCCATTAGTGAACGAGCGCGACCAGAAGTCTCACCAACCACAATTGAATCACCTTTATTCAATGTACCTTTCTGAACCAGGATTGTTGTTACTGGACCACGGCCCACTTCAATCTTAGATTCGATCACGATACCTTCAGCAGCACCTTTAGGGTTCTCACGAAGTTCCATGATTTCTGCCTGAAGCTGGATCGCCTCAAGTAGATCATCGATACCTTGACCTGTAAGAGCAGATACGTTCACGTATTGAGTCTCACCACCCCATTCTTCAGGAAGGAGACCGTGCTCTGTTAGACCTTGTTTTACCTTATCTGGGTTAGCAGCAGGTTTATCAATTTTGTTAACTGCTACGATAACTGGAACTTCCGCGTTCTTAATGAAACGGATTGATTCAACAGTCTGAGGCATTACACCGTCGTCTGCAGCAACTACTAGAACTACGATATCTGTTACGTTAGCACCACGCTGTCTCATCGCTGCGAAAGCGGCGTGACCAGGAGTATCCAGGAACGTAAGCATTGCATCTTTTACTTTTACTGAGTAAGCACCAATGTGCTGAGTAATACCGCCGGCCTCACCTGCAGCAACTTTCTCCTTACGGATATAGTCTAGAAGTGAAGTTTTACCGTGGTCTACGTGACCCATGATCGTGATGATCGGGTTACGAACCGGGTATGCAGATTTATCTTCGCCAGCCTTCTTATTAAGAACAGCTTCTTCATTGAATGCAACGTCTTCAACACGGTAGTTGTAAAGAGCGGCGATTTCACCAGCTAGTTTCACACCAATGTAATCATCAGGTCTAACAAGTAGGTTCATCTCAAGAACGCGGTTAGCGAATGATTCAAAACGTACACTTAGTTTCTCTGCAAGATTTTCTGCAGTTACAACACCGTGGACTTGAATTACACGCTTCGATTCTTTTACTTCAGTGATAAGTGTCTTCTGAGTTGGACCAGAGTAGATTTTTTTCTTCTTTGGTGGAGTATAGATCGCTTTACCAACAAGGGCAGAAGCGTACTTTAATTCTTCATCAGCACGGATAACTGTAAGGTCTTTCTTACCAGCTCCTACGCCTTTCTTACCGATAGCAGCGGCAAGGTCACCCATGCGCTTCTTATCTTTTTCCTCTTCAGTCTCCACAGGAGCAGATTCGTCCATTGGACGACGAGGAGGAAGACGGTTTTCTGTAGGTTTTTTCTCCTGAGAAGGCTCGTCTTTCTTCTTCTCTTCAGGAACGAAGATCGGAGTGAAAGTATGTCTTTTCTCTTCGTAGTAATCTTTTTTCGGATCACGTACTTTAGCAGAAGTGTTGTAGCTTGCAGCAGTTGGCTCAACTGGATTTTCGCGAGCAGCTTGCTGAGCGGCCTTTTCGGCAGCGGCCTCTTCTTTCGCTTCAACCGCACGTTGAATTTCATCTTCTTTTTGAGCTTTCGTCTTACGTTTTACCGTAACAACCTTGGGCTTCGAAGCGTCTTCAACTTCAGCAGAAGCTGCAGGAGTAGTCGGAGCGGCAGCAACTTCAGGAGCAGCAACTTTGGCCGTCACTGGAGTTTCAGTCACTTCTTCTTTTGCAACCGGAGCGGCAGGGGCCTCTTCAACAGGAGGAGCTTCTTTCTTAATCACTTTTCTCACGACAGCTTTCTTCACAGGAGAAGCTTTCTTCTCAGGAGTCGCGTACGCGGCCAATGCCTTCGCAGCTTCTTCGTCTGTCAGACTTGCCATGTGGTTTCTCACATTAAAGCCCATTGATTTGAGCTTCTCAACGAGATCAAGTGCACCCACTCCAATTTCATTGGCAAGTTCGTAAACTTTTTTTGCCATTCTTTTCTCCGATTATAACTTCAAAAAATTACTTCAATTTAAAAGCAGCAAGTTCTTCACGAAGTCTTCTTTCAGCTTCTGAGAACTTAGTAACGTCGTCGCCTTTCTTAACTTCTGTCTTAGCTCCACCTTCAGACTTCTTGAAACCGCTCTGATTAGGAACAGCAGAAGCTGAGATGATTTCAGCGTTTTCATCAAGATCTGTCTTGATGCTTTCGTCTTCAAGAGCTTCAGAAGCAATTTCAATCATCGCTTTAGCGTCAGCAACAGACTTGCCTAGGAAACGAGCAACGTCTTCCGGAGCCGCAGCAGATAGATCAACGATCGACATGATACCTTTCTGAACAAGCACCTGAGCCGTGGCCTCAGAGATGTTAGAAAGTTGGATAAGGTTTTCAACTGCAAGTTTAACTCTCTCTTGAAGCTTGGCTTTAGAGATGATGTTAATTTTCCAACCAGTGAGCATTGCTGCCAGACGAACGTTTTGACCGCGCTTACCGATGGCAAGAGACAGTTGATCGTCTTCAACGATCACATCAAGAGTGTGCTCGTCGTGGTTAAGAGTGATTGATTGAATTTCCGCTGGAGCAAGAGCTGCGCGAGCGAAAGTTTCAGTGTCTTCGTTCCAACGAACGATATCGATTTTCTCACCTTGTAGTTCATTTACGATGTTCTGAACGCGAGAACCTTTCATACCTACGCAAGCACCAACTGGATCGATATCACGATCTTTAGTTGTTACAGCGATCTTAGCACGGTGGCCCGGCTCACGAGCAGCAGCTTTAACTTCGATTGTACCATCAGCAATTTCCGGAACTTCAACTTCGAAAAGTTTAACCAGGAACATTGGAGATGTTCTTGTAAGACGGATTTCAGGACCACGGTTAGTCATTACTACGTCTGAAAGGTAAGCTTGGATTCTGTCACCCGGCTTGAATGATTCGCCGAAGATGATTTCTTTTTTAGGAAGAACTGCATCTGACTTACCAAGATCTAGAACCACGTTGCCTTTTTCAAAGCGACGAGCAATACCTGTTACCAGGTCACCTTCACGGTGCTTGAATTCAGAGAATAGAATGTCTCTTTCAGCATCGCGAACTTTTTGGAAAATGATTTGTTTAGCTGTTTGAATATCAACACGTGAGAAACCAGGGTTCTCGATCTTAAGACCAAGTTGGTCACCCACTTCACAATCTTCATCAAGCTTCTTAGCAGAGTCGTAATCGATTTCAACGATTGAATCGCGAACTTTCTCAACAACGTTCTTATATTGAAAGATTTCTACTTCGCCATCGTCTTCATTATAACGAGCTTCGTATTCGCCTTGAATTCCGAATTTTTTACGTGCAGTAACAAGGAAGGCCTGTTCAATAGCACTCACCACCACATCTTTCTTGATGCCACGGTCTTTTCCTAGTTGTTCGATAACTCGGCTCAATTCTGAAAAGTTCACTTGTAGTCTCCTTATTCACTAACCGATTTCAAATCGGGATCTAAATTTACTTTTTTCGTTTGCTTATATGTGAGTGTCAGAGGATAGCCTTTGACCTCAATCGTAAAACCTTCACCATCTGCGCTCAGAAGTTTCCCTCTGAATTTCTTCTCGCCCTTAATGCCTTTCGGAGCGTCTTTCGTTTGTTCTTCAGAAAGCTGACCCATGATCACAACAGCAATCACTTCACCGATGGTCATTTTAAAATGTTCCAGGGTTGAAAGATGACGGTAAACTCCAGGAGAAGAAACTTCGAGAACAACATCTTCTGGAATCCAGGTTTCAGTCTCAAATGGCTTATCAAGAGCATGATCTACTTTCACGCAATCTTCGATGAGCGCTGAACCTGTGCGAGGGTCCTGAATATAAAGACGAAGAAGTTTTTGAGTGCTGATGTATTCCATGTCGTAAAGTCTGTAACCAGCTTCTTGTACAACAGGCTCACACATCAAAAAAAATTTTTTCTCTAAACCAGATCTTTCGTTATTAATATCCATAAAAATAAAAAAGGATGGAATACTTCCACCCTTTCCCCTACCTACACAACTAAACGAGCAGGCCTTATAAGTAACAAAGTCCAATCAAAAGAGCAATTTAAACCATTCTGGCTCAGAGTGTTATCTGAAGCATCAATCCATCACTGCCATTAGAATAATATCCTTTTACTCGTCGAAGGCAAGAAAACCCGACTTTTTTGTAAAAGCCGATGGCCCTATCATTCGAGGATTCGACTTCAAGATAGATATTCTTAACGTTCTTCTGGCGAAGATTTTCCAGGATGGCCGACCAAAAAGGCAAGCTCACGCCCTTACCTTGCAACGCAGGATCAATTTGAATTTTATAAAGATGCGCCGTACCATCTCCGGGTACCAGACCAAAAAGGGCAAAGGCCTCAAGCTTTTCACCACTCCAGCTGTATAAGAGATGCTTGGAAAAATCCAACTCCTTCCAATCAAGAGGTTTCCACGGATGAGGAAAATGCTTTTCATCCATCTGGGCGACGTCATTTAAATTAGAGGCCGGACCTAGCTCGTGAAAATTACCAGTAGTATTCATGGCCGAATTGTTTATCCAAAGACTCTACGAAAAGCTCAATTGAGGGCCTGATCGATTCAAATTTATTGTTGTTCTTAAGCTGTCCACCGTAGCGAGCACGCAGATAGAGCTCAAGTTCAAAGAGGCCAATGAAGTTAGTTTTCAGAGTATCTTTATGTAAGACACCTGCTCCACACTTCTGCTCGAGTGTTCCTTCTCGAATGACCTGAGCGAGTTTCGGAGACATTTCATTTTTCTGATCTTCCGAATAGCGAAGCATTTTGAAGAAGTATCTGATCTTTTTAAGCTCATTTGCCCGCGAATGCATAAAGCGTCTCACTTCATCATCTCCCTGCGGGAAATCCTTCACAAAACCATCCAGATCTTTGATGAAGCTCTTTTCAAAAAATTGCACCACCATAGAATCGTCATAGAGACAATTCAGTGCTTTTAAATTTCTAAGCTGGAAATTGATGTCTTGAAAGGAAACGGTACGATCGAGGACTTTTATCAGGAAACGATCGGAGGAGACCACGCGCGCGTAGGCTCCTCCAACGATTAGGCTATACAGGAGAAGAAATTTCGATATTTGCGATGTTCTTTTGCTTAACAACTTCATTCTCTTTATGGAAGCGGGCATTCACACGTGGGTTGAATGTGTAACCATCTTTACCACGAAGGATATACTGACGCTTAATGCCTTTCGGCTCAATTAACTTACGAAGACGGCTGATACTTGTGTAAATCAGCTTATCGTGGATAAGAGGATTGTACTCGTCTTTCCAGATCATTTTCGCGAGATCTTCTTTATTATAGTAAGTTCCCGGAGTTTGCGCCAATAGGAAAAGGATCTCAAGAAGAACGAAACGGTGTTTGAAATCAATAACACCAAGAGCTTTCTCGTGGATCACACGGTTGTGACGATCAAGATATAGGTCTACTGAAGAGTCATTAACATCTTCAACTTCCATCATAATCAACTGCTCAAGGCGCTTGAAGTACTCATCATCAAGTGAGTTCTGAGCAAGACCGAAAAGCATAAGAGCTTTAGAGAACTCACCCATTTTCTTGAGTGAAATACCCTTGTTCAGAAGAACATAGTTATGCATGTTCCAACAACGCTTAGAATGAAGAAGCTTCATTGCCAGGTCGTATTGTGGAAGAGAGCTTGAATAGTCCCCTAGCTCGCGAAGAGCGTTACCCCAAAGAAGGTGCATTGACCCTTTCAAGTAACCTTTCTTAAGAATATTCAGAAGTTCATTCAATTGATTTAAGTGATTGATGGTGTCTTGGAAATTCTTCATCTGATAAGCGTTAGTCGCCATCGCATAAAGAGATTTTGCCATCAGCTCAGGCTCATTTTCAGTCTGGGCCTTACGGTAAGCTTGATTGAAGTTCTTATGAGCTTCCGAGAATTCACCTTTATAAGTGTTTACCACGGCAGCGTTATAGAAATACTCAGCATTCAGAGAAGGAAGAGCAGCTACAGTTTGATCCAGAAGTTCACTTGAAAGCTGGATGTATTTCATCGCCTCTTTTTCGTTCAGGCTCTCAGAGTAGATACGAATAAGGAAACCGTAGATTTTAAAGATTGCGAAAGCATCCTGAGGAAGTTCTGTTCTGGCGAGTGCCATTAAGAAATGCTCTTCAGCTTTTTCGAAATCTGCTTTGTCGTAGAAGATTTTAGCTAGACGGTAATGACCTTGCCCTTCAATACGGCTTGATTCAGTTGGAAGGTGAGCTAAAAAACGATCGTCTTTAGCGAGATCCACCACGGCCTTAGTCATCAATGTTTCAACTGATGGCGTTTGAATGGTGTCCATATAAGTTCCTCCTAAAATGACGTAAGAACGCTTGATCTTACAATTCAAGTGATGGGAGGTTAAACCTCAAGCCTGACAAAAAAGCAAGAAACTAGTTAGTTTAGGGCCATAAAAGGACTAAATGTTAAGAATTTCATGACCTTAATCAGTGTAAGACTTTTTACCCGGAAGCCTTTTGACCCTACGATTTTTTAATGAAAGTAAGAAACTCTCGAAGGACTTTCTTACTTCTAACATTTCCCAACCTCGAAAGCTCTCTAAGTCATTGATTGAACGGGGTTTGATTGGTAAAGTTGAAATCGAAAAATCCCATCCGAAAAATCTAGTCTTCTGTGAGGAGATCCATGGCGAAGTATGATTTAGACACTTTAAGGCACTCAACTGCCCACCTAATGGCCCAGGCTATTATGGAACTTTATCCAAACGACAAAGTTCAACTTGGTATCGGTCCAACCATTGAAAATGGTTTTTATTACGACATCGATATGGCCAAGAAACTCGCTGATGAGGATTTGAAAACCATCGAAGAAAAAATGAAAGAGATTATTAAGCGTAATCTCCCAGTTGTTCGTCATGAAGTTTCTCGTGATGAGGCGATGAAGCTTTTCGCTGACAGAGGCCAGACTCTTAAAACAGAACTTATTCGCGATATTCCTGAAGGCGAAGTTATTTCGTATTACACTCAAGGTGATACGTTCTTCGATCTATGTACAGGTCCACACGTTGAGAAAACTTCTGATCTGACTTTCTACTTTAAGCTCCTTCATACAGCTGGTGCTTACTGGAGAGGTGATCAGACTCGTCCGATGCTTCAGCGTATTTATGCTGCTTGTTTCTCTTCAAAAGAAGAGCTTCGTGATTACTTAACTCAACTTGAAGAAGCAAAGAAACGCGATCACCGTAAACTCGGGAAAGAGCTAGAGCTTTTCATCTTCGATCCGGTTGCTCCAGCTTCTCCGTTCTTCATGCCAAAAGGTGCGCTCGTTTATAACGGCCTTGTGGAATTCATGAGACGCATTTATAACAAATTCGATTACCAGGAAGTAATTACTCCACAAGTTCTCGATGTAGATCTTTGGCACACTTCTGGTCACTACGAAAAATATCACGAGAACATGTACTTCACGCAAATTGATGAAAGAGAGTTCGCGCTAAAGCCGATGAACTGTCCTTGTCACATGCTTATGTTCTCTCACCACCGTTACTCTTACCGTGATCTTCCACTTCGCTTTGCGGACTTTGGTCGTCTTCACCGTTATGAGAAGTCTGGTGTGGTAGCAGGTCTGACTCGTGTTCGTACATTCTGTCAGGACGATGCTCACATCTTTATTCAATTCGATGGCATTCAAGAAGAAATCAAAACTCTGATGAAAATGTTCTTCATCGGTTATGAGCACTTCGGATTTAAGAAAATCAAAATTGGTCTTTCGACTCGTCCGGAAATGCGCGTGGGATCTGACGAAACTTGGGACAAAGCTGAAGCGGCCCTTAAAGCGGCGCTTGATGCTTCTGGAAAAGAGTACTTCGTTAACGAAGGTGATGGTGCTTTCTACGGTCCAAAAATTGATATTCAAGTGGCAGACGCTCTTGGACGTTACTTCCAGCTTGGTACGATCCAGCTAGACTTCCAACTTCCAGATCGCTTCGACCTTAAATTCCAAAACGCCTCTGGTGAGATGGAGCGTCCGGTAGTTATTCACCGTGCTCTTCTTGGATCTCTAGAGCGCTTCATTGGTGTTTACCTTGAGCACGTGGGCGGTGCTTTCCCGTTCTGGTTATCTCCAGAGCAGGCAGTAATCGTGCCGGTGAAAAACGAGCTTCACCTTGAGGCCGCAAACGCATTAGCAAAACAACTTAAGCAGAAAGGTTTCCGCGTTCGCGTGGATGACCGTAACGAATCAATGGGTCTTAAAACTCGTCAGGCGCAAACTGGAAAAATTCCGTTCATGCTTGTTATGGGTGATAAGGAGATTGAAGACAAAGCAGTTGCTGTACGTAAGTACGGTGAGCAGAAGTCTGAAGTTATGGCCCAAACTGCATTAATGAACCTGTTTGAAACATTGGATCTGGAAAAAGTTCCGGCCGCACTTCGCGAGGTTTAATTTGAAAAAGAAAAACGTACTCCTCCTTTGTGGAGGAGGCAGCTCAGAACATGAAGTTTCCCTTCGTTCAGTGAAATACTACGAAGACTGTATGGCACAGATGCCAAACGTTAATACGATCAAAATTGAGATCGATAAACAAGGTCAGTGGGTAGATGCCAAAGGAAAGAGATATCTTCTGGATGGTAAACGCTACCTTCGTGCCTTCGAACAAGATGGTGCACCTGGAACGCTGATTGATGTGGCGATTCCTTGTATCCACGGTTCTCCCGGTGAAACAGGCGACCTTCAGTCATATTTTGAAATGATTGGTCTCGCCTACTTCGGTTGTAACTCTGAGACTTCGAAAATGTGCTTTAACAAAATCACAACCAAGATGTGGGCCACTGCGCTTGGTGTGGCGAATACGCCGTACATCTTTGTTTCTGAAAACAACGAAGAAAGTGCTAAGAAAGTTGAAGAGTTCCAAAAAACTCATGGCGATATCGTGATTAAAGCTTCTAACCAAGGTTCTTCGGTTGGATGTTATATGATCGAGGCCGGAAAAGACACTCGCAAAGCTCTTAATGATGCTTTTGCACTTTCACCATTCGTTCTGATTGAAAAGCGTATGCGTCCTCGTGAGCTCGAAGTTTCGGCCTATGAGTATGACGGAAAACTCCAGATTTCTTACCCAGGTGAAATCGTAACTCCTTCTTCGACTTTTTATACCTATGAAGAGAAGTATTCTTCGGCCAGTGAATCAAAGACTTTCATTCGTGCGGAAAACGTTACGCCTGAACAAGTGAAGACTATTACTGACTACGCTACTAAGCTTTATCATGGTCTAAAAATCAGACATCTTTCTCGCATCGATTTCTTCCTGGACGACGGAAAAATCTACCTGAACGAGATCAACACTTTCCCAGGTTCTACATCGATTTCGATGTTTCCTAAGATGTTAGAGGCAAATGGGCACTCTTTTGTGTCTTACCTCGAACAGCATATCGCTAGCTTATAGATTATTTCACTCCCTGTGCCAAAATTGGGTTAAAATACCAATGAGGTACAGGGATGCTTGCCACACAGGGTTTCCATTCATTTATTGAGCAACATAGGCTTTCGTTGAAGCTTAGGCCTATTCTTGTGGGTGAACTTTATCTCGCCCGTAAACTCGAGCACCCGGTTTATATCTTCAAAAATGGCTTTTTCTATCCTGTGATTAATGAGGGCTCAGTACCTTCTAAGGATCAGATTAATGCCTTGATCAAGAACTCCCATAAGGAAGTCTATGTCTACCCTTCTGACGTGGTAGAAATCAAAAAGAACCTTGAAACGGCACTGGTTAAAGTGACTCGCTCGTTGTCTGTTGGTGACCCATTGGAAAATGGAACAAAAGACATGAAACTTTTGTCGCTTAACCTGAGTGGTCTATACCAGAATCCCCACAGCGATGAAATGCTGATGCTTCAATTTCAAAGCACGCAGAACCTGAGTAAATTCTTATTGGAGAACAAGAAGTTTCAACCATACTTTTACCAAAATTTGATCCGTGAAAATTTCCACTTCACATTGTCGCAGCCAATGCTCTCTTCAGTGCTTCTTCTTTCGTTTCTGCAATCGATTCATTTGTTTCATGACAAAGAAGTGGAGAACCTGTTCCTTGCGAGCTATTTAAAGGACATTGGGATCTCGATGATCCCAGGTGACAAATATGATCTGAAAACTCTGACCACTCGAGATCAGGAGCTCTTCGCTAATCACGCTGACTTTTCTTTCGATCTCTTAGAGGGACGAGTACCTCTCTCGAAAAATTACCTGACTATTATCAAACACCATCACTTTCTGAATGATAAAATGAAGGACCTTCTTCAACGTGATAAGAAGAAGATGAAGGATCCTGAGATCATTTTTGGAATTGAAAGCACGTTAGTGTCTGTCTTCGACATCTTAGTCGCCATGACGAGTGAGCGCCCCTATCGTAAGAGCATGAGTCTCTATCAATCACTCGAACTCATTAAGAAGATGATGGCCGATGACTACCCTCAAGAATTTAGAGCACTCGTTGTTTTTTTAAAACAATTTTACAAAAACTAACTTTCCAAAGTCTCACAACATTTTGCAAAATCAGATTATAGATAAAGTTTCATGGTCGAAACTGAACCAGGCATTCTAAGGAGGGAATAATGGCGCAGGAACAGAGTCCGCTTACCGGTATCATTGAAGAAGATAAGGTCGTAATCGACTTCGGAGAATTCGAAGGTAAATCAGTTCTGGAAATTGCAGATACACGTCCAGAGTATTACCAATTCCTTCTTGAACAGAAAGACAGCGGAAACTTTTCCATTCGTAGAACAAAAGACAAAATCTTTCGCCTCTACATTCACCAGACATTCTTGAACTAGTAAAAAGGCCCGAAATCGGGCCTTTTTTTTAACTAATCATTTTATCTTGTTTGAGTTTGGTTAGATGCTTGTGGATATTTTCCAAAGCGTATGGCCAGAGATTCTTATTAACATCAGCGTAGATTTTCTCAAGCATCTGTTCAGGTGTGAGACCTTCCAGATGAAGATTTAAGATTTGTGATTCACGTTGTTTTCTATGAGCAAGGGTCTTTTCTAAGATCGCCGTTCCACCAAGACCAATTCCATGTGAAGGGAAAAGCACTTTCGGTGAAAGCTTGATGATGCGTTCAAGAGTCGAGAAGTATTTTCTCATATCGCCCTCTTCCCCACCGATCACCACTGTGCCAATACCCTGAAAGAGATCGCCCGCCAGGTACCAACTTAGGTCCTTTGAATACAGAGCAATTTGTCCTTCGTCATGACCTGGGATTTCCATCACCAGAACATCATTACCTAACCACGAAGTCACGACATCGCCTTCTTTCACGAATTCAACTTGAACGCCGTCAAAGAAAGCAGGTTTTAAGCGTGTGATTCTCATATGAGTATCACGGCTAATAAGCATAGGAAGGTTCATTTCACGAGCGTATAGATTTGCTCGTTCATAATGATCCGGATGATGGTGAGTAATGAGAATCTTATGAGCGCCCCAAAGTGCCACCGTGTTCTTAAACTTCTCGTACTCGTCATTATCTTGAGGAGACGGGTCTACGATGATTCTCACATCGTCGCCGATTAAGAAGGCGTTAGTGCGTGTCGCAGGCGGAAGTGTGTGTGACAAAGGCATAATCTGTCTCATGCCTTTTAAATTCTCAATATAGGGCACGTACTTCGTATTATCGTAGGTCGTGATTAAATTCTCGATGTGCTTAACGTCGGGTTGTCTACCTAGGGTTTCAATGACCTTAATCACCGGAGGAACCGCCAGCACCTTCCCTTCATTATACTTCTTCAGAAGTTGTTCGGCCGACATCCATTCAGCGAAGACGGCTTCATTTTGATCAACCACGAAGTCTAATTTCTGCTTTAAATCAATTTTGAAGAAGTATGTGGCAAAACGATAAGGGTTAAAGTCAGGTGTAACAGCGAGGCCCAGGTAATCCACTGAGCGCACATTACCTTTCTTAATCTCTTCATGAAGATCAATCCCGAATTCTTCTTTGCCTTCTCGAACAACGGCCCCAAAGAGTCTTAGATCAATGTGCTTACAGAGTTCTTGATCTGAACAAAAATCAGAGTCTTCTTTCTCGACTTTTCCACCAGGGAAGGCCCAGTAGCCAGGGAATGCCGCCAGATAGTTCTGCCTTTGAATGGCGAAGATCTCATCACCACAGGTCATCACGATCGAAACAGCATCAATTATTTTAGACATACTACTTTCCGAGGAATTTCTTTGCGAACTTGTATCTCACTTCACGGTAGCCTTTAATATTATCCAGCTCCATGAGACGCTTCTTAGAAAGTGTCGTAGAGAGAATTTCAGTTCTGGTTTTTTTAGAGATTTCTTTCTCAGTTGAGTGCCACTCAGGCATAAGCATGCGAAGAACACGCATATGTCTCATTAGTTTCAGCATCCAGCCCTTAGGGGAGAAATCAAATTCAATCTTCTTGCCGGCCACAAGGAAACTTGGACGGTTGATATGAACCACTTCAAAAGAAGTTCCAAGATTTTCATAACGTTCTTTATCGGCCGCGACTTTAACGGGAGAGATCATCAGGTGAGACACGAAAACCTCATCCTTAATCCAATAAGTTTTTGCCAGAATTCTAAGCGCAACAAGAAGCTCTGAACCCGAATAGAGCTTTTTAAGCTCAAGGGCGTTCTGATAGAACTCTCCGAGATTCTTACCTTGATCAAAAACGATTAGGTCATGAACGTACTGCTGAATATGGGTCACTGCTACTTCAGGAAGACGTTCAGAAAGCATCTTGGTGTATGAAGACCAAAGGTCAGCGTACTTTGTGCTCGATTGCCATGGATAAGCTGCCATACCAGCACTCTTTTTCCAAAGATCAGTGTTATCAGTTGTTGCTACCTTCTTCTGAACCTCGCCACGTTTATTAAACCAGTCACGTCCCATATTGAACGCTTCCCAGTTGGCAGCGAACTCTGCTTTAGGAACAGCTGAAGCGAAGGCCTTATTTAAATCATCAATTGTAAATGGCAGACGTCCTGATTGATAAGCAATCCCCAGAATCATGGCAGAAGCATAAACCGGACGCTGGAAGCGCTCGAAGCTCATTTGCTTAAGTGGCGCCATAATCACGCGATCACCAAGCTTTGTTTTTAGTTCTTCTTGAAGGGCCAAAGCCGTTGTCACATCAGTCTCGATTCCACGATCAAGAAGGATTGAAAGAGGAACTTGGAATTCATCATCCACGATGAGAAGTCCCTGAGGTCCAAGATAATCAAGGGCACGAGCACCTTCTAGTAGATCCGGAGAAACCACTAGATCTGCAGAAGCGACTGGCACTACTGGACCGTGAACTTTCTTAGCACTGTAGATGCTTAAGTGACTGATCACCGAACCGTTACGTTGAGCGAGACCTTTCTGATCCATAAACTTGAATTGAAGGTCGTCACGTCCACCCATGGTAGTTGCGGCCTCAGCGATGATACGAGAAATCGTCGTGACACCGGAACCACCTACACCAATCACGATCGTGCGGTAATCAGAGCCATTAGCGATATCATTTAAGTTCTTTTTAAGAGTTGGCTCAGCGAACTCTCCAAATGAAAGCTTCTCACTTGAGTGAGTTTTATATTTTGTCGGGTGATAATCACTTACCTTCACAAGTTCAAAACTTGGGCAGGCCTTGATTTTTGTACAGTATGAATCCGACACACAAATTTGTGGATCGATCATCACTTTGGTTCCGTAAGCATCATTGGTTTGAGAAAGACCAGGACATCCCGTCATCTCAACACATGCGCGACAGTCTTCACAAGCAAGAGTATTAATCTGATAGAACTCACGGACCTTTTCAGTCTCCCCTTTTGAGAAAACTTTGCGCTCTTCGCGCTTCTTACGTCCGTGGAAAGTCAGACCACACTCTTTACTTGAAACAATAACTTTTACACCCGGCTTCTGAACGAAATCTAGAAGAAGGTTTTTATAGAAGTAACGATCCGATGGGTTCACTTCCATTGCAACATCGACTTTTAGCGAACGAGCTACGTCTAAGATGTTCTGACGTGGACGAACATGTCCTTCCACCGAAACACCTGTACGCGGAGTCACCTGGTGACCGGTCATCGCTGTATTGTCGTTATCGAGAAGAATATAAGTAATGTTGTGACCCATCTGAACAGAGTTCGAGATTGATGTCATACCTGAATGGAAAAACGTTGAGTCTCCCATAAGAACCACTGATGGGTTGGTGGTGAAGAGATCCGCACCCGCACCAAGTGATCCACCCTGGCCCATGGCCGAAAGGTCATGCATTTCTTTAAATGGTTCAAGAAATGAAAGCGAGTAACATCCCACGTCTCCGTGAGAAATAAGATTAATGTTTTTATCCGCTAGGCTACCGCGAACATCCTTCATAATGCTCAGAGTTTCACGGTGAGGACAACCAGGGCAGAATGTCGGAAGACGCTTCGGCACCGGAATATTTAATTTCACCGGAAGAGCGCAATCCACATCGTTCTTGTTCCACTCAAGAATGTCCTGGAGATGATTTAGTTTTTGATAAAGGATCTCGTAAGAAAGTCCTCCGAAAGCGGGAAAGCCTTCTACGAAGCCATCTTTCGTTCTGAATTCCTTACCATGAACTTCCGCCTGAATCTGATGCTGACCAAGGAAAGCGCGAACTTCTCCTTCAAGAAAGCCACGTTTCTCTTCCACCACCACGATGGTTTTACGATTCTTCACGAATGGAAGAAGTTGTTTATCGTTAAATGGATATGAAGTGGCGGCCTTATAGAGAGCGAACTTTTCAATCAGACCTGATTCTTCCAAAACTTGTTTAAGTGTCTCGAAAACACCACCAGAAGAAATGATACCAATTTCAGAAGTTTCGTTGCCGCTGATTTCATCAAGGTTTAATTTCGCGAGGGCCTCTTTCACTTTCGGGAAACGATTAAGAATCATTTCCTTGTCTGCGATAAGTGAGTTTGGTGGCACCATCACGTTCGAAGATAAGTTGAACTTTGAAGGATCAAGAGTCACTAGATCTTTTGAAACTTCTTTCTCTGCATGAACGTGAACGCGTCCACCACCTTCGGCCATAAAAGTTGTGAGAAGAATTCCGGTATAGACCGAACTCTCCTGAGAAAGTTCCAGCGCCTTTGCCATCCAATCTTTAAGCTCCTGAGGAGAAGACGGTTCAAGGAAAGGCATATGCAGATGTTTAAATAAATAACGAGAGTCGGCCGGAGTTGAAGTTGAAATTGACCAAGGGTCATCACCAACCGCTACCACCACGCCAGATTTAATTTCCCCACCCGGATTAGCGAAGTTACCAACCGACAGAGCATCTGAAGCAACATGGAGTCCCATAGACTTCATGGCGACGAGAACGTTCTGCCCTGCCATCTTCGCACCTGATGCCATTGCTGCAGCATTCGCTTCAGAGTTTGCGATGACAACGCGGATGCCTTTTTTTTGCATCTCTTCTTTTTCTTCAAAGAGAATGTTGAAGAAGTCGGCCAGGGGTGAACCAGGATAACCTGTATAGAGATTAAACCCTGCTTCCAGGGCGCCTTGAATTAGTAATTCATTGCCATTAAGAATCTTATAGCTCATTGTTGTTTCCAGAGGGTAATTTAAACCCTTTGTTTATACCTTATCCTCGTGCAGTTGAGCAAATTCTCCCAAAGCAAATTCAAGGACTTATATTTATGGAAGATACAATTTTAATTTCACAATCCGTGGCCATTCTGGTGGACGGAAATAATATCGAAAGATCCCTCGAAAGTGAGCATCGTGATCAAAACATGATGATCAATTTCGATGTCCTCATTCCTCGTCTTTTAGGTGGCCGAGGTCTCAATCGTCTCATCTACTTCCGAGAGGGAAAAAACATTTCCTCAAAGCTTGCAGAACGCCTGCATTCAAAATACCACGGTTCCGTCCGCCCTTGTCATAAGAGTGCTGATATTCCTCTCAGTATTAAGGCCACGCAACTTGCAAGCAAGGTCGATGCGATTATTATTCTATCTGGTGACTCTGATTATGTGGAACTCGTTCGTCACTTAAAATCAGAGGGTGTTCGAGTTGAAATCTGTGCGGTTCCATCGACTACTGCGGGGGTTTTATTGGAAGAGGCCGACTATTTCCACCCAATAGTTAAGGAAGATTGTTTCTCCCTTAACCAGAGTGGAACTAAGAAAAAATCTCGAAAGTAATTACTTCTTTTTTAGACTTCTGATGGCGCTGAAAAGTTCGTCTTTAGTGGCGCGATTTCGATAATCAGCATCCACATATGAGAAGATCACTTCGCCTTTGGTATTAATCACATAAGTTGCGGGGATTGAAAGATCTGCTTTATCATCGCCTTGATATGCGGCCAGATCAATCCCTTGCTTTTTTAGCTGATCCGCAACGTTTGAGTCGACGTCATAAACAAGACCAAATTTTGAAGCAATTCCGTGACCTTTATCACTCACTATGTCAAAACCAGTCAGCTTATTTGTTTCGCGGGTCTTTTGAATCATTTCATCTGTATCAGGAGTGATGGCGAGGATCTGGGCACCTGCTTTTTCCACGTTATCATTCACTTCTTGTAGGTCTTTTAGTTCTGTTAAACAATAACTACACCAACCACCACGATAAAACTTTAAGATGAGAGGGCGAGCTCCGTAGACATAACTAAGTGGCATCGTTTCGCCACCAATGGTGACTTCAACTTCTGGGGCTTTATCCCCTAACTTCAAGGCCTTTTTTTCAAGACCGCTGGCCTTCATTTGTTGAATATTTTTTTCGTAGAAATCCACCACCTGTTTTGGAGCATTTTCAATGGTAGATTTTTTTCTCGAAAGAGGAGCTCCGATACCTTCTCGCGCAAAGGCCTGGCCTGTGAGGAGACTGAAAACCAATATCATTTTAAACACAAAACACTCCTTGGTTTTGGTATCTACAACGATAAAAAATTTCACATCAAAGAGAGTTACTCAAACAGCACGAAGTCAGGACAGAGCGAAATCTTTAAAGATATCGTAGCCAAGTTTCAGAATGGTCATGAGCACCACGCCACGAAGGAGACCGCGCACAAAAGTATTACCTTTTAAGAGCGCAAATTTCACACCGAGCATTGCCCCACCCACGTTAAAAAGCATCATGGGAATCGCGTAAGAAAAAAGAAATTTACCCTTCATGGTGAAAAGTAAAATGGCCGCAACATTGGTGGTAAGGTTAATGATTTTGGCATAGGCCGAACCTTGCACGAACGTCATCCCGAGCATCCCAACAAAAGCGATGATGAGAAAAGTTCCCGTTCCGGGCCCAAAAAAGCCATCGTAAAATCCCATCACTGAGCCAATCAGGAGGGGCTTCCAGGCCGGAATCACAACATTTGGATCATGATCAACAGTCCCAAAAGATTTATTACGAATGGTAAATATAAATACCACCAACAATAAAACCATAAATAGCGGACGAAGAATGGCGCTACTTACAATCGAAACTACCCAGGCCCCAAAAAAGGAAAAGATGAAAGCACTCAAGATCGCAGGAACGATGATGGTTTTGATGTAAGGAATTTGTCGGGAAAAACGGTAGGTCGAAACCGCAGTTCCTGTCACTGAAACGAGTTTATTTGTCCCTAATAAGGTCACCACAGGATACTGAGGAAGAATCGATAGAAGGGCCGGCAACTGGATCATTCCCCCGCCACCCACTATAGAATCTACAAAACCGGCCCCAAAAGCGGCCAAACAAAGGAAGATTAATTCAGTGCTAACCATAAGAGATTAAAGGTAATGTTTCACTGCATACAAGTAAAGAAAATTCCCAGAGTTAAGACTATGTTAAGAATTCTGAAAAGCTAAAAAAAGTAGATCCTTTCCGCTATGATAACGCCTCAAAAATTTAGGACGGTCTATGCGCGGAATTTTTCTGATTCTTTTCCTTATGATTGGTTGTACCAAACAATCAAACGTTCACATTATTCAAAACAAAGGTTCCGATACTCTCGTTAACCTTGCCCAGGCCTGGGCCGAAGAATACAAAAAAGTTAATCCCAATGTTGCTCTAGCAGTTTCAGGTGGAGGTTCCGGTACAGGAATCGCGGCCTTAATCAATGGAACTGTAGATATCGCCAACTCTTCTCGAGCAATCAAAGATGAAGAGCGTGAAGAGGCCAAGAAAAATACTGGTAAAGACGTTAATGAGTTTATCGTTGGTATGGACGCCCTTGCGGTTTTTATCCATCCTTCAAATCCAATCGAAGGTATGACCCTTGAAGAAGTGGCCTGTATTTACGGCGAAGGCGGACACTGTCTATATTGGCACGATATCCGTGGAATTCAGGTACCGGGTTGTAAAGACAACAAGATCATTCGTGTATCGCGCCAATCAAACTCAGGAACATATCAGTATTTCCGTGAGGCAATTCTGGGAAAGAAAAGAGATTTAAAACTTGGATCAATGGACCTCAGTGGTTCACGTGAATCAATTGACCTGGTTGAAAAAACACCGTGTGCAATTGGTTACTCAGGGATGGGCTACCTAAATCCCCACGTGAAGGCGATCTGTATTAAAAAGACGCCAGAAGCCGACTGCATCCAACCTACCGTTCAAACCGCCACAGACAAATCTTATCCCATTTCTCGTGAACTATACATGTATACATCAGGCACTCCTTCGGAAGAAGTTAAGGCCTACTTAGAGTGGACTCAAACCGAGAGAGCTCACGCGATTACAATTAAGGCAGGATATGTTCCTGCTCCGAAAAGGTAGATATGGAAATGAAGATCACTAAATCGGCCGAGCTCACCATGGAATGGCGACAGAAGAAAGGCAAAAAGCCTCTCAGCGAAAGACTTATTGAAGGTTTTATTAAAGTAGCAGGTCTGAGCTCTATCGTTCTTATTCTTGCGATCCTTTTCTTTATTTTAAAAGAATCTTATCCATTCCTGGTGGGTGCTTTCGATTTCAAAGAGTTTTTCTTCTCTGAGAACTGGAACCCGGCCTCTGTGGTTAAAATCAGCTACGGTATTCTTGCTCTATTGGTTGGTACTGTAATGGTAACAGTCCTTTCCATGCTAATTGCCGTTCCTCTTGGTCTGGCGTGTGCTTTTTATATTTCTGAATTCTGCTCTCCAAAAGTGAGAGAAGTTTATAAAATCTTGATTGAGTTCCTTGCAGCAATTCCATCAGTGGTTTGGGGTTTCATCGCCATTATGATGATCAACCCGGCCATTATCAAAATCTTTAACGTTCCGGTTGGTCTTAACATCCTGAACGCTTCAGTGATTCTTGCCCTGATGTCTCTTCCTCTTATTGTATCTGTAGGTGAAGATGCCCTTCGTGCGGTACCTGAAACATATCGTGAAGCTGCTGAAGCTCTCGGTGCTACAAAATGGGAAGTTGCAACTCGCGTTCTTCTCCCGGCCGCTAAAAATGGTCTTATGGCCGCGGCCCTTCTTGGTGTTGGTCGTGCTCTGGGCGAAACCATGGCCGTACTCATGGCAACTGGTCACGCCATTCAAATTCCTGAAAGTATTTTTGAACCAGGTAGAACTCTGACTGCAACAATTGCAGCTGAGTTGGGTGAATCTCCAAAAGGTGGAGAGCACTATCAGGCCCTGTTCGCGATCGGTTTAGTTCTATTCATCCTATCTCTTATCGTGAACCTATCTGCTGATTACCTAATTCGCGGGAAGAGGAAATAATATGTTCAGACCAAGTGTTCACCTCATTAATAAAGAGATCCGCGAGAAGAAGTTTAAGAGCATTCTAAGCACTGTGACCTTCTTCCTTTTCTTGCCGGCCCTTATCATTATTTTCTGGTTGTTCATGAAAGGTTACCCTGCCCTTTCGTGGGACTTTATAACAATGGATCCTATCGATGGTATGACTGCCGGAGGAATTTTCCCGACGATTGTTGGTACGTTCTGGCTAGTGATGATCAGTGTTCTGGTGTCTTGTCCCCTTGGCGTCGTGGCGGCGATTTATCTCTCTGAATACGCTCCAGACAATAAAGTGACTCGTATGATTCGTCTTGCGATCCTAAACCTTGCAGGTGTTCCAAGTATCGTTCATGCCCTTTTTGGTCTTGGTGCTTTCGTTCTTTTCCTAAAGATGGGAACAAGTATTCTTGCTGCTTCATTCACTCTTGCAGTGATGAACCTTCCGGTAATTATCACGTCCACTCTTGAGTCCCTTAAAGCGGTTCCTCAGTCGTACCGTGAGGCCTCTTGGAACGTGGGAGCGAGTAAGCTTCAGACGATCCGTCATATCGTTCTTCCAAATTCTATTCCTGGTATCCTTACTGGACTTGTGTTTGCGGTAGGTCGTTCTGCAGGTGAGACAGCAGCGATCCTTTTTACAGGTGTGGCGTTCTACCTTCCGTTCCTGCCTCAGACTGTATTTGATCAGTGTATGGCGCTTTCCATGCACCTATTCACGATCTCAACTCAGGTGGTGGGAGTTCCGGATGCTTATCCGTTCGCAACGGCCCTTGTCCTTATTCTTTTAATTCTTTCTGTTAACTCAATTGCGGTAGTTCTTCGTTATTACTTCCGTACCAGAAGGAAGTGGTAATTTTATGATTAAGAAAATTCAGATCAAAGGCCTTACAGTTAATTACGGACAACAGGACGTAATCAGCGATCTTAACCTTGATATCTATCAGAACGAAGTTCTGGCAATCATTGGTCCAGCGAACTCTGGGAAAAGCTCCCTTCTTCGTTGTTTAAACCGCATGGTGGAGTTTAATCCACACGCCAATGTAAAAGGTGAAATCCTTCTTGATAACGAAAACATCTATCAAGACGAAGATTCAACTTTCCTACGCCGTCGTATCGGAATGGTGTCTCCACTTCCAGTGGGTCTACCAATGTCGATTAAAGATAACGTGACCTACGCTCCTCGTATGGCCGGTTGTAAAGATCAGGCCGAGCTTGATTACATTATGGAAGACTGTCTTAGAAAGGCGGCCCTTTGGGACGAAGTGAAAGACCGTCTTGATGGTCTCGCAACGAAACTTTCAGGTGGACAGCAGCAGCGTCTCACAATTGCCCGCGCGCTTTCTCACCACCCAGAAGTTCTGTGCCTGGATGAGTTCTCGATTGCGATCGATCCAGTGACGACCATGAAAATTGAAGCAGTTCTTCAAGAACTGAAAAAACAAATGACCATCGTGATGGTAACAAATGTTATTAGCCAGGCCAGACGCCTTGGTGACAGAACGGCAATGATGCTTCACGGGAAAATTCTTGATCTAGATACCAATGAAAATCTTTTCAATGGCAAGGTGAAGGATTCTAGAACGCAAGACTATATCGAAGGTCTATTCGGGTAATTTATGAGAAACCATGTAGTAAACACTAATGAATTCAGTTTTTGGTATGGAGATTTCCAGGCCCTGAGAAGTTTAACGTTCAATATCTCTGCTTTCAAAATCACGGCGCTGATTGGCCCGTCTGGTTGTGGTAAGAGTACATTCTTAAAGTGCTTAAACCGAATTAACGAACGTGGGAATGTAGTTTCACACGAAGGTTCAATTCAGGTTTTTGGCCAAGATATTTATCACCCGACAGTTGCCCTACCAGAGCTTCGTAAACAAGTCGGGATGGTTTTCCAGAAACCAAATCCTCTTCCACTTTCAATTTATGAAAATGTGATTTTTGGTGCTCGCACTCATATTAAAAAAATCAAGGCCTCTGAACTAGACGATATGGTTGAGTCTTCACTTAAACGTGTGGGGCTTTGGGACGATCTTAAAGATCAACTAAACCGTTCGGCCTTGACTTTAAGTTTAGAGAAGCAGCAGCGTCTTTGTATCGCTCGCCTTCTTCCACTTAAGCCAAAACTTCTTCTTCTGGATGAGCCTTGTTCGGCCCTGGATCCAGCGGGTATTGAAGCGATTGAGACCCTGATTAAAGACCTTAAGAAGGACTATTCTATCATCATCGTGACTCACTCTATGAGTCAGGCGAAACGCGTGTCTGATGAAACAATTTTCATGTACATGGGTGAGCTTGTTGAGATGGGTCAAACAGAAGCTCTTTTCAACACGCCAAAAGAAGCAAAAACAGCTGCTTATATTGAAGGAAGATTCGGTTAATTTTTGACATCCCCCTTGAACAATCGTTATCGTTCTACCACAGAATTTTATAACAATTGCGCAAGGGGTTAAACGTAAGTGAAGTCGTTCGAAAATATCCTGCTCACTAAAAATTATCAGAATCACGCCCACGTAGCACTTATTCAGCTTAATCGTCCGAAAGTTTTAAACGCTATTTCAACTGACCTTTTAAAAGAGTTAGTGGAAGCGCTTTTTCTTTTAGAAGACGACAAAGACGTACGGGTCATCATGATCACTGGTGGTGATCGTGCTTTTGCGGCCGGAGCTGATATCGCTCAATTGGCCGAGGCCTCTCCGATTGATCAAATTAACGACACGCGAATCAGAACTTGGAAACAAATGTCACTTATTTCGAAACCAATCATTGCGGCCGTAAATGGTTTTGCTCTTGGTGCCGGAAGTGAACTTGCTATGTCTTGTGATTTTATCATCGCAGGCGATTCGGCCCGTTTTGGTCAGCCTGAAATTAAAATCGGAACTATTCCTGGAGCTGGTGGGACTCAACGTTTGACGAGAGCGATTGGAAAATCAAAGGCCATGCTCGCCGTCCTTACGGGTGAGATGATGGATGCTTACGAAGCCGAGAGATCAGGTCTTGTGGCAAAAGTTGTTCCTGCAGAAACACTTATGCAGGAGACATTTGAGATCGCGAAAGTGATCGCAAATCGTGCTCCAGTTGCCGTGAAGCTTGCTAAAGAGGCCGTGAATATGGCGTTCGAAACTCCGCTTAAAGACGGAATGGAATTTGAACGCAGAAACTTCTACCTGACTTTCGCTTCGAAAGATCAGAAAGAAGGAATGAAAGCATTCATGGAAAAAAGAGAACCGAAGTATGAAGGGAATTAGTCTTCTCCTCCTACTCGCTGCCTGTGCTACTGCTCCTTCAAAACCGAAGGACAAGATCACTGAGACTTTTCATGGGAAAGACTTTCTTTATCGCCAATGTTTTCACGAGAGCGACTCTTATCAAGGGCGCGAGGTGGATGAGAAAGGCAAGATTCAAGTGAAGTTCGACATCCTGGACGGGAAAGTAGCGAAGAGTGAGATTTTAAAGACTGATTTTAAAGATCCTAATCTTCACACTTGTATTAAAGGTGTTTTGAAAAATCTTAGATTCTACGACATGGATCATGTTCAAGACGTAACTCAAACAATAAATTTTGGTCACATCACACTATGAAAACATTTGAAACGATTAAATACGAAGTAAATAACGGAACTGCGATTATCACAATCAATCGTCCGCAAGTTTACAACGCTCTCAATGTTCAGGGAAAACTCGATATCATCTCGGGCATTAAAGAAGCGAATAAAGACACCACTGTTCGTTCAATTATTTTGACCGCCGAAGGTAAGGCCTTCTGTTCAGGACAAGATTTGAACGATCGCACTGTTGACGCCAGCAAAGGCCCGGTGGATATCGGTCACACAATTGAAACTGAGTGGAATCCTCTCATTGAAGCGATCCGTACGTCGGATAAATTGGTGATTGGTGCGATTCAGGGCGTATGTGCCGGAGCGGGATTGTCGGTGGCCCTGGCCTGCGACATGAAAATTGCTGCCCCTGGAGTGCGCTTCATTTCAGGCTTTAGTCAGATTGGCCTGGCACCGGACGCCGGAATGAGCTTTATGCTGGTTAGACAGATGGGTATAACCCGGGCCTTAGAATTCGCGCTGTTAGGCAAGCCACTTCTCTCAGAGGCGATGCTCGAGTATAATTTTATCAATAGCATAGCGGAAAATCCCCTTCAGGATGCTGTAAAATTGGCCACGGAAATCAATAATCTTGCCCCACTTTCCGTGAAAATGGTGAAGAAGAACCTCCAATATGCTAATGAAAAGGAACTTGGAGATGTATTAAACCGTGAGAAGTATGTTCAGCGTATGCTGGGCTTCTCGCAGGACTATAAGGAAGGCGTAGCTGCTTTCCTGGAAAAACGTAAACCGCAATTTAAAGGTCAATAAGATAGATAAGGAGAAATCCATGCGCGCATACACTGCTGAGGATTTAAAGTTATTCGAAGAAATTAAAAACGGTCGTACATTCGACTCAACATCAGAAATGCCAGAGATCTACCGTAAGAATCTCATGAACCTTTTATGGATGCAGGCGGATTCTGAATATGCTGGTGGTCTTGGTTATATGCCTTGGATCGCGAAAGCTCCAAACGCTCACGAGCGCGTACTAGTTGCTCAAATCGTTAAAGATGAAATGAGACACGCTCACGTGATCTATAACATCCTGAATGATCTTGGCGAGAAAACTCACGAGCACATGCTTGCTCACGAGTTCGACTGGAGAATCCCAGAAGACCTGGCAAACATCGGTTTCTCTCGTGCTAAGAAAGATAAGCGTGTAAACATCTTCTACTACAACATCACTTACTGGGAAGACTTCTGTCTTTTCAACTTCCTTATGGACCGCGCTGCTGGTCACGTATTGGAAGATACACTTAACTCTTCTTACCTTCCTTGGAAAAATGCTATCGGCACAATCTGTAAGGAAGAGCACATGCACCTTGCTCACGGTGATAAAACTGTGAAGCTTATGGCGCAAGATCCAGAGAAGAAAGCGTTCCTTCAAGAGCGTCTTAACCTGTGGTGGCCACGTGTGATGAACACGTTCGGTAAATCAACTGGTGGAGCTAACGATATTTATCAAAAGCTTGGTCTTAAAAACCGTTCGAACGCTGACGTTCGTGCTGCTTTCGTAAAAGAAATCGAAGAGAAATGTGCTGAATGGGGCCTAGTAGTTCCTGAGTACATTGAATCTGAACAGCCTCTAGAATACACTCTTTCTTAATCATGAAATTACAAAAAATTGTAGTCATTGGCGCCGGAACCATGGGTTCCGGCATCGCCCAGTGGTTCACACAGCAACTCTGCTCGGTAGAACTCGTCGATAACTCTCAGGCCCAACTCGAAAAAGCACTTAAAGACATTCATACTTCATGGGACAAGCTGGCGGAAAAAGGAAAACTTTCAAACGCGGCCGAACTCAAAACTCTTATCTCAATAAAGATGATCGATCAGGTGGCAAAAGACGCTGACCTTGTGGTTGAAGCGATCATTGAGAACCTTGAGATCAAGCGCGAGCTTTTTAAGAAGCTAGACGCGTATTTTGGGCCTCATACAATTCTTGCAAGTAACACCTCGAGCTTCCCTATTCATCTTATGGCCGAGGCCGTAGAGCGAAAGGACAAGTTCCTAGGACTTCACTTCTTTAATCCTGCGACGATTATGAAGCTGGTGGAAGTGATTAAAGGCAAAGACTCATCAGAGAAACTCTGTCGTGATCTTTATGCCTGGTTTGATTCAAAAGATAAGAAGCCCGCTTTCTGTAAAGATTCGCCGGGGTTTATCGTGAACCGTGTGGCCCGTAACTTCTATGGTGAGCCACTACGTATTGTTGATACTGAAAACGAAGCTAAAGAGAAAGAAGTTGATGCCATCCTAAAAGAAGTGGGTGGTTTTAAGATGGGACCATTTGAACTTATGGATCTTATCGGAATCGACGTGAACTACTCTGTGACTTGCTCAGTGTGGGAAGCCTACGATAAAGAGCCGCGCTTTGCTCCTCATAAACTTCAAAAACAAATGGTTGATGAAAAGCGCTTTGGAAGAAAATCTAAGCGTGGGTTTTATAAATATGACTAACGTATCATTTGATAACATTCTGATTAATTTTGGATTTGGCACGAAAGAAGAAAAGATCAATGTGCTTAAAGCAAATCCTGAGAAGCATGTTTACATGGATCTGACTTGTTATGATCCGCAAGAGTTCTATGATGAGTATCCACAATTAAAAGGATCTTTTGCTGCCCTTTTTGCGGATGATGCTAAGAAGATGGAAATCCATTTTCTGCACAAAGAACCAGGTGTGATTGAAAAGTTTAAAGAACTTGGTTTCACACCGGTTGAAACGACCATCGTTTCTTGTGGTTTCGTTTTTCCAAGAACGATTGTTCAGATCATCAATGAAGCGCACTTTGCTTTAGCTGATGGTGTCGCGACCAAAGAAGATATTGATCGCGCGATGAAGTTTGGTGTGAATTATCCAAAAGGTCCCTTCGAATGGGCCGAAGGAAGAGAGCTCTACGTGAAGACTCTTCTGGATGAGTTATTCAAAAAGACCGGCGATAAAAGATATATCCACCGTTTCTAATTAAAGCTTATTTTTACCATCCGGACCATTCACGACAGAAGCTGGAGCTCGGCGCCCTTCTGTCGTTTTATTAAGATGCTCAGCGATCTTTTCCACTGTCTTCTTCACATCCCCAGCGACCTGATTCTTAAACATGCCTGCAAAAGATGAATTTGGAACGATGAAGGTCATATACTCCATCAAGGTCTTGCCCTGATAGGGTTTGAAGGTAACGTAACCGTCTGTGGCCTTAAGAAACTCAGCACTCACGAGACTCCACTTTAAAGTTAGACTTCCATCAGCTTCACGAACAAGAACGTTGTTCGTGGTGTGAGTGCTTTTCTTCACTGGCCAAGGCATCGCCATCGACATCATGACGTGCATATTCTCGGGAGATACTTTTTTTACAACTTTAGATTCGAGCATATCTGGGACGAACGTCTTGTGAGAATCAAAGTCCATAAAGACTTCCATGTTCTCTTGTGGCCTATTGTTCAAAACCACTCGCATGAAAACCTTGGGCCACACATATCCTTCTTCCCAGGTCACAACTTGGAGGCTCTCTCCTTTCATGAGTTTCTGATGCTCATCGGCCGTGATCGGCTCAGCTGCAAAAGAAAGACAAGGTAATAGGAATAGACTCGAGAGGAGTAGGTTTTTGATTTTCATGCCATAATTTTAACTTGGGCATTTAATTCAAAATAGTAAGCAATGTTTTCTCTTTTAGATGCGTTAAGTGATGAGAAAGGCGTTCAAAAGAAAAGGGCCCCTATAGGGGCCCTTACAGCTATTGAGCACATGCCTTGTGATTTAATCTTAAATAGAAGCGCTTCTTGGCGATTGGCTTATGTAGGCCTGAGTTGAAGACCTGAATATAAGCATAGTCCTTACATGAACCGTCCGGTGAGTTAATATAGTCACAAACCGGATTGGCCTTAATAGGAATATCCAGGATGTCATCCTCTGAATGCACAGTATAGCTCTGAGGATTTGACTCTTCCCCTACCCAATTAATTGCACCTTGAAGAGCACCTTTCTTATATTCAACTTTAACCAGCGCCGGAAACTTAATGAATTCAGAATCACCTGAAGTCAGCTCCATCTTCAAGTTGAAGGCGACTTCACCTTGAGTGCCACAGGCCATAACTGGACGCTCACGGCTTCCTTGTGAATCAGAAGTTAATTCAACATCATGAAAAGTGATCTTCATCGTTGCCGGTCTAAATTCTCTTTCAAATGAGAAGTTACGAACTCGAAGAGCATTCACAATCACGTCTTTATACTTTCCGCCCTGAAGTTCATCAGCGATGAGCATATGCTCAAACCAGCTCGCTGCTGAAAGTTTTGGATGATTACGAGTTAGGCGCATGGCCTCGATCGTGAGGTTAGCAAAAGAGCGAAGACCTGCTTCACCTTCACTTCTAATAACCGTCATGAGCATGTCGTTCATGACTCCACCATATGCCTCACCTTCATCGTGAAACTCATTGGTAAGAGCAAAACCTGTCTCATTGATGATTCGGAAAGTTTCTTTCCCAGTAAATGATGCTCCTTTCGTTTGCTCTTCAACTACGATTTGCGCGATGAAATCCGCCATACCTTCAGACAATCCACCGTAGCCGCCTTTAGAATCAGCAAAACCCAGGTGAGTTCCCATCAAACGTTCCATGATGGCGTGACCAAGTTCATGCCAGATAGTTGGATTATCACGAGCGTAATTTGGAGACCCTGGAGAATAAGTCGTGAAGTTAATCGTATTATCGTAATAGTAAGCATTGTCCTTCATGCTGATATCTGGATCGTATAAGAAAGCATGAAAAGGCTTCTCTGAAAGTTCAGCATCGTTGAATCCCATGCCAACGAGCGAATCCATAAGAACCGTAACACCGTAGTAAACTTGAACTTCATCTACCCCTGATTCAATGTAAGTACGGACATCGTGGTTATAAAGACGAACCGGAGTTCTAGAGAGCAACTCTTCCTGAGAAGTGATGAGTTTTCCTGAAAGACCACTTAAGGCCTTACTCTCAAAGCTCTCCTCTCCGTCCATCCAAGTCATCATGTGATAAACAGTTGGCCTTAAAGAAACGCCACCAAGATCTTTGAAAGTTTCTTTCACAGCGGGGTGAAGATTCACAGTCGCATACTTACCTTGAAGAAGTACACCATTGTTGAAGCTGTTTTCTTTTTTAGGCATCAACGAAACCAGGTCTTCTACTTTTTTACGTACTGAATTCTCAGACCACAGACCCTTCATTTGACCATAAGATGTTTCCGCCAGAAGCGGGCTATGGAGATCACTTGTGAAATTTGTCTCGCCTAGACCACTTAGGGGCTCATCACCGCCGTCAGGGATTTCTGAGCTGATGTATTTTAGTTCGCGCTCCTCATAATTCAGACGCTCACCAGTTGCTTCAACTTCTTCGTAAATAGGATAGACGTGGGCCTTAAGCGAAACCATTTCACTCTGAGCGAATTCGCGGTAGCCGTATTCAACAATTTCGTTTTTAAGAAGAGAAACGGCCACGAAGTGAAGTCCACGCAGACCTCTTACTTCAACCTCACGTCTTAGATCACCGTTCACCCACTGATCTTTAAATTTAAGACTAATGATTTTGTTGTCGATGTGATTATTCGAAACTTTTTCTGCCACAAGCTTCTTGATGTGACGATTAAGCTTAGGCGATTTCAAGGCCGAAGGAGAAAATCTTGCTTTATTAAACTTCGCCTTTAGTTGAGCGCCATTTGAAAGAGTTGCCTCATCCAAATGCATCTCTGCCAGAATAAGTTCGTTGGTCTTAAGATCACTCCAGATACGAACGGCAGTACGGGCAACTGGCACTTCAGAATTCATCTGGACATAGAATTGGTATCTACTGGTCGCGAGATTTCTTTCTTCAATTAAAAGGAAATGGGACGGAGAAAAGTTCATGCCAGTCTCTACATTCGCCTTCACTAGCATCGATTCCAGTGTAGGAGAAAGTTCGCCCTTTCTTACTTGGGCCTCATAAGCGTGAACAGAGCTCCAAAACATCAAAAGAGACATCAAAATCAATTTCATAGTCATCCTAATGTGAGGGAAACAGGGATAAATGTTTTATGACAGGGCCTGAATGAAGCCAAGGTGAAACTGTCGGATTAACTAACTTCTTATGACAAGTGACGTAAACCAGACTACGCAGCACAACAATCAGTGCCTTTCTTTTCTCAATTCATCCATTTATTGCTAGCATAACGGCTCTACGATTAAGGACACATTTATGACTACATCTTACATTATCCACGCCAAGAGAACTGCTATTGGTTCATTCGGCGGAGTACTCTCTTCTGTTCGCATTGATGATCTTCTTGCGGAGCTTTTTAAAGACTACGCAAAAGTTGCAAAACATGATCTGAAAGAAATTTCAGACACAATCATTGGTTGTGCTAACCAGGCCGGTGAAGATAACCGAAACCTTGCTCGCATGAGTTTGATTCTTGCTGGTTATCCACTTGATGTTCCGGGCACAACGATTAACCGTCTTTGTGGTTCTTCGCTTGATGCTGTGATGGACGCTCACGCTCGTATTCAAGCTGGTTTTGGTGATTGTTTCATCGCAGGCGGTGGCGAAAGTATGTCACGTGCTCCTTACGTGATGTCGAAAGCAACTTCTCCTTTTGATCGCGGTCAGAAGATGTGGGACACAGCGATCGGCTGGCGCTTTGAAAATCCTAAGATGGCCCAGATGTTCCCTCTTCTAGGAATGGGTGAAACTGCTGAAGAAGTTCAAAAGCTTCATAATATCTCACGCGAAGATCAGGATAAGTTCGCTCTAGCTTCTCACCAGAAAGCGGTGAAGGCACAAGCGGAAGGAAAATTTAAAGAAGAGATTCTTGCAATCACTGTGGAAAGTAAGAAAGGCTCATTCGTGGTTGAAAATGATGAAGGTCCTCGTGCTGATACATCTCTTGAGAAACTCGCTAAACTTCGTCCTGCTTTTAAAAAAGACGGTACAGTGACTGCGGGTAACAGCTCATCGATTAACGATGGTGCTTCAATGGTGGTCATTTGTTCAGAAGAGTTTCTAAAACGTCACAACATTCAGCCAATCGCAAAAATCACTGGTGGTGCGGTTCACGGTCTTCACCCGAACGTTATGGGTCTGGGTCCAGTTGGTGCTATTAAGAAACTTTGTACTCGTTTCAATCACAAGCTTTCTGACTTTGATATTTTTGAATTGAATGAAGCCTTCGCAGTTCAGGCCCTTGGGTGTATCAAGGAACTTGAACTTGATATGTCTAAGATTAACCGTAATGGTGGCTCGATTGCTATTGGTCACCCACTCGGAGCTTCTGGAACTCGAATTCTAACGACTATGCTTTACCAGATGAAAAACGATCCATCGCTTAAGAAGGGTCTGGCCTCTATGTGTATCGGTGTTGGTCAAGGAATCGCAGTATCGGTGGAAAGATGCTAAAAACTTTTATTATTCTTTTTACCCTGTTCGTAAGCCTTTCGGCCTTTGCTTGTTGGAAAGCGGAAGGCACATTCGCAGTTGATGGTGAGACCTGGAAATTTAATCAGAAGTTTGATCACAACAAAGACTACTCTTTCCCGATGGGGACGTTCATCCTGAACTTAAAACTTGTTCCTCTAAAGAACGGCATGAGTACTCTCGTTTACTCTGCCTCTGAAAAGAAAGGCACAAAACTTACTCTTGTGACCAAAGGTGAAGAGGAAGAAATTAAGCCGGGTACTGAACGTGAGATCTATGCCAAGGGTGAAGAAGGCCAGCCGAATTCGATTATTACTATTAAGCTGACAAATATATGAAAGAAATTAAACTATTCATTAATGGTGACTTCAGAACTTCTGAGAAGTCATTTACCTCTCTTAACCCAGCTAATGGTGAAACTGTGGCGAAGGTTTACCTTCCCTCGCATAAAGACATAGATCAAGCAGTAGACGCGGCCGAGAATGCTTTTTATTCACTAGAATGGCGTGGCATGGATCAAAATAAGCGCGCTGAAATTCTTGAAAAGATCTCTGAGAAATTAAAAGAAAGAAGAAACGAACTTGTGGAGCTTGAAGTTGCAGATTCTGGCTCTTCACTTCGTAAGGCCAAAGCAGACGTGGCCAATGCGGCCTCATATTTCAAAGTGCTTGCTGGTCAGCTTCGTAAGTTTCAATTTGAAGTGAAAGATGAGAACGCTTCTCGCGCTGGCTTCTCTCACAATTATCGTGTGTATGAACCAGTGGGTGTTTGCGCTCAAATCATTCCATGGAACTTCCCACTTGTGATGGCCGCATGGAAGATTGGTCCTGTGATTGCTTCTGGAAGTACCTCGGTTCTTAAAACAGCAGAAGACACTCCAGTTACAGCTTCTATTCTGGCCGAGATTCTAAACGATGCTGGTCTCCCTAAAGGTGTAGTGAACATCATCACTGGTGGCGCTTCAGAGGGTGAATATCTTCTCGCGAATAAGAAAGTGAAGAAAGTTGCTTTCACGGGTTCAACTGCAGTTGGTCGCAAGATCATGCAGAATGCTGGTGAAAGAATTCAGAATCTATCACTCGAGCTGGGTGGAAAATCGGCCAATATCGTACTGGATGATGCTGACCTTTCAATTGCTGTCGACGGTGCTCTTTACGCTTTCCTTTATCACGCAGGCCAGGCCTGTGACTCAGGTACTCGTCTCTTCGTTGAAGAGAAAATCTATCCAGAATTTAAAGAAGCACTCGTTAAACGAATTAAAGACGTAAAAGTTGGTCTTCCAACTGATCCAGCGACTGCTTATGGCCCTGTAGTGAACAAGAAGCAACTTGATACCATAATGGGATATATTGAGACTTCCAAGAAAGAAGGAGCAAAACTTCTTGCTGGTGGTTCGCGAATGACTGATGGAGATTTCTCTAAAGGTTATTACATCCAACCAACGCTTTTTGAAGTTACCCCTGATCACACGATCTTCAACGAAGAGATCTTCGGGCCGGTTCTTGCTATCACACCAGTGAAGAACGAAACTGAGGCGGTAAAACTAGCAAACCAATCGGTGTACGGTCTTGCGGGTGCAGTTTGGTCTAAGAACCAACAACGCGCGATCAATGTGGCGAAACAACTTGAAACCGGAATGGTTTGGATCAACGAATATCATCTTTTGAATCCAGGAATGCCGTTCGGTGGTTACAAGCAATCTGGAATTGGTCGCGAGATGGGTGAAGAAGGTATGAAAGCATACCTTGAAGTAAAACATCTTTGGATCTCTGATTGTGATGAAAGAGCGAAGAAGCCTTGGTTTGATGCCATTTTTTAAATGAAATAAGAAGGGCCGCATTTGCGGCCCTTTTAATTAGAACTGAATTGTATTCGCAATATCGTTAAGATCCATGTAAGTCAGCCCCTGCTCTTTTAACTTTTTATCAGTGGCCCGTAAATTCTGTTTAAAGACCTTTTGGGCCTCCACCAGATTCTGATCCTTAAATCCATAATCAACATCAATTAAGCGAGTCATGACTGTTGGTCTGAAGAAGAGTCTCATAGCAAGTTTGTACTTCATGAGATCGATGGGTGACTGAAGCTTTTTAAGGGACTTCATCTTGGTTCCCTTCTTAGGCGGCTCTTGTCTAATACGAAGAGCGACTTTGCGTACATCCATCTGCCCATAGTTATGGTGATCGATCGTATGTCCGACTGTCACGTCCCAAAGATAGAAGGCCACGACTTCAGTTAGTGTGGTGCCTTCGAAAATTTCTTTTCCATTCGGAAAACCGGGAATCCACTGAGCAATATAATTGGCCCAGTCTCTCACACAAGTATCACCTGGAGTAATGGTCTTCGTCACTTCGCTCACGAAAGCGTAGATGTCCTCGAAATACGCATCCAGGAAAACACCGTAGCCAGAATAGATTTTTGGCGGACGACGAGGATATGTGAATGGAGGATAAGAATCATTGTTTCTGATCCCACGATAACCTTCAACCAGAAGATCACGAATCCCGTGGTAAGGGCCAGGGAAAGGCGCGTAGGTCTTCCACCACTTATCATCATGAAGAAGCGACATCTTAAAATTTAAAACCGCATTCTCAAGTGGCAGTGTGAAACGCATATGTGCGTGAAGAAGTTTAAACAGAGTGTGTTCTTTAGGAAGCGCGGTCTTCGTAATGGCATTAATACTGTCCATCGGAAAGTGCTGAAGTGGATGTACCACCATAGTGGCACACAGAGCTCCGCCCTGAAGAACGAAATACTTGGCAAGCTCCCAAGCGTCTCCATCTGCTGGAACCAAAACCGTCTCAGTTTTCTCCATATAAACACAAACAACTTCAAACTTTTCGAAATCAGTTTTTACGAGAAGAGTTTTTGTTGGAGAAGCATGAATGCCTTTAAAGAGTTGCACTACTCTCACAGGTTCCAGATCCACAACGTAATAATCTTTCCCCTCTTTCATGTGAGAGGCAAAAATCTTTTTATCCACTTCATCCATCTTCGGCGTGATGAATCTCGCCATCATGGAATTCGTTAAATACTGATGGAACTCTTCATCTGTTACTTTTTTAAGACCTGGATTGAAGAGACCTTGTAAAAAATAAATAGGAGTAAAAAGAGGCCACTGAATGATGAAGCGAAGGCCAACGGTTGACCACCAATCAATCCACTCTCCTAGAGGTAAATGAATCACTCCCGGCGATTCACCGTAGGGATGATCCGGACAAGGTTGAGGCCATGGACCTTTACGTCCATATAAAAAATCTTTCGGTTCCATAAGTTCTCCTATGGAATCAATTATCGAATGGTTCGAAGTTTTTTTAACTTAAGATTGGTGTCGAAGTATCACTTCTTTCACTTTTTGCTCCCACTCCAAAGCGCACCGCGCGTTGCGGCAAGTGATGAATATAAATCAAATTCTCCTTTGGCCAGATTCTTGCCTATTCCGCTTCACCAAACTTCACAGGAGAGGAAGAATGAAACTACTAGCGATTGCTATCTTTACTCTATTTTCTGTTTCTACATTTGCTGCTGATTGCTCGACTGAAACTTGGAGATCGGAATGTCAGGGAACTCCGGCCCACTGTCGTGAGCAACCCTGGCACTCAGCTTGTCAGGGGTCCCCCCAACACTGTGAAACTCAACCATGGCATTCTGCCTGTCAGGGCACTCGTCAACATTGTGAAGAACAACCTTGGCACTCTGCCTGTCAGGGAACACCTCAACACTGCTCAGAACAACCTTGGCACTCGGCTTGTCAGGGGACTCCTCAACATTGTGAAGAACAGCCTTGGCACTCAGCTTGTGTAGGAACAAGACAACATTGCGAATCTCAACCATGGCATTCAGCATGTTCAAATCAGCGTGAACCAATTCCAGGCTCTCGTGAATGGTGTGAAGAACACCCTCGTCACCAAGACTGTCGTGGCGGTGGATCATCATCTCCAACTCCAACAAGAACATGGTGCGAAGAGCATCCAAGACACAGAGACTGTAGATAGGCCTCTAGTACAGCTGCTTTCATAGTGCTAAACTTGGCACTATGAAAGCACTCGCATTTTTGGGTCTACTCATTCTTTCTCTTCCATCATTTGGAAGTGACTTCTATGAAGTCAAAGAATCATCTACATACAATAAGCAAATTTTTGAAGTGAACGATAGTCGTGGTGAATTGCATAAGATCGCCGCGCATACGTACTCAAACCAAAATGACCGTTTAGTTTTCATGGCCCATGGTTATGGAGACAACTGTGCTTATCTAAAACCAATGATCCGTTGGTTTCTGAATGAAAAGTATGATGTTCTTTGCATGGAACTTCCGGGCCACGGAGAATCCACCGGTACCAAGGCCGACATTTCTCACATCGAGGCCTATGCGGATATTTATAAAAGTATCTTCCCAAAAATAGCGACTTATAATTATGCATCCATGATTTTCTTTGCTCACTCTACCGGCAATACCGGCATGATTGAATTTCTCCTCGATAATCAGCAGCACCAGTTCAAAAAAATTATCATGGTGGCACCTCTCGTGCGCTCCTACTTATGGGAACTTTCTCTTTTTGGTCACAATGTCTTTGGGCATTTCCTTTCAAAACTTCCAAGACGTCCTAGTATGATCAAAAACGCTGAGTTCAAAGAACTAAAAAAGCAGGATCCCTCTCCTATAAAAAAGGTCCCTACTCATTGGTTTCAGCAGTTAGTTGATTGGAACAAAAAATTAGAAACGGATGGACGTCAGTCAGCGGCAGAGGTGGAAGTTATTTTTGGGACCAAAGACACAGTGATAGATTACGAGTTCAATGAGAGTTTTATAAAAAGTCGTTTTTCAAATGCCCATGTTCAAACGATCAAGGGCAGTGATCATCTTATCTTTTGGGAAGAAGAACCTTATCCAACGCAGTTATTCGAAATGCTTAAACAGGCCCTAAAATAGAAAGACCCACCTTGCGGTGGGTCCTCTTGTTCGGAATGCAGTATCAGAGAGTATTAACCAATGAGTTTAAGAGCGTTTTGGCCAGACATATTAGCCTGAGCAAGAACCGATGTACCAGCTGAACCAAGGATATCGTTCTTAGCTTTTTGAGCTGTAGCATCAGCGTAGTCTACGTCACGGATACGAGAGTTAGCAGCTGACAAGTTCTCAACGTTAACTTGTAAGTTGTTCGATGTCGAGATCAAGCGGTTCTGAATCGCACCTAGGAAAGCGCGGTGACCAGAAACTTTCTCAATCGCAGAGTCAACAGCAGCTAGAGACTCTTGTGAACCACCTTTTGTAGAAACATCTAGTTCAGATACTCCTAGTGAATCAAGACGAGAGTTAACTTGACCAGCGTCGAAACCAATTCTGTCTTGGAAAGCGTCGTTGTTTGTACCAACTTGGAACTCAAAGTTTCCGCCTTCACCGTTAAGAAGTTTCTTACCGTTAAACTCTGTAACTTGCGAAATACGATCAAGTTCAAGTTTAAGGTTTTGGTATTCCATATTTGTCATACCACGCTCAACATCACCAACTGTATCTGATGAAGTTTGGATGGCAAGTTCACGCATACGAGTAAGGATTGATGATACTTCGTTCAAGCCACCTTCAGCAGTTTGAACCATCGAGATACCGTCGTTAGCGTTTCGGTCAGCTTGTTTCATTGAACGGATACCAGCTTTCATCTTTTCAGAGATCGCTAGACCAGCAGCATCGTCAGCTGCTTTAGTGATACGAGAACCAGACGATAGTTTCGCCAGGTTTGATTCCGATTCTCTATTGTTAACGCTTAGTGAGCGTTGAGCAGCAATAGAAGAAACGTTTGTGTTGATACGAAAACCCATGAAATCCTCCTTGGTTTAATACCCTCATCCATTCCGTGATGATCAGTTCCCAACCTTGAGAGACTTGATAAGCTTCCGTGCTTAAGTGAATTTTATGTCCATCACTACTTGTGTCAGACAACAACCTATTCGGAGCTACGAATCCTAACTTAACAGCAATTTTAAAAATATTTTCAGCTATTTAGCCCGACAATTCCACTCTGAGATAACGATGTTTTTCTCTTAATTCAAGAACTTATTCGATTTTCAAGTGAATATCTGACTGCTATGATAAATCTATGAACTACGCTAATCCCATTCTCATTTGTGATGAAAACGAAGAATTTCGCATTCTGATCAGGGACATGCTTACGAAAAATGGTTTCTTTCATATCTTAGAAGCGACAAATGCGAATGAAGCATTGGAAATTCTCAAAGACAGAAAGGATTATCTTCTTCTGATAGAAGCAAAAGTTCTGAATGAGAAACTAACGAGTGCAGTTCAGAATAAAAAGAACTTCATCATCTTCGCTGATCATAGCGAATCATCAATCTTAAAACTTGCTTCGAAACTTGGAGTAGAACATATCATGTCCTACCCTGTTCATTCGAAGAAGCTCTTAGAAAAAATTAATTCTTTGTCTTAGTGATACTCAGAGTATGGAAGGTTGTTGATACCCATCCAGTGCTTTAGATCGACTTCTACGTTCTTCTCAAAGTCTTCGATTTCGTAATCTAGTTTTTTAACAAGAATCTTAGCGTATGTGAGTACGTTACCATTGTTCCACTGTCCTAGATCCAGATTCACCATGCGGGTCCAGGTTCCAGTATTAATGAATGTAGTACCGTCATTGAAAATACGAAGTGTCGGATTGTGAGTGTGTCCTACAATCAGGACGCGCGACTCAGGATTCTTCTCAAAGAATTGACGAGTAAGAGACTCGTAATCCTGGAAGAGCTCAAGCTCGCGGAAGATGTCTTCAAATACCTGTTTCAGACTTCTCTTCGTCATGTAGAAGTGCCAGAAGCGCACCATCACGAAGTAGTAGAAGTTTGAAAGCATAAAACGGAACGTAAAGAACGTATCGAATAGGATACCGTGAATGATAAAGTGCTTAATCGGGCGAACAGCATTAATGAAGTGGCGCTCTTGCTTGTACTTATTAATCACGTTCGTTACATAATACGAGCCCCAAGGCGGAATGAAATACTTCTCACCATTAAGAGTCTCCACTACTGCGTTCTCTTGATCGAATTCATGGGCACGTTCATACTGGTGACCGTGTTGAATACAAACGCCTTTGATCGGCACGTGAGTCGAGATTGAGTTCGATAGAATGATGTTCTTACGAAGTTCACCAAAATAGTTTAAGAACTCCTCTTTCATGGAGTCAAAAACAAACTCAGCGTCGTGGTTACCAATGATATAAACGATGCGCTTATTCGGCTTAGAGAGGAAACGCTTAAGGGCATCCAAAACACCAGTATGAGCACGCATGATCATACGAAGCTTGGCCAGTGCCGCCGATTCGCTCCAGAATTCATCGTCATAGAACTCTACATACGGCACGGCCAGGAAATCCAGGAAGTCCCCGTTAATAACGAGTTCTACTTCGATTTCAAGGTAGTCACCTGCTGAGTAGTAATTAAGAAAGTCGATGAGTTCATTATCGTAATGAAAATCCTCGAGAAGATTTCTCTTCCCCTTAATCATCTTCCCCGCACTTAAATGCAGATCAGAGATGACCAGAACAACTTTTTGAACATTATTCTTTTGATGGGATTTCATAGGCCTTTTTACCAAACAATAACGGAACTTCCTGGAAGGCCGGACTTACCGGAACAAATGTCACAGGAGCATTCGTTTTATTTTCAATCTCGACGGTCTCCGTCTTTCCAGACTTCACCGAGATGAATTTTAAAATTTTTCCACCCACGATAAACTTCCCTACCTGATCAGACAGGGCACGGTTCTCAACCATCACCGCGAACATGGGTTTTGCTTTTTCGGGAGAAAGAACATTCATGCTACGGTCATTGATCTGGATGATAAAACCTTCAGTCTTCACTGCCGCAGTGGCAAGAAGAGGGAACAATAAAATCATCCAAAACTTCATAGCATAAACCTTAATTCAGAAAGCTTCTTAATTTCGTCACGAAGTTTGGCGGCCTCTTCAAACTGTAGGTCTTTGACCGCTTCTTTCATGAGCTGTTTTAATTCTACAATTTTAGCATCAATTGCTTCTGGAGAAAGTCTTTGCTCAGAAATTTCTTTAACCCGTGCTTTCTTGTCGGACTTCTTGGCACCTCGAAGAACCTCAATCACGCCCCCACTGACCTTTTTAGCGACAGTTTTAGGAGTCTGGCCGTGCTTTTCGTTATAGGCCTGCTGCTTGATTCGACGTTCGGCCGTTACTTTCATGGCCTCTTCGATGCTTGGAGTCTTTTTAAAGCCGTAGAGAATAACTCGTCCTTCTGAGTTTCGGGCCGCTCGACCAATCGTTTGGATGAGAGAACGGGTCGATCGAAGGAAGCCTTCTTTATCGGCATCAAGAATTCCCACTAAGGCGACCTCTGGAATATCCAGACCCTCACGAAGGAGGTTAATCCCGACCAGGATATCGAATTCTCCGAGTCGAAGATCACGCAGGATCTCCATTCGTTCAAGAGTATCAATGTCAGAGTGAAGATATTTGATCCTCATTCCTACACCCTTATAGAAATCCGTTAGCTCTTCGGCCAGACGTTTCGTCAGAGTGGTAATGAGTACACGGTAACCATTAGCGATGACTTTCTTCGCTTCGACTAACATGTCATCCACTTGGTTCTTGGCATCTTTAAATTCAATGACCGGATCTAAGAGACCAGTCGGACGAATGATCTGCTCAGCATATTCACCGTTCGTTTTCTGAAGCTCATAATCGGCCGGTGTGGCTGAGACAAATAGTACCTGATCCAACTTACTCTCAAATTCAGGAAAGTTTAGCGGACGGTTATCAAGAGCACTTGGAAGACGGAAACCGAAATCTACGAGATTTTGTTTTCTCGCGCGGTCTCCTTTATACATACCTCCTACTTGCGGAATCGAGACGTGAGACTCATCCACAATGAGAAGGAAATCCTTTTTGAAATAATCTAAGAGTGTATAAGGTGGCTCACCCGGAGCATTTCCGGCAAGATGGCGAGAATAGTTTTCAATACCAGGACAAAAACCCATCTCTTCCATCATCTCTAGATCAAGTAAGGTTCTCTGAGAGAGACGCTGTTCTTCAACAAGTTTTCTCTGCTCTTGAAGTTCGTTCAATCTTTCACGCAACTCAACTTTAATATTTGCAATCGCCGACTTCATCTTATCTTTGCCTACCACATAGTGAGACTTCGGATAAATATCAACGCGTTGAAGAGGTTGAATCACTTTGCCCCGCAAGGGATCCACCAAGAAAATCCCATCGACAACATCATCAAAGAATTCAACTCGTACGACTTGAGAATCTTCGTATGCCGGGAAAACTTCTACAATATCACCGCGAACACGGAAGGTACCACGGTGGAAATCGGTATCATTTCTTTGGTACTGAATATCAACCAGGCGACGAAGAAATTCGTCGCGATCGAGCTTGTCTTGATTTAAGAGCATGATTCTCTGATTGAAATATTCATCAGGAGCACCAATACCGTAAATACAGCTGACTGAAGCGACTACGATCACGTCTTCGCGAGCAAACAGCGAACGGGTACATGAGTGACGAAGCTTCTCAATTTCGTCGTTAATGGCGGAATCTTTCTCAATATAGGTATCTGAGCCAGGCACATAGGCCTCGGGCTGATAGTAATCGTAATAGGAAACGAAATACTCTACGGCATTGTTGGGAAAGAACTCTTTAAACTCAGCAAATAGCTGGGCGGCCAGGGTCTTATTGGGGGCCAGAATTAAGGTTTTCTTACCCAATCGCTGGATAACATTCGCCATCGCGAAGGTCTTACCTGATCCCGTTACCCCTAAAAGGGTCTGAAACTTCTCTTTTTTCTGAAAATTATTAGCAATAGATTCAATCGCCTGGGGTTGGTCCCCCATCGGTTTGAAAGCAGACTCTAATTGAAATTTACCTGTCATAAAATTTACTCTTGCCAAAGGCTTCGATTGAATGAGATGAATTATACGTTTAACCACTAGGGATAGTTATATGGACATGATGCCTCTTCGCATCACCACATTTTTCCACGCCTTCCACTCACAAGTCTATCCTATTTTATTCAATTCAGATTCACTTACTTTTGTCTCTCAGGAGGAGAATGATCAAGCATTTTGTATCACTCGCTAGTTTTTCCGTTTCTGATATTCAGTCCCTTATTGATAGGGCCCAGTATTTTTCTCTTCACATCTCTCAACCTGACAAAATCCAACATCTCTTAAAAAATAAAATCATCGTAAATGCGTTCTATGAGCCAAGCACAAGAACCCGTTGTTCATTCGAAATGGCGGCGAAAAGACTTGGCGCTGAGGTGATTAATTTTGTGCCAGAGAATTCGAGTGTGAAGAAAGGTGAAACGATCTACGACACTCTTAAAACTTTGGAGAGCCTTGGAGCAGATGGAATTGTGCTTCGTCACTCTGATGATAATGTGTTCAGCGATCTGTATGAGAAATTCAATACTCCCCTTCTTAATGCTGGTGCTGGAAAATACGAGCATCCTTCTCAGGGTCTTCTCGATCTCCTGACTTTGAAGCAAGAGTTTGGAAAACTGGAAGGTCTTAAGATCGCAGTTTGCGGAGACATCAAACATTCCCGAGTAGCAGGCTCACTCATGGTAGCGGCCGAGAAATTCGGCATGGAAATTTATTTATGCGGACCTGAGGCGATGCTGCCAAATGTTTCAAAACCATTCATTAAAAAAGCGAATTTCGAAGAAGTTCTGCCGATAGTAGATGCCGTCATGATGTTACGGATTCAGTTAGAGCGTCACGCAAGTCTTGAGCTAGATGCTAAGGCTTATCACACTCAATTTGGTCTAACTTCAGAACGAGTCAACAAGATGAGAAAGGATGCCATCATCATGCATCCGGGACCTTTTAACCGCGGAGTTGAAATTGCGGATGAAATTGTTGAGCACAAGCAATCGAGAATTTTTAAACAAATGGGTAACGGCGTATTCGCCAGAATGGCCATTTTAGAATGGGCCCTTGGCGGGAGTAAGTAATGAAAAAAATTAAACTGATTTTAGAAACTGGTGAAGAGTTCGTCGGCGAATCGATTGGGCACGAGATTGACGGTGCCCACTCTCTCGGCGAACTCGTTTTTAACACAAGTATGACGGGCTATCAGGAAATTATCTCTGATCCATCATACTGCGATCAGATGGTTGTGATGACTTACCCTCTGATTGGAAACTATGGTGTGAATAAAGATGATTTCGAATCTTTGACTCCAGCACTGAAAGGTCTGGTAGTCAGAGAATGTCCATCTGAAGGTTCTAACTGGAGAAACGAATACTCTCTTCGCGATTTCTTAAAGCGTTTCAAAATTCCTGGAATCGCGGGACTTGATACTCGTGAGCTTACAAAAAAGATTCGTGAGAAAGGTGTAATGAAAGCGGTGCTGGTACCTGAGACTTTCTCAGTAGCAGATGCTAAGCCTCTTCTTGAAAAATCACTTGGGAATGATCAGATCGCCCGCGTCTCAATCAAAAATCCGATTCACTTCCCTGGCGAAGGAAAACGCATTGTCCTGATGGACTTTGGTTATAAGAAAAATATTCTTCGCTCACTTATGAGAAGAAACTGTGACGTGGTGGTAGTTCCTTGGAACGCAACGACTGAAATGATTCAAAGTTACCGTCCACAAGGAATTCTTCTTTCAAACGGTCCTGGCGATCCAAAAGATGTCCCAGGTGTTCTTCCGGTGATTCGTGATCTTCAAAAGATGTATCCGATGTTCTGTATCTGTATGGGTCACCAACTCTTCGCTCTCGCGAATGGTGCTGATACCGAGAAACTAAAATTCGGTCACCGTGGTGGTAACCATCCGGTAAAAGATCTGAGTCTTGGTAAGGTTTTCATGAGCTCTCAGAACCATGGTTATGCTGTAACAGTGAGTTCAGTTGAAAAATCAAACTTAGAAATTTCTCAAATCAACATCAACGACAATACAGTGGAAGGTCTTCGTCACAAGACGCTACCTGCCTTCTCAGTTCAGTATCATCCGGAAGCTTGTCCAGGTCCTGAAGATACTGGTTGGTTATTCGATGACTTTCTGAATTCAATAAGGAAATAACAATGCCTCTACATCCAAATCTTAAAAAAGTATTAGTCATTGGTTCAGGCCCGATTGTTATCGGACAAGCTGCAGAGTTCGACTACTCAGGAACTCAGGCGGTAAAGTCCTTAATTGAAGAAGGTCTAGAAGTGGTACTGGTAAACTCAAACCCAGCGACCATCATGACGGACAAGGAAACTGCTCACAAGGTTTATATCGAACCTCTGACGAAAGAGTTTCTTCTAAAAATCATTCACAAAGAAAAGCCAGACGGAATCGTTCCTACTCTGGGTGGTCAAACTGCACTTAACTTAGCAGTGAAGCTTGAAGAAGAAGGTCACCTTAAGCGTCTAGGTGTTCAGCTTCTTGGCTGTAAGGTCGATACGATTCAAAAGGCCGAAGATAGAAAACTCTTTAAAGAACTCATGGTGAAAATTGATGAGCCAGTACCTGAATCACGAATTGTGACAACGGTTGGTGAAGCTCTTGAGTTCACAAATAAGATTGGTTACCCAGTGATTATCCGCCCTGCCTTCACTCTTGGTGGAACAGGTGGAGGTATCGCTACATCTGAAGAAGAACTTTTCACAATCACGACTTCGGGTCTAGCCGCTTCTCCGATTCAGCAGTGTCTGATCGAGAGATCAATCGCGGGCTTTAAAGAAGTTGAGTACGAAGTAATCCGTGACAGCAATGATAACTGTATTATCGTGTGTAACATGGAGAACATCGATCCAGTGGGTGTTCACACAGGTGACTCGATCGTAGTTGCTCCAAGCCAGACACTAAGTGATAAGGAGTACCAACTTCTTAGAACATCGGCTCTGAAGATCATCCGCTCTCTCAAAATTGAAGGCGGATGTAACGTTCAATATGCTCTCGATCCACACTCATTCCAATATTATGTGATAGAAGTGAATCCAAGGGTATCTCGCTCTTCAGCTCTAGCAAGTAAGGCAACTGGTTATCCGATTGCTAAGATTGCGGCGAAGATTGCGGTTGGCTTCACACTGGATGAAATCATTAATCCTGTGACAAAGAAGACCTACGCTTGTTTTGAACCAGCACTGGACTATATGGTGAGTAAGATCCCACGCTGGCCATTTGATAAGTTCAATAAAGCGAACCGTCGCCTGGGAACTCAGATGAAGGCTACAGGTGAAGTAATGGCGCTAGGACGTACTTTTGAAGAGTCGATGCTCAAGGCAGTTCGCTCTTTGGAAGTTGGTCTTTATCACCTGGAACTTCCGGAACTAAAAGATAAAACGATCCCTGAGATCATGGAGAAAATAAGTAAGCAGGATGATGAGCGCTTTTTTGCTGTCGCGGAAGCGATGAGAAAGAAAGTACCTGCTAAAGATATCCACGAACTCACGAAAATTGATTACTTCTTCCTCGCCAAGATTCAAAACATTATCACGATGGAAGATAAGCTTGAAGCTGGAGACAAGACCCCGGAAACAGTGAGAGCAGCAAAGAGACTTGGTTTCTCTGATCGCTACCTTGCTCGAGTATGGAACACGTCTGAGGAAGAAGTTTTTAAATTCAGAAAAACGAACAAGATTACACCTGTGTTTAAAATGGTTGATACTTGTGCGGGTGAATTTGAATCATCAACTCCTTACTACTACTCTACTTACGAGAATCAAGACGAGGTCTTGGAGTCTTCTAAGAAAAAAGTGGTGGTGCTTGGATCAGGTCCAATCCGTATCGGTCAAGGGATCGAGTTCGACTACGCCACTGTTCACGCCATCGAAGCGATTCGTAGCATGGGCATGGAAGCGATCGTCATTAATAACAATCCTGAAACAGTTTCAACTGATTTCAATATCTCAGACAGACTTTACTTCGAACCTCTGACTGTGGAAGACGTTTACAACGTGATTGAACGTGAAAACCCAATCGGTGTGATCGTTCAGTTCGGTGGTCAAACAGCAATTAACCTTGCTGAGCCACTAGCTAAGCGTGGAGTAACAATCCTTGGTACATCGACAGATGATATCGACCGCGCGGAAGACAGAAAGCGCTTCGAGGCCCTTCTTCGCGAATTAAAAATCGCTCAACCTCTAGGTGTGACAGTAACTTCAATCAACGAAGCAGTTGAAAAATCAGCACACTTAGGTTTCCCAGTGATTGTACGTCCATCATATGTACTTGGTGGTCGCGCAATGGAAATCGTTTATAACGAAACTGAGCTCATGGATTACATGAAGCGCGCGGTTCAGGTAAATCCTCAGCACCCAGTTCTAATCGACAGATATATGATCGGTCGAGAAATGGAAGTGGACGCGATCTGTGACGGTGAAACAGTATTCATCCCTGGGATTATGGAACACATTGAGAAGGCGGGAGTTCACTCTGGTGACTCAATCGCGGTTTACCCTCCTCAAAGTGTTTCTCAAGACATTCTGGATAAACTTTCTGAAACCACTCTTTCAATCACCAAGGCCCTCAACATTAAGGGTCTCATTAACCTTCAATTCGTGATTTATAAAGGTGATGTGTTCGTACTTGAAGTGAACCCTCGCTCAAGCCGAACTGTACCATTCCTTTCTAAAGTAACAGGTGTTCAGATGGCCAAGGTCGCAACAAAAGCGATCATGGGTGAATCACTTCTTAAACAAGGTTACTTCCACGGCACTCTCGCTCCGAAAAGCGATGTCGCGGTAAAAGCTCCAGTGTTCTCATTCGCGAAACTCTCTGAAGTTGAGATCGCTCTGGGACCTGAGATGAAATCAACCGGCGAAGTAATGGGTAAAGATAAGATTTTCGAGAAGGCCCTTCATAAAGCATTCGTGGCTGCAGGACTTGTGATTCCAGACTCGGGAACAATCCTTGCGACTATCAATGATATGGATAAGGAAGAAGCGGTAAAACTTTTCAAGCGCTTCTACCAAGTGGGCTTTGACTTCGTAGCGACTGAAGGAACGGCAAAGGTCCTGAAGGCCGCGAACATTCCGGTTAAGACCATCGCACGTATCGGTCAGGCAGAGGACGATATCATTAAAGAAATCAGATCAGGTCGCGTGGCCCTCATCATCAACACTATCTCGAAAGGGAAAAACGTTGAATCAGATGGTTTCAAGATGAGACGTCTTGCAGTTGAGCGTGGACTTCCTTGCTTAACTTCACTTGATACAACTGAAGCACTTCTTCGCACGATTGAAAGAAACACTTACTCAATGGACCCACTAGCATGATTCCTGCGAATAAGATCATCGTTGCTCTAGATGTCTCTGATGAAAAGAAGCTTCATGACCTCATGGATTCCCTTAAAGGCCATGAGGTTTGGACCAAAATCGGAATGGAAGTGTTCTACGCTTTAGGACCAAAAGTTATTCATGAAGCGAAAGATCGTGGTTTCAAAGTATTCCTGGATCTAAAACTTCATGACATTCCTAATACAGTAGGTAAAGGCATCGCCTCTCTTTGTAAGCTTCCGATCGACATGGTGAATGTTCACGCCGCCGGCGGAAGTGAAATGATGAAGCGTGCTGCAGAAGCGGTTAAAGCTTCTGGCCACTCCCCGCTTCTCATTGCCGTTACTCAATTAACTAGTACCACAACTGAACAGATGAACCGTGAACAGAAAATCATGGGAGATGTGAAAGACAGTGTGGCGCATTTTGCGAAACTCGCTCAAGACAGCGGTTGTGATGGTGTAGTGTCTTCGCCACTTGAAGTTGAAGCAATTAAAGCATTTTGTGGGAAAAGGTTTTATACCGTTACTCCGGGAATCCGCCCTGCCGATTCGGCCGCCAATGATCAAAAGCGCATCACGACTCCGATGGATGCTCTTCGACTTGGAACTGATTATATGGTGATTGGTCGCCCGATTACTGAAGCGGCAAACCCTCGCGAAGCTCTCGAACAAATTTTGAAAGGACAATAACATGAATCATGCTGAACAAGTTGCAAGTATCCTTCTTAAAGAAAAAGCTGTTTTCCTTCGTCCGCATGATCCTTTCACTTGGACTTCTGGAATCAAGTCTCCCGTTTACTGTGATAACCGCCTCCTTATTTCGACGGTGGATTCACGTGAATATATCATTAAGGCCTTCGCTGAAGCAGTTAAAGCACTTAAAGTGGATGTTGTGGCCGGAACCGCTACGGCCGGTATTCCATGGGCCGCCTGGATCGCCCAGGAACTAAAACTTCCTCTGATCTATGTTCGTAGCAGCAGCAAAGACCATGGCCGTCAAAACGCCATTGAAGGTGCTTCGACTCCGGGGCAGAAGACCGTCCTGATTGAAGACCTGATCTCGACTGGTAAGAGCTCCATTGCAGCCGGTAAGAAGCTTGAAGAAGCAGGTCTATCGGTTTTAAGCATCATGAGTATCTTCACCTACGATTTTCCTCAGGCCCAGGAAGTATTCCGCCAGGCGAATTTTAAATACCAATCACTTTCTAACTTTGAAGTCCTGGCGAAAGTCGCCTATGATAATAAAATGCTCGATACACAAGCATTACAGAATGTCCTGGAATGGAGAAAGAGCGTCGTATTTCCATGAAAAACTTAGAATATAAAAACAAGAAACTTCAATTCTCTAAAACTGATATCGCTTCCGTCGCCAAAAATAACAAAACACCATTTTACTTATACTCTGAAGAAATCCTGGTTAAGAACTACCAGGATTTCTATCAAGGTGCTGTGAATGCAAACCTGATTAATCCTCTGGTTTGTTTCGCACTTAAATCAAATCCGAATAAGGAACTGGTAAAGATTCTCGCGAAGATGGGTTCTGGTGCCGATATCGTATCGGGTGGTGAACTTAAACGTGCTATGGAATGTGGAATTCCGGCCGAGAAGATTGTGTTCTCAGGTGTGGGTAAAACTGAAGAAGAAATTCTTTACGCGCTTAAAGTATCGAAAGGGAAACTTTGTTCATTCAACATTGAGTCTCTGGAAGAGCTGGAGCTTATTAACTCATGCGCGAAACGCACAAAGACTGTTGCACGCATTTGTTTCCGTTTGAATCCGGTAGTAAAGCCAAAAACTCACAAATACATCTCAACTGGTAACAAGACTCATAAGTTCGGTTTACTAGAGAAAGACGTTCTATCGTTTCTAAAAGAAAAGAAATACTGGAGCCACTCAAAGCTTGTGGGTCTTTCGATTCACATTGGTAGCCAGCTTCTTGATCTTAAGGCCACAAAGAAGGCCATCGCTAAGATGTGTGACATTGCTCTTAAGACCCAAGCTCCACTTGAGTTTATCGACGTGGGTGGCGGTCTAGGTGTGGATTACCACCCTTCTGAAACAAAACGTATGCCTTCGATCGAAGAGTATATGACTCTCGTCTATAAGACGCTTCATAAAGAATTCTACTCAAAGTCTGATCTTCGTCCGCGCGTGGTATTTGAGCCAGGTCGCCGAATTATCGCGAAAGCAGGAATTCTGGTGATGAGAGTTCTAAGGAACAAGATTTCTGAAGATAACCACTTCGTGATCGTTGATGGTGGTATGAACGACTTCATGCGCCCTTCTCTTTACGGTGCTTACCATGGTGTAACACCTGTTCAGGAAGCGAAGGCGACAACTCGCGTTCACGTGGTTGGCCCGATTTGCGAAACATCTGATTGCTTCGGCTCAGATCGCCCTCTACCAGCGCTTAAGAGCGGAGATCTGGTGATCCTGGAAGATACTGGTGCCTACGGTTACAGTATGGGATCAAACTACAATCTTCGTGGAAGACCGCTGGAGCTTCTAATTCAGAAGAATCAGAAGTTAAAGACAGTGAATAAAGCGCAGGATTACAAAGAACTACTTTAAAAGATAAGGGCCCCAGAAGGGGCCCTTTTTATTTTAGCGGATTTTATAGACAAGAGTCTTAGAAGCAGAAAGAGATTCGAACTGATCAGAGTTCATAAACTGACCACCAACTTTAACAAACGTCTTAGCTGTTAGTTCATACTTACCAGATTCAAGGTCAACACCTAGTTTGTTGATGTCAACTGATGCTTTTGTGTCGTTTACAGCGACTTCACCTTGAGCAAGTTCACGATCGAAAAGAACAGTGTCTGAACCGAATAGCTTCTTATGCTCTACTTTAAGCGAGAAACCGATATTAGCGCGAGTTTCGGCCTGACCTACAGTGAAGTTAAGCTCTGAACCGTTAAGCGCGATATCAGACATTTTAACAGCTTTAAGAACTGGAGCTGCTTCAACTAGTTCAACAGCAAGAAGGCCGTCGATCATTTTCACTGAACCGTTCATGAAAGAACGTTCGTCTTGTTTCTTTTTAACGATGAAGAACTTTTTAGAACCAGTCGCTGTATAAGAAAGAGTTTCACCAGTTAGTCTAACGTTGATTGTTTCGCCAGGAGTTGCTTCTGGAGAAACTTTAGTTACGTCTACGATTACACGTGCTTCAACATCGTAGTCTTTAACTTGGAAATCAATTCTTCTTGTTCTTGTACAAGGATAATAAACAGTGCGATACATCGGCTCTTGGTAACAGTGACGAGGGCCTGGAATTGTACGACAGATTGGACCATGTGGACCAGGATGACATTGAGTCATTGAACCTCCGCCAGTACAAACAGTTCGGTATCCAGCCATTTCAGTACGTGAACAAGTATCAGTGTAGTCCTCATAACGATATTCAGTATGAGTTTTTTCGGTTCTTAGAATTACTTCGATTGAATTTTGAGAACCATCGTAAACGAACGTCTTTGAATCACTAGTTCTGAACTGAGCGAATGCATTTAATGAAGCCACTAGGGTCATCAAGCAAATAAGCATTTTCATGTGAATCTCCTCTGTAATTTGAGGGATTCATATCATTTATCGGGGAGAAGCAGTAAGAACGTGAAAATTTTACATGCATATCTCTATCATAATGAGTTCCAGTGTTTAGGTCGTATCGTGTTCAATTTTGATTCAGGCTCCGAGAGGTCCCTCATCGTCATCAGGCATTATCGCAGTATTGTATCGGATAGGGATATTTTTTATAAGTTTAGACCAGCTTGCACCAAGGTCGGTCGTTTTAAAATGCTCCCAATATTCATGGGCATTACATTTGTAATTCTTATCTTCATTCGATCGCCAAGAGACTTCCCCACAATGCTCCACCGAACATTTAACTTTTACGGCCTCACTTTCACACCACAAACACTTATAATGGTTTTCATTGGTAACAAGTGCAAGTTCGTAATAGCATTTATGGCATGCTCGAAACTTACTTCCCTTGCTGAGTAATCTCCCTTTTTTCCTGTTGATTGTTTTCATTCTGCTCGAGCATACATTCAATAAATGCTTCAGACTTTCTTCAATTGATCCAAATGATGGATCGGCACCTGCACTCTCCGTACAATCCTTAATAACACTTGCCCCCTTAAACTCTCCATCATACAAACGCTGAATCAATTCAAGAAGCCGAGAGACTTCTTCCACTTTATTCTGAATATTTTGTATAAAGTGACCATCTCTATGCTCAATGATATTCCGATCATTAATTAATGATAGTAACAGGCTAATTTCTTCATTTTTTAAAGTTACCTTAAAAAAATGTGTTGCTCGATTAAATGCGACACGACCAACACAATACATGGTCTGTTGTTCATTCTCAATTTTCGCATAGCCCTCTTTAAGATTATAAGGATCCTCGTCAAGTTTTTTAATATTATCTAATAAGAGAAATGGGCTCGCATTTTTCAGTACAGCCTTCGAGAACATTTCTAATGAATGAGCAAGACTTTTGACTGACTCAGAAACGAAATATCCTGCTTGATCATTATCTGCTTCATAAAGTTCAGTAGCAATTCCCAAGAATTGAATTGCTCGTCCGAAAGAAAACGCTGACCTCGAACGAAAATCTTTTCGAAACTGTGATCGTACTCTACGAGTTTTTTTCGAGGGAACTTCAGCTTGCACTTTCGGCTTATTCATATCAATTCCTTAAAAAAATAAATCGGACACTCTCAAGTATCGGAATGTAACTTTATTTTGTTACCAGTTTTGGATAAATTTTAAGCGAGAAGTAATTCTTTGATTTGTTCTTGATCAGCTGGAAATGCTACGACATTAGAAATATCTTGAAGTCGTTTAATGTCATATTCTTTTAGAAAAGAACTTTCTGAATTATACACCGTTAGAAATCGTCCGTGGCCACTATCTCTTTCGAGGTCGTACCAATCGATAAAGATTTCATGCGAAACTTGTTTCGCTGAAGTTGGATTATTGCATGATAGTGTATGAATGAGATTGAAATTGCTTGGACTTTTAACTCCAAATGGAATTTTAACAGTTCTGTCCGGAAGAGTAATCTGATAATCATTAACGATTAGACCTGGGGCTATTTTTAGATCCTCAAGGAGAAAGAGCTCAAATTCCGCTTTAAATTGAGACGTAATTTTAAATCTCTGATTCATCACCATATCTGAAACTCTAAGACATGACTGAGCCGTATCAATGATCGCAAGCGGCAGTTCCATTTCGCTTCTAGCAAAAGTTTTTATTTCACCCTTCTCAAATTTAAGATCAAAGAGCGCACACACCTCTTCGATGTAATTCATTCTTTTTTTATTTGTAAAAGGAGAAACCCACGCGTTCCTGAGGAAGTCGGAAGTAAATCCCATATCAGTTACAATGAAGCCATCCCCACCTAGGTCCGAATGTGGCTTAACAAAAACATCTATATATTCGCCATTAGGAAATTGAAGCTTCGTTGCAATGCGAACGATACCACCTTTAACAACATCACATTCTTTGATGATGGAAAAGCCTGCAAGATTTGAAGTAAGTATAGAACATGAAAGTGTCATTTATTCAGCCTCGGGATCAATAAAATTCCCTACTAGTTCTATGTTAGCTTGTTCACACAAAATGTTAAAGACTTCCCTTGCCCTTAATTGATCCAAATCTTTTCTCGAATGGGCGGACCTAAGATTTCTTCTTGAATCTAGGATACTTTGATATTCATGTTTATGGGTTCGACCTGCATCTTTGTGAATACTCCCTCTTACACAAACTCTACAAACTGGACCGATATTTTGTATTACAAAGTTGAATACTACAGTATTAAGTTCTGGTTTGAAGGTGCCATTAAGATAAACCTCCCACCCAAGATCATTTTCCACGATAACATCTTCAAAGATGAGTGATGAAGGATTGTTCTTATCCTCTACGAATTTAATATCGCTGCGAATTGTTTTTTTGACTTTAAGTAATGATTGAAATTCAGATTGCTCCATAATTCACCTTTAGGAGCCCTTTCGACAAAATTATTAAAGGGATTAACTTAAGAATTCTTGATTGCCCGAGTGATTAAGTCCTGAGCTTATATTTAAATGAAAAAGGCCCCTTTCGGGGCCCTCTTCAATCAAGAATTCTAAATCGCTAATTAGCGCTTATAGATAAGTGTACGAGAAGCAGAAGTAGTTTCGAACTGTCTGCCATTCAAAAGCTCGCCAGCGTGCTTAAAGAAGATTTTCGCTGTAAGCGTGTGACGACCGCTACCAAGTTCAACACCAAGCTTATTGATATTGATCTGAGCATCAGAGCTAGTCTCTTGAGAGTTGATCATGATTTCGTTTGCAGAAAGCTCACGATCAAAAAGAGTTGTTGAAGAACCAAGAACTGGGTTCTTCTTGATATCCAGAGAGAAACCTAGGTGATCACGAACTGCAATCGGACCCATCTTGATGTTAAGAACGTCGTTCTTAATACCAATGTTTGTAACTTCTAGTGCTTTAACGATTGAAGCAGCTTCAACTAGCTCAATACCGTAAGAAGCATCAATTAGTTTAAGACCACCAGTCATCTGAGTCTGAATGTCTTGTTTAGTTTGCATTACGAAGAACTTCTTCGAGCCAACAGCTGAAAGTGAAAGACGGTCGCCATCAAGAGTTGCCTTGATTGTCTCGCCTGGAGTTAGACCTTCAGCGATTTTAGCGAAGCTTAGATCAACAGTTGCTTCAACGAAGTAGTCATGAACTTCGTATGGAACGCTAACTGTCTGCCAACAAGGATAAGAAACAGTTCTTGTTACTGGAGTTTGAGTACAAACATGTTGACCTTGAGGACCTGGACGACAAATTGTCTGCCAATAAGTCTCTTGACGGTAACAAGTCGTATAACGTTGCTCATAACGGTATTCAGTGTGAGTCTTTTCAGCACGAAGAGACATCATCGCCGTGTCTTGAGTACCATCGTAGAAGAATGTTTTAGTTTGTGATGTTGCAAATGCCGAAAGGGCAAACATCAGCACAGAAATTGCTGTGAGTAGTTTCATCGATAACTCCCTTAGTTATAAAACGAACAATAATTGAAACTATCATGCTCCAATTAAGTAAGGAAACCGATGTCAGTTTTTTTAGGGATATTGAGGGAAGCTAGAGTCAAACTGACCCTAGCTTTGCACCTTCCAAGACGTAGAACCGTCTGGGTTATCTTTTAATTCGATACTCTTCTGTGTCAATTCTTTGCGAATCTCATCAGCGCGGGCCCAGTTCTTGGCCGCTTTGGCCGCTTTACGCTCTTCAATCAGTCCTTCAATCCATGCTGCATCGACTCCTGTCGAGCTTGTGTCTTGATCGTGCTTATGAAGGGCATCGATAACCGCTTGAGGATCTTTATTAATGAGTCCAAGCGCCTCTTCCACGAACTTAATCGTGTTGTTCACCTGAACGATGTTCTCAGCTGATAATTTATCTTTATTAGCTTTTACATAACGAATGAATGAGAAGAAATGCCCTAGAGCTCCTGCTGAGTTAAAGTCATTTGAAAGCTCTTCCATCATCTTCTCGATGGTCTCAGAGATCGTTCCATCAGCTGAAGGATTCGCCGCAGATGTATAAGTCTTCGCTTCAAGCGCGAACTCGTGAATACGCTTCACTTCATCCAGCGCACGTTGAAGAACTTCATCACTCCACTCAAGACGAGCACGGTAGTGAACTGAAAGAAGAATATGACGAAGCACTTGTCCGCCGTACTTCTCAACGAAGTCACGAATCTTAATCACGTTACCAAGAGACTTGCTCATCTTCTCAGTACCGAAATTCAAAAACTCATTGTGGGCCCAGTTATTACAGAATGGACACTTGTTGGCCGCTTCTGATTGAGCAATTTCATTCTCGTGGTGTGGGAACATAAGATCCACGCCACCGTGGTGAAGATCAAGTGTTGGTCCTAAGAACTTCTTTGCCATCGCTGAACACTCAATGTGCCAACCTGGACGACCTTTACCCCATGGAGAATCCCAAGCAGGCTCTCCTGCTTTTGCTGGCTTCCATAGAACGAAGTCTGAAGGGTTTTTCTTACGAGAATCTACATCGACACGAATACCGTGCTGAAGTGATTCTAGATCTTTCTTAGATAGTTTTCCGTATTCAGCGAATGAAGGAACGTTGAAAAGAACTTCCCCGCCCTCAACCACGTATCCTGAACCATTCTTAATAATGTCTTCGATCATCTTGATGATCTCAGGCATGGTTTCAGTTACTTTTGGTGTATGAGTCGCCGGCATCATTCCTAAAGAGTTCATGTCTGTTTCACACTCTTTAACGAAAAGAGCTGCGTGCTCAATAGGATCACGTTTAAGCTCTTTCGCGCGATCGATAATCTTATCATCAACGTCAGTGTAGTTACGAACGAACGTCACATCATAACCAAATGCTTTTAAAACACGGTTAAAAAGATCGCCCACAACTAATGCGCGAGCGTTTCCGATGTGAAGGAAGTCATAAGTCGTCGGGCCACAAGAATAAAACTTTACCTTGCCTGGTTCGATCGTTTGAAAAACTTCTTTCTTACGAGTGAGGTTATTGTGAACTTTTAATTCTCTGGCCATCGGTCCTACTTCTTAAGTTGAGCTACGCGCTTCTTTAAAACAGTTACTGGAGTAAGTGGGATCAAAAACTTCAGATCCGGTCCGTGATCGTGGCCAGTAAGAGCGGCACGAACACCCTGGAAAAGCGGCTTCCCTTTTACACCCATTTCTTTTTTCACATGGTCCATCCAACCGTTCAGCTGGGCCTCTGTGATAAATTCAGTTGTTGCCTTTGAAACGTCTTCATAAATGAAGTCGATGATCTTCGGAGTTGTTTCCCAAGAAAGGATCTCTTTAAGCGCATCAGTCATTTCAAAGTTTTCACTTAGAACTAATTCATTAACAAGTCTTGGGAAATCCGGAATGAATTGAGCATACTTCTTAAGAAGCTCAACACAGGCGTTTTTCCACTCTGGAGTTTGCTTATTGAAGAAACCTGTCTCAGGCTCTTTTTCAACTAGCGCGATAAGAGAGGCATTATCCATCTTCTTAATGTGCTCAGAGTTTACCCACTTAAGTTTTTCAAGATCGTACATCGCTGCAGATGCTGAGAAGCGATCAAGCGTGAACACATCTTTAAGATCCGCTTTATCGAAAATATCTTTTTCCGCCGGGTGAGACCAACCAAGAAGACAAAGATAATTATTCATCGCTTCTGGAAGGTAGTGCTCATTACGGTAAAGGTTCACTGAAGTAGCGCCATGACGTTTTGAAAGCTTCTGACGGTCGTGACCGATAAGAAGGGATACGTGAGCGAACTCCGGAAGTTTAGCACCTAGAGCTTCATAGATCATAAGCTGACGAACAGTATTGTTAAGGTGATCTTCTCCACGGATTACGTGAGTGATTTCCATTAACCAGTCATCGATCACACAACAGTAGTTGTAAGTCGGAAGACCATTTGAGCGCATGATAACGAAGTCACCTACCATATTGTCAGGGTAAGTTACTGAACCTTTCACTTTATCATTTAGCGTATAAGACTTCTTAGGGGCCTTAAATCGAATAGCAGTTTTCTCACCAGCAGCAACACGAGCTTTCGCTTCTGCCCAGTGCTCTTCATTTCTCCACTTACCTGAATAATGAGGATCATTACCTTCAGCTTCGTTTTGAGCTTTCATGGCCTCTAGTTCTTCTTCAGTACAGAAGTCATAGTAAGCAACACCTTTATCGATCAGTTGCTGAGCATATTTAGCATAGATGTGAAGACGCTCAGATTGGCGATATGGACCGTATTTCTCAACGGGCTTATCCGGACCTTCGTCGTGGATAATGCCTAACCATTTAAGGTCGTCGATTTGAAGTTTTTCGTATTCAGCATTTGAACGTTCAAGATCTGTATCTTCGATACGAAGGATGAAAGTTCCTCCAACCGCTTTTGAATAGAGATAATTATAAAGGGCAGTTCGCGCGCCACCGATGTGCAGGTAACCTGTTGGTGATGGGGCAAATCTAACTCTGACTGTCATAAAGGGAACTCCTCATATAAATATGAGGAACAGGATACACTCGAAGGGCGATTTTGAGAATGTTCTAGGTGTAAAGTGAGTCGATTTTCTCAGAGATCGCGCCTTCTGGAGTACCAGAAGATAGTGAAATCTCTTTTACGATCAATTCCTTGCACTGATCCAACATTTTTCTTTCACCAAATGACAGTTTTTTAGTCATTTTAAGAAGAAGCAGCTGGCGAAGAACGTCAGCAATCTCAAGAAGAGAGCCGGTCTTCACTTTCAGAGTATATTCGCGATGGCGACGGTTCCACGTCGACATATCAACTTTAACATTCTGGTCTTGAAGCAACTCGAAAACACCACTGATATCAGTCGATGGGATCAATGAACGAACACCTTCTTTACTATCAACGGGGATCATCACCTTCATGCCGTTAGAGACAACTTTGATGATGTAAAAGCTCTTCATTTCGCCATTTAATTCTTTCGTATCGACGCTGCAAATCTGACCTACACCGTGGCCGGGACATACAACGTGGTCGCCGAGATTAAACATGAGAACTCCTTCCAAATAAAAGGTATTTCCATGGATTTATAACGCATTGGCATAAAAAGCTCTACGCTTTTGAAATTTTTACAGTCTAATCATTAACTTAGAGACTTTTTGGAAGGGAAAACCGTGGAAAAAATACAGGAAAAGGGCCCCGGAGGGCCCTCAAACTTAAGATTAGTAAAAGACTGAGAACTGCAGGAATCGGAACTCGAGGTTCTGAGAGTACTCCAGCGCCCCACCAGTTGTTGAATCCTGGTTAACAAAGGCGATCTCAGGAGTATAAGTCAGGTGACGGATACCAAAATAAGACAGGTCTACACGTTTACCCACGGCCAGTTGAATTGTCCCCACTTCATCTCGACCACCGCCGCTCAATGTATTGGCCCATTCTAGACCCCATTTAACCGAGGCATAGTAAGCGTTTTGGAGATCGCTTGTATTATTGAGATAAGCAGCCACATTAAAGCCGTAATCCTCAATGTCTCCACGTCCAGATTCGGTGCCACTCTTATAATTAACACCACCACCGAGTTGGAGCTTATCAAATTGTGGCAATTGGTAGGCATAGTTCAATCTTAGATCGAGATCCATGCTGTTATCAGCGTTTTGATCCTTCGACTTAGATTTACTGAAAGATAGCACCCCATTTAAGAGAGAGTCGGCATTAAACTCAATCATGCTTCGTTGACCAGTCGACCCCTGCTGAGCATAGGCGGATCCTCCAACCAGCAGTGCAGATGCAGTTAATGCCACCATAATCTTTTTCATAATGATCCCCTTTTCTATCTGTTGATCTCTACTCAAAGAGACGAATTCATACTCTTTGGAATTTTAACAACCGATGGAAATCATGAAAAAGTGCGGGGTTTCTACACAGGAAGAGTTCACTCAAATATGGATAGTCTGATTCTGGTAACTTATAAGGAAATAGAAGTGAAATGCAGACAAGTAGGATAAAAAAAAGGCCCCACATAAGTGGGGCAAATACATTAGAAGAATACTGAGAATTGAAGAAACTTAATCGCTAAATTTTGTGACCACTGTTCATCAGATGAGCTTTTTGTCGCAGTCTCCGAAGTGAAAGCTAATTCGGGAGAATATGTTACATTTTCAAGATTTAAAAACTCTAAAGGAAAGCGTTTACCAACAACCACTTTCCCCACCAGTTTTTCCTCGTGAGAATTTGGTGTGTTGAGACTGTTATTCTCCCAACCCATACCTGCGTACACGCCAGCGTAGTAAGATTTTCTAAAATCGGTATCTAGGTTGTAGATCCCCCCCAATAAGAAAGCATACGACTCAAAGAAGCCTGCCGAGTAATCTGCGTGAAGGTAATTCCCCTGAATAGCAAATTGTATGTGATCCGAAACAGTACGTGCAACGTTCACATAAAGTGCACCGTTATTAGTTTCATCGGTCGCCTGCTCTTTTGATTTCGTCTTAGAATGATTGAATGCTCCATACATAATGGCATCACCATTAAATTCCACCATATGATTTTGTGCGAGTGATGAGAAAGAGAACGCGAGAATAAAAAGGAGCACTAGCGCCTTCATAGAACCTCCAATGATTGATGAGGCAAAAATTCTATGAAAGGAAAAACAAAAAGGCCCCACCGAAGTGAGGCCTTATATCGACTAATGTTTCGCTAGAGATTAGAAACGGTTTGTAAGCTCAGAACGCTCGAAGAAGTAAGCGATCTCTCTTTCAGCAGCTGTAGCTGAATCTGAACCGTGAACTGAGTTCTCGCCTACAGACTTAGCATATAGCTTACGGATTGTGCCTTCAGCAGCGTTAGCTGGGTTTGTAGCACCCATAAGCTCGCGGTTCTTCATAACTGCGTTTTCGCCTTCAAGAACCATAAGCATAACTGGACCTGAAGTCATGAAGTTTACTAGTTCGCCGAAGAAAGGACGCTCTTTGTGCTCGATATAGAAACCTTCAGCTTTCTCTTTTGATAGCTTAGCGAATTTAGCGCCAGCAATGCGAAGACCATTCTTCTCGAAGTGAGCGATGATGTTCCCGATATTGTTATCAAGAGTTGAGTTAGGTTTAATGATTGAAAACGTTTTTTCGATGGCCATTGTGAGCTCCTTATAATTTTTTCGATTTTACTTCTTTAATACTTCTGCGATCTTTTGTCCAAGTTCTGCTGGAGAACGGGCAATTGTTACACCACATTCTTGTAGAATCTTGAACTTAGCTTCAGCAGAATCGTCTTCGCCAGAGATAATCGCACCAGCGTGACCCATACGCTTACCTTTTGGAGCCGCTGCACCAGCGATGAAGCTCACAACAGGTTTAGACATATTAGCTTTGATCCAACGAGCAGCGTCTGTCTCAGCAGTACCACCAATCTCACCGATCATGATCACAGCTTTTGTATCAGGATCTTTCTCGAACATTTCAAGAACGTCGATAAAGTTAGTGCCGTTAACCGGGTCACCACCGATACCTACGCATGTAGATTGACCGATCTCACGTTGAGTAAGTTGGTAAACCGCTTCGTAAGTAAGAGTACCTGAACGAGAGATTACTCCCACGTTACCTGGCATATGAATGTGGCCAGGCATAATTCCGATCTTACACTCACCCGGAGTGATAACACCCGGACAGTTAGGACCGATTAGGCGTGACTTAGAACCTTTAAGCGCGGCCTTAACTTTCACCATATCGATCACTGGAATACCTTCAGTGATACAGATGATAAGAGGCATTTCAGCATCGATACACTCGATGATTGAATCAGCAGCAAACGGAGGTGGAACGAAAATCATGGCTGCATTTGCGCCAGTTTCTTTCATTGCTTCGTAAGTTGTGTTGAAAACAGGGATACCTTCGTGAACTGTGCCGCCTTTACCAGGAGTAACACCACCAACAACGTTCGTACCGTAGTCACGAGATTGTAGAGTGTGGAAAGTACCTTGTTTACCAGTTAGACCAACAGTGATCAGACGAGTATTTCTATTAATTAAGATAGCCATATTATTTAGCTCCCTTCGCAGCTTCTACCGCTTTTTTAGCGGCATCAGCGAGGTCATTAGCTGGAGTAATTTTTAGTCCAGATTCTGCAAGAATCTTCTTACCAAGAGCAACGTTTGTGCCTTCTAGACGAACAACTAGAGGAACAGTTAGACCCATCTCACGAGCAGCATCAACTACACCGTTAGCGATGATGTCACACTTCATGATCCCACCGAAGATATTCACAAGAATTGCTTTAACGTTTGAATCTTGAAGAATGATTGAGAATGCTTTTTGTACTGTTTCTTTAGTAGCTCCGCCGCCCACGTCTAGGAAGTTAGCAGGAGTACCGCCGTGAAGCTTAAGGATATCAAGTGTCGCCATCGCAAGACCTGCACCATTAACTAGACAGCCGATGTTACCATCAAGAGAGATATAAGATAGACCGAATTTACCAGCTTCAAGTTCTTGAGCAGATTCTTCTGTCACGTCTCTCATCGCTTCGATTTCCGGGTGACGGAAAAGAGCGTTGTCATCGAAGTTAAGTTTACCGTCAAGAGCTAGAACGTCACCTTGCTTAGTTGTAACAAGCGGGTTGATCTCAGCGATTGAACAGTCTTTTTCAATGTATAGCTTGTAAAGGTTCTCGAAGAAAGAAACAGCTTTCTTAAGTGTTTCGCCTTTAAGACCTAGAGCGTATCCAAGTTTACGACCGTGAGCTGGTGTGAAACCAGTTGCAGGATCAATGTGGCACTTAATGATTTTTTCTGGAGTATTGTGAGCAACTGTCTCAATGTCCATACCGCCTTCAGTTGAAACCATCATAGCGACTTTTCCAACTGTACGATCTAGAACGATACCACAGTAGTACTCGTGATCGATGTCACAACCTTGCTCGATAAGAACTTTAAGAACTTTCTTACCTTCAGGTCCTGTTTGGTGAGTAACAAGTTGCATGCCAATAATTTCTTTAGCAAGTTTTTCAACTTCTTCTAGAGAGCGAGCAAGCTTAACACCGCCACCCTTACCACGGCCTCCGGCATGAATTTGAGCTTTAACAACCCAAACTTTAGTATCTAGTTTTTTAGCAACTTCTACGGCCTCAGCTGGAGTATTAGCAACTCCGCCTTTAAGCACCGAGATGTTGAACTGTCGCATCAGGTCTTTGGCCTGGTACTCATGCACATTCATAGGCTCTCCTTAAAACTTCATTTGAATAGGACACATTATAGGCATTTTGCGGGGTCAGACAACGAAAAGGTCTTGAAAAACGCGGAATTGAAGAGGCATCATAGAGGCGCGAGGTGTTATGACTAAAAAATATTTTATCCTCCATCCCGCTGTCTTCAAACTTGATGGCGGCGCTATGTTCGGGATTATTCCAAAACCATTATGGTCGAAACAAATTCCGGCCGATGAATTGAATCGAATCCAATTGAGTCTTCGTGTCATGCTTATTCAAACTGCCACCAAAAATATCCTGGTGGACACTGGAATTGGTGATTATCACGGGGAAAAGTTCGATGATCGCTTCGGAGTTGTGGGTCCACAGAACCCATTAGTAGAGACACTTCAAAAGAACTTCAATCTGAAGCCCTCGGACATCACGGATCTGATTGTTACTCACCTTCATTTTGATCACGTGGGTGGATTGGGACATGATGAGCAGGAACACCTGACTGTTTTTCCTAATGCAACACTCCACATCCACCGTCAACATTATGACTATTCCCTTCATCCAACCATGCGGGACGCGGGATCGTTTCATACTCAGTACTTTAAACCGCTGATCGAAAAGGCCGAGAAAGATGGCAAGATTCATTGGTTAAATGGTGAACAAGGGACAATTTTAACTGATGGTCCTGACAGTCTCTATTTTAGAGTCTCTCACGGACACACGCCGTTTTTGGTTCATCCTTATGATGAGAAGTTCATTTATATGGCGGACCTTGTTCCTACCAGCGCGCATATCTCCATTCCTTGGGTCATGGGTTATGACATCGCTCCGGGAATTACGACGGTTAATAAGGCGGAATTCTATCGCTTTATAATGGACAAGAATCTCACCATGATTTTTGAACATGATATGAAAGTCTGGGGCGCGAAAGTGAAACCGAAAGGTGAACACGATTTTGAAGCGGCCAAAACGTTTTCAGTTAGCGAGATCGATCTTCAGAAACCTGAAGTATTTTTTGAGTAATATCATTCTTAATGGCGGAGAAAGCTTTGCGGATTCGATTTGAATAATCCTGGATTTGGCTCGAAGTCGGATTTCCCTTCTTCGCCTGGAACTCTTCGATGAATTTCATAGACTCAAAACCAATTCGTTTAGACGTCATACGAACCATTGTTTCGTAATTTCTGCGAGTCGATCCGCCCTTCACTTGAGAGAGATCCACGTCCTTAAAGTACTTCTCATTTTCCACCACGAAGTTCGTGAGGAATGATCCGAATTTCTTCGTATAAGAATCGACCATCGGTTTCAAGTTCGTTTGAAATTTGCCCTTCTCCAGAAAATCCAGAAAGTGCTGTTCGATTTGAAGTGAAATGGCCTCTAGGGTTTGAAGCTTCTGCTGAAGGTCCTGCCAGAACATGTCTTCATGACTCTGGGCCAAAAGCTCTTTTTGAGTCTTTTGTTTGATCAATTTCTCCAGAATGCGATTGAATTCTTCGGCACCCTTGGTGAATAAAACAACTTTTGTTCTCGCCATATAGTTTGTGGCAGGAGGAACAAATTTATTCATGAGTTTTGCCAGAAAGCCTTCCCAGGCACACTCAGAGGCCTTGACATCCATTTCATACATGCCCGGAACAATTTTTGTGCCGGCCGAGAAATCAAAGCTCGAAAGTTCCACGACGTGATTAGTGAGAACACCTGATGATTTGAAAGCAACATTCTGATCATCAAGCGCGAGAAGCTTACCCGGTAAAGATTTAAAATTAACTTCAACCTTACAAGTTTCAAAGCTCGAAGTCACAAGCCAGATGTGAGAGTGATCACTTGGAAGATATTCTTTAAAGAAAATGGGTTTGTCCCATCCCTGAAAGCCAAGCTCTTTAGAAATTTTCTCATGGAGTTCCATCGTCATTTTTGGAAAACGACGGATCTCTACTTTCTCGTAATTCTTAATCATGCTGGCAAAAACAAAACCCACCATGATGACCCCGACTGCCACTGCAAAGGGCCACATTTTTCTGGCCTTTACCGGTGCACTCTCTTCGGTCTCAGGAATTGGAGGAAGCTCTTCTGTAAATGGAGGAGGTGTTTCTTCTTCAGGAATTGGAGGAAGATCCGGGACCTCATCCTTTGGTACTTTGGGAACTTTTTCTACGGGAATTTCAGGCAGTGGTTTTTTGGCCGTAAAAGAAGTGCTGAAAGGAACAGACTCTGCCATGCCTTCGCTCCAGATTTTAACTTCTGGAGTTATTTTTTTGTCCTCGACTAATTGCTCAAGTTCCGCCAATGAGTAAGGCCCCTCGTGCCCAGAAGGCAGAAGGATAAACCATTTAACAGAGTCCTTGTCAGTCCAGTCAAAATTTGACAACTTCATTTGAAACCAATGGAAATAAAAAGATTTTATGACGAAGCCAGAAATCACTCAATCACAAAAACGCTTTCAAGAATCCGTCGGGGCACTATTTAACGAAAATCGCCCAACTTCACTCTTTATTAAGAGCTCAACCGACATGGGTGTCGTGAGAAATGGTGGAAGGAATGGAGCAAGATTTGCTCCTCAATCTTTTCTTTCGACATTTAAGAAGTTTTCGCAGGATCTGAATTTAAAAGAACAATCGTTTCTGGAATTTGAAGTTGGTGATGAGGCCCACGAAAAACAAAACTTTCATGAGGCGCAACTGGCGGAATCAGCACGCATCGAAAAGATCCTAAAAAATCACCCGGGTTCAAAAGTATGTCACATTGGCGGAGGTCATGATCATATCTACCCCCTTCTTCGTGCTTATTCTCATCAATTTAAGAAGATTGTTGTCCTTAATATAGACGCACACGCAGATACTCGCACGGACTCGGAATTTCACTCGGGAACGCCCTTCCGTCAGTTCTCGGAAGAATTTAGTGGTGAGTTTCATATTTTCCAAATTGGGCTTCATCCGTTCGCCAATTCTTTCTCTACGCTTTCTCCTTTAAATAAAGGAAAGAGTGTCGAGCTTTTTAAGAAAGACATGACAACAGAGAATTTAAATCAGCTCTTCAAAAAAGTCAGTGAAGTGATCGATGAGAAGACCTTGGTGGTTTTCAGTCTTGATGCTGACGCCTTAAATGGATTTGAAGTGCCAGGTGTAAGCGCGGTGAATCCGGACGGTATCTCTCGCACTGAACTTTTAGATCTGTGGAAGAGATATGTGGGACTGAAACTCTCTCACTCTCCGGTTCTGGGAATCTATGAGCTCAATCCGCTTTATGATTCGCTGGCAGCTATTAGCATGAGAAATATGGCGAGTTTTGTTTTTGAAGGATTTTAGGCAAAAAAAAAGCCCATCTGGAAGATGGGCTTTTTTTTTCGAGAGACATAAGGAGAAGTTAAAAAAATCCTTTCTTTAACCCCAACACACACACAACTCTATACTAGCAAACTCCGTGCCAACTTCAAAATACTTCTAAAAAAATATTCCTAACAATCATTTCTCACACTTGATGCATAGCTAACAGCTTGATCATGTCAAGGCCATGACTTTTTGAATAAAAACATGTCAAAGCTCCAACGCTAAACACCTCTTAAAACTAGAGTTCAGTAATCAGTTTTCGCTTCAAAAAACATTTGAATAACTGCATAATGGCGAAAATATTTTTCATCACAATATTGTTCACTATGCGCTTCAAAGGAGAAGTTCAAATGTTCACTCGTGCTTTATTCACAACTCTTATGGTTGCTTTTCTTGCTGTTGGTTGTTCTTCTAACAAGCCAAAAAATAACCAAGACGACGCTGCTAATGGTGCTAACGGCGCTAATAACGGCCTAACTCTTGAGCTTAACGGCGATTCTGACTCTGGCAAAGCTGGCGGTCTTAAAACTGTTTACTTCGATTTCGATTCTTCAAGCCTTGAAGGCGCTACAAAAGCTGCTGTAGAAGCTAACGCTGAATTCCTTAAAGCTAACGCTTCAGTTGACGTTCAAATCGAAGGTCACTGTGACGAGCGCGGCGGCCGTCAGTACAACCTTGCTCTTGGCGAGCGTCGTGCTAAAGCTGTTCGTGATCACCTAGTTGCTCTTGGTGTTGAGTCGAAAAGACTTTCTACAATCTCTTACGGTAATGAGCGTCCAGTTGCTGAAGGTTCTGACGAATCAGCTTGGGGCAAAAACCGTCGTGCTAATTTCGTAGTAACTGCGAAATAAGGCTAAATGAGAGTTTCTCTCCTTTTTGTTTTATTACTTTTGGGTGCGTGTGGTTTAACTACCACACGCCCTAAAACTGAAATGAGTCTCGCCCAGGCCGCGTTCATGGCCGCTAAAGAAGCAGGCGCAGACATCCACGCTTCCAATCTATTCCGTAAAGCTGAAGATTATTACCTGAAGGCCAAGTCTGCTTATCGCAGAAAGTATTTCAATAAGGCCCAGGAATATGCCCTTCTTTCTAAAAAATACTCAGAGCAAGCCGAATACTCGGCCGTCAGAAAAAAAGCCCTCGAAGGTAATGCCGAATAACGCAATTGCGTAAATTGCGACATTTGCGTTAGAATTTGATCCATAATCAAAAGGATTTGAACTCTATGACTAAGATTCTATCTATTGTTGTGCTCGCAACTCTATTCACTTCATGTATTAAAACTGCTGACCAAGTAAATCGCGAGAAGCGTTTCGATAACATGACTGAGCAACTAAAAGACTCTCAGGGTCTTATGGCCGATATGGTGGGCCAGCTTAAAGACATGCAAAAGCAATTGGACCGTATGAACGGTAAAATTGAAGAACTAGAACATAAGCAATCTCAGGCAAACCCTGAAACTGCTAAACTTACTGAATCTGTGAACCTGATGAAAACTCAGCAGGAAACAGAGGCCGCTCAACTTCTTCAGATCCAAAACGAACTGAAAGAACAGCGCACGTTCATTGAGAAAGTAACTGCCAGCATTGCGGCCATGGGAGAGAAAGAAAAAGCTCCTGCTACGAAGGCCACTAAAAAAAAAAGCGCTAGGTCGGATCTAGAGGAAGCTCTTCAACTAATTAAAGAAAATAAGTATGCCGAGGCCCGCACAGAGCTTGAAGCGCTTATTGATCACGATGATTTGACTCCAGGAGACCATAATAAGGTGATGCACGGCCTCGGTAAGGTCGAGTACTACACTGGAAACTCGGAGAAAGCGCTGGTTTATTTCAGCAAAATCTACACAAAGTATCCAAAAGCTTCCCTAGCTCCAAGTAGTTTGCTATTCATTGGCCGTTCCCTAAATAAACTGGGCAAGAAAGATGAGGCGAAACAAGCTTTCGCTAAAGTAGTCGAAGACTACAAAGGTACTAAAGAGGCCAATGAAGCCAAAAAAGAACTCTGATCCAAATAAACGAATCATTCTAGGTGTCGAAACAAGTTGTGACGACACCTCTCTTTGTATTCTCGAAGTCACAGACTCATCTTCAAAAATTCTTTCACTAAATAGTTTCAATCAGGACTTCCTTCTCATGAAATGGGGCGGAGTTGTTCCGGAATTGGCCGCGCGTTCACACGTGAAGGCCCTGCCTCCTCTCCTTGATGTGACTTTCAAAGAGGCCGGCATTTCTCCAGAAGATATTACGGAAGTGGCGGTGACCACTCATCCAGGTCTGGTTGGATCACTCCTTACTGGAATTAATCTCGCTAAAACTTTTGCGATGATGAGAAACCTTCCGATCGTTCCGGTGAATCATTTGTTCGCGCATCTTGAAGCGATTCATTTAACTGAAGAAGTTTCATATCCATATCTAGGTCTTCTCGTGAGTGGCGGTCATACTGCTTTCATGTGGGTCAAAGGTCCGAATGAAATGGATGTGCTTGGTAATACTCTTGATGATGCTGCCGGTGAGGCCTTCGATAAAGGCGGAAAACTTCTAGGTGTGGGTTATCCAGCAGGTAGAATCATTGATGATCTGGCAAAAACCGGTGACAGAAAGAAATTCGATTTCCCGATTAGCTATATGAGAGATCGTCCAGGTAAGATGAGCTTCTCAGGTCTTAAGACCGCTCTTCGCGTGAAAGTGCAAAGCATGCAACCAGAAGAAGTGAAAGCTGAACTTCCTCACCTGTGTGCCAGCTACCAGGAAGCGATTGTTCAGTCTCTTCGTGTGAAAGCGGATGAGATCATCGAAAAAATCTTAGAGAAAAAAGTGAATGGTTTCACAACTCCGATCGTGATTGGTGGTGGTGTTGCCTGTAATTCACGTTTGAAAGAAGTGTTTAAAGAGCGCTATAAAAACGTGCACGTGGTGAAACCCATTTATTGCACAGACAACGCAGGCATGGTGGCCAATTGGGCAAGCCGTGTTCCTGATTTACAAGTTCCGTTTCCTGAATGTCTTTCGCTTGATGCACGCTCGCGCTATGTGGAGAAAAAATAATGGGTCATCGTTTTCCCATGGCCAACAAAAGTTTTGGCCAGCACTTCTTAAATAGCCCGACTGTTATTAAGAAAATTACTTCTCCTCTTCCGGAAGGCGTTGATGCCATCGTGGAAATTGGACCGGGACCGGCAGTTCTTACTCCGCATCTGGCCGCTTATAAAAAACCCATCTTCGTCATTGAGATGGATGAACGTTTCGTTGAATTACTCGCACCAGTTGTTGGTGCTGATAATATTTTTCGTCAGGACGCTCTTCTCTTTGACTGGAAAGCTTTCTTAGAAAAACATAATTTTAAATCGATCTGGTTAGTTTCAAATCTTCCTTACAACGTGAGTGTGCCACTCACTCTTTCATTTCTTCGAATCCCTGAGATCACTCACATGACTCTCATGTATCAAAAAGAAGTGGCCCAGAAGATTCTTCCTAATGATCCAAGAAATGCTATGGGCTCTCTTCACGCCATGTGCTTATCGCAATTTGAACTTCAGCATGTGGTCTATGCACCTCCGGGTGCTTTCGTTCCACCTCCGAAAGTTGATTCTCAGGTTTTGGGCTTTAAACGTAAGGCCAACCCTGATATCCCTCTTTCTGACATCGACTCTTTTGAAAGCTACCTACGCCTCGCCTTTGGACAAAGACGTAAGCAATTAGGCGGCATTTTGAAGAATGATTGGGGTGCAGAGAAGACTCAAACGGCGCTTGAGAAGGCCCAAATCAGCCCACAAATCAGAGCTGAGGCCCTTAGCTATGCGGAAGTACTAAAACTCTTCGCTAGTTCACGCTGAAAATATTACAGGCCACATAGACGCACAGCTCCAATCTGCTATAAGGGTCCCTCAAAACCCAGGGACCACTTATGAAAAAAACCATTTTTTCTCTCCTCTTAGTTGCCTCTAACCTCGCCGTCGCTGACGAAATGAGATTCTTAAGAGCGGATAAGGACGCCCTTCAGGCCCGGGTAGATATTGTTCAAGAAGCGAAAAAAGAAATCCTGGTTGAGTACTACTCTGTCTGGAATGACGACCAAGCAATTGGTGGAATGGCGCTTTTAATTGATGCCGCTAAAAAAGGGATCAAAGTAAAAGTCATTCTCGATTCGCTTTCAACCACTGTGCCTAAGAAAACTTTCGCCGCTCTCCTGGCCCTGGCCAATGAAGGTGAAGTTTCAAAAAATCTGGAAATCAAAGAATACAATCCTCTTAGCTTTAATCTCTTTAAGGCCACTCACCGCGATCACGCGAAAATGCTCATTGCTGATGGTGAGACACTGATTACGGGCGGAAGAAATATTGGTGATAAGTATTTCGGTGTTAACCGTCGTCGTAACTTTTCTGATCTAGATCTTATGGCGAAAGGAAATGTGGCGAAACTTGCGAGAGAAAATTTCCTCACAACTTGGAACTCTCCAGCGGTGAAAACTCTTCGTCTTGGTAAATACTCTCCTGAGCGTTTAGCACAGGGCTCATGTACTGCTTTTAAAAATCAAGAAGAGTGTGAGATCCAAAGAGTAAAATCAAATGAAAAATTTGAGAGTGAAAAAGCGCGAATTCTCGAAGTGAAAGAAGAAGTGATGACTTATGAAGAAGGCGACCTCGTGGTGCCTTATTCTGGAAACGATTGGTTTAAGGACGCTTACGTGATTGATGATGTGAAGTTCATGTCTCACGGAGCTGAGAATCTTGTTAGCAAAGAAACAGCTTACCTCAATGAAGATCTATTAAAGGCCGTGGCGAACGCCAAAGAAGATGTGAACATCATCTCCCCTTACTTAATGCCAACTCCAAATCTGATGAAGGTCTTCGCTGATCTTCGTTCAAAAGGTGTTCGCATCAGAATCATCACGAATTCGATGAACTCAACTGATAATCTTTTCGCGCAAGCGGGTTACCGTGAACTTAAGTTTAAGCTGATTGAAATGGGCCTGGAGATCTACGAGTACAATGGGCCAGATACGATTCACGCTAAAACGGCGGTAGTTGATAATCGTGTGGTCTTGATTGGAACTTACAACATTGATCCACGTTCAGCTTTCATCAATCGCGAGATCGGTGTGATCATCAATGATGAATTTCAAACAGGTCTGGCAAATGACCTTACTCATATCATCCAAGGTTTCCGCGAGAACTCGACTCTGGTTGGTAAGGACGGAGTTCCTCACAACCTGGACATCGAAATGAAGGGCGTGTCGAAAAAGAAGCGTGCTCTCCTTAAAGTTATCTCGAAGCTTCTTCCTTTGATCAGGAACCAGCTTTAATTCATCGGAGAACGGTGGTATAGTGCCATCCTTATGGGCATCAAGATTATTGCTAAAAATCAGCGCGCGGGTTACGACTACTTCCTTGAAGAGAAGTATGAGTGCGGCGTGTCACTTATGGGAACCGAGGTGAAGTCTCTTCGTCTGGGTAAGGCCATGATCAACGAAGCCTTCGTGGTCATCGATTCGGCGGGAGAAGTTTGGCTTCAAAACTCCACAATCCCTCATTACGAATTCGGGAACATCAACAATCACCCTGAGACACGTAAGCGTAAGCTATTGTTAAAGCGTGAAGAAATCCAACAAATTGAAAAGAAAATGGCGATGAAGGGTTACACCATCATCCCTCTTGCCCTCTACTTCAAAGACTCTTTGGTAAAGTGCGAAATAGCTCTCGCTAAGGGGAAAAAACTCTTTGATAAGCGTGATACTGCTGCTAAAAAGGACGTAGAGCGTAAACTTAGACAAGGGCAATTTGAGTAATGGAAACCGGCTTCGAGAATGTACGGAATATTTATCCATTGAATCAGACCAAAACCTTTTCACATGAAGAGGCGTTGGAGCTAGTTCCACTTCTTATGCACATCTCGTCTAAAACAAAGCGCGAATTGAACGTTCTTAACTCACAGCTTTCATTTTTCAAGGCCAATACTGACAAGGCCCAAAATATCCAAGAGAAAATTAATCTTTCACTTCAGGCATGGTCGGATAAAATTCGTCGCCTGGGTGCTATTCCAGTTTCTCTTTGTAAGGTTCGTATTCCAGGTGAAGAAGGTCAGCACTTTCTTTGGGAGTACCCTGAGAACCGTCTGTTCATGCACTAGCATTGTTCCCGTTTATTAGTAGAAACAGTCTTTCTGAGTAATTATTTCAATAAAAATTTGAGTCAGCAGTCTGCATGTTAGCTTCCGGAAAAACAAATACGGAGGCCATATGAAAAGTCTTATTCTTCTTTCACTTCTCGCAATCTCCACTTCTGCTTTTTCTTACTACAATCCATTTGAAGGTGTTCCGGCGGAAATTTGCCCGGGAATGAAAGTGGACCAGAGAAAGGTCATGGCGGTGTGTGATCATTTTAGAGCAGAGAGAGTTTTGAGTGCCAGAGTTGGTCGTCCTCTATCACCTCAGGAATTAAAACTTAACCGTTCAAAGCTTCTCAGTCCTTCGGAACTGGGAATCATCCCGGATGCCGATACTACAGTGCTTTTCAGTTATGTTCGTTATGTGCTGAACGATCGAAACTTGGAAGTTGGAATGATCACGATTGATGGTTGGAAAAATAATGAAACGGGTGAAGTAGGAAGAGTAGATACCCGCTACACGAATCAGGGTCAGGTGATCTCAATTCAATTGTTACCACTTCGTTAAAAAAATAAGGGCCCCCTTTGGGGCCCTTTTATTTATACATCAGAAGTAATTCTGAGCATCCTTCAAATAAAATCTTAAGCGCAATCACACCCAGCATGATGTTCACGATAAGATCAAATTTTTGATCTGAGATTTTTCTACTTAATGGAATAGAAATCCCTACTCCGATAAGTGTCCCCACGATCAGAATCCCGATGTGCTCTTTTAGAGTCAGAAAGTTAATTCCGGCCGCTCCACCGAAAGCGATGATCTTTGAAGTTTGAAGAAGAAGTTGTCCCGCACTTTTGGTCGCAATGTTGCCATCTCGATTAAGTTTCAGGCGATTGAAGAACGGTGTGACCATTGGCCCCACTGCTCCCACAAAAATTCCGAGAAAACCAGAAAAGGCACCTAGGATGCTGAAGGTTCTGAGAGTCGGCTCTCCACTGGGTTTTACTTTTAGAGGGAGAATCGAAATCAGAATAAACACACCCACAATAAGTTTTAGCCAAGTGGGGTTGATGAGATCAAAAATCTTAGCACCCGCCCATGCGGCCGGAAGCATGAGAATTCCGTAGGCCAGCACCACCTTCCAGTGAACGGTTTTGTGATGAACGCCAACACGAAGACCATTGGCAGAAAGTTGGGTGAAAGCATGAAGCGGAAGTGCAAGCTCAGGTGGATACACCACGAGTAGTCCCGCAAGAATGAGAGTACCACCACCCAGACCCGTGAGACTTGAAACAAGGGTCCCCAATGTGACTAATAAAAAGAGGAGACCTACTCCGCCCATTACCAGCTCCGGTAATCTTGATAAAGCTTGATCTTTCTCATCATCGTATCGAAAGCGATAGAGAGTTCATAGGTAAAGAGCTTTGAGATCTTGTAGTATTTATCGAAGTTGGCCTGAAAATCTTTTTCGATGAGCTCGGCCATTTTAGGATCTTGAAGACCTTTACGATGACCTTTCCCAAGTTCAGATCCCACTGAGTAAGCGAAGTCACAAAGTTCTTCTTTATCTAAAAACTTTTTAACCTTCACCGCAAAACTTGGAACCTGACGTCCCCAGAATTGTTTATTTTGGAACGTGCAAAAGCCTAAACGCTCTTCCATTCCGTCTGCAAAAATTTTACTCGCCTCAATCATGCGCAGACCGTGATGAGAAACCGGTGAGAAGAAGAACTTATTATTTTTCTCCTGATAGACTTCTTTGATGTCCAACATGATGGCATCTTGATGAGAATCAGGGTTCTTCGGCATAAGCGTATAGATATAGTGCTTCTTCCCCAGACTTCCCGGAGTAAGACCCACTTCAGAGATAAAGTACTCATTCATGAGGGCCGAATCATTTCGACTATCAAGGAATGTGTTCAGAAGATTCATCACCTGATCATTACGAGGACTGATGGCGTTCTCGCGCATTTTCTTCGCCCAACGTTTATTAGAACGAAGATAGTCCTTTGTGGTCATTTGCCATTTTTCAGGCTCAACACCTTTAAGCATTTTTAGCTGCTTGTGAGGGATGTCCGGATGCATGAAGTGAGTGATATAAGCATCAATGAAATACTCCACCACTTTGTTGTCAAGAAATCCGTCCATCTCTTCGCGACGAAGAGAAAGCGCACTCAAGAATCGAATAATGTCCCAGCAGTAAGGTCCCATGCGTGAGCGATCGAAATCCAACATGGCCGAACCTTTGAAGGTTCGAACATAGTTATCCACATGAGGATTACCATGAATGAATGTCGTGGGAACTTTGTTTAAATCCAGGAAACGCGGAAGCTTTGCCTGCATGAGGGGACAGGCAATTCTAAACAAAAGGTAGCGTGCCTCTCTACGAGATAGCGGCTCATTACCCAAGCGTTTTTGAAAGACATGACTTCGGCGTAAATACTCGTCCATAGTATGACTATAAGGCCTATTTACCAACCTGCAATAATTAAGTTAAACTTTCGGCCATGATGGAGAAAATTAAGGCCCATTTTATGAAGGTAGGACCACGTCGATTTGTTGTCGGCGCTGTATTCGTCCTGATTATTCTGGACATCATCAATACCTACTATCTGAAGCTCTACTGGCTAAAGAAAGACCTCTCTACCATGCTGGTTCATCAGTCGATCCGCCAGAGCAACCTTCTTCTGGAAGATTTCTCTCAAGAGACCATTAATGGCATGGCCGGCTTTATTAACAACACGTTCTATTTCTTTTTGTTTCTCGTGCTGGTGAATAACCTGTTTTTCTATTTCTTCTACCTTCGAGCGAAACTCTGGGCGCAAGGCTATGTGCTGTTCTATACCCTGACTGCGGCCATTTTTGGTCTGAGCTTTGTGGTGGATCAGGCAGGACTAGGTGCCGGTTGGATGGTGTACAACATCCTAACGATCTTCGTTTATATCTATCTCTACTTTGGAGTGAAAGTTCTGAAGTATGAAACGACGGATGCTATCCCTGCAGATGGAACATCGGCACAATAAAGTTTCCGCCATCAGTGTTCCCCCACTCTGGAATTTCTCGCAGTCCATTCATGAGCATTCTTTGTCCTACCACCGAAAGGATGAAGGAATCAAAGGCATTTGAATTCTTGATGATGGTCTCCAGATCATTCTCGTAGATGAAGATCTCCATGTGTTTTTCAATGTTCAGGATAATCTGCTCACGAGCGGAACTCGCCATATCCAGATCAAACAATTGAAGCAGAAGAGACTTACTCACAATTCGAGCACGATAGAGTTCCAATAAACAAATCTGAATATTGGATTCATACATCGTCAGATCTTTCGGAAGATGTCTTAGAAGATAATTTAATCGCGAAAGCAGCATGAAGGACACGTTACCAAAAGACTCATAAGAGTTTTTGAAAACTTCCAGAAGCTGATCGTAGTAATTTTTCCAGACCCAAAAATCGATCGGACGATGCCAGTATGGCGTGAAGCCTTTTCTGAGTTTGCGTTTAAAAGAGCGTGAGAGCATGTGCTCATCAGTGTTCTTCTTTAACAGGTTTTTAGAGTAGTCCACTTCAAGTGAGGCCACTCGTTCCTGTTCATATCTTTTTGGATTGGTTTTCTGAAAATGAGCGTCTTCATCCAGAAGCTCTTTCATTTCTGCGCGTACTTCCTGCACCTGATGGCGAGGACAAACACTCGCTCCTTCGCAGTTAGGAAGGCATGATGCCTCACACGGTGGGCGGCTCAAGGGAAAGTCTACCACCAGTTGCTTCAAGCAATAAGTTTCCACCCAAGACGTAATGATTTCATCTCGATCGCGGATGTCTTCGTCTTTAACTTGATGGAGAGATTTTAAGAACCAGCGTTTTTTCTCAGGGTAATACTCGAGGAGAGAGAAAAAGAAGTTCTCTTTTCTCCCTCCGCCTAAGCTCATACCTGCAACGTTTCTAATTGGGTTTCCCAATTGGTTCCTTTAGAGTGGGGCCTCTACTTTGAAAGGAAGAATTTCCATTCCGTGTTCTTTCACGCGGGCCTCAATCACTTTAGGATCAATGCCTTTGTGAACCAGGATGAAACAACCTCCACCACCAGCTCCACACATTTTTAATCCTATCACATTTCCGTCTTTTTTAAGCTCGGAAGTAAACTGACGAATTTTATCGGTCGTGATGCCAGGGAAAAGTTTCTCACGCTGCTCGCCCTCTTGAGCGATGAGTGAAAGCATCTTGTCCCACTGCTTGGTCTTAAGCGCTTCATAACAAGCGTGTGAGATCTCAGCAATGCGAGTTAGACCATCGATCACTTCAGGTTTCTTATCAAAGAAGCCCTTATAAACTTCCCAGTTATTGATCCCTGATGCACGTGATTGTTTAGATGAAATAAGCACCAGGTGCTTTTCAAGAATTTCTTTTAGCTCGTCAGTGAAAAGCTGCTCAACCTTGATTTCTCCTTCGATGCCTTTAACTGCAAGAACACCGCCAGTAAGGGCCGGGAAATAATCCTGGTAACCCGCCATCCCTTGATTCAGGATGCGGCTTTCAACTGCTTTCACTCTCATAACTGCCGTGTGACGGTCATAGTTGTAACCGGTGAAGTTACAAAGAGCGCGGTAAAGAGTCACACCCATGGCGGATGAACCACCAAGACCTGAACCAGCAGGAGCACCTGAAGAAAGATCAAGTTTGATATGTGAGTTGATATTGAAGAGACGAAGAATCTGAAGCACGAAAGTCATCTCAGCGAAGTCGCGAGAATAAACCACACGGTCTTCAGTAAGTTCGGCCGATGTATATTTGTATGTCTTATTGTAGTCAGCAGAGTGAATTTCAACGCCGTCAAAAGCGGTCTTTGTAAGACTCACTGATGCTTTAAGACCAGTTGCCACGTTTAGGGTCACAACGTTCTTGATAATAAGGTTGATCGGCTCAATGTCGAGAGTTCCACCTACGAGATCAACTCGCACGCTTCCAGTATTAGTTACCTGCATTCAAAATTCCTATGTATGGTAGTTCACGGTAGCGGCCGGCATAATCCAGACCGTAACCAATTACAAATTTGTCTTCGATTTCAAAACCAAGGTAATCAATGTTTACCTTGTGCTTAAGCTTCACTGGTTTAAAAAGAAGCGAAGCAAGCTTCACTGTCTTTGGATTACGAACTGAAAGAAGTTCCATCAGAGTTTTAATCGTTAAACCCGTGTCTACAATGTCTTCAACGATGATGACATTTTTTCCTTCAATATTGGCGGTGATGTCCATCTCAAGACGAACGTTACCAGAGCTATTAGTCGAGTCTCCGTAACTAGAAAGCGAGATGAATTCCAGTTTGAGTGGACGATTGATTTTCTTAATCAGGTCCGAGCAAAACATGAAAGCACCTTTAAGAACACAGATCACAACCAGATCTTCATTTTCGAAGTCTTGAGTGATGGCCTTACCAAGGGCCTCAATACGAAGAGCGATTTCTTCCTCTCCGATCAAAGCTTCAGGTGTATAAAGTTCCATAGATCCTCCGTGTCCTAACAGTATGAGTTGTTCAGGATCTCTCCTAAACCACCGGCACCTGGGACAATGTATTGATGATTGTTTAAACCTTTTTCTTCTTTCCAGTTTTTTCCGAATTCTGTTTTAAGAACAGCTTCCGAAGAAAGGCCGCGGTCGATTCTCAGAGCGAAAATCTCGAGATCAGGACAGGCCTTAGTAACCTTCGCCAGATATTCAGGCGTGATAATTAAATGCAGGGCCACCATCTTAAGAGGTGTGCCGCCTACTTTATTTTTGTAGTGCTCATAGGCCTCAACAATCGTTCCACCCGTGGCACCCATTGGGTCTGGGAAAAGGACGATTGCTTTATCTACGCCACCACCGATCTTTGATCCAGAAACGTTGATCCCTGTGACTTGTCCATTCTCATCACTCACACGAGCGACATAGAAGTGATCCTGGCGAACGCCAGTTGGGTCCATGAGATAATTCAATTTATTGTAGCAATAATGTGAAGGCAGAGTTCCGGCCCGGGCCAGATCTACACTCACGCATGGGGTACTTGGATCTACGATCTCGCCTTCGAAGTGGGCCTGCATGCGCGTTTCAACTTTCGTGAACTTTCTTGGAAAGATCTGATCAATCACGTGATCAATTAAGTGGGAATACATCATTCCTACCAGTTCATTGATCTGTGGTTGATGAGTATCAGGACGACCAAGCTTTGCTAAAAGCGAAAGCATCAAAGGTGAAGAAACCAAGTGTACGTTTGGACCGTAGTGGTGCTTAAACTCACTTGGGGTAAAACTCAAATGTTCGAATTGGGAATCTTTCGCCATGCTATCCTCGTGAAGAAAAAAGGATAGCACGGAGAAAAAAGAAATGTCTCTTAATTAGAAAGTTGACCAGCGAGCGGACGGATTTCTTCTTGAAGCGGAAGAAGAGTCTGCTCTTCGGCCTCATCATACTGGTAGTGGCCACGGCAACGCGCTTCATAAGCGTCAGTTTCGCCTAGAAGAACCTGGGCCTTTGACTTAGAAAGACGCTGAGTACGGCTGGCAGGAGCGCCACATACTGTACAAATAGCATGGATCTTCATCACTTCATCAGCAACTGCCAGAAGTGTTGGCATTGGGCCAAATGGCTGGGCACGGTAGTCGAGGTCAAGACCTGCGCAAATCACGCGGTAACCGCGAGCTGCGAGCTTCACAACAACTGTAGAGATGGCCTCATCAAAGAACTGAACTTCATCAATCGCTACTACGCGAGTTGAATCTTTAAGACGGATTAGAATATCAACAGCGCTTTCCACTGGCTCAGCTTTAACCGAACGAGACGTGTGAGAAACCACACCTTCAGCGTCGTAGCGAGTATCAATGGCAGGCTTAAAAATCTGAACGCGTTGCTTAGCAATTTGTGCGCGCTCTACACGGCGAATGAGCTCCGAAGTCTTTCCAGAGAACATTGGCCCACAAACTACCTCAATCGATCCATGAAAATACTGGTGCGTCATCAGCGGGGTCTCCTCGAAAAAAAAGCAAAAATACTAGTGTGTGTGTGGATCGATAATTTCAAAGAATCGAAACTATGACAATGAAAGGCCGTTTCTTAACGGTTTGATTTCGCATGGCCGTAAGAAAAAATAAGAGACTCTTTTTAGGCCACTAAATAAAAAATTGTGAAAAATAAGAGACTTAGGAGCATTAAACCAAAAATAGTTGGAGTTAAAAGAATAACCCAAGCAAGTGAACGTGATGCGCCAAGATTCGAGCGAAGGCCTGCGTACATCAAAAAGTAGTACACCACTGACTGAATCAGGTCCCCAATGAATGGGATGATGTTAAAGAGATTTGAACTCAAAGCGTGAGTGGTAATTTGATCAGCAATTTCTTCTGCTGGAAGATCAGGATTTAACCATCCCGAATATTTTCTGATCACCCATGCCCAGAACTCAGTCAGAACGATCGTGGCGATGGGAAAAAAGATAATATCAAGTGCAGCAGAGAAAAGAAGAAAGTAATAAGTAGATGAACCTGAACTCTTAAGCATCTCTTGCAAGAAAGGAAACGACTCACTTTGCATGTTTAAGAAGGACTGCAGGAAATAATTCAGAATGATGATCTTGCAAAGACCACGCATGATCGCAAAGATCCAAGAAATGCCCAGGGCCTCTGGAAGAGTTAATGGTTCGTGAACCACTCCACCCTGCTCTGGCAATGAAAGCTGATGACGAAACTGTTGATGAATCCTGAAAGGATGCACCAGTACTGTGAGGTAAGTTTCGATCAATTGACCCATTGTTTTCATCAATGTCACTTTAACACATCTTCAAAAGTACCGCGAAAATTTTCATCCAGAAGATTGAAATGGGCCTTAAATCCTTGAGTGAGATTGACCACTATCAGCTCTTGGGCCTTTCGCCATAGAACCAACTGCTGTCCCATAACTTCAATCCGAAGATTGTTTTCAGAAAGCACCTGCTGTCTTTCAGTCTTAGAAAGATTGGAAATTCGATCGGCCTGATCCTGAGGACCTAAGTTGAAAATGAAGTGAATAAGCTGCTCCATTCTCTGCTGCTCAACCTTGAAGCCTTTCACTTCAAAGGCCAGAGGTTCACGATTAAGGATCGTCACCTTGGCACTTTTATCACCTTGAACAAATTCAGCATCGGTACGCGTAAAGGACTTAAAGTCTTCCGGTGGAATGACTTTTTTGTCCCAGTAGTCCTGAAGGTGAATAAAGAAAGCACGAAGAGTACCACCCACCATGAGAAATGCACGCTTCCCGCCTGGATCAACGATATAGGCGTCAGCGGATTTGTCGTCTTTAAGCCATAGCTCCCACACGACAGTATTCTTGGGATCGATGAACTTGATTGAGCCCATTTGCTTAAACTTCTTAAGTGTCTTGAAGTCCACTTCTTCTTTTAACGTCATTTGAGTCAGAAGTGAGTAGAACTTTCCTTTAAGATCCTTATGAACACTGATACCAGGAAAAGGAGTTGGTTGAGTCTCGTTTTTAATTAAATCAAGTTCGAAAGGAAGCGAGCCCTCAGTCTCCAATACCACTTGCCCAAAGGGAAGATTCGGATAGAAACGGAAAAGCTGATTCTCTTTCATGTCTTTCATTGGTTTTGAAAGAGCGGTCACAAGTTCATTGAGCTTGATACTCGCGATCTCGGTTTCATCTTGAGTGAGATGGGTACTTTCGCCCACGATCTCAGCGAGCATGATCTTCTTACCTTGAGCGATGTAGAAGGCCTGCTTATCGAGAGATAGGTCTCCGATGGTCCACTGCTCGTGGTTTACTTCAAATTGAAAGGGATGAGGGAAATAGGTCGCCCATTCTCCCTGAATGTCTTTTACTCGACTCACTTCAGAAAGTTTTTTCTCAATCTGCTTAAAAGTGTTGTGTGAAAGAAGAACGTCACCACTGTACCAGCTGCCGTTCTTTTTGGTGGCCTCAACATTAGGGAGCTTCAGATGAGTGATCTCTTGCGTGATCACGCGATCACGGGTCTGAGATTCAACATACTCACGCTCTGCCCTCTTCTCCTGGAAAAAATAAGTCGCAACTAAAAGAACAAGAAGAACACCAAAGAGAACCAGATTTTTTTTCATAGTAAGCGCCGTCTACGGTACACAAAAATTGCCGTTCCAAAGAAGATAATCGGAACGACCAGAATTGAGATAACAAAGATCATTTGTAAATGTTGAGCTGATAAAATCACAGGTGGCTCTTCAAGGCCCGGACGATTGAACGAAATAATTCCTTCATCATCCACCATCCATGAAACCGTATTTAAGAAAAGAGTCGTGTTGCCGGCCTGGGCCTGATAAGCGTTCACGAGGAATGAACTAGATCCAAGAAGGACCACGCGAGAATCACGCGGAGTATTTGGAATCGCGAGTTCAGAAATCCCTAAAAGACCAATAGGACCTTTGAGATCTGATTTCTCGTTATATTCCGCCTTCCCTTCAGTCACACCTTTAAGATTTGTTTCTGCCCAGCTGCCTGGGAAGTTGGAGGTCGTGGCCAGAAGTTGTGCGCTGTCTTTTCCTTTGATCGTTCTCACTGATGAACTTAGAGGGAAAACCGTACGAAGGTTAAAGCCTTCAGTAATGGGATGTTGATTATCGTAGTTGCTGATAATAGGAATGGTCGCCTCTGCGCCTTGAACTGTCGACAGGCGATCAATTACCACGTCCTTTCCAAGTTCAAGTCCGTATGGCTCCATGAGCTTCGTGAGATTATCGTAAAGCTCAGATTTAAAGGCCGGTGCCAGAGCAAGGAAGAAGCTTCCGCCAGTGTTGAGGTATTCCTTAATTAGGTTTGCTTCCTGAGGAAGAAAGCCTGAGATAGGGCCCAAAACGAAAACCGCGGTAGCGTCTTTTGGAACTCGGTCAACTTTCGTGAGTTCCAGTGGTCTTAATTCATAATTTTGAAGACGAAGTTTTTCACAAAGAACTGAAATGCCTTCAGGAGACTTCTCTTCACAACTAAGTTCCTGGTGGCCAGTCACAAAGTAGAGCACGATTTTTTCAGTGCGAAGGACCTTCAAAAGCGCATTTGTCACTGACAACTCATCGATCACTGGGAATTGAGACTCTTTACCTTGATAATCCAGCACCACAGTTCCGTTCTGAGTGATCTCTTTTGCCTTCACTAAATCCGGACGAAGATCCGTATCAATCGCCTCGAGTTTAATGTTTTTATTTTGGGCAACATAGAGTTTCAGAAGATTTAGAATTCCGTTCCACTCTTCACGACGAGCAAATACTGTCATTTTAAGCGGAGACTTCACCATATCGAGAACTTTTACCGTCTGATCCGTCAGGCTGTTTCTTTTCTCTTTGGTTAAGTCGAATTCCTTGTAGTTTTTATTTCCAAGATAGTTTGCTACACCCAGGATAGAGACCACGAGGAGTACGTTGATTCCGTGGAAGAGCACTTTTTCAAAGTATGAGCTACGAACGTAAGTTTTGATTTCTTCAAACTTCGCAAACATTAATAAGAAGCCCAAAGCTGTGGCAAAAACCGTAAGACCAATGTTTAGGGTCTTATATTCAGGGGCCGCAATCCAAAGGGCCATCGCTGTGAGGAAAACTAAAACATCAATAATGACCCATAATGGGAAGAGCCAATTTCTCATTACCAGTTCCTCCGGCCCAAACTCTTCACGGTTAGAAAGCCGAATAAGAAGATGAAAGTTAAATAATAGATAATGTCTTGAGTACCAATGAGCCCACGAAGGATACGCTCAAAGTGAGAGGTGATTCCAATGTAGGTAAAGATTTCAGCAACCAGGAAGTTTGAATTTAAGTGTCCGCCCCAGGTGATCATCCAGAGGAACATGATTCCTAGGACTGAAAGAAGGGCCGCGATGATTTGGTTTCCTGAAAGAGATGAACAGAATAGACCGAGAGCAATGTAGCAAAGAGCATTGAGTGCCACACCTAAGTACGCTGTCCCAAGAAGGGAGAAATCACGAACACCTACTCCCCAGATAATGAGTGGAAAGATACCGGTCATCACAAGCATGGCGATGATTAAAGTAAAGGCCGCTAGTCCCTTTGAGAGAACCACTTGCCATTCGCGAACGGGAGCAAGCCAGTAGAGATCAATTGTTTCAAGGCGCTTCTCTTCTGAGAAAAGTCTCATGGTGATTAGGGGAATAAAGACCAGCATCAAAAAGTTGATGTTAGCGAATAAGCGCAAAACCACTTCTTCTACAAATGAGATCTCCTGGGCCATGTTTTGAGGGATGGCCTGAATCCCGTCCGTGTAAGTCGCCAGTAAGTTAAAAAAGATCACACCACTAATGAGTGAAAATAATCCAACTAATACATAGGCCAATGGAGAAGCGAAATAGGACTCCAGCTCTTTTTTCCACAATGTCCAAATCATTTTTTCAACTCCGTTACGTGTAGGAAGATGTCCTCTAATTCCGGAGACTCAACCTGAAGCGTATAAAGGTTAAGACCTTTATTCATGAGATATTTTGCGATTTCTGCACGAGCATCGCGGTCATCCTGGAAAGTCAGGTGATACTGCTTTTCCTTGCCCACAATGTTTTCATGAGTGATGTCGTATTTTCCGAATGAACTTAAATCAGGAAGAGACTCTTGCTGGCCGATTCCAATTCTCATCACCAGACCCTGGCGAAACTTCTGATGAATTTCATGAAGGTCCCCAGTGGCGCGAATTTTTCCCTGGTGAATGATCGTGATCTGATCACACAGCTGCTCCACTTCCGGGAGAACGTGTGAAGAGAAAAGAATCGTTTTTTCTGCGGATAATTTTTTAATGAATTCTCGAAGCTCCACCACTGTCTGTGGATCAAGACCATTCGTAGGTTCATCCAAAATCAAGAAAGGAGCATCATAAACAATCGCCTGGGCCAGACCCACTCTTTGCTTATAACCTTTTGAGAGATTTCCAATAAGGCGCTTTCTCACATCAAGAAGAGATAGATCAGTCATGACCTTATCTACTTGGTCCTTCACATGTTTTACTCCGTGAAGTTTACTCACAAGTTTTAAGTACTGCTCGACAGTCTGATCGAGATAGACAGGAGCATTTTCTGGAAGAAGACCAATTTTATTTTTGAGCGTTAGGTTATCTGGTTGAACAGTTTCGCCAAACAGGGTGATAGATCCTGAAGAGACAGGCAGTAGACCTGCAATCATCTTCATAGTAGTGGACTTACCCGCACCATTAGGGCCCAAAAATCCATGAATGGAACCCTTTTTAACCTCAAAACTGAGCTTTGAAACCGCAACTCGCCCTGGGTATTCCTTAGTAACTCCGTCAACTACTAGTATTTTATCCATAATCACCATACAATCTGTGAGATCGCTCTCTAGTTCGCGGGCCAAGTGCCGAAAAGATCAGAAACTTTACTATGACCATTTTAGATACTTTTAAGTCAAGAATTCAAGTAGCAGAGCGGATTCTCATTACTACGCATGAGTATCCTGATGCTGACGGCATTGGATCAGAGATTTCACTCTGCCTCGCTCTACGCGAGTATGGAAAGAAAGTTTACTGTGTCAATGAAGAGCCTCTTCTGGAGCGCTATCGTTACCTTGACCAAGATAAGGTCGTTTACGGTTTCAAAGATTTCTTTGCGAAACATCCAGATTTCAAACCAGATTTAATGATTGTGGTTGATACGAACACAAAACTTCGTGCTGGCCATCAAATCTGTCATTACATTGGTGATGCCATTCCTGTGCTCTATATCGATCACCACCCTTGTCGCGGTCGTGATTTGTCCGATCATTGTATTGATGTGACCGCTGCGGCCACAGGTCAAATGATTGGTGAGATGATTGAGTCTTTGGGAGTTAAGTTCACTAAGAAGATCGCACTTCCGATTTATACTTCGATCATTATTGATACCAGCTCTTTCAGATACCCCACTGTTTCTGCCTCAACTCACAAATTGGTGGCAAAACTGATGGACACTGGAATTAATCCTCCAGAGGCCTACAACGGTATTTATGGTACGAAACGCGTTCATCATATGCATTTACTTGCGAGTATTTTGAATACCGCTTCTACCAATAAAGATGAAACCATCGCCTGGATGCTTCTTAAAAAAGAAGACATTGATAAATACGCAGGTGACGTGGAAGACACTCACGCTTTCATCAATAACTTACTTGTTTTGAATAACATCAAAGTTGCTTGTATGTTCCGTGATGATGGTGACCACATCAAGATGAGCCTTCGCTCTTCGGGTGAATATGATGTGGGAACGATTGCCCTTGCCTTAGGTGGCGGAGGTCACTCGCATTCGGCCGCGACTATTCTGAATCGTGAACCAGGTGAAACCACCGAACACGTGATTGACCGAGCTATAAAAAAAGTCGAAGAAGCCCTGAAAAAGATGTCTGTTACTTAAAAATTCCCGTTTTAAAGGCCGCATAGATCGCTACACCAACAATCATCAAAACTGATGCCCATCTATTCATCGCCGTTTGTTCTTTGGTGGGCCGGCTTGGCGAAATGTGATCTGTTTCCGTTCCGGCATTGGCCAGTTCTTCTTCAGTGAATGGTGACTCTTCTTCACGATAAATGCGTAGATCGAGTAGCTTTTGAATGTCCTGAGGAGAGATTTTATCAAACTCAGCGCTTTCAATTTCAAACTGCATGATACTGTCCATGAACTTATGGTTCACGCGTTTGGTCTTATCATTGATATGATCCATGGCTTCATTGGGTACGCCCACAGCGAATTGAACACCATTACGTTCCAAAATTTCTGTGATTTTACTTACTTCTCTATCGTTAAAGCCTCTATAAATCATGCATTCCCTCAATTTGCCCTATTATAACTTTTTCTAGTAACATAATTATATGAAAAAATATTTTATCCTCTCACTCCTAGTTACTATCCTACAAACCAATGCCTGGGCCCAGATGCTCTCAAACACCAAGGTGATCCTCAGTGGAAACTTCTCGGTGCCGATGGGACATCTTCTTCCTGGTGATGAGATCCTCGCTTCGGATCAGACTTTTAAAAGAGTCAACGGCGTCTATCATGAGGCCAATGAGCAAGCGATGTTCTACATTACAACGGAAGGGGGAAATACCCTGGTCTGCGATAAGGATCAAGTGCTTCAGCTTTCAAACCGCAAGCTGATTCAGGCGAAGAAAGTTAAAGCAGGGCATGTCCTTCACGGTCAGAATGGTCCCCTTCAGGTGGTGTCCATCAGCTTCGTTTTTGTAAGTACGGATGTTTCGCTTCTCTCTTTCGGCCCAACAGTCGAAGATGTGAATGATCATCTTTATTTTGCCAACGGAATTTCAGTTGGCGGTTATTCTCTGACTCGTGGATGGATGGGGCTTCCAGCGGAAGTTAAAGAATAGTTTTAAAAACCAAAACCAACTCTAAAAAGAAAATTCAATCTATTTCCACTCAGGTCCTGACCGTTGACTTCAACGCTCGGGGCCCAGTGGTGAATGACTCCAAACCCCGTCACAAAATCCATCATTTGATAGTTTGCCGCCTGAAACTGATAGAAACGCCAGTTGAGCATGAGCTTTTCTGAAAACGCGAATGTAGTTGAAGACTCGCGATTATTGCGATCGTTTTCTTTTAAGTCTTCAATGAATTGCACCCCAATGCCCGGCCCATAAGTGAAGTATAGGTTCTGAGTAAAAAAGTGACGATAAACGTACTGAGCTCCAATGAAACTTATACCTGCACTATAATTACGTCTCTCATCAAACTCATTAATGATTTTTGGATTATCACTTCCGTCAAAGTCATATTCATTCGAAAAAACCACACCCACACCATGGTGAGCATTTAGATAGAAGTTGATTTCGAAGGCCAAAATACTACTAGGTCCACCAAGCTCTTTGATATCTCCATACTGACCGATGGGAAATCCTCCATCCAGCATCAATTCAACAGCAGAGTAAGATTGGTCTTCAACATGATTGTGGCCCGTTCTCTCAAAAGAGGTGCTGATAATACAGGTTTCTCGAGTGGCCGCGTCCCATACTGGCACCTCGACTTTAATGTGGTCTACTTTCTTGAATTCATCCTTTGATGGGAAAGGGATCCAAGTAACTTGCCACCAGCCAGAAGAGATTTTGCTGTCGGAAACGTCATTACGAAAACCCGGGAACCGGTCCCGTTTATTATCATAGACAAATTTTATGTCGCTGTTTTTAATCACGACTTCATTGGGAAGCGTGTTGGCGATTCCTAACAAGAGGAAATTGTCCCTGCTATTTCCGGCCAAGTGAAATTCCGCATTCACGCCACATTGATTCTCAAGACGCACACTGGTTCCAGTTTCCGGGCGTGACCAGTTTTTTAATTCGTGCTGAATGAGTGCGCGGTAGATGGCCTCATGGCTTCCCACTGCAGATGCAGCAAGGGTCGCTCCAATTGCGATGGGTGCCACATAATTCACACGGGCAAAAGCACTGGTACTAAGAAATAACAAGAGAAGAAGGTATTTCATTCGAAGTCCTCCGCTCTTAAAAGATAAGTGAAGCGGGCCTTTGACTCCTCAAGAGGAATTTGGATCACTGATTTAAAGTCCCCTATTTGGAATACGCCTTCTTGTTTTTTGAGCTCAATTTTGCAATCAATCCCCATGGTTTCTGAAGGGGCCAGTGAAAAGCTCATCTGGTTTTTAGCATGTGATGAGCAAGCAATGGGAACAGTTCTAAGACCTATGGTGATTGTAGCTCCATCTAAATTGATGAGCCTCGCTCTGTCTTCCAGGTTCTTTACGACCACGAAATAATCAATGTGAATGCGCTCACTGTCTTTTTTTAGTTCAGTTGGATTTACATAAATATTAGAGAAAAGAAATCCGTCCTGCTTGATGAGACGAAAATCATTTCTTCGGGTCGGAACTCTATGGGTGCAAGCGACGAGCACTATAAGCAAGGCTAGAATTTTCATGGCGAAATACTAGCATCAAGCTCATTTATTGAATCTTAAGATTCAGCTCGGCGGTCTAGAAATTTAACCATACGCGATTTAAAGAGACGTTCGTTCCACTTAAGTCCTAGACGACGTAACACTTTACGGTCCTGACTCATGTAGCTACCTTCTACTTCTTCACGGATGGCCGCAATTGAGGCCTCAGAGAAATCTTTAAGGAAATGAGCACCAGTGGTCAGATACTCGCGATTTAATTTTAAATCGCGCACAACTGCTGGTCTTCCAGTGGCAAAAGCTCCGAAGGCCTTAGATGGGAAAAAGTTTTTCGAGAAGTCCCAGATTGCTTTCGCTTGATGCGAATAAAGCGCACTGGTCGCTTCACAGTGGTCTCCGGCAAATTCCAGTGCAGGAAATTCTTTTTTAACTGATTCAAGATGAGCATCTGGGCCCATGATACGAACCGTCTCGCCTTTAGAAAGAAGGACCTTGGCGATTGTTCTGAACTCAGCAACGGTCAGGTCATGAGTGTAAATCAAGTGGTGCGTGAACATGAAGTTATGGTCTTCATCACGAACAAATGGATATTCTTCTGTTCTATAAGTAGGAGCAATGACTTCTGCGTTTGGAAGTTCCAGGAACGTTTTAAGCGTCTCGGAGCTTACAGCGATTTTTGGATAATTACGAAGGGCCTTCTCACGCCAATCGTTTACGTAAGGCGCGAAGAGCTTCTGGAAACCAAGATTTGCTTGATCAATCAGACCCCAGTCCATGATATAAAGGAAGCGCTCAACGTGTGAAGGCAGAGTCAGTCCATGAATATAACCACGGCTTAGTACAATGACTTTCTCAATTGAAGAATGAAGGGGAATCGCCTTCACTGCTGAAGGCATGATCCAGAAGTTCTTTTTAAAGACCGAAATGTCTTTCGCTTTATGAGTCAGGAAAGAAGAAACAATAGGACGAGTTTCAATCTGACCAAGAATGCCACCTTGCTTGTGAGCAATGGTATAGATCTCTGAATTCGGATAAATATTTAAAACCATCTCTAACAAGAAGATAGAATCATCACGAGATAACAGAGAATCGATGGCAATGGCGGTTTTCATATTAGTACTTCTTTAATTGAATAACGAGTGAGCCGAAAATAAGAATTCCACCACCCACGAGTTGAACTTCCGAGAGTTGTTTCCCCAGGAAGATCCAGTTAAAGATGATGGCAAAAAATGGGAAGAACATTTCTGCAATGGCAGTTGTCTTAGCTGAAAGACGTTTCAGGCCCTGATAATAAAACCACATGGCAAGAGCACCCGAGATGATCACCATGATAAGAATGCGAAGATAGTCTTCCCCACTTGGAAGAATGAGGCTGCGGTTCCATTGAACGAAGGGAATCAGCACCAAAAGACCGCTTAAGAAACGACCGGCCATGATGGATTTTGGTTCAAAGCCCACCATTGAAAGACGCTTTCCAAATACTGTCGTCGCCCCCCAACCCACAATTGAAATGGCCACGAGACCATAACCTTTAACTGCCGCATCTGAAGTGACGGCACCAAAGTTACTGCGCATCAGGTGATAGAAGCGTTCGATATCGGGAGAGCTCACGAGGAGTCCGCCAATTAAACAAACGGCGGCCCAGATGATGAATTGCTTTTGAATTTCTTCTTTTAAAACTATGGCGGCCAGAATGATCGCCACAATCGGTTGCAGTTTCTGCAGCAGGATTACCAATGAAGGATTTAAATATTGAAACGATTCAGTGAAGGCAACAGTCGCAATCGCGGAACCGATACCACCGATAATAAAGAAACTAAAAACGTCTGCGAGCTTTAATTCGCCGATACGTTTAATGGCAGGAATGAGGCCCAATGAGAAAATCGCCACCAGCACCATGTGTTCGTAGAAAACGATGGTGATAGGATGAATTCCGCGCTCCACGAGTGGATAGCGAATCAGGGTGTCTAAGCCCCAAAAGAGACATGCGATAATTACAAGAAGGGTTCCAGCCATGGGTTATCTTAACGTGGAAAAAAAGCTTTGGAAAACTTCTTGTGCACGCTTGGCCACCAGTTCTTTCTTAAGTTTCTTACCGCCGGCCTTTTTCATCTCACGGGTAAACTCGATTGAAGGCAGGAGTCCAAAGTTAATGTTCGAAGGACATGGCTTCTCAATGGTCATGATGTAGTTCACCAGTGCCCCCATCGCGGTCTCAACCGGGAAATGGATCGCCTCTTCGCCTTTAATTCGACGAAGCAATTGGAAGGCCACATACAGACCCATCGAAGCTGATTCGGTATAACCTTCAACTCCTGTGATCTGGCCCGCGAAATAGACCTCTGGGAATTTCTTCGACTTAAGATCGAAATCCAAAAGTTTTCTGGCATTCAAGAACGAGTTACGGTGACATGAACCAAGGTGAATGAAGCTCGCTTCCTCTAGACCCGGGATCATGCGGAATACACGCACTTGTTCTTTATAAGTAAGACGGGTCTGGAAACCTACTAAGTTGTAGGCCGACCCAAGAAGGTTTTCTTTACGAAGTTGAACCACCGCAAATGGCCACTTGCCGTTAATGTCAGGCTCAAGACCCACTGGCTTCATACAAGAGAAGCGGGCGGTATCCGGGCCACGTTCTGCCATGAGATCAATTGGAAGACATGATTCAAAAAACTTCCAATCTTCAAACTCTTTCGGCTGAACTTTCTCAGCGTTTTTTAGTTCTTCAATGAAAGCGTAATATTGCTCTTTGGTCATTTGAGAGTTGAGATAATCTCCGCCCTCTTCCATTTCCTTGTGGCGATCTTTGAAATACATTTTTGAAAGATCAAGTGTATCAGCGTCCACCACTGGAGCGATGGCGTCGTAGAAATAAAAATCGTCTCCTGAAACTTCTTTCAGAATCCAGTCTTCTAGGGCCTTCGTGGTAAGTGGGCCAGTGGCCACGATGGCGTACTGACACTCAAATTTTTCTTTCAGCTCAATTGGATTGGCAGCTTCGAGGTCTACCACTTGAATCAAAGGGTGAGCTTTCAATTGTTCAGTGATTTCTGCTGAGAATTTTTCACGATCAACTGCCAGAGCGTCTCCGGCCGGAACCGCATGTTTCTCAGCAGCTTGGATAATGAATGATCCCATCGCCTTCATTTCGGATTTTAGAAGTCCGTGGGCCGAATATGGATCAAGTGACTTGAGTGAATTGGTACAAACAAGTTCTGCGAAAGTTGGAATCTTCTGTGCCGGATTTAATTTGAGAGCTTTGGCCTCGATCAGCACGACATGCACACCATTTCTGGCCAAAAACATGGCCGCCTCAGAACCAGCAAGGCCGGCCCCAATTACAAGAACACGAGTTGTGGCGGATTTCTGCATGAGTACTCTCTTTTTGTGATCTTTTTTTGTATAATCTGGAGGTCCTCAAATACCTTCTTTTTAGGCAATGTGTCAATATGAAAACGAATCTGATCCTTCATCAAACTCATCATACTCTGGCGGACTTCGACGCGATTTTCCAGTCGACGGTTGAGCTATTAAAAGGCGATGGCCTGCACGTTTTTCCAGAGCTTTACCTCACTGGTTACCCTCTTCAGGACTTGGTGCTTCAGCGACCTTTCATTGAAAGCTATTTGGAATATTTGAACGATCTGGATCTTTGGGCGAAAAAAGCTTCGGGTTCTTGGCGTGCTTTGATTGGTGGACTTCATTATGAGATGGAGAACAATGGGTTTCCGAAGAAGATTACCAATGTGATTTATGAAGTGGTTCCGGGTGTGGGTTTGAAGAATTTATATTCAAAACGCCTGCTACCGAACTACGACATCTTTGATGAGCAAAAATATTTTTCGGCGGGAACTGAAACGGCTTTTTATGAATTTAATGGGCAGCTTTTTGGGCTGCAGATTTGTGAAGATATGTGGGCCTCGAGTGTTCATGAACTTGATCCATGTAAACTGATGCATGATGAAGTTCAGAAGAAAGGGCTTAAACTTGCGGCGGTAATTAATTTATCTGCTTCTCCTTTTGAGGCGGCCAAAAAGAAAAAACGTTTTGATCGTGCTCGCAATATTTCTCTTCTGTTTGGTTGTCCTTTCGTTTATGTGAACCGTGTTGGTGGAGAGGATGAAATTCTTTTTGATGGTGGAAGTTTCATCATGGCCGGTTCAAAGCTTCAGCTTGAAATGAAGTCGTTTGAAGCGGAATCTAAGACGGTGGCACTGGAAGAAATCTCAGGCAGCTACTCTGAAAAACCAGAAATTAAAGCGGAGAACACCTGGGAAGGTCTTTTCTCGCCTAGACTTAATATGGAATCTCGTCCGGCAACTTTGAAAGTTTGGACGGATGAAGAATGTGAAGAAGTCATGAAGGCCCTGATTTTTGGTCTTCAGGAATATGCCACGAAAAGTGGTTTCAAAAAGTTCCTGGTCGCTCTTTCCGGTGGGATGGATTCGGCCTTGGTTTTGGCCTTAGTCAAAATTGGGTTAAGACCCGGTCAGAGCTTTGAAGCGATTTATATGCCGAGTGTGTTCTCTTCTCCAGTGAGTACTGAGCTTTCCGAAGATATGTGCCGCCGTTTGGGGATTAAGCTTTCTTATTTTCCAATTAAGTTTCTTCATTCTGCAGTTAAAAATGCTTTCACACAGAACTTTCAGGAGCCTTTCCAAGGGCTTACTGATGAGAACGTTCAGAGTCGTTTGCGCGGGACTTTGTTATACACGCGATCAAATCAGACCGGGGCGATGGTGATCAATACTTCAAATAAGTCGGAGCTCGCGGTGGGGTACTCGACTCAGTATGGGGACTCTGTGGGTGCTATTTCCCTTTTGGGAGACCTATTTAAGAGCGAAGTTTACCGTTTGGCCGAATATGTGAATAAGCATCATGGGAACTACATCCCAGAGGGCATTATTAAGCGCGGCCCATCGGCCGAATTGCGTGAAAATCAACTGGATCAGGACTCACTTCCGCCTTATGATCGTCTGGATCCAATGCTTGAAGGGATTTTGAGTTATCGTTTAGGTAAGAAGCAGCTACTCGAAGCGGGATTTACTGAGACAGAAATTACAAGGGTACTTAATCTTTATCTCAAATCAGAGTATAAAAGAGCTCAGTTCTGCCCGATCTTAAAAGTGAAGGCAAAAAGCTTTGGTTTTGGTTACCGTATGCCGATGAGCAAAAATATTAGCTACCAATTTTGAACCTGGGAGGAAATATGAACGAAGAAGCAAAAAACAAAGTTATTGGTAAGATCAACGAGATCAAATCTAACATTGAAACTTTCATTGCCGACGTTAATGTAAACGACCTTAAATCGAGCTTTAACCTTATGGTTAAGGACGCACAAACCGACCTTGGTAAGCGTGTTAATAAAGATCTTCAAGAAGTGAAGAAGAAGCTCAAAAAAGAAAGAGCCGATATCGAAAAGAAAGCTAAAAAGTTTCTCGATGGTCACAAGAAAGAACTCGACGCTCTTCAAGTTAAGCTTGAAAAGCTAATCAAGTCTGCTCGTAAGACCAAGGCCCCAGCTAAAAAAGCAACTGTTCCCGCTACGAAGAAAGCTGTTCGTAAAAAAGTTGCCAAGGCCTCAAAAAAAGCCACAAAGAAAGTTTCTAAAAAAGCCTAATCGTTTTCGGCGGGGCCCTGAGCCCCGCTTTTATTCGTCCTCGCTGATTACACTCCCTACATAAAAGTCTTAAATTCTCGACTGAACTTGGTCCTCCCATTGAATATGGAATGATGTGGTCATAATTCAAGTTATGAGTTGTCCCGCAATTGGTGCATTTCTTATCTCGCCCATAAACTGTTCGTTTTACCGAGGCCGGGATTGCTCTTCCTACTTTCGCTGGCGAAAGTGATTGGCGAGGTTTTGTTTGTTTGAACTTCGTTTTTTCCACTGATTCAATGGCCTTCTTTGCCATGAACTGAATTAACTGATCCATCTCCATTTCTTTTCCGAGAAGATTTTTGAGTTGTTCCACCAACTCCATCGTTTCATCTGACAGAACAAACGCGACTTGGATTTTATTCTTTGAAATGCGCTTCTTTTTATCTTTTGGTTTTTCTTCTTTGCCGGTTATCTCGAACAATTTTTGTTCGCATTCATTCTTAGTTAAATTTTCAATTTCTTTAAAGACTTCACGTTTTTGAATAGGATCATCAATAAATTGATTCACCAATGAAATATTTGTGAGATTCAAGCTTCCATCTTCGATTTTCTTTTCAATTTCTGGCATCTCCGCCAGAGCACGTGCTGCCACGATTCGTCTATGGGCCGCACCTTCTGAGTAACCTAATTCATGAACACAGTACGCGAATAAGGAAGAGTGCTTTAAATCGCAGTAAAGCTTTCTCTTATCTATTTCTTTTAAGTGATGAAGAAGTTTCACAGTGGCTTCTCTCTCAGCTCCGGCCAACTTTTTCGTATCACTCAGTAAAATTTTATTTGCAAGATGATTTAGTCTCATGCTAGAAACAATACGGAAAATATACGGACATGTCAACTATTAAAAAAGTTACTTCCGCTGGCGAAAGTGATAAGACTTTAACTATGTATAATCCAAAGCATTTTATTAACGACAATATAGATGAGTTGAACTCCCTTATTGATCAGTACCCTTTTGCCACTCTCATTACCGGAGAAGAGGTTGGTCATCTTCCACTCTATCGAGAGGGAAATAAACTCGTGGGCCACATGGCCAGGAGGAATCAATTAAAACTAGGTGAAAAAGTTAAGGTGGTTTTCAATGGGCCTCAGACTTATATTAATTCAAGTTGGTATGCCAAAAACGATGTACCGACTTGGAACTATGCTGTTGTTCACATTGATGGAAATCTTAAACTCATCGAAGACAATAAAGGCATTCTCAAAATTCTCAATTTCTCGAATGATCATATGAATCAGCAGTATGAAGAAAAATGGGACATGTATGTTCCGGAAGACCTAAGAGGAGAGCAACTCTCAAAAGCGATCGTTGGGATTGAAATTTCGATTGATAATATCGAGGGAAAATTCAAATTGAGCCAGAACCGAAACGATGCTGACTATGCCGGCGTTTTAGAAGGTCTTTCTCGACGAGAAGATGAAATGAGTCAAAAGATCAGACAGCTAATGACTAGGCCACAACCTCGGTAACGTGGAAAACTTTCCCGCGACCTGACTTCTTAGACATGTACATCATCTTATCTGCGAAATCGATGATGGACTTGGCGCTAGTTGCATCAGTTGGGAATTCGGCCACACCGATAGAAAGTGAGAGGCGATATTTTTTGTCATTATCGACAACGAATTCCGCGTTTTTAACTGCTTCAGAAACACGAAGGGCAATCTTCTTCGTTTCTTCGACACTCGTGCGTGGAAGTAGGACGATGAATTCATCTCCGCCGTAACGGTAGACGAGATCGGAAGAGCGAAGCTGACCTTTTAAAATAGCGGCCATATCGATTAAGAGTTGGCTGCCAACCACGTGGCCAAACTGATCGTTCACGTTTTTGAAGTAATCGATATCAACAAACAGGAGGCTAAAGCCCATTTTATCGTGCTGGTAGCGAGCAATATAGAGCTCAAGGTCTTCGATGAGCTTACGCTGATTGAAAAGACCGGTGACTTCGTCTGTAAGTGAAAGCATACGCATGGCCTCGCGCTTGCGAGACTCGGCGAGAATTGAGAGAGAAGTTTTCAGAACGTTTGAAAGATAATCACTGAGGATGTCTTTGATTGAATATTCTGAAATATTTCGGGCCACGAGGTATGAAAGTTGGCCGTCTCCTCTTTTAACTAGGAAGTAGAAGCGGTCATTCACAAAACGAAGGCCAAAGATAAGTCCTGTATCATCAAAGAGGAAGCGCTTAATGCGTTTCAACTGATGTTCAGTGAGTTTTAGCTTTTGTTGAAGTGAGGTAATGATTTTGAGACTCGAAGTGAAGTGAATCTCCTTCTCTACTTCAAAGAAAAGGCCCATGTATTGATCAAGGCCCGCGGCCACATCACGAATGGCAGTGAAGCTCTCCGGACGTGAAAACAAGTGCAGAACTGCGCGCTCTGGGTTCCACTGGCCACTTTGGATGGCACCATGAAGTTTTAAGCGGTAAATTACTGTGCGCATTTCATGTTGATCAATAGGAAGAGTGAGGAAATCAAAAAGGCCCGCACGGAAAGCGCCTACGATCCCGCTTTGTTCGGCACGTGGTGAAAGAAGTGTAATGGCAGCGCGAGGAATCAACTGGTGAATCCGGCGGATGTCGTCCACGGTCTTTTGGCTTTGGCGGTTAGAATAGAAGAACACTGCCTGAGCAGCATTTCTCTTGGCGAAGCCAGTTAAATCGGCGACGTCCTGAAGGAAGCTGATGTGATACTTCAGCTTGTTCTCTTTCAGGGACTTCTTGATTGCCTCGATCGAAAACGAGTCTAAACCAATGGCCAGAATTTCTAACTGATCTTCTTTTTTGTTCATTACATGTCTATGTTTTTCTTCAATGCATCCAATGCATTGGTGCGATCAGTTTCATCTTCGAGGACTGTAATAGCATTTCGAAGAGTCTTGATGGCCTTTTCTAATTTATCTTCCAACTCAAATCGGCTTTCCACAGAACGCTTCTCTTGCGTTGAGATGGACTCCATATCAAACTCCATAGCATCAATCTTACGCTTAAGCTCCAAGATCTTCAGGTCGCGGTGTCTGATTTGAGTTTCTGCATCTGCCTTCAAGAGCTCCAGACGTTGTTCCAGTTCTCTTTCGCGCATTTGCACTTTTTTCACATCAATTTTATTCTTTTGCGCAGCTTTATCAAGCTCTTGCGCAAGAATTCTATTCTTCTCTTCAATGATGAGTCTTTTCTCATCAAAGAGCTTCAGTCTGTCTTTGAGCTCATTGATCTCTTCGTTTAACTTCTTACGGATGATCGTTAGTTCAATTTTCTTCTCATCAAGTTCGGCGCGAAGTGAAAGACTCTGGCGGCTTTGGAGCACTTTGTCCTCTTCAAGCTTCTGAATCTTTGCTAGTAGCTCTTCACGATCAGAACGGAGGTTTGAAATGGTGGCCTGCATGCGCTCCATTTCCCCTGAATAAGCTCCAGAGATTTCCTTTAAATCCTGACCAAGATCACGGGCCTCTCGTGGAGCAGGCTCGCGTTTCTTTTTCTTTGGTTTTTCTTCAATCTCTTCCTCTTCTGGTTCAAGGCCGACCTCGTCAGAAGAAAAGTTGATGTTATCAAGATTGATATCGTCGGAAACCAGCGGCTCATCGATTGATGATTCCAGCTCCTGAAGTGGATTGGCACGGATCGCGACCTGTGAGGCATCGTAATCCATGATGGCGTCGATTTCTTTTAACTTCGCCATGGCGTCGTCCGACATCTCGCCATCATCTAGAGAGAGAGAAGGTTCATCATTGCCAGAGAGATCAAGCGAAGCATCTTCATCACCTAGATTCAACGAGAGATCATCATCACCGAGATCCAGACCAACGTCACCGCTAAGACTCAAATCATCTGCAGCGGGTTCCTCGGCAAGGCTCAATTCACCCAATGCAGGAATTTCTTCATCAAAAGAAAGTTCACCGATATTTTCCAATGGCTCTTCATCACCAAGAGAAAGTTCCTCACCTTCATCATCGCCGAGTGACAGTTCTTCGCCCTCTTCTTCTTCACCAAGGGAAAGCTCCTCGCCTTCTTCAGTGTCCAAAGAAAGATCTCCAAACTGCTCTTGATCAGAGGATTCAGCAAGGTTCAGATCATCTGATCCGTCACTTAATGAGAGACTGTCCTCTTCTGCCAGACTTAAATCCAGACCATCATCAGCCGGCGCCGAGGAGATTTCCTCGTCTCCAATACTGATCTCAAGCTCACCGTCATCGAATGACAGTTCTTGGTCTTTCGTACTCATGGGTTCTTCTCCCGAATCATTATTTTCAACTGGTTTAATTAAAGCTTCAGCACTCTGCCACAATGGCTTTTTGGCGGCGGTTTTAATGATGCTCTTAAAGACATCATCAACCTGGACACTCACCGGATGGCCTTTCATGGCATCGAGTTTTTCAAGATCATCAAATTGGGTCTTCATATCCAGGCGACTTAATTTCACCGGAGCGACCTTAGGAAGCGCAGGAGGTTTCAACGCCAGAGACTCAACTATTGCGTTCAACTCAGAGGCATTGATTTCAAATGGAACATAGGCGTCTCCACCAATCGGAGACTTTTGATGGTTTTTTAAGTCTGAAGCATTCTCATCTCCGGTCACATAGATCAACTTTGCGGCCGGGATTTTCTCGCGGATATAGAACACCAGAGCTTGCTTAACTACAGGTAGTGAATGCAAATCTACGAAATAAAAAATGTCCTTACTACCTTCTTCGCTGAGAATCTGTTCATTGGTCTTAACTTCAACGGCGTCGGAGAGCATAGGAAACCGATTCAGAAATTCTCTGAGTTTCTCCGGGGCCCCGCTGATGAAATAGTAGGTCATTATGCTTTACCTTCTACATTCCATCATATCTTATGGGTTCCCCAGTCTCCGAGGGGGCAAAGATTGCTGCTCCTAATAGATATCTTTATTGCGTCCTTTTTTGGCTCATAATACAATCGAATTGTCTCTGTGGAGGATTCTTGAAAAATTTTAAATTCATTACTTTGATGATGTTGACTATTTCTGTCGGTCTGGCCAAGGCCCAGGATATCTTTTATCCCTCTAACATTATGATGATGGACGATAAGTTCGCCCACCACGTGATCTTAGTGGAAAAGGCCACTCATAAACTTCATATTTATGAGAACGCTGCCACTGAACCAAGACTAGTGAAGACCTTTAATATGGCCACTGGTAAGACAAAAGGTGATAAGGCGAGCAACGGGGATCACAAAACTCCAGAAGGGATCTACACGATCTATGACTTCTACTCGAAAGATGAACTTTTCCGTCGCCACGGAAACTACGCCAAGATTTACGGCAGTGGTGCTTTCCCGATGGACTACCCGAACTTTATCGATGAGCGTGCTAAGAAAACTGGCGGAGGAATCTGGCTTCACTCTACTGATGACGATAACCGCATCTCTAAGGGTCTGGACTCAAGAGGCTGCGTCGTTGTTCAGAACCAAGATCTAAAAGACATCTCTCAATTCATCGAACTTAACAACACTCCGATCATCGTGGTTCAAGACGTTCACTTCCTTTCAAAAACAACTTGGGAAAGAAACCGTAAAGACATCAACGATGCGGTTCAAAAGTGGGCAACTGCCTGGAAGACTAAAGACTTCGATAACTACATCAATAGTTACGATAAAGAGCGCTTCTACGATAAGAAACACGGTGGATACAACGGTTACAAAAACTATAAAAAGGCCGTTTTCTCTCGTGCGGACTCTCCTGAGATCAAATTGGACTTCATTTCAATCATGGCCAACGAAGATTATGCGGTTGTTCATTTACAACAAGACTACCGTTCGCCAGTAATTAATGACATTGGTAAAAAGACCCTATATCTTCAGAAAGATAATAACTACGACTGGAAAATCGTGGGTGAACTATGGTCGGCAGTGGATTCAAAAAGCGTCGCCTCCTTCACTCCTTCTAAGCGTTTCTTTAAAGAATAGGACTCATGAAGGAATTCATTCAAAAAAATGGGGATGAGGTCGCGATCGTTATCTACGATGCTCCCCTTCCCCCAAAATACTTCCGCCTCACTAAAAGATTCATCAAAACACTTTTTGTCGTTGTACCAGTAGTTCTGGTGGCCTCGTTTCTGCTGATTTTCAGCTGGGGTCTTGGAAGTAGAATTAAGCACGTCCCAACTCCCACTCTTCCGGAAGTTCTGCCGGCGGAAGACAGTAAAGTGGCCGAGCTTCAAGCAGAGATCAAATCCCTTCAGGAAAGTAACAATCAATTGGCCGAGAAGCTTTCAGGCCAACCGGCGACTGCGACTCCGGAAGACCCTTATCTCATGGCGATCAAAAAGCCCTATGGGATGCAGAACCTTCTAAGTCAAAACAAAGTGAACCTCGATCAATTTTCGATGGTACAGGAAGCGGGCAAAGTTTCATTTAAATTTGTGATCATGAGTGCTTCTCCGGAAACAAAAGTGACCGGTCACGTGTTGGTGTTCATGATGTCTGAAAATGGACTTATGGCCTATCCGGAAAGAGCGAACGCTCTTATCACTCAAGGGATTAAATATTCAACGGGTGAACCGTTCTCGGTGTCTCGCCTACGTCCAACAAATGCAGAATTCAGGACCCAACTTACCGGCCAATCGGTTAAGTTTGTGATCTACATTTTTAATCGTGAAGGCGACCTTCTCCTCATTCGTGAGACAGAGTCATTTAAAGTAGGGGCCAAATCGTGATCAATGATCAAGACTTCAAAGATTTTCATTATAACGTTTTTGGTGCCAAGACTCGTATCAACGGTGACATCATTCTTGCCGGCGACGCCATCATCAATTCAAGTATCGAAGGCAGCATTGAAATCAAAGACACTGGGAAACTGGTGCTCGAGCGTGGAAGTTTCGTAAAAGGCAAAATCAAGGCCATCGATCTTGAAATCTTCGGTCAGGTTGAAGGTGATATTGAATGTTCGGGATTGGTTTCGATTCGTTCAAGTGCGGTTGTAACAGGATCTATTAAATCAGGGCGTCTCGTGATTTATCCTGGGGCCGTCGTTGAAATGAACGCCAGCTCCCAGGACCAAACTTAATCTAGAGATAATCTTCGTAATTCAGGATCTTCACCGGGCGAATGCGCGATAGGCTCTTCGCCAGACTCTTGTCCCCTACCACTACAATTGTAAGTCTCTCCCAAGGGAACGCCTCAAAATCAGCTTGAGAAAGTTCTGATGGAGTCAGTTTACTGATTGTTGTCGGGAAATTTACAAGATCTTTAAACTCTCTGCCCTGGTGATCAAGAAGCATTAACTGACCGAGGAAAGCATTCGTTTCTTCGAAACCAAAAGCATATCCACCGATTTGGTGATTTTTCTGATGTTGAAATTCTTTTTCTTCAAACTTACCTTGGGCAACATCGGCGAAAACATCACGGATGATACCGATGGCATCAGCGGTTGTTTCATTCTTTGAGAAAGTCATCACTCCTGCGCGGCCATAATCTCTTTGAAGAGACACATACGCTCCCGCCGAATAAGTCAGACCTCTTTTCACACGTAGTTCTTGCACAAGTTTAGAAGTGAAACCACCGCCCATGAAGCCGGCCATAAAACCAAACTGATCATACTTCTTCGCGAATTCCTGGTTCGTCATATAACGGCCAATGCGAATCTGGGCCTGGTTAGCGTTTGGAACTTCTACCAGATAGATCGCTGACTGTGATGAAGGTTTCTTCAAAGTAATCGGCGTTGATTTCGTTTCGTTTTTCCAGCGACAGTTTTTTTCAATAACGTCACGGATATCTTTCACTTCCTCCGGGCCCGCTAGGTATAAAACTTTCTTCGTCTTATTAAGTGTCGCCAGACGACTTTTTAATAGCTCAGAGTTTAATTTATCAAAGCTCGCGATCGTGCCTTCGACTGGCTGAGAATAAACCGTCTCATCCAGAGAAACACGTCTGAAAATTCTATCTGCCAAAGCAGCGTGTGAAGTCACAAGGTTCTTCAGGTTACTCTTTGAACGGCTGATGTAGGAATTAAGTTCATTCTTAGGATATTGAGCATCGCTAAAGATCTCACATACCTTCCCCATCACTGGTTTAATGTCTTTTGTCAGGGCCTGCACGCTATATACTGAGTATTCGTGAGTTACTGAGTGACGAAGATTCGCACCATAGAAATCGAAGTATTCTGCGATCTCTCTTTGGTTCTGGGTCTTAGTTCCGGCCGCGATCTGATCGAAAGTCGATTGAGTCACGCCAGGGAATGAATCATTAAGAGCGCCGTCCTGGAAATAAATCGAAGCGGTAAACTTCGGGAAATGGTCGTCTTTGATCCAGACCACATCCAAGTCTCCCCACTTCATTCGTTTTACCGAATCAAGGAAAGAGTCTTTAGCAAAGGCACTTGAGGCAACTAATAAACCGACTAATAGATATTTCATATTCATTCCTACTTATGCTGATTCCAAACTGAGACAAAAACATTCTTCTTCGAGAAGGTCTCGTGACAAGCGCTCTTCACGTCTTCAACTGTCACCTTCTCATAGTTTCTCAGTTCTTCTTTATAGAATCTCCAGTCTCCCAATAACTGCTGACGATCACCTAAAAAACCGGCAAGACCAGCATTGGTATCAAGACCCGCATATAGATCTACAAGATAGTTGTTCTTAATTTTTTGAATGCTTCTAGGAGTGATTTCTGATTCACAGAAACCGTGAAGTTTCTTCTGAAGATCCGCACGGAACTCTTCAAGCTTCACACCACGAACAAGCTCTCCTCCGATGAAGAAAAAGCCCGCTTTCTCAAGCTGCTGGTGGGCCGCATACATTGATGTTGCCACCGGACGGTTGATCAAAATGTATTCATTGATTAGTGCCGAACTCTTACCTGATCCAAGGATCGAAGAAAGAACGTCCAAAGCATAACCTTTTGGATGGCCAATCTTATAAGTTGCGTACGAAAGCATGAACATTGGATTTGGTGCTTCACCCTTTTGATTCACAACTTTTGATTCAGTTAACTTTGGCTGGAACTCTTCGTCTTTAAGAGAAGCATGGGCCTCAGTCACAGTTTTAGAAGAAGGAATTTTTCCAAACTTCTCTTCAATCATTTTCTTCGCTTTGCTTGTATCAACATCACCTACAAGAATAAGGGCAACGTTGTTTGGAGCATAGAAGCGTTTGAAGTAAGCGTGCATCTGTTCACGAGTCACAGATTTGATGTCGGGAATGTCACCAATCACCGGACGGCCGTAAGGCGTGCCGGCAAATAGTGAAGACATCATCAACTGATAAAGTTGTCCGCGAGGAGAATTCTCGTAACGCATTTTACGTTCTTCAAGAACAACTGCGCGCTCTTTATTGAAATCATCTTCATCCAGCGTCAGGTTCTCCATACGATCCGCTTCGATATCGAGGATCATATTAAGTTCTGAGGAAGGAAGATTTTCGTAGTAAACAGTCTGATCGTTTGTAGTGTAAGCGTTGGTTGAACCACCACTGCCTTCGATGATGAAATCAAGCGTGTTCTTGCCAAATTTTTTAGCACCTTTGAACATCATGTGTTCAAGAAAGTGAGACGCACCTGTGATACCTGGCACTTCGTTTTTTCCACCAACTTTATAGAAGAAATAAAGTGAGAAGATGGGAAGCTTTGGATTATTAACAATCAACGCCGTCATGCCGTTATCAAGTTTCACTTCTTCGACATCAAGATTAATACTGTCGGCCAGTGACTCTTCTTTTTTTCGGGAAGCACAGCCATTGAAAAGCAAGGCGAGCAAGAGTAGCGGAAACATCAACTTCATAGTAACATCCTCGGTGATGAACAAGATCACGATATTAGGCTCAGGAACAAGCACAGGAGTTCCTATTTTAGGTTGCAACTGCAAGGTTTGCAAATCAACAGAGCTTAGGAATAAACGGTTTCGCACGTCAGCTTTGATCGAGTCTTCGAGTCAGAAAAAGATTCTGATTGATGCTTCACCTGATCTGCGCACTCAGCTACTGCGAAACAAAACCGATGCGCTTGATGCCATCATCATCACGCACGATCATGCTGACCATACTCATGGCATGGATGACTTACGCCCTTATGGTTTTAAGCGCAGTGAACCTTTGCCGGTTTTCACTGATGCATCTGCCGCCAAAGATCTTAAACGGAAATTTCCTTATATCTTCGATCGCGATAATTACTTTTCCGGTAAGGCGATCTTAGGTGGAGGCATTCCTCTGCTTGATTTGAAAATCACACAGGCAGGCCCTGAGAGCATTGTTGATGAGCCATTTGAATTCTTCTCACTTCCTCACGGTCATGAAGACACATTAGGAATTCTTCATCAAAAAATGGCCTATCTGGTGGACTGTCGCCAGGTTCCGGAGGCGGTCCTTAAGAGGCTTTCTGACGCTAAGCTTGAATTATTAATCATAGACTGTTTAAGACCCAATCCCCACTCGACCCATCTCCATTTCGACCTGACTTTGGAATATATCGAGAGGATTCAACCAAAAACCGCGGTCCTAACCCACATGGGACATGAATGGGACTATCTGGATTTGGTTTATCAGCTCAAGAAGCGTGGTGTAAAAAATACATTCCCTGCTATAGATGGCCAGTCCTTCCTCTATTCTAACGCCTAAAAACCGTGTAAGATGGGCGGAACTTTAAATCGCTATTTTGTCCTGCTAACTATTAAGGGAGTCCCTGATGAAAATTGCAGTTCCTAAGGAAATTAAAAACAATGAAAACCGCGTTGGTCTTACTCCAAGTGGTGCACGTCAACTAGTTCAAGACGGCCACGAAGTTTACGTTCAACACAATGCTGGTATGGGTATCGGCATTACGGATGAAGAATATATCAAGGCCGGTGCTAAAATCGTTCCGACTCTTGAAGATGCATTCGCAATCGGTGAAATGATCATTAAAGTTAAAGAGCCTCAACCAAATGAGATCGCTCTTCTTAAGCCTCACCACATTCTTTATACGTATCTTCACCTTGCTGCTGATAAGCCGCAAACTGAAGGTCTAATGAAGTCTGGTGCGACTTGTATCGCTTACGAAACAATTCAACTTGAAGACAACTCTCTTCCACTTCTAGTTCCTATGTCAGAAGTTGCTGGTCGTATGTCAGTTCAAGTTGGTGCTACTTACCTTCAGCTTGATAAAGGCGGTAAAGGTATTCTTCTTGGAGGCGTTCCAGGTGTTCGTCGTGCGAAAGTTACAATCATCGGTTGTGGTATCGCTGGTACAAACGCTGCTCAGATGGCAGTTGGTATGGGTGCAGATGTTACTCTTATCGACCTATCAACTAAGCGTCTTGCTGAACTTGATCAACTTTTCGAAAACAAAGTTAACACTATCTTCTCTAACTCACAGAACATCGAAGAAGCAGTTCTTGCTTCAGACCTAGTTATCGGTGCAGTTCTAGTTCCAGGTGCTAAAGCTCCTAAGCTAGTTACTCGTGACATGATCTCTAAAATGTCTAAGGGTTCAGTGGTTGTAGATATCGCTGTTGACCAAGGTGGATGTATTGAAACTTGTAAGGCAACTACTCACGAAAATCCAACTTTCGTAGTTGATGGCGTAGTTCACTACTGTGTGGCCAACATGCCAGGTGCTGTTGCTCGTACTTCTACATTCGCTCTTACAAACGTTACTCTTAAGTACGCTCGTATGATCGCTAAAGACGGTGTTGATCGCGCTATCATGAAAGATAAGCCGCTTCGTCTTGGTGTGAACATCTACAAAGGTAAACTGGTTTACGAACAAGTTGCTACTGACCTAGATCTTCCATACACTCCGCTACAACTAGACAAATATCTTTAATAGATTGGGGCCTTCGGGCCCCTTTCTTTTTCTCGGACGCGTGTTATCATTAGTCCATGGTTCAAAAGATCCTCATCATTCTTAATCTCGTCATCGTAGTGGCCGGCGCTGGTTTAGTGTTCTATTCCCACAATATGATTAAACCTGAGCCAACTAATCAGGCAGCAGAGGCGGAGAAAATGAAGACGGATGCTTTGGAGTCTTCACAGATCCAACCGGTACCGATTAAAAAGTTCGTAGTGAACCTTCACTCGCGCAGTACTCGCCTTCGTTACTTAGATCTGGAAATGAACGTTCTTCCGTTTCATGAAGATCAGAAAGAACTTATCAAGGCCAATGAACATATCTTCAAAGACATTCTGATTGAAATTGCCTCTCATCTTGAGCCGGACGAACTTGATTCTGTGACTGGGAAAATTCTTTTAGAGAATAAGATTAAGAAAGCAGTGAATGCGAAACTTGGTCAGCCAGTAGTGAAGCAAATCTACTTCTCGGGCTTTGTTGTCCAATAATAGATAAAAAAAATCCCAGCTTTCGCCGGGACTTTCTTCAATATAATTTCTTAGATTAGAAAATTACTGGATGTTCTTAGCTTCTTCGTGATCAAGAGGAACAGCGTTCTTTGTCTCGTCAGATAAGTTATCTAGATATTTTTTCACGTCTTCTTTCGTGATTTTGCCTTCAGCAAGAAGACGGTCACGTACACGTACGTCTAATAGTTTTTCTTCAAGAGCTAGTCTCAATTTCATAAGTCCTCACTTTTAAAACGAAATTCTTTGTACCACTCCACTTCAAACTAAGCAAGCGGTAACATGCTGCACCAATTTTATTGCCAGTATTTTGGTGGCTTCTGGTCCTCATCTTTGACCACGTAAAGGTGATTTTTACGCTTCGGCTTAGACTGGAAAGAGGCATTTAGCACTTTCCGGATCAGCGGACGAGACTGGAAATGGATAATTAAATAACTGATCCCCATGGCCAAAAGATGCGCCCACGAACTCATGGAGCCCGAGAAAAAGGCCATATAAGCTTCAATTCCGGCAAGAATAAGGCAGAAAGTGCGGGCCTTCATCGGGAAGATCATCATGAGGGACATGTGTCGATCCGGATAAATCATGGCATAGGCCATAAGAAGGGCAAAGTTAATGCCTGTGAGACCATGAAGACTTGAGAAGTACACTGGAGTGCCAAAGAAGAACAAAAGACTAATCAGGGTATAAATCAGCCCCACACCCAAGACAGTTAAAAGTAAAAAGCGAAGATAAATTTTTTGTCCCCACTGAGACTCTAATTCTGAACCGATAAACCAAACAACAAGTGAGTTAAAAAGAAAACTCATGAAGTTCACTTCAACAAATGGGTAAGTCACAAGCTGATAAACTAATCCACTGAACAGACCACTTCCTGAAAGACCTAGTATTCCCACCAGTGAAAAAGCACCGATGGCCTTAAGGATTGAAGCACCTAGGAAACAAGCACCCGTCATAATCAAAATGACTTTATTGATCTTTGATAGTGGTGGAGCTTGGAATTGAACCTGATTCATTCTGGCCTCTGAGATAACTCGATTAAAACACCACCAGTTGATTTAGGGTGCATGAAATTAACTAAGCATCCGCCTGCGCCAATTCTTGGCTCAGGATAAATAAACTTGTAACCCTTGGCCGTAAGCTCAGCAGTCTTGGCCTTTACATCAGGAACCTTAAAGCACAGGTGATGAATCCCCTCGCCCTTGGTTTCGATAAATTTATGAATCGTGCTTTCTTCAGATGTTGGTTGAAGAAGCTCAATGTGAGCGTTGGTATCAACGTGAGCAAAGGCAGTGAAGACCTTTTGATCTTTTACTTCTTCGATTTCCGGGGCGAATTTAAGCCCCATATCTTCATATACTTTTTTAGCAGTTGGAATGCTTTTTACAGCGATAGCGATGTGATCGAGAACGCAGTCTGCGAGCTCCGGTAAAGACATAAATGGTCTCCTTAGACGGTCTTATTATGCCTCTTTGAGGAGCTTGGATCAATGATTAAAAGTTTGGCGCAGGCACGGCGTTATCACAGGCATCCTCAGCATTTGGATCAAATGTTGGGATCGTTTCCTGAACTGGCGGCGTACAAGTTCCGTTCTTACAATCACCGTACTCCATGGTGTTATAACAGTGCTGACGGCAAGTTACATTACCTGAAGTATCTGTACCGGTTTTCACCACCAGACACTTAACGACCGGAGATTTCTGACACCATTCCTTCGCTATACAATAATCCCCGATTGGTTTACTGCACAGAACGGCCGGTGTGATGATCGTATTGTGAGGAGCACACTGACCTGAAGTACGGTTACAACATAAGCTTGAACATTCAAGATCTGTTGAACAACTGTCGCCAATTGGTCGGTTGCCTTGTGTGCTTGAAGAATCAAAACATTGAGAAACAAGTGACTGGTCCCAACAACGATTGTTAAAACAACATTCAGAGCTTCCACAACCAGCGTTTGAAGAACAGCTCTTGAAGTTTGTATAAAGAACTTCGTTACCAGTATCAGTACGATATTGAGTCGGACGAACCAGTTGAAGTTTTACATCATTTGCAACTGCGATGATGTAGTCGTTAGCGTTGTCATCTTTCGCGATAATTTCAATTGTAGAAGAAACGTTACATGAACCGATGTGCTCGAGATCAGTGTTACGGCTTTGAGCACGAGCGTTCGAACCATCCATCCATAATGTTTTACCGGCAACCGAAAGACCCTGTTCAGTACGAATACCTTCCACATCATTTGAAGCAAGGTGGGCCACATTTGCTGTCAAATCAAGTTTCGTCGCTAGCGGGAACATATATGAGTTGTAATAAATCTTGTTCTGAACCGGAGCTGTCTGACTATCGTCCGGAAGAGGACTTGTCATATAGATCGGATAATCCACCCAAGAGTTCTCTTTGAAGAGACGTTTCGGGCCATCCAGCTTGGCGAACTTAAACTGCCATTCACCAGAGTTAACCAAACGATAAGGACCACGATAATAATACTGGCTTCCAAGAATTGTTACTGGGTCCCAGATGCTTGTTGGATAAGTAAATGTAATCGCCGATGAGTCTGAAGAATTCACAGGAACGGCCGCTTCACTGAATTTATAAGTACCAGCAATGTTTGTGGCAGTTGTTGGCATTGTATCTGGAAGTGGCTTAAGAATTTTCTGACTCATGTAATCCTGGTAATAAGCACTACCAGTCACACTCTTCACCTGAGGAAGTGATGGAGTGATAGGAACTTTTACCGAACCAGATTGTTTTACCAGACCTTGGTCCAGGATTTTTGCATAAGAATAAAGACACTCTTCATCAGGTTGGCTTGAGTTAGATTGAATACCGTCACACGCGCCCACACCCTGAAAAGTCGGATCATCTTCAACGCGAAGACCACGACAATAAAGACCTGTATCTCGATTGTCCTGAACAGGTGTATCACCATTGGCGAAATTATATTCGTTATAGTCGAAGAGATCATATGGAAGACGAATATTGCGGAAAGGTTCTGAACGTAAATCAAGCACGATTACACTCACAGAAGTCTGCGGAGTAATACCAGGTGCCTGTGTGACAGTACCACTAATCGTAACTGGCTCACGGCCCACACCAAATTTGAAACGCACTCTTACGTGACGATCAGAAAGTGTGCCGATATTGATACCTGCTACATACAAACGACCAGCGAAGTTTTTTGGAATAGAAAGCTTACGCACATAACTACCACCACCTGATAAACCAGTGCCAGTTGAGTAGCTTGTGTCTGTCGAAAGATTTGGTTCGATTAAGTGACGGATTTCAACTTTCGGAGGAAGAGAAGTTTCACCTGAGGTTGTACTACCAGTTGTTGTTCCCGCACAGTTTCCCGTACATGAACCGCCAGAGACACCACCTGAAGTTTCGCCGATTTGATTTGAGCGAGTTGAGGTTGGCATATCTGCAGGCGTACAACTTGCGAGCAATAAAGACATCGCAATCAACTGACTTAAAATTTTCTTCCCGAAATTAAATTTATCCATGGTCATAGACCTCAATAGTTCTATCGGACCTATTTTCTTAAATTCTTAAAATTATTATCGGGGGAGAAAGGATTGCCGGGGGAATCTTCAGGAACTCTCCCCTCTTTTAGAGGGGTTAGAGTTCTTGAAAAGGATGGTCGGAATTTAAAATTGCCAGCTTTTGCGGGCAGGCCTTGTTTTAGGCTACTTAAGCGCCTCATTGAGAACGGCCGCCAGGCGAATACCTGCTTGAAACAGACGCTGTTCCATCACCGGCACGAACTTGTACGAATACTCGTAACCGATCTTTGGAATCTCTTCAGCTGTCGCCTCTTTTTTACAATAGGACTTCATGGCCCCTGGTTCAGAAGAACGGTTCACTTCATCCGGATAAATTTCGTTACGAAGTGTTTTAGATTCTTGTGCCCAATCCAGAAGATCGCCTTTTTTCCAAGCGGCGATATTGTCCAGTGAACGGCCTTGAGAAACAAATTGCGCCATTTCAGTGAAACTAAGTTTTGTGAAATCAATCATCCCTTCATCCCAAAGAGCGTGAAGGTTCATTGATTGACCTTGGAAAACCACCTTACAGTAGTTACCCCCACGATCGACACCATTGCCCACGTGAAGTGGCTGGTGAAGATCACCCATTAAGTGAGTGATGAATTTAATCGCGAAGACTTTTTTCTCCTGAGCAGCGGCCGGATCTTTTAGAACGGCAATTTGCTCACGAAGTGAAGTGATGAGTTTTCCTGATGAGTTTGTCTCATCGTGATTGTGCATTTCATCTGCCCAATCCGTGTAGTGCCAGTTGTAGGTATGAGAATAAGTCTGTGGTTCAGACTTAATTTCATCCGGCCAGTTCGCTACTCGAGCAAGTGACTGCCCACCCAAGAGTTGAAAAATCTTGTAGTGAACATCTACCGTAAGATGTCTTTCTGCGACCTGTCCCACCACTCGGTGGCCAGTTGGTCCCCATGCAAAAGCGTTAGCTGAAAGAAGTGTCAGAGCAAACAATAATGTTTTCATTCAATCTCCTCAAAAGTTCCGCGACTTTTATCTTTTCTAAATTTAGGGACGATAAAGAGTTTTCCATGAAATGTGACGTAGTAACCTGGCTGCAAAATACGAGCGGCGAAAATCGCCTCGATTACATTCTGAGCGGCGTCTGAATCATCAAATCCAAGGGGCTTCATGGCACCAGTGAAAACCACCGGAACCGTCACCTCTGGGTAATGTTCAAAGCAGTAACGAGATGTAAGATCCATCGTGTCCGTACCGTGAAGAATCACGATTGGATGGCCACCCTTCTCGTGGGCCTTGATGGAATTCAGGATAAACGCGCGATCGTTCTCATCCATATACAGTGAGTCTTTCGACATGATCTGTTTCACCGTAATGTCGGTATAAGGCAGGCGCAGCTTCTGAAGAATTTTATTTTTTACAATCGTATCGCGATTTTGAAGAGAGCCTTCAAACTCGTCGTAAATTTTCTCGATGGTGCCACCGGTAGCGAGAATATTAAGTGGCATGATTTCGTTCGACATAATTTCGTTTCAAACCCTTGACGTTAATCTGTATGAACCCATATTTTGTATGACTTCTTAAACCTATTGAATAGACGACAATATGACACCACTATTGGAGAGAGTATGACAACCCGTAAAGGCTCGATTTCAGTAAAAACAAATGACATTTTCCCCATTATCAAGAAGTGGCTTTACTCAGAGCACGATATTTTTATTCGTGAGCTAGTTTCTAACGCTTGTGACGCGATCACCAAAAGATCGACCCTGGCCCGTTCAGAGGGTCATGAGACACCGGCCGGTAAAGTTTCAATTCTTCTCAATAAAGAAGCCAAGACCATTACCATTTCAGATAACGGTCTTGGGATGAATGAAAGTGAAGTTGAAAAATACATCGCTCAACTCGCCTTCTCTGGCGCGGAAGAATTCGTTCAGAAAATGAAAACCATGGGCAACAACACTGCCAAGGACGAAATCATTGGTAAGTTCGGTCTGGGTTTCTACTCGGCCTTCATGGTTGCCGCAAAAGTTGAAGTTGAATCTCTTTCTATGCAGCCGGGTTCAAAACCAACTAAATGGACTTGTCTCGGAGATACTGAATATGAGTTCTCTGAGTCAACGAAATCAGAAGTGGGAACTACTATCACGCTTCATATCGCAGAAGACTCATTGGATTTCTTGGATAAATGGAAATTCAATGAAACACTGACTCGTTACTGTTCATTCATGCCTTATCCGATTGGTCTTATGGATCTATCAAATAAAGAAGCAACAGAAGAAATCATTAACGAGACAACTCCCCTTTGGAAAAAAGATCCGACCACACTTAAGGATGAGGACTACAAAGAGTTCTACCGTAAGATGTTCCCAATGGATCCAGAGCCGCTATTCTGGTTACACTTAAATGTTGATCACCCGTTCACACTTCAAGGTGTGTTGTTCTTCCCCAAGCTGAATCAAAGTAAGCCGATTCAGGAAAATGGTATTCAGCTTTACTCGAAACAAGTATTCGTTTCAGACAGCGTGAAAAACATTGTGCCTGATTTCTTGGGGCTTTTAAAAGGTGCCATTGATTCAGTGGATATTCCGCTAAACGTTTCGCGTTCATCACTTCAAGGTGATCCGAACATCAAGAAGATCTCGAACTACATCATCAAGAAAGTTTCTGAGTCACTTAAGAAGCTCTTTAACTCTGATCGTGAACGTTATGAGAAGGCCTGGGAAGATATCGGTCTTTTTGTAAAATACGGTTGTATGCAGGATGAGAAGTTTGATGAAGTGATGAGAAAATTCGTGCTGTTTAAAAACACAGACGGAAAACTTGTGACACTTGAAGACTATCAGGCATCAGTTCCGGAAGCGTACAAAGAGAAGCTTAAAGATAAGTACGTTTACTTTGAGAAGAACCTAAGTGATGAGTCTCTTCGTAAACAACTTCAGGCCGAAGGCATTCAGGTCCTTGAGACAGATCAATACATTGATCCGCACTTCATGCAGCACTGTGAGATGAAGAAAGTCGGCGAGCAGACTTTCAAGTTCGCTTCAATTGATTCTGAGATCGAAAACCTTCTTGAAGCAACTGACACCCATGCTGATGACATCAAGATCAAGGACTTCTTTAAGCAAGTTCTGGTTGGCGACAATAAAGAAAAAGAAATGACGTTGGATGTGGACGTGAAGAGCCTTAAAAACGCTTCTTCATCGGCCTACTTCAAAGTTGATGAGCAAATGAAGCGCTTCCAGCAGATGACTAAGTCGATGGGTAACAGCGCGTTCAGCATGCCAGTGAAGAAGACCTTGGTGGTAAACCCTCGCAATACCCTGATTAAGAACGCACTTAAGATTTGGGAAAAGGGTGAGAAGAAAGAACTAGCTGAGAAGATCGTTCATCACGTTCAGGATCTTGCTAGTCTTTCATCAGAAGGTCTGACTTCTGAGGACAAAGAGAAGTTTGTTTCTCGTTCTCAGTCTTTAGTTCAGGAACTTTCTCAGTTCATCGTTTAATCAAAATAAAAAAAAGGCCTTCATTCGAAGGCCTTTTTCAACAAAACAAAATCCCCAATTACTTAGTTCACGATGTCCTGATAATCCATGTGTGTGACGTGGAAATCAGAAGTCGATGTTTCATCTTTGTTATAACCGCGCTCAAGGTGCTCGATTGGAAGAACACGGCCGTTCTTCAATGAATCACGGTTACGGTGAACCAGTTGATTCTCTTCTTTTTCCTCAGCTTCTTTACAGTGAATGCAAAGGTCAGCAGTCGGACGAGCTAGTAGACGGTTATGAGTAATTTCGGCGCCGCACTCTTCGCACTCGCCAAAAGTTCCATCTTCAATTTTCTGAAGAGACTTGCGTACTTTCTTTAGATACACAGCATTTCTTGCTTTGAGGCGGAAATCCATTTGGTTTTCTTTCTCAACAGAAACAATGTCTACTTCATCACCTTCAAGGCTCACCGGCGAGAGTTTGCCTTCAAAGATTTCTTCTTCAGAAAGGATTTCCATGAAGAGGTTCTTGAAGTGTTCGATTGTTGCTTTTTCCATAAAGCTCTCCTTAAAAGTGATTCTCATCCTTGATGTTAATTCGATCTTAATTCCTTTAAAATCGAAGGCCATTCCATGGCGAGACCGGGGGGACTTCCGTTTCTTACAGGTACTCATCCTTGAGTAAACCCACCGTTCTCTCGGGAACCATAGAGCAGGATTCGTGCCAACTTAAGAAAATGAGATTTTGATTAGTTACGAGCTTGGGAAAAACTTGGGCCTACAGCATCCAGGGCATTTTAGTCATCAATGAGGCCAAATTAGCTCCGTGCTTGGGGTCAATAAGACCACTCATGCCAAACATTGTAAGTTATACATTAATCCCCTGTTTCACTCGGGAATTTGGTATGAAGTTCGCACCAATATAAGGAGTCTTCTATATGAAAGTCCTCTTTGTTCTTCTTGCTCTCACTACTTCCCTATCAACTTATGCCCAAGAAAGAGTCGAACTACTTTCTGAAAAGGTATCAGTTAATTCCGATGCAGCAGTTGTTGTTCGCACCAATAAAACACCAGAGACAGTGGTGATCACATTTAAAGTGCCCATGGCCAACTCAGTTTGTGAGCGCTACGAGACACGTTATGTAGTTCGTCAGTCCTCTACTTATTGCGGTGAAGATGTTCGTTATAACCGCGTGCGTGTTCGTCGCTGTGTTCAGACCGATCCTAATAATGGTCGCTGCGTTCGCTACCATGAAGAATGGAGAGAAGAGCGGATTTCAATCCCTCGCACTTGTCCGGTTCCAGAAACTTACTGTGCTCAATACGGGACGGCGGTGACTCGAGAAAACGATGAAATGAAAATCCGCTTCAAGGACCTTCCATCACTTGGAGATTCAGAGGCAGAGACATTTGAAATCAAGGCCCGTCAGAAGTCATATGACGGTGAGAACGTGGTTTACGATGTGAAGCCACTTGAGACACTTAGAGAGTATAAAGTGTCTCAAAAGAAGATCCTCGGATTTAAACTTGATAGCTATGTAGTTGAAGAAAAATAATAAGACCTACGTGTGGGCCTTTGGGCTCACACGTATCTCTCTGACTTGTCTTTTGAAAGTACGATCTCGCCCTTATCTCTTAAACGAATAACCACATCCATGATCTTCTTCTGAGCTTCCAGAACTTCTGAAAGCGGACGAGGTTTTCCCTTTAAGTAATCTTCCACATCACGTTTCATATTGGTCGAGAACATGTTGAGGAGATGATCAGTCACTTCCTTACTGGCCCCGCGAAGAGCCAGCCCTAGAACATCCAGATCGATGTCTTGAAGAAGGCGTTTCATCATGGCAACCGTTAGGTATTTCAGATCATCAAAGGTCACGAGGTTTTGTTTTAACTTGATGGCCATCTCAGGATCCTTACGGGCAATCTCTGCGATGAGAGACTGTTGGGCCGCAAGGTCTAGACCCTGGAGCATTTCGATTGCTTGTTTCAGACCATCAATTTTTTTATTCATTAAACACTCAAATAAGGATTTTCTTGTGCCAAGTGATTACGTACATAATCATCGACAGCTTCTTCCAGTTTCATGAATTTAAATTTCGGCAGGGCCTTCTTTAATTTACCCATGTCCGCCTGCGTGTAGTACTGATACTGGTTTCTTAGTTCAACTGGCATATCGATGAAGGTAATTTTTGGTTTAATGTCCATGGCAGCGTAAGTTGCTTTCACCAGATCATGGAAACTTCTCGCCTCGCCTGTTCCAAGGTTATAAATCCCGGAAATTGACGGCTTCTTTTTACCAGCATCGATTAAAGCGATCATGGCACGAACCACGTCTTTTACATAAACGAAGTCACGAAGCTGCTCGCCATCTTTGTAGTCAGGACGGTGAGATTTGAAGAGTTTTACTTCGCCCACTTCTTTAATTTGATTGAAAGACTGGAACACCACTGAGCTCATTTTGCCTTTGTGGTACTCATTCGGGCCAAATACGTTGAAGAACTTAACTCCGAACCAAACTTTTGGTTTTTTCGTTTGTTTTAGAATCCACTCGTCAGACAGCTGCTTTGAGTAGCCATACTTATTAAGCGGAACGAGTTTTGCGATCCCTTTATGATCATCCGAATAGCCTTGCTCACCGGCGCCGTATGTAGCGGCACTTGAAGCGTAAACGATTGGGATATTTTTCGTCGTGGCCAAGGCCAGAAGCTTGTTAGTGTATTCAGTGTTGTTCTTATACAAGAAATCCATATCCAGTTCAGTCGTCGCTGAACATGCACCCATGTGATAAATCGCTTTAAGTCCGCCCTGCTTTTTCCAGATGGGGTGGTCGAACAGGTCTTCTACCTGAACAAATGAATCGTATTTAAGGCCACGGAGGTTTTTCCACTTATCGCCTGTCTCGAAATGGTCACAAAGAAGCAGGTCTTCGATTCCAAGAGCATTTAATTCTTTTACAATCACGCTACCGATAAAACCGGCGGCACCAGTTACTAAAATCATGGGTATCCTTTATTGAAATAACCCCCCTATCATAGATCATTTTCCTCGAAAGTTTGAGTTTTGATTTTCATGGCGTCGTGCAAAAGTTTGAATTCACTTGGATGCCCTCCGGAGACCAATTTGTACGGTTATCCAAACCTCGAAATATGCTTTGAAATCAGTAGTTTTTGGGTTAAAAATCCCCCTTATTTCATAGAGGAGCGAACATGAGCGGCAACTGGATGGTTGAGGAGTTTTTCCATAAGACTTTCTCAATGGGTTTTAAAATCAAAGAATACCTTCACTCTGAGCAATCAAAGTTTCAGAAGATTGATGTTGTTGAAACTGACTCAGTTGGAAAACTGCTTCTTCTTGATGGCAAGACCATGGTGTCTGACAAGGACGAGTTCGTTTACCACGAAGTAGTTTCTCACATCCCATATATGGTAAGCCGCAACTGTAAAAAAGTTCTGATCATCGGTGGCGGTGACGGCGGTGTAGTTCGTGAATTCGTAAAGCACCCGGATATCGAGCGCATTGATCTGGTTGAGATCGATGAGCGCGTGATCGAAGTTTCTAAAATTTATTTCCCGGATTGTACTTCAGGTCTATCTGATAAGCGCGTTCGTGTTCTACCAGAAGATGGTTTCGCTTTCATTAAGCGCGCTAAAGCTGAATACGATATCATCGTAGTTGATTCAACTGACCCGGTTGATTTCGCTTCAGGTCTTTTCACTGATGAGTTCTACGCTGACGTGTATAACGCTCTTACAGAAGACGGTATCATGATGAACCAAACTGAAAATCCATTCCTGGATGAGTTTGGTATCAAGAACATCTACAACAACATGAGAAAAGTGTTCCCAATCGTGAGCTCGTTCAATGCTCCGATGCTTATTTACCCTGGTGTTTACTGGACGTTCGGTTTCTCTTCTAAGAAATACCGTGCGACAGATCTTAACCCAGCTAAGATGGGCCACATGCACTCTCTTCAGAGATCACTCAAGTGGTACAACATGGACTGGCACAAAGGAACATTTGCCATCTCTAACTTCCACAAGCAAATGATCGGTCAGGAGTAATATGACAAATAAAGAACCTCGTTTAATTAAAGAAGTTGAAGGATTAGAGCCGCAAAAGCCGTTCATCGGTACTCAGTACGCTGAGGCGATCTTCTCGCACTCAACTCACATCATCGGCTTCTGCTTTGACGGTACAACATCTTTCCGTCCAGGCGCTCGTTTCGCTCCAAGTGCCATTCGTGAAGCTTCATATGGTCTAGAGGACTACTCTCCGTACCTGGATAAAGACACTCAAGACTACAACATCATCACGATGGGTGACCTTCCGACTTATCCGTCGAAGTGGCACCTTACGAATGAATTCTTCATGGAAATGACGAAGGACCTTGATCTTAAAAAAGACGAGATCAAATTCGTTACTCTTGGTGGTGAGCACTCAATCTCTTACGGCCCAATCGTAACTTATATGAAGAACTACCCTGATCTCGTTCTTCTTCACCTAGATGCTCACACAGACCTTCGTGATGGTTACCTTGAAGAGAAGTATTCTCACGCTTCGATTATCCGTCGCGTGCTAGATCACTTCACTCCTAAGAACCGCTTGATCCAATACGGAATCCGTTCTGGACCTCGCCAAGAGTTCAACTGGATGAAAGAGAACAAGACGCTTGCTTCATCTCTTAAAGAGTGTTGTGAGTGGTTGGAAGGAATCGATGATTCTCGTCCGATCTACTTAACTCTTGATCTGGATTTCTTTGATCCTGGTTTCTTCCCTGGTACAGGTACGCCTGAGGCCGGTGGTGAAGATTTCCACGGCTTCATGAAGATCCTTAAGATCCTTAACCGTAAAAACTTCGTAGGCGCAGATATCGTTGAGCTAGCTCCAATGCTGGACGCTACTAACAACTCTTCTTGTTTTGCTTCGAAAGTTACTCGCGAGATTATGCTCGCGATGAATAAGTAATTCTTTTCTTTTACTTCCGCTGGCCGCCGCTGGCGGAAGTAATTTTTTTAACTCCGCACATTCAAGCTCATTAAATTCTCAGGCTTAGCAGTCTGAAACTTTCCCATTTTTTTGCATCTCGAGAGTCAGTACTCAAAAAACTTCCATGACGCCCAATGAAGGGCGCCTTCTAACAAAAGGTATATGTTATGGAAGACATAATTAGGCGCGGTCGTGCCCACGATACTGACTCTGTTGATTCTATTATTACAGCTCGCTGTAATACTTAGAATGAACTAACGAGGTTTTAGGGGAAGTGTTCACAGCACTTTCCCACCTGGTTATGTAAAAGTAGTCTAACAGTTTTGCGCAATTGAAATCAATGTCCAAAAGGTGCCAGGTTGAGTGCCCAACTTTTCTTGCGCTGACCGCTTCCTGCCTCCAAAGACACAATTCCTAACCCCTTGTATTATCAAAGTTAAAGCACTGAAAACCTGTTTGGTCTTAGTATAAGTGAATTCAAAAAAGGAATCCCCTTATGCAAAAGATGAGTCGTCTCGAAGGTAGTAAAGAAGTACGTCGTGTCTTGAATCGTTTTGGTGTGGATCTCGGTCAATGCCAGTACGGAGTTTATGGACGCGAAATTTGTCTCACTGGTTACCTTATGAAGACGGACGGCTCAGAGTTTGGGGGTCAGGAAATTGAGTATATGATTCACGAATTCCAGGCCATCCTTCGCGGCTATACCGTACGTGGAGATATGGAGAACTGGAGATTCTCATCTGATCACATCGCGAGCTTAGGTGGCGAAGAGGAAGAAGTACAAGAAGAGTCGTCGGAAGAAGCGGCCTAAGCTTCTTCTTCTGGTTCTGATTCTGACGTCGTTTCATCAGACATGTACTTACGGTGCAGATATGGGTGAACAATCCATGCCACTGCGATAATTCCGATTTCATAAAGAATCATCATCGGAATCCACACACACATCATCGAAAGAATATCTGGTGTCGGCGTAATCACCGCTGCCGCAACTGCAAAAGCAACTGCAAGGTAGCGACGCATGTTACGAAGCGAGTACTTCGTCACAAGACCCATAAAACCTAGAATAATAATCACGTTGGGCATCTGGAAGAGAATCCCCAGGAACACCAGAACTTTTGAAGAAAGAAGTAAGTAGTCTTGAAGGTTCAGCATCGCCTCAACGTTCTGAACACCAGAAGAAATAAGCGTCTTAAATGTGAACGGGAAGATCACATAGTAACCAAAGGCCACACCGGCGATGAAAAGGAGGAAGCCCACAAAAATGAAAGGACGGATCGCACGGACCTCGCTTTCATAAAGACCAGGTTTAATAAAGAGCCAGGCCTCGCGGAACCAAAACGGACTCGCCAAAGCAACACATGACCAGAAAGCAATTTGAAGTTCGGCCAGGACCTTATCAAGAAGTCCTGTGAACACGACCTTCCCCTGCGTCCCGATCGCTGCGCGAAGAGGTGCTAGAAGGAACTCTTGGATGTCAGTTGAGAAGTAGTAACAGATACCAAAAGAAACCACCAAAATGATGAGGACACGGATAATCCGCGTTCGAAGCTCTTCTAAATGCTCCATAAAGGTCATTTCTTTCATGCTCTCCATCATAATCGGAAGAGTATTTTCTGTCTTATCTTTTCTGAATTTAGGGGTAGAATAAGCCTATGAAATGTATCGTCATTATTTGCAGCATGATCATGTCCCTTAATCTTTGGGCCTCCGCCCGGGACACTCAAATCCTAAAATGCCTGGGTGAAGAGGAACGTCGTCTGCATTTGGCGAAGGATACTGGTCCTATCTATGACCTTAATCAGCGCATGATTGCTGAAATGGTCCAGATTCCAAATGTGGAACTTAATCCGGCAGAATACCAGAAGATCTGCGGTGGAAAGAAGTTTTCGGAGTCGTGGAAACTTCTGGAGCAATCCATCCTGAAAGGGCGTGAGCTTTTTGTGGTTTCTGGCAAAGTCGGTGGCATGCAAAGAGATATGGCCCTGGGAATGGTGGATGATTACGTCGATGCCACTCGTGAAATTCTTTTAACTTTCATTTCGCAAATTCAGGCGCTCTCGCCTACTCCAACTTGCTTGAAAGAAGAGATCCCTTCTTTGGACAATTTCTTTATCGAGATCAAGTACCTTCAAGAAGATGTAGATATGAAAACGATCTTTAAAGGGAAAGATGAAAAGATTTTTGAGGAACTAAAGAACTATCCGCGCGCTTTTGAAAAGTGTCGTGCACGTCTTAAGAAGAAACCTAAGTCACCATCAACTGAAGCACCTAAGAAGTCCTGAAGCTTCTTAGCAATTGCCTCTTCCTCGCGCTGAGTGACCTCTTTATCAAAAGAGATCTGGACCTGTTTGCCCTTCATGCTCTTTACTTCCATTTTCCAGTCTTGTGATTCCGGAAAACACGAAAGCATGTAATCGATATCAAGAAGCCACTCTGCCACTGGACGCTCTTTAAAGTGGTGAGAATGTTTTTTACTCTCGTGCAGAACCACCCAACGATTAAGCTGAGGCACACATGAGCGACAGCCCATGCCTGCTTTGGTTTCACCCGAAAGGCTTTCTAATGTCGGAGTTTCATTTTTCTGAAGATGCTCAAGCACATCTGCTTCACGAATACCAAAACAGCGACAGATTAAAGGACTCGTTTCCTGATAGAGATAATCTTTGCCACGAAAGTGATCGAGGGTCGCTTTCAAAAGTTCGAGGGGTTTACAGAAAAAATCATCCTGCGTTTCCTGACGGAAGTCCCAGAAGGTTTGATCTTCTTTGAAAGCAGACTCAAAAGTGCTCCAGTTAAAATGCAGGGCCTCAGTCAAAGTCTTATCAATAAGGATTTTACAGAGGGCCGCGAGCCATGGAGACGCAGGTCCTGAATAATTAGCTCTTAGAATTGTATCTTTAGTATCGAAGCGAAGAAAAAGTGTATGCGCCTCGAGAGTCAAAGACACTGAGGCGTCATCCATCACTTTATTAGATGAATTTTCCGAAATGAGATCTTTAAATTTTATCATCGGCTTCTGTCCACTCTTCCGGAGAGAATTGTGTCAGGATCTCGTGGCCAGACTCAGTAATAAGAATGGTGTGTTCAAACTGAGCAGACCAGGATTTATCTTTTGTTACAACGGTCCACTCATCATCAAGAAGTTTGCAGTGGCGCTTACCAAGGTTGATCATCGGTTCAACCGTGAAAGTCATGCCCGGACGCATTTCAACGCCAGTGCCTTTCTTCCCAACGTGAACGATCTGCGGCTCTTCATGGAATTTTCTTCCAATCCCGTGACCACAATACTCGTGAACAACTGAGTAACCATTATCGTGGGCCATCTCTTCAATCACAGCGCCAATGTCACCAATGCGAGCACCCGGTTTACAAACCGAAATACCGGCCATCATACACTGCTGAGTGATCTCTACAAGTTTCTTCACTTCTGGTTTTACGTCACCCACTAAGAAAGTGTAGTTCGTATCGCCGTGAAAGCCCTTCCAGATGGTAGTCACATCTAGATTGATAATATCGCCGTTCTTCAAAAATTCTTTTTCAGATGGAATCCCGTGACAGATCACTTCATTACGAGAAGTACAAAGTGACTTAGGAAAACCGTGGTAGCCCAGGGTCGCAGGAATGCCGCCGCGATTAATGGTGTACTCATGACACATTTTGTTAATGTCTTCAGTACTCATACCAATTTTGAGATTCTTACCTAGGAAATGAAGCGTTTTCGCCGCCATCTTTCCTGCTTCTCTCATAACTTCAATTTCGCGTGCCGATTTAATAGTGATCATAGTGCTTCCCTTATACACTTTTGACCTGATTTAAGCTAGTTTGAAGAGATGAAAAGGTTCCAAGTCATTAGAACTCATATATCGCCCTATCAGAGACAGGAATTCATTTCTGATGAAAAGGCCATGGTTGAGGAGTTCCCGCTCCTGAATTATGAGACACTTGCCTCATTTAAGGACCTTAAAACCATTCTGGTGACTAATACTCATACCCAACTAGCAGACATTCCAGAGGACCTCTTAAAACAGACGGTTCTGATTATTCATCCTAATTCGGGCTATGATCATTTTACTGGGGAGCATGCGCTCTGGAAAAACATCCCGCTGGTGGTGGGCCATACCATCCGCGCTCAGGCAGTGGCCGAGTACTCCATTGGAGCAGTATTTGAAGGGCTGCAGGAACTGCCTCAACATCTTTCATGGAACAAAGACCGAAAGTGGGACCGCACCCTTTTAAAAGATACTCCGGCTTGGGTCTTCGGATATGGTCACATTGGAAAAGTCATCGCGGACACACTTAGTGTTTTAGGCATGAAGGTCACAGTGGTTGATCCATTCATCAAGCATTGCCCGCATAAACTTCTTCCGGATTGGCGCCAGGGAAATCTTTCAGAGGCCCGAGTGATCATTACGGCCACAAGTCTTAATCAATATTCTCGTCACATGTTTAATAAAGAGTTTTTCGATTCGCTTTCAGATGAAGTGCTGTTTATCAACGGTGCTCGCGGGAAGCTCGTGGAAGAGAAAAGCCTTAAAGAATATCTTCTCACTCATCCCAAGTCCTTTGCCTTTCTGGATGTGTTTGAGAAAGAACCCTTCGGTGAAGATTGGCATGGCTTTCCTCAGGTGTGGAAGACCAGTCATATCGCCGGTGTGGAAAAAAACTTAGATGATAAAATTCTCGAGTTCGAGAAGTCCGTCCTTCGCGACTTTCAAGAACTGGATGAAAATGAATTCTTTGCAAAATATGAGAAGGAACTCTTGCAGAATAAGTGGATCAAAGGAGTGCTAGTTTGAAAGAGATTGAACAACTTTTAACTCTACCGGGTAACGGTGTCTTCACAGTGAACACCGGGAAAGAGAAAAAAGAAAAACTGATGCAGGCCTATTACGGAACAAAAGACGTAGAGAAGGCAAAAGCAAAGTGGAGTAAAACTTTTCAAAAGATGACCCCGGATCGTCCGTGGGTGATTGGTATTCCTTCTGATAATGGCGGCGGAATTCAAAGAGGTGCAAACTGGGGACCATTGGTTCTTCGTCAGGAAATTCTCTCTCAGCATAAAAATTTTTTGGACCTCGGTGACGTGCGAGTGATCCCTCACCTGCTTCACGATAAATATTTGAACGATGAGACGCTTAAACTTTGTCGTAAAGCACTTTACGGTAAGGCGAATAAACTTCCGGTTTCTCCTCTGAGTATCGCGGAACGTGCTCTTCATGATTTATATAAGGCCCATCCTTCTGCGCGCATTCTAGGTTTTGGGGGAGATCACTCAACCAGTTACCCTCTGGTGAAAGCGTGGCTCGAGAGCCGTAAGAACTTAAAGAAAGCGGCGTTGCTCCACTTTGATGCTCACACTGATCTTTTAGATCGCCGATTAGGCATTGATATTTGTTTCGGGACCTGGACGTATCAGATTCTGGAACACCTTGCGACTCCTGATCACGTGGTTCAAGTGGGAATTCGCTCAAGTGGTAAAACCAAGAAGTATTGGAAAGAGCACACTGGAGTTGAACAGCTTTGGGCCCATGAAGTGATTAAATGGGGAGTTGAAAAAACTTATAAGAAGATTCGTGATCAATATAAAAAACTCGGTGTGGAAGAAGTCTACGTGAGTTTTGATATCGATGCTCTGGATGAAAAGTTTGCTGCTGCAACTGGTACTCCGGAGAAAGAAGGTCTTTCACCGACTGATTGCGCTGCTCTTCTTCGTCTTCTTTCAGATGATTTTAAAATCACCGGAGCTGACTTGATGGAAGTGGCACCATTTGTGTGGCCCGCGGGAGTTGAACCTCGTGACCAGCAAAGTTCGCTCACAGTGGCCGGAGACATGGCCCGCGTTCTTCTGGAAGTACTCGCCAAATGAAAAGAAAGATCGTCTTCCCTCCGGTAGACACGGCCAATGAAGATGGGCTTGTTGCTGTCGGAGGAGATCTTGAAGTTGATACGCTGATTGAGGCCTATCGCCGAGGAATTTTCCCTTGGCCACTATCTACCTGGCCTTTGAATCGAGAACTTCCTAATACCTGGTTTTCACCTAATCCCAGAGGCGTGCTGTTTTTTGATCGCCTACACGTCTCGCGCTCGTTTGTGAAATTTCTGAAGAAAACTCCTTATACCGTGACCTTTAATCAGGCATTCACGCAGGTGATTCATAACTGTGCCAAGATGGTCAGAAAAGATCAGCCCGGCACCTGGATCACTCCGGGAATCACGCGTGCTTATGAAAAGCTATTTCAACAAGACCTCGCCTACTCAGTTGAGGTGTGGGATGGAACTCGCATTGTGGGCGGTTTATACGGCGTTGTGATGGGAGATTTTATTTCAGGCGAGTCTATGTTCACGATTGAGGACAACGCCGCTAAACAAGGTTTTTACACGCTTATTTCGCATCTTGAATCCAAAGGAATAAACTGGATCGACACTCAAATGGTGACGCCGGTAGTGGAACAATTTGGAGGGATTTATATTTCTCGTCCAGATTTCCTGCGTGAATTACAACAGGTCGACTGGACGAGAGAGAAGAAAACGATTTTTTAAGCGTGAGCGTAGCTCAGTTTAAGACGTTGGTTGGCCATATAAGTACGACGAACTTCACGCATAAACACACGTACTGACTTTTCAAGTTTTACTTTTTCACCGCGCCAGTAGGCCTCGATTTTAAGTTTTAAATCCTGATAGTTAAGATTCAATTCCGCCGCTAGTTCTTCACAACGTTTTTTGAAGCGGTGATCTTTTTCAATCAATTCAGCAAACTTCTGGCTGAACTCTTCTTTAAGAGTTGCCGGAGAATAAACGTTTTTAAGTTCGGCCAGTTTAAACTTATTCAGCATCTTCAAATAGAAGAAACCAATGTCGAATTCAAACCAACGGTGGCGGAATGAACACGAACGCATGTGAGCGTGGTGATTATTGTGATCAAGCTCACCACAAATGATGAAGTTAAGCGGTAAAAGGAAACCAAGGTTACGGCTGTTATCCGTTGTTACATGGTTTCTGTATCCCCACCAGTGAGCAAGAGCGTTTACTCCACCAATCGCGAAGATCGGAGAAACTAAGAAGTTAAGGATTGATACTAGTCCACCCCAAAGTGGCCCGAACATAACCATCATAAGTCCTGTCAGAATGATGGGACCTGTGAATGAATTATTGAACATGAACTTTTCCAGTTTATTCGTTGGAATCGTTTTCTTGATCTTCATAACTTCCGGCCAGGACTTAGCACGAGTGTAATCAAACACTCCTAAGAATAGAGCGTGAACCAGACCTTTTTGAAGCGGGCTATGCGGATCTTTTTCCTGATCTGAATGAGCGTGGTGCCAGATATGAACTGATACCCAATCAACTTTAGAGAGTGACGTCACCATCCATAACCAAACCTGCATGGGCATATCGACCCACTTATTAATGATCACGCCTTTGTGAGTGTGATAGCGGTGAAACGATAAACTCATGGCGGTGATTGTTACGTGAGCAACCACTAAGGCATAAATACTCAGGATGATGAATGGATGAGCGGCGATTAAATCACCGAAGAAACCATTAACTCCGATTGTTTTTGAAATGAAGAAGAACGAGGCACCGTATGCCAGTGCTAACGTTGAAATCAATTTGATCATGACAAATCCTTATCAAGACTGATGTAGACGAGGAGGTTCTGATGTCATCTCTAGTATTCCGGGAGGAGCTAGTTCAACACATAGGCCGCAAGCTATACATCCACGATCATCAATTATGAAGGCGGATGCCGTCACTTTAATCGCTTGAGTCGGGCACATTGTCTCACAGAGTTTAGACTCTTTCCAGTTGGCCAAGAGCGCGGAATTACCAGTAAATCGAGGAATTCTTTTGAGACGAGGCGAATAGAAATAAAGCTTATTAGGCCACTCTGTTTTATGCAGTTTAAAGGCCTTAAAAACCTTTTCTCCAGTCAATTTTTTGGCCTGGCGATTGTTCCACATCGCGCGTAAAACTGAAATTTTGCTATAAAAATTACGATTTAGAATCATAGTTTATCGATCCATTTCCCAACGCGAAAGATTCAAGCTGGCCAAACAAGTTGCGAGTTGATCTTCACGAAGTCCCTTGGCAAATACCTGTAGCGCTTGTGCTACAGCAAAGCTCGGAGTCTTTAGTTTTATACGCGCAGGTTTTGGTGTTCCATTGAAGTTAAGCAAAAAGCCCGCTTCTCCATTCGAAGTTTCCAAAGCGCCGTAATGCCATTGTGTTGGAGCATCGGCACCTTCGAAGAGCTTAAGCAACTCAACATAGTTTTTATCATACATACCATTGATGAAATCACCTAATGGAAGGTTATCAATTACCTGAGTGATAATGCGAAAACTTTGATGAATCTCTTCGTAACGGATGAGGTAGCGATCATAAATCGCCCCATGAATGCCAACTGGAATATCAAAATCGATATCCTGATAAAAATAAAACGGTTGCGATTTACGAAGGTCGAAGTTTAATCCGGCCGCACGCATAGTGGGACCAGTAACTCCCCATTGAAGCACCGATTGAGCGTTCACCGGATCACCATCGGTGTGAGAACGGAAATTGTTCTGACCAATGAGCGATTTATGAATGACAGGAAGATTCTTTGAAAGAATTTCTGCCACTGCCTGATACTCTACAATCCAGCCGTGAGGAAGATCTTCCTTCACTCCCCCGATACGAGCAATGCCAAGACCTTGTCTGTGACCACAAAACTTTTCAAAGAGCTCGTTGATCTTTTCTCGAGCATTGATGAAAAGAGTGAATTCACTCTGGCCGGCGTTTCGGCAAATTTCCGCGAGCACCGTAAGGTGATCAGCGATTCGAGCAAGCTCGAGCATCACAATACGAATGGCCTGAGCGCGTTCTGGAATTTTAATTCGGAACATCTCTTCAATGGTCTTTGCCCAAGCGATTGAATAATTCGGGGCCGCACTGATATTGATTTTATCTGCCAGCTGAAGCACTTGTAGAATGTCTTTGTTCTGTAAGAACAGTTCCAGACCCTGGTGATGAAATCCCACACGAAGACGAGTGTCTACGACTTTGACTGGATCAAAACAGACTGACCATTCAAAGTTACCCGCGCTCACTGGAGAGAAGATATCAAACTGTTTCCACTGATAACTTTCTTCCGGATAAGGAGCTTCCGATTTATTCGGATTCATGCGTAGTTTTGGAAATTCAAGGGGTCTTTCTTCCGGCCAGGTTTTCACTTCGCTCTTTTTACGAAGCGGGAAGTTTTTTTGACCTTCCGGCAAAAGAAGGGCCGGAGTCGGACGATCAAAAGTAAGACCCAGCATTTCTGCCTGTTCTCGTTCCATCCAGTCCGCCTGAAGATAATAGTTCTTCACCGAAGGGATGATTTCGCCTTCATTCACCAAAAGATGAAGATTGAGTCGTTGGTGAGTTCCCATGTTAAGGAAGTGATACACCAATTCAAAGCGATACTCTTTATCGATATTATTTTCCACCGCCGCGATTTCTGCGAGAGTGAGATAATTCAAATCTTCTTTAATCAGCTCGATCCAATCAATCAGCTCAGTTGGTCTCACTGTCAAATGATGTTGTCCCCAATCATCACGATAACGGCGACCGCCAACGTGAGAAAGGACCTGCTTAGTTTTTTCGAATTCTTTCCAATTAAACATGAGTCAACTTTTGGTGACAGGCCTCGAGTGCGCCCAAAACCTCTTCGGGTAAAACGCCCCATCCGGATAATTCCACATAACGAAGACCTTCGGCTGATACTAATTTAACCATCGGGTGATTTCGAAGTGAGGTCATTGATTCTCCCACCAGGAGTAAAACTTTATTTTGTTTTAGCTCTTCAATGAGAGGACTTAAAAGTGCGGCCGATTTAGGACTGATTACTCCGTCCCAAACCACAATGTCGGCCTCTTTAAAATCGGTGGTTGTGGCCCATTCAAATGACAGGGCCTTATGAAACTTATCACCCAAAACTGCCGGCCACTCAGTATTCATGAGAGGATTCGAGAGTTGGTAGACTTTATAAACTTTGGCTGTTTCTTTCATTAGTAAATAATCTTATCGTCGTAGGTATCTTTGTTATAGCGGACTTTCCACGAAACCTCTTCCGGAAAAACGCGAGTTTCTTTTCTGACTTCAATGTTCGGATCTTTTCCACAATCAAAGCGACGGGCCTTAACTCTCACCCAGGAATAAAGCTTCTGGTGGGTCCCAAAAGTATAATTATCGTACTCAAGAAATTTGTAGAATTCTTTCTCCCCTTTGATGCCGGAGAGGAAATTAGGCAGATATTCCATGGCGCGATCAATGTCAGCGTCCTTACATTCCCCAATTTCTGCTTTTAGATCGTAAACCAGCTCGCCCTGAGCGTTCAAAGTGTTGCGCTTCCAGGTCTTACTTCGACAATCATAGAAGTAGCCTTCACGGTGAAGACGGAAGTAAATCCCCATGTAACTCAGGAACCAAAACTTCTCACGATCTCGGTTGATATTTCCGTGATAAACAAACTTTTCGCAAGTCGAAATTTCGTTGTAATACTTTTTTGTGAAGACACCCAAACGAGCAGCAAAACCGATCGGGAGTTTTTTCTTCTTCATTTCTTCAATGAGTTTGACTTTGCTCTTCATTTCTTCTTTGGTCATCGCGCTCTTGTCTTCCGGACGCTCTTTTCCTACATCGTCCCACAAAGAATCATAGAGAGCGTAACAACCTTTCTGGATTTTTTTAAGCTCAACGTCAGTCAGGAAGATAGAGCGTTTCTTAAAGAAATCGAAGGCCTCATTGTATTCAATTAAATTTCCAATTCGAATTGATGGGTAGAGTTCATCACCAATGGAGTTAAGGCCATCAAGGTTTTCCAAGTGGGCCTTAGCACTCTCCCACTTAAATACCTGGGCGAAATCGGCGACTGTATTAATGGGAGCAAGGGATGTGTCTTCTTCATCAACTCCAATAAAAACCAGTCGTGAGAGCCAATTGCTCTTTCCGATGCAATTTCCTTCCGGACAAATTTGTTCGACGTAAGCACCGACGATTTTCGTTTTGAAATAGTTATAAGCGACTGCAGAAGCATAGTTACTGCGATTAGAGAAAACGATGATCTTTTGCGGTTCCCCTAATTGATCCAGAACTCTTGGAATATATCCAATGGCAAAAGGCGGACGATGAAGTGATCCCTCATGCTTGTGCCAAATGTCTTTTTGTTTACAGTAAGTGTGAGAGTAAAAGCGCTGACCGGAATTTAAATCATACTGATAAGCGTGTTCAGATCTTTGCGGAGTAGCGATGAGAACATTCACCGTGCGCTCACTCTGATTAAATTCAGGAGTGGTATCGAACATCATGTGGGACACTGGTTCTCCATTCTGTCCGACAAGTGAATGATTTGGATTTACGCTAAACCAATTATTGGAAAAAAACGACACCAGCTCGGTTGAACTTGGTTTAGGTTCTTTACGCCAAGAACATGCGCTCACTGTAATGAGCAGGAATGCAATTAGAATCAGGCTTTTCAATTGACATAATCTCAATAGCATAACATCATTACTCTACTTTTCAGCTCGCCCGGGTGGTGGAATGGTAGACACAAGGGATTTAAAATCCCTCGGTAGCAATACCGTACGAGTTCGAGTCTCGTCTTGGGCACCAATCATACAAACAGCTAAAATCATTACATTTCAAAGGGTGATCGACAAGAAAGAATCCCATTGGAAAGATTGTACCTTCTTCGATAAATCTTATTTAAAACCATACTGAATTCTATAGTTTAGCTTCCCCATTCTTTGATTTTATTAGGACAACCTTAAGATTTCATCCCTTTATTCCGATTAATTTAACACTAATCAGTTCAAGGGAGCGTTTGTGATCAGAATCATATTCTTCATTTTAATTTTGATCACAACTAGCGGCTGCTTAAAAGACATCAAAATCACCACTGGTGGCTCCTCTGGCGGAAGCGGTTCAACCCCTACTCCTGCTCCCAATCCAAGTTCTAATAGACCGCACACGCCATTCATTTCTAAATGGCAGACCCTTGCTCCCAATGAAACTATCACGCTGCCTCTGCGAGCAGGTTTCAACTACAACTTTGAAGTAGATTGGGGTGATGGAAGTCCGGTGAGTGAAGTTACTTCTGATACTGATTTAGATAAAACTCACTCTTACTCAGCTGCGGGTGTCTACACCGTGACCATAACAGGAACTGCAGAGGCCTGGTATTTCGCTTACTCAGCTGACATGTCTAAAATCATCGAAGTCGTAGATTTTGGACATCTTGGTTGGAAAAATCTCGAAATGGCCTTTGCTGGTTGTGATCAACTGACTTCATTTGCAGGTGGGGATACGACTGATGTGACTAACATGAGTGGCATGTTTATGGATAACTGGAGTTTGAGTTCTCCTGATCTTTCTAGCTTCAAAACCTCTAATGTAACCGATATGAGTTATATGTTTGGCTGGGCGGGCATCACTACCCTGGATGTTTCAAGCTTTGACACTTCTAAGGTAACGAACATGGAATTCATGTTCGGAGAACTTACTGACATAACTTCACTCGATGTTTCAAACTTTAATACTGCGGCCGTGACAAATATGAGTTCAATGTTTGAAGGCATGAGACAATTAGCATCAATTGATGTTTCAAACTTCAACACTGCGGCCGTGACTAATATGAGTAATTTGTTTCGTAGCTGCGAAGAATTCACAGCACTAGACCTTTCAAACTTTAATACTGCAGCAGTGACTGACATGAGTGGAATGTTCTATCGGTTATGGCGAATGCCTTCGTTAGATTTATCCAACTTCAATACTGCGGCCGTTACTAATATGAGTAATATGTTCTACGGAACTAATAGCTTAACGACTCTTAATCTTTCAAGCTTTAATACAGCAGCAGTGACTGATATGAGCGGAATGTTTGATACTAACGGCGCGCCAACTCTTAATCTTTCAAACTTTAATACGAGTTCAGTAACCAAAATGGGAAGAATGTTTCACTCTTCTCAAACGACGACATTAAATCTTTCCAGTTTTAACACTTCGTCGGTTACAGACATGCAAGAAATGTTTAAAAGCATGCTTTATATAACAACTGTCAATCTATCAAATTTTAATACTTCTGCCGTGACTAATATGAGCTATATGTTTAGTGGAATGAATGCACTGTCCTCACTTGATCTTTCAAGCTTCAACACTTCATCTGTGACTGATATGTCTTATATGTTCTATCAGGCCCTGAATTTAGTTTCGCTCGATCTTTCGAACTTCAATACGTCTTCAGTCACCGACATGACTCGCATGTTTGGAACTACTATGGACTTAACATCATTGAACGCCACGAACTGGAACATCACAAGTGTTTCAGCGAGTGCTAACATCTGGACTGGGGGAAATGTTGGTCTGGTAGTTACTTGTAACCAAGGTGGATCACCAGGTACAGGAAGTTTATTCGGGAAAACTTGTAACTAACTATCGGGACATTCTTCGCTGACCACAATCGGGGCATCATCAATTTTGATGCTCCAGACATCCCGCGAATCACTCATTTCCCTCTGATTTCTCTAGTCCGTTTTAATATCTTTAAGATTGTCTCCTTATTCACCCGATAGAGATTTAAGAGGTTTTAATCAGGAGCTGTTGTGCTTAGGTTTCTTTTATTCATTTCTATCCTGTTAACAACCACTGGTTGTAATAACCACATTAAAGCGTCCTTTGATAATTTCACAAATAACGGCCCAGTATCAGTGGGTGCGCCAAGCATCGCCAACATTTCAGATAAGATTGTCTATGAAGGTAGATCCATCACGATCGATGTGAATGACAACAGTACCAACGGCGATGTGGACGGAGATGGAAACCCCATCACTTATACTTGCTTCTACGACATGACTGTTGATGCGGCCGTGGCAAACACCAATGACTGTACATTAATTCCCGGTCTTTCGTTCAATACTTCAACCGGTGTTTTAACTTGGACCCCTAATGGAAGTCAGAGCGGAAACTACGAAATTAAAATCACGGCGACTGCTGAGAGCACTACCGACGAAGAAATTTTTAAACTTGAAGTAAAACCTCCTCTACCATTCACTTCCAGATGGGAAACAACAGGTCCCAACGAAACCATCACTCTCCCACTGAGAGCTGGTTATAATTACAACATGGTAGTTGATTGGGGTGATGGAACACCGACTAGCACAATCACTTCTGATGCTGATCCGGACAAAACTCACAACTATGTTAATGCCGGCATTTATACGGTGGTCATCACTGGACTCGCCGAGGCCTGGTTCTTTGACTATGACAGTAGTAGCAGCAACATTATCGAGGTCGTGGAACTCGGGGGCCTGGGATGGAAAAATCTTGAAAACGCGTTCGCTGGCTGCGACAACCTCGTTTCTTTTGCAGGTGGTGATACTTCTGAAGTGACCAACATGAGCTCTATGTTTTCATTCAATACCAATCTTACCCATGTAGATCTTTCATCCTTTGATACCGCGGCCGTGACAGATATGTCCGAAATGTTCTCCGAAACTCATCAGCTTACTTCTCTTGATGTTTCAAACTTTAATACGGCAGCAGTAACGGACATGGATTATATGTTTAACTATAATGCTGCCACGTCCTTAGACCTTTCAAACTTTAATACCTCTGCTGTAACCTCCATGCACGGAATGTTCTGGGGCTCTAGTGTCTCGAGCTTAGATCTTTCAAGCTTCAACACTTCTAATGTCACAAGTATGAATTCCATGTTCCGACTTACAAGCAATCTAGCGACACTTAATCTCTCAAGTTTCAACACCTCATCAGTCACCGACATGATCAGTATGTTTCAAAGTGCCACGAGTTTGACGACTCTCAACTTATCACACTTTAATACGAGCAATATAGAATGGATGGATGGCATGTTTGTAGGAACGACCAATCTCACATCAATCAATGCAACCAACTGGGACGTATCGGCAGTGACTTCCTACACATTTATCTGGAACGCAAGCAATCCGGGCCTTCAGGTTATTTGTGACCAAGGTGGATCACCGGGCACGGGTGATTTATTCAGTAAACCATGTAATTAAAATTGAAATTCGAGTCCAAGCGCATAGCTATCATCAGTGGCGAAGCCTTTCTTAAAGACCCTGGCATTTTTAACCACGGCCTTGATCTCATCTGAGAGTTCCTCAAAAAAGCTCAGGCCTTGAATCTCGATGGCCTCATTTAACTTGGCATTACTAAGAGTTTCCTTGGTGACGATGATACAAATTCCACTCTTCGAAATATTGTAGATGGGACAAAACACTGCAATTTTCCCGGCACCGTTCTTGTCGCGAAAGCGCACAGACACAGTTCTCTTATCATCATCAGAAAAATAAATTCTTGGATGAGAGCGAAGTTCTTTCAGCTTCACAGATTGAGGAAAACTAAAGGCCACCACAGCACTTTTAATTTCCATATAGGGAGATGGTCTTGTTTTAAACACTAGACCCTGGGCCTCGAAAAGAAAGTAAGTATCCAGATCTTTTTTGAAGTTCTTCATCTGAGCAGGGTCTAGATCCACCATGAAGATACCTTCATAAGTATCAATTGATGAAAACTTCCCTTCACATAAGAACGTTCTTTGTTCTGACTTTGGATCTTTCTGCCAAACAGAGACAGTGGCAAAAGCTTCAAATTTCTTCTGTACAAGTTTGATAATTTCGTCACGATTTGTAGCTGTAGCGTATTGTTGCATGAAGGAGATTATAAAGACCTTCGGGTTCAACTCAACATTTAATGATGTTCAATAACTTAGCTATTCCAGGCCTTCCAAAAACTATTGGCTATCTTTATTAAGCCTGTTTTAACACTCTCCTTTTGAGCCCATTTTTCGAGGAAAACCCAACTTTTCTTATCAAGTGGAATAATGCTTTCGCCGATAACCCTTCGAAACTTTGTTTTTAGACCAGATTACTCAGAAAAGACTTTAAAATGGTTTCAAACAAACCAGAAGGTTCAAATGGCACGTAAGTTAAAAAACTTTTGGGTTCTACCTTTTACAGCGATGCTCGCAACGGCTCCGGCCTATGCAGGTAACGGTAATGATGTTTGGGAAAGCATCATTAAAAAACTCTTAGGTAACAAATCCAAGACACTTAAACTAAGTGCAGGCCGTGAAACAGTTCCCTCACTTAAGTTTTCACCTAAGGTCGTTAGCTTCAAAGGTATTTTAGAAGTTCCTTCTTATATCTATCTAACGAGTGGATATGGGAAAGTGAGTGCAACTTCCGGTCAGATTGTTTTCGATAACAATATGATTTGTAACTACTCTCCTCGCGGAAATAGCGTCCTCGTTAACAAAGTCTATTATCTACAAAGTTGTTCTGATGGATCTCGGTCAAAGGACGACGTCTACGTGAACAGCAAAGTAGAACTTCGTCTTAATAATGCTTCAAGTGATCGCGCAACTCTTCAAGCTGAATTGAAAGTTGTTCGCGCTGATGAAGTTGCTTACGGTCTTGTCTTCCCTTATATCCAGGCCACCGAGGGACAAGTTTTAATGTTCAATGGTGAAGCTTGGGTTCCAGCAGACATTGCTGATTTAGATCTTCCAAGCGGTGGTGCTGGTGAACAAGGTCCAATGGGTCCTCAAGGTGAAGCGGGCCCGATGGGTCCAGCAGGTCCTGCTGGTGCGAAGGGTGATAAAGGTGACAAGGGAGACAAAGGCGATAAAGGTGAAAAAGGTGATGCTGGTGTAGCGGGTGCGATTGGCCCTCAAGGTCCTGCTGGTGTTGCAGGAGCAATTGGTCCGCAAGGTCCTGCTGGAGCTCCGGGTGCAGTTGGTCCGCAAGGTCCCAAAGGTGATACTGGTCCACAAGGTCCTGCCGGTCCCCAAGGTACTCAAGGTCTAACCGGTGCAGTTGGTCCTGTTGGTCCAAAAGGTGATGCTGGCGCAGCTGGGCCACAAGGTCCTGCAGGTCCAGTTGGTGCTGTTGGTCCGCAAGGGCCAATGGGTCCCGCAGGTGCTGATGGAGCTCCGGGTGCAGCAGGTGCTGCTGGTCCACAAGGTCCAAAAGGTGATCAAGGTGTAGCTGGTGCTCAAGGCCCTAAAGGTGATACCGGTGCAACTGGTGCCCAAGGTCCGCAAGGTCCAATGGGTCTTCCTGGTCTACCGGGTGCTCAAGGTCCACAAGGTCTTCAAGGTGAAGCAGGCCCACAAGGTCCTGCTGGTCCGGCCGGTGCTAAAGGTGAGAAAGGTGACAAAGGTGAAGCAGGCATGAGCCAAATCGCTTACCTTCGTGACGAAAAACCATCTGGTACTCATGGTGGTTCATATGCCTCAGCTCAAGGTTGGGTAACAAGAACTCTCAATACTCTTGGCGGTGATAACCAATTCATCTCACTTAGTAATAACCGTTTCGTGCTTCAACCAGGAACATACTTCATTGAAGCTTCAGTTCCAGGTTATGCAATTTCTCAGCACCAAGCGAAGTTGAAAGTGATTGAAACAAACTCTGACGTTTTATACGGAAGTACTGTGGTGTCGCACCCTACTTCACCATCGGTTTCAAGTTCGGTGATTACAGGTGAAATCATTGTGACTCAGGCAAGTACTTTTGAGATTCAACACCGTTGTGCCAGCGATAAAACGAACTTTGCCTTCGGTATTGCGGCCAGCTTTGGATCTCCGGAAGTTTATACCCAGATCAAAATTATCAAGAAACAATAACCGTTTGCACGCCTCATAAGAGCAAGTTACCATGCTCTTATGAGGCTTTTTTTATTTGTCCTGGCCCTATCATCCCAAGCATTGCTTGCAGCCCCGCCTGACTGTGTTTCAACAGATGTTGATGATCCATCCTCTATTCCTGCATGTACTCATCTCGTAATAGATACGCCCATTGATCTCCGTGGATTAAGTGGTCCTGCCTTAGAAATTGATGTTAACGGTGATGTAGAAATCAACGCAGACATTATCCTTGATGGACTTGCCGGCGGTAATATTGCCGTTGCAACTTCTTCAGGAGGAGTTGGAGGTCCGGGAGCGGAAAATGGTGGTGGTACTACAATCGGCTTCCCAGACAATGGCGGAGACGGAGCAAATGGAAATGGATTAACTCCTGTGAGTGATGATCCCCTATGCGGTAACGGTGGCGGCGGTGGTGGACTCTATGAACAAGGTCAAAGTGGTTCAACTTGTGCAGCGGCAACGACTGCAACAGGTGTTGGAGGGAATGCATTTGCTTTTCCAGGAACGATCCGTGGTGGATTTGGTGGTGGTGCCGGTGCCTTCAGTACCCCCTTTGAAGTAGGCGCTGGCGGCGGCGGAGGCGGCGGTCTCTACATTCATGCGACAGGAACCATCACAATTAAAAAAGGTGTACGAATTTCTGCTCGTGGTGGAAATGGTGGTAATGCTACTAATAAAGGTGGCCCAGGCGGTGGAGGTTCAGGTGGAATTATCTGGATTCACTCTGACACAAATATTGTGAATAAAGGCATCTTTGACGTTACTGGTGGCAATGGCGGAACAAGTCCCCAACCCCGAACTTCAACTAGCCAAAATGGTAACGGTGCAGGGGGAATTTTTAGAATTCAAATCGGCGTCGCTGACATTAATGATGGAACAGGTATTGGTAACTTTACTTCAAGTGGAAGAAAACTCTCCTCTGATATCAGCTGCGGCACAATCGGTGTGGCAAAAGAAAATAAGAACGAAACTTTTCAGATGCTTTCAGGTTTTGTGATGGCGCTTATGATGGGTGCTTTGATTAAAACTCTTTTCCGAGCCCCAAAGAAACTTTTAGTGAAGTCTGCTCGCCAGAGCTAATTGAGTAACTTCTCGAAGCATATCCTACCCCACCTAAGACATAATAATTCTTCATGTGACGTAGGAAATCAGCGCCAACTTCCAGTTGAGTGATCTCTCCAGTGAGATAAAAGAGTTTAGATTGCATTTCCCATTTTTCTGAGAAACTTACAAAATCCCGAATAGAAACTCCATAAGAAAGTCCTGAAACTGATTTTGCTTTTACTCCATCGTCCTGTATTTCATAGGCCTGTCCACTACTCTGGCCAAGAGCAAGGCCAATGCCGAAGCGGTGATTGCGGGAAAGATTCCAGGTATACACGTAATCAAAAAGAAGGCGTTGAAAGAGGTAGCTCTCGCCCTCAAAAACTTTACCGGTCTGTCTGAGAACTTCTCCGGACAAAACTCCTCTCTCAAAAAATTTCGAACCACTGAGAGTGACACCCATAAGGGCATTACCATCAATTTTTCCGTCTTCTCCGTTCTGAGAAAATTTGTAGCTATCCATTGAAGGATTCCAGGCAAGACTTAAACGCGTCTTCCACTTCTTAGTCCATTCCACTGGAGTTGTGACTGGAGAAGCTTTCATTTCAGGAATATTCTCTTCTTCACGAACAATGAAGCGACCAGTGTTACTCATGATTTCTTTTTTCTTTTTATTGAACGCAGTTACGCGCCAATAAAAAAGCTGAGGAGACAAATTATAATCCGAAAGATTTATTTCAGACTTTTTGGTCTCTTTCTTAACGAGAAGTTTTTCAAATTTATTATCTCGAGAAACTTCAACCCGGTAATGATCATTCTCTTCAGAGTCACGCCACCTGAGGATCAAATCCTCAGGTTTCACTTCCTGAGCACGAATCGGTGAAACAAGTTTTGGTTGAACAGGATCAGCAACAAGCTCACCGGTAATGGTGAGGACAGCCGGATCACTGAATAAACTTTGTCGTTCCCAAAAATCTACAATAGCGTACTGCCAGTAGTAAGTTCCCGGAGTGGCCGCTTTCCAGATAAAGGTCTTGTCTGTTGATTTAGCTTCATACACAAGCTCAGAAAGCGACTCATCTTTATAGATTCTGATGATAAAGCTCTTAGCTTCTTCCTTAGTTGGAAGTTCAATTTTTGCCATCCCTTTTAGTTCATCTGCATGGGCAGACGGGATAATGAGGTCCCAAAAACTAAAAGAAGATGTGGTTGGGAGTTCTTCCAGAGGAACTTCAAGATCTGGTAGTTTCTCAGGTTTCGTAGGAGCAGGTACTGGCTCGATGATCACGCGTTTCGGTTCACTCACGTTGAGAGTTCCGTCGGCCAGAATCTCACGACTTCTCCAGTAGTAAGCACCGACTTCGGGAATTGAAATTTTCGCAGTGTCTTGATTCGCCTCAATACGTTTAACAATTTGTTTGAATTGAGCGTCCTTCGCGAGTTCAAACACGCTGGTGCTCCCCTCTGCCGTTTTCCACGAGAAGGTCACAGATTGATCTGGTTTTTTAAGTTGAATGCGTTGAATGCCTTCAGTGTTTTTTACCTGAGAAAGATCTTCCAGAACAAAAGTCTTCCATTCACTCCAATCACTCGCCCTTAAATGATTATCCATTGAGCGAAGACGCCATTTATAAATACCACCTGAGTTGGCGACCCATTCAAAATTATTTTCTGCGATGTTTTTGGTAAAGGTCTTACCAGAGGGATCCAAAATTTCTAATTCAACCGGAAGAGAAGATTTCCATGAAAGATCGATTTTTTCGTTCGGCTTATCATAGGTCTGAAACTCAACTTCATGAGGAGCGAGATCTGTAGGAACTGCCGGCAGAGGAATAAGATTAACCTGAACTTTCTGCCAATCACTCCACAGGGCTTCCGGGCGTTTATCGCTATCAATTTTAACTCTCCACTCTAAGGCTCCAGAGTGACTAGCTCTGATGAGAGCACTGCCTGAAGAAACTTTTTGAGACTTAACTTCTTCACCCATTTTCCATTGAAGTTCAAAGTTAAGACGCTCGTCGTTTTTCCACTGAAGAAGAACCGAGTTATCGAGGACACTTACCTCTTCACCATTAAGCGGTCGAAGAAGCTTTGGTTGTGTTTCTTGAATGATTCTGAACGGAGTAATGAGGGAAAGTCCTTTCTCACTTTCCACGCGGAAGTAATAAAGTCCCGGCGAGAGTTCACCTTGAATTCCACTGAGGCCCGAGAACTCCTGAGCATTTTTTAAAGTCTGGCTTTTAGAAACTAAGACCTTCGCTTCTTCCTGAGGTTCCCAGTTAAAGCGCACCGAAGTTGGATTAAGAACTGAGTATTGAACTTCTCCCTGCCCGGGTGCGGTAGTCCTAAAATAAATCGCTTTCTTTGAGACCCTTTCACCATCGATGCTTAGGGCGGTTTCAGTGTTGAGGTTGGTATTCATCCCCGCACCTTCAACTTTGACTTCACCCTTTAACACACCAATCTCCCCTTTTTCATCCTGGAGATTGATTTGAATGTCGGCGTCCTTACCACTCACGAGATAATTCTCACCATTCATCTGAACGATAATCGGTTGATCCTCATCGATCTTCGCACGGATAAATCCCTTCTCTAAATCCATCGACTGCTCTTTTCCGGCAGTTTTTAGTTTTACGAGAGAATTTTCACCAATGGCAAGTGAACTCCCTTGGGTGAACTCGACTTCAGCACTGGAATTATTGTCGGTGTAGATTAATTGATTCTCGGTAAGTTCATTTCCAGAATTAGCATCTCGCCAATCAAGAGAAAGTGCGCGCTTGGTCTTAACGACCGACATCGTAGACGTAAGTCTTCCCAAAGCAAGGCCTTCCTCGCTCTCAGACTTCTGAAAGAATAATTGATAAGAACTGATCAGTATCAACATCGCCCCTAGGGCAACGAGAATCTGGTCAATACGTCGGGACATCATGTTAATAGTGTAACAGACCGCAACTAGGTAAAAAGGGTAGGCTTAAATTACCCTCAACCTTAGTTATAATGGAGATACCATAAAAAAGGATTTTTGATGGCGTCTACCATGAGGCAAGTTCGCTTCCCTCTGAAATTAAAGCTTCTGACAGTAATGATTGTGCTCATTGCGGCTTCACTGATCGTGTTTGTCGGAATTGCATTGAAGACTTTCAAGGAAGATAAATCCGCCTACATCTTTGAAACACTCCTCTCAGAAGCGTCTTCAGAGCAGATTATCCTCTCTCAGAAACTGGGAGATGGAACATTCAAAATCAAAAATTCAAATTTAGTTTTCAATGACGCTGATCCCGTCCCTCTTTTAAAAGAACAACTCGAGAAAGAATCGACTTACGATGTAAAAATTGTAATTCCTGAACAAACGAGCTTCCTCCAGTGGAAAAATGGAAAGCTATCGCAAGTCTCTCCTCTTGAAGCCGAACTTTTGACCGACATCACAAAACAGTCCATTAATCAGGCCGTAAAAGAAATTAAACTCGATGGAGTGAAGTATCTTTACGCCTATGACTACAATCCTCAGCTTAACTACATCTATGTCGTGATGCTCTCGCAAGAGAAGGCCTTCTCAGTCACACAATACTTGATTAATAAATCCATGCTCTATGGTGTGTTCATCCTTGGTATGGCCATGCTCTTATCTGTTTTCCTGGCGAAACCACTTACCGCTCAATTGGAAACTCTTTTTGGAATGACCCAGGAAATTGCCAAGGGTAATTTCACCAAGCGCGTGTCGATTAAAGGTAGTGATGAAGTTGGCGCACTTTCAGATTCAGTAAATGATATGGCCGATAAGATTGTCGTATTCATGGAAGAGATGAAAGAGAAGGCCCGTTTAGAAAATGAAGTTCAAGTAGCGCAATTAGTTCAATCATCATTTTTTCCAACTGACTCGCTTTCAGATAATGTCCTCTCAACTCACGGTCACTTTGAACCGGCCACTGAGTGTGGTGGTGACTGGTGGGGATTTTATGATCAAGGAGACTGGCGAGTGTTCTTTATTGCGGATGCGACTGGACATGGCGTCCCCGCGGCCCTTTTAACGGCAACGATCAACTGCTGCAAAACCTTGCTCGGATTTATTCAGGAAACTCGACCACAGATTCTCTCAGAGCCAAATGAAATTCTGCGCTTCATGAATCAGGCGGTTTGCGGGGCCGGTAAAGAGATTCAGGTGACATGTTTTGTTGCCAGTTTCAACCGGAAGACCCACGAGTTTAAGTTTTCAAACGCCTCTCATACTCCTCCACTCCTCTTTAACGGGGGTCAGGCAGAGCTCGGAAAGGACAACTTTCAGCCACTTATCGAGGCAAATGGTCCAAGATTAGGACAAAAGCTAGACTCAAAATTTGATTGTGAGACTTTGAATCTCAAGACCCATGATACTATCTTTTTCTATACAGACGGCTTAACAGAAGCAGAGAACGCTGAAGGCACCCGTTACGGTGAAAGACGTCTGATCAAGTCTTTAGTCCAGCATGGACTAGGATCACCGGAAGAGATTATCAAGGGAGTGATGGGAGATTTTCAGGTCTTTATTTCAGACAAACCAAAAGATGACGATTTAACGGCCGTATCAATGAAGGTAATCTCATGAATGCGCATGTTGCAGTTTACGCCAAAGACCCGAAGGTTTTCGAACAACTGAAAAGTTCAGCTAACTCAACTCATTTCATTGTTCACGATGCTCCTGATCTGAATGAATATAAAGAAGATCACTTCGTTGTTTGCGACGTTGAGACCTTTAAAGAAAGAATGGCAGAATTTAAGGCCATCAAGAAACAATTCCTCTATGTCCTCTCCAGTGGCACAGATGAAGACAATATGAAACTGGTGGAACAGCATGAACTTTATCACCTGGTAGGTTTGAACGAACAAATCTATGGCACAGAGATCATGTGTAGTTTCAAAAAAACATTTGAGAAAAAGATCTGGGGTCTAAAACCCTATATGGGTGATGATTCTGACATCAAGATCATTTCTTTGTCAGACTCAAAACATACTAATGAAATGATCCAGGATGCTCTCGGGAACTTTGATTTCCAAGATTATTTCTCTTCACCGATTGAATACATTCAGGTGATGGCAAACGAACTGATCTCGAACTCTCTGTATAAGGGACCGAATAAAAAACGACAAGAACAGGGCCTTGATAGCGTTGACCGCAGAAGCCCGGTGTTCCTGAAGGGTTCGGATCTGGTGCAGGTAACTTTGGGTATGAATGACATGGGTGTTGCCCTTTCAGTGCAAGACTCATTTGGTGGACTCTCTTACGAGCTTCTAATTGCAAGCTTAAAACGAAGCTTCAATGAAAAGACCGTGATGGAGAAGAAAGATGGAGCAGGTCTGGGTCTGTACTTGACCTTCCTTCATAGTAATCAGTTCATCATTAACTACCGCGAGAATTTCCGCACAGAAGTTTTGTGCATTATTGATAAAAACAAACGTTACAAAAACTATAAGCAACGTATTCGTTCATTTCATTTCTTTCAAGAGGTACCCGGTGAAAAGACTAACGATAAATAAGCAGATCTTACAAGATGAATTGAACGTCGAATTGATTGGTTCAATTGATGAAGATGCAGACTTTAAAGAGCTTATTGGTCTTGAGCAAAAAACCATTTCGTTTGATTTCGATAAGGTCTCAATGATCAACTCTTGCGGAATCCGCGAGTGGATCAAGTTCATTGAGAAAATTCCTGAGTCGACCCATATCATCTATAACAATTGTCCACAGATCATCATTGAACAAATCAATATGGTCCATGGTTTCTTCCGTAAGGGAGCTTCCATTAACTCTTTCTACGCTCCTTACTTCTGTGAGAAGTGTGACAAAGAAAATAAAGTTCATCTGAAAGCAGATCAGGTGAAAAATCGCAAGGCCCCAAAAATGGAGTGCCCGAAGTGTGGTGATGAGATGGACTTTGATGCCATCGAGGCCCAGTACTTTAGTTTTCTAGGGAAAGTATGAACGATTTTTTGGCCTTTGATCATTTATTTGACCCTGTAGTGGTGATGAACCAAAAGCAAGAGCTGGTTTATTTTAATAACCAGGCGAGCATCTTTTTTAAGCTTCCTCCTCGCGTATTAAAGCAAAAGAATCACCTGATCCAACTTTGTGATTCAGTGGGTTTTGATATTGAGGACTGGCTATCAAAGGCTCTTTTGAGTTTTGATGTTTTGATTTCTCCGGAAATCAAAATGACCCTCCCCCATGACCCTGAGACTGAGTACTTCATTATTTTGAAGCTGGTACCAGTGCAATCGGACAAGGGAGCGAATTTTGCTGTGATTTTCCACGATAAGACAGTGGAAACCAATCTTCACAGCAAGTATCGTGATCAATTAGAGGAACTTAAAAAAACTCATAGCCAGATTCTTCAGGCCGACAAACTTACGACTCTTGGGGAATTGACCGCCAATATTTCCCACGAAATCAATAACCCACTTACGATTGCCGCCGGCCACTCTGAAATCATTAAGGACTACCTGGGTTCTGCTAATCTAGCGACAAAAGTGGATCGTTTAAAGAGTGCGAACCAGACGGTCCTTGATTCACTTGAACGCGTGAATCAGATCATCAAAAACATGAAAGACTTTCTTCACCAGAGTGAAGAACAAAAAGAATATTGTGATTTGGCCAATATAGTGGAGGCCTCAATTGAATGGATCGGCCCTACTGCAAAGAAGGCCAATGTTTCAATCGAAAGAGATTACCGTGAGCATCCAGTGGTTCTCGTTAACCGAATTAAGCTTGAGCAAGTGGTTATTAACCTCATTAAGAACTCGATTGATGCCATCTCAGAAACGGGAGTCCCTAACGGAATTATCAAGATCACTCTTTCTAAGTCAGATACGGATCAACAAACTTACCTAGACATTGTTGATAATGGCCCGGGCATGCCAGAGGCCATTAAGCAGAATCTTTTCAAGCCGTTTCAATCGACCAAAGATGTTGGTAAAGGAACAGGTCTGGGACTTTCGATTTGTGCCAAAATCATTGAGTCTCACCGTGGGCGTCTGGAACTCATGGATTCACAGAAAGGCTGTCACTTCAGAATCAGACTTCCTCTGATTGAGGCCTACAGTTACACGAGAAATGATAAGTCACTCACCGGTAAGAAAGATCAGAAACGTATCCTGGTGTTGGATAATGAAGTTCAGATTCTGAACGTGCTTAATACTTTTATTGCTGATGCTGGATATGTTTTCATTGGATCATCTGATCCCCATGATGCCCTATCCTTCTTACAGAAGGCCGACATTGACCTCATCGTGACTGACTTCCACATGCCTATCATGACTGGTAGTGAGTTTTCGTATAAGGCCCGTGAAATTGGTTACCAGGGCCCGATTCTTTACATGACGAGCTCAAAGTTTATTGAACAGTTCAATAAAGATAAGAAGGACCTCGATATCGGTGGTCTCATTATCAAACCATTTAGTCGCGATGACGTGATGAAGACCATTGCTTTATCCTTGAAGCCCAAGGAGAGCAAAGAATGAGTGCAAACACAAAAAGACCACAGGAAATGAATATCCTGGTGATTGATGATGAAGAAAAAATCTGCGAACTCATCAAAATCTTTTTGGAGTCCGCATTTCCTTTTCATTCAGTTGTTGCCGCACCTAATGCCGCTCAGGCCATGCAGAAGTTTCTGAACCAGGAATTTGATCTGGTCATCATGGATCACGTGATGCCAGGTAAATTAGGTATTGAGTTCATCGAGCAATTAAGAAACTCAGTGAAATACAATAAGCTCAAAATCATTTTGATTTCTGGTTATCTGCAACAAGAAGACGTACTGGCGGCGATTCAACTAAATGTGAAACACATTATTGTGAAGCCCTTTACTCGCCAGCACCTTATTCAACAAGTGTCTGACATTCTCAAAATTAATCCTGAGGTTGAGACAGATTAATGGATCTAAAGCTCCTATTAGCTGTCTCTTCCCTACACTTTCTGGCCCTCGTTTCTCCCGGCCCTGATTTTGTTCTTACCGTCCGCAATGCTCTCCAGTTTGGTCGCAATATGGGATTTGCCACGGCGGTCGGTTTTGGAATGGGGATTGCTCTTCATGTAAGTTATGCCGTGGGCGGAGTCGCGATTCTCATTCACAAATTTCCGCAGATTTTTGAGTTCGTAAAAATTCTCGGGGCCTTGTACTTAATCTGGCTGGGTCTTTCTACGTTGTGGGCAATCCGAAACCCCAAGGCAGTGCATGAAGTGGTCGCGGAAAAGAAAGTTCAAGAGCAGACATTGATGACGGGTCTTCGTCAGGGTTTTCTTACTAACATTCTTAATCCCAAAGCAACTCTCTTCACCTTAGGATTATTCACTTCCATTATTCCACCCGAAACTAATCTACCAACTCTTATTGCGTGCGGTGTGAATATGAGTGTCCTCACTGTTCTGTGGTTTATGGTGGTGAGTGTTCTTTTTAGTACGAAGAATGTGAGGATGGGATATCTCACAGCGGAACGTGGGATTAATTTCGTGTTTGCGATGTTTTTTTTGTTCGCGGGAACAATGATTATTTTGAAATAAAAAAAGGAGAGGCGAACCTCTCCTTATGTTTGATTTTGATTAACCGGCCTGCGATGCCAAGTGATCAGAATGACCACGCTTACCTGTTCTCGGAGCGCGATGATTTTCGACTCCCGCTGTTTTCAGTCCTGTTAGATTCGCAAGACTCGTGATCGTTGCCGTTAAATTTTCTGTAGATTCATCCAACTCCGCCGCCGCAGAAGAAATCGTTGAAGAAGAAGCAGCGTTACTTTGAGTCACGTGATCCAGCTGGTTCATGGCCTGAGAAATTTGGCTCACACCATTACTTTGCTCCACACTCGCCGTCGCAATTTCATCGTTAAGGCTCGCAACCTTATTTACTGAATCCACGATTTTCTTTAAGACAGTTGAACTTGATTGAGCAACATTTTGACCTTGCTCAATTTGAGTCACAGAGGCCGAGATGAGATCCGAAATTTCTTTCGCTGAAGTCGCACTTCTTTGAGCAAGACTTCTTACTGCATCTGCCACAACCGCAAAACCTTTACCTTGTTCACCAGCACGAGCGGCCTCAACAGCTGCGTTCAGAGCAAGTAGATTGGTTTGGAAAGCGATATCGTTGATGACCGAAATAATTTCCTCCATCTTTTTTGATGAAGTCACAATTTCGTCCATTGAATTCATCAGAATTTTGATTTCCTGACTACCCTCTTCAGCTGCGGTCTTAGAGATATTAGACAATTCAGAAGCAGACTTAGCATTTTCAGCGTTGAGCTTGATCATGCTTGAAAACTCTTCCAGAGAAGCCACAGTTTCTTCCAGAGATGCCGCAGATTCAGTTGAAGCTGCCGAAAGCTCAGAGCTCGCACCTGAAAGATTGGAAATTAGTTCACGAATTTGAGAATAAGACTCAGTCAGAGATTCAGTTTGTTGTCTGATACCATCTCTTAATGCTCTAGAAGCTAGATACATTGTAAGAGATAGACCGATGATCATGACTGCAATACTTCCCAGGGCAAGGTTTGCATAAACCTGAGCAGAAGAAACTAACGACTCAATACGTTCATCCAGTTTTTCCTCGAAAGCTTTAACCGGTTCAGCAATATACGTTAAGTACTGGTGGTACTTATCATCATGCATGAGCTTTCTCGCCATCTCGAAATCAGGATCTTTCTTCACTGTAAAGTTACCAGAAGCGTCCTGAAATAATCCTTTGGCTGCATTCATGGCGATTGTTTCAGTTTGAACCAGATCACTTGAGCGCTTTTGTGCTTCATTGAGAAGTTTGAATTCTTCTTCTGTGAAACCCGCATCTTTCATGCGCTGAGTACCAGAAATTTTAGATCCGTCCGGGCGAGCCTTTTCACCATTACGAATGGCGATGATATCAAAATATTCTTGTTCATATTTTGAATCTCCCGTTACTACGAATGTACGTGCTGCTTTCGTCAGCCCCGCAGATTCATTCTTAAACTCTTGGGCCAATCTCAGAGAGAGTTCTTTTGTTTCATACGAATTTGTAAGCTGCTTCTGGTAGTAGAAAGAAGTGCTAAGACACACGTACAAAGCAATAATTAAACCGATGGAACAGGCATTAAGCCATTTTACTTTCGAAAAAACATCCATGTTGAATACCTCACGTTTTCTTCGATCATCATATCGGAACAAAAAAAATTCACATCAGGAATCCTTAAGAAAAATTAAAAATTAAGGTTGGCCTCTAGGGGCCAGTGCAGAAACCAAACGTTTGTTTGAAGTTAATCGGTTAATTTTTGCCTACTACCAAACCCTATCCCTGCGCGATGAGAATCTCAAAATCACTCAAAAAAGGAATTACTTTTGAACTTTAAAAAGAAATCACTGTTGCTGGCTGGATTAATTTTTTCTAATGCTTATGCATATGAAGTTGAAGGCCTCAAGGTAAGTGGTGAGGCCGCATTTGATTACAACTTAGTCTCAACAGGAGACGAGGCAATCCCTGCAGCAGGAGGGGGAAAAGATAATCAATATCGTTTCAACTACGCCCAATTACTTCTGAAAAAAGATGTCGAAAAACTATCTTTCTTCAGCCGACTTTTTTATCTACCAACGACCTATGATACGAATGGAAATCAAAACACTGCCAATCTTGGTGTGCTTTATCAACTCGAAGTTTTTTATAAACTATCTCCTAAATTGGACATTGGATTTGGTCGTTTTCTTACGACAATGGGTTATGAATCACCATTCAGAACAAACAATCTAACTTACAACTATACCATCTCACGACAAACTCTTTATCCAGGTTATGCAGATGGTTTGAGAGCGAGATATTTCGCGCACAAATACCTAACGGTAAATTTATCTTCTTACAACCGTTTTGCTAACAGCTCTTTCGGAGATGACAACAGCACTTCAAAGGCGACTGAGATTTCATTAACGGGAACTGTTCAAGACTTTACTTGGTTTGCGGGTTACATCACTTCTCGAGATACGAATGCGACTGAAAAAGTGGATAACACAGGAGCAAGTGTTTGGTTCTCATATAAGTTTTGGGAGAATTTTAATTTCGTGGCTACTTTTGAGAATCGTACATCGGACACTAAAGACTCTGCTCTTCTCTACACTCAGTCGATTTCAGGAACCCTCGGCTACACAATGGGCATTCATAATTTTGCCGCGAGATATGAACATGTAACAGGTGCAGATAATATTAATGCCATCAACGGTGCGGCCGATTTTAAAACTGCCAATCGCGTGAATTCAATCACGCTTACAGACAAAATTGCCATTGATAAGAACTTAAATCTTTACCTTGAATACCGAGGCAATCATGCAGATGATAAGGCCTTCGTAAAAGATTCTGGCAGCACGGTAAGTGATGCTTCAATGTTCACCATCGGTGCCATCGCACACTTCTAAAACAAAAGGCCCCAAACGGGGCCAATTTTCTAATTCAAATAAAAAAAGGCCCCATTGCTGGGGCCTTCCGGATAGTTAAGCGAGAAGAGTAACACCTACATAGTACTGATAAGGCATTGGTTCAATCGACTTGTCTTTAATGGCCGACTTAACCTTACGCTCAATCTGGTGCTGAATAAGTTTGATCTGAGCAGAATCGCCTTCTAGGCTTAGTTCCACTTCCTGATCGCTTACCTTTTTAACAAGACCTGTGATCTCGTTATTGCGGGTGATATTGAAGATATCCCCTAGGCTTTCGTTATTAAAATTTCCACGATAAGTAATTTTTCTAGCAATCATATCGTCCTCTTACTTAGAAATCATTTTTACGAAACTAATAATCGCTCTTGGGAAAAGACCGAACTGTAGTGTCGCAGCAGCTGATAAGAAAGCGGCCAAACCAGCGCCTTTAAGACCCTGGTAAGTAGCAGCTTCAGAAGTTGTATCTTTCATGAACATATAAACGATCACGCGTAGGTAGTAGTAAACCGAAACTACCGACGTTAGAACCGCGATCACAACCAGAGGAATTTCTCCGGCGTAAACCGCTGAACTGAATAGACCGTATTTCGCGATGAAACCTGAAGTAAGTGGGATACCGGCCATAGAAAGAAGGAACAACGTGAAGAATGTTCCTAGAACCGGGTGCTTTGCCCCCATGCCTGAAATCTGATCGAAAGTAAGGTCTTTCTGGTTCTTCTCTTCGAATTGAGAAATAACCGCGAAAGCACCAAGGTTCGCCACAGCGTAGAAGAACAAGTAAAGAAGAACCGACTGAGCAGACTCTTCACCAAGTTTCATCGCGTATAGACCAAGAAGAAGGTAACCAGTGTGAGCGATTGTAGAGAAAGAAAGCATACGTTTAATTTCATTCTGAGAAATCGCAACAAAGTTACCGTAGATCATTGAAGCAGCGGCGATTACGTAGATTGTTGTTTCAAACCACTTTAGCGCCACGATGTTGTCAACGAACACTAGGTTTTGGCAGATACGAGCAAGGGCCATGAAAGCTGTGAACTTAACTGCAGCACCCATGAAGCCCGTTACGTTTGTAGCAGCACCTTGATAAACGTCAGGAACCCATCCGTGGAAAGGAACCGCACCAACTTTGAAAAGCATCGCCACTAGTACCATTCCAAGACCAACGTAGAAAATGAACGATGGCTCGTTATGAGCTAGAAGGAACGTGTTGATCGTACCAAGTTGGAAAGAACCAGTTGCTCCGAAGATAAGAGATGATCCATAAAGAAGGAAAGCAGAAGCTAGACCACCAAGGATGAAGTATTTAAGACCAGCTTCAGCTGAGAAGCGGCTTGAACGTCTCATTGCCACCATGATGTAGATCGCTAGAGACATGATCTCAAGGGCGATGAACAAGAACAGAAGGTGCTGAGTCGACATCATCAGGATCATACCCGCTGTCGAGAACTGGATAAGAGCGTAGATCTCAGAAAGAAGACCTTCTTTCTTATCTTGTCCGTAAGTCAGAACAACCGCGATCAAAGCAAAGCCAGTGGCCATCGCTGCAATCGTTTTTGTGAACGGGTTAAAGATCAGAGTTTCACCAAGGATTGAAATGTCTGAGATCGTTGCTGTCGAAGCGTATACGAACAAGCAAGAAACCAGAGATACAAACGCCACACCAAAAGCGAAAGTGTGACCTTTCTCTTTATGGGTACCAACAATTAGCGACAAAATCGCGCCAACTGCCAGGATGAAAAGCGGAGTTAGGCTTAATAGCTCAACACCACTAAGTGGATTTAGAGGAAAAACTTCATTTAGTAGCATATGTACCTACTTTCTGAATAAGAGTATTCGAGTAAACATCAAGGGCAGCGTCTGATTTCCAGAAGAAAGTTTTCGGGAAGAAACCAATTCCGAAAACGAACACTGTCAGAACGCCCATGGCGATAATTTCTCTGCAGTTAAGATCGTGAAGGTGTTCAAGATCCGTACGAGTTTTTGGTCCAAGCATAACCATCTGGTAGGCCTTAAGTGCGTAAACCGCACCAAGAATTACACCAGTTCCAGCGAATAGAACGAAGAACGGGTGAACCTGGAAAGCACCAAGAAGAATTGGGAACTCCCCAACGAAACCGTTCGAACCAGGAAGTGCTACTGAAGAAAGAGTCATGATCATGAAACCAATCGCCATCAGAGGAACAACTTTCGCAAGTCCACCGAAGTCTTCAAGGTTACGAGTATGAAGTCTTTCATAAAGGAACCCTACTACCATGAACAGACCGCCGGCAGAAATACCGTGGTTGATCATTTGGTAAAGAGAACCAGCAATTGCAATTTTCTGGAAAGAGAAAAGACCAACTACGATGTAACCCATGTGAGAAACTGAAGAGTAAGCAACCAGTTTCTTGAAGTCTGTCTGAGCGAGAGCACAGAAAGCACCATAGATGATGCCGATTACACCAAGAGCGATAAACACACTCGAGAAGTAGTGGGCAGCTTGAGGAAAAAACGGAATCGCGATACGCATTAGACCGTATGTACCCATTTTAAGAAGAACTGCGGCCAGGAACACTGAACCAACAGTTGGAGCTTGTACGTGAGCATCCGGAAGCCAAGTGTGGAAAGGAACCATTGGAACCTTGATCACGAAGGCAAGAGCGAACGCAAGGAACAGTAAGCTTTGTGGTGAAGTAAGTGCAGCACCAAAAGAAGAACCGTCAAAAGCAAAACTAAGGCCAGAAAGAGTCTCGTAAGCAGCAGATGGAGTTCCATTGCCTTCAGCAGACGTCTTAATCAACCAGAAGATCGCCACAAGCATAAGAAGTGAGCCCACCATTGTATAAAGGAAGAACTTCACAGTTGCGTAGATACGATCTTTACCACCCCAAATACCGATCATGAAGAACATCGGGATTAGAACCACTTCCCAGAAGAAGTAGAACAAGAAGAGGTCAGCTGAAAGGAACGTTCCGTACATACCCGTTTGAAGGGCCATGATACACATAACGAAGAACTTCTCTTTCTTAAGCTGAGCACCGTGAGAAAGATCAGGCCAAGTTCCTAGGATAGCAACCGGACCAACGAATGCAGTAAGCATTACAAGTGGAAGGCTGATACCGTCGATTGAAACGAGATAGTTAATCCCCCACTCCGGAAGCCAAGGCACCAGGTGAGTCAGTTGAGCTCCAGCAACTCCACCATCGAAACGAGAGTAGAGATAAGTAGCAATAAGCGCACTTACTAGCGTTTGAACTAAAGCGATCTTACGAAAAAGATGCTCCATGCTCTTTGGTAAAATCATTACCAGGAACGCGAAGAGAAGCGGCGTAAAAATGATCCATGAAAGTAAGCAAGAATTTTCCATGTCAATATTCCTTAAACCAGTACTTTAAAAATGAAGAGCGCTACCAGGAGTACTCCTCCTAGCATCATCAGTCCGTATGTCTGAAGGTCACCAGTCTGAACCGCACGAAGAGTCGAGCCAACTGCACGAACTCCGCGACCTAGACCGTTAACGGCACCATCAACAACATACTTATCAACAATTCCGGCCGCGAAAGCTGAGATCTTCTTAACTGGGTTTACAACGATTACGCCGTAAAGCTCATCAATGTAGTACTTGTTAGAAAGAAGTTTCTGAACCGGAGCAAGACCGCTTACGAGATCAGAAATGAATGTGATCTTTTTAAACAGCGCTACCCCACCGAAGAATGAAGCGATGGCGATCACTGAAGATCCGGCCATAACTACACCCTCGTGAAGAGGCATTTTCACACCAACCAGAGGAAGGTGCTTCGCTGGAACCACTGGAGCTAACCAGTGAGATAGGAAGTGAGGCATGTGTCCAAGGTAGTCACCTAGTAAGTGAGGAACACCAAGGAATCCACCAAACGCCGCAAGGAAGGCAAGAACGTAAAGTGGGAAAGTCATAAGTGCTGGTGACTCATGAAGGTGATGTTTCACATCATGAGACATTCTCTCTTCACTGTAGAAAGTAAGAGACATCATACGACCTGTATAAATCGCAGTTAGAGCAGCTGTTAGAACACCTACAAGGAATAGGTACGAAACGCCGCCAGGAAGTGCGATTGAAGAATAAAGGATTTCGTCTTTTGAGAAGAAACCTGAGAAGAACGGAATACCAGAGATAGCAAGTGACCCGATAAGCATTGTGAAATGCGTATGAGGTAAGTACTTCTTAAGTCCGCCCATCTTCGTCATATCTTGTTCACCAGAACAAGCGTGGATCACTGAACCAGAACCTAGGAACAGAAGCGCTTTAAAGAAAGCGTGAGTCATTAGGTGGAATACTGCAGTTTGGTAAGCACCAACACCACAAGCAAGGAACATGAAACCAAGTTGAGAAACAGTTGAGTAAGCAAGAACCTTCTTGATGTCGGTCTGAGCGATGGCAATTGAGCCAGCGAACAGCGCTGTGAAAGCACCAACGTGCGCGATGACTTCAAGAGCAACCGGAGAAAGCTCGAACAGAGGGTTCAGACGAGCGATCATATAAACGCCAGCAGTTACCATGGTAGCAGCGTGGATGAGAGCAGAAACCGGAGTCGGACCGCTCATCGCATCTGGAAGCCAAACATATAGAGGAATCTGGGCTGATTTACCTGTAGCACCTACGAAAAGGGCCAAACAGATAAGAGTCACTGAAGGCATGATACGAGCAACAACTGTTGGATCAGCAAGCATCGTATTGATTTCAGTCAGAGATAGAGTTCCTAGTTCGCGGAAAAGAAGGAACATACCGATTAGGAAACCAAGGTCCCCTACACGGTTAACTACGAAAGCTTTTTTACCTGCGTTCGCTTTTTCAGTATCTGTGTACCAGAAACCGATCAGAAGATATGAACAAAGACCTACACCTTCCCATCCGAAGAAAAGAAGTGGAAGGTTGTTACCCATAACGAGAAGTAACATACAGAAACAGAAGAGGTTCAGGTACGAGAAGTAACGACCAACACACTCTTCATCGTGCATATAGCTTGTTGAGTAAAGGTGAATCAAAGTTCCTACACCTGAGATGATCAGAACCAGAATTCCTGAAAGCTTATCGATACGAAGTTCGAAAGGGATATTCAGACCACCGAAATCAAACCACTGGAACACGTAAGTATAAACAGCAGGATTTTCAGAAGTTGATCCAGTCAGTTGTGAGAAAGCGATACAGCCCATCACGAAAGACAAGAAAATGAAGAAAGTGGCGAAACCACCGGCAACATTTGGATCAGTCTTAGCAAAGCCCTTAAGCTTTAGCGGGAGAACCACACCATTGATCATGAAACCGATCAAAGGCGAGATTAAAATAAGAAGTGGTAGCAGGGAGTTCATCGTTTCCACGTTCATTATCCTTTAAGAGTTGTTGCGTTTTGAGTTTTGATCGATCCGAAGTTACGGTAAAGGTTTACCAGAATCGAAAGACCAACTGCTGATTCTGCCGCCGCAAGTGCGATCACGAAAAGCACCTGAAGCTGTCCATCAATCATTGAATTCGTCTTCGAGAAAGCGACCAGTGATAAGTTGGCAGCGTTAAGAAGAAGCTCGATCCCCATAAGCACCATAATAGTGTCACGACGAAGAAGAACTACTAGCACACCCATTGTGAATAGGAAGGCGGCCAAAAGCTGAATGTATAATTCGTTTGTCATATTAAGTTCCTAATCAAATTTTCTTTTTGCTAGTACTACTGCACCCACTACCGCAACCAGAAGTGCCAGAGTGATCACTTCGAAAGAAACGTAGTACTGAGTGAACAGTGAGTGGGCCATAACTTTTGAGTTACCACCAAGTTGGTTGATAACGTCCGGAGTGAACTGACCAGGAATCACATCATTACGGTGATTCAGGAAGTGCTCGTTGATGGCGTAGCCAATGAAACCGAAAAGACCAAGACCTAGAGCAACCGCACCGGCGAAAATACCAGGGTTACGCTTAAGCTCGCTTTCAGAATCAGAAAGGTTAAGAAGCATGATTGAGAAAATGAAAAGAACCATGATCGCACCGGCATAAACAACTAACTGAATAGTTGCGATGAAGTGCTCGCCGATCATAGCGTAGATACCGGCCGACATAAGAAGGATACCAAGAAGGCTCATTGCAGATGTGATCGGGTTTTTAGCAATTAGCATGTTAACAGCTAGAATCGCTGAGATTACTCCCAGCACTAGGATGATAGGATTCATTTCTTCACCTCAGTCTTTTCTTTTCTGCCGTTCATATCACGCTTAAGAAGATCAAGATCGTAGATAGCGTCCTGACGTGCAGATACTGCCATCTCATAGTTTCCAGAAAGCTTGATCGCGTCTTTTGGACAGGCCTCTTCACAGAAACCACAGAAACAACAACGAAGAGCATCGATATCGAAGCTTACTGGCTTCTTCTCTTTCTTCACTCCGTATGGGTTGTTCTCTTCTTCACGCTCGTCCGCCACGATGTGGATACACTCAGCTGGACAGATAGTTTCGCAAAGGTAACAAGCAGTACAGTTTTCAGTTTTATTAGCGTCAACCGAGATGAAGTGTTTACCTCTGAAACGATCAGAGTAATCACGCTTCACTTCAGGATACATAACAGTATTGTGATGTCTGAAAAAGAAACCCTTAATGAAGTGTTTCATTGTGATTTTCAGACCAACAAGAATTGCCGGGATATAGGCTTTTTCTTTAGCGGTGTACTTCTTTGAAATATTGATAGTTCCCACAAAGCCCTCCTATTGATTCAAAAAGTAGACGCCAAGAGTGACGGCCACAAGGTTAATAAGTGACAGCGGGAAAAGGATCTTCCAACCCAAATCCATTAGCTGGTCAAAACGGAAACGTGGAAGTGTCCAACGTACCCATACGAAGATGAACATGAACACAGCAACTTTCGTGAAGAAGCTCAGGAACTCAAACACTGCAGTCGTGTTTTGAAGACCAACTTCACCCCAGCCGAATTGTTCTACAATCATATTGATCGCGAAGCTCATTCCCGGAAGGATTCCGTATCCACCGAAGAACAGAGTTGCGATGAGAGCAGACGCCATAATCATCGCTACGTACTCGGCCATGAAGAACAGGGCGAATTTCATCGCACCGTACTCAAGGTGGTAACCAGCAACGATTTCCGATTCACCTTCAGGTAAGTCGAAAGGAAGACGGTTAGTTTCTGCGAAGATCGAGATCCAGAAAACAAGAGCACCGATTGGGTTGATTAAAGCTCCCCAGTAGTGCTTCTGTTGCCAAGAAACCATATCGTGAGGATTAAATGATCCGTACACCACCATCATTGATAGAAGTGCCAGACCCATTGCGATCTCGTACGAAACGATTTGTGATGAACCACGAAGAGCACCAAGTACTGAGTACTTGTTCTTCGATGCCCAACCAGCAAGAATCAGCGGGTAAACTTCAAGGCCTGCGAAAGCAAGAATGAAGATTACACCTGAATCGAAGTTACCAATTTGAAGGTTAACTTCCTGACCCATAATGATGGCCTTGCTACCGAATGGGATGACTGCAAGTGCACATAGAGGTGCAATCAACGCAACCATTGGAGCGAGGTAGTAGTAAAATTTATTAGCGTTACCTGGAGTGAAGTCTTCTTTACAGAAGAACTTGAACACGTCAGCAAGCGGTTGAAGAAGACCAAACGGTCCAACACGGTTAGGGCCTACTCGACCTTGCATCCATGCAGAACCACGGCGCTCAAACCATACCATTACTGGTACTACCGACAAGCACACGGCAACTACGAAAAGAATTTTTGCAATCAGCTGAATAAAATCAAAATATTCCATATCACCAACTCTTAGTTAGATTTCAATGCACCAACAACTTGGTGAGCTGAAACAGCTCCACCACGGTGGGTGATAGCAGGGTGGAACTTCTGTACAATGCCGTCAGCATTTTTAAAGCTGCCGGACTTCTCAATCGTAGCTAGACCTGGGATCACACCAACGATGTTCTTAGAAGGAAGTGCTTTGATATCTTCAAAGCTCCAAACTCCCCATAGAACTAGCTTCTGATCAGCTTTCATTTTAGGCACACCAGCGCGGCCGTTTCTGAAAAGGATCACAAGGTCAGCGTTAGCTTCACCGCCAACAAGAGGAGCAAGACCTTGCTCTTCTACACCTTTCGTATTTGGAGTTTTGTCCGCCATACGAAGGAGGTTATCGATTTTCTTATCTTCAGATGAAGTTGTTACAAATCCAGAGTGGTAAGCAACCGCTACAGACTTGTTGAACACAACTGGCATCTTCTCTTTAAGAAGAGCAGCTTCTTCACGAGTAGCATCTGTACCAACAACCACTTGAACTGAACCAGCTGCTGCTACTGCTTTCTTAACTTCGCCAAGAAGAGTTTCAAGTGAAGTAGAAGTCAGAGAGTTATTGTGGTTAAGAAGTGGAGAAATCACTCTCATTGGGTTCATAAGATCATTGTATGAAACACGACCTTCATCACACATCCAGTGACCGTTAACCATTTCATTGTGAATTGGAACGTAACGATAAACGATGTCTTTATCTGAATGAACTTCAATGTTACAGCCCTTAGAACAACGGTCACAGATAGATGCTTTCTTATCAAGGAACCAAGCACGCTTCTGGAAGCGGAAATCATTCATTGTAAGAGCGCCCACCGGACAGAAGTCAGTTAGACAGCCTTGGTAATCGTTAGTCAGACCTTTTTCAGGATCTGTTGCTTCAAGCTCTTTGTGCCAGCCGCGGTTAACCATTACCAGATCGTTTGTTTTCGTCACATCATCAGTGAAACGAACACAACGCTCACAGTGAACACAACGGTTCATGTTAAGCGTGATTTTGTCTGAAAGTTTCTTCGTTGTAGCGTTGTCGTAAACGCGCTTTTCTTCTTTAAAGTTTGACTTCGATGGACCGTACTCGAAGTTGTAGTCCTGAAGGCTACACTCACCTGCTTTATCACAAACCGGACAATCAAGCGGGTGATTCGTAAGAAGCATGTCCATCACACCTGTGCGTGACTTCATTACTTTCTCAGAACGAGTGTGAACAACCATGCCGTCAGCGGCAGGAGTTGAACAAGAAGTCATAAGCTTCGGAGCTTTTTCAACTTCTACTGTACACATACGACATGTACCCGCAACCGGCATACCTGGGTGGTAGCAGTAACGAGGGATGTCTTCGTTAATTTTATAGCGTTCAGTTACTTCCATAATAGTATCGCCTGGCTTGAACTCATACTGTTTGCCATCGATAGTTACTTTTGGAAGAGGCTTAGCATCTGGAGACGGATCAGAGTGAACCGGCTTCTTGTCAGAAGCGTAGTTCAGATCCATCTTCTGTTTTTTGATTTCAATTTCAGTTGTATTAGACATGGGCACCAACCATTTTATGAGATACGGATTCAGTTCTACCGATTCCTTTAAGACCGCCCTTCATGACCATCTCTTCGAATTCTTCACGGAATTTACGAACAGATGAAAGAGCAGGACCTGTTACAGCGTCGGCGAAAGCACAGATCGTTTGACCGGCCATGTTTCCACAGATTTTAGCAATGTAATCAAGATCGTCTTGAGTACCACCGCCATCAAGGATTCGTTTGAACATACGGGCCAACCAGTGTGAACCTTCACGGCACTGAGAACACTGACCGCACGATTCGTGTTCATAGAATTTTAAAAGTGTATAAGTTGCTTCAACGATGTTCACAGTATCGTTCATAACGATCAGACCACCTGAACCGGCCATTGTTCCGGCCTTCGCAAGTGAATCGTAATCAGTAAGAACGTTACACTCGTCTGCACGAAGCATTGGAGCAGAAGCACCACCAGGGATTACTGCTTTAAGTTTCCCGCCCTTCATGCCACCAGCGATTTCGATGATGTCATTGATTGAAAGGTTCATTGGAAGCTCATAAACGCCCGGCTTGTTCACGTGACCAGAAACACCGATCATACGTGTACCACCTGAACGCTCAGTACCCATCTTCGCGTATTTTTCCCAGCCCTTCTCAATGATGTATGGAACAGCTGCGAAAGTTTCAACGTTGTTTACACATGAAGGCATGCCGTAAGCACCAACTTGCGCCGGGAACGGAGGCTTAAGACGTGGTTCACCACGCTTACCTTCAAGTGAGTTTAGAAGAGCTGTCTCTTCACCGCAAATATAAGCGCCGGCACCCTTATAGATCACAAGATCATAATTGAAGCCCGAGCCAAGAATGTTCTTACCAAGGAAGCCCTTAGCGTAAGCATCGTCGATCGCTTTTTGCATAAGACGAGCTTCTTTGAACCACTCTCCACGGATATAAATGAAACCCTTGTTAGAAGAGATGGCGTGACCAGCGATGATCATACCTTCAATCATTCTATGAGGAGTTTTTGTGAAGATAAGACGGTCTTTAAAAGTACCTGGCTCACCTTCATCGGCGTTACATACTAAGTATTTCGGCTTTGGATTTCCGTTAGCATCAACTGGATTAGCAGGCATGAAAGACCACTTCATACCAGTTGGGAATCCCGCACCGCCACGACCACGAAGGTTAGACTTCTTAACTTCGTCTACTACTTCTGCCGGCTTCATTTTAAGTGCTTTTTCAAGCGCCTTATAACCGTTCTCGTGTTGAATATAGAATTCGATTGTTTCGCAATTAGGCTTATCAACGTTTGGCGTGATTACCGGCTCGAAATGTTCGTTATTGTACATCATGGCCAAACTCCATCTTTACGTGTGTCTTTACCAACAACTTTACCTGCATCCAGGTCAGACTTGGCCTGATCAAGGATCTTAATGAGAGACTCTTCAGTAAGGTTTTCGTGGTAGTCTTCGTTGATCATCATTGCCGGAGCTGTTCCACAAGCAGCAAGACACTCAACTTGAGAAAGAGTGAATTTACCGTCTGCAGTTGTTTCGCCAGCGTGGATGCCAAGCTTTTTAGAAGCGCATGAAACGAGCTTATCAGCACCGTTTAACCAGCAAGAAATGTTCGTACAGATTTGTACGTCCACTTTCCCCTGCGGCTCAAGCTTATACATAGTATAGAAGCTCGCCACTTCTCTTACTTTAGATAGAGGAAGATTCAGGAATTCCCCGATATCTCTCATGCTATCCATTGATACCCATCCCTTCTCGTTTTGTACTTCGTGAAGTGTTGGAAGAAGAAGGGCCTGTTCAGTCGGGAACTGGTGTCGAATCCCGTTGATCGTGTTTTTAATTTTTTCTGATAGTGCCATATGTGTGTCTCTCTCTTAACGATCTAATTCGCCGGCGATGATGTTCACCGAACCAAGGTGAGCAATCGCATCCGGGATACGTCCACCTTTGATTGTGTTCTCAAAGGCCTGGAACTGAATGAACGATGGAGATTTCACACGCATACGCCAAGCTTTAGGACCGCCACGGCTTACGATGTAGAAACCAACTTCACCATTCGGACCTTCTGTGGCCGTGTATGCTTCACCTTTCGGTACATCGATACCTTCCATGAAAATCTTAAAGTGGTGGATTAGTACTTCCATCTTCGTATAAACATCCATCTTGTCCGGGATACGAACGCGCTTGTCGTCTACCCATAGTGGACCAGCTGGAATGCGTTTATTACATTGCTTAAGGATGCGAACTGATTGTCTGATTTCTTCCATACGAACCAGGTAACGCTCGTAAACGTCACCCTTAGACCCGATAACAACATCGAAATCCAGTTCTGGATATACATAGTAAGGACGGTCACGACGTAAATCGTGGTCGATACCAGCAGCACGAAGAGTTGGACCAGTTACGTTCAATCTTAGAGCATCAACTTTATTGATGACGCCAACATCTTTAGTACGGTCGATCCAGATACGGTTAGCATTTAGAAGACCTTCAACTTCATCAAGCGTCTTTGGAATGTCTTCACAGAATTTCCAAAGTCTTTCAGTGAAGTTGTCTGGAAGATCGTAGCTCATACCACCGATACGGGCATAAGTAGTCGTCAGACGCATACCGCACATTGACTCAATCATTGTGTAGGCTTCTTCACGCCAGTGAATAAGGTGGAAGAACACAGTCATCGCACCAAGATCCAGGGCGTTTGCAGCGATACAAACGATGTGGTCGATAATACGAGAAAGCTCCATGCACATTACACGGATCCACATCGTACGTTCAGTAACTGAAATGTTGAAAAGGTTCTCAACAGTCATCGCATAAGTGATGTTGTTGTTAAGAGCTGAACAGTAGTTAAGACGGTCAGTATAAACCATCCACTGGTGATACGTTTTCTCTTCACCTAGTTTTTCAATACCACGGTGAAGGTAACCGATTTCACAGTTAGCATCTTCAATTGTCTCACCGTTAATACGACACATAACACGAAGTGTTCCGTGAGTTGCAGGGTGAGCAGGACCAATATTAATAAGAACGTTCGGGTTATACAGATCGTTCTGTTCTGTAGCTAGTAAATCACTCATTTTGATTCCTCACTGATTTGAACGTGAGTAGAAACTTCCAATGGATTTGCACCCAGGTGGAAAGCGATGTTATCGCTGAAACCTTCACGTTGCTTAATCGGATACTCTTTACGAAGAGGGTGACCAGAAAAACGCTCATCCATCATGATACGGCGTAGATTCGGGTGACCGTTGAACTTGATTCCGAACATGTCGTAAACTTCTCTCTCAAGCCAGTTAGCACCTTCCCAAATATCAACCAGAGTTTCTGCCGGTTGAATTTCGCCAAGAAGACACTTCACGCGGATACGAGTGTGAAGTTCTAGTGAATAAAGTTGGTAAACAAGCACGAAACGCTCATCACCATCTTCACCGTCTTTATTGTCGTAAGCTGTAAGGTCTGAAAGAAAATCAATTTTTGTATTAGGATCTGCCATGAATGCGCGAACTAATTTCTTCGCGTCCTCAGGACCTCTTGCCCAAATAACCGGCTCCCCTACTTTGTCCGCTTCAACTTTTCTGTTAGCAGCGTATTTCTCAGTCAGGTGAGCAAGTACTTTTGCTTGAGTTTCAATGAATGCAGCACCAAGAGCATTAGAGTTTGTTCTCATTACTTTTGCTCCTGTTTCATTTTCTTCTGCTCATCGATGTAGTCCTGAGACATAACGAAGTTTGCTTTGATGTCATAACCAACACCTTTACGGAAGGTCATAGCATTCATCGCATCGTCGAAAGTCGGACGCTCTGCCGGTCTTCTTTCAAGACCGTTATCGATGATTCCCTGAAGGTGCATTACTGCGTGAATAAGACCTTCTGGAATTGGAGGACAGCCCGGAACATAAACATCCACTGGCATGATTTCATCAATCCCTTGAAGAACTGAATAAGTATCAAAGATACCGCCTGAAGATGAACAAGCACCCATTGCGATAACCCATTTAGGCTCAAGCATTTGATCGTAGATCGTACGAAGAACCGGCGCCATTTTAGTTGTGATTGTTCCTGCCACGATCAGCATGTCTGCCTGACGAGGAGAGAAACGCACAACCTCTGCACCGAAACGAGAAAGGTCGTAAGTCGTACCAATCGTCGTCATCATTTCGATACCACAACAAGAGGTACCAAAGGTCATTGGCCATAGTGAGTTCTTTTGGGCCCACTTGGCTGCTTCACTAAGAAGCGTTGGAAAGAAAAATGAACTTCCGTCTTTTGACATAAATATGCTCCTAATCCCAGTTCAAGGCGCCACGTAGACGAAGGTAGAAATACCCGCCTAGGAGAAGCGCGAAGAAAAGTCCCATTTCCAACAGGATAACTGGGCCAGATTTTAAATAAGTTTGATAAGCAAGGGTCCATGGATACATGAATACAACTTCAACATCGAACAGGAGGAAGATGATACCAATGAGGTAGTAACGAACAGAGAACTGCTGGTGAGCACTCCCTTCATACCCCACACCACACTCGTACGTGTCGTACTTTTTACGCGTGATTTCTGATGGCTTTCTACCGGTCAATTTGTTCAAACCGATAATTACTACTGACAACACAACCGCGATGATCATCAAGATCAATACGGCCAAATAATTCAACGAACCTTCGATTGGAAGAGACATAAGCACCCTGTGGGAAAAAATGAATGGCCATAATTTAGCACCCGCAGGATACAAACTCAATGAACATTAAGATTGCAGAAGATTGTTTGAACTACCAAACAATCTACTTCCATCCAGAATTTATTTCTTTCGAGTTAAGTAATTTTTAATTCGGATCCAGGGATGAATTTTCTCAGTTCTGTCAGGCAGGTAAACGTCCCTAAAACTATACTGATCAACTGGCCCATATTGATTACGAAGCCCACTTTCGTCTTTGGTGAAAGGCTCGTTTTTATGCTTTCGATAACCTTCACCAAGATCAATGCAATGATGCGTAAAATGAGGGTCCCGCTCATAATCCTGATCAGCGTCTTGGGACTCTGATTCGCCAAAGCCATAACCATCTAATCGATCGTTATAGTTAAGAGAATTCAAAGAATCTTTTTCTTTTTCTGGATTTTCGATATTAGGCATAGGTACCTCCATGCATCTTTTTGAGAGACCACGGAGGCAATAGGAAATTAATTAGTGGCAGTCAGTAGCGCAATCTGACGCCTTTAGTTTGTCGAAGCAATCTGATCGTTTTTCACAAATGTCGCAGCTTCCCATAAGATTTGCAATCCCACCACAAGAACCCTGGATAGGTTTACGTTTAAAGAGAATCCCAACTGACATAACCAGGATTGCAGTTAAAAAAATTCCCAGCGTAAAAATTAAAGTTTCCATCAAATCTCCGTGGGCCTAACCCGAAAAAATTGTATCAGAATCAGAGTCGATAGGCCTCTAGATAAGCTTGCATTCCATTCGACATAAATTCTGCATAAGTCTTTGAATGTGCTTCTAGTAAATAGACCTTATAACCACGCTTCTCAGCTATTTCAATCCCTTCTTTACCCAATACCATCATGGCCGTCCCCCAGGCATCCGCAGCGGCGGCCGTGCTGGCCAGGACCGAGGCCGAAGCAATGGAATGGTGAACGGGTCTTCCCGTTTTAGGATCAATGATATGAGAACGTCTTTCACCATTATGATCATAGAACTGTCGATAATTCCCTGAAGTCGCAATGGCCTGGTCTTTGATCTTAAAGGCCATTTGAACGGCCTCAGCATGCTGAGGAGAAGGTCTCTCAATCCCTGCCACCCAATTCTCACCTTGGGGCTTGGTACCTTTAAACAAAATTTCCCCACTGATATCTACCATATAATTTTGGACGCCTCGGTTTTCGAAAAACTCGCCGATTAAATCCGCGGCCCATCCGGGAGCAAACGCGTTGATATCGAGATTTACGTTCTTTGTTTTCCAAACCTGCAGTTTGGTCTCGTCCCAATGAAGATATTTAAAGCCGATATCGGCCATGATTTTATTGATCGTCGCCTGATCAGGTTCTTTCCCCTTAGAGCCTCCCCCGAATCCCCAGGCCTTAATCAAGGGCCCTAAAGTAGGATCAAATGCGCCTCCAGTCTCATCGTGAAACTTCCGGGCCAGCTTCAGCATTTCAATAAAGCGAGGCGACACCAAAAACTTGGTGTTGACCGGAATTCGATTGAAAGTACTAATGACGGAATTATTTCGATAGGTCGAGAATTCTTGATTGAATTCTTCGAAAAAAATGTTGAGGTCTTTTTCCAGGACCTCTCGCTTCAAATCACCATGATACTTTATGTGGAAGTAGGATCCGAAAATTTCGCCACGGATTTCCTGAAGAGAAGAAGGAGTATTCTGAAGTAGGCAGCCCCCGAAAAAGAGGCAGCCTACCAGAAGAAGAGTCAGCTTTATACTAGCCCCCGAAATCATCCAGCATAATATCTTCACGCTCTACACCCAGTGAAAGGAGCATGTTGATCACAGACTGGTTCATGATCGGAGGTCCACAAAGATAGTATTCACAATCTTCCGGAGCAGGATGATTTTTCAGGTACTGCTCAAAAAGGACATTATGAATAAACCCTGTGTAACCGGTCCAGTTGTCATTTGGTTGTGGCTCTGAAAGTGCCACATGCCATTTGAAGTTTGGATTTTCTTTTTGAATGGCATCGAAATCTTCAACGTAGAACATCTCACGAACAGAACGAGCACCGTACCAGAAAGACGCTTTACGATCAGTTTTGATGCGACGGAATTGATCAAAGATATGAGAACGCATCGGCGCCATACCTGCACCACCACCTACGAAGATCATTTCTTTCTTCGTTTCGCGCGCGAAGAACTCTCCGAATGGACCAGAAATTGTCACTTCATCTCCTGCTTTCAGATTGAAGATGTACGATGACATTTTCCCAGGAGGTGTTCCGGCCGGGGCCTTTGGATGCGGAGTCGCGATACGAACGTTCAGCATGATGATTCCATGCTCTTCAGGATAGTTGGCCATCGAGTAAGCACGAATTGTTTCATCTTCCACTTTTGAGTGATATTGCCAAAGATTAAACTTATCCCAGTCTTCTCGATATTCTGGCTGGATATCAAAATTTTTAAAATCGATATCAAGACCCGCCGGACGTTCGATTTGAATGAATCCACCAGCTCTGAAAGGAACAGATTCGCCGGCAGGAAGTTCCAAAACAAGCTCTTTAATGAAAGTGGCAACGTTATCGTTAGAACGAACTTTACACTTCCACTTTTTAACTCCGAAAACTTCTTCCGGTACATGGATTTTAAGATCTTGCTTACATGTCACCTGACACGCCAGACGCATTCCTTCTTTGGCCTGACGTTTATTGATGTGAGATAGCTCAGTAGGAAGAATATCTCCCCCACCTGCATTCACAATCACTTTACACTGGCCGCAGGTCCCACCTCCGCCACAAGCAGAAGATAAGAAGATTTTTTCAGAGGCAAGTGCCGTCAGGAGTTTACCTCCGCCCGGAAGGCTCACATCTTTCTCATCATTGATATTGATTTTGATATTACCGGTTGAAACTAGTTTTGAACGTGCCACAAGAATGATTACAACAAGAAGAAGAATCACTCCGGTAAACATGGTCACTGCTAATAAAATTTCATTCATTGTCTTAACCTTGCCTTAGAGTTGAATGCCAGCGAAAGCCATAAACACAATCGCCATCAGACCTACAGTGATAAATGTAATCCCAAGACCACGTAATCCTGCAGGAACATCAGAGTAGGCCATTTTTTCACGAATGCCTGCCAGGGCCACAATCGCAAGCGCCCAGCCGGCACCGGAACCAACTCCATACACAACTGAATGACCAAAATTGTAGTCACGCTCAACCATGAATAGTGATCCACCTAAGATGGCACAGTTCACGGTAATCAATGGAAGGAAAATTCCAAGAGCGTTGTAAAGCGACGGAACATATTTATCCAAAACCATTTCTAGAATCTGAACGATCGCCGCCACGACACCGATGTATGAAATAAGACCAAGGAAAGAAAGGTCCACTTCAGGAAAACCGGCCCAGGCAAGAGCACCTTCACGAAGAAGATAGTTATACACCAGGTTGTTTGCAGGAACTGTTACTGCCTGTACGAAAATGACCGCAATACCCAGACCTAGGGCCGTTTCAACTTTCTTTGAAAGTGCCAGAAAGGTACACATCCCAAGGAAAAAGGCCAAGGCCATATTCTCAATAAAAACAGACTTAACAAATAAGCTTAAATATTCTTCAAACATGGGTCACCTACTCTTTTTCAACTTGTTCAGGTCTGAAGGTTCTTAGAATCCAGATCAGAATCCCGATAATAAAGAACGCGCTCGGAGGTAAAAGTAGAAGACCATTCGACTGATACCATCCGCCCTCAGTTGTCAGCGGGAGAATCGAAATGCCAAACAGTTTGCCTGAACCAAAAAGCTCACGAAACACGCCCACGCAAAGAAGGAGAACGGCATAACCGAATCCGTTACCTACGCCGTCCAGAAAACTTGCCCAAGGGCCGTTTTTCATGGCGAAGCCTTCCATACGACCCATCACAATACAGTTTGTAATGATGAGACCGATGTAAACCGACATTTGCTTAGAGACATCAAAGAAATACGCCTTCAACACCTGGTCAGCGATGATTACCGCTGAAGCGGCGACCGTCATCTGAACAATAATTCGGATCGAGTTAGGAATCGTGTTTCTGATCATCGCCACCATGGCGCTTGATACACCAGTTACGATCATAACTGCCACGCCCATGATCACGGCCTGCTTAAGCTGTGATGTTACGGCAAGGGCCGAACAAATTCCCAGGATCTGAAGTGCGATCGGGTTGTTCTTTACGACAGGATCAAATAAGAGTTCTTTTGTTTTCATTGGATTTCTCCATTTCTAACGTTCGTTAGGAATTTTGCGTAACCTTTGTCAGACAGCCAAAATGTGAAAGTATTCTCAACACCCACTGAAGTCAGGGTAGCACCAGAAAGACCATCAATTTTATGCTCGGCCCCCGGAGAATTCGGATCAACATTGCCTTTGACTACGTCCACTGCCGCTTCGAAGTTATCAGAGAAAACTTTCTTACCGGGCCACTGAGAAATCCATTTTGGATTATCAACTTCACCGCCTAATCCCGGAGTTTCAGCATGTGAATAGAAATTGAATCCACGAACAGTCGTTGTGTCCTTATCCAGAGACAAGAAACCTTTCATCGTTGACCAAAGTCCCTTTCCGTAAATATGCAGAACAATCTGATCGATCGCTCCATCTTTTTTTACCAGATAGACTTTCTGTAAACGAGAGATGCGCTTGATTCCGGCCTTATCTTCCGACTGAGAAAGGTTCTCATTATATTGAGGATCTTTATCTGCCTTGGACTGATCAAAGGACTTAGGATCAATTCCTTCGGCCATTTTACCGGTCTCAAGGTCGACCACGATGGGCTCAACTTGCTTGAAAGTTTCATTGACGTCTGTGCCCTGACCAAGAAGCCCGGCCGACATCAGGATATTCTTTTTGAAATCAATATCACGGTTAAAATCTTGTTTTGGCTTAAGCGCCACGTACGCTCCTGCAACTAGAACCGAGCAAACTCCACATAGAACTGTTGCAACAAGAAGGGTACGTTTAGGAGATTCAGACATTGCGTGCCATCCTTCTTTTAATATTTGCTTTCATAACAAAGAAATCGATCGTCGGAGAGAATGCGTTCATGAAAAGAATCGCAAGCATCCATCCTTCCGGATAGGCCGGATTCGCCACACGAATCAGAACTCCCAACATCCCGATCAGAATTCCGTAAATCCACTTCCCTGTATTTGTCATTGAAGCAGACACAGGATCTGTTGCCATGAATACGGCACCGAAAGCGAACGAACCAAGCACTAGTTGCCAGGCCACAGGAACATTGAACATTGGATTTGTAGTTGAACCAATCGCATTGAAGATCGAAGTCATACCGATGAAACCGATCAAGCAGGCCAGCATAATTCTCCATGAACCAATCCCAGTTCCAATGAGAATCACAGCGCCGATTAAGCAGGCAAGCTCCGAGGTCTCACCCATTGATCCAGCTTGAAGACCAAGAAATGCGTCCATCCAAGATATTTTTAGATTTTCAATCCCCCCAGAGGCCACTTGTGAAAGGGCAGTTGCTCCAGAGAAACCATCGACCGCGACCCATGGTTGATCTCCTGAAATTTGCGCCGGGTAAGCAAAGAACAAAAAGGCACGGGCCATAAGGGCCGGGTTGAAAATGTTCTTACCAGTTCCGCCAAATACTTCTTTACCGAAGATAACTCCGAAAGCAGTACCGATGGCGATCTGCCAAAGGGGCATTGTAGGTGGAACGATGAGAGGAATCAGCCAACCGGTGACTAGAAATCCTTCATTCACTTCATGCTTTCTGATCGAGGCGAACACCACTTCGACGATACCGCCGGTGATATTACACACTAAAAAAATAGGTAGAAGGAAAAGAAGACCATAAACCATATTGGCCACAACACTGGCCGGATCATGGACAAGTCCCAGAGAAGTGAAGATATCGTGTCTCCACCCTGTCGCCACATACTTACCTGTTTCAAGTACCAGGTGAGCTTGATAGCCAGTATTGTAGAGTGCCATCAGGATACAAGGGATAAGTGCGATCACCACTGTGAACATCGTACGCTTCAGATCAAGTCCGTCACGTACGTGAGCAGTGGTTTTAGTGACACTGTCCGGAGTGTATACGAAAGTATCTAGTGCTTCATAAAGGGGATAAAACTTTTCCAGCTTTCCACCTTTTTCAAACAGAGGTTTTTTACTTTCTAAAAAGTGTTCAAGGAATTTCATTAGATGCCTTCCTTCTCGATCTTCATCAAGTTAGCACGAAGAACGGGGCCATATTCATTTTTACAAGGGTCAACAAATGTACAAAGTGCAAGATCTTCTTCATCCAGTTCAAGCGCACCTAAATTGATGGCCATGTCTGAATGTTGAACCATGAGGTAGCGAAGAAGTTGTGTTGGAAGAATATCAAACGGCATGACTTGCTCAAATGATCCGATGGGAACAATTGAACGATGTGAACCGTTAGTATTTGTATCAAAGTTAAATTTCTTTCCTGGAAAGATCTTCGATAGGAAGACGTTTTTCAGAGAGTATTTATTAAGGCCCGGTGATTGCCACCCCATGAACTCACGGTAATGGCCCTCTTTAATAAGAGAGACTTGTTGATGGAATTGACCAAGGTAATTCACAGCTCCGCTGGCCGTGCGTCCACCTAACACTGAACCAGATACAAAACGAACCCCTGAATTCTCTTTTACTTCGTCTTGAGTTAAATCAGAAATGCTCGCCCCTCTCAAGGTCTTAATCAGGCGCGGAGATTTTGCCATCGGTCCGGCAATTGAAATTACCTTTTCATTTGAGATGATCCCAGTTGTGAAAAGGTGACCTATCGCCATCGTGTCCTGATAATTTACATGCCATACGGTCTTAGTGGCCGAAACCGGATCAAGGTGGTGAATATGAGTTCCTACGTTACCGGCAGGGTGAGCACCTTGGAACTTTTCATGAACTACGTTTGATAGACCAGTCAGGTTTACTGAGCTTGAAGGATGGGTCACAACGAATACTTTTACGCCCAAACGGGATAAAACTTCGACACCGGCCTTAAAATCTTCCATGCGTTCACGAACAATAACTTCAGTGTCAGGAGCGAGTGGATTTGTATCCATGACGTTGACAAAAATTGATGATGGAGTTGAATCGACAGCAGGAGTTTTCGAGAACGGTCTTGTTCTAAGGAATGTCCAAAATCCTGATTCAATCAAAAGCTTACGTACATCCTCGGCCGAATAAGAATTAATACCCGAGTGCTTATAGCTCTTAAGCTGAACTTGATCAAAGCCATGAACCTCAATCACAATAGATTGAAATACACGTTTATCGCCTCGATTAATTTCTCTTACAGTGCCTGCAACCGGAGCAGTAAAAAACACTCCAGGTGTTTTTTTATCTTCAAATAACGGCTGACCTTTAAGGACCTTGTCCCCCACCTGTACCAACATGGTAGGTTTCATCCCGTTGTAATCCTCACCAAGGAGGGCCACTGTTCGGACCGTTTTCGATGCCGAGATTTGTTGTGCTGGAGCTCCTGATATAGGAATGTCCAAACCTTTCGATGTTTTGATCATGGAAATCCTTCGTAAATTCTAGAGATTATCGAATTTTAATCTTACCATTCTCTATTTCTATGCTCAAATGAAAGTAGGAATAAGTTGCAACAAACACGCAGTGCGTGATTAAATTAAACTATGTCACAATTAACTGAAATTTTAATGGAAGGCTCCTATCTGTATTATCAGAATGGAACAAACTACTCTCAAGAAAATTTCAAATTACTTTTTTATCCTGAACAACAGAATTATCAAATCTCGGCCGAGGTCCTTTCTCGAATTGAAACCGGTGAATTTCTCAAAATATTAGTGCGGTACGAAATGAATCAGCACTATGTCCCTTATTTTGTGAGAATTGAAAAATCGATTGGTAATAAGTACGCACAGGAAGTTTATAAGGTAGACCTGTCTAACCTTGAACTCAGCTACACTTTTCAAAATTCCCAGATGACCCAGGAATTCGGCCGCACCATCGGGGCCAAGCACTATTTAACTGCTCCCGCTGTTAGCACCAGTGGATTATTTACGTTATCAAAGAAATTTGATGTTACGGGAAGGACACCCATTACACTTATTAGCTCCGATAACGACTGGACCTATAAGGCCCCCCCGGTAGAAAAAGTCATTTTTGCGGAATTTAAGACTCGCGAGATGCAAGATTACAAATTGAATAATAATTCACTATCCGCCAGTCATTTGTGTCTCTATGAATTTGATACATCAAATGCCGGCGCGGAACAGCCCGTGAACATTTATTTAAGTAAGCACTACGCTATCCCCTATGAGCTTACTCATGGGGACCAGCGAATTGTAATTAAACACTTAAAGAAGAATATCTAAACTTTGAAATAGTCGGCGATTTGCTCGGTGGCGTCTTTCAACGGCACTGAAACAATCTGGTAAGGCTCCATCAGTTTCTGGAAAGTCTTAAGCGTATTGCCCTTCCATTTCTTCACTCGGTTATCCACCAACAAAATGGCCCCATGATCTTTTTCTGAGCGCAGTAGACGTCCAAATTTTTGATGTAGTGAACGAGTACGATGAGCAAGGAAGTAATCATTGAATTCGTTTCCGAATTTGAATTCAAAAAAGTCGCGACGTTTCTGAATCACCAGATCCTGACGAACATCTGGAATTTTATCGACCACGATGAATGAAAGTTTCTCACCCGGAATATCAATTCCCTCTCCGAAACTCTCCATTCCGATCAAAATGGCGCCTTCCTCTTTTTTAAATTCTTCCACCACGTTTTTACCAAGACCTTGAACGAAGACCGGAATCTTGCCTTCAAATTCACGAAGAATAATTTCACTGGCCGCTTCAAAGCGAAGACGTGAAGAGAAAAGAAGAAGTGTCTTACCACCGAGTTTTGTGATGAGTGGGTTCACTTGCGCTAAAAGTTCCGGCACAAAGAGCGGGTCCGAAATATTGCGGGTATCCGGGCACAGATACACTTTTGAATTGTTCTTATAATCGTACACCGCCTCTAGATAGAGACCGGTTTTAAAACGTTTTTCAGGAGCTAAGTAAGTATAACCCGTCATCCACTCCACACCCTGAACACCAGAATCACCTGAAGCGTTTCCAAGGGTCGCAGACGTGAACACCACCGAAGTACTCATCATCAAAAGTTCGTCGTGAATCTTTCTCCCCACATCAATTGGCGAAGACTCAAAACTATAACTATCACTCTCTGAATATTTAATGATGGTCGACCAATCGGCCGGATACTCAATATAGTGCTTGAATGAAGCGTGGAGTTTTTCAAGAGAACCGAAGTTCGTTTCAAAAACCGCCCAGGCCTTTAACTTTTGTGCTTCATTCTTAAAATCACGGTTTTCCCAGCGAGAAATGAACGGCATATAGAGATTATAAAGCGTCTCAAAAATGAAATTCATGCTTTCAATATGATTTAAAATTGCCGCTGCCAGAGGATCTTTAAGCTCCGATTTTTTCGGAAACGGAAGTTCATTTGAATAGGCCGGACTATAATTTGGAAGCTTCTTAAAGAACGCCTCCACTACTCCTGGAAGTGAATCATAGTGATCGCGGAGCATCTTAAGACTAAACTGGGTTTGATCTCTTAGAGTTTGAACTGTGTTCTCCACCGCAAATCCATCCTCCATACTGTTAAGAAGATAAATCAGGGCACCCATTCCTTGCGGAAGGTTTTTAAGAAGCGATTCAATGCTCTTATGATGAACTTCAAGACTATAGGCCTTAGTGGCCTCATGCTCTAGACGATGGGCCTCGTCCACCACGATAAATTGTGGACGTGGAATGCTCCTTGGCCAGTTAAGCATCAGGGCATGGTTACCAATAATAAGTTGAGCTTCCTTCGCCTCACGTAGACCTTGCTGATAAGAACATTCATTCACCAGCGGACAGTTTTGTCCCGCACAGGCACGGTAATCAACCGCCAGGTTCTGATCTTTTTCCGCAAGCTCAGGAGCGAGTTTTTTAAGAATAAAAGGAATCTGCTCACGAGTGAGTTTCTTCTCATAAGGCACACGGGAATTATAGAAAAAGAGCATTTCAAAATACGCCTTGGTGAAAGTCTCACCAAAAGGAGTAATGAAAGTTGGCTCTTCATTATTGTCTTCTCTAAAAAGAAGTTCACACAGGTGGTTACTTGAACCAACCAGCTTCACAACTTTAGTTTCAGGTCCCAGATTTAAAAGACGCTTCATCTGAGGCACATCTTTTGCGAGGGCCTGATCTTGCAGAGTTTTTGTTCCGGTCGCAACCAGGCAAGTTTCCTTGAAGGCCTTCGAGAACAAGAATGATGGAAGAAGGTATCCCATGGTCTTACCAGTACCAGTCGGTGCCTGAATAAGAGCATGAATGCCGTTTTTAAAGGCCTGTCCCACTCTTAATGAAAGAGATTCCTGGGCAGCACGGTATTTGTAATAAGGAAGTACTTCATTAATATCTTTTTCTGCACGAAGAATATTTTGTATATTCTGACCCGAAAAATCAGTCGAGAATTTATCAAACTTATCGATCTTTAATGGCTCAACTTTGTTGGCGATCAGATAACGTTTTGCTGATTCAACCAGAGGATAATCAAGTTGTTCGGCGATCTCTTCCAACTCTTCTGCTTTTAACATAAAGAACTGACGATAGAAAAATTCCGCCGGGAACTCCATCAGCACTTCAGAAAGTTTCATTCTGAATTCTTTGTCCTGGTGAGTGAGATAAGTCGCAAGCAGGAGAACTTTTAGTAGATCACGAGAGTCCGCCAGCCCTCTGTGTTCTTCCTTGTCCGCAACACCTAATTGATTAATAAAACCTTCAAGATTAAGTGTAGAGGCCTCTGGGAACAACAGTGCTAAATAAAACAATGAATCGTGATAACTTTCGCGGCCATTCGGACTTGGAATTTTATCAAAGTAGCGCTTGAGGAAGCTTTCTTCAAAATTCGCATTATGAGCAAGAAGTGAGTGGGCCTCGAGTGATAAAAGGTCCTGCTCGACTTGTGTCCACAGCGGGGCCTTTTTCAGGTGATCATTAGTGATCCCGGTCAGCTTTGTAATGAAACTTGAGACCTGATTTTCTGGACGCACCAGGGAAGAATAAGTCCTGACTAGTTTTGTCCCTTCAAACTGCAAAAAGCCCAGGTCGATGATCTCATCTGTGGCAGGATGAATCCCAGTGGTTTCAATATCTATGACTGCCCAGGTTCCAAGACCCATTTTTCAACCTTTACGCTAAGTGACATGTGAAGGGTTCTACCATAAATTAATAGGCAGACTTTCGTCAATTATGCTAACTTGCATTAAATCTATTTTTTCAAAGAGGAAAGCATGGAAGTTTGGCTCATGCAGACCCAATCACTTTGCATTATCCTGCTTATGATTGCGGGAATAGTTCTAAGACGAAATCGTAAACTTCATGTAAGAATCATGAGTCTCGCGATGATTTGGGACATTATCATCATTCTCCAAGTTGAACTAAGTCGCTCCGCTGTTCTAAAAGCATCTAAAGCTCTCTCTAATCCTATGATGTTGAATATTCATGTTTCCATCGCGGTTACTTCAGTAATTCTGTATGGATTCATGGTTTATACCGGACGAAAACTCCTCGCTGGAGACAATTCTATCCGTACGAAGCATAAAATTTTGGGCTACACTACTTTCACCATGAGAGTTTTAACTTTCATCACTAGCTTTTGGGCGGTTGTTCCTAAGGAATCTCTATGAGTACTGAATTTCAATTTGTTGAAGACATCATTAAGGCCGGTCTTCCGGACGCACAAGTGATGGTAGAAGATATGACAGGGACACGTGATCATCTTGCGATCACAGTTGTGTCGGATGCATTCAAAGGCAAACTCCTTTTTGAACAGCACCAAATGCTTATGACACTTTTAAAAGAAGAACTTAAACAGCGTATCCACGCGGTAAAACTTCAAACGTATACAAAAGAAAAATTCGCACTAGCTAATAAATAAGAGGTAACTATGTCTTTCAACGTATTAAACAATGACATTCAGGAAATTGAAGTAGCTGACAAATCTCAAGAGTTGAACTCGCAAATCGAGGGCCTTCTTAAGAGCGGTAAAATCGTTCTTTTCATGAAAGGGAACTCTGAAATGCCTCAATGTGGTTTTTCTGCTAACTCAGTGGCGATCCTTAAACACTTAGGTGTTCCATTCAAAACTTTCAACATCCTTAACGATCCGGAAATTCGTCAGGGACTTAAAGAGTTTTCTAACTGGCCGACTTACCCTCAGCTTTACGTAAATGCTAAGTTGATCGGTGGTAACGACATCATCACTGAGATGTACAAGTCAGGCGAACTTCAAGACTACTTAAAAAACAACTAACCCATGAAAAGAGTCATTGGAAAACTAAATCCCGCAGACAAGCATGTCACCATTTGGGGCGCGGGTTTCTCAGGATTGATTCTGGGATATTATCTAAAAGATCAGGGATATAAGATCACGATCCACGAGAAATCGAATAAGGTCGGCGGTAAAATTCAGACCAAGAAAACACAAGCTGGTCTGGTTGAGAAAGGGCCAAACGCTCTTTACATGAACGCTGACGGAATGGATCTATTGAAGGAACTTAAACTTGAGCCACTTCCAGCGGCAAAAAAGCTTCGTCGCCTTCTTCTTATCGGTGGTAAACCAAAGCGTCCGGTTCAACTGGGCATTCTTGGACAACTTGCCGTTCATGGACACAAGAAACCACCTCTAATCGCTGATGGTCTGACTGTTGCTGAATTTTTCCGTCCGTTAATCGGCTCTGAAAATATCAACCAGTTTCTTTCTCCGATCCTGGGTGGAATTTACGCCACTTCAAGTGAGAGCCTTCACTTTAAATCAGTTTTCAGTGAAATGGCGCACATCGCTCAGTTCAACTCTTACTGGGACTTCATTAAACTTTTGATCAAGAATCAAAAGATGAAGCCTCGTTTAGATGTAAGCGGATCAGTGAGCTTTGAAGGTGGTATGCAAACGCTGGTTAACCGTCTGGCGGATGTACTTAAACACGACATTAAACTTAACTCTAAAGAGCAGTTTAAAATCAAAGGGAACACCATCCTTTGTACTGATGCCATCACTGCATCAGAACTCACGCATGAATTTAAACCTGAAATCAGCACCGAGCTTGCTCGTGTGAAGTATCAGGAGCTTTCAAGTGTGACTGTGTTCTTAAAGCGTGAAATCAAATCTCTTCAAAAATCATTCGGAGTTTTGATTCCACTTGAAAGTGGCTTCAATTCTATCGGCGTGATTAACAACAAAGCGACATTCCCGGCCAACAATGAAAACGTGTTCTCATACACTTTCATCGCCAGAAAGAAGCTGTCTGAGGCCGAAGTCTACTCTGATATCAAGATGCTTTACTCGGAATTCGTAGAAGAAGATCTTGAGTATATGGAACAAACTCATTGGGACAAAGCTCTGCCGATCTATGATCTTCAGCGCTACCTCAGTGTTAAAAAGCTTCATCAGTTGGCCAAAGGCGAAGAAAACTTCGCTATCTTCGGTAACTATGTGGCCGGTATCTCTCTTAGAGAAATGATTTCTGCGGCAAGAGCATTTGCTCAAAACCCACAGGAATATAAGGAAATCAGATGAGCAAGACCGACTTCCCCTACCTCCACGGATTTTCTGAAACTGAACAAAACCGTCTTCGTGCTCAGGCCGAATTTGCGGAATACACGATTTTTCAGAACATCAACTTCTCAAATGCGAAGAAGGTGTTAGAGGTTGGATGCGGAGTTGGAGCTCAGACGGAGATTTTACTCCGTCGTTTCCCTAAAGTTCATGTGACCGGTGTCGATCTTAATGAAAAACAACTGGATGCCGCCAAGAAGTTCATTGGCGGTATGCCTGCTGTAGCGAATCGCTACGAGTTCCATAAAATGAGCGGTGATAATCTGAGCTTTGATGCCCAGACATTTGATGCTGCATATTTATGCTGGATTCTCGAGCACGTACCAAATCCAGCTCAGGTTCTTTCCGAAGTTCGCCGTGTGCTTCGTCCGGGTGCAGAGATTGTAGTGACTGAGGTCATGAACTCTTCGTTCTTCCTGGACCCATACTCTCCGAACGTATGGAAGTACTGGATGGCCTTCAACGATTATCAATACGACCACGCAGGTGATCCATTCATTGGTGCTAAACTTGGAAACCTTCTCACGCAAGTGGGCTACCATCAGGTAAGAACTGAAGTGAAGACCTGGCACTTTGACAATCGTCAGCCGGCACTAAGAAAGCAGGCGATCCTTTTTTGGACCGACCTACTTCTATCTGCAGCCGATAAATTGGTTGAAGAAAAGTATGTAGACCAGGAAGTTGTGACGAAGACCAAGGAAGAGTTGGGCCGAGTCGCTAACGATCCAAACGCAGTCTTCCTTTATTCATTCATGCAGGCCAAGGCACAGGTTTATTTCTAGTTCTTGCTAGAAATCAGATCATCCAGATCCATAATGGCGTTCATGCGTCCATTACCATCTGACAGGAACTCTACCTTATCCAGACCTAGTCCTTTGAACTCAGGATATTTGAGTTCAACGATGTCTTTATTACGAAGCACTGAAATCTTCTCGCGAATCGCCTTGGCCACTTTGCCCTGGAAGCGCGGAACGTTTTTCACGGTACTTGTCATGTTCTCTTTCGGACGACCATTGATGATTGTATCGTCGTTCGAGTCCACATCATTCATACGCACTACTACAGTTGGAACATCGTTTTTATTTTCAATTCGAATCGATACATCCACCACTAGCGGGAAACGAATCTGAGTTGAACCAGTGAGCATTTTCTCCATCTTGCTTGGCCTGTAGATCACGTCCAGCATCAGAGTACCGGTCTCTCCACGCTTGTCCATACGAAGAACCATCTTGCTTGGCCCAAGTTCAACCGCTGCCTCATCCAGAGCAGACTTCCAAAGACCAGCATCGTAAGTAGTTACTAAGAGTTTATTCAAATAATCTTCAGAGATACTTACTACCAGGTTTGCGTCTCCACTCGCCATCATATCATTCATGTTATTCAGCGACTCTTTGTGAAGCTGACTGTTCAATCGAGAAAGTGCAGTTTGAGTGACTTTGTTGTTCACACACTCGGCCTTAAGCTGAGTGAACTTTTGAGCGGTACAGAAATCGGCCGGTAGGCTAACGGCAATGTTATTGCCACGACTGTAGCTACTGAAGTTTGAGATCATGAACTGACTATTAAGGATTGATGAATTTAACCAGAATTCTTTTTTGATCTTGTAGCTCTCAAGAACCTTGAAGGCCGCGTCCGTTGTGTTTGAATTTAAAACTCCCGCCAATTGGGCCAGAAGAATTCCTTTAATCGCCTCGTGATTCTCTCTTAAAAGATTCTGAATCTTTGTTTGAGAGAATTGTACAACTTTAGAACCAACTCTAAGACTTACAGAGGGAATATTGATGCGCTCGTAGTTAAGTTCAATGTTCTCAGGATGCTTCAACATTCCCGATGCCATTTTATCAAAGTCCGCATCGATGATTTGAAGTTTAAAATGGTCTTTCTGATCCTGAATCTTAACTTTAGTGAAGAAGTTTACAAGTTCTTCCTCATTGGCCTGAATTTCAGGGCGAATGATATCAACGTTAAATACGGGAGAATTGTTTTTCCCAGGAATCACTAATGAAAGAGAAATTTTATCTGCCGTCACAGTAACTTCTGAGGCCGAGAAATTGGTTCCTACTACCAGACCGTCTCTGGCCTGCTCAGCTGCCTTCATATTGGTCTTAAAACCTTTCACATCATAGGCAAGGCCATGCAAAGTCACTTTGGTTTTTGCTTTAAGAACATTTAGTCCGACTGCGTTTCCGAAATCATCGATGAGAACTTTAGAGTCCGCAGGTAGATAGTTCCCTACTACGTCCTCATTAACTACCATCTCGCCTTCAAATCGGTTACTGAAAGGATCAGCAACGTTATAGTTTTTAAGCAGTACTCTGAATTTTGAAATCAGAAAGCTTGTCCAGTCATAGTCCAGACGTGTGTCTACGATGATGTCCGGTGACTTGAAGCCCTGGGATTGGGCATGCACCTGTCCGTAAGTTAGAAGACCAATGAGTAGAAAGCTTGTGATCTTTTTCATTATCTAATCCCTTAACGTAGGTTTGGGTTCGTGCTGTTAAATTTAATATCAACCAGATCAAGATTAAGCAGGAAGTAAGCGCCCTGATTAATCGAGATGCCTTTCGGAAGGAATACAACTCCCGACTGGTTCAGGAATTTTGTTACGTCCACGCTATATGTTTTGTTCACATATGGCTCAAGATTGTCCTTAAGCTGGGCCATGACACCATCTTTCACGATGTCGGTCATATTGCCCACGTTCGATGGGTAGTTGAACTTGTTTGGAAGCTCGACATAATTAAACGGTGACAGCACTTTGAGATCAAGGCCCGCTCCACCCGATGGAAGTTTCGTTACAGTTGGTACAACCTGAACTTCAATTGGGAAGTAGATCACAGCATTGTTGTTATTTCTTTCAAGATACGCCGCCAGTTTGTTTTTGAACCAAGAGCTAAGACCTGAAGACTCTAGCTTTTTAAGATCAACTTGAGCATTCACAACTGCCACGATGGATTTATCACCCTGGAAGTGCATTTTAATGCTCTTGATTGAGAAGCCTTTCACATCTGCCATGGCATTGAATACTTCCTGATAGAGACCAGTGGTATTCACCAGATCTAAAGCACCGTTAATAAGGGGCTCTGAGATGGCAAGGTTGATGTCATTGTTACGGTGTGCAGTCAGATCAAGCTTTGGAAGGGCACGGTTAGAGTTCCCCAAAGTATTCTTGATCGCCATGGCACGGTTATTCAGAACAAAGTTCAGGAATCCGGCCAGCTCGATGTCCTTATTTTGTGGAGTTGAAATCTTCTTAAGTGCGATATCAACTTGAGCGTTGCGAATCACTTCAGAGATCTCGGCCATGATAACCGTCATAGGATCCTTACCTTCCGGCTGGATCGCAGAACGAACATAGTTTTCACGGTTAGGATATGAATCACGGTCACTCATGAATTCGTTAAATGTTGTCAGACCTTCTTTACGATAGACCTGATATGAAGTCGCCACCTGTTTATTCACAAGGTACACGTTAATCATCTCAGCTAGGTCTGACGTAATGAAGTCAGCGGCGAAAGACATAAGTTTCGCTGCCAGGAAGCCTTTACGTTTAAGGATCTCGTCTTTCAAGCGAGAAGTATCAAGCTCAGTTTCCTGACCATCAATCACGATTGAAATTTTAGGAACCGTCACCGTCTGGAAGTTAATGTCCATCACCGGAGCGTTTTTTCCTTCAAGGTTTGAAGTCACAGAAAGGACACTCACACGAGCAACTTTTCCGTCAGTTCTTAAACGTAGAGTGGCCGAAAGACTTACCGGACGAGACTTCGTTTGAATTTTTAAATTAGTCATTGAGGCCTGAAGACCTTTGCCACAGCTCTTGCTGTTTTTGGCCTTATCTTCACACAGGCTCAAACGGGCCCCGTTGACCACAATTTGCGGTAAGTTCAGGCTAAGTTTTAAATCAAAGCCATTATCGTTAGAATTTGAAATGCTCATTTTTAAGCTTTTCTCATCCACGTTACCAGTCAATTTAATATCTGAAGTATTGAGATAAAAATCCAGATCACGATTTAGGTTCAAATCACTGATCTCGTTAATCACCGGAATAATCGGGTTCGAAGTCAGCTGATCTTTTTTGATCGTGAACTTATAAATGTTTTGAGGAATAACGATCGTCTTACTCGTTTTAGACGATGTATTGTACTGGATCGCCATGCGAAGGATTTTCATCATCCCGTTCTCATTAAGCCTCAGGGCCATCTGTTCCTGGGCGAACAGTTGTCCTGTTGTAAGCATAAGAAAAAGGCCAAATTTCCACGTACGCATGGAAGCTCCTCAAATAAAGGGTTTGGGTCTTAGTAAGCAATCGGGATGCCAAACTTACCCCCTAAATACAGGGGGCTGGTTGGTAAGGATTTTGAGAGGTGTAGGATGTTTTTACAGGCCGTCTAAAACTTAGACAGTCCCTGAGAACCTATTCTTTGTAAGCTTAAGACATTTGTGAATGTGCTCCATTAATGCTCCAATTATTTTTATGAAACAATTACTCCTCTCTCTTCTTTTCATTACGACCAATGTTTTTGCTTCTCCTTGGGAAACTGTCACCATTCCAAACGCCAAGTGTGGCGATGGTGTTCCTTTTAAAGTTTTTGTACGTAAGGGAAAGAGAGCAAAACTCGCGATAGAACTGATGGGTGGAGGCGCATGTTGGAGTCTTGCGACCTGTTGGGGACCGAAGTTTCATACCTGGATTCATCCCATTCCAGAATTACCTGCCTATAGCTATCTCACCACTGAGGACAGCCCTCTCAGAGATCATACATTTCTTTATTTTCCTTATTGTAATGGTGACGTCTATGCCGGGAATCACACCGCCAATTACTTTCCAGGCGAACTTAAAGGAACTCATCACCATGGTAAAAGAAATCTCATTAAGGCCCTTGATTATCTAAAGGCCAATCGAATCATTGATTTCCCACAAGTAAAAGACCTCGTGGCCTTCGGTTCATCTGCAGGTGCAATTGGTTCGCTTCTTCATGCCGACACTTATTTGAAATACATGCGTCCCGAGAAAAAACTTCTCATTGCTGATAGTCCAGGGCTTCACTATGGGCCCAATTTCTGGAAAAAATTCACGCCGGAACTTATGCGTGACTTTGGGGAAACATTTGCAAAGGTCGGCATTCACATTGACCTATCCAGTGGTCTTGTGGCGCCTCAATTAAAAAATTACTGCAACACTCGAAGTGACTGGAAGATGGGCTTTATCCAAACCACTCGTGACGTCATTATGTCTGCCATGTTTGGTGACATTTCACAGGAAGAGCATAAAAAAGTTGTCCTAGGTCGAGAAGGAATTAGAAACACCCTTCGCAATACAAAGAACTGCTCTACTCACATTAGTGAAGGAATCGGACACATGCTTCTCATCATTCCAGATGTGGCAGCAAACAGTATTGATATTGAAAGTGGTGAATCAGCGAAGGACTATGTGGATCGTCTGATTAACGAGCAACAGAGATAGAACGAAGATGGGCCTCTTTGATCTCGTGCCAGAGATGAGAGTCTTTCTTCTTACACAGTAGCTCCCAACGATTAAACTTTTGAATCTCATTCATCAGTTCATCAGATTTCCAAAGTTTAGAAGTACTCTGAAGATCCTTATCATATTGGGTAAGACGTGCTTTTTGAGCGAGGTAAGACGGGTCGGCCATCTTTATTAAATGCGACTGCATGAAATTAAAAAAGCCACGCATCTTTTCAAAATCACCTTCAAGGGCCACAAGTTTTTCAAAAAACTCTTTTTGCTTCTTACGTGCCACGAGAGAAGCGAGTTGAAACTGATCAAGTTTCTCCAGGGTCAGAAGTTCTTTAACTTCATTGATTCCTACTTCACGGGCCTCTGGATGGTTAAGCTTAATCAAGCAGCAGGCATTATAGAAAGTTCCTAGATTGTTTTCCAAAGCGTCCAGAATCCAGGTCTTCGCTTCATAGCTCAGCGGAAGACGTAAATGAGCGCAGGTAAAATCCAAAAGCTTATTAATTTCCCAGAAGCGAGGTGGCTCGATCACTAAAGTTCCGATCTTCCCCTCTTTCACAAGTTTCTTCCAGGTAGCAAGTTCGTTTTCAAAACTCAAGATAAGGAAGCGACCACTGACATCAAGATTTGAAATCATCTCAAGCATTTCCGCATTGAGATCCTGTGCCTGATGAATGAAAAAAGATTCAGAATTTCCGAAGAGGCTTAGAGTTTGAAACTCCTCTTCAATCCATCCTCTGGTGACTTCTGCGGCCATCTTATAATGGATGACTTTATCGTCAGCACCACGAGTAAGAAAATCCTTCACCATCTTTAAACAAATGGGATCAAAAGAATTGATGGCGAGTGTGCCCTCGAATGTCTTGAGATAGTCGCGTTTAAACGATGAGAAGAAGTCCCAGATTTGCCACTTAGAATGCATAGAAAATCATGTCCCTTACGGTCACGGCCGCTTGTTCAGCCATGGTACGAATGGTTTTTCTTTGAGCACCAAAGTTCTGAGTCGCGTTCACCTGCGTTCCTTGATTATCAAGAATTTCGCGAGTGTACTGCATCTTTAAAGGAATCACTTCGTTGAAGATAATTTTTGAATTCGTTCTCACTTGATCGCCAATGCCTGATTTAAGAAGAGAGAGTTCTTCTTCACTCGGCTTCTTAATAACGATCACCTGAAGATACAACTGCACATCAGTCGTACCAGGAATATAAAAATTCTCTCTGGTAGTACCAATTGAATTAGGTGCTTTGTCCTGGGCCACACGCAAGTTGTTTGGCCTTAAAGAATCGTACATTTTTTCCGGAGATTTAATGATTCCGATAAGAATAGCATCTGAACTGGATTTATAACCGTTGTAGAGTTTTAGTCCGCTGAAACCCGTTAGAAGACGATAAGTCTCACGGGTGAATTCCCCCGAGGCCTCAGAAATGTTTGAATAATTGTAAAACATTGGTACAGAAAGACTCTGAATTCCATATTGGGAAAGCGGATTTTCCTGCTGAGAAAAGCGATAGCCGCTGCAGCCAGCGAGCATAAGTAAAATGATTAACCAACGCATAATAATTCTATATCATGGACAAGAGGGAAGAGCTAGGTTAGTCATTAAAGAACATGTTTAAAAAAATCGATTTTAAAGGTCTTAATTACAAGGATTTAGAGCGTTTTGACTCGCATGACTTGAAGCGAGACAACATGCACTCTTTCTACCAGACCTTCGACTTTCTGGAATTGGTAAAAAAGTGGCCTGAAATCATCGGTCCTGCTTTTGCCAAAGTGACTTCGCCTTTGAAGATTAAGGGCGATTCACTCATCATCGTTACGACACACGCAAGCTACTCACATAATATTTCGTATCTTTCAGAAGAGCTGAAGCAGAAAATTTTTGTGCTTTTCCCTGCGCTGAAACCTGTGATCAAAAAATTAAATTTCCAAACGCAGGAAAACTTCTTCCAACAGAAGCAGGCCGAAGAGGCCAAGAAACCAGCGGTGCCTAAACTTCATCCTCAGGATCCACGTTATAAAGTTTTGAAGCTTGAGGCCGATCGCTTATTTGGTGATATTGAAGAGAAAGAACTAAGAGAGCTCATGATGTCGATCTTCATGCAGTCTCGCTAGTTCCAGAACCACCAGATCCTTTTCTATAAACTCAGTTACATTAAGTCCCCTTACCTCTTTGCGAAGATGAGACAAAATGGATTTATCGTTCTTAATCACGATAAAGGCCCTGCCTTCTGAAGTTAGTAGCTCTTCGATTCTTTGAAGAAGAACCGCCCAACCATCAACGATAAATGAACGGGCCATGCCTTTTTTTACATCTTGAGAGGCCTCTCCGCGGCCAGGTAAATAGTACGGAGGGTTGGAAACAATCAGATCGAATTTTTTATCAGTCTTAAACTCTCCAAAGGAAGCGTTAACAATTTCTATATCGTAATGAGCTTTTTTCTGATCTCTGGAGTTCGTTTCCAAGTAAGAAAGAAATTCTTTTTGAAGCTCGACCAAAGTCAGACTTTGCGGATTCAGTCGATTTGAAACTTCAATTCCTATGACTCCCGAGCCGGCACCCAGATCAAGGACGTGCGAGGCAGTTTGCAGCTTATGAGCAATCCAATTTACGAGAAAGAGTGAGTCTTGATTGAACCGATAGAAGCCTGGTTGCAGATAATCACTCATGAGCAATGAAGTTAATCGTGGTCTGAACGAGTTCAGGGTTAATGTCCCCTAGCTCGATTAACTTATAAAGACTCATCATAAAGCCCGGAGGAGTTGTGAGGTTCGATTTTAGATATGGTCTTCTTCCGGGAAGAAAACTCTTACCAGTCTTCTTGGAGAAAACATCCGCAAGCTTTTCATTGTCCATCAGATAGATAAACCACAGCTGATCTTCCTTCTCAATTCTTTCGATTTCAGGATTCATGCTGTCTGAAATAAGCGGATTGATATCAAGAAAAGGCCAGATCCAATAGGCCTGCTCATTCAAAGGAAACTTTTGAATATTTCTAAGACGCTTCACTCTTACGGTCTCACTGACTTCTTTTAAGCGCAAATAATGAACAAACGAAGGGGCCAGTTCTTCAATATAACGAAGACCAATTTTCTCTTCGAGTTCACTCACGTCGATGTCTTTTGCCATGTTCACGAGGCCCTCTTCATTGTAAAAACTCGTGATATACATTCCAAACAATTCGAATGATCTTCGATCCGCCGGATGCTTGGCGAATTTTTTAAAAATTTGTCCGAACTGCAGGCCCGCAATTCGGTGATAAAAACTTTCAACTTGAGGACGCTTCTCCCAATTCACACGTGGAGTGGTGTTCACAATGCTTCTCAGGATATTGTCCGAACGAGTGATGTTTCCGATCATCAAATAAAGATAAGAACGCAGGACCTGCTCCGGCATTGTGTCCTCAGGAACTTCATCTAATAAATCGATGATCTGATTTTTGACTTTGGTGTCTGTGATGAGATTGAAGCTGGTATTAATAATTTCATTGAGAAAGGTTTGCTTCTTCTGATCTTTAGCATCGAGTGGTTTTGACTTAGACACCCACTTCAGCCAGCGCTTTAAGGGATGAGTGTCTGAAAGCTTCACCACACAGTCTCTTAAACGGATCAGGAATTTCTCATTCAGCACTTCAGGTGGATGAAGGATAACGCCTAATTGATAAATGTCGGTCTTAAAATCTTCACAGGTGATTTCCTCAATATCAAAGGAACTCGTCACCACAAAACCATTAAGGCCAATGACAGGTTTGAAACTCACCTTCTCAATTGAGATGGAGGCCTCCAGAAGCTTTTTTTTTTCGCTCGGAGTTTCATCCGCCTGAGCATGAGCTGAGTGAATCAGGGCCGGTGCCGAGAATGTCATCTCACCTTCAAAGAGTGAGCGAATGATGGTTTTACGAAAATAGATCAGGAGAAAGAGAACAATGAAGCCAATAATTCCTAAATATCGGAGATAGCCTTGCTTCTTGAGTGGCCTTGATGGCACACCCTTTGCCCTCATTTTGGAGTTATTTTTTTTTTTAGGATCCTGAGACCCTGTTTCTTTCGGAGAAGAGAATTGTGATTTGTGTGCAGGTGGTGGCAGGTCAGGAACTGGAGGGACGGCCGTCTCTTCCTTGTTCAGCATCGATAAATTAATTCCACCAACTAAAGTTATGTCATCAGTTTCAGGGCCAGGAGTCTGCCCATGTGTCAGTACGTCCTTGGCCTCAGAGATAGGATTGAAAGTCTGAACTTCATTTCCATTCAGGTATTTTGTAACCATCTCTTCTTCACGAATAAAGAACCAAAAACCGTTACCAGAGCACACTTCATCATCCGGCTTGATTGAACCATTTTTATATAGCTCGAGAACCTTCTCTTTTGAGATGGGTCCCAAGATATGATTCGATTTTGTTCTAATCAGCCAGTTTTTATCCATATTATCTTGCGAAAATACCAATTAATGCCGCTAGATCCTGGTCACTAAAGCGTAGACCCATTGAGATCGTAGCACTCTGTTTGCCATCTTTAGAAATCAAATCTTCACCTGCAACACGCGCAAATAGCACGTTCCAGATTTTGAACTCACCCATTAGACGAAGATTTGGTCCCGCGTCTTTCTGGTAGTCAAACAACTCCATCCCCGTCCTGATGCCCCAATCCGGGAAGAAGTAATCCACACCAACACCACCCGTCGACTCGATCAAACCTGCACGAAGACCGAAGCGTTGAATGCGTCGACCAATCTGGAAGTTGAATTTGAAGTCGTCTTTGTTGATTTTACGAACACTTGTTTTTGTTTCAGGTCCACCGTTCGTTGATGTGAAGGTGTCCGTTTCTTTTTCCGACTGAGGTCCAAAATCGTTGGTTACGATACCAAGACGGAAGAAACGCTCAGGTGCCGGGTAAATATCAAGATCGAAACGAGTATCAGATCCCGTACGAGTGTTGGCACCTGTTGAAAGACCAATGTCCGCTTCAATGTTGTTAATACGGTTCACAAGACGGTTAACTGAAGAAAGGGTCTGTGATACTTGATCCACTACCGCATCATCACGAAGAAGTTTACCAACAGTACCCTTACCATCTTTTACGTCAGCAACGATAACTCGAAGATCTGAAACCGTGGCATCTACTTTATCCAGGATAGGTCCGATTTTTGAAAGATCGGCCATCAAAGAATCTTTTTGATAACGGTCAGTTTCGTGAGCAAGTTGTGAAGAAAGCTGTTCAATATCATCAATGATCTTGTTCACTTTCTCTTCATTATTATCAGTAATTCTTCTTAAGCTGGCAGTCACTTCATTGATGTTTTCAACGATTTGCTTGACCACGTTGCGGCCTTCATCATCTCTTAAGGCCTCTTTAATTCCAGCAGTGATTTCTTTTACATCTTTAAGTACTGCGGAAGCGTCTTTGGCCAGACTGTCAAAACCTTCACCGCCTTCCGTTGAAATGAAAGAACCTTCTTCAAGACGCTTGTCCGTTTCAGCTCCCAGGTCGATATCAATGAATTTATCACCAAGAAGTCCCACGCTTTTAATTTTCAATTTCGCGTTTGGAGTGACTCTGACTTTTTCCTGGATCTCGAAAGTGATCAAAGCATCACGGCCTGCAAGTTCAATGCTCTTAATTTTACCAGCATTAATCCCCGCGACTTTAATGGGAGTCTTTTCAAAAATACCAGATGCATCTTTTACGAGAGTTTTATATGTGACGTGCTTACCAAAACCGGATTGGTTCTGCGTAATTTTTAATGACATTACCACTACACTGGCCATTGCCGCCAATGTGAGAAGTCCTACTTTCAGTGGATTCAAAGGAATTTTACTCCATCAAAATTCAATAACACTTACTATCGGTTATTACTAAAGATGATAATCGATTCCGGTTATAACTCAAGGAATCTTCGAATGACCGGATTTTCCGATTTCTTGAATGATTCCACATCCAAATGCTCAACTACGCGTCCCTTTTCCATAAAGACAATATAGTCTGAGTATTTAAGTGTGGCATGAATATCATGTGAAATAATAATGGAAGTAAAGCCTCTATGTTCATTACGACGATGAGTATCTCTCATCAAATCGTACACAACGTGTGTTGTGATCGGGTCAAGACCCGAAGTCGGCTCATCATATAGCATAATGTGAGGATCTAAGGCAAGGCCTCTCGCCAGACCCACTCTTTTTCTCATCCCTCCGGATAATTCCGACGGAAGTCGTTTGGCGGCCTCGGGACTAATCCCTACTGATTCTAAAAGGCCCATGACCTTTGTTCTGATTTCTTCTTCGTTCATTTTAGTAAACTCGCGCAGAGGAAACGCCACATTCTCATAGGACGAAAGGAAGTCGAATAGCGCCGCATACTGGAAAACCATGCCGAAGTTTCGGCGAAACTCGCGGAGATCAAGCTCCCCTAACTTATTAATCGCCGTTCCAAGTACTACAACATCACCCTCAGTCGGATCAACCAGACCCAGGATGTGTTTCATCAGTGTAGTTTTCCCAGCTCCTGAGAATCCCAAGATAGTCGTTATTTTGCCACGATGAATACCGAAATTCAGATTGTACAAAATGGTGCTATCACCAAACTTTTTTGTGAGTCCTTTAAACTCGACTGAATATTCGCCGCTGAATTCGCTCATAGGATTTTCGCCAGAAAACTTGTGAGGAAGAAGTCTACCACAAGAACTGTGATCATACCCCAGACAACTGCCATATTGGTCCCACGGCCCACACCTTCTGCACCACCCTGAACATTAAAACCCTGGTAGGTTCCGATGATACCAATGAGGTAGCCAAACACAGTCGCTTTAATCAGACCTTCTGCCACCATGCTCAGATTCATGAAATCCGAAATTTTAGCAGTATAAAGAGTTTCATCAATTTGAATGACTTTTACACCAATAAGCCAAGAACCCCAGTAACCAATCAAAAGGAAAATTCCTGATAGAAGTGGCATCGACAGCATAGCACCGAGGATGCGTGGAACTGCGAGATACTGGTAGCTGTTAATTCCCATTACTTCCAAAGCGTCGATTTGCTCTGTCACTTTCATACTACCAATTTGTGCTGCCATGGCGGCACCACAACGACCGGCCACAACCAATCCCGAAAGCACCGGAGCAAGTTCTTTTGCGAGCGCGATAGTTACAATCGGGCCAATGAATGAATCTGTATTAATCGCCTTCATCCCCAAGTAAATCTGGAACGCGAAAACCGCGCCGGTAAAACTTGAAGTCAGGAAAATAATGAACACGGACTTGTTGCCCATGAAATAAATCTGGTCAAACAATAAACGGAAACGAAAAGGAGGTTTGAAGGTCCAAAAAATGGTCTTCATGGTAAAAGTAGTAAAATCCCCTAACCCCTGAATCAGGTCCATAACACTTTGACCTACATCAGTAATGCGATTTTCTACTATTGCTTTAACGTTCATGGTCCTACTTTACTTTATAAATTCGTGGGATTCGACTCGAGATTCCGCACATCAATTGATAAGCAATTGTCTTGTTTTGTGTCGCGATGTCTGTGATCACACGATTGTCGTGGTTCCAGATTTCAATTCTATCATCAACTTTAATTTTTGAAGAAACTTCCGGATCAAAGAAGATATAAGCAACATCCATGCTGATGCGACCAAAGATATATCCATCACACCCATTCACATTCAATTTTGTTCCGCTGAAATACGTGAACATCCCGTCACCATAGCCGATCGGAACAACTACCATGTAGCCGTCCTTCGGAGTTACGTTCACGCCATAACCAACCGGTGTACCTTTCTTTACATGAAAGCTCGATAGAACTTTTGTCACTAAACGCGAGCACTGGGCCCCGTTCCAGCTAATGGGATCAGTCACACTTGGAGGACCGTAAAGCATTAGACCTGGACGAACGAAGGTCTCCTCTACGCCAAATTTCTGCTCAATCGCACCAGAGTTAGAAACAGATGTTCCTCTGATTTCAACTCCCGCTTCCAGAAGAGCAGTTCTCACTTTATTGAACTCATCCATCTGACGATGAGTTTTATCACCTGGTTTTAAAACATCCGAAGAACGGGCAAAGTGAGTCATCAAATGCTCAATCCCACGCTCTTTAAGTCTTGGAACAAATGGTTCCAGTTCTTCCCAGGTAAATCCCAGACGATTCATGCCCGTATTAAGTTTCACAATCAAAGGCATGCGCTTAAAAGTAGGATCTTTCAGTACCAGCTCCAGGTCACGTGGCTGCGCCAGCACTGGTGTGATATTGAGATTTAAATACGCTTGTCTAAGATCAGAATCATGAAGTTCGGTGTCGGAATAGACAATCAGATCGGCCTTCATGTCCGGACATTCTTCCGTTATATGCAGGGCCTCAGCTAAAGTGCCGCAACCAAGCTTTTTCACTCCACAGTCACGAACTAAAAACTGGGCGATGGGTACCATGCCATTGCCATAAGCATTGGACTTAACCATCGGAACAATTTCCGCTCGCGGAGCGAGTTCTTGTATTTTTTCGAAGTTCGAGCCAATGTGGCCCAGATTCACTTCGAGATAAGTCGAGTGACGCATAAATTAAATTGATAGCCTCTTAGCGCCCCTCTCATTTGCCATGAGACGTTTACCTTCTTCGGCAACTGCCAACTCTCCAAATTCTCTTTCAAAAATTCGAAGGTAGTGAGCAGACGAGGCAGGAATAAGTTTTAGAGTTGGGTACATTTCTTCTGAAAGCACCTGAGAGTTATCTTCAAAAAACTTCCAGTAACCGAATTGTTTAATGAAAGATTGAAGCATGAGAGTTTCGGTCTCAACGTTTTCACGAGGAACGAAGAACACTACATGCCAAGGTCCGAACAAAGAAAGCTTAGTGGTTTTCTGTAGGCGACCTGAAAGTTGTAAAAAGAAATCGTTGAAGAACGATGACCAGAAAAATTTATTATGAGCACGTTTCTTCGCGATGTTTGTCAGCGGAATAAGTGAAAGAGCGATGATTCGCATATCTTCGTCTTTCGTTTCTTTCTGCATACGATCCATGTTGTCCATCGCCTCCCACATCGGAAGAAACTGGTTCGCGTACTGAGGCAATTGCTGATAAAGCTTCAGGCGACGAAGGCTTGAGCTCAGCATGGATTCAAATACGTCCCAAGGAAAGTTCACCATTCGCTCTTCAGTGAAAGAAACATAAAGAAGCATGTCCGGATTATTGCTGCCCGAGTAGATGCGAATCATGACCGGTGCTACATCAAAAAGATCGTTGGCCACTTGAGTTGCCATGTCTTGCGCGAACTCTTCGATACCGTGAGTATTTGCTTGTCCCAACCATAGAGAGGGAAACGGGTGATGCTTACGTTTAGAAATTTCCGGAGAGATGAGCTTCTGTCCGTTCTGATTTAATTCAAAGAGACCATAACCGTGAGCGGCCTCCCAACCTTCCATCTTTTCAATCAGACAACGAGTGAAGTCCTGGCGAGTTGATTCCGTCTCAATTTCAGCGCAAAGATTACGAATGAAATCAAAGTGAGCACGAAACTCTTCAGCGTCTGATCTTTCGGCGATGATTCGCTGAGAGCGGGCCTGCATTCTTTGCAGACGCATCTCAAGCTCTTTCTTGTCACGAGCAAGCTTCAGGGTCTCCCTACGTCTGGCAAGAATGTTCATAATTTGAGCATTCAAAGAAATATCGTGGTGAAGATAACCCACCGGCGCAAGGTTAAACGTCGAAGATAAGAGCATCTTCGTCGAATCTTTTGAATAAAAAGCGTAAGCAAGAGAACGATCCACAACTTTTGGATGTGTTTTAAACTGAATCGAACCCTGACTCATTTTTGTAACATCGATGATCGCGAGATCAGGAAGTTCTAATGAACAAGCACCCCAGAATTCTTCAAGGCTTTGATAATGATGAGCAAAGATATTTGATTGTCTAAGCGCAGATGCGATTTCTTTGGCAGACGCCAAATCATCCATCAGAATGGCCACAGATAGTTCAATCCCTTGAAGTGTGGTCTGCATACGGTCCTCCCGACCTAATGAAAAACTTTTTAACATGGTATCCCGAGGGTGGACCGATCGGCAACCTTACGCTTAAGAAACTCTCTCCCAAAAGGCCTTCGCAAGACCGGTGAGATCAGCGCCTTTCGGATTCTCTATTCGCCAGGGAATTTGACTGAAAACTTGTTGGCGTTCTTCATAAATTCTGTGCAATTCACTCTTCCCTCTTTTAACCAGAGGTCGAGGTTCCGCCTTCTCAAGATGAAGTCGTTCCCAACAGTCTTCAAATGGAGCATGTAGATAAACTATTCCGACTTTTCTACTCGTCTTATACAGATCATATAATAAAGGAGAAAGCGTCCCCCCGCCTAAAGCGAGCACACCTTTACCTTCTTCTTTGAGCCAACCTTCGAGCTCCTGTCTTTCATAAAGACGAAATTTGTCCCAGCCATCTCGCTCGATGACTTGGGCCAGTTCCTTCAAGCCTTTTCCCCGACTTTTAAGAATCAACTGATCAAGATCCGCAAATTCCCAACTAAGGTCCGGGGCCATAAACTCAAGTTCCCGCAGAAAACTGGTTTTTCCAGCTCCCGAGAATCCGGCCATCAAAAATTTTTCGCATTTAGCCATATTGGCCCTTGTGAGTTCGTATTTTGTTTATTAATTAAACCAGAACTCATTTTACTGAAAAAGGTTCTCTATATGAATAAGCAAGATAAGGTTACGGCAAAAATCAATTTGATTAAGCTGGCAGCTAATAATGCCATTGAATTCGAACTTGATGCCGACACGGACTGGGTTCGTGAAATTCTGGTAGAAATGAACGAAAACGCCACGGAAAAGTCACCGGAAGAGTATCTTTCTGAGACTTCTCTGTATATTTCGGGGTCTATCGAGAAAAAAAATAAACCTGATTTAGGTGAGTTTTTGATCGTAAAAGGTAACATCGAAGCCGATTACGTAACTGAATGTGTCCGTACTTTAAAGCCCATGACGGTCCAACTAGACGTTCCGTTTAAGGTCGCTTTTATCGATGAGGCCATGGCCTCAAGCGAGCTTTTTGCTGAGATTGATGAGACATATATTGAAAATGACGTGTACGAGATCTACTTTTACAACAAAAGAACGGTCGAGTTCCAGGAAATGATCCACGAACAAATATTCCTAAACTACGATCAGTACCCGGTTCTTGACGCGGAAAGTAAACTTGAAGGCGTTGACTCTGGGGACACCCCATAGCGGTCGGAAATTTAGGCTTGGCAACGAGGTTAATCTGTATTAGAAATAGAACCTCATTTTTAAGAAAATATAATAAATAAGTATTCAGAGTAATATCGGAGGCATTTGTGGCAGTACCTAAGAAAAGAACCAGCGTATCTCGTAAGGGGTTAAGAAGAGCTGGCCAACATCATAAACTTTACAGAAAATTCCCTCAGGCTTGTCCTAACTGTGGTGATTCTGTACTTCCACACACTGTATGCCCAGCTTGCGGTCACTACAAAGGTAAGCAAGTTTTCGAAATTAAAGTTAAAGCTGAAGCAAACGCTGAAGCGTAATATTTTAAGCATTCAAAATTCAATAAAAAAAGCCATCGAAAGATGGCTTTTTTATTTGTGCTCAGGAGGAGCGCCAAGAAGATGACAATAAGAAGGATGATTTATGAAACTCTTCAATACAAAGATTCTCGGAACGGGAAGTTTCCTTCCGGACAGAGTAGTAACTAACGACGATTTATCTAAAAGAATTGATACGAGTCACCAGTGGATCGTAGAAAGAACTGGGATTCATTCTCGTCGTATCGCCGATTTATCAAAAGGCGAATCTCCAAGTGGAATGGCCAAAGAAGCTGCACTTAAAGCAATCGAGGCCGCGAACTTAACTCCAAATGACATTGATTTGATTCTTTTATCGGCAACGATGCCGGATCAAGTAATGCCAAACACAGCTTCTGTACTTCAGGAAAAACTCGGCATCACAAATAACTGCCCTGCTCTTGATGTAAACGCTGCTTGCTCAGGCTGGATCTATCTTCTTCCTATGGCAGACGCCATGATTAAGACCGGTCTATATAAACACATCCTTGTTGTTGGTTCAGAGATGCTCTCTTCTTTCAACAACTGGGACGACCGCAATACTTGTATTCTTTTCGGAGATGCTTGTGGTGCTGCGATCCTTGGACGTGCGGCAGAGAACGAAGACTCGCAAATTTATTCAACAATCCTTTCATCAGATTCTACAAAGAAAGATCACCTGACTCTTTGGGCCGGTGGTGCGGTAAAGCGTATTACTCCTGAAGTCCTTGAAAAAGGTGAACAGTGGATGACGATGAATGGTCAGGAAATTTTCAAAGCTGCGGTTAAAACCATGGCCGCTCACTCTGAAAAAGTGATTAAAGATTCCGGTATGACCATGAACGATGTTGATTGGTTCATTCCTCACCAGGCAAACCTTCGCATCATCGAAGCAGTTGGAAATCGTTTCAATTTCCCTGCCGAGAAAGTAATTATCAACGTTGATAAGTACGCCAACACTTCTTCAGCGACTGTTCCAGTTGCTCTAGATGAAGCGATTCGTGATGGCCGTATTAAGCGTGGAGATAATGTACTTCTTGCGGCCTTTGGTGCAGGTCTAACTGCCGGCGCGATTTTCTTAAAATACTAGGAGCCCTGATGAAAGTTACTGTTGTTTTCCCTGGTCAAGGGACCCAATACGTTGGAATGGGAAAAGTTTTTTCTGACTTCGCTTATTTTGAAAAAGCCAACGAGGCCGCTGGTTATGACCTAAAAAAGATCATGCTTGAAGGTCCGGCAGAAGATCTAAAACTAACTGAGAACACGCAACCAGCAATCGTTGCTCACTCACTTATGTTGTTTGATAAACTTTCTCCGCTTCTTAAGCAAAAAAACATCACAGTTGAGCGCGTGCTTGGTCACTCAGTGGGTGAATATGCCGCTCTTGCAGCTGCGGGTGCGATGACTTTTGAAGAGGCCGTGAAAGCGGTTCACTTCCGCGGAAAATACATGCAGGAATCAGTTCCTGCCGGTAAAGGCACAATGTACGCGATCCTAAAACAAGAAGAAGCAGTCATTCGCGAAGCTTGTGAAGGCGCTTCAACTTCTGAAGAAAAAGTTTCTCCGGCCAACTTCAACGAACCTTCGCAAATCGTGATCTCTGGTGACAAGCCAGCTTGTGAGCGCGCGATCCGTTTGATGGAAGATAAAACTGGTGGGCGTGTTAAGGCGATCGAACTTCAGGTCTCGGCCCCTTTCCACTGCGCACTTATGAAGCCAGCAGAACTAAAACTTAAGCCAGTTCTGGATAACATTAAATTTCAACCATTGAAGTTTAACTACATCGCCAATATCGATGCGAAAGAATATCCAACTGATACAAATCCAGAGACGATCAAAGACAATCTTGTAAAGCAAGTTTGTGGTTCAGTACTTTGGACTCACAGTATTCAGAAACTATCTGACGACACAATCATTATTGAATGCGGACCTGGTAAAGTTCTTGCCGGTCTGATCAAAAAAATTAACCCTAACTTGAAAGTCATCTCACTTGATTCTGAGACTGGCTTTTCTGAAGTCGAGGCACTATGACAGCGACGTATTCTGATTTAAAAGACAAAGTAATTCTAGTAACTGGTGCCGCTCGTGGTATCGGCAAATCAATTGCTCTTACTCTTTCTGCTCAAGGAGCTCACGTAGTATTTAACTACCGTGGTGATGAAGCTAAAGCAGCAGCTCTTAAAGAAGAACTTCAAGCAGCTGGTGGTAAGGCCACTGGTCTTAAATTTGATGTTACTGATTACGAAGCCATGACTAAAGCAATCGACGAGTTCACAAAAACAGTGGGCCCGATTTCTGGTCTGGTTAACAATGCTGGTGTTTCGAAAGACACTCTTCTTCTTCGTTTGAAACCAGATGAAATCTCTTCAATCCTCGATACGAACCTAAAAGGTTCAATGATGGTGACTCAAGCTCTTTCAAGAAACTTTCTGAAAGCTGAGAACGTATCAATTGTGAATATGAGTTCAATCGTGGGCCTTATGGGTAACCCTTCTCAGGCCGCATACGCTGCTTCTAAAGCAGGTCTGATTGGTTTCTCTAAATCAGTGGCAAAAGAACTAGCTTCTCGTAACGTTCGTTGTAACGTGATCTGTCCTGGATTTATTCAAACTGATATGACAGACGCACTTAATGAGAAAGCTAAAGAAGAATACGCAAAATCGATCCCTTTAGGTCGCATGGGTAAGGCCGAGGAAGTAGCTAATTTGACCTGTTTCCTTTTAAGCTCTGCATCAAGTTACCTGACTGGAGAAGTGATTAAAATTGACGGCGGCCTATACATTTAATAAATTAGCGCATCTCACATTTTGGAGGATATTTTAATGGAATTACAAGACAAGGTAATTAAGCTCGTTTCTGAAGCTACAAAGATGGACGCAGCTAACATTAGCCTTAACACAAGCTTCGTTGATGACCTTAACCTAGATTCACTAGATATGGTTGAGCTTATGATGAAGATGGAAGACGAATTCGGCGTAGAGATCCCAGAAGATGAAACTGAGAATCTTAAGTCGATCGGCGACGTAGTTACTTACTTAAAGTCTAAATCTCACTAATTCGACATCTTGAAGCCACCTTCGGGTGGCTTTTTGCTTTTTAAGCACACCCCTTTATTCCCCTCGAACTCATTAAACGGTCCCAAGTTCTTGGTGATGGGTGAAAACAAATTGGACCAAGGAAGACTATATGAAACTTAATCGTGTAGCTGTAACTGGAATGGGTGCCATCTGTGGTCTAGGAAACTCTCTAGACGAAGTATGGGCAAACGCACTTGCCGGAAAATCTGGCGTAACAACATTACAAAATCAAAATACTGAAGGCTGGGGTGTTACTTTTGGTGGTGAAGTGAAGAACTTCAAACTAGATCCTGTTCTTATGGATCCAAAAGACCAAGAGCGCTTTGACCTTTTTAACCAATACGCTCTTCACGCTTCTGCTGAAGCGATCAAGCAAGCAAACCTTCTTGAAGCGAAATATAATCCTGCAAAAATCGGTATCATCTTCGGTACTGGTCTTGGTGGATTCCCGCACATTGAATCCAACCACAAAGCATTCATTGAAAAAGGTCCACGTCGTGTGTCTCCTTTCTTCATTCCATCTGTGATCCCGAACATGCCGGAAGGTCTGATCTCGATTCACTATGGTTTCCAGGGTGTAAACTTTGCGGTTGCTTCTGCTTGTGCTTCAAGTGCTCACGCTCTTGAACTAGCTGCGACTGAAATCATGCTTGGCCGTCAGGACGCCATGATTACTGGTGGTACTGAAGCGGTTATTACTGGATATACAATTGCGGGCTTCAATAACATGAAGGCCCTTTCTCGCCGTAACGAAGAGCCGTCTCGTGCTTCTCGTCCATACGATGTTGATCGTGATGGATTCGTCATGGGTGAAGGTGCTGGTATCATCGTTCTTGAAAACTACGATAAAGCAGTTGCTCGTGGTGCTCGAATCATCGCTGAAGTTGTTGGCTTCGGTGCAAGTTCTGATGCTCACCACTTTACAGCTCCACATCCGGAAGGACTAGGTGCACTTATCTGTATGAATCAAGCTCTTGAGCTTTCAGGTGTTCCGAAAGAAGAAATCGGTTACATCAACGCTCACGGAACTTCGACTCCGCTTGGTGACGTTGCTGAAACTGGTGCGATTAAAAAAGCATTCGGTGATCACGCTTACAAACTGGCCGTGAGTTCAACTAAATCAATGACTGGTCACCTTCTTGGTGCGGCCGGCGGTCTGGAATCAATTTTCTGTATCAAGGCACTTGAGACAGGAATTCTTCCTCCGACGATCAACCTCGATAATCAGGATCCTGCTTGTGATCTTTATTATGTTCCGAACAAGTCTGAAAAACGCGACATCAAGTACGCGCTTAACAACTCTTTCGGTTTCGGTGGAACAAACTCATCGACGATCTTCAAAAAAGCCTAAAAACAAAAAGGCCCTCTTTCGAGGGCCTTTTTTTTATGCATCAACTGTGCCTTTCGGGACACAAACCATTTGTAACATTCCTTGAGAGAAGGCCGCGATGTCAGAAACATCCAGATTTCTCGTCCACAAACACATGCCGTTATTTCCAGCAAAAATACACATGTCACGCATCGTATGATCGCGGAAAATAATTCGATCATCAGTCACGGTACGAACTGGAATGATTCGACCAGCACGTAGGCGACGATTCTCATTTCGATTGATTGAAAGCGCCGTAAGACGGGCCTTATCTAAAATCACATCTTGAGTTGAGTGAAGAATATAAACATCTTCTAAAACTTCCACATGGCAATTTTTATCTTCAACTTCCCAACGAAGATCTCCCGCGAAAGCTGAAAGACTAGAAAGAACAAAGAGTGCGCTTAAAATAAGTTTCATAATGTTTCCTTAGATATCAATTGTCGGTTTACCGTTACAAACAAGTTTCAATTTGTTTTGAGACCAGCGCTCAAAATCAGATGCCTTAATTCGGCCAAGTTCATGACAAAAATGCGGCTCATAAACACAAATGCTCTCAACATGGGCATCGTTGAAGAAAATATAATTCTCATCGTTCGAAGAAATTTTTAAAACTCTTCCTGCCTTAAGGCGACGATTATTGGCCGTATCTTTCTGCTTCATGACCAATAAAGCATTACCGACAGTGACTGAGGGTTGTGAGGCCTGAATGATCACATCTTGAGCAACTTCAAGATGACATCTCTTCTCCTGAATAATATCGGAGAGCATCTGATCTTTGGCAAAAACAGTGAATGAAGACAAAAGCAAAGTGAGAGTAAGCATGAGTTTCATTTAAGTTTCCCCGGTGAGTTTGGAGCATTATCTAATGATTTCAGATGCAAATGGAGGTGGCAGGGTGAATTTTCAGAGTGCTGTTCAAAATTTCGACATAGGCCCATCAAAAGACCGCTTTTCTTTGACAACCTCTAAGAATCTCTGATGGAATGTATGTACATGAAACTTCTAGTATTTTTCCTCTTTTTTTCGACGGTACTGCATGCCCAAAATATTATTCGGGTAAATGCGGTCCTGGTTCCGAACACAGGCTCATTTGTGGCCACCAGTGAGAAGGCCCGCGGGCGTCTGCTGAAGCGTGGAGAAGACTTCACTGCTGATAGAATCAGCGTTTTTGCAGATTCATTCAGAACCGACAATGGTCTTCGTGATAAGCATTTTGCAGAATACATCGGAGGCGGACCTAAGCTTCCCCATTCAAGAATCGACATTACGGAACTTAAGGGCACTAAAGGCACGGCCAAGGCCAACATCACAATCAATGGCATTACTAAACCAGTAGATATCACTTACACAGCTCACGACAAATACGTGGATGCTAAGTTTGAAGTTCTTTGTTCGAGCTTCAATCTTCCAAAGGCCCAGTACCTCGGTATTGGAGTTGAAGATAAAGTGAAAGTCTCAGTTCAATACTATTTCGAGAAAAAATGATGAAGTTTCTTCTCCCTCTCCTCATTCTGGTAAGCTGTCAGGATTATAATTCGAATTCTGCAGATCGTATTAAATATGGTCCAGTGGTCCTGAATGAAAGTGATCCTAATTTTGCTCAGGCCTACAATATCATTCAAAACCGTTGTGTCAGCTGCCACAGTTCGACCATCCATGATATTTGGGCGACCTATCAGGACAATGCCGCTTGGCTTGATTCAGGCATGATCCAAAGAGGCGATCCGGATAATTCATACTTCGTTCAGCGTATTATCAATTACGGTGGGGCCAGTTCAAACATGCCTCAAGGTGGAAGTGCTCTTCCCGATGCTGAATATCAGCATCTGAGAAAATGGATTGAAGAAATTCCATGAAATTCATCGTCCTACTTCTCGCTTCATTATTTATTAATTTTACCGCCGAAGCTTATCCGAACTTCATCGGACACAACTATACCTCGTGTTTAAACTGTCACTACAATCCCTTTGGTGGCGGACCACTGACAGATTATGGTCGTGCGGTATCGGCAACAACTATTTCTTCACGTGCGCTTTATCCAAAAAGCTGGGACGAAGAAAAGATCGCCTACACTTCTGGATTTTTATTTCGTAAGCCGAAGCAGAACTGGTTAAGAACACAGATTAACTATCGTGGTTTCCAGCTCGTTCGTAACCCAGGCTCAAAAGAATCAGAGACCAAAGAATGGATCAACATGCAGGCCGATGCCCGTGTGATTTTGAAGTTCGGTGAGAACGATAAATTCGTCATGGTGGGGAACATTGGTTATGCCCCTGAACCTCAATCAACGGTTCCTGGAAAAGAACAAGGCGAATGGCGCAGCCGCGAGTACTACATGGGTTACCGAATCACACCTCGTCTGGGTGCCTATGTTGGTTTGATGGATAAGATCTACGGTTTAAGAGTTATTGAACACATTGCTTACAGCCGTGCCCTTCCTCAAGTCGCTCAAAACGATCAGACCCACGGAGCAACTCTTCACTATGTAAGTGAAGGTTGGGAAGGCGGAGCTCAGTTCTTCCTTGGAAATTTATCGCAAGATAAAGACATTCAGATGAAGGGTTATAGCGCAACTTTCGAAAAAACAGTTTTTGATATTCACCGCCTGGGTGCTTCGTTCATCACATCTAAAAACGATTATAACGAACTCACTTCAGTGGCCGGACATGCGCGTTTCAATTTAAAAGAAGGCTCCGCCCTCTTACTTGAACTTGGACAGACCACTCAGAAGGTCACACTTTCAGAGGAAGAAACAGTTGCCCGATATGGACTTCTACAGGCCTACTTAAGACCTGTACGCGGAGTCTACTTCCTTACTAACGTTGAATACATCAAACGCGACATAGAAGAAAAATCCTATGCAGTTCGTTGGGGTCCGGCACTTCAGACCTTCCCGATTCAGCGAGTGGAACTTCGATTAGATATTTATAATACCCGGAACTTTTCTCCAGAAGCTTCCACGAAAGACAGCTGGATGTACTTGTTCCAGACACACTTATGGTTATGATGCTTAAGTTAGTTGCTCTCATTCTTGTCTCGATGAATGTCGCCATGGCGGCAAATGTCCAGCCGTTGTTTGAACGCAAAGAATTCAAGCGCATTGTTGCGACTTATGGTTCACCTGATAAATGGGGCGAGCTTTCTACGAAAGAACTGATCATGATCTCTCACTCTTTCAGGAAACTTGGAAAGTATCGTGAGGACGCCAAAGTTGTTTTTCGTATTCTAAAAAAAGACTATGCCAAAGAGCACGCTGACATCAGAAAGAAAATTCGCGAGAAAGAAACTCTGGATGTCGACGATTATCCTAAGTCACTTCCTATTCATTACTGGAACCTCTATAACGACTACGCCAACATCTTGTTGGACTACGATGAGCTGGGCCCGGGTCTGGAAAAAGACCAAAAGATCTACGTTATTTTCCGCCAAATTCTAAGTGAGCTTGAATTCCGTGAAGGTAAAGCTGAAAAGCTTAACAACAAGGTCATGGCCCACCTTCAGTATTTGGAAGATAAAATTTATCGTTTTTCAGCGAGTGTAAACGTTCAATACGTGAGCTGGCAGCACGATGCTACTCTTCATCGTTCAAGTTCCGGCAAAAACACCGGACTTATCATGACGAACCAGGGTTACTGCGTAGGTGGTGACGTTGGTATCGAGAACGGTTTTTATCACTTCCTTCTCGACGGCTGTTTCTTGATGGGTGTGGGTGGTGTAAGCGCTTATGGTGATTCGAATATCACTTATCAGCAGAATGTCCCTGCTACCGGCATTAAACTGGGCCCAATGGCCTCTATGATCGTTTCCAGCTCAAAGTCCAGAATTGGTATTGGGCTACCACTTATCTATACGTCACAGAACCTGACTCAGCCTTCTGACCCTGATTATAAAGTGAGTGAAGAGAGCCCGTTGTCTTACCTCGCTACCATCAATTCGCGCTGGCAATTTGGACAATGGTACTTAAGAACTGAGTTTGGCCAGTACTTCAAAAAGCAGGAAAGCTTTTGGGGTCTAGGATTCGGCCGACAGTTCTAAAGAACCTGCCATTCTGGCGAAATACACATCGTCAGAATAATGTTCTTCCAGGCGTCCTCATTCCCACTGCTCACATCCGCAATCGCTTTTAGGTCTTTCACGACTGCTGGCGAAGCGCTTTCAATTGGAAAGAACAAAGACCAGGCCCTTTGAATGGAAGCATCGCTTGGAGCTTCCCATTGGTTGTTGGAGAAGATCTTCGCTTTTACTACATCCATTCGCGCGCTATCCACGACCAGACGCTCACATACTTTGGTCGTAAGTGAATATCTCATAGGATTGTTATTAGGGTTTTGGACCACACCCATCCCGGTATAACATTGCTCACGAGGGAACTCTACCGTTGTAGGACTTAGGTCCGAAGTGGAATAAAAATCACAGGCCCCACCAAACTCGACCTTCTGATAAATATCAGACTGAATATAGGTCGCGGCCGATGTTCCTGAAGCATTGAAGATTTGAAGCAAAACCGATTCAACATAGGCCCGATCGGCCATCTGAATTTCCGAAGCATAATTCAACTGCTGCTGCTTTTCTACCAACGCATTCGGAGCATCGAATTTAAGTTCTTCCTGTGCCGGCTGACAAGCAGCAAGCATAAGAAGAGCTAAAATGAATGAACTACTTCTCAACATGTTTTGTTCCTGGTTAAGCAACGTTCTTTAAAGACTTAATGGCCAGTTTCACTTTGCCGTTTTCTTTATACGCAAAGGCCTGATCGTTCGGAGTCGGAGTTTTTACTTCGAGCATGGCCGAAACAGTCGACGAAGCATTACCGATGATTGCCTCACGGCCGTTTAACTCTTCCATTGGACCGGCAAGACCCCAAGTACCACGAGAACCTTCATTCGTTTTCACGTTACCAACAACTGTTAGATTGTCGATCATACCTGAAAGCACGGTGAAGTTTGATCCCTGCCAGCCATGGTCTGCACCACTACCATCTGTACGAGGAATACGGTTAAATTCAGATGTTACAGAAAGTACTGTGCGGTCAAAAAGATTCTGACCATAACCTACTTGAACTGATTTTAGCTGAGCGATTAATTCATATAAACAGGCCGAAACAGCACGGTAGTAACGAGAGAAAAGAATTGTTCCAGCATGTGAACCCGTGAAGTGAACGTCCATTGTGTGGGCGCCACGAACATTTGTACGAGTTACTTTTGTAGTCATGTTATATACAGACTGATAAAGCACGTTACTGAAGTTATCGGCCTGAATGTTCACAGAAGAAGAAAGACCTTGAGTCACCATGAATTCTGCGATCGCCATACCTTCCGCAAGATTCGTAATACCCGTCATTGCATCAGTCATTGTTCTGATATCTGTGCTTGTCAGATACTCAGCTTCCAGAACGCGGTATGGACTAGTACCAAGACCAGGAATTGCCATATCGTCAACACCGGCCAGAGACAAACTGTCTTTCGCTTCAAAAGCACGACTAATGAGCGAGCGATATTTTGCAACAAGATTGTTGTAGTTTAGTTGAAGGTTCCCGAAGGACTTCATCATCATTTTTTTGGCGTTAAAACGAGTGGCGAAAGTACTTGGAAGAAACTTGCTCTTATCAGCTGATGTGGCCGACATTCTTTTTAAAGCGGCATCAATGGCACTCTCCACTGAACCATTATTGATGGTCTTCATCGAACTCAGTGGCGAGAATGGGGCCAAAGCACTCGTTAGAGGATTGGTTCCGGCAAGCTCAACATAGGCAATGCCTTTTTCTCCACGATAGAAGTTACCACCACCATTTCTACCAACTGCTGGAATAGGAGTTGTAGCATGATCGGCAACTAAACCAGTTAGTGAAATACCACCCGGAACTGGAGCGATTTGACGTTCACGATCGATTGGATGGCTATCGATTTGGAGATCAATCCCTCTCATGATCATCATGTTTTGTCCCAGTTGAGACATGGGAACCACACCCGCAGTCGTGGCAATATTACCACTCCACACGTGAGGCATATAATAGTCCCCTACTTTCGTCGTAGCATAGGTGGCATTAATGGTTGAACCATTATTAACGAATTTGTTGACCACCATAGGGTTGGACACTATTTGATCATCACCATTTGGTTGAACAGGAAGATCCCAGTAGTAACGTGGGGCCCCGCCGGCCATCACAAGACTGATGAATTTAAAATCCTGAAAGGCCGCCTCTTCACCGGCAGCATGGGCCGTGCCTGATTGAAGAAGATTCACCATCATGTTGGTTAAAAACATATCGAACGGGGCAGATGAAACAACACCTGTGCCGAGGAGAATGTTTTTCAATAAGGTCCTTCGATCTAATTCAAATTTTTTCTTATCAGACATAATTAAACTCCACGATCTGGATAGATGAAGGCATCAGATTTAATAATATTTTTTATCAGTGTTCTTAGTGATTGGTGAGACTTGAGATCCAGCCCCATATTGATCACTCGATCACGTTGAAATTTTTCACCAGGTGATAGTGCAGGAGTGTTGATGTTACCAAGGTCGGCAAGATTAACATTAATTCCAGTCAGGAAACGGTAATAGCGTTTGGCCGCACATACATAATAATCATTAGTCTTGGCGATTGATTCACCCAACTGTTGTAGACCTTCAACTTCATTTAATACGAGATCACCATTGTAGCTTCTGTAATACAGTCTTCCATTGGCCGGACGACGATGGAAGTTTGCGTCTGCAACCTTAGATGGGAATTCAGCATACCCAAGATCCGGTGTACGATGGCCAATGAACTTCACACGGTTAAAGGACATACCGGCGTTACTGGTCCATGCAGCTCGCGAGTTTCTTGCGGCACCTGCTAATGGGTCCATTGAAGAGTGACAGCCCATACACGAGATACCAGTGCGGAACGCAATCGTAGATTCAGCGTCAACTTCTGCCACCACGTCTTTTGAACGAAGTGCCGGAAGATCGCGACAAAGTAAATCTGCCATCACGTGCTTCCCCCAACGACGGAACAAGTTCGTACCACCGTTCGTGAAGCCGTCTTTACCAAGGTTACCAAGAAGATATCCCTGCGAACCAATGATCCCACCACCTAAATGTTGGTTGATATTGGTTGAAGTAAATTTAAGAGTACCGAAGTTAGGATTGAAATGTGTTGGTTCAATACTATTGTCTTCCTGATCTACATCAAGTCCGATCAGGATACCTGTTTCTGGTAGAACTGGTTCAAAAGGAGAAGCTCCCCCTTTTGCATCATCAGGAACGAGAACGCTGTTTCCATTGGCGTCTTTTACTGTTTTATACACACCTTGCATGATCACAGGTAGTGCAACTGAAGCAACACTGCGTGTGCGCTCAGACTTCATCGAGTAACGTTTAGCACGTAGAGAAAAATCTCTCGTCACAACATCCGAGAACTTTTGCTCAGGAGCGAACAACGAATAAAGAAAGTGGTAAGCAGGTTCATTTGAATCTGTAACGTCACGAGTGAAGCGATCGATACCGTTACCAACTGCAGTTGAGAAATCAGGAATTTCAAATTGTGATTTATGAAAACGAAGAAAAGAATTCAGAACTCTCATTCCTTCATAATCATAATTGCCGTTTGTTTTAGGCAGCTCACCAGAGCTTGTGAGTTTCGCCTTATCAAAAAGCTCCATACACGCATCTGTTCCTGATTTTGTTCCTCTTGAAACTGCCACCCATAAAGGGTGATCAGTAGGAATACGTTCACGAACAAAGAGGCCATAGCACTTATTCAGGCGTTTCAATTCATCGGACGCCGTCACTTGGGCCTGAAGGAGTTGTGGTAATGCCAAAAAACTTAATAATATAAGGTGCTTCATAGTAAACTTATCGTAAGCGAGGTCAAATTCTTGAGCGACTTTTTCAGTCAACCAAAAAGAGATTTCCTTGGGAAAATCAGCACTTTATAATGTTCGCTTAAACTTCTATCAAGACGTACAAGCGCCGAGGAAAAATGGCAGATCAAAGACCGTATCGAAGACAACTCAAGAACTATCTTCTTAACCCGGAATTTCAATTAAAACTGCTTAGTTACTTTGTAGGACTATTTGTTGTGACCACCCTGTCACTCTACTCTGTTAGCTATCTCTTTTTCTGGCGTCTGGGAGAGAAGGCACTAAGTGTGGGTATTCCTAAAGGTCACGTCTTCTTCCGCTTTTTGGCCAACCAAAAGGCCGACCTGGATATGTTGTTCATCGCTTTAGTCGTGTTCAACTTTTTACTTCTGATCGGTACGGGCTTTATTGTGTCTCACCGAATTGCTGGTCCAATTTTCAAACTCAAAAGACATCTCGCCGAAATGAAATCGGACTCAGAGAACTTTAAACTTCGAGATAAAGATTTTTTCAAAGAACTCGAACCTCTAGTCGACGGCCTGAAGGAGAAAATGAAGTGAAATTCATTTCATTAAGTGCTTTATTGCTTTTTGTTGCCTGCTCTAAACCGGAGCAGACCAGTGAACAGGAACCAAGTGACGATTACGTTTTAATTGAGCTCGCTTCTAAACTTGAAGAAGACTATCACCGTCTCCACAAGATACCTTATGATACGTCGGCCAAGGGACTTGAAGAGTCTGCAGCCGAAGCTCCTGAGGAACCAGCTATGCACGAACCAATGGATCCACATCACCCTTAGAGATTAATTCCTAGTAAGACAGCATTCGCGAGAATAAAGCCGTCAAGTAGTCGCTGATAATTTGTCTCTGAGGTAAAAGCGAAGACCTTTTTACCGATAGAATAACGAATGAATAATGAGATGGCCGGACCTATGAGATATTTCATTTCAAGGGTCTCGCCTTTAAAGAAAATCAAAACGATTAATTGAAGACTCGCCATAAAAGCGTAATCAAAACTAACTCCTGCCAACACCTTCGTCTTATCTTTATAAAGACTCGACACCATCGGTGTGAGAATTGATCCACCCATATTCGAAAGTCCATGGATCAGTCCCATCGCACCCAATGCAATTGGTAAATGGTTCTTCATCAGGGTCTGCAATGACTCACGAAATGATGAGTTAGTGCGAATGATGAAGGCCACCACCAACATGATTGTAACAAAGAGTTTAATTTCCCATTTAACATCCAGATGAGTTGCCGCTACCATCCCCACAAATAAAAGAGGAAGACAGATCAGAAAGAACAGTTTGCGATATCCGCCGTTGAGCTTTTCTTTATGGAGATCCTTCACCTGACTCCAGCTTAATGCGGCAGATGCGGGCAAGAGATACATAAGCGCTTCGGTATACTCGTAACCCATCAGAAGCATAATTGGTGTACCGAATAACAAAAGGCCCACTCCAAAGAGCGATTGAACCACGGCCAGAATGAGAATCAGTACGTAAACTTCCATAATGCAATGCAAAATATCATAAAAAGGCCTTTTCACGGAAGCCCCTAGGGAAGTTCTTACAATTCCGGGTAAGTCCCTATAAAATTAGGAAAATAAGGAGATACCATGTCTAAACGTCTCATCGAAGTGGACCCTGAGGTCGCGCAATTTATCGGTAAAGAACAAAACCGCCAGGAAATGGGTCTGGAGCTAATCGCATCTGAAAACTACTGTTCGCAAGCTGTGATGGAGGCCCAAGGGTCTTGCCTCACTAACAAATATGCTGAAGGTTACCCTGGCAAACGTTATTACAACGGTTGCGAATTCGTAGATGGAATTGAAACTCTGGCAATTGAACGCTTGAAGAAAATCTTCAACGCTAAACACGCCAACGTTCAACCCCACTCTGGTTCTCAAGCTAACATGGCCGTGTACATGGCCTGCTTAAATCCAGGCGAGGCCTTCTTAGGAATGGACCTTGCTCAAGGTGGCCACTTAACTCACGGTTCACCGGTTAACTTTTCTGGGAAACTTTTCAAGGCCATGCACTATGGTTTGAATGCTCAGGAAACAATCGATTACAACCAACTTGAAGATATCGCTAAACGTGAAAGGCCTCGCATGATTATTGCTGGTGCTTCTGCCTATCCGCGAATTATTGATTTCGAAAAATTCGGCGCGATTGCTAAATCAGTTGGTGCAGTATTGATGGTTGATATGGCCCACATCGCAGGTCTTGTGGCCGCGGGTCTCCACCCTTCTCCGATGGATTATGCTGATGTCGTGACATCTACCACTCACAAAACTCTCCGTGGTCCTCGTGGTGGTTTGATTCTTACGAACAATGATGATCTTGCTAAGAAATTTAACTCTCTTATTTTCCCTGGTATTCAGGGCGGTCCTCTTGAGCACGTGATTGCTGGTAAAGCAGTTGCTTTCAAAGAGGCCCTTGATCCAAGTTTTAAAACTTACCAAGAGCAAGTGGTGAAAAACTCCAAGGTTCTCGCGAAGACCCTGATGGATCACGGGATTGAACTCGTTTCTGGCGGAACGGATAACCATCTTGTTCTTCTAAAAACAGATTCAGTGAACATGTCTGGTAAAGAAGCAGGAGAAATCCTTGAGCGCGTGGACATCACTTGTAACAAGAACATGGTTCCGAATGATAAACGTTCTCCGTTCGTGACTTCTGGTATTCGTCTGGGAACTCCAGCAGTAACAACTCGTGGTTTTAAAGAAGCTGAAACAAAATTCATGGCAGAACTTATTGTGAAAGCACTTAAGAATCCAACTGATGAAAAAATTCAGAAGGAAGTGAAACTAAGTGTTCATGACCTTTGTACAAAATTTCCAGTTTATAAATAAGGAAGGATCAGATGAAGTACATTTTAATTCTCGCCCTCGCCTTTGCTGTTTCTTGTACGACGAAAAAGAAAGAAGAACCTAAAGTAGAATCTGCTGGCGAAAGTGACTCAGCTCAAGTGAGTCCTTATACTGTTCAGCCCTGCTACTGCATGAAAATCTTCAAGCCTGTTTGTGCTAACGGCACGAACTACGGCAACTCTTGTGAGGCCGAATGTCATGGCCATAAGACATGGACTGAAGGCTCATGTGGAGCTCCTAAAAAGAAGTAATCGTTATTTCGACGCAAGTTTACTACGACGTCGTAGTGAATTTGCGTCAAATACGTACAAGCCTTAGAAATCACAGGCCCTCGCCCTATCCCAGAATCAGCTATTTAGCTTCTCAACTTGTTCCATACATGGTAGAAAAAGCCGAACAAACCACTAGATATAGTTTAGGTCTGCATTATGAAATGTCCCTATTGTTCGGCCCCTGACACCAAGGTGCTAGATTCCAGAAACCTGGATGAAGGCTCTACTATCCGTCGTCGCAGAAAGTGCGAGGCCTGTCAGAAGCGTTTTACAACTTTTGAAACAGTTGAACTCTCAATGCCTATGGTGATTAAACGTGACGGTCGTCGCGAACCATATAAGCGTGAGAAAATTCTAACTGGTATCGAGAAGGCCTGTGAAAAACGTCCAATCTCTGCCATTCAGATTGAAAGAATCATTCAGAACATTGAAAAAGCAGTATTAGATATTTCTGATAAAGAAGTTAATACTAAGGACGTTGGTAATTTAGTGATGATGTATCTTCGTCACCTGGATCCAGTGGCCTATATTCGTTTTGCAGCAGTTTATCGTAAGTTCCAGGACGTGGAAGAATTCGTGAACGAACTTAAGCACGACGAGAACAACCAGTTTAAAATAAATCCAGCTTCTAATAAGGATGAGAACCGTGAGTACTAAACGCGAGGCACGTGAGTTTTGCCTACAATTTCTTTACCATTTCCAACTTGCAGCTTTCCAGGATCAGAAAAAAGAACTGGATTCAACTGAGATTTTCGCTCGTATGCAAGAGTTCAGACAAACTCTTTCAATCGTTCTCGACAGTGAGGCACAGGCCTATGTTGCGACTTTGGTGAGTGGCATTCTTAAGACCAACAAAGAGATCGAAGAGATCCTTGTGAAGTACTTAAAGAACTGGAAACTTTCTCGTATTTCTAAAATCGAACACACCATCTTCATGATGGCGATTTATGAGCTTAAGTATCATCCGGAAGTTCCAGGCAAAGTTGTGATCAACGAGGCCATCGAACTTGGTAAAAAATATTCTACAAAAGAGTCTGCTGGCTTCCTTAACGGAATCCTGGACAACGTTTTCAAGCAAGAGTTAAACCGCAATGAGTGATATTCGAAAGGAAGTCACACCACTCACAACAGGAATCATCTGGCTCACTAAAGAAGAAGTGACTCCCCAGAATTCTTATTACGAGGACGTGGACTATCTTTTGGACGGTCTTCTTACCGCCAATCTTCGTGCCGCTAATGGCGTTACTAGCCGTGTGGTGGTGGGAAAGAACTTCGGTCGCTCGCTTTATGTGATGATCGTGAAAGAGCTTAAAACAGCAGAGCTGGAGAGCTACCTCTCGCTCTTCAAAAACGATCTCACGACTGAAAATGACGTTCTGGTGATTGATGAAGTGGAAGGTTTTGATAATCTTCGAAAACAAGTCGGAAAACTAAGCTCACATCTAAGAATCATTCAATAAAGAAGGCCCCGTTATGATCTGAACCCCATTTTCTAGACAAGCATAAAAAACCGCTTTTCTGGAAAATGGGTTAAAATCCTAACAAGGAGCAGATCATGAAGGGCCTTTCTAATTCCGACCTAAAAGTTCTAAAATCTAGCCCATACGTGGCAAAAATTACTGAGAAACAGATTGTTTTTACCGAACACTTCAAGCGACTTGTCCTTGATTCTTTAATTGAAGGCATGACTCGAGAAGAAACCTTCAACAGAACACTTGGAGTTAACTGCTTCGACAAAAAGTTTGTTGATACTTGTTTGGGACGCTGGAGGCGCAAGGTTAGAGCAGTTGGAGACTTACACCCTGAAAAAAAGGGGCGAAGGAAGTCACTTGAAAATATGACCTTTGAAGAGATGAAGGCTGAGATTGCCTATCAAAAAGAGGTTATTGCTCACCTAAAAAAGTTGAAGGGCCTTGCGGACGACGAACTATAGCTTTTGAATTAATCCACAAGGCAATTACATCATCTCCCTCACTAAAACTCCAAGCTCTCTGCAGGGTCGCTGGAGTTAGCAGAAGTGGTTTTTACTATTATCTCAAAAACAATGAAAACAGAGTAAAACGAGATCTATCCTCTCTCGAAATAATACAAAAGTTTTTTGAGAAGAGTCGAAAGAAAGGAGGAACTCGAACAATCGATATGATGATTCGAAACTCTGGAATCAAACCTATAAATCATAAGAAGATTCAACGGATAAAGCGTGAGTATGGTCTTATTACTAAGATCAGAAGGAAAAATCCTTATAAGAGTCTACCTACTTCGGAGAATGCTTTTGTACCCAATCTTCTCAGGAGAGAATTTGTAACCCCACTTCCTAATTCCATTTATTCAACAGATATGACTTTTTTATTTTATGGATCTGGAGAGAAAGCTTATCTATCGGCAACTAAAGACTTGGGAACAAATGAGATCGTATCCTATAAACTGATGCGTTCTCCATCTGTAAGTCAGTTCACTGAAGAGTTCAAATCGCTTTTAGGAACCTTATCTCCTAACATTAGAAGCTCTTTAATTATACATTCTGATCAAGGCTTCCAATACACACATGAAGCGTTCCGAAATCTCCTTAAAGAATTTGGTGTCACACAGTCAATGTCTCGAAGGGCCAATTGTTATGACAATGCTCCAATAGAAAGCTTTTTTGGACACTTCAAAGATCTGTTAGAACTTAAAAAATGCAAAACGTTTGAAGATGTAAAAAACGAAGTTAAGGAAGTAATGGAATATTACAACAATGAAAGACCACAAAAGGCCTTAAATAATAAAGCCCCGGCTTGTTACCGGGGCTTTATTAGCGGTCATTTTTAGCTGTACAAAAAACGGGGTACAGATTATTAAGGGGCCTTCTTATTTTAAAGCGAAATAACTTTCGCGGTCTTGAAGTCGTAGTCACGCATAGTGCGCTCGAAGATGTTCCCTTCCTTATCAACCACGAAGAGCTTTCCGCTCTGATCGATGAAGTAGTTACTTCCAAGTTTCAAGATGCTGCTTACTCTTAGAGTCAGAGGAAGTGCCGGCATTCTTAGAATCCCCTGCTCTGAAACAGTGAACATATATCCAGATGAATCAACGAAGTAGTTACCACCTTTCTTTGTGATGATTCCTACACGAACATCGTCCTGAGGAGTGACCACACCATTACTTGCAACAGTGAAGACCACACCACGATTGTTCATCACGTATGTTCCACCAAAGGCGATGATGTCTTTCACTTTTAAAGACGGAGCATCCGCCTTCGCCACTTTACCTGTTCCATCAACTACATAAAGATCCAGTGATTGAGCTTCTGTATCGTTTACAGTGAAATAGTTTCCACCGAAGTTAACTGCTTTCTTATAGAGTTCATTCTCCGTGAATTTCACATAGCCTTTCTTATCGATGGCATAAAGAGCGCCCTCTTCCGATAAGAAGTAATTGATGCCTTTGCCTTTGATCTTCTCAGGGATCATTTCGTACTTACGGAAGAACAGACCGTTTTCATCGATCGTCGCAAGAATTGTTCCTTCTTCTACGAAGTACTGGCCACCTTTCAGAGTTACCTTCTGAGGGAAAGCGTAGTGACCAAAATCATAGGCATATCCGGAATTATCAGTCGTGATCGTGATCCCGTTATCCATGATGATATATGATTGAGAGAATGCATTAAGGGAAAGAGTTGCAAGAGCTGCCAGCATTAGTTTTTTCATTCGTCATCTCCTTGAGTTGAAAAGCAGAGCGACTATACTCAAGTATCATTTGCTTTACTATGGAGTGACTTTAAATTTGCCCGAGAGGAGTAAGCGCTTGAATAGCTCTGTGTTTCCTTAAGGTGACTGAATGTGCTGGAAGGTTGTGCCAAAAAAAAGGGGCCCTGATGGGGCCCCGTCAAATTAGAAAGAAAGTACTTTTGCGTTTAGTAAATCGTGATCAATTGTGCGCTCATACATTGCACCTGTTTTATCCACCACGAAGATGCGGCCTTGAGTATCGATCATATAGTTCGCACCAAGTTTTACAATTTCTGAGACCTTGATGTTCGCTGGAAGAACTGGAAGCATCAAGAAACCTTCTTCAGAAACGGTATAAAGAAGATTGTCTGAATCGATGAAGAAGTTACCACCAGTCTTCTTGATCGCTTTCACTTTCACTTCTGTTTTCGGATAAACGAAACCATCTTTATTAACTGTATAAGTAACCCCCGACTTCGTTTGGAAATAAGTTCCACCGAAAACTGTGATGTCGGCAGGATTTAAGTGATCCACTTTCAGTTTAAAGTAGTTACCGTTTGAGTTAACTGTATAAAGGTCAACTGCCGGCTTCTTGTCTTCGGGTTTAACTGTAAAAAAGTTTCCACCAAAGTTATTGGCCTTCTTAAAGGCCTTATCTTCAAGAACGTAGAAGAAGCCTTTTGAATCAATCGTCACAAGATCATTGTCGTCATTAATGAAATAGTTCTGACCTTTAGCTTTAATTTTTTTGATCTTGTCAGACTTGGTATAGAAGAAGCCGTTTTCATCAACTGTAGAAAGTCTCTCTTCAGCGATTAAGAAGTTACCGCCGTTAGCAAGAACCTTGTATGGAAGAATAAAGTTACCGAAGTCGTAGATAAAACCCGACTTATCTGTCGTAAGAGTCACACCGTTATTAAGCACGAGATAAGACTGAGAGAAAGCATTGAAAGATAGGAGCATCGCCCCTGCTAAAAGGAAATTTTTCATCTGAGGTCTCCTTATAGGGAATGGAAATTGCCGGCATATTACTGACGGGAGACCCAAGTGCCTATAATGAGTGCACTTTTTATACTGTATTAATTACCTGCTTTTTCCGCTTTAATGAAGGGCTTAGAGGCCTACTCTCGCCATGAGGCGTCCCATGGCAAAAAAAAGGGCCTCTTTCGAGGCCCTATCAAGATCTTAGTAATTTAGAAGATCGCGAGCGGCAACCAAGATCTTATTCATATCTGGAAGGATAGCGCGCTCAAGAATACGGTTGAAACCTACTGGAGTGAAAGTCGAACCTACACGGCGAACTGGAGCATCCAGGTGCTCGAACGCGTGTTCATTGATTTGACCAACAAGCTCACCACCGAAACCACCGAACACTTTATCTTCGTGAACAACAAGAGCTCTGTGAGTCTTCTTAACTGTTGCAACGATAGCATCAAGATCAAGCGGGTTAAGTGAACGTAGATCTAGTACTTCAACATCAAAGCCTTCTTTCGCAAGAATTTCTGCCGCCTCAAGTGAGAAGTGAACAGTGTTACCGTAAGTGATGATTGAAAGGTCTTTACCCTCGCGACGAACGCGGGCCTTACCGAAAGGAACTTCGAAGTCCTCAGGGATAGAAGTCATAGCGTGTTTAGCGTTATAAAGAGCTTTTGGCTCCAGGTATACAGTACAACCTTGAGAACGCATTGCTGTTCTTAGAAGACCAGCAGCATCGTCTGCGAAAGCTGGAACAACTACGCGAACACCAGGGAACGTACAAAGAGTACCTTCGATGTTTTGTGAGTGATAAAGACCACCGCCGATATAACCACCAGAAGCAAGACGGATTGTTACGTTTGGTGAGAAAGCGCCGTTAGATCTCCAGTGATCGTGAGACATTTCTACGAACTGCTCCATTGCTGGCCAGAAGTAATCTGCGAACTCTGCACCTTCAACAACTACGCGGATTTTGTCTTGGTCGAAACGAGACATACCGTTAGCTGTACCAAGGATATAGTCTTCGGCGATTGGACCGTTGAATACGCGGCCTTTACCGAATTCCTGTTGCATACCTTTTGTTACGTTGAAGATACCACCCTTCTCTTTATTAGCTACGTCTTGGCCCCAGATGAATGTATTTGGGTTATGACGGAATTCAGCTTTAAGAGTGCCGTTAATTGCATCAATGAACTTCTTAGGTTCAGAAGTATCGTTGTGAGTACCATCAGTATATTTCTGAGGCTCATATGCAGGTGGAAGAACGTGATCAAAGATCGACTCTGGAGTTGGATTTGGTGCTTTAACTGCTTTAGCGTGAGCTTCAAGAAGTTCAGCTTTGGCCTTCTCTTCGATCTTAGCGATTTCTTTTTCAGTGAAGATCTTCGCTTTAAGAAGATCAGCTTTGAACTTCGGTAGAGGATCTTGAGCTTTTGCATCAGCACGCTCTTTCTCATCACGGTACCATTCGTGGTTATCAGAGTTAGAGTGGTTACCGATACGTACGCACATAGCGTGAACGATTACTGGCTCAGAGAACTTAAGTGCGTGCTCGCGAGCTGCGATCATTGTGTTCATAGAATCAAATACATCTTTACCATCGCATTTTACGATTTGAAGATTTTTGAAACCAGTGAAGTTATCACATACGAATTCGTTGGCAGTCTGATCTGCTTTAGGAACCGAGATACCGTAACCGTTATCCTGGAACACGAATACTACTGGAAGTTTTTCGTTTGAAGCACCGTTGATCGCTTCGTAACAGTAACCTTCAGAAACTGAAGACTCGCCTTGAGAAGAAATCGCAACACCTTTGTGCTTATAGAATTTCATCGCACGGCCAACACCTACAGCGTGTAGAGTGTGGTTACCAGTACAAGAAGAAACGTTATGGATGTTCCACTCAGGCTTAGCAAAGTGGTTAGACATGTGACGGCCACCAGAAGCTAGATCTGTAGCTTTTGAGATACCGTTAAGAAGGATTTCTTCTGTTGTTAGACCAGCTGACAATGCAGTTAGCATGTCACGGTAGTAAGGGAACATGTGATCGGTCTTACGATCGAAAACCTGGCCGATAGCAAGTTGAATAGCATCGTGACCAGCATATGGTGCATGGTATGACCAACCAAGTGCTTGCTTTAAATAGTTCGGAGCACGTTCATCAATCATGCGTCCAAGAATTAGTAAGTGTAACCACTTCTCTAATGTTTTTTTATCCGTCTTTTTAAGATCATGTAGTTTTGCAACTTTCATAGGAGCTCCATCTGTCGCGTGAACAAATAATTAAAAAAATAAAGTAAAAGGATAACTATCATACCCCAAGATTAACGGCAATAAAATGGTCTTATTGACACGGAGCAAACCTAGAATCCCAAGAAAGCCACTCCCCATTCACGAAACGTGTTTTCACGTTTGATTTTAACTCCTGGGCGGTACTCGGTAGGGTCACTGCTAGGAAATGGAATTTCTTGAGGCTCGTCCACATCTGGCTCTTTTTTGTGAGGAACCAGAACAAAGAGGCTTCTGATGAAAGTGGTGCGCTCGAGATCTATTTCTACCGGAATAGCAGCGTCTAACTCACGGTTATACTGAGGATAGACACAATAGTAAGGATAATCAGGAATTTTCACTCTCCAGTGCTCTTCAAAATCCTGGAGCGAGAGTTCTGAATGTTTAAGCTCTTTCAGGTCTTTGATCATCCAGTTAATAACTTCTTCACGAGTCGAACACATGCCATTTTCAAATTGCATTTTTTCTTTCGGAAGTCGCACGTCATAGAAAAGATAGTCGTAGTTCACACCATCAACTTCAAACTTATCTGTCTCAAAAATTTTCCCACTCCACTCATCTTTATTCAGTAACGGCGTTTGAGCGAGGAAGTGTTGCTTCGTTACAAACTTAAAACTGAATTTTGTTGTAGGTAGAACTGTCTCAACATAAACGTTGGGCTTGGCCGCAAAGACCTGGCCTTGACCAGGATAATAATTTGCTTGAATGCCCGGATAAGACCAAGCGCCGGGGTAATTCATATTCGGGTAATAGAGATTTCCCTGAGCGGCCCACCAAGGAGCTTGTCCCTGTAGCACGACTGGAAAATTCTGTAGCAAACTCATTTGAAAAGGCTGGGCATTAATTGGCAAACAATATAATTGTGATTGAGCAGTTACAACTCTTGGTACACAAGTCATACCACTTGCTTGAGTCCAGACTCGAATGAGGTTTGGACCACAATCAATTGTGGCACTACTTAAAGCGTGGAAAGAAAACAGCACAAGGAGAAGGATGAAATATTTTTTCATTTCTTCACCAACTGAATATTTTCAATCTGCGGGCCCTTAACTTGAACGCGTTTCATGAACTCACAACCGCTTTCATCTGAGGCCCTGACTTGATAATTACCGGGTTTCACATAGAAGCGATAAGTTCCTCCTTGAGGAACTTCTGTATGCATGAGAAGCAGCCGTTCTTTGTAGTTCTCTTTATCTAAAGACAACCACACCATGGCCTTCTTTGAACAATCAGCGGGAATAGACACCTTCCCCTCGATGGTTGAGTCGCTGGCATGTGCCCCAAGAGTGAATAACAGAAGAAAGAGAACAAATTTCATCACTTGTTTATCGGTTAATTGAGAGAAAGATTTGAATGCAATATACCAGACAAGATGAGTCAATTAACTTCTCCACCTTATTCCTTGATTAACTTCAAGTCTCTGTCATAAACTGCCGAAAACTCATTATATTTTTTCTCATTCTGGAGTTACAAATGGCCAAAACAATTGCCGATGGTTTCTTTCAAGATCCTCGTTTAGAAAAAGCAAAACAACTTATCAAAGAAGCACTGACTGAACATCAGAAAACTATTACTGGTGTTAAACCAGGTAATCCTGAACTTAAAGAATCGTACGATGCTCTTCTTAAAAAAGTAGCGGAGTTTCGTGGTGGAGCTCTTTTTTATAATTACCTTGGTTCAGGAATTGGTAACGGCCCTCTCGTTGAACTTGGAGATGGTTCAGTTAAATACGATTTCATCACAGGGATTGGCGTTCACTCTATGGGCCACTCTCACCCAGGTGTTATTGAGGCCCAAATTAACGGTGCAATTTCAAACACTGTTATGAACGGTCACCTTCAGCAGAACGTTGATACGGCGAAACTTCTTGAGTTGTTCTCGAAGCAAGCTTGTAAATACGGCGCTGGTGTAAAAAACGTTTTCCTTACCACTTCAGGTGCAATGGCAAACGAGAACGCCTTCAAAATGATTTTCCAAAAACGTAACCCTGCTTCTCGCTTCTTCGCATTCGAGAAATGTTTCGCCGGTCGTACTCTAGGTATGGCATGGGTCACAGATAAAGGTGCTTACCGTGTTGGTCTTCCTAAGACGGTAGATGTGGATTATATCCCATTCTACGATGCTAATAATCACCAGGCCTCAATCGATGCTGCAGTGAAAGCGATGAAAAAATACATCACTCGCTTCCCTGGCCATCACGCTGGTTTCATCATGGAGCTTATTCAGGGTGAGAACGGTTCATGGGTCGGTCACACTGAATTCTTCGAGGCCCTGATCGCCGTATGTAAAGAGAACAACATCTCTGTGATGGTGGATGAAGTTCAGACTTTCGGTCGTACTTCAGAACTATTTGCGTTCCAATACTTCAAACTTGATAAACACGTAGACGTGGTATCAGTTGGTAAGAACTCTCAAGTTTGTGCCACTCTTTATAATGATGAACACAAGCCGAAGCCGGGTCTAATGTCTCAGACATTCACAGGTTCAGCGTCTCAGATCGCGGCCGCTTACTATGTTATCAATGAAATGGTTAACGGTGGTCTTCTTGGTGAAAACGGGAAGAACAATCGTCTTCATAACCACTTTAAGAAGAACCTTGAAAAGATCGCTCAGAAATATCCTGAGAAGCTTCAAGGTCCGTATGGTGTTGGTGTGATGGTTGGTATGTCTCTCTTTAAAGGAGACGAGCCGAAGTCTAAGGCATTCACAATGAAACTCTTTGAAAACGGTGTGCTTTCGTTCCTTGCCGGTGGTCACCCTACTGCACGTGTGCGTTTCCTTATGCCAGCTCTTGTGACTGAGGAAAAACATATCGATGAAGTTTGCGCCATCATCGAAAAAACACTTCTAGAGATCGAGTAAGCATGTTCATCATCCGTCCGATCGAACAAAAAGACCTGGATGGTCTGATGGAACTCCTGGAGAAATCCGGGCATGGTCTCACGTCTCTACCTAAGGACCCTGAGGTCCTTAAAAAAAGAATCCGTATGTCTGAACGAAGCTTCTTGCATCGTGAAGATGGTCCGGGTGGTGAAGACTACCTCTTCGTCATGGAAGAGCTTTTTACGGGAAGATTAGTGGGTGTATGTGCCATCATCTCCAAGATTGGTGGATTCGAGCCTTACTACTTCTACCGAATGGAAAAAACTCATCACGAGTCGAAATCTATTCATGTAAAAAATGATGTTACTTCACTTCATTTTCACTTTATTCACAACGGTCCGGCGGAGATATGTTCACTCTATCTCCACCCGGATTTCCGTAATTCGCAAAACGGTCGTTTCCTTTCTCTCTCTCGATTCCTCTTTATCGCCGAGAACCGCAAGTTCTTCGAAGATCAGGTGATCGCCGAGATGCGCGGAATGGTAAACGATTCGGGCCACTCTCCTTTTTGGGACGCAGTCGGTGCGAACTTCTTTAAAATTGATTTTCCGACGGCCGATTACTTGTATGTGAAGAATAAACGCTTCATTGAAGAGCTGATGCCGAAGTATCCAATCATTACCAATCTTCTTCCGGAAGACGCACAATTTGTGGTTGGTAAGGTTCATCCAAATACTGAACCCGCTAAACGCATTCTCGAGCAAGAAGGTTTCCGATTCTCTGGTCTGGTGGGGATTTTTGAGCCAGGTCCGGTTCTTATCGCTGAAGTGGACAATATTCGTGCAATCAAAGAAAGCACTATTGGAGAAATCGCTGAAGTTTCCGATAAGAACTTCAAGTCAGAAATCTTTATCATCTCTCGTACCAGTGGCAATTTCCGTTCTGCCCTAGGTGGCGTGGTTAAGCTCAAATCGGGCGGCTACAAAGTATCGGGAGTGACAGCAGCTGCACTCAAACTTCGCGTCGGGGACAAAATCCGTTTTGTTTCATTTAAACCGAAGGCACAGCCGATAAAGAAGAAGGCTTCTCCTAAAAAGAAATAACTCTCTCATCAACATACTCTTAGAGGTCATGCATGAAATTGTTCGTAGCACTTAGTTTCGCTCTTATTTCTTCTTTCGCACTTGCTGAAAGCAAAGTGACTCTTTTCGTAACATTAAGCCCGGCCGGTTCATTTCAGGCCGTTAGTAAAAAAGTGAAAGGTAACCTGGTAAAACAGGGTGATAACTTCACTGCTGATAAAATCACAGTTTCAATCGAGTCTTTCAACACAGGAATTGATCTTCGTGATGAGCATACCTGGAAGCACATGAATTCATCAAAGCATCCGAAGGCCACGCTGACGGATCTTAAGGCCCAAGGTGGTAAGGCCACTGCTATGCTGGAAGTTAATGGCGAGAAAAGGCCCGTTAACATCACTTACACAACCAAGAACGATGAAGTTGTTGCTAAGTTCTCTGTGAAGGCATCAGATTTTAAAATGGCCAAAGCTGAATATCTTGGTGTTGGTGTTGAAGACACAATTAACGTTGAGACAATTCTTCCTTACAAAGCTAAGTAATAGGGCCTTCGGTAGAAAGATTCTGAGGAAAGTATGAGCATTAAAGAAAGATCACTGAACAAAATTTTGATTAATGGTCCTTTTCAATTAAAACTCATTGGCTACTTCGTGGGCCTCTTCATTCTTTCTACCGCCTGCCTCTACTCTACGACTTACTTGTTTTTCTGGAACATGAAAAACAAAGGACTCAAAGTTGGAATTCCTGAAGGTCACGTTTTTCACCAATTTCTTGAGGCCCAGAAGCATGATCTTGATATGCTTTTTATTGGTCTGGCGGTGGCAAACTTCGTTCTTCTTCTTGTTGTGACTTTGATTATTTCACATCGTATTGCGGGCCCGATCTATAAGATGAAACAACATCTGTTGGATCCGAGCTTGAAAAACGAACCATTTAAATTTCGTCAGAATGATTTTTTCCGTGAACTTGAGCCAATCATTAACGAGCTGAAAGATAAAAAATGAAAATCATTTATTTTTTAATCGCTGCCTCTATTCTGTCTTCATGCGCCCCTTCTCGTCCTGAGAATCCAAGTAATGATTACGTTCTCATCGAATTTGCCTCTAAATTAGAGGAAGAAAAAGAAAATCAAAGTAAATAAAAAACAGACTTCAGCACTTCGCTCATTCTAAAGAAGTCCTTAAATTTCGCTCCAAGGCCTAAAAGAAAGCGTAATTTCAGGGTATACTGACGACGTGGTGAATTCTATGAAAGGCAATCTACTATTAGTTGACGATGAAGAGGAACTATCAGAAAGCATGAAAGAATTGCTGGAAGATGAGGCGAAAGAAATTTTCATAGCCAACAACGGAGCAGAAGCTCTTTTAATTCTGGAAGAGAAGAAAATTGACTGCGTTGTATCTGATATCAAGATGCCAGTAATGGACGGTCTAAAATTTATGAAGATCGCCCGTGAACGTGGTTTCAGTCAACCTATCATCTTTTTCACGGGCCATGGAACGGAACAGTTAAAACGTGAAGTTCGAGAGCTTGGCGCCAACGACCTACTTATGAAGCCCAACTTTATGTCATTGGAAGACTCCATTCGTAAGCACATGTCGGCGCAATTAAATCATTGACCCTTACTAGTCGATTCGAAAATCTTGTCTGCTGAAGCAGCAACGAATCCCTGATAAAGCTGTCCATTTTTCATCGGATAGCGTTTCGCGAATTCATAATAACAAGCTGGGATTGTAAGTTTACCATCATCAAAAGTTACTTCGATGTTGTTGGCCAACGTTGAAGACTGCTCAAGACATACTTCTTTAGAGCCCTTCACTTCCCCACCACTCGCATTCAGTTTGAAACCTTGTGCTTTAAGGTGATCGTTCAAAACCAGGATATCCGAGTATTTTTTTAATTCGTTGATAAAAACAGTAAAGTGATTTGGTCGGTAACCAAAGGCCGAAACCCATGCCGCGTAATCGCTTTCCTTCATAAGGTCCTGGTAAATCTTCGTCGTCACTTTCCAAGGACGGCCAGTAGAAACGAAATCATAAGCATTTTCAGCGCCGGCAGGAATCTGATCAACCAGAGAATTTACGGTTTTTCTTAGCTCTGGTGAGAACTCTTCCAGCTTAAGTTCAGAGATAAAGATCTTAGGAAGTGTGTGATCCGGATGCTCATAGTGTTTTGCATAAAGCTTCTTTTCCGGGAAATGATAATCACCGCTGTACTTATAGCCAGCTTCGATAAAAGGCTTTGCCATCACGTCTACCCCAACTCTTGGGTGGTTAAACGTACGAAGTGCAATGTGATCGTTCAGGATTTTCTCACCTTCTCCAACCAGTAAGTCACTGATCTTCTTCGCTAATGGGTTAATGGCGATATAGTCTTGCCACATTTTGTCCAACAAGGCCGGTAGAGTTTTTACTGTCATATTAGTTCTCCTGAATGGCACCATCGTACCAGATTTATAGCTTACTCGGGAACCCCCGAGATAATTTAACTCTCCGTATTATTAGTGCCATATTTGAGGGAAAAGAGTATGATTGGGATCATCATTCAAGAGAAGGATTTCCCATGCAAATGACTCTCAAAGGCGACTACTTTAATGGTCGTTTTCACCAATCATCTAATGCTCAAGAAAAGATCTTAAAACGTGGCCCTGCCGACCTTACACAAGTTCTGTGGGAAGCTGGTGTTTATTACGATCATATTGAACCGGTCATTGAATCGGCCCAGAAAGGTTTCGCAACCTGGAGAAAAACTTCTTTCGAAGAAAGAATTGCATTCCTTAAAAAATATCAGGAGGCCGTCCGTGCTCGTAAAGATGAGATCTCAATGGCACTGGCACTTGAAGTGGGTAAACCACTTTGGGAGGCAAAGACTGAAGCCGCTGCTCTTGATAGCAAAGTAACAGTAACAATTACTGATTCACTTGAGCGCATTAAGCGTGAAACGATCAAAGAAGTTATGCCAAAGATCGATGGTCACACGGTTTATAAACCACTGGGCCCTTGTTTTGTGATTGGCCCTTTCAACTTCCCTTGTCACCTGGCAAACGGTCAGATTCTTGCCGCTCTTCTTGCTGGTAACTCAGTTATCTTCAAGCCATCAGAGAAAACAATCTATTCAGCACAACTGATGATGGAATGTTTCCACGCTGCTGGTTTCCCAGAGGGCGTGATTAACTTCATCAATGGCACAGGTCATACTGCCGGTAAACTTACTGGCGATCAGCGTATCAGAGGTGTGTTCTTCACTGGTTCAAAAGGTGTTGGTCAGCGAATTGTAGAAAACACTTATAAAGATCTTTCGAAACTTGTGGCCCTTGAACTTGGTGGTAAGAACTCAACTATCATTCACCACGATACAAATATCTCACACGCGCTTCCAGAGCTTCTAAGAGCATGTTTCTTAACTTCTGGTCAGCGTTGTACATCGACTTCAATGATTCTTGTGCATAAGAAGATCGAGCAGGAATTCATCTCTCAATTTAAAGCTGTGACAGAAAGAATTCGTGTTGGTCACCCTACTTCTCAACCAGATCCTTTCATGGGCCCTCTGATTGATGAGCATGCTGAGAAACTTTATTTTGATTTCTGTAACTTCGGAAAACAAGAAGGCGCAGAAGAGATCGTATCTCCTCGTAAGCTTGATGTTGGCTTCCAGGGTTACTATGTGTCTCCTTCAATTCACTATGCGAAGAAGCCAAACCTTGAAGGTAAGTTCATTCAGGAAGAAATCTTCGGGCCAAACTGTTTCTTCGTTCCTTATGAGGACATTGAAGAGGCGATCCATATTGCCAACTGTACTCAATACGGTCTAGCAGCATCAGTTTATACTCGCGATGCTGACATTTATAATCTTTGCCTTCGTGACATCGATGCAGGTCTCATTAACCTCAATCGTTCTACTGTAGGTGCTACTGCCAGACTTCCATTTGGCGGTGTTAAGAATTCCGGTAACCACCATCCTGCAGCGGTTTCGATGATCGATCACTGTGTAAGCACAGTTGCTTCTCTTGAAACGTTGGATGATACAAGCTCTAAACTTTCTGAAGTTGTAGGCTTAAAAGACTAAAAAGATGAACGTTCCTGCAACTGACGATTTGGCCGCTCTCCGTAAGGAGAGATTCATTATTATTATCTTAGCGGCCATTCAGGTGGCGCATATTTTAGACTTCGTGATCATGATGCCTTTGGGTCCTCAGTTCATGCGAGTCTTTAATATTTCTCCAGTCGAATTCTCGACTCTGGTTTCTGCTTATACTTTCAGTGCAGGGATCGTAGGATTTTTTGGTGCCCTTTACGCCGATCACTTTGATCGTAAGAAGTTTTTATTATTTAACTTTTCTGGATTCATTATCGGAACATTCATGTGCGCCATCTCGCCAAACTTTGGTGCACTTCTTGCGGCCAGAATCATTGCAGGGGCCTTTGGCGGAATCTTAAATGCCAGCGTTCTATCACTAGTATCTGATCTCATCCCTTATCAACGCCGCGGGGCCGCGATGGGTGTGGTGATGTCGGCGTTTTCTATCAGTAGTATTTTAGGTGTGCCAACAGGTCTCTTTATTGCAAATGCTTTTGATTGGCATGGGGCCTTTTACTTCATTTGCATCATTGGTTTAATTTTCTGGATAGCCGCTTATTTTGTTCTTCCTTCGGTGAAGATCAAGACTGAGCCTCGAAGCTTTAAGTCAAATCTCATGAACTTTAAATCGATCCTGATCCAAAAGGACTACATCCAGGCCTTTACTCTCACGAGTACTTTGGGTTTTGGTATCTTCATGATTGTTCCCTTTATCTCAACCTATCTCGTAAGAAACGCTGGCTTACCTGAAGATAAGCTTCCTTTGATCTATTTGGTTGGTGGAATTTGTACAATTATTACAGCTAGAACTGTGGGAAAACTTTGCGATAGAATCGGAAGCTTCGCCGTCTTCAAAGTAGTGGCATTGATTTCTATCGTTCCTATTTTTCTTCTGACCAATCTCCCAACATCTCCCCTGTGGATCATTCTTATTGTGAGCTCACTCTTCACCATGATGGGTTCGGCCCGCTTTATTCCGGCAATGACTCTGGTTTCAGCTGTTGTCAAACCTGAAGAGCGCGGAACGTTTATGAGCCTTGAAAATGCTTCAAGACAGTTATCCTCTGGTCTGGCCTCTCAAGGTGCGGGCTTGATTTTGGGATCTACTGCGGCCGGTGCTCTTACTCATTACAATATCGTAGGAGTTGTTGGAGTTGTTACTTCAATTATTGCCATCTTTATTGCTTTAAGGATCAAGAATAAATTTAACCTGAGATAACATGAAAATTTCAAAGGCCCATCTCGCTGCCATGCTCGCCTTCTCCATGTGGGGAACTTTTCCTCTCTATTGGAAGATCTTTCATGACGTGAGTGCCTGGGATTTGTTTGCTCATCGACTTCTTTGGTCGTTCGTAACCTTGATGATTATTCTAGTTTTCACCAAGAAGACTGGAAGTCTAAAAGAAATTTGGAAACAAAAACGCACGCGTAACATGCTGATGATGTCGGCAATTCTCATTTCATCCAACTGGCTGCTTTATATCTATGCCGTGAATGTTGGCAAGGTGCTTGAAGCGAGTATGGGTTACTTCTTGAATCCGCTCATTAATGTGTTTATGGGATGGCTAATTCTGAAAGAGAAGCTTCGCCCGACTCAATGGCCAGCTATTACCCTCGCCTTAATTTCTATCGTGATGATGGCCCTTCAAACCGATTTACAAAACTTTCCGTGGATCGCGATTGCCTTGTCTTTGACTTTTGCGATGTATGGGCTCCTTCGTAAGTTCACCAATGTGGGCTCACTAGAAGGTCTTACTTTTGAAACTTGTTTTATGATTTTGCCAATCCTTGCGATCTGGCATTTTGGGCCCACAACTCCATTTACAATTCTGGGAGTTCTTCCTGGCTGGCAAATTGGAACTCTGTTGCTATCGGGACTTGTGACTTGTATCCCATTAGTACTGTTTGCTTACAGCGCCCGTCGCCTGCAACTTCAGACTCTAGGATTTATTCAATACCTCTCACCAAGTTTGAAGTTTCTGTGCGGACTATTAGTCCTGCATGAACCATTAAGCCCGGATAAGCTTAATGCTTTCCTTCTTATTTGGGTGGCACTTGCCTGGTATACAACTGAATCGTATTATTTTATGCAGAAAAATAAGAAGGTGGCGGCCGTTAGTTAATGGCCACCACTTCTGTTTTAGAATTTGCTTTCTTAAGTTCTTTTGGAATCGTTAGAAGAATGGTTTTCACTAGCGCCTTCTCAATTGATTTTTTCATCGAAAGCGGACCAGTCACAAAACTAATATCACGTACAGGCACATGATTTTTGAAGTCTTTCAGAAGCTTCTGATCAGCGGTGCTCATATTCTGGCTCGCGAGATATGGAAGTACTGTAAAACCTTCTGAAGATTTCACCATATTAATGAGAGTTTCCAAGCTTCCTGCTTCAAAGAAAAGCTGTCTGCCCTCACCAACGTTTTTATATTGGCACAGGTGCAGCGCCTGAGCGCGAAGGCAGTGACCTTCTTTGAGTAACCATGCTTCTTTAATATCAAGGTCCTTCTCATCCACGGTCTTCTTTTTAAGGAGTTCATGGTTTGGAGAAAGGAAGATTTTAAATGGCTCGTAAAAAAGGTGTTCTTCAGTCAGCTCTTTTGTCTCAAGTGGAGTCGCAAGAATAGCGCCGTCGATTTTTCCTTCTTTAAGGTAACGGATAATTTCGTCAGTTTGGTATTCAAAAATCTTGAGCTCAACCTGCGGGTACTCTTCTACGAATTTTCTTACGAACAATGGAAGAACGTAAGGAGCTAATGTCGGGATAACTGCCAGGATAAACTCTCCAGCGATTTCACCGCGAAGAGATTTTGAAAGTTCCTCAAGTTCATGAGCACCCTGCATGACCTTACGAGCATACTCCAAAACCTTTTTACCCATGGGTGTTGGTTCAACCGGAGTTTTGCTGCGATCAAAAATGATGATCTGGAGATAGTCCTCTAACTTTTGAATTTGCATACTTAAGGTCGGCTGAGTCACGAAGCACTCTTTTGCGGCCTGAGCAAAGTTACGGTTTCTATCAACAGCGAGGATGTAATTTAATTGAGTTAATGTCATACTTTTATTGAACCATATATTCATGCCGAGGTCGAATATGATCTACGTTTTAATTCTGACGGCCGTCTTTATCGGGACTTTGATGCCCATTCAGGCGGGAATCAATGCAGAATTTACTCGCTTCCTAAAGCATCCCTATCTCGTTCCGATTATTTCTCTCATTGTGGGAACAATTGGGTTGAGCTTTTTATTGCTTCTCCAGGGCGTCACGATGAATGATTTAAAACGAGTCACTGAAGCGCCACCGTATATGTTTTTGGGTGGTATCTTAAGTGCCATCTTCGTCACTGCGGCCATGATTTTTATCCCGAAACTGGGTGCCACCACCATGATTGCCTCCTACGTGACAGGTCAACTAGTTATGTCCGTGATTATTGATCACTATGGACTTATGAATCTGACTCCTCAACCGATAAATATGACTCGCATTTTAGGCGTCATTCTTCTTTTCGCAGGGCTCTTTTTAGTGGTAAAGAAAGGCACATGATCAGAGTAAATAATCTTTCTAAACAATTCGATTCACGCGGTATCGCGGGCCTTCATGCTCTTAACTTCACCCTGAATAAGGGAATTGTTATGGGAATTATGGGACCGAATGGAAGTGGTAAAACCACGCTTCTTAAAATCCTTTCAGGCCAACTGAATTCTGATCAGGGGAATTTTGAGACTGATGGTTCAGTATCCTTATTTCCGACTCACGAAATCCTTACGGATATGAACGTTCAAAAGTTTTTGATCAGTAAGGTGACTATTGATGTTGATGACGAGAAGAAGATTCAACTGGCCCGCGACCTTGCGGACACTTTTGAGTTTACTTTCCAACTCCGTCAGAATCTTTTCCAGCTTTCAAGCGGACAAAGACAAAAGGTCCTCTTAGCGGCAGAGCTGATTAATCGTCCTGCTCTTCTTTTAATGGATGAACCATTCACGCATCTGGATCCATTCACTCGTCGAGATATCTTAAATGGTCTGTTTCAATTTATCCGTCAGCAAGGGATCACTGTCCTTTGGGTGACTCATGAACTAGAAGAGGCCCTGAAGTACTCTGACATCGTGGGGCTTATGAACTTTGGTCGCCTGGAACAACTGGGCACTCCACTTTCGCTTTTAAGAAATCCAAGAAATCTCTTCGTGGCCCAATTCATGGGTTACCAGAATTTTATCCCAGTGAAGTTTGAACAAGGTGTTGCGGAAACTCCTTGGGGTAAATGGAACGCGTCTCTTGCAAATGCCAGCGAAGGCATTATGGTGATTCCTGACAACGCCTGGAAGATGAATGAAGGTCTTGAAGCTCAGATCGAAGAAAGCTACGGCACTCGTCAGGGTATTGAGCACCGTCTTCGATTTGATGGCCGCCAGTTAGTGCTTAAAACTATGCCTACCGTGGACGTTCAAGAGAAAGTAAAAATCATGCCCATCTGGGAAGAGTGCTTTCTGATTCCGCTTTAGGCCGTCTAAAATTTGATCACATTTGGAAAGTCTTTCAAAGAACATCAGCAAAGAACGAACCTCTGATAAACTCCATGAAATTTTGGAGGACATTATGAAGAAGGTTCTAGTTCTAGTATCTGCATTATTCGCGATTAATTCATTTGCATCAGAGACCAATTTAAAATGCGAAGTCATTTCACATGATAAGTTATCAGGTCTATCGACCACTCATGAATTGATAGGACAAAGATTAAGCGGATGCCGAGACAATACAGGGAAACCTCTTCTATGCTCGAATGCTTCTCTTTCAAGTAATATTGATGGCTCAAATATTTCTGTTATAACGACTTCCGACTCCAAGGCCTTTCGAGTGAATTTTTCAACTGATGGCATCGGTATTGAGTCAGAAGTTCCTTATACTCTAAACCTCGCGAAAGGTGATCTTGAAGGCAAGTTTATTGTCAGTAACCAAACTAGAGAATTTACTGTCACTTGTTCGAACTAATTTCAATTTATCTCAGGGCCTAATTAAAAAGGCCCTGTCTAAGTTTTAGACACTTCCCATTTTTTAATCATTGCTTAAATCCTAGCCTCATGATTCCCCGTCCATGATCCTGGCAAGCTTATTGCTTAGTACTCCATCATAACCATTTACAGGGGAATTCTATGAGGATTCATCAAACACTAGCTTTGACTATGTTAATGACTCTTGCCACTCAGGTGAAGGCCGAAAAAGCGCGCTTTCTCTATGATGATAAAGAGGCCCTGCAAGCTCGCGTAGATCTCATTCAACAAGCAAAATCTGAAATCCTGGTCGAATACTTCGCCGTAACAGATGATGACGTTTCAACCACCGGGGTTGCTCTTCTTTGTGAGGCCTCGAAACGAGGTGTACAAGTTCGCATTCTTCTTGATGCCCTATCAAGCAGCGTAAAAGACACGACCATCGCGGCCACTCAACGTGACTGTAAAGATAAAAACGGTAATACCAACATCACTTTCAAGCTCTTTAACCGTCTGGAAGATGTTCATACGGTTTACGATATCTTTAACCGCGTTCACGATAAAATGCTTGTCGTCGATGGAACAAAAATCATTATTGGTGGACGAAACGTAGACGCTAAATATTTCGGTCTGGATAAGAAGAGAAACTTCCATGATCTCGATATTATGATCAGTGGTAAAGTGGTTCAAGAGACCCGCAAGTACTACATGGGACTTTGGGAAAAGAACGATATCGTAAAGAAGGCCTACTACGATAAACTTCAGCGTGAAAAACTCGTTTATATTTGTGACGTTCTCCATGGCCCTGATTGTGATGAGAACGTTGATAAGCTTTATGCTCTTATGCTTCGAGATGTGAAATCTTCTTCGGAAAGAATGAAGGTACTCATTGAAAGATTAAAGAGCGGTAAAGGAAACGCAAAGTGGAACACAGGTCGTGACTGGTTCAAAGACGCTAAAGAAATTGATGGGGTAAAACTTCTGTCTAACTCAACTGACAAGAACATGGGTTCTAAGAACATGCTTGTGAGTGATGAACTTTACTCAATCGTGAGTAAGGCGAAGAAGAAAGTCCTTATTCTTTCTCCTTACCTGATTCCAACGAAACGTGCTCACACGATGTTCCAGGACCTAATCGATCGTGGAGTTAAAGTAACCATTATCACGAACTCTCTTAAATCGACGGATAACCTCTTTGCTCAGGCCGGTTATAAAGCAGCGAAAGACGCCATGATTGCCATGGGGATTGAACTTTATGAGTATAATTTAGTGGATACAACTCACGCTAAGACCGCTGTAATTGACGATGAAATTGCCTTGATTGGTACTTATAACCTTGATCCTCGTTCTTCAAAACTCAATCGTGAAGTCGGTATCATGATCAAGGACACTAAAGGCTCAGGAATCGCCAAAGACCTGACAGTCATCATTAATAAGTTCAAGGCCGATTCACTTCTTGTAGGTAAAGACAGACAAGAGATGAACAAGGACCTTCAGGACGCAGAAGTAGGAAATTTTAAGAAAGGCGCAGTTAGAGTCATCGAACAGGCCGTTCCACTTATTAAACACCAGCTCTAATTTCATAATCTTGCCCCCTCTTTGCGAGGGGGCTTGTATTACCCCATGAATCAATCTAGTCTTTTAGGATGTTAAGGTTTTCCAAAACCATTATTCCTTTGATGTTTTCTTTGAGCACTTTCGCTCAAAGTACTTTCACGATTTCACCTTACGTGACCGTGGAAGATCAGGGGAAAATCACACTTAACTTTCAGACGACCAAAGAAATTGAACTTGAAATCAGACTTCAGGATCAAAAGAAACATTTCAGAAGTTTGTTTCCGGCCACAAAGTTAACCAAAATTGATCTCGGTACTTTAACTTGCGACAAACCTCTTCGTTATACGATCTCGTCAGAAAATCGTACCGAGGTTGATAATGCTCTCGTTGCTATTCCTTGCACCAAGAAATCCCCGCTTTATTTTGGTTTTATGAGTGATACTCAGATCAAGAATGATGCAGGTCAGATTCGTGCCAATGAGCTCTCTAAATCCATTTCTGAGTTTCAGAAGATGCACCCCTTTAGTCTCATCATCAATGCGGGCGATATCGTTCAGCATGGTGGTTATGAAAACGAATGGGTAAATTTCTTTAAAACTGTGGATGTCTACCTTCGTCGCGCCTATCTCATGGCCGCAGTCGGAAATCACGAATACTTTGAGTCTCCTTCGATGGATAAGGCCCCACCAGAATTTCTCACCTATATGAGAAACGGACACAGTCCTGATTTGGGTTACATGCAATTGGATCTTGGTCGAATCAATGTTCTGATGCTGAATTCTAATTTTGAGTCGATGTCTGAGTCTAAAATCCTGGAACAATGGGAGTGGCTTGAGGCGAAACTCAGAACTGCCCAAGAGCAGAAGAAGCCGACCGTGGTAACCATGCACCACTCGCCTTATTCATCCAACCTCGAACACATTCGTACTATTCCTACTCGCCTGAGAAATGAACTTGTTCCTATGCTCGAGAAGTATGGGGTGAAGATGGTGCTTTCAGGGCACCTTCATATGTACGAAAGAAGCCATAAAACGGGCATCACCTATCTAACTGCCGGTCCTTCAGGCGGGATCAATAACGTCGTTTCCTATCGCAATCCTTATAGCGTTTTCTACCGCCAGTTCATCACCACTTTCAGCGTACTTAAACTGAATGGTAGCTTCCTGGAAGTCATTACTTATGGCGGGGACAAGAGCGTGATTGAGCGATTTAATGTAAAGCTTTTTGACGGCCCTGTATCAATTTCAAAATAAAACCTGTTGGTCTCATAATCTCCGATAATAAGCGGAACATCGGAGTTCTTATGAAGTCAATTTTTACGTTGGTACTTATCTTTTCTTTTTCAAGCGCCTTCGCCCATCAAGTGTATTTCACTAAGAGCTCTCTCTTCGCAAACAAAATTGTCTACTTCACCAACAGCCCAGTAGCAGCTTCTAAGATCATCATGTTTACCAAGAATCCCCTCGCAGCTTATGACTGTATCATCTATAAAACTGAGAGTGCTGCCTTCGCCGATGCCCAATGGAAAGAAACAACAAATCCCCTCTTGGGCGAGCATATGTTTGTGACCGAGAACCCACTTATCGTGAGTAAAGGCTGTTTCTAAGAAAAACGGTATAGTTTTACTAGTAATTCTAGGCACTTAAAGACCATGAAAAATGGCCCTCCCTCTAGTCGAATACGCCTCTGGCGTGATAGATATCCCTCATGGCCGTAACATATTTTGATAAAGACACATACCAGAGAAAACCTGAGTGGTTGAAAGTAAAACTTCCACAAGGGGATGACTTCAAAGATATCCGCAACAACCTTCGCGAGAAGGGTCTTTCTACTGTTTGCGAAGAAGCGAAGTGCCCGAACATTTCTGAATGTTGGAGTGCTCGTACTGCAACTGTGATGATCCTTGGAGATACATGCACACGTGCTTGTAAGTTCTGTCACGTGAAGACCGGAAATCCGAAGGGCTTCATCAATCACGAAGAAATCGAGAACACCTCTAAGATGGTGGGCATGATGTCTCTTCGTTACGTTGTCATCACTTCTGTGGATCGTGATGATGTTGCTGACCACGGTTCAGGACATTTCGCTGCAGTTGTTGATCGCGTTCACCTTGATCATCCTGAAACAAAAGTTGAAGTTCTGATTCCAGACTTCGCTGGCATCGAAGAGTATATGCACAAGCTTGCGAAATCGAATCCATTTGTGATTGCGCAAAACCTTGAAACAGTAAAACGTCTTACTCACCCGGTTCGTGATCCACGTGCAGGTTACGAGAAGACCCTTAACTGTCTTAAGTTCTACAAAACTAATTATCCGCACATTCAAACGAAGACTTCACTTATGGTGGGTCTGGGTGAAACTTGGGCAGAAATCCAAGAAGCGCTAGAAGATATCCGCGCTCATGGAGTTGATATCGTGACTTTCGGTCAGTATCTTCAACCAAGTAAGCGTCACCTTGATGTGAAGAAGTTCTACACTCCTGAAGAGTTTGAAGAACTAAAACGTATGGCCCTTAAAATGGGTTTCAAATTCGTGGCCTCTGGTCCGCTTGTCAGAAGTTCATATAAAGCTTCAGACTTCCTGGATTACGTAGAGACTACTAAAGCCTAATCATGAACACTCTCTTTTCATCCGCTGAACTAGCATCTTTGGATTTAAAAGAGAGTGACCTTACCACTCTTAATGAAAGAACAATCGTTGTTACGAAATGGAACTGGGAATACTCTCAGGCCCATAAGTTTCAGCGTCTCGCTTTAGCAAAAGTACAAGAAGGCCAGGGCCTTCGTATTCTCATTTGCACGAGCCATCCGGAAGTTCTGACTAATGGTCGTGGTCTTCAGAAACCTCGTAAAGGTGAAGTTCTGGAACTGGTAGAATTTAAACCAGAGAACTATCCAAACCTTCCTTTTCCGCTTCAACAGATTGAACGCGGCGGAGGTCTGACCTTTCACCATCCGGGACAATTTATTTTCTATCCCATCGTGAAACTTAATCCACAGACACTTTCGCTGTCTCATATGATGGATCAGATTTTTGATTTTTCAATTGAGGTCTTGAATGACTGGGGTGTTAAGGACGTTCATCACACGCATAAATATCTAGGTCTATGGCATGGAGAGAGAAAACTTGCTTCAATGGGAATCGCCATTGAAAAGCTTGTGACCTTTCATGGCATGGCCCTCAATATTAAACATAGTAAGAACATGGTCTCTGCTTTAAGAAATCTCAATCCTTGTGGCCTTAATCCAGAAACATATATTTCGGTAGAAGAACTTACTACTCTACCCGAGAACCCGCTCGAGAAGTTTCGGGAAGAATTTTTGAAAAGGATCAAACATGAGTGGCAATAGCTTCGGTCAATTGTTTCGCGTGACCACCTTTGGTGAGTCTCATGGTGAAGCACTTGGTGTGATTATCGACGGCATGCCAGCAGGTCTTACTGTGAACCTGGATGATCTTAAAAAAGAACTTCTTCGTCGTGCTCCCGGGCAACATGCGGTTCATACTTCTCGTAAAGAAGATGATGTTCCTGAAATTCTTTCAGGTGTGTTTGAGGGAAAAACTCTCGGAACTCCTATTACGGTTATCGTAAGAAATACCAATCAGCGAAGTGCAGACTATGAACCTCTAAAAGATTCATATCGCCCAGGACACGCGGATAAAACGACCATGATGAAATACGGTTACCGTGATCATCGCGGTGGCGGACGTGCTTCAGGTCGTGAAACTCTTGCTCGTGTAATTGGTGGTTACTTCGCGGGACTCATTCTTCCGAAGGCCTCTTTCTACGCTTATATTGAACAAGTAGGACAATTTAAACTAAGCTCTAAGCCTGCTGATCATTCGGTTTCTCGTGGCGAGATCAACATTCCTGAGAAGAAGATGTCAGATGAGGTAATTGCCTTCCTAAGTGAATGCAAAACAAAGGGTGAATCGGCCGGTGGAATCGTTGCTCTTTCAATTCAAGGCTCACCTACAGGGTTAGGTGAACCCGTCTTCGATAAACTTAAAGCTGACTTTGCCAAAGCTATGCTTTCACTTCCTGCCTGTATTGGAATGAGTGTTGGAGATGGATTTGAATTGGCACTTAAGCCTGGATCTGAAATTTCAAAAGACTCAAAGAACTTTGCCGGAATGGAAGGTGGAATTTCTAACGGCGAAGAGATTGTTTTGAAACTTGCCTTCAAGGCCCCATCAACTATTGGTGATAAGGCCAAAGCTGGTCGACACGATCCATGCATTCTTCCGCGGGTTGTTCCAGTGGTTGAAGCGATGGCAAAAATCGTTATGGCCGACCATTACCTCCGTCAGGCTGCGTACTCTTCTTTTCTGCCTTAAGATAGGAATCGGTAATACCAATTAGTCCAAGTCCGTGCTGCTTTAGAGCATGAAGTGCTTCTGTTTCTTCAGCTGGCCCAAGGATTTGCTTATCAAGGTCTTTCCACTTCCAGAATTTTCCGTGGTGGTAAGCGCCCTCTTTGTTGGCAAAAATTCCTGTGCTGTTAATGGCGTGAGATTCATCGCTTAAAAGGTTTTCACCAAGCTTTATGTAACTCTGGTTAGAGAGAGCTAAATGATAAAGCGTCGGGAAAATATCTTCGTGAGAGCCAAATTTAGTTAAATCGATATTCACCGGTTTATAGGCCTCTGGAACAGAGATAAAGAAAGGAACTGCATAACGACGGAATTCCTGATCTTGCTCTACACCTTTAGCGATCCAGAAGCTATGATCTCCGGTCAGGGCCACAATGACTTTATCTCCTGCGGCCGATCCTTTGATACGAGTGATGAATTCGCCGGTCTTTTGATTAGAGTATTGGAAACCTAGAAATCTTTTACTCGCGAGATTTTCATCTACGGTAATTGTCTCCATTACTTCCGGACTAAGAGTTAAAGTCTTCGGAGTATACGAAGATGGAAACTCGAAAGGTGGATGATTTGAAGTCGTAAGAATCAAAAAGAACTGAGGCTTTGTTGCGGTTCTGATTTGTTCGTCGATGAAAGTATAAAGGTACTCATCAAAAATGCCCCACTCGTTTCCTAGATCACGGGCAGAAAAATTATTAAGTTCAGGCATGGCCTCTTTAATTTCATCGGCACCCCAAAGGCGATCATACTTTTGCGTGCTGAGGTATTTTCCCAGGTTTCTCCAACCTAGTTTTCCCCCATACACAAAATGAGTTTCATAACCGCTTTCTTTGAAGGGAATATTTCCAGCAGATTTAAGTGCGGTCTGCATGAACTCTGACTCAGATAAAAAGCGAGCACCTGGACGGATGACCTGTGAAGTCGCTACCGAAACAATACTGCCAATCGTGCCATTTTCGGCCGGAAGAAAATTCTTGAAGAGTAAACCTTCGGCAAAATGCTGCTTCAGTTCTCCCAAGAGTTCGAAATTCTCAGAGTCTTTTTCGTTCCAGTAACTTCCGAAACTCTCCATGACTATCATAACAACGTGAGGTGGATTCTTTTTTAAGAATGGATTGGCAGGAGTTTTAACAGTCAATGCTGGTTGAATATCTGAGGAAGTCGGGGCCACGTTCCAGGCCGCCTTGTAAGCATCTTCCCAAGTTCCAAAACCATAGTTTTTTAAATAGTTGTACTGATCCTTACCAAAGGTTTTGCGAATCTTAATGGCGCGATTTAGCGTTAAAGCACCATTGAGGGCAATCTCATTCACGAACTCGTTATCGCTAATGAATGAATCTTCTACTGAAAGCGGCAGACGAGAAAAATTACCACGTCCCAAGAAAGCGATCACGACAAGTCCCATGAGTAATGTAATTGGGACTTTGAAATCATTTTTCTTGGCCTTTAGATCAAACTCAAATGGTGAGAAGAGAAATTTAATGAAGCGATAAAGCCCATAATGAACAAAGAAAAGAATCGTCCCCCAAAGAGGAACCGGATAGTTCTTCCAGATAGTAACGATTAGGGCCTGCGTATCGTCTTCAAAGAAACCAAAGAACAGAATATTCAAATGCTCTTGAAAGTAAGAGTAAAATCCATAATCACAAACGTATAACCAGCAAAGAGCGAAGTAACCAAGACAAAGCGTGGTCACCATCAGAAAGCGCGTGGTCTTAATGACTTTTTTCCCCGGAAGGAAGTAAGCAACGTTTAAAATGAGAAATGGAATAAGATTGATGTAGGAAAGTGGCATGAGATCATAACGAAGACCGAGAAACATCGCCTGCTTAATTCCAGCGAGGTTTGCCATCAAAGTGTCCCAATCGCCAAAGAATAAAGCGAATGTAGTTCGCGCCAATGTCATGAGGATGGCAAAAAGAACGAATAGGAAAACAAGATTTTTAAGCCAGCGCCAGTAGTAGTGCCTGAAAGAAAGATTCATAATATGACCTCAGTTAGAGGATCATATCAATCAGTCGTCCCCTTGAGAATCACCAAACATCAAGTTTCTCTCGAAATCTTCTGGCTTCGTAGCATTTGCCTTAGCTTCTTCCAACGTAATACGTCCCTCTTTATAGAGTGATGTAATGTGTTGGTCAAAACTTTGAGCTCCAGAAGTATTACGACCTTTTTCAATGTAAGTGTAAATGTCTTTGGTTTTTGAAGGCTCCATGATCGCCTCACGGATACCAGGATTGTTGATCATGATTTCCTGAGCAGCAACACGCCCTTTACCGTCTTGAGTTTTTAGGAGCCGCTGAGAAATAGTGGCATGTAAGTTATCAGCAAGACGAGTTCTTACAACGTTTTGTTCTTCAGGCGGGAACATCGAAATTAGTCGTCCAATCGTACTAAGCGCATCAGTCGTGTGAACTGTACCAAAAACTAAGTGGCCAGTTTCCGCGGCCTTAATGGCAATCGAAATTGTCTCAGCGTCTCGCATCTCACCAATCAGAATAATGTCCGGATCCTGTCGAAGGGCCGAGCGAAGTGCCGAGTTGAAATCAGAAGTATCTTGGCCAATCTCACGTTGAGTAATGCGGGCCTTAATCGGAGTGTGCACATACTCAACAGGATCTTCCAGAGTCAGGACGTGAACGGCCGAAGTTTTGTTAATGAAATTAATCATCGCCGCCAAAGTCGAACTTTTACCGGAACCGGTGGCACCCGTTACGAGTACGAGACCAGCGTTAGCACCTGCAATTTTATTAATCACAACCGGAAGTTTTAGATCTTCCGTCGTTGGAACTTTATCAGAAATAAGACGAAGAATTAGTCCAATCTTGCCTTGGTAGCGCATAAGATTGTAACGAACACGACATACACCTGGGACAGAAAAAGATCCGTCATGTTCCTTAATTTTATCGAGACCTTTTAAAATCTCACTATCTTTGATCATGATACTGCAAACAAGTTTGAGATCGTCATTCGTGAGTGGATCATACTTCACTTGAACCAGATCGCCTCTTAGGCGGAAACAAGGTTTCTCATCTGTTCGTAGGTGAATATCACTTACTCCACTTGCAGCAGCAGATTTAATAATACTGAGGAACGCTTCTTTGGTCAGTGCCATGATTCTTCCGTTTAATCGAAATGTATGCAAACTTATCGAAATCTCGTGGAAGAACCTTAGCCCTGAAACATATCCGAGCGACACGCTCTACTTTACTAATTATTTGAAAATCCGAAAGGATATCCATGTCACGATACTGGAAAACGGAAGAAGTTTTTTTTGATGGGGATGAATATTTCGATCGTCTCATGAAGGACATCGATCAGGCCCAACACTATATCACCATGGAGATGTATATCTTCAATGATGATATGTTGGGAAAAAAGATTGTCGCCCATCTTATCAATGCTCACCAACGTGGTGTGAAAGTTCAAATTATTGTTGATGGAGTTGGGAGTTACCTGTTCTTTGATAAGCTTCACGGCATCTTTCAGAAGAAAGGCATTCTGGTCAAGATGTATAATCCTCTCCCCTTCTATCACCCTTACTATGGCAAGTTGAACTTTATTCGAAAACTTCAAATCATGTCAGTAAGACTCGTGAGACTGAATAAGCGCAATCACCGAAAGATCGTTACGATTGATAACACCATTATGTACACCGGTAGTTTCAATGTCACGGCAGAGCATACTAAGTATCACACAGATAAACCCTGGAAGGACATGGGGATGAGGGTGACTGGAGATAATGTTCGATTTGCAGTTCTTAATTTCAAAAAGAACTGGAAGTTGAGAGATTATTTCCGTTATAAAAAGCAATTGAAGCGGACGCTTAATATTAATTGGCGACAGTCGCCTCTCAGACTGAATCACACGCTTTTCATGAAGCGCTACTTCTATAAAAATTTCCTTCAGAAAATTCATAAGTCCCAAAATCGCATTTGGCTTATGACTCCGTATTTCATCCCTAAGAGAAGGCTTATTCGCGCCCTAGGGAAGGCCGCACGTCGAGGTGTGGATGTACGGATTCTGATATCGTCTCGAACGGATGTTGAGTTTTTCCGTTGGCTTCAATATTTTTACTATGCTTATTTGATTAATAAAGGCGTGAAGGTTTATCAGTATACAGACTCAGTACTCCATGCCAAAAATTACATTATTGATGACTGGATGACGATTGGATCAACTAACTTGAATCATCGGAGTTTCATTCATGATTTGGAAGTGGATCTTGTAGTACAAGATCCGGAAAATAAAAAACTGGTAGAGGAACATTTCCTCTCCTCTTTAGTGGACCAAAAAGACATTACCCTTGAAGGATTAAAACAAAGGCCCCTATGGGACCGCGCTCTTTCAAGACTGTTCTTCCTCTTTAAATATTGGTTTTAAAAAATGAAACTTAGGGTTCTTTCTTACAACATTCACAAAGGCTTCACGATTGGTAATCGTGATTTTATTTTGGAGCAAATCCGACTGGCCCTTCGTGAGACCAATGCTGACATTCTATTTTTGCAAGAAGTACTGGGTGATCACCAGGACAAAAAATGTCGAATCCCTGATTGGAAGACCGCCATTCAATTTGAATATCTGGCCGATACTGTGTGGTCACATTTTGCTTACGGTAAAAATGCCGTCTATCCGGAAGGTCACCACGGGAACGCCATTCTAAGTAAATTTCCTATCATGGATTGGACCAATCACGTGATCTCGACCAATCGTATGGAGCATCGAGGGCTTTTGAAGGCGAAAGTTCAAATCCCCGCCACTGGCCAGGAAATTGTACTCGCCAATGCACACTTGAATCTTCTGCAAGGTGGCCGAGATCTTCAGGCAGAAATGATTATTAAGCATATGAAGCCGGACGAAGGCATACCTTGGATTCTAGTGGGTGACTTCAACGACTGGAACAAGAAAATATCTCCGAAGATTGAGCAACATTTGGGTGCGAAGGAAGTCTTCAAATCCCTTCATGGGAAATATCCTCTGACCTTCCCTTCATTCTTACCTACATTGTCTCTTGATAGATTTTTTGTGCATGGATTGACTCCAATTACAGCAATGGCATTGACGGACAGTCATTGGAAAAATCTTTCAGATCATTTGCCGTTGTATGTAGAGATTGATTTACCTGACTAGGACTTAAGAGGATAAAACCTTCTCCAGAATTTATAGGTCTCAATCGCGAGCAATACTGTTAATGAGACTGCCAATAAGTACAACCAACTTTCAAATGATACAGGTCTGATACCTAAGGCATCATTTAAACCAGGAATGTACAAGGCAAGAATATGTAAAATTTGGGCCCCTAAAGTTCCAATCAACAAAAAAGGATTTCGTAACGGTTTCAACGTAAAAACCGATCTGACTTCAGAACGACAATTCCCAACCATAATGTTTTCAAATAAAACCAATAATAGAAGTGTTAAATTTCGTGCCGACTCAAGCTCCAGGCCGCTTTTAATGAAAAAATTGAAATGCCAAAAGCAGACGCCGCCCATGACAGTGGAGGAAATGATCACTCTTTCAAGCATACTCCGATTTAAAATAGGTTCATTTGGTCTTCGAGGCGGTCTTTGTAATTCATCACCTTCACCCGGTTCAAAAGCGAGGGCAACATCTTGAATTCCATTAGTGACTAAATTCAGCCATAACAATTGAATAGCAGTTAATGGCATGGGCGTTTTAAAGATCATACTTAGAATAAAAAGCAAAATTTCAGCGATCCCGGTTGAAATAGATAAATACACAACCTTTCTCACATTATTGTAGGCTATTCTTCCTTCTTCGATTCCTGATACAATGGAGGCAAATCTATCATCCGTTAAAATGAGTTCTGCAGTTTCTTTGGCCAAGTCAGTTCCGCTTTCCCCCATGGCAATTCCTACATGAGCCGCCTTTAAAGCAGGAGCATCATTTGCTCCATCACCGGTTACAGCAACAAACTTTCCATTCTGGATGAGTGCATTTACAATTTCCAGCTTCTGACGTGGTTCTACTCGGGCAAAGACCCTTGAAGACAATATCAAGTTTTTTTTTGAAGTATCATTTACATTCTTTAAATCTTCTCCAGTCACAACGGTCTGAAATCTTTTTGTCAGACCAAGTTCATTTGCAATTGTGAGAGCAGTCTCAGGATGATCACCCGTTACCATGGCGACCTCTATACCTGCTTTCTCACAAAGTTTTACGGCATCGAAGGCCTCGGGTCTTAAAGGATCGATCATTCCAACAACTCCTAGAAAATCTAATTCATGTAGTTGTTCTTGCAATGGGATGATACAGTCCGAAACATTTTTCTGGGCAACTGCCAGAACTCTTAGTCCGGATCGTGCCAACCGTTCACCATCTCTCAAAATTTTCGAACGATCAACGGATCTACACCAAGGTAATATAACTTCCAGCGCGCCCTTCACAGAAATAAACCCTTCACCATTTTTCTGATGAAGGACGGCGGCGTATTTATTGACTGGCTCGTAAGGAATGACTTGAACAAGTTGAAACTCATTTCTTACTTCTTCGTGAGAAACTTCCATCTCCCGAGAAAAGACCAAAAATGCAACATCGACGGAATCGCCATAAAAACTCTCCCCCTCCTGTCGGGCCTCATTACAGAGGATAGAGGCAACGATAAATTTTTTTAGTTTTAAGTCCCCTTTAGAGATGTTCGCATTTCCAGGATTCAACTCATTTATTTCGCTATCCCTGCCTTCACTTAATAGTATTTTTTTTATGGTCAACTTATTGATGGTTAGTGTCCCGGTTTTATCAGTGGCAATAAAAGTACAAGACCCGAGGGCCTCCACAGCAGGTAAACTCCTAACTACAACGTGCCTCTTGGCCATCTTTTTGGCGGCGATGGACAAGGCAACCGTTAAAGCGACAGGTAAACCTTCTGGAATGGCCGAAACTGCAAGGGCAACAACAAATATAAAGACATTTGTTAAACTCTGACCTTCCCACAATAAATAAGACGCTAAAACGATGGAGACGAAAATCAGAAGATAAGAAATTTTTTTGGTCAATCCTTCCATTCTAATTATGAGCGGCGCTCGAGCGGGACTCTCTTCTTCCAATCCTTTTGCAATCCGACCTAATTCAGTTTGAAGTCCCGTTGAAGTCACAACTCCTTCGGCCCTTCCCTTCATCACTAAAGAACCGGTGAAGGCCATATTAAGCCTATCAGCTAAAACCACATCTTTATCCAGAACAAGATCATCATTTTTACCAATGGAGATAGATTCTCCAGTTAATAAAGATTCATCGATTTCTAATGAATGAGAATTGATTAATCTGAGATCGGCGGGAACTTTTGAGCCTGACTCTAATAAAACCATATCGCCGGGGACCAGCTCTTCAGATAGGATTTTTTTTGTTGACCATTTCTTATCACCAAAGCATGCTGGGCGCTCAATTGCTTAAGGGCCTCTGCACTTTTTTCTGCGCTGTACTCTTGAGTCGTCCCGATCAATGCATTAATAATGAGAACAATAAATATAAAAAAGGCGTCTGTTAGATCACCGAGGAAAACAGATAATGCGGCAGCTGCAAAAAGCACATAGATAAGTGGGCTCAAGAATTGTTTGAAGAATATTTTTATCATTCCCGGTGATTGAGCAACAGGAAATATATTGGGCCCAAAGGCTTCAATTCTGGATTTGACTTCCTCATCCGACAGACCGTCAGTTGAGGTGGAAAGAAGCTTTAAAATTTCATTCTGCGAAAAATTATGCGGAGCTAGTAATTCTCTTTCCATTATCACTCCTGATAGCAACAAGATAGGCGCTTTTGAATGCCTATCAAAGTCGCGAAGTGAGGAACTTGAAAAAAAACAGTTTGATAAGAGTTACGGGCGAGTCATTAATGATTGTACAACAGCATCTGCCCACGCTTTCGCAATCGGTGTGCCTTTTGCGGACCAGTAATGAACTCCGTCACCACCAGTCTCAGGATACTTTGTCACGGTCTCGCTATCGAATAGAGCGCAGTGAACAGTTTCTTCAATAAGCTTTTTAATACGAGGAATTTCTTTCCGATATAATCGCATATCAGGCGGAGTAATCCAGAAGCATTTCGCACCTGAAGCGTTGATACTTGTAAGAAGTTTTTGAAGGTCTTTCTTCACGAACTCATCACTCGGAGTCTTCACATAATTAGAACCGAATGCCACAAGAACGATATCAGGACGAATTTCAGAAAGAAGGTTTTCAATTAGTGGGGTCGTGTGTTGAGTGGCCTCACTCAATTTGCCGGACTCATCAATAGATAAGTAACCACATGTTGTTTTCTTACCTGTATACCACCATCCAGCAATTGATCCGCAACTAGCAAAAGTAGAAACCTTATGTCCCTCTTTTCTAAGATTCTCATCCAACCTACGGCCAAATGGGCCAACTGTATGGGAATCACCTACAACTAATAGTGTCGAACTAAAAACACTCGGCGGCAGAGAGATAATGAATAGAAAAAGAAGCTTTAACATGGCGGCAATTTAGCAAAGCACCAGAGTCAAAGCAAGGATTTAAACTTGGCGGCTGCCATGCATTCTCTCTAAGTTATAACCTATGACATTCATGGAAAAGATGGGTCTTATTCATGGTTACATCTTGGGCATTTTTACAGGGCTCATTAGTTTTCTAAGATCATCACGCATGTTCCACCCAAGAGGCATTGTTTTTGGAGCAGAGGTTGATTCGAAAGTTTTGCCTAACAAGGCGCTGGTAAGATTCTCAAGTGGCTGGTGGAAAAAGAAAGAATGGCCCGATGCTTTGGGTATTTCAATACGTTTCCATCAAGACCAAAAAGAACAAGACCTGTTGTTTGCAAGTTTTTCTTCACCTCTCCTTCTTCTCATCTCGCCCTTTATCACTAACTTCAAAGACTATTTTGGAAATACTTATTACGGAGTGGGCTTTTTTCAAAGAGGCGGAAGAATTGTTAAATATAAGATCAATCCCAAGCGAGCTGATAAGACTCATGGTTCAAGGAAACAAAAGTTAGAACACGATTATCTTCAAGGCGCATCACTTGAATTGATTGAAGAAGATCAAGAAACAAAGGGTACTCAAGTCATTGCCATCTTACGACTGGTGGAACGGCCAGAAGTTGATCAGGAAGCATTAAGATTTTCGGCCTTTAAAAACGATTTCAATATTGTTCCGCGAGGGTATCTCCAATATTTAAGGGTGGGAACTTATAAACTAGGCCAATTGTCCCGACCTAAATCAAAGAAATCCTGATTTATGTCATGCATTTGAGGTGATCTCAGCTTTAGAATAGAACTATGAAATACATCAATGAGCCATACCGAGTTTTCTTTCCCCTTGGAACCCTACTCTTTCTTTGCGGGATCCTTCTCTGGATACCTCAGCTCTTTAATTCAGGTGAATATCCTGTTCTCCTTCACCGTGCGCTGATGCTAAATGGATTTACTGCAAGTTTTATTGGTGGCTTTCTTATGACGGCGGTCCCGAAGTTTTCTCAAACGGAAGAAGCAAAGCCCATTGAAGTTGGTGCCTTCTTTGCGGTTGTAATGCTTGCTCTGGTGTCAGGGCACATGGGACATGAAGCATGTCTTAAAGTTGCTTCGGCCCTTCAGCCCATTACCATTCTTGCTTTTTTATTAAGACGAATTACTAAAAGAAAACAAAATCCACCTTACAGCTTTGTCTTTATTTTCGTAGGCCTTATTCTTTGGGCCCTCTCAAGTATCTTAGGCATCTTTATTGAATCGGATGCATTAATGAGACTTCATTATGAAGGTGCTATTGCTGCTATTATTTTGGGTGTCGGCAGTCGACTGATACCTGGTATTTTGGGACATGTGGAAATCGTGGCGGCACAAAGAAGCCAATATGAAAGACCGATTCCTATTTTCAAAACTGTTCCAATCCATTTCTTCTTTTTAATTGCGGCCTTCGTTGGAAGTTACTTCGCCCAGGAGGACATTGGAAACTGGATTAGACTCGTTGTTGTCGGCGTTATCTCATTCACCTATTGGAAACTCTACTTAGCTCCAAAAGATAAAACCGCTCTTACTTGGTGTATTTGGTTTTCAGCTTGGCTAATTACATTAAGCTTTTTCTTACGCGCCCTTTGGACTGATGCAGGGATTCATGCTTCTCACTCATTTTTTATCAATGGTATTGCGCTTCTAAGTTTTTTAATCGCGACACGAGTCCTTCAGTCGCATGGTCCAAAAAAGAAAGAACTTGAGAATGAAAAACTACTTTTTGTAGTTACCGGTTTGGTGTTTATTTCTTCTGTCACTAGAGTGTCGGCTTACCTACTGGAAGAGAGCTATCAACGTCATCTTGGCTATAGTGCTCTGATTCTCAGTGCCGCAGCTATCTTATGGGGATGGAAGTATTTAAGATACGCAAAATAATCACCCAGCGCAGTTTGACGTATAAAGCTTGTTTTAAGAAAGTGTCCTGATTCTTTTTTTCCGAAAGCCCAAAACCCATGTTTAAACTTTCTAAGGAGAAAAACAGGCTCTTAAAGCAGCTGATTGTTCTTTCAGTGGTTTTGCTCGGTTCATTTGTTTGTCTTGCTCTTATCTTTGGCCAATCATCTTACGTAACAGACAGGGGACATTTTAAAGAACAGCCCCTCGCCTTCTCTCATCGAACTCATACTCATGATGTGGGAATTGATTGCATCTACTGTCATACACAGCCAGAAAAATCTCCACAATCAGATCTCCCTACAACTGAAACCTGTTACGGATGTCATCAGGACGTTCTTAAAACAACGGCCTATCTTGATCCCGTCCGAAGTGCTTATCAGAAAAACGATGTCATCAAGTGGAACAGAGTTAATCTTCTGGCAAACCACGTTTACTTCAATCACTCGAAGCACCTAAAAAGAAATATCAGCTGTGAAACTTGTCATGGTGACGTGACTCAAATGCCAAAGATGACTGCGGCCCATGACTTCACTATGCAGTGGTGCCTAAGTTGTCACCGTACCTATCATGAAAATGAGAAAGCTGAAGACGTTATCAATCGTGATCTTAAAGGTTGTTATACATGTCACAGATAGAACCAAATAAAGAATTTGAAGGTCCTGCTCATCTCTCAGATATGGATCGTCGGGACTTCTTAAAGTACATGGGTCTATTCTCGACCATGACCTTTCTTTCAAATTGTACTCGACCGGCGCAAAATATCCTTCCCATGCCCCGTGAAATTGAAGAGTACTCAACCAGAAGTTATGAGTTTTATACAAGTGCATTTTCCTCAAACGGATTCAGCCAAGGGATCAAGGTTAAATGCTTTCAGGGCCGCCCAATTAAGATCGAAGGAAATGAAAATCATCCATACTCATTCGGAGCTACGACTGCCCAGGCACAGGCCTTACTTTATGATCTCTATCATCCCGGAAGAAATCAAAAGATTCAGTGGCGTGGAAAGGAAAAGAAACTAAGCGAATTCCCTGATCTCATGAAGGATATGACTTCTCGTTGGGGCAAGGGAGAAGAAGTTGGTTTTATTTTCCCCGCCCAGCACTCGCCGTTTGTAAATCAGCTCATTGATAAAATTCAAGAGAAGTACCCCGAATCTAAATGGATAAGCTTGTCTCCTTATAAACAAACTGCCTGGAACCTCATTACAGAATTAAATCAGGATGTGGTGATTTCGTTTGATGAAGACGCCTTCTTTCATCGTCCAGACGCTATAAAGTTGTCCCGTGAGTTTATGAAAAGGCGTGAAAGGGCCATCACTTCCAACAACAAAGAGGCGATGAACGAACTCTATGTTTATGAGTCATCACCTACTCTCATGGGCGCCAAGGCCGATTCTCGGGTAAATATCACAAGAGAAGAGATATGGAATGACGCCGTTGATCTCATGAATATCATTGCAGGGAATCCTGTTATGAACGAGAGGATGCAGAAGCTCTATTCTCGTATCAAAGGAAGAAGGGCCATCGTCTTTTTAAATAACAGTTTAGATCCAGAGGCAAAAAATCTTGAGCAAACCATAAATCAATTGTTAAAGGTTGATTACCAGTACTTGGCCTTTGAAGTTCCTGAAACACATATGGAAGCGGATTTTGTTAAGTTACTGAAGAATAAAAAAATTAAAACTCTCTTTATCCTTGAATCAGATCCAGTGTATTGGAACCAAAGTTTGCGCTCTTTAATAGAGGGAGTTCCAGAGAAGATTTCATTGTCCCTATTTCCTAATGAGAGCCATGATCTCGCAACCATTAAGATTGCTCAGTCTCATCCCTTAGAGTCCTGGGGGGACTTAAGGGCAATCGATGGTTCCATTACAATTCAACAACCATTGATAGAACCTATCTACACTTCGCTCTCTCTTCCTCAAGTTTTGCTAGGAATTTTGGGAGAGACGAAGACACCCTTGACTCTCCTTAAAGAGACGTATCAATCACGCTGGGAAGAAGGTCTGCAAAAAGGTTGGATGGCAGGAGAAACAAATTCAATCCTCGCCCCTTTAAATCAATTCCCAAAAAGAAAACTCACCGATGGCTTCAATATCAAATTAGTTCCTGATCCAACTGTTGGATACGGGGAATTTGCCAACAATCCCATCATGCAAGAACTGCCCAAGCCGTTTTCAAAACTTACCTGGAGTAATGCGTTTTATATTTCACCTGAAGATGCAGAGGTAATGAAATTAAAAACGGGTGATGTCATCAAGGTAAAATCTAAGAAAGTGGGAATAAAAGGACCAGTGTGGGTTCTTCCAGGTGTAGCGAGAGAGACAATCATTGCAACTTATGGTTACGGCCAGCAGAATGGAACATTTGTCGCCAAAAAACGTGGCTACAGTGCTTATGCCTTCGAACAAGACGAGGCCATTACTCTTGAGAAGACTAGTGGATACATTGATCTCGCCTCGACACATGGTTTTCAGATGCTTCCCGAGAAACACTCACCAGTGAAGCATGGTCGACTTCCCCTTGGAGAGAAGGAGCCCAAAATTAAAGTCGCAAGTCTTTATCCTGAACATCCAATTCCCATTCAGGAAAAAGGTCCTCAATGGGGCATGACAATTGATCTCACAACTTGCATAGGCTGCCAAAGCTGCGTGAGCGCATGTCAGGTTGAAAATAATGTTCCTTTTGTTGGAGAAGATCAAGTTAGACAGGACCGAATTCTTCATTGGTTAAGAGTCGATACTTACTTCAATAATGGACAAGCAGTTTTTCAACCTATTCCATGTATGCATTGTGAGAAGGCCCCCTGTGAAGTTGTTTGCCCGGTAAATGCGACTGTTCACGGGAATAGTGGTCTCAATGAAATGATTTACAACCGCTGTGTGGGAACCCGTTACTGCTCTAACAATTGTCCCTATAAGGTGAGACGCTTTAATTTTAAAGCTTATTCAGTCATGAAGAAGCCATGGAATATGGGTTTTAATCCTGATGTAAGTGTTCGCGAAAGAGGTGTGATGGAAAAATGCACCTTCTGTATTCAAAGACAAATCAAAGGAGAAGGTAAAACGGCCTGTCAGGTGGCCTGTCCAACTGAAGCAATTACTTTTGGTGATATTAAAGACGATACTTCATTAGTAACACGCAAAAAGAATCTTTCTCATAATTATGACCTTCTGGAAGATGAAGGAACCGTGCCTCGAACCTCTTACTTAAAGGTCATTCGTTATGAAGCCTGAGATGCACGATTTAAGTGAGAGATTGAGTGAACTCGGGGTCACAAAATCTGCGCTCATTTTTAAACTCTTCATTCCTATGCTCCTGCTTTTGATGGTGCTCCTTATCGCTATCACTTACCTACTTCTAAAAGGAACAGTTGTTTGGGGAATTAATATTCCTGTGGCATGGGGATTTGCGATTATTAATTTTGTCTGGTGGGTTGGAATTGGACACGCAGGAACTTTTATTTCTGCCGTTCTTCTTCTTGCCCGCCAGGAATGGCGAAGCTCAATCAACCGTCTTGCTGAGTCAATGACTTTGTTTGCTGTCGCTTGTGCCGGAATATTTCCTCTGCTTCATATGGGTCGACCTTGGTTTGCTTATTGGCTTCTTCCCTATCCAAACGACATGACACTTATCCCTCAATATCGAAGTCCTCTGGTTTGGGACGCTTTTGCCGTAACCACTTATCTAACGGTCTCAGTGATCTTTTGGTATGTGGGTCTCATTCCAGACTTTGCCATCGCGAGGGAAAAAACCAACTCGAAAGCAAAGCAGATCATATTTGGAGTTTTAAGTTTGGGCTTTAGTGGTGAGGCACGCGAGTGGCTAATCTTTAAGAAGGCCAGTCTCCTACTTGCTTTGATAGCCACACCTCTCGTAGTTTCGGTTCACACGGTGGTGTCGTTAGACTTTGCTTCGGCCGGAGTTTCTGGCTGGCACTCGGCCATCTTTCCGCCCTTCTTCGTAATCGGCGCCATCTATTCTGGTTTTGCCATGGTTATCTGTATGCTTATTCTTCTTCGACATAAATTTAAAATCGAAGATCTAATTACTGAAAGGCATATCGAACGAAGTGCCAAGCTGTTACTTATGAGTGGTACTCTCGTGACCTTCTTTTATATCACCGAGTTTTTCATGGCCTGGTTTGGTGAGGAATATTACGAGATCGTAAACCTTGTTCATCGAGCGACAGGAGAAAAGGCCTGGGCATTCTGGACCATGCTGTTTTGTAACTCGATCGCCATTCAACTTCTCTGGATTCCCAAGTTCAGAAGAAACGAAAAACTTCTTTTCGTCGTATGCATTTTTGTCCTCATTGGCATGTGGATGGAGAGATACGTAATCGTGATTACCAGCCTCATGGATTCGTACTTACCTTCAGGAGCAGGAAATTACTCTCCAACAATCTGGGACTGGCTTCTTTATCTGGGTACCTTTGGTCTTTTTGGTTTTGGAATGCTTTTTGTGATTCGCTTCTTGCCATTTATTCCGATTACTGAGGTTAAAGAATGCAAAGAAGACTTCTAGTTTACGAATTTGATTCTCATGAAGAATTTAGAGAGGCCCTTCTTCAGATCGAAGCGAAGGGACTTACCTTTCGCGCGTACACTCCTGTACCAGAAGATGACATCATGAAATTCCGATCAAAAGGTACTAATCTTGTGATCGTTTATGCTGTCATTGGTGGATTTCTCGGATTCATTACAGGATTTGCTCTTCAATATTATTCCAACGTCTATCATTTCCCGATCAACGTGGGAGGGCGACCACTCAACAGCTGGCCCGCTTTTATGATTATTTGTTTCGAGCTCACCATTCTATTTTCAGCTCTCGGAATATTCGCATCTATTTTTATTTTGAATCGCTATCCGCGTTTTGATCATTCGCTTTTTGATTTGCCTGATTTTAATGAAAGACGAGATCGCCATTTCTTTCTTACCACAACTGAGGAGGTGACCCTTGATAAAGCCATCAAGCGTTTTAATCTTACTCTTCATTAGTGGTTGTAATAACCATCGCGTACAACCGTCACTTCGGTTTCATGAGAGGCCTATGATGCCGGTGGAAGGAACGATTGCGATCAAGGAAGAAGTAAAACCGCTTAGGATTACCAAGCGACGTCTTTACGTAGGGCAAACTCTCTATAATCGAAACTGTGCCATATGCCACGGCCTTGATGGAAGTGGAGATAGCCTGCCTGTGAGACGAGGGTTAACGAAATCCGATCCTCTCTATGAAAAGGAACTTCCTAATCTTTATGATGTGATTACCAATGGCGTTGGAAAAATGCCGGCATTTAAAAGAAAGCTCACTCCTAATGAGAGACAAATGGTGGTTGCCTATGTTGAAGCGCTAAGACTTTCTCGTCGCTTTCCTATGGAAAAACTCGATGAGAGGGACAAGGAGAAAGTGAAATGAAGATCTATTTGATCCTCTTTCATTTACTCATGAGCACCTTCTTCGGCGGAGGAATTATTCTCGCCGTTGCCGGACACTTCAAAGGGGAATGGACAAAGTTTTTGAGATGCTTCATCCCTGGTTGGAAGTGGATCACCATGTTGTGGTTTATTCCCCTCATCGCACTTATCTTAATGGCGACTCATCTCTATCCTTGGGACGGCTTCCACGGGCATAAAGCGACCTACTTTTCAATTTACTATCTCCTCGCAAGACAAGTCATCTATATCGCAGCCCTCTTCGTCGCATACCATTTTTTGAGAACCAAACCATGGATCTCACTCTATATCTATTTTGTAGTTGGGACTTTCTTCTCTTATGACTGGGCCTTGAGTCTTGAAACGAAATGGTTCTCAAACCTCTACGGATTTATTTATCTCGCCAGTGGATCTCTGGGAGCTTTGAGCGTCATGCTTCTCACGCCCATTGCACCTCTCGAACATGAAAGAAGAGATCTGGTGAATTTATATGTAGCGATCAGCCTTTTCTGGTTTTATTTAGAGTTCTGCCAATTTTTGATCGTCTGGATGGGCAATCTTCCCCGAGAAGTCTCCTGGTACGTGGTGCGCACACAAGGAACAATGTTAGTACTTTTCATAGCGGTACCAATTTTAAAACTCATGCCAGGTATTGTTCTCGCCTGCTCTCCAAAATTAAAGGCCAAAGAGACACTTATCAACATTTGTATGTGGATATCTTTATTGGGCCTGGTGTTAGAGATGGTTTGGTTCATTTGGCCATCAATTAAGGGAGGAGTATGAGTCGATTATATTTCAACACTCTCCTTCTCATCATTCTTTTAGCTCTCTCACATGTTCTGGTTTGGCAGATGGATAAGGGTCTTCACCATGCGAGGAAGGACTATCGGAAAGAAATTGAAGGAAAGAGTTATCCCTATTTAAGAAAAGAACGACTTCAAATTGAAAAGATTCAGAAAAAGAGTCTCAAGACATGGGCCAAGGGGAAAGATGGCTATATTCAAATGCCTATTAATCGCGCCTTTGATTATTATCTGCGCGATCTTAAGTAGCGAGTCACGGGCATCGCTACCCGACATTCCGGTCACAAATGAGTTTGGAGTCACTTCTCCACTTTCAACTCATTTAAAAGAGAGAAGTTTACTCGTGATGGGTTTTTATAACTGTAAGCATATCTGTGACTTCATGGTTAAAAATCTTTCCCAGGATCTTGCTCAATTTAAGCACTACCCCCATGTGGTGTTCTTTGGCATTGATGAGAAAGAAGGTCCAAGAGACGCTCTTAAATTAAAAAAGCGGATTGTGGGATCGGCCAAGTATCATTGGACCTTTCTTACTACAGATAAAGAAAGCATCGAAAAATTGGCCAAGGCCTTACCTTTTGAAATGAAGCGAGATCCAGTAAGCGACGTTATCACTCATGAGATCGCTTTTTATACCGTGGAAAACAATCAGATCATTAACAAAATCACTGATCTAAATATCAGTGAGAATCTTTTCGAATCGAAAGCGACAGTATTGGATCACATCAAGAGGTTTTGTTCAGAATTCGATCCCAGAAAATCCAAGTATGGCGTGTATGTCATTAATGGCCTGTCTCTCCTGAGTGTGGCCTTTGTTGGAGTTCTGGTGTTTTGGTTTAATTATTTGAGGCGCAAAACGATATGAAGTGGCCAAGTGACGTTTCAGCATTCTCAACGAGCCTTGATCAGTACATGCTGTTCATCACAGTGGTTTGTGGTGGCGTTACCGTTATTATTCTTTTTATCATCGCCCTATTTTGCTTCAAATATCATGCTTCTAAAGTCACCAATGAAGTAAAGGCCCTCACGAATAGAACTCTAGAGACCGTGCTTATTCTATTTACTCTCGGTTTCTTTATGTATTTCTTTTATCGGGCCACTGATCTTTACCAGGAAAAGGTAAAACCACAAAAAGCCGACTACGAAATCTTTGTTTACGCAAAACAATGGATGTGGAAGTTTCATCACCCCAATGGTTTTACAGAAGTTAATAATCTTCATCTGCCGAAAGATAAAAAAATTAACTTTGTGATGATTTCAGAAGATGTGATCCACAGTCTATTTCTACCTAATTTTCGAGTGAAACAGGATCTTGTGCCCGAAGTTTATACCACTATGTTTATCCACCCATTAAAACTTGGGACTTATCCACTTTTTTGTACGGAATACTGTGGAACTGATCACGCTCTCATGAAGGGTTCCATCAATATCATCGAACACGAAGATTATGAGCGGCTCATTCATAATCCTACCGGATCATCTGGACGAGACCTATTTGTGAAGAACAACTGTCTTACCTGTCACCACGACGGTTCGACACTGGCACCGAGTCTAGTTAACTTGCAGCGAACTGATGAAGAACTCCGTCGCTCAATCCTTTACCCTCAAACCGAGAAGGTTAAAGGGTATGAAGCGGTCATGCCTTCTTATAAAGAGACCCTGAGCGAAAGCGATGTGCACACTCTTATTCAATACATTAAAAGTATGAGGAAGATTGATGAAAAATTACTTTGATTCTCCTCGTGGTGTTCTAAGTTGGCTCATAACGACCGATCACAAGAAGATCGCATGGCTCTATTTAGTCAGTATCACCTTCTTCTTCATTATTGGGGCCTTCGCCGCCCTTCTCATGAGAATTGAGCTCTTTACCGCTCATGGAAATATTGTTTCTCCTGATGTTTACAACCGTCTCTTTAGTATTCACGGCATCGTGATGATTTTCTTTTTCCTCGTTCCTTCAATTCCATCAGTGCTTGGAAACTTTTTATTACCCCTCATGATAGGTGCTAAAGACTTGGTTTATCCACGTCTGAATCTCATGAGCTGGTATGTCTTCATGATAGGCGGTCTTTTTACATTGTGGGCAACGATAGACGGTGGGGTTGACACTGGATGGACCTTCTATACTCCCTACAGCACCATGTTTTCTAATTCCCATGTGGTTTTGGCTGCACTTGGGGTTTTCGTGACGGGTTTTTCTTCCATCATGACAGGGGTGAACTTCATCGCGACCATTCACCAACTTCGTCATAAGGACATGAATTGGTTTAAGATGCCACTCTTTGTCTGGGCCATGTATGCCACAAGTATTATAATGGTGCTCGCGACTCCCGTTCTAGCTACCGCCGTTCTTCTGATTGGGCTTGAGAGAATATTTGGGCTCGGTATTTTTGATCCAGCTCTTGGAGGAGATCCACTCCTCTTCCAGCATATCTTCTGGTTTTACTCCCATCCTGCGGTGTACATCATGATTTTACCTGCCATGGGAGTTGTGAGTGAGGTTCTCTCTTGTTTTTCTCGAAGACGCGTCTTTGGTTATAAATTTATCGCTTACTCGAGTCTCGCAATTGCTCTGTTCGGTTTCCTAGTATGGGGTCACCATATGTTCGTGAGTGGACAGTCGACCTTCGCAAATACCGTATTCTCATTCCTAAGTTTCTTAGTGGCCGTTCCTAGTGCGGTGAAAGTGTTCAGTTGGACCGCAACGCTTTATCGCGCCAAGATTTATCTAAGGACACCAATGATTTATATCCTGGGCTTTATCTCACTTTTTTTAGTGGGTGGTCTCACAGGACTCTTTCTCGCTTCCCTAGCAATCGACCTTCACGTGCACGACACCTACTTTGTTGTGGCCCACTTCCATTACATCATGGTGGGAGGAGCGGTGATGGGATTTCTTGGAGGTATTCACTTCTGGTGGCCTAAAATCTCAGGAAAGACTTATAACGAAAAATGGGGGCGCTTTTCGGCCGTCATTATTATCTTGGGATTTAACCTCACGTTCTTCCCGCAATTCATTCTCGGTTATCTGGGAATGCCGAGACGGTATCATTCTTATCCAGAGGTCTACGAATATCTCAATCAGGTATCAACAGTTGGACTTTTTCTTTTGGGGATTGGTTACTTCTTCCCGATTGTTTATTTAACGATGTCGCTTTTTGATAAGAAAACTGTGGGAGCGAATTATTGGAATGCCGCCGGACTTGAGTGGTTGACGGAATCCCCTCCACCTCATGAGAACTTTCACGAGCTTCCGGCGACCGTTCCTGATGTGTATGATTATGAGCGCCTGCCTGATCTAGGAGGTGTTTCATGAAAAATCATATGGGAATGTGGATATTCCTCGCTTCTGAGATGATGATCTTTGGGGTTTTAATATTCCTCTATCAAGTGGCCATGAATCAGAATCTGAATGAGTTTCGAATGGCTTCTCATGATCTTCACTTCATCCATGGAACTGTGAATACGGTAATTCTTCTTACTTCGAGTTATTTTGTGGCCTTAAGTGATGTGAAGAAAAATCGATTGTTTCTCATTCTAGCAATGATCTTAGGAGTGGTTTTTATTTCAATCAAGGGCTTTGAGTATTATGACCTAACTCAAGAAGGAAAGTTTCCTTTAAACTTCAAAGACCTTTCAAGTGCCGAGACTCTTTTCTTTACCTACTATGGCTTCCTCACATTTTTACACCTTCTCCATGTGTCTGTAGGAATTCTTCTGTTGGGTGCAGCCTGGTTCCTTTACTACAATCCAAAGGAAAAAAATCTTCCTCATAATGCTGGACTCTATTGGCACTTCGTAGATTTAGTATGGGTCTTTATTTATCCTCTTTTCTATCTCATTGGACGAAATTATGGAAAATAAGTCAGTTCATCTAGCTTATTTTGGATTACTTGCTTTACTCGCGATGACAGTATCGATGTCGTATCTTGAGCTGGGATTTGGGAATGAGTTACTTGCTTATGGGTTTGCCACACTTAAGGCGCTTATTATTCTCATCGTTTTTATGAGCCTTACTAAGGAACACATCATTTCAAAGGTGTATTTCTACATGGCGCTGTTTGGGATATTGTTGATTGTGGTGTTTGTTATGGATGACTTGGTATTTAGAAACTAAGTTCTTATCTAAGATTTCTTAAGAACTTAAACTTCACCTTCAATAATGCCGACATCCTCACATGACCCAAAAAAACCGTTTCGAAGACATCGTTAAAAATGTCGATGACCAATTCAAGAAAATTGAAGAACGCAAAGAAAAGCAGATCCGCATTTCACATATCGAAACAAAAAAACATGAGCCCTCTCCTACCGAAAGACGGGAGAAGAAGCTTAAGCAGCATCAAAAAGACGAAAAAAATCTTGTTAAGGGAAAACTTAAAACTGCGGCAGTGGTCTTTGTCGTAGGTCACATCATGATCATTCCCGCCTACATAAATCATCCCAATCTGATTCCACAGATTTTCTTGGTAGCTTCTTTCTCTTTAGGAGTTATTTGTCTGGCAGTAATTGATTACACTTAATTGATCACAAACTTATGCCCTTCTGAATAGGCATAACATTTCCCAACAAATCTGATCTCATTCCCATCCACCACAATACCTGCCCCATCGGGACAAGCGTAGATGACTTTTTTGTGATTCTTTGAATACTTTTTGAATGCTACATCGTAGCGAGAAGAATTTTTAAAATGCGGAAAGAAATAGAAATCAACCAATCCCATCGACGATAGGTTCTTAATCTTCACACTATTCTCATCACGATCAAATTCCGGATAGGCCGCCATATTAATCGTTTCCGTCATCATAATCGCCCCGGCCGAAAGACCGGTCAGCACCCCACCTCTCTCCACAAACTCGCGAAGTCTCGGCAGCATCTTGGCCTTACGAAGGCTATTTAAGAAATAGAACGTATTTCCACCCGCCATATGAATGGCATCACTGCGAAGAACTTCTTGAAGCATGATCTTGTCGAAGGGCACATCCACCGGAAAGTGAATAAAGCGCGAGATCTTAAACTTTGAATAGTGTTTAACGAAGACCTTAAACTCTTGTTCAGACAGATATGAAGACGAAGGAATAAAAGTCACCACCGGATTTTTCTTTCCGATCAGCTGAACGAAATCCTTATCTAACTGGCGATTGTCTTTATCGTCTCCGCCGCTATAGAAGACAAGCTTCATAGCCCCTCACGACACTCTCGAACAATAGAGTATAAACCCTGCATAATGTTCTTGTGTCGTGGGGGAATTTCATTGGAAACGGTTTTTTGATCCGGGTCCAGGTTCTGATAAGAAGAGAATTGCTGTGCAAGCTGATATAACTCTTCCGCACCTAGTTTTGGACGGAGCTTTTGAACTTTTTGGACAATGAATGTAATCGAGTCACCAGTCACTCTGTCATATTTATTAATAACAGATGAGCGCATCGTCAGTTCTAAAAGAAGCTGAGCGCGAGTCATACCGGTCTCTTTCTCCACGGCGGCGAGCAGGGCCATATACGTGTTCTGGAATTTACTTATTTGTTTTCTACGTACTTCAGTAAGCTTTAAATCACTCTTCTTTGCGTATGAAGACTTAATCACTTCAATAAAATCTTCATCCCTGAGCATTCCCTCTTTTGTCAGATACAACTGAGGCATCTCACGCAGGATATCTCTCATACAGAAAAGAGCATCGCGGTTAATCCCATCTGGAACTTTGTACATTCCACGTTTAGACTTCGATCTCTCGAAGTAGCTAAACGGCTTACGGAACTTCGTCACCAGATGTCTATGGTTCTTCATCAGGAAGTCCTGATGATTCTTTTTAAATCCAATCTTCTGAACAAGATTACGATCTTTACACTCATGGAAATGCTTATCAAAAGTCTTAAGCACATCATGGTTTCTAAATTCAGAGAGAGAGCGCTTCTTACCAGTCGTCAGGAAGTCCGCAATTTGCGCGAAACACTGAACGATATAACGGGCCTTCTGCTTCTGCTCTAAAATTGTAGTTGAATATCTTTGAACGTCATCATAGCGGTATTCAGCATGGAACAGACCGAACTGACGGATCGAACCGTAGTCAATGATCCCGCCATCCATCAGGATGTTATCGCCGTCCCAATCAAGCCAACAAAAAATATACTCATCCTCAAACTTAGCTGATACTGCAGCAAAGTCACGGGCCACTTGATTAGCGAGATAGAAATACTTCTCTTTATTGTTCTTAAACGTCGTTTGCGCCCAGGCCTTATTTTCAATCTGGCGCTCGATATAGTAATCAGCAACTTGTTTAAGTGTTGTGAGATTACCTTGCTTTAAATGTCCAAAAAAGTGACTTGGACGCATAAGATTTGGATTAGCGCGAACGTTAATCGCGAGACCCTTATCAAACTCAATGATCGCAAGCACGCGCTCAGTTTTAAAGCCGTTCTTCCCTAAGACCTCAGAAAAGAAAAGCGTCTCGAGACCCTCTCCTACTTCTGATAGACCACAACCATATGAAATTGACGGATCACCCGTCTGATAGAAGATCTTATTGATGTTACATGCTGGAGAAAGTTTCGTAGCACCAGTACCACAACTTGAAACGTCCCAAGTTGTACCATTACCGCGGAAAGTTCCGTTCCAAATCGAACGACCATCTCCTGAAGTGCGTCCAGTCTTATCCGGATGTTGCAACTGCAGATAACGAGTGGCCATATAAGTATGAGGATGAATCTCATCTTGCGGGAACTTGATCTTGTTCATCTCATCATATTCATTGATGATCACAAGACTGAAGGTTTCGAGGATTTCTTTTTCTAATTCAGGATTTAATTTTGTTTCGTGAGTCTTTGGGAGAAGTCCCATTTCTTTAGCGAGGTCGAAATTGAAGAAAGTGACTTTGCCACCTTTCTTATAACGGGCCTTATATTCTACTCGTCCGCCAGGAACCTGATCCTTGAAAGGATGTTGACCATTAATACGTCCGAACGATGAGTAAGCTCGTTTACCGACTTCATCTGTCGGGCTCTTCTTGACTTGGTTCATTTGGTTTTATCAATCCTCGATAAAGTTCCTAAACAAAAATCTTATGTAAATTATAGGACCTATATCAAAGCTTGACAAAAAAATGTGTGAACTAGGCAAATAGTGCTAATCACCGAGGAACACTATCAACTAAGTCCAAAAACTTCTGGCGATAAATATTCCCATCATGATGATAAGCATCGATGTGCGTCCCATTTGGCATTTTCCAGAGCCACTTCTCTTTGGCCGCGATGCCTTTAAAAATGGTCTTACCAAATTTTGGTGGCACTACCTTGTCTTTCATCCCAACGATGACGAGTGTGGGTTTCGTAATCTTATCGAAGACTTTATCGGCCGCATAAGCATCAGAAACCAACACGTAGGCCAAAGGACTAATAGGATATAAGAACCAATGATCGGTTAGTTTATCAAATGCAATGTCTTGATAAGAAGAGAACGCCGAGTCCATGACGATGAGAGAAATATCATCATAGTGCTTATAGTCTGGGATCGCGCGAAGTGAGATTGCGCCGCCAGTGCTTTGGCCATAGATGACAAACTTTCCATTGCCATGCTTCTGGTTAAACTCACGCGCCTTTTCAAAAGCCGCCAGGGCATCCTTATAAATTCCTGCCTGGGAAGACTTCCCTTCTGACTTCGCGTAACCACGGTAATCGAAGGTGAAAAGGTTGTAACCATGGTCTATCACCCAGATAAGACTGAAAAAATGGGTCGAGATGTTCTGAGCGTTCCCATGAAACTGAACAATAGTTCCCTTGGTTTTATTTGTTTTGGCCGGGAAGAACCAACCATGAAGTTTGGTTCCATCACTTGCTTTGAAGTAAACGTCTTCGTACTTAAGTTTAAATTGGGCCGGGTCTACAAAGTGTTGTGGTGACGGCTGATAGAAAACATGAGAACAACTCTGAAGGAATAAAAGTGCTAAGAAAAAAATACAAGCGCGCATAGTTTCTCTCTTCATCAAATCTTAACTAAGTTAACTTAACCCGAAAATTTCTCTTACTTATTCTCAGGCATAATGAACGCAAAGGAAAGTTTATGAAAATTCTCGCTCGCTTGAGTTTAGTTCTCATCAGCCCTTATCTGGTAGTTGTCTACTGGAGAAACTCGTATAAGAAGCTGGGAAATCTTCACGCTAACTACGAGCTAAATTACGAGTAATTACTCGACGTCGAAGTTAAATGCCTGATCCGGATGAGGTTCAGGTTTAAACGAGTAGTGCCACCATTCCTGTGAAAAGTTCTTAAAGCCCTTACCTTCCATCAGTTCTTTCAATAACATACGATTCTTTTTCTGCTCTTCCGTGATGCTCTTACTATCGGTATTAGATCGCTCATCAAAGAAATCAAAGTGGGACCCCATATCGAGTTCTTTACCGGTTTTTAGATCCACCAGGGTCAAATCAACTGCCGCCCCACGTGAGTGGCTGGATTGTTTAGCGATAAAACCCTGCTCAAAGAGATCTAAGCGAGAAAAGGTTGGATAGTAATGGGCCTTAATCTCAGGATTGGTTTCCGGACGTTTTGCCCATTCCTGGAAAAACTCCACCGCCTTTACAGGACGGTAACCATCGAAGATTTTAAGATTATACCCGCGAGAGAGCGCCACTTTTTGAACTTCGCCTAAGGCCTTGGCGGGTGCTTTCGCCATATAGGCAGCAGTCTTCTTATAACCACGAACGATCTCGCCCGTGAAATTCTTCACCGTCGAGTAATCACTCTGAATAATAATATTCGGACAGGTTTCAGAAAGTGAGATGAATTCAGAAGGAATTTTGGCCATAACGGAACTAGTCTCCACAATTAGTAGAAATACAGCAAGCCCAACTCTCCACCAGTCACCCATACTCGCTCCTGCTCGTAGCCGTTGCCTTTTAAGCTTAGAGATACTGACTCACTCAGATGATGACGAAGTTCCAATTCGTTATACCACCCATAATCCTGGAACATCTTTTTATGCTCATAGGTATTGAAATGATAATAACTCGTGAGCCCTACTAACCATGCATCAGAAGCACGATATCGAGAAAATAATTTTGGCCCAATTCCAAAGCGGTAATTGTTCGTGAATTGGTTTTGAATATCAACTTCACCGTTAACAAGGACCGACATGAAAAGTCGATCGCGTGCAATCTGAAGACTGTTACCAATTGAACCCATCACATAAGCGGCCGGACAATCGAAACACTGAACGCGGTGTAACTGCTTAGCACCTACATCTACTTCCCAAGAAGTTGGAGAGGCCCAGAAATTTTGCTCAGGATAGTTCTTAATATTGAAGATCGTGAAATCCTGGAAGATAAACTTAGGACTCTTATAGTACCGGTCCTGAAGTTTAAAGTTCACCTTACCCATCTCAATTTGAGATGTATTCATGGTTCCGGGAATCGGATCCAGCACATCATGAAGGGCCGCGCGGAATTCAAACCGCGTGTACTTCCCTACCTGATCTGTATAACCTTCCGCCAGTGATAAACGGGTCGGTGAATGGCTGAGGGCAGGATCATCCTTGCGAGTAAGAGATGGATCAATTTCATCATGTGTGATGATAGGATTTTTTGCGCGAGCAGATAAAATATGTTCTTTCTTCGCTTTAGTCTTTGCATCGTCTTGAAGAATCTTTTCAAAATTATAGTAATCGAAGGCCTCAATCGAAACATCCAACACATCAGCGGCCTTCTTATCATCCATGCCCGCAACGAGTGTTTGAGTTTCTTCTGGTTTTGAAGCAATGTCTTTTGAAAGCTCTAAGTTCTTGTCACTTAAATTTGAAGACAGTCTTGTGAGCTTTGAATAGGTTGATTCACGTCTCTGCCCTTCTTCAATCAGTCCCTCTTTCTTCAGCATGCGAACAGTGTCGGCCGGAATCGTGTACCAGTTAAACTGATCCGTGAGATTAGCATCGGGCTTAGCGGCCTCGATGATACTCAAAAGGTGGTAAGAGCAATTTTCATGGAAATAGAAATAATCAAAGTACGTATCACCAAGTTCCCATACGTGATCAACCATTTCTAGAACTTCAGGCATAGTGAGTTTTAAGTCATAGGCCCAAAGGTCACGAAACTCAACGTTGGTGTACTCGCGGATCTTGTAATAGTAAGGAATCGCAGCAAACTTCCCTTCAAATCCTCCAAAGAGACCTTTCACGGCATACAAGAACGGATTCTTCTCATTGGCCACCGCCGAATAGTTAATTCCATAATCCAGCATCTCAGTTTCACGTGGGTTATCGTAGCGACTTAAACGAAGCAAAGTATGACCGAAGGCAGAGTTTGGACTTCCTAGGTAATAAGATGAAAACACCACCGAAGCACGTTTCGCGGCAAGCTTTGAAAAGAAATCGACATACTTCTTACATTGCATGAGGTCCGCTTTCCACGGCATCCCTAGTTGCTGATTCAACCATTTATAACGAAGCGGAAAACGACAAATCGGATGATCATCATTAAGCGCACCAGGAGCACTAAAGAGTTCAATTGTGGTCTCTAGTTCCTTTTGAGGATTAGATTTACCTTCTTTATGCAAAAAGAACTTCGCGCCATCGGCCTCACTTTCATAAGAACCCGTCCAGGTCTTCTTATAATGCAGAAGTCGATGCCATTTTTTGGTTTCGGACAGTTCTTTAGGTGTAGAAGCTGCGATAAGAGAAAACGAGAATAAAAGAGGAAGAATGAAATACATGGGACCTGCTTTTAAGTGCAGGTCCCATTATAGAAATTAGATCTGAGTATTACAAGTAGTTGCAGCAACACCGTTGATGTTGTGAGTGATTTCAGAAGAAGTCGAGTTAGCTGAAGTAAAGATTGTAGAATAGTTAGACTTCAGAGCTTGGCCGAACTGAGCTGCATTTGTACAACCGTAAACTTTAGAAAGACCTACGATTGTTTCACCGTTACCACGAGCGATATCGTTAGCAAGAGCAACTTTGTTAGCTTCAACATAAGCTTCTGCTTGGCCAACTTTTAGAGGAGCTGGAGAATCACAGTTAGAAGTACCAAGAGTGATACCGATAGTTTGTACACCTGTACCGTTTGTAGTAGCAGCTAGAACTTGTTTCCACCAAGTCTGGTCGCCTTCGAAAATCATAGAACCAAGACCACAACCAGCTGAGCCGTATTTAGCAGCAAAAGCAGAAGAAGTCATAAGAGCAACTGCAACAACAACTAATAATTTTTTCATTCCTTCACTCCGTTGTTAAAGGTTAGTTGTAAAAAACAATAATCAATCTAATCCATTATCCAAGGTTGCAAATTTAGTTCAACTGGAAATTTCTTAAGAGTTTCTTTCCTGACTTTTCCGCTTCGCAAATTTTTTAAGCCCTACAGAATTACTTTCACAAGGAAAACATCTATTGGTTTCTAGGCAAAGGAACTTTATGAAGATGTTGCTCCTGCTCGCTATGACGCTCCTTTCATCAATCTTATATGCTCGAGAGTCTCGTCATATGATAACTTTTGGTTCCCAGGGTTTGGGTTGGATGGGATCAGGTGAGCGAATGCAAACAAGTTCCTCCTCCCCTTTTAAAAGGGTTGATCGCCTTCTTAGTGACCTTGCCGTTAATTATGCATATAGACTCTATCCTCGATTTCAAATTGGTGCTTTCTATGAAGGTTATCATTCAGAATATAAATTTAGCCGCAAGGGTGGAGGTGAATCACAACAGGAAGTTGAAGAGAACACTTTGGGGATTTTTCTACTTTATAATTTCAGTAACGATATTCACGATGCTTATTACATTGGTATGAGTGCTAGTAACACTAGTCACGAGGAAGAAATCTCACATGATTTTACAGATGCGGAAGGTAAAGCCCCCATCGAGCTAGATGATACAAATCAAACTTATGAATTTCTATTTGGAAAACGGATACCTATTGTAATGATGGGATTTGATAACCTGTCATTCTCACCACAGATTCGACTTTTCTATAAAACACATGGAAAAGATTTTAATGATCAGGACGTGAAATACGGACTGGGTTTGACGATTATCCCAGTCCGCTTCGATTTATTGTTCTAGTTATCTTTGAAGTGATTGATCGTGAGGTAAGTAAGACGAAGACGTTTTTCAATAGTTTCATCCAGCATAAGAAGCAGATCTTCCAATTCAAAAGTAAGACCCAAATCACAAACAAACTTATCCGCCTCTACTTCGGCCATAAGAGGATCATGGTCCTTATTCCCTTCATGCTCATAAAGCACGAAGGCAACTTCATGGGCAAGGTATGCAACTGCTGCACGTTTATTACTTCTTAATAGCTTTTGAAATTCAGGAAAGACCACAATCGTATTTGCAAGAACCATCCCCTTACGGTGATGCTCTTTCATGGCATAACTTGGAATGAACTCCACTGGATACTTCGTCATCATCGCTTCAAGGATGCCTGAAGGCAAAAGTGAGAAGAGTTTATCGAAGTGGTCACGACATTCAGATTCAAGGATCCACTGATGTTCAGGGAGCGAATAAAAATAGGTTGTGAAGTTTTTGCGGATTTGTGCTTTGTTCGAGCGATCAGTACTAAAAAATTTTTGAATCAAATTCATCATGACGTTTACCTCTCACCTGTCTTTTCGGTAAGAGGTAAAGCCACTGTAGAATTATTTATTGAAAAGGCTGCTCGTCAGAATCTACCATGAGGTTTACTGGACCTTGGTACTTCTCTCCGATAACGCTCAATAGATCACTCGGGATCTTTGAAGCACGGTATTTCTTGCCGTTTGTCGTTCTGATCCAGAAGCCATTCAAGATTTTATCAGGTCTTGAGATGCGAATGGGTTTGATCGAAATGATATGATCAAGATTAAATAACACTTCAATCTCTTCTGACTCCTGACCTTGTGCAGGCTTCGTAGGAAAGATTGTGAACTTTTGAAACTTCATAGAGACTCCTTAAACCAATGAAGCTATTTTATAGTGGATTAAAGAGCTTTGGATTTTAAGGGTAACTTTTTGAAAAATTTACAGGAAACTTCAGAACAACGCTGGCAATTTACCTCCTTCGCCCAGATGGATGGAGTGGTAAGACGAGTGGATAACCCCACCCAGGTTTTCCTGTTATTGCACGGACTTCAAGAGCGCGGAAAGCGTATTTTCCGCAAGTTACTTCCCTACTTGCCTCAAAACTCCATGGTAATCGCCCCAAATGGTCCATTTCCTCTACCTCGAGTAAAGGAAGGTCGTGTGAGCTACGGCCATTCCTGGTACTTCTACGATAAGTTTGAACAGAAGTATTTTTTGAATCAGGACCTCGCTAAATTTTGGCTGCGAGATTTATTGGAAATCGAGAATCCAAATAAACTTCCACTCACTATCATTGGTTTTTCTCAGGGCGGTTATCTCGCTCCTCTCGTCGGAAAAGAAATTAAAGAAACAGAATTAGTGATTGGTCTTAGTTGTGAATTCAGAACGACATTGATTTATGAACCACTGCCTTTTCCAATGGAAGCTATTCACGGAATGAAAGATGAAATCGTCACAGCAAAAAGTGCCATCAGTGAAATTGAAAAGTTAAAACAGAATGGCATTCATGTAGGATGGAATGAAGTGGAAGATGCTGAACACGAGATCACTTCCTCTATCGGAAAAGCAGTTGAAACACTCCTGGAGAAATATGGAAAAAGAAGTTTATAAGGGTCAGATCATTCGAGTCACCGAAGAAAAAATCAACGGCATCGTGTGGGAGCGCGCCTACTTCCCTCATGGAGTGATTGTTTTTCCCATTACTGAGGACGGTAAAATCATTTTGATTGAAGAAAAGCGTCCTCACGAGAATCCACCCTTCAGAATCAAGCCCGTTTCAGGAATTCTTGAGCACCACAAAGGAACCCCAGAAGAAAATGCTCAGCGTGAAATGCAGGAAGAGATTGGTTATAAGGCCGGCATTCTTGAACCATTGATGACTCTTCATGGTTCAGGCACGATTAATCACGCTCAACACTTCTTTATCGCCCGCAATTTGATCCACTCAAAGCTACCGAACCCAGATGGTGAGGACACTATTATGGGCCTTAAGGAATACACCCTGGATGAGCTTCATGAGGCCATCATGACGGATAAACTTAAGTGGTCTATGTCGACCTTGGGTATGTTTCGCCTGATCGAAAGGCTTCGCTCGGGCCAGTAACCCTGCGAAATTACGTTTAAACCTTCAAACGAATAAATATTTACTAATACAATTGTTAGATATGCCGAACATGTGTATACTGCGGTCAATAGGAAGGCGCACGCATTATGTACGTTTGTATCTGTAAAGGCATCACTGAAAAACAAATCCAAGACGCAATTACGTCTCGGAACTCAAATAATCCCAAAGAGATTTTGAAGGCCCTTGGTGTTGGCTCAGATTGCGGTACATGCGTTGAAGATGCTGTTTCTACCCTACTCGAACACAGCGCTAAATCACCCTACGAAATGAAAGACAGTTCAAACAAATCTTAGGTCTGTTGAACTTTTTTGATTCTTCATTTCACCTCTTCTACAATTAATTCAATTACAACTTCTCGAGGTGAATATGAAAGGCTCTCCTGCAATTATCGACGCTCTAAATTCTGTTCTCACAAAAGAACTAACTGCTATTAACCAATATTTTCTACACGCTCGTATGCTTCAAAACTGGGGCCTCGAGAGAATCGGGAAATTAGAATATGCAGCTTCAATCGATGAGATGAAGCACGCTGATATGGTGATTAAGCGTATTCTATTCTTAGAAGGTCTTCCTAACCTTCAAAAGCTTAACAAACTTCGCGTTGGTACTGACATCACTGAAGTGATCGCTGCTGACCTTGAGGTTGAATACGAAGCAGTTCCTCATCTAAAAAAATGTATCCAGCAAGCCGAGTCTGAACACGACTACGCTACTCGTGATCTTTTCCTTTCAATCCTTAAGTCTGAAGAACACCACATTGACTGGCTTGAAACTCAGCGTGACCTGATTAAGGCCGTTGGCGTTCAGAATTATATGCAGTCTCAAATGGATCCAGATAAAGGTGCTGACGAATAATTCCGATAAGGCCCCTATAAGGGGCCTTTTTTTTTATGACCAAACAATTCTTTCTTACTCTTCCTGTATTTAAAAAAGGTTTCCACATCATCACTGACGAGGTCCTAAAAGCTGTGGGAACTCTCCCAGATGCCGGACTTCTTCACGTGTTCATCCTGCATACCTCGGCCGGATTAGCGGTCAATGAAAATGCCGACCAAACCGTTCGACATGATATGGACCGAAGCTTTGATGAACTTGCCCCCGAAAATCAACCTTTCTACCAGCACACGGTAGAAGGTCCAGACGATATGCCCGCCCATATTAAGTCTTTGTTAGTTGGTAGTTCGGTCACAATCCCTATTACCAATGGAAAGCTTAACCTTGGAACTTGGCAGGGAATTTACCTCTGCGAGTTTAGAAAGAATGCCACGCCTCGTAAGTTGGTGATGACGGTTTTAAGTTAGTTTGATACTCCCATGTCATGACCATTCGCCGTCTCATTTACGCTAAGTTTTTAGTCCTCACAGCTATGTGGTGGGGTTGGACGGTATTAGTCGATATCTTTGTTATCCCCACTGTTTTCAGAACGATTGATATCTTTTTTAAGGCCGGCGATTTAGGTATTGCTGTTTTCTCTAAGCTGAACAATTTGGAAGTTTTTGTTAGTTCCATTTTAGTTGCTCTCCTTGCCTATCAAGTGACAAAAAATAAAAAGGCCCTTCCACTTCTAGTGATGAGTATCGTAGCGTGGTTGATCGCGATGACTTACTTCGCGTTCCTCACACCGAAGCTGACTCACGTTACAGAACTTTGGAAGACCGCTGATCTTATGGGTCTCACAGGTGTTGCTGAATATCCTGATCTTCAACAGGCCCACCAGTTTTATCACAAGCTCTATATTGGTACTGATGTTTTCAAATTAGTTCTTCTGACTGTGATGTTGGGTTATGGCATTTGGAAAGAGGAAGAGTGGCGATGAGAAAATTAGCTCCCGTTCCCTACGGTTCTCTATTCTTCGCGCCGATGGAAGGCATTACGGACGATTCATTTCGTAAGACCATACAGAAGCTTTATCCTGAGTGGGACGTGCTTGCCTGTGACTTCTTGCGAGTTCCGTCTGCGGGTAAATATCCTAATAAGCATCTCATTAAGCATTTCGGGAAAGATATTTTTGAGATCCCTTGGATTCAAGATAAGACCATGTTTCAGATCCTCACCTCTCATAAGGCCTTCACGGTTGAGATGGTGAAGCAAGTGGAAGAACTTCAGATTCCTTGGATGGACATGAATATTGGTTGTCCTTCTCCTACAGTTTGTAAAAACCGTGGTGGATCGTTTCTTTTGACTGATCTTGTTTCGCTCAGAGGTCTGGTTCGTTCAGTTCGTCAGAACTATACTGGTCGCTTTACCTGTAAAATCAGAATTGGTTATAACGATACCAATGGCTTTGAAGATTCTATCAAGATGCTAAATGATGAAGGTGTCGAGATGATCACCGTTCACGGACGCACTCGTGATGATATGTACAAGGCCCCTGCTCGTTGGGAATTTATCAAACGTGCTGTTGAGCTTTCTCAAGTTCCAATCATTGGTAATGGTGATATTTGGAAAACAACAGATATCGATCGCATGCTGAAAGAAACCGGCTGTCACGGTGTTATGATTGCTCGTGGTGCTCTTAAAGCTCCATGGATTGCTCAAGATTATCGCCGTGGTTATTTTGAACCAACTAAAGAAGAGACCTTCGCCAAGATCAAACACTTCTTCCATGAATATAGGACTCTCCTGGAGTCTGAGAACATTTCTGTCCGTGGGCTTTTAAAGCAAAGTAAGTCTGTTTCGAGATTCATGCTGGAAGGAATCGAAGGTGCAGAGCCATTGAGAAGAAGCTTGATGCTTTCTCAAACTGTTCCTGAGTTTTATTCCATCATCGAAAATTTAAAATAAGATTATGGCGTACAATTTGCGAAGGCAGGGATTTGCGTCCAGGCAGCGGAATTTTCAAAACTACTACAAGTAGTCACATTAGGATTTACTGTCCATCCGGTTAAGTTTTGATTGTAGGCCGTGGCATTTTGAAACATTGAACTCATGGTCGTTCCAGAAGAAGTGTTCCATGCAGCAAGAGGTTGATTAAAAGCTGACGCTCCTGTGAACATAAATCCAAAGTTCGTGACACTTGATGTATTCCAAGAACCGATTGGTTGGTTGAAGGACGTGGCACCTTGGAACATCGAATTCAAAACGAGGGCCGAAGAGGTATTCCAAGTCGAAATGTCCTGGTTAAATGAAGTCGCAGTTCTAAACATTGACTGAAAAAATTGTACAGAAGAAGTATTCCAAGTTCCAATTGGTTGATTGAAAGCGGATGCCCCACTGAACATTGAATTCATATCTGTGACAGCTGAAGTGTTCCATGTACCAATGGGTTGATTAAACGCTAAAGCTCCACTGAACATCGAGTTCATGTTCGTAACTGCGGACACATTCCAATTACCAATTGATCCATTAAAAGCAGAGGCATTCTGAAACATTGCGCTTAAATTTGTTACACTGCTCGTGACCCAAGAATTAAGGGATTGATTGAAGGCCAATGCTGTATAAAACATTCCACTCATATTAGTAACAGCAGATGTGTTCCATGTATTGAGTGGTTGGTTAAAAGCATAGGCCCTACTAAACATAGAAGACATGTTTGTAACACTAGAAGTGTTCCATGAACCTATTGGTTGGTTAAAGGACATGGCGACTTGGAACATCCCATTCATATAGATAACAGCGGCCGTATTCCAAGAACTAATATTTTGATTAAATGCTAAAGCTCCATTGAACATATTGGACATATTCGTAACAGCAGAAGTGTTCCATGAACCAATATTTTTATTAAACGCTGAAGCGAGAAAAAACATTGCGCTCATATTTGTAGCGGAAGAAGTATTCCATGCACCGATATCTTGATTAAAAGCTGTTGCATTACTAAACATTGATACAAAGCTAATGACGGACGAAGTATCCCAAGTGCCGATAGGTTGATTGAAAGCATAAGCTGCTGCAAACATACCACCCATATCATTGACAGCTGACGTATCCCAAGAGCTAATATTCTGATTGAAGTTGGCAGCATCACCAAACATATAGAACATGCTGGTTACTTTGCTTGTGTCCCAGTGACCGATTGAACTATTAAAATTCGTCGTTTTTCGAAGCATACTTGCCATGCTTACCGGTACTTTAAATACGGGGGCATCGACAGCACTAATCTGTAAATTGGTGCAACCATAGAAGGCCTCGGCCATACTGGTCCAGCGATTCGATCCCCACTGAGTGATATCTAAGAGCTTTTCGCGATCGCCTCCGTTATTAAATCGAAGTCTTGTAAAAATTCCTTTCAATTTAACAGTATAAGTTCCGGGCGTAGCATAAGTGTGAGTAGCAGCGGTAAGGTTGTAAGCCGTAATGATCGTCGTCGTTCCATCTCCCCATTCAACAGTAAAATTATAGGTAGCACCTACGGCCAGAGGTAATTGAATCTGATTACTCGCTGTAGTACCAGGATTGTCAGTTTTCCAGATCATGATCATCGGTATATCTGCATTTTGAGGTCTGCGCATGCGAGTGCCCGTAAAAGCGTGCACACTCTCAAAGAAGAGAAGAAAAATTAAGACGGCAAAGATAAATAAACTTAGTCTTCCTGCCATACCTTAGATCCATACCATACAGTTTCATCTGAAGGTTTTGTGAATTGTACGATAGTTATCTTATTCGCAGTCAGTGAGATTGAAGGGGCGGCCCCACTATCCCACTTCACTGTATCCCCACCATTACCATTAAAATTAACGGTCCGTGATCCAACTGCATCCTGCTTCAAGAAAACGGTGAGTGTGTAAACCTTGGGCCACATTGAAGCAAAAGCAGGTAAATTGATGGTCGCATTTGCATTCAAGGTAATACGCCGAATATTTAGTGAAGAATCCAAAATCGTATATGTGGTTCCTGAGGTCGCGTAAGTTGATATGCCCTCAGTGGAAGCGTTCATAGTGGCAGTACCACTCACATCAAGTTTTTCGGTAGGAGAAGAGGTTCCAATTCCCATTTTTCCAGAACCGTCATCCAGCAAGTTTCGATAAACAGGTGATCCTGGATTCCCAGTCGTGAATGTATTCGAGACCGATCCAATTTTTCCCGAATTATCCCAGGCCAGATATGTCTTAGATGTTAAAGTAGGAATGACTCCAAAAGTCGTGGAAGAATTAGGGTTAAACATTCCTAGCCACCCAGCATTTACAGAATTCATTAAAAACATACCGCCAATATCACCACCGATGTTTTTAACTCTAACAATAGGATCTGTTTTGGTAATATCCAGAGCACTTCCTGGTGTAGCAGTTCCGATACCGACCTTGTCATCTCTGACAACCAACGCATTCGAAAAACTTGAACCTGCCCTTTTGGTATTAAACGAGATGTGATCACTGATATCACTCCAGATCATTTCACCATAATTATTGAGGTCTTCACCAAAAGCAATTCTACTAAATGTTCCTGTATTAACGATGTGAATTTGATTTGAGGTATTTGCAAATAAACTTCCACCAATTGCCAGAGGAACAGTTGGCGAGGTCGTTCCAATACCTATATTTCCAGTAGCACGATACAAGTTTCCACTTGAGGAAGACCATTGGTTGCTTGCACCAGTGATCTGATTGTCCACATATTGTTTATTCACGGCATCTGTTAGATTCACTGGGGGATTCGAAAGTTTTAAAATCCCTGCTGAATTAAATTCCAGAGTCCCAGAAGCAATGGTGTCCCCTGCCTTATTAATTGGAGTAAAACCCAAAGCGGTAGTGATATCGCCGGAAGCAAGTGAGCTCCATACCGAAGTGTTGGCGGCAGTGGTCTTTAAAAATCGCCCAATATCGCCTGCATTCGGCGAAGGTAATAAGGTCGTGTCGATATCTATTGTAGGGTTTCCTGAAACACCATTTCCATTGGTAATATTCGTTCTATTCGTGACCCCTACAATACTCCTTCCCGCAAATGTATCAGCGGCGGTCTGAACAAGAATTCCATTTGTATTGTAGCCCGCGAGTGCTGTGAGTGTGGCATCCACCGCTTGCTTCTCAGTATCGAGTTCGTTTAACGCCGCTTGAACTGTAGTTCCTGAAATAGTTCCCGATGGTGAGTTCGTGATAAGTGAAGCATTGTAATCACCTGATGCCGCAGACACAGCACCTGTTCTACCAAAGACATTTGTGATAGCACTTGCTGGAGTAATCCAACTCATGACTCCAGCAGCTGACGAAGAAAGAATCTGTCCATTGCTCGGGGCCGTTAATGGTAAAGTGTAAGTAATGTTGGCACTTAAGGCAGCTGGTGCTGCTAACGTGACATAATTGGTACTGCTCGATTGAAGTTTTAATCCACCCGTTAGAGCAATGTTCCCGGTAACATCAAGTTTTTCGGCGGGAGAAGAATTTCCGATTCCAACATTTCCTGATCCGTAAGACAAATTTGAAGCATTCGATGTCCAAAATGATGAGCCACTCACCTGTGCATCTACGTAGGCCTTATTAACAGCATCACCAGGATCAGATGGAGAGCGAACACCTGTAATAAAATTATTATTCATATTGATGGCACCGGCCATCGTTCCACCGGCCAATGGTAATTTCGATGCATCTGCCGAATCATTATCCACGGCACATGACCAATAAGTCGGCCCAGTTCCGGTGAATTGCAATTTCTGAAAGGACAAACAGACAGGCACACCATCACCTGGCATCACATTTCCAGAGGAATATCCAATGTTGGATTCAGCCGCGTTCCCCAGTCCTAAGTTTGTTCGAGCAAGTGCAGCAGTGTTGGCGCCAGTTCCACCTTGGGTGAGAGGAAGTTGTGCTACTTCAGTTAAAGCACCACTTCCATCGTTTACTAAAACATAATTAGGAGTTCCACCTGCAAGTTTTGCTCTCGCAATTCCGAAAGCCAGATGTGAATCCAATACTCCGGCAGTGGCGATTGAAATCGTTCCGGTCGTAGTAAATGGTCCACCTGTTAATCCGGAACCTGTTGCGACAGAAGTCACAGTTCCGCCAGTAGCACCTGTGACGGATTTCGGTTCCCACTTGGATCCTGTCCAAGTAAGAACCTGATCATTAGTTGCATCCATTTTAGGAAGTTGATGGGCCATTTGAGCGACAGGAACAGCGTTGATGGTCTGAAAAGAATAAACTCTATCGGGATCGGCCGTTTCATTCGTCACACGCATAACCGCGTCCTCTCCTGCAGGAACGCTACTTAATACTTCATATAAGGAAGAGGTCGGACAAATGAATGCGAGTTTTGCGTGAAAAACTCCATTCGTGAGTGAGACAGCATTTACATCGGAGGTACATCGAATAGTACCGGTGGAACCGGAGTAAGCAACTTCAAATTTTAAATCTACCGGTCCGGTCACTGGTGACCCATCAGAGTTCACCAATCGTCCTGAGTAACTTAACGATTCTGCACTCGCATGACCGGAAATTAACAAGGCCACAACACAAAAAAATGCATTATTAAGCCGTTTAGTTTTTTTCAAGAACTACCTCTTCTTATTCGTCCCTGAATAAGTATAAGGCAGCACAGAAAATTATTAACGAGTTGTTAAAGATTGTGCTTTATTGAAGACAAAGCGGAGGTAAACTTAAGGACGGTTTAAGGACTTTTCGATTCGATCAAGGCGAGCATTCATTTCAGCATTTTGTTTTTTGAGAGCGGCGTTCTCTGCTTCTAATTTTTTTATTCGTGCATCTGTCTCAGCTTTGACAGAAGCTATCTCACGCTTATTCTCTTTGAAGAGATCTTTGATACCTTCGATAAGAAGTGGAATGATCTCGGTATATTTAACTGATAAGTAACCATCGGCCTCCGTCACTGCTTCAGGTAGAACCTTTTTCAATTCCTGGGCAATCACACCTGCCTTTCTTGGATCAGACTCTTTGTCCTTCTTGTATTTATAGGTCACACCATTGAGTTGCATGATTTTTGAAAGCGAGTCTTCAATTGGCTCGATTTCCTTTTTAAGACGTCTATCTGAACTTGAACTCCAGGCCGTCTGACCATAAACGATATAGGCGCCAGCAAGACCATCAGTGTAAACCACAAAGTTTCCGCTACCATTTCCGTCTGGCCCAATTTGCCAGTATCGAGATCCACCTGAGTTATAGGAGTTTCTAATTCTCATGGTCCCGACACCTGGAGAAGCAGAATATCCATTCACATCGAGTGCGGCCTGTGGAGTAATCATATTGATACCGACAGTACCATTACCTCTTACGCTGAAAATATCCGTATTAGCTCCTGAAGCGACTCCAGTACCCGCAGTGAAAATATTATGACCGGAAGATGTGCCTGTCGTTCTTACTTGAAGACCATTACCTGTGACGCCAGAATTGGTATTGATGATCGCCGCAGAATAGCCTGCAGCACTTGTTTTCCAGCTGAATGACTGAGTATTTTGTCCGGTGCCGTTCACATCTCCTACGTTGCTCCACGAATCGGTGTTCGGGATATTTGAAAGCAACGTAACTGGCACGTTTGTTCCAATCCCCACAAAACCGCGCCCTAAGGTCAGTATGTTGTCATTTGTAACAGTTCCATCTGTTGGATTGATGTAACTGAAAACCATTCGACCAGAAGTGGCAGAAGTCCCCTCTGTATGAAGCTTGAATGAATAAGCTGAATTTTGATCAAATAAAATACCACCAGCTCCAGCTACTGTCCCGCTACTCTGAAAACGGGCCGTATAATCTGTAAGAGTGTTACCTTGGCTCGAGACAGTGAGACGTCCTGATGGGGCCGCTGTTCCGATTCCTAATTTATTTGCAACAAACAAGCTACCATCAAACAGATCCAGATTAAGAACTCGAGATCCATTCCCAAAAAGATGTAGAGTGTTCGTTCCAGAGTTGGCACCTCCATCTAACCTGATAACAGAATCCCCATTTGCGAATCCATTACCAGCATTATTGGTATCAGTACCGGTTTGAATATTTAAATAGCGAGAGGTGCTATTATCAACTGCGCGGCCTAATTGTAGAGAACCGTCCACATCTAAACGAGCTTGAGGATTCGTAGTACCTACACCAACATATCCTGAAGAAGAAATTTGAAGCTCACCATCGTTGATAGAAGTTGCTTTTCCTGAGATACCTAATTCTAGAGAGGCCCCTGTGTCGTCATAGATTCGTCCTAGGGCAGAGATCGAACCTCTCACATCCAGTGCCTGGACAGGGGTATTCGTCCCGATCCCAACATTCCCGCCGTTGTAATAAACATTTGTAGAGTTTTTACTCCACACCCCAGAGCCATCAAAGGCTGCTTTGTTGGCAACGATTTGACCTTCTAATTTTCCAAGTGCTTGAAGAAGAGTATCCGATGTACTTACTGGCAGAGCGGAACCAGTTGCATAAGTCGCCATAAGCGCTGCACGCACACGTGAATCTAAGAAGTATAAGTTTGTTCCTTCTGCAACTGCGGTTGTATTGAGAGTCTGCCAAGACTTGTCCCCTCTCCAATACTGAGCTGTTGTTCCGGCCGTGATAAAATCTTGCTTGGCCGTGAATGAAGCCGCAAGCCCACTAATCTTTGTTTGAGCAATGGCAGCACTTGCAGAAATGTCAGCATCAACAATCGCTCCTGCCGCAATTTGAGCATTTGAAACTGTTCCGGTTAAATCCCCACCGACTGAAGTTCCAGAAGCTGAAATTGTTGACCAAGATAAATTTCCAGAACCGTCTGTAATGAGGGCCTGTCCAGAAGTTCCGTTTGTGCCAGGAAGATTAAATGTAAGAGTAGAAGCGAGGGCATCAGGAGCTTTTAACTCGACATAGTTTGCTGTTGTTGATTTTAGACGAAGCTTTCCAGTCGCCGCAATATTACCATCCACATCAAGCTTTTCTGTTGGCGAAGAAACATTGATACCCAAATTACCTTCAAAGTAGTTCTTCTTGGCCGAACCAGGCAGGTACAAGCCATAATAGTTAGAGACCGATCCACCACCTGATCCCGAGTGAACATAAATATCGTAGAGATTAGAGATCGTTCCGGTTTTATAATGTGGAGATAAGTACAATCCATAGACGTCAGTCGTTAATGGAGTTGAAGCGGCTTCGCTATTATAATGTCCATACTGAATGTAATCGCCTTTGATACCCGCAAGTGTTCCATTATCCAAAGTTCCGGGAAGATTATTTCTAAAGGCCACAGACCAGGTACCAGTTAAATTTCCGGCATTGGTAACACCACTTGCGATCGTTGTTTGCCCCTTGAAAACACCACCTAGCAGGCCGTAGGTACCATTGGTCGTAGTATGCTGTCTTAAATCCGCATTGATTGCTCTTCCGTTTGCATTGATTGGGCGAGTCTCAATTTGAAATTTCATATCAGGATAAAAAGAAGAAAGCCCAACTCCCACCATTCCTGAGTTGTTGTTGTAAATATCAGATCCACTTTTAGTCCAAGAAGATGAACCACCGACCTGAGCATCAACATAGGCCTTGTTAACAGCATCAGCAGGATCAACAGGATTTGCGAGATTGATAATGGATTTAGTACCCATATCAATTGAGCCGGTCATTGTTCCACCAGCAAGTGGTAATTTAGTTGCATCTAAATTTGTATCGTTGTCAGCTTCACATGACCAATAAGTTGGTCCCACACCGGTGAAATGAAGTTTGAAGGCCGGAAGACAAACAGGAATATTATCCGCAGGAAGAGCGTTCCCAGAGGCATAGCCAAGGTTGGCCACGGAAGCTGAACCTAGTCCTAAATTCGTGCGAGCACCTGCCGCAGTTGAAGAACCTGTACCACCATTTGAAACTGGAAGTTGTCCGACTTCCGTCATTACTCCTGCCCCGTTGGTGATGACCACTGAGTTAGCAGTTCCCGCTGCTAACTTTGAGCGAGAAATATTTCCGGCAAGATGTGTATCGGTAACTCCACCATTTGCGATGGCAATTGTTCCAGAGTTAGTGATTGTTCCACCTGATAAACCTGTACCAGCAGTGATATCAGTGACGGTTCCACCAGTTGCACCCGTAACAGGTTTTGGTTCCCACTTCGAACCCGTCCAAGTCAGAACTTCATTGTTGTTCGCATTTAATTTTGAAAGACCATGAGCAATCTGTGCTGAAGGAACTGAGTGCAGAGATTGAAATGAATATGTCTTACTGGCCGTTTCATTCGTTACACGAATGGCGGCCGAGTCAGGTGAAACAATCGAGCCCAATACTTGTGAGAGTGTTGAAGCTCCACAATTTAAATCTAATTTCACATGGAACACACCATTCGTGAGTGCTACACTTGAAATTTGCTGAGAGCAAAGAACAGTTGAAGTATCGGCAGTACTCGAAAGATCGAACTTCAAATTCACAGGACCCACAACCGGCGAGCCGTTAGCATTCACCAATCGACCTGAGTAACTTAATGAATCAGCATATGCATAAGAAATGAATGTGATGGCGGTGATCACTAAGAATTTTGAGGTTAATTTAGACCGCACAGACATCGGTTATATCCCATTGATATTTCAGAAGTCTTATCGGCATTTTAAAGAAAGTTATTTAATTAAAGAACGGCTTAATAACCATTGTAAGTTATTGGATTTATGGGTGTTTCTGGAGGGCCTTTTCAATTCTATCTAGTCTACGATTGGTCTCTTCGTTTTCGGCCTTAAGGCGATCGATTTCTTTTTTAAGCTCTGCTTTTTCTTTCTCACCTTGATCGTATTGCTTTTTAAAACCTTCAACTAACACCGCCACAAGGTTTGAGTATTGGACTGATTTCATGCCAGTTACTTTGTCTGTTCTTACCAATTCTGGAAATACTTTTTCTACTTCTTGAGCGATGAAGCCCACTGACTTCTCACCACTCTCCTTCCATTTATAAGTTACACCATGAAGTTGTTTGATCTTTTCAATTGGATCTTGAATGCTCGCGATATCTCTTTTTAAGCGACGGTCTGATGTATTGAGAAATGCCACACCTTTTACGTTACCCATGACTTCAAGTCTTTCAGAAGGAGCACTGGTACCGATACCTACGTTTCCATTATCATGTAAGTTCATCGAAGGACCTAGATTTGTTCCATCGGCCGCGTATCTCCAAAATGCAAGTCCATTATTATATCCACCCGTCATGTTATATATGACCCAATCATTAACAAGCGCTCCGGTTTTCTGCATGTTTTGAATACGAACCGCACCACCTTCATTACTGTTATGACGAACAAAAAGGTGACCACTTTCTAGAAAGAAGTTACCTGGACCGACATGAAGTTTATATGAAGGGTTATTAACGCCTAAACCGACATTCCCAGAACTTCCAATGACGAGACGTTGCTGAGATTGAAAGCCATCAAAAATAAAAAAATCGCGTGTATTGTTAGGTTGAGAATCCTGTCCAATCTCCCATTGTCCAAGCATCATAGAGGCGCGTTTGTGAGTGGCAGAGGTTTCATTTATTCTAAGTAATTTATCACCACTGGTGCCATCACCTAACGAAAGTAAAGCATTTGGAGATGAGTTACCAATTCCGACCAGGCCCCCCGAGGTAATCGTCATTCGGTTTACGTTATTGACTGCTCCGGCCGGAGTCGTTCGGAAGTAGATATTTGCAGGTGTGCTTGTTGCGGAAAAGTTTCCATCCGCCGAAAAATAAATCTGAGCGGCATTCGTGAAGGCCGTACTTCCAGAATTCTGGTTTCCCATTGCTGTCACTGCCCCTAATGGGTCACCCAATACGATTGGAAGTGGAGCTGCCTCAGTACCGCGAGAGTTTAATAAATCCAAAACAGGAAATCCTGCAGTACCGCCAGTGAAGTTAACTCCAGAAAAACCTGGATACCTTACACCTGAACTTGAAGTATTTACGACTTTTACTCGAGGACTCAAATTGACTGCACTCACTTCAATCTGAGCACCCGGAGTTGAAGTTCCAATCCCTACGTTACCTGTGCTTCGATAAACATTACCACTTGCAAGACCCCATTGGTTTCCTGCTCCTGAAATTTGTCCATCCACATACTGTTTGTTGGTTACATCAGTAGCGTTGACGGGATTATTTGTGACTTGAAGAAGGCTTGTCCCACCAAAACTGAAAGTACCGGAACTTAAAGTGTCCCCTGCTTTATTAACAGGTGTGAATCCCAGAGCACTTGTAATATCTAAGGCCGCCAGAGCGGTCCACGCAGAAGCATTGGCACCAGAAGCTTTTAAAAATTTTCCAGCGTCTCCACCAGCAGGTGAAGGAAGAAGATTAGTATCAATGTCTACTGTTGGGTTACCTGAAACTCCATTACCATTTGTTACTGACGTTCTATTTGCGACACCAGAAATACTTCTGCCAGCGAAAGTATCAGCTGCAGTTTGAACTAAGATTCCATTCGTATTATAGGCAGCGAGTGAAGTCAGCGTGGCATCTGCCGCTTGCTTTTCGGCCGCCAGTTCATCAATTGCACCTTGTACAGTAGAGGCAGCAATTGTTCCTGCTGGAGTATTTGTAATAAGAGCACCAGAGTAATCACCGGCCGTAGCAGTCACCGCCCCTGTCCTTCCGAAGACAGTCGTAATCGGAGAAGAAGTTGGTGTGATCCAGGACATAACACCAGCAGCACTTGATGAAAGAACTTGGCCCGCAGTTGGAGCCGTCAATGGAAGAGTATAATTGAAAGTAGCACCCAGAGATGCTGGAGCTTTCAGTGTTACATAGTTTGCGTTATCAGACTTAAATCTTACTGCACCTTCCAGGGCAACATCTCCGGCAACATCAAGTTTTCCTGCTGCTGTTGATTTACCAATCGCAACTTCACCGGTAGCGAGAATACGCATTTTTTCGACTCCACCAGTTGTGAAGCCAAGAATGTCAGTCGAAAGATTGAATATCCCTGTATCGGGATCTCCATTAAATGCATAAGTTGGATTTGAAGCATTAAAAGTTCCACCACCAAGACGCAGGTAAGGAGCAAATGAACCATTCATAATCAGGGTTGACGATGAAAGATTCATAGAAAGACTTCCGTTAGCAGAAAATCCTATGATTCCACCATTATTGAAGAAACCTGTTGAAGGTGAACTTGTAAAGTTGATGCTTGGCGAATTCCATGCACCATTAGCAATAGAAATTGTGCCAACACCAGTAATGTTGTTAGATCCAAGAGCGAGATTAGTTGTTGCTGTGTGGTTACCGAGATTATCTCCAGGAGCAGTAGAGACTTTCGTATCAACATAGTCTTTAGTCGCAGCATCGGTTCCAAGCGTCGGGGCCGCAAGTCCTGTGATTTGATTGTTCCCCATCGCAATGGCGCCACTCATTGTTCCACCAGTAAGAGGAAGTTTAGTAGCATCCAGAGAATCATTATCATTCACACATGACCAAAACGTTGGCCCTAAATTCATCTGAAGTTTTTGATGAGAAAGACACATGGGAACTTCGCCTGGCATAACTTGACCAGCACCGTAACCAATCGTCGCAACAGCAGCATCACCCAATCCTAAATTCGTACGCGCACCGGCCGCAGTTGAAGAGCCCGTACCACCATTTGAAACTGGAAGTTGTGAAACTTCAGTCATCACTCCTGAACCATTCGTTACAACTACTGAGTTGGCGGTCCCGGCAGCGAGTTTAGAGCGAGAAATATTTCCGGCAAGATGTGTATCAGTTACTCCGCCATTTGCAATGGCTATAGTACCTGAGTTCGTAATCGTTCCACCTGATAATCCTGTTCCTGCAGTAATGTCAGTAACCGTACCACCAGTCGCGCCAACGATAGGTTTTGGTTCCCATTTAGAACCAGTCCAAGTGAGTACTTCATTGTTATTCGCATTTAACTTTGAAAGACCATGAGCGATTTCCGCCGATGGAACTGAATGTAGCGACTGAAATGAATATGATTTACTTGCAGTTTCATTCGTCACTCTAATGGCGGCAGCATCCGGTGAAATAATTGAACCCAACACTTGAGAAAGAGTTTGAGCACCACAATTCAAATCTAATTTCACATGGAAGACACCATTAGTAAGTGAAACGTTTGTGATTTGTTGAGTACAAAGAATAGTCGATGTATTTGCCGTGCTTGCGAGATCAAATTTCAAATCTACAGGGCCCATAACTGGTGAACCATTTGTGTTAACCAGACGGCCGGAATAACTTAACGACTCCGCATAGGCAGCGGAGATGATGGCGATGAGAGAGCCACATAAGAAATGATAAAAGACGCGTGAGAGTTTTCCCATTTTTTTGGGTCTAATCCTTTGATTTCTCAAAGTCTTATCGGGATTTCCAAGGAATAAATTAAGAAGTGTTTAACAGTGTTCACTCTTTGTAAAATCAATCATTTACACAAAAGCGCTTTAGGATCTTTAGAGCAAATATATCCTTTGATGAGGGCATTTTCTTTTCTAAGTTGTTCGTTAGCAGTTGAGAGAGAGCTAACTTTTTGCTCAAGGGACTTGATCTTTTGATGCTCATTTTTCGTGACTTCAATCAGAGGAGCAATGAGCTTGGAATACGCTACCGATTTGTAACCCTGCTTATCTGTCTTTACTGCTTCAGGAAAAACTTTTTCCACTTCTTGAGCGATTACTCCCATATCATTGGCCTGCTCAAAATTCATTTTTGGGAATTCGTCCTGTCGCCAATCAAAGTATACACCTTGCAAAGTTAGTAATTTTTCTGCATCAGAAATCGGTTTGATATTTTTCTTTAATCTTCTGTCTGAAGCATTAACGTAAGCACCTACTCCGGCGACGACACCGTTTGCGTGAAATTTGTAACTAGGCCGAAAACCAATTCCGACATCTCCATCCAATACAGTATAATCAATGGTATGTGTTCCGGCATTTCTGTGTGAATGAAAAATCGTAGCACCGGACGTGTATGCATCATTCATTGTCCTTAAAACAACGACTCCGTCAGTACCACTAAACAATTCAGTCCAGCGTTGGTTTGCAGGTGCTCCAGAATTATATATTTCCATAGTTGGTTGCGATGAGCCTGATACTCGAATTCTTCCATTCACATCTAAGTCAGATTGAGGACTGGCAGTTCCTATACCTACGGCGCCACAACTGAAGTATGAAGGTCCATAACTCGATAAATGAACACAGTTGTTATATCCACCTGATGTATTTGCATTCTGAACTGTTATTGTTGCAAGAGTATTGGCACCACTTCCCCAACCTGGACGAAATACATAATTAGTATGAGTTCCTGCTCCAGGCACCCCACTAAAGTACATACCACCGCTGTTGAAGATAGTCGCATTTGAGCCATTATCAACTCGAATGTTACCACTATTAATGTGAAGCTTTTGAGCGGGAGCCGATGTTCCTATCCCTACGTTCCCAGTATTGTAATAAGCGCTGGTTCCGTTTTCACTCCATTGTGCGGTATTATTAAAAGCTGTGAGGTTTGCACTGATCTGAGCTTGAAGTTTTCCGAGGGCCCCAGAAAGAGTATCACTACTCGAAAGCGCAGTATTCGTTCCTACTGCAAATCCATTCATGACTAAAGCTTGGACATCACTTTGTAATGAACTCCAGGTTTTGTCACCGCGATAGTACTGAGCAGTGGTTCCTGCAATAATGAGAGGTTGCTTTTCAGAATCTAATTCGTTGATTGCCGCCTGCACATTTGTGGCCGCAATATTTCCGACCGCCGTATTTCCAACAGCAACACCATTTAGTGTCTGCCAGGACTTATCTCCTCTCCAATACTGGGCCGCTGTACCAGCAGTAATGGTTGGCTCTTTTCCTGAAAGAGAGGAGGCAAGACCACTGATTTTAGACTGAGCAATGGCGGCGCTGGCAGAAATGTCCGCATCCACTATTGAGCCAGCAAGAATCTGCGCATTTGATACTGTTCCAGAGAGATCGCCACCCACGGCAGTGGCACTGGTTGCAACTGTCGCCCATGATAAATTTCCTGCGCCATCAGTAACGAGGGCCTGCCCTGAAGTTCCGGCCACTCCAGGTAGATTAAAAATCAAAGTCGCGGCCAACGCGTTTGGAGCTTTAAGTTCTACAAAGTTGGCGGTAGTTGATTTTAGTCTTAGTTTACCTGTAAGAGCAACGTTTCCTACCACATCTAATTTATCGACAGGAGTCGTAGTTCCAATCCCCACTTCTCCGGTAGCGTTGATGATCATCTTCTGCGTTCCGTCCGTATCAAAACGGATACTGTTTTCATTCGATGAGGCTTCTACCTGGATTCGAGTGCCGGTATCAGCATCAACAATCGAGTTCGGAACCGGAGTGGTAGGTCCGCAGTTTTTCATCACACTAGTTACAGTCATGTTTGCGGAGATTTGATTGTTCGACCAGTTGTCCTGATGATATTGAGCAGTCGCTTTGTTAGTGTTAGGCACAGAATAATACGTCATTGTAGTATTACTATTCATCGTATTGAAGATATGTTGAATCGCATTGGTTCGCACCACGTTTGCCACGATAACACTACCTGAGATAGTAAACTGATAACGGCAATTAAGGTCATATTCATCAGTATCAGAAAGAGGCACGCTCACCCATGCTCCAGTCACTCCACTGCTAACACTTCCAACTTGGTTATCGACATAGGCCTTTGTGGCGGCATCAGTAAGATTAATCGGTGCTCCAAGATTAATAATCTTATTCACTCCCATATTAATTTCACCGGTCATTACACCACCTGCGAGTGGTAACTTAGTTGGATCAGATGTCGTATCTACATCGGCGGCACATCCCCAATAAGTTGGACCTAATCCTGTAAACTGTAGTTTCTGAGTTGGGAGACAAACCGGAATATTATCCGAAGGCAAAACATTTCCGGCCGCATAGCCAATAGTTGCCGTTGCAGCAGAACCTAATCCTAAATTTGTTCGAGCATTCGCGGCGGTATTAGCACCTGTACCACCTTGTGAGAGAGGAAGTTGTGCCACTTCACTTATGTTCCCAGACCCGTCATTGATTAACACATAATTAGCGGTTCCACTTACAAGTTTGGAACGAACAATTCCCCCAGCAAGATGAGAATTCGCTACCCCACCAGATGCAATTGAGATAGTTCCAGAGTTTGTGATTGTCCCACCTGAGAGACCGGAGCCGGCAATGATTTCTGTGACTGTTCCGCCAGCGGCACCACTAACTGGTTTAGGTTCCCACTTCGCACCTGTCCAGGTAAGAACTTCATTATTGTTTGCATTTAATTTTGCAAGTCCATGAGCAATTTGAGCAGAAGGAACTGAGTGCAGCGCCTGAAAGGAATATGTTTTCCCTGCAGTTTCATTTGTTACACGAATGATCGGAGTTTCAGTCGAAGGAATGGCGCTCAGCACTTGATTCAGAGTGGAGGCCCCACAATTTAAATCTAACTTTACGTGAAACACACCGTTTGTTAGGGAAACGTTAGTGATTTGCTGAGAGCAGAGAATATTAGTTGAATCAACAGAGTTGGCGAGTTCAAATTTTAAATTTACCGGACCGACAACAGGAGAACCATTTGTATTCACAATTCGGCCAGAGTAGCTAAGAGAATCTCCTGCCTGCGCAGTTGAAATGAGAAAAAAGAAAATTCCCAGTTGATATCTAGCGCCCATTTCAGGCATTCCTTGAGACGGTTTAAAATTCAGAAGATATATCGACTGAAAGTTTGGAATTTTTTAAAGAAAATTTTACAAATTAGCATATTATGACAAGCGGAATTTTAAAATTGAGGATGAGTGCAATGTCATCACACTTAACAAATTAATTCTTTCGACAATAGAGAACGGCCACGTTTCGAGGACGAGTCTCAACGGCGGTGTTACCTGTTCTCATTGGACCAACACCAATATAAACATCACCACGGCTTCCAGGGTTTCCACCTGAGCCGTAGGTTGAATCAGGGTTGGTATCTTGGAAAGCAACCACGTTGTTATAACCCCCACCTTCACCAGTTACATGGTGAGTGTGATCTTGAACAGCATCAGCTTGATAGCTACCAGGAGCTCGTGTACCACTTGGATCTTGTCCAGCACCATTGTCGATACCGCGAAGGAAGCGTCCGCGAGCAACTGTGTATTCACTCCAACCTGATGGACAAGAAGTTAAATCAAAGGCCATGATTGCACCGGTTGGAATGGCCGGAGCTCCAATGGCTCCCCAAACAGTGCCATTACAAAACTCCATGATTTTAAGAGTAGAATTATAACGCTGAGAACCTTCTTGAGCGGCCCCGCAAGTTGTCATCGATCCGAGTTTGATACCACCATTTACATCCAAGGCAGCTTGAGGAGCAGTTGTTCCAATACCAACATTACCTCCAAAATAACTTTTAGTGCCACCACTGGTATAAATCGCAAAATTATCCGCAGAGCCTTTTGTTAGGGCCTGAACATATAGACCGAACTGGTTGATTGGCGAACCTGTTCCCGCTCCGTTTTCCACATAAAAACCATATGCATTTGTGATGGTTTGTCCTGTCACTGTATCAACTCGACTCCAAACTGCACTAGCATCTGTCGTCGTTCCTCCGCTTACTCCACCTTGGATTAAAGACTGCATACCAATGATTTTTGTAAGTGAGCCACTTGCATGAGCTGGATATGTATTGGCACGTATTCCGGCCTTCCAATTCGTGCTGTTCTCTTGAAATGCTGTCTTAACATACATTCCATACTCTTCATCGGTCGAATTCACAGTGTAGGTTTTTTCGACATTCAAAGGAGAGATGGGAGTACTCGTTCCTACTCCGACATATCCACTAGTATAGTAAACATTTGATGAGTTTTTACTCCAGATTCCAGAACTATCAAAGGCAGCATCATTGGCGATGATTTGCGCCTCAAGCTTTCCAAGTGCTTCAATTAAAGTATCTGTAGCATCAAGTGGTACTGCAGATCCAACTGCATAACCACTCATGAGGGCCGTGCGAACTCTTGAATCCAAGAAATAGAGATTTGTTCCTTCAGGCACAACTGATGTGTTTAGCGTCTGCCAGGTTTTGTCTCCTCTCCAATATTGTGCCATTGTTCCAGCAGCAATAAGCGGTTGCTTCCCGGCCAAATCATTTACAAGATTGGCGACTTTCGCTTGAGGAATATCTCCATCAGTTAAACTAAGTTTAGAATATGTGACCGAAGCATCTGCGATCTCAGAAGTACCAACTGAATTAGCAACTAACTGAGCGTTGGCAATTGTTCCTGAAAGATCTCCACCAATCGTTGAAGCGGTTGTTGCAACTGGTGACCACGACAATATACCTGAACCATTTGTGGTGAGAGCATAACCTGAAGTCCCTGCAGTAGCAGGAAACGTATAGGTTGTAGTTGCCCCAAGGCTCGCCGGAGCTCTGAATTCAACATAATTTGCAGAGTCCGATTTAACTCTCAATTTTCCGTCGAGGGCAATATCACCAGCGACATCAACTTTGCCAGCTGCTGTTGATTTACCGATGGCCACTTCACCGGTGGAGAGAATTCTCATTTTCTCCACACCACCAGTGGTGAAACCAAGAATGTTCGTAGATAAGTTAAACATCCCTGTGTCTGGATCGCCGCCGAAAGAATAGGCAGGATTTGAAGAATCAAAAACTCCCCCTCCCAACCTCATGTATGGAGAAAAAGAACCATTGAGATTAAGTGAACTTCCAGAAAGAGTCATTGCAAGACTGCCACTAGAAGTGAATGTCATATTACCACCATTCTGAGCAATACCAGTATTAGTACTACTCGTGAAAGAAATTGATGGAGTATTCCAAGCACCATCACCTACAAAAATTCTATTAGTTCCCAGTGACAAGTTTGTCGTGGCGGTGTGGTTACCAAGATTATCTCCAGGGGCCGCACCAACTTTAGTATCTACATAATCTTTGGTAGCAGCATCTGTTCCGAGTGCAGGAGCCGCAAGACCTGTAATTTGATTGTTCCCCATGGCAATGGCACCACTCATCGTACCGCCACCGAGAGGAAGTTTAGTTCCATCGAGTGAATCATTATCCTGAACACAGGTCCAAGAATAAACCGGACCAACACTCATTTGAAGTTTTTCACTCGCCAAGCAATTAGGAACTGCTGAGGCAGACATTACATTTCCTGGTCCATCACCAATATTGGCCACGGCCGCTGTACCAAGACCAAGATTAGTTCGAGCTCCAGCGGCCGTATTTGATCCGGTACCACCACTAGTCAGAGGAAGCTGTGCAACTTCACCCATTACTCCTGAAGCATCATTCACCAGAACATAATTGGCAGTACCATTGGCCATTTTACTTCGTGTGATTCCACCAGCGAGATGAGAATCAGTTACTCCACTATTTGAAATGGCAATCGTTCCCGAGTTTGTAATTGTTCCACCTGATAAACCGGATCCAGCAACAATTGATGTAACAGTTCCACCTGTCGCGCCCACAATTGCTTTTGGTTCCCATTGAGAACCTGTCCAAGTTAGAACTTCATTGTTATTAGCATTTAGCTTTGCGAGTCCATGAGCAATTTGTGCTGATGGAACTGCATGAAGAGATTGAAATGAATATGCTTTACTTGCACTTTCATTGGTTACTCGAATAGCGGCCGTATCTGGAGATGGTATAGTAGCGAGTACTTGAGATAAAGTTTGTGCTCCACAATTTAAATCAAGCTTCACATGGAACACGCCATTTGTCAGAGCAACGTTAGAAATTTGCTGAGTACAAAGAATGGTTGATGTATCGGCCGTGCTAGCGAGATCAAATTTTAAATTTACCGGACCCACAACTGGTGAGCCGTTTGTGTTAACAAGTCTTCCGGAATAGCTTAACGATTCTGCATATGCATAAGAAAAAATATTGATGACTGCGAATGCAGCACAAAGAGTCTTAAGAAATTTGGAGTGAGAGTTCCGTAATTTCAATTTATATCCCATTGATATTCTTTAAGACTTATCGGGATATTAAAAAAATCTTTTTAATTTTAATCCGCAATTGAATAAGATTTAGAATGTCTTGGGCCATCAAAAAATTAGTAGAAGATACTGAACAGACCACTTTCTAATCTTTCACCTGATTTGTCTTCAGCACTCTCCCCTGCTGGACCTCTTGATGGAGGATTATCGATTGTAGGTTCAAAGAAACCGTAAGCAGTAAATCCACCTGAAAACTCTCTTACATACTGAGTTCCCGTTTCACCGTGAGAGCTATCGGCCTGGAAGTAATCAAAATCTTCCAAGTGCACTTTCGTAGTTGAACAAGAATAGGTTGCCGGTGAGTAAGATGAGTTTCTAATCCACGTTACGATGAAGTTATCGCCGTATTCAAGTTTCGCGAGAACCAATGGTAAATCAATTTGTGATGATGGACTTAAAGATCCAGTTTCGGGATCAACTCCTGTGATCCATTCAAAGAAAGGATCTGGAGTCGGAGCTGGGTAGCTCACATAGTTTGTCACGACATCTTCACAAGTAGTGGCCGCAGGATCGTGAGTTTTTAGGTTCACCATACCTACAGAGATTCCAGTTGGAGCGAAGTCGTCACTCACTATTGATGTCCAGATGTTCGATGGAATATTGTCATCTCTTCCGTAAAGTTCTGTCGTTTGGAAATATGTTTTTGTGTTCGTCACTTCTAAGTGAGGAAGTGCACTATTGATGTCATAACTTAAATCAGTAATTGTTGAATCAAGTCCTGATGATGTTGCTGTACCGTAAAAGCTCAAGCAGTATGCACCATCAACTGCACCAATTGTTACTGGTGAAGAATATGCAATTCCTGAGGCTTCAGGGTCACACGCTGTTCCTGAAGAACAAGCGGCATTGCTAACACAATAGAAGATATTAGATGGAGCATCACAAGTAATGGTTACTGACACTGAACTACTGTAGGCACCTGTTGAAGGCGTTGCCGAACAAGTTGGAGGTGTAGCTGGTGTACCAGATGTTGTACCACCCGTACCACTGGTGGTTGTACCAGAGGTTGTTGTTCCGCCAGTTCCGCTTGTTGTTGTACCAGAAGTAGTTGTTCCACCAGTACCACTTGTTGTAGTTCCCGAGGTAGTTGTTCCACCTGTTCCGCTTGTTGTTGTAGATGTAGTAGATCCACCTGCACCACTAGTAGTAGTTGATGTAGTCGTTCCGGAAGTTGAACCTGAAGTAGATCCTGAAGAAGCCCCGGCCACAGTCACCCAACCTCCACCGGAAGTTGTAGTTCCTGATGTCGTTGTACCACCAGTACCACTTGTCGTACCTGATGTAGTTGTGCCCGAAGTAGTAGTTCCAGAAGTTGTTGTACCGGAAGTAGTAGTTCCAGAAGTTGTTGTACCGGAAGTTGTTGTACCGGAAGTTGTTGTACCCGAAGTCGTACTACCGGTAGATGTCCCTGAAGTTGTCGTACCAGACGACGAAGTTCCAGACGAAGATCCAGATGACGACGAACCACTCGAAGTTGAACTCGTTGTAGACCCTGTAGTACCAGAAGTTGTTGAACCAGTTGTTCCTGATGTCGTCGATCCTGTTGTAGAACTGCTACCTGAACTTGATGATCCGGTTGTTGAAGACGACGATCCAGTCGTAAATCCTACGTTACCAAATGCAAGACCACCGCCACCACCTAAGCTACCAGTGATACCACCAAATTGAGATGAACCAGTTGTTTTAGATCCTGATGTCGAAGTCGTAGGTGCATTCGAAACACTTCCTACTCTTGAACCAGAAGCAACACTTCGGCTTCCTCCACCACTATTACTACTAGGTACATAAGTCGCATCAGCACTGTATGATCCAACGGACATCGGCATTGGAGCTTCTTCTTGTCCTCCACCGACTGCCATTCTCTCTTCATCTACTGGCTCTTCCGCACGGGGTTCGAAAGTTTGCATCATACGAGGAGCGCGATCTGCTCTTTCACGTTGAGGTTGCATTCTTGGTTTTGGCACATCAACTGAAGCAGGCCTACGTTTTTTGATTTTTCTTGGAGTGATTTGAACTTCTACTTCATCTTCTTCTACTGCTGGCTTGTCTGCTGACAATTGAACCGAGGCCACTCGAATGAGAAAGGCCGCCATAAGTGCTACACCAACGTAGAGTGAATTCTTAAGCATGGTTCATTCCTTTATAAAAAAAGAACGAGTCAGCAGATCGCTGTTCCATGCGATGACTGGAGAGAGTTTTTAAAATAATCTTCATTATCTTCATAATGATAAGCTCGTTATCCATCTGAATTCCTGAAGGACTTATCGGATTATTAAGGAAGATAATTTAGATTAAGGACGCTTTAATCAAATCAATTTGATTAAAGTGATAACTGACTGAAATGAGTGGGTTATTTTTGAAGAATCTTAAGCTTAGAAATGCTTCATTGAAAATTCCGCCCGCTCCTTAGCTAGCAGATTTTTGGGAGCTTCTAAACGAATTTTCTCTAAACGAGGAACAAGGCCCGCAAGATTTGCGATCTGAATTCCCAGGCCAGGACGAGCATTGAGCTCTAAAAGAATTGGACCACGATCGGGAGTAAGAACAATATCAGCACCAAGATATCCCAACTCTACCATGTCATAACAACGGGCCGCGAGTTCGAGAATTTCAGGCCAGAATGGAAGTTTTAGTCCCATCAATTGATGACCAGTATCAGGGTGAGTATCCACAACTTGGTTTCTAATAACCGCATTATTAGTCCAACCATTCGATAGATTTAAACCTGCACCAATTGCACCTTGGTGAAGGTTTGCTTTACCATCTGACGATTTAGTCGGAAGACGAACCATACTCATCACAGGAAAACCTTCGAATACAATTACACGAATATCAGGGATACCGCCGTAAGAATATTGATCAAAGATTGGATGTTTATCAATCTTCGCTTGAATGATGGCCGTATCACTATGACCAGAAAGAGAATATAGACCAGAGAGAATCCCAGAAATATGGTGCTTCACCTCTTCAATGTCCATGAGCTTATCATTTGAACGACGACAATAAATGTGTGTCTCGCCGTTTTTCTCTTCTTTAACGATCTCTTTGAAAACGATAATTCCATTACCCTGCGAACCATTGGCCGGTTTGATAACGAAAGACTCGTATTGCTGAAGTTTGAGATGAAGATTCTTTAAAGAACCGTAATTCTCCACCACCATGTAGTTCTCAGGTGTCGCTATCCCCCATGCCTCTGCTCTCTGAGCAGTCAGAACTTTATTATCCACTAGAGGATAGTTCTTACGGGGATTATGTCTCAGAATGTAACGGCCAACTCGGTTATTGATTCCGAGGATGCCCATTTCCTTCAGATTACGGAAGATCATGCGAAGCACTCTCCAATCTTTTCTTCTGACGAACTAGATCGCGGAAACGCAGGAACTCAGAAATTCTATAACCCTTATATTTACCAATCAGAATCTGCACACCGATCACAGAAAGAAGAAGTTCAGGGTTCGTGAACATGAACATTTCCAGAGTCGGGATAAAGAACAATGAGTAAACCAGGATCACGATAACCAGTGTTCCCAGAAGGGTCTTAAGTGTATTCACAATTCCGTCTTCGGTAATCATGATCGACAATCGTTCGATGATGGTTGTCACAATTACGATTGGGAAGAAGGCCAGATGTTTTTGACTCGCATTAGTCATATCAACACTGAAGAATGCGTACCAGATCATCAGCATAATTATGAGGGTCAGGATAATCGAAAGTCTCGGCACTGCCAGAAGATAGAACTTATCCAGAATGTAACGCTCTCCAATCCCTACTACTACAACTGAGAAGAAGAACAATAGTCCAAAAGTAAATGAAGTCTCTTTGAAGAAGAGAGTCAGAAGAATCGGAGTGAAAATACCAAAAGTCGGAATACCAATAATGTTTCTCGCCAGGGCCAGAACCAAAGTTCCAATCGGGATCAAAAGGATCGTTGTAAACATGGTCTGAACTGGTAGTGGAAGACGGTAAAGACTGATTTTAGAGAAAATCGAATCTGAACGGATCACTTCTTTTTTAAACTCAGCTTTATTGAAACGGTTGATACGAGCACGCTCGGCCTGAATTGAATAACTGATTTTACGCTTGTTTACGATTTTCTCGATTTCTTCGTAGTTATGGTGAAGAACCAGGAAATTGTCCGGACGCTCACCAAAGTAGCCACGGTTTGTATCAATCGGAATCCACTTGTTTGCCAGGAACACTTCGTTAGCGAAAGTAAAACGAAGCTTGGTCTCTTCAACCTTCTGCTTCATCTCAGGCATTTTTATCATCACAACGATACGAGCAGGAACGCCCTTACGCTTCACCATTACGTTGAAGAGGCGTGCTTTGATTAGCGGAGAACCTTTACCAGTGTTAAGCGTTTCGTGGATTGTTTTGATGTCAGTGTTGCGCTGAATTTCTTCTTCTACGTAATAGTAAATCTTACGTACCAAACTCGTCTTATCTTCACTCCCTTCAAGAATCGCAGTTTCTAAAGTTGCGATCGCCGCTTCATCTTCAGGAAGTAGCTCAGGGACTCTTAAATATTTCTCAAGGCCCTTAGGATAAGTCTCAGTGTAGTCTTTCGGAATGTTCTTATACTTAAGTGGCTTTAGATCTACTCGCGCCGAATAAGACACTCGTCTTTTAACTGAATCTTTTGCGGTCCAAGTGGCAAGATTTGAATCAGACTGACTATCAATGAATATACCAAGGTCTTTAGAACGAACTTTCTCATCCGAGATTTTCATCCCTGGTCCTGACTTTGGAATCGGGAAAGAGAAAGAAGTAGCATCGCCCTTAGGTTTGATTGTCATGTGGAAGTTCCACACATCATCAACCATCTGAGGAATAAGTGAAAGGTTCAGCACCTGAGACTTATAAAACAGAACGCCAAGAGGGAAAATAATAAGGAAGGCCGTAATAAAGACGACGAATTTTTTCATTGGATTAATCACCTAGGACGTGTGAGCGGGCCACATCAACAATGAAGCGTCCCAAGAGCAAATTTCTTCCTACCAGGAATTTATAATCCATCTTAGATCGGTCGTTTAAGTTGACCGACACTTCTCTTTCAATGTTACCCATCTTGATTTTTTCTTTGATAACGTAACGTTTAGTGATGAAGCCTGATGTATTGGAAACTTTTTGAGTAGAATCAACTTTGCGAAGAAGGTCGACAGTTTTCCCTTCTGAGTCCACGGTTTGAAATTTCACAAAGAGCTCCCCTCTTTGTTCAACTTCTTCAATGTTCACTGCATGGAGTGATGTTGTCTTTGCACCGGTATCGATGCGCGCTTTGTGTTTTACTTTCAGATCTGGCAATTCGACCCATTCAATTCGGCCAATCAGGACTTTTTCTTTTAAAAGTTGAGAGTAGGCACCCGGAACGAATCCCAGAGTAAAGAACAGAAAGAGAAAAATCACTTTCACTGAGGAGAACCTTTTTAAAGCGTTTGAAGCCTAATCATAATCTAGCACTGCCCTTTCTAGCAACAGGGATTAAACTCCTAACTTGCTAATTTTAAAGTAATAATCGGAACGGCTACTCAACTTTTCAGAAGTTTATTCCGAAGAAGATAGGGACTATGACAAAGGGGTCACTTATGTCTTGGAAATTCACAGACTTCTGTACTTGGGCCTTCGTTTTTGCTTTCTGCTCTTTCCTGGCGGTTCATCATGCCTACATGAAGTCACCGACGCCATCACGTGAAATTGCCAGCTGGTCAAAACCTGCCCCAGCACCTTGGTACGATGCGAGCTATAAGCTTTAACGCAAAAACAGTTTAAGCCAACTTAGTTTTCCATTATAAGGTGGGTATCTCAATGGGATATCCACCTTTGTTTTTTGGATCAGAACTGACTTCATGTGGGAGAAGGTCTCGAAGCTTTTCTTCCCATGGTAACTACCCATCCCACTACCACCAATTCCCCCAAACGGAAGATTCGGATTCGCTAGATGCATGAGGGTGTCATTGATACAACCGCCCCCAAAAGACATTTCACGCATAATCGCTTTTGCTTTTTTTGAGTCTTCACTGAAGACGTAAAAGGCCAGGGGTCTCGAACGCTTGGCCACTTCTTCAAGCGCCTCATTCAAATCTTCATAAGGAAGAACGGGAAGAATTGGACCAAAGATTTCGTCTTCCATGATTTTATCTGACCATGAAATATCTTTCATCACTGTGGGCGAGATAAACTTATTCACACGACTCTTCTCTCCACCCACCGCTATTTTTTCCGGAATTAAGAGTTCTTCTAAGCGATCAAAGTGCTTCTCGTTAATAATACGAGGAAAATCCGGAGATCCTGCCGGACTATCTCCATAGAAGTTTTTCAAATGAAAGTTCAGACGTTCCAAAAATTCATGCTGATACTTTTTAGGAACTAAAACGTAATCCGGGGCTACACAGGTTTGTCCTGCATTCAAAAATTTCCCCCAGGCAATTCTCTTGGCGGCAAGATCGATATCGGCGGTCTCATCAATGATACAAGGACTTTTCCCACCAAGTTCCAGAGTAACAGGAGTGAGATGTTCAGCGGCGGCCTTCATCACTATTTTCCCAACCGCAGTACTTCCAGTGAAGAAAATATAATCGAATTTTTGTTTCAAGAGCTCTTGTGTCTCTGCAACTCCGCCTTCAACAATCCTGACTTCATTCGGTTTATAGGCCTCTTCAATTATCTCACGAAGGACCTTTGCCGTATTGGGAGCAAGTTCCGAGGGCTTCAGCACCACTCTATTTCCCGCGGCCAGAGCTCCAATCATGGGTGCTATACAGAGCTGGAATGGATAGTTCCAAGGAGACATAATTAAAACTTCACCATAGGGCGAAGGATGAATATAACTAGAGGCCGGAAAAAGATTCATAGGAGTTGAAACTTTTTTTGGTTTCGCCCAGCTTTCCAGATTTTTTACGACAAAGTTAATTTCCTCGATGACGAAACCGACTTCGGTTAAATAAGTTTCAAAATGAGATTTCCCTAAATCGTCCATCAAGGCCTTATTGATCAGAACCTCTTTCCTCAAAATTATTTTTCTAAGTCTTTCGAGTTTGAGTTTTCTTTCTTCTATCGACGGGATGGAGATTTTCATATTACTTCTCAATTTTTAGATATTTAACATAGTTCCTGATAATTGAAGATTTACGAAAGTTTTTAATTTCCGGGTACTGAAGTACAAATGAACTCTCATACATCATGGGAATCCATGGAAGATCCTGGAAAATAATCTCTTCCATTTGGTGAACGATTTTGTCTTTCTGATCCGGGTTCATCGTTTCTTTCAATCGCTGATAAAGATCATCAATCTCTGGATTGTTGTAGGCCGATTTGTTTACCCCAGGGAAATTCGTCGAAACCAAAAGTTGAAGAATGTTTTCTGCATCTGGGTAATCGAATAACCAGTTATCAGTAAAGAACATGAGTTCTCCTGCTCTGCCCTTTCTAAGGAAGTCAGAGAAAGGAAGCACTTGAACCTCTACTTTGAGTCCAACTTTCTCCAACTGAGATTTAATGAAATCGGCCTCAAGAATATTGATGCCCTGGTTGCCCCTGGTTGAGTAAACAATCGTCGGCATGTTCTTCTCAGTAAAACCCGCCATTTTCAAATATTCTTTTGCGAGAGCAGGATCATGCTTAAAGCGGAAATCTTTTGCGGGAAGGTAACCTGCGATGCCAGGTACCAGAATCGAGTTTGCTCTTAGGTTGGTGTTCTGAGAAATGACCTGAATGTAATCTTCGTAGTTAATTGAATAAGCAATGGCCCTGCGGAGAAATTCATTTTTCCCGACTAAAGGGTCCTTCATGTTAAAGGCAAGCCAGCGATTGGCGAGAATTGGGAAGTGTTTCAGTTCTACCCCATTTTTCTTAATCTCAGGATTTAGTTCGCCATTGGTATCATAAAGTCTAGGAATGAAGGTCTTTGGCACAGTTAAAAGATCGATCTCATGGTTAAAAAATTTTTGCCAGGTATCGTTCTCGGCCGTCGTGATGAAAAATCTCACATTATCAATGAAAGGAATTTTCTCTTTGGAAGAATTCAAAAGATTTTGAACGTTGGCGTAACGGTCGCCAGAGGTCGGATAAAAATCCTCACGATAACCTCTGAATCTTTCCAGATCAAAATATTGTCCGTTATACCCTTTGAAATGATAAGGGCCGGTTCCAATCAAAACGTGATCAAGATTATTCTTTGAATGCTGAACGAGTTCCCAAGGCACTGGACTCAAGAAATTCAGTGCAAGGTAATAGATCATATTGGGTTCAGTCTTAGTGAGATTAATCACCAGCGTATACTTGTCCTTAACTTCAATTCCCGCCAGAGGTGTGGATTCAATCCTGGTCCAATCCCCACCAACAAGTTTGTTGTAGCCTTCAAAACCTTCAATCAGTCCATTGAAGAGTCCACGTCCTGGGCTTTTCAAATCATCCAAGGCCATACGTTTAAATTGAATAACAAAATCTTTTGCTTCAAGCTCCCGAGGTTTAGAAAAGGCCGCATGCGGATGATAAAAAATGCCTTTCTTAATTTTAATCTGAAGGAGTTTTCCCTTATTCAGGATTTGCGGAAGTCCATCCGCCACGAGAGGTTGGATCTCATAAGGTCGTTTCAAATAGTGATATTGATACAATGGTTCCAGCACCTGCGCAGAAACCAGAAGTGAGTCATCACTATAGGCCTTGGCGGGATCTAGACTCTCTACTACGTTATCAAGCGATAACCTTAGGCTTGTTTCTGAAATGGGAGAGAAATTTAATTTCTTCCAGGTCCAAACAGTTAGGAATGCAAAGCCAGCAACCAGAACGGCCAGCACAATAGTGGTTTTTCTCATAGTTTGAAATCAACTTTTTTAAATGGAGAGAAGAAAGATTCTTGTTTTAGACCTGTCACGAGTTCAGCAACATCCATGGCAGAACGAAACCCAAGACCCATGCCATGCCCACTGAAACCTCCAACGATGAAAGTTTCATTCGGTGCCGCCACTTTTGAGATCAAAGGAAGTTCATGCTCTGTAAATCCCATGGTTCCTGACCAGCGATGAATAACTTTATATTTCAAATTTAATTGCTCTTTTAAATACTGCTCTAGACCTCGCTGAATTACAGGAGAAATCTTTTCGAAATCACCGGTCTCGCCTTGTTCATCGAGTAAACGTTTCCCACCAATCACCAACACCTTATCCTGGGCCTTTCGCCAGTAAACGCGCTCAGGTGGATCGTAATGGAGAGCGGGACAGTTAAACTCTTCTTCAATTTCAACTGCAAGCATTTGAGCACGTCGTGGGACAATGACATCTCTAAAAAGTGCATTGAACTGAGGGAAATAACCATTGAGGGCAAGAATTGTTTGTTTTGCTTTGATTGTGTTAACTTCCGTCTGAACTCCATCCGGCGTTAATTCGAACGCTGAAACGTTTTCAATAATTTGAACCTTACGTGCCTCAAGAAGTTTTTTAATTGAATCCAGCAATTGAACAGGATTGATTTTGTACTCGGGGGCGTTCTCAAAAGCACCGAAGAACTTTGTTTGAAGAGGTTGAGGAAGCTTTTCTTGTTCACGCCACTCAAACCTAAATTCACCGGGACTAAAATCTTTTGTCGTCCATTCCTGATATTGTTTTTCGGACTGAAAGAGTGTCATGGAAGATGAGCGTTCAAACTTAATCTCCGGAGAAGCTTTTAAGATATGCTGGTGAACCAAATCCAAAGACTCTTCAGCGAAACGATAGATCGATTGTGCCCTATCATGTCCCCACTTACTCGTCAGACTTTTAAAGAATGAAGCACTACCCTTGGTAAGGAAGCCCGCATTTCTACCACTCGCACCCGCTCCGCAATGAATTCTTTCGAGGACGGTAATTTTTAAATCAGGGCGCATCTCCGTCAACCAATAGGCAGTTGAGAGACCTACATATCCTCCACCTACGATTAAGACATCCGTTGTAATGTCAGGTGTGCTAAATGTGTGTTTTCGTAACCAGTGAGAAGTGGTCATTCTATTTCCTTAACAATCTAAAATACAATTCGTACTCCCAAGTCTTAACCGGATGAGTTCCTTTATGGGTGCGTTTAATTTCAACATAACTATCGCGACTCAAAATATCCGTCAGCTCTTCCGCTTTGTAAGCGATAGTGCCTGTCGCCTGACGATCATCGTTATTGAGCGAAAGAAGAAGTTCTGTCAGGGCCTTGATCTCCTTACGAAGATTAATGATCACCTGGGCATTCTGTGGATCACGACTGGCATAAACAGCGATCGCCAGATCAATAATGATGGAGGAGATCTTTTGCATTTCTTTAATATCATCTCCATCAGATTCCATAATGCCGTAATCGATGATGAGATGATTTTCAGGTCGCTTGGCAGGAACTCCAATCAGAGGGAAAATGGCACGATCGATTTCATTGAAAAAGAAACTCTGTCCTTGCCCCACACCCTTATAAATTGAAGTCACTTTGCCTGTCGGAATTACTCCATCAGTAACAAAGAAATAAACATAAATATCATCTTTAAACCAGCCATCACTTTCTTCAATCACTTTCATTTTAAAAGCTTGCATGGCCATCTCAGGAACTTCAACTGGGCGTTTAGCGGGTCTTTTAATCCATTGGTCGTATTTATCATCAGCGCGCAATGGATAACTGATTCTTTCCTTCGGTACGCGCTTTTCTAAAATCTCAGGATCAATATTGTGATCTTCCAAAACTTTAAGCGCGGCCCTTATGTCGGGCCTTAGATATAAACATTCATCTGATGTCTGATTACTTTCAAGATAGAGATTGGTCGCCTCAATGAAGACAGGGATGATCTTCGAGTTTTCTGCCCAAGCAGAATTGAGTAACAAAAACCCAAGTACGAGCCATTTCATACATTCCCCTTTGAAAGTAGGAAAATGATAGCATCGCACTTTTAGGGTGACGATAAGAAGTTAGCGAAAGTAAGACTAAGATGCCTTTTTCGGATTCTTAATTTCAGGATAAAAGTCTTCCTCATAATCGCTTTTGTACTTGAGGAACAACTGATAATTGGTGAATTCCGTTTCAGACATCATGCCGATCTGCTCGTCCAGAGATTTTCTGAAACACATATCAATATAGTTGAGATGAAATGGATCAAGGTCCACGAAAAAATCTTCAGTCAGAGGAACTGTCTTCAATAGGTCTTTTAAACTTTTGGCATGGTACATATAACCACTCCTTCCTACTGACTTATCGGTTTTTGCTGCATCCGCTAAAGATAGTTTTCATTTTCTTTTCGCACGAAAAATTGCAGATTTATATTGTGTAATGTAGTGATGCAGTCAACTGAAAGGGCATTATCTGACTTATCAACTCATCTTTGTTTTGAATTTTTTTGCGTGTTATTTCGCGATGAAACTCGTGAGTTGGAAACTTAATTACCAGCACTCCAATATCACATTGCTTAATTTCTTACGCTCGCCTTATGTTTCACTTAGAAGTTTGAACCATCATCCGAGATCTAATCGAAGATTAGTGCCAAAATTTGTTCTCTTCTTTTCCCTGACGGCTTTGAGTGTTTATCTAGCAAAGCACTTTCTTGGAGATCTCAATTACTGGAAAATCCTTCTGGTATCACCGGCGATTTATTTCTCCACTGAAGCCATGGGAGCACTTGGACAACTGCTCTTCCCCTTTAAAAATTCCTGGCCCATTCATGCCGACCCTTTGAAGAGTAGAGACTTGGGGAATTTTTGGGGACGTCGCTGGAACCTTTGGATTCAAGACTGGCTGAGAGACATTACTGGTGCTTTTAAATCCAACAGTCGATCTCAAACAATTCTCCTGGGCTTTCTATTTTCAGGCCTCTTCCACGAGCTTATGTGCAATCTTCCTTACTGGCTGATCTATCGGAAAAGTTATTTTGGAACGATGATGGCCTATTTTCTTATCCAAGGACTGGCTCTTTGGATTGATAAAAAATATATTAAAGTAAGTTCTCCTTTTTTAAGGCGTATTTACTGCTGGTGCGCGGTCGTGATCCCATCGCCACTTTTTATCAATGTACCGCTGTTAACTTTTTTAGGACTAAAGCATGTTTGATCTTTGGGGAAATATTTTAATTGAAATTGGTCTCTTCACACTCTTCGGTGTGCTTTACTATTTCTACCAAAAACGAAAAATCATGCATTACGAGGCCAACAAGGGTCCCATCGTCATGGAGATGATTCTTCAATCTTGCTTGTCTGAAAAGAACGATACGGCTCAGCCCGAGCTCGACAATGTCATTGAGGCCCTGGACGATTATCTTCAAAACAAATCGGACACACCTCCAACTGCTCTGCTTAATCAATTTGCTCAGAGCGGGTCCTGTTCAGTTGAACTGAAAAACGTCATTGTTGAAGGTCTCGAAGAATATGGAAAAAAATAATTACATCACTCCCAAAGGTCATCAAAAGCTGGTTGATGAACTGGATCAACTCTTAAAAGTTGAAAGACCAGAAGTGACACGCCTGGTGCAGTGGGCGGCCAGTAATGGTGATCGCTCTGAGAATGCTGACTACCTTTACGGAAAAAGACGTTTACGTGAAATTGATCGTCGAGTCAGATTTTTATCCAAGCGTTTGGACGCGGCCGTCATTGTGGATCCCCTCAAAATAACCTCAGATAAGATACAGTTTGGGGCCACAGTTGAAGTCACTGATGAAGATGGTAATGAGCGCCGCTTTACAATTGTAGGTGTTGATGAAGTTGATACTGCCAAAGGTCGCATCAGCTGGCAGTCGCCCATTGGTAAGACCCTCTTAGGAAAAAATGAAGGTGACGAGGTCATCGTCAAAGTCCCGGCCGGTGAAATAACATACGAAGTAGTTTCTATTACCTATAAATCCATTGATTGAGGTTGTTATGAAATTCTTATTATTTTCCACTGCTGCCCTCTTTTCCCTTTCATCATTCGCTTATTTCGATGAGGCCAAGTGTATTGGCCTAATTAATCAGACCAATGTCCTGGTCGAAGTTTCCCGAGGAAATTCTACAGGTACGCCTTGGCGAGAATCATCTTTGATTCTCGACGGTAACGGCACACCGACTTACCAGGAATTCAACATGACCATGAGATACACTGGTCCGGGTTATGTGAGATACGAATCAAAGGGTTACACCTTGGAAGTGGATTTCACTCCCGATGAAACTCCAGAATGGGGCCGCATTTATCAGGGTAAGTTTTTTACTCGTGGTTTAAATGGCAATTTGAAATGTGCTCTTAACTGGTAGACCTAATTAATCGGCCATTTGATTCTTCAAATGGCCCCATCACTTTCGCAACATTTTCCCATCCAAGATTTTCCTTTTTGCCCTTATGATTAAAGCTCAACTGATCTTAAGGGAGATTATGCGCTATTTTAAAATTGCCACGGCCATGACGTTGGCCCTGACTTTCAATGCCCACGCCGAAATGAATTTTGATAAATCAGATAATTTAAACGGTGTCATCCTTGCTTCAGGCAAAGCTGAAAAGATACGCTCATATTCTGGCAAAATTTCGAAAGATTTCCCCTACTCCCTTGAGATGGTAAAAAACGGAATTACTAATTTTTCTGAAAAATGTAATAACGATTACAAAAGTAAGCGCGAATACACTTCAACTGAAGCTGAATGCAAATATTTCAATGAACACCTTGTTGAGACTTTTGTGGTTAAAAATCTAAAACCAGTTGAGGCCTACAAAGGTGTTGAGCACTATCTGGTTGGAAGACAAGTTTATAACCGTGGCACTTACACTTATTATGAATTAGTTCAAATTAAGAACGGCGTGAATGATAAGAATCAAAAAACAATGACCATCTCCCTTGAGATGTTGAATGATTCTGAAGTTAAGGCCTTCACTGAACCAAAATTTGGAAAAGACTCCGCTTTCGATAAGAGCGGCTCTTCATACACCCTGACTGAGGTCGGCCCTGGTCAAACTCATATGGATTACGAATACCACGCAGAAACTGATCACTGGATTCTTAACAAGGAAGTCTCAGTTCCTCAGGTTTTCGCCTCAATCAGTAAGAGTATCAATGATTTAATGAGAACAGTCGAAGCGGAATCCTCTTCGCAAAAACGTGAACTTGCTTCTCACCAATAAAATTTCCCACGATTTATAGAGGAGCTTGTGATACAAGCTCCTCATGCGTTTCCTAAGAACCTACATTGAAATTTCGAACATCTGTAATCTTCAGTGCACCTTCTGCCCTGAAGTTGAACGCGATAAGAAGATCTTGTCGACGGATGACTTTCGCAAAGTTTTAAAACAAGTTCTTCCCTACACTGAACAGATTTGTCTTCATCTTATGGGCGAACCACTTGCTCATCCGGAGTTTCCGAAGATTTTGAAAATCTGTGAAGAAGAAGGCGCTGTTATTCACTTAACAACTAATGGAACGTTTCTTTCTAAGTATGGCTTTGATACGTTTTTAAAATCGAAGGCCATTCGCCAGATCAATTTCTCACTTCATAGTTTTAAAGATAATTTTCCGGGCCAGGACATGCGTCCTTACCTCTACGATATTCTGCAATTTTCAAAAGACGCTCTGACTGAAAAGCCCGAGCTCTACATCAACTATCGTTTGTGGAACCTTATTCAGACCACTGAAATGAAAAATGAAAACCAGGACATCATCGACCACGTATGTGAGTTCTTCCAGGTTCCGGTCAATGAACGCATAGATGTGGGTTTCAAGAAAAGTAAGAACATCACCGGTCGCTTGTATTTTCATTTCGACAGCCGCTTTGAGTGGCCCAACTATGCTGATCCAGACCGTGGCGATAAAGGCTTTTGCCACGCCCTTTCCCAACAAATCGGGATTCATGCCGACGGAACCGTGGTTCCTTGCTGTCTAGACAAAGAGGCGGGCATCCCATTAGGCAACGTTTTAAAAGACTCATTTGAAAGCATTCTGGGCTCAGAAAGACTCACAAAGATGAGAGACGGCTTTAAGAAACAGCTTCTTACAGAGGAATTATGCCGGAAGTGTACCTATATCAAACGCTTTGATAAGAAGCCTCGCCCCGACGCTGCCCCTATTTAAAATCACTTTTTTTGCATTTTTTGGTTGAACTACGGAAAAAGTACGCCTATACTTATCTTTAAGTACGGAAAGATTACGGAGTATTTATGGCACTGACTAAAAAACAAAAAGACGTTTTAGATTTCATCACTGGTTACGTGAGAGAAAATGGTTACTCACCTACTCAAAAAGAAATTCAAGAACACTTCGGTTTTAAATCCCTTGGTTCAGTTCAAGATTACATTAAATACTTAACGACTGGTGGATATCTTAATAACGATGCTCACTCAGTTCGTGGTCTTATGCCATCTACTGTTCAACAAAACTCTGAAGAGATTCCTCTTCTAGGTTCAATCGCTGCTGGTACTCCTATTGAGGCCATCGAGAATACTGATACGATCAGCGTTCCAACAACTATGCTTGGACGTGGTAAACACTATGCTCTTAAAGTTAAGGGTGAATCAATGATTGAAGAAGGCATCCTAAGTGGTGACATCGCCATCATTAAGCACCAAACTCAAGCGGACAACGGTCAGATTGTTGTAGCAGTGGTTGAGAACGAAACAACTCTTAAGCGCTACTTCAAGAAAGCAAAACAAATTGAACTACATCCGGCCAATAAAACAATGAAACCTATCATTGTGAAAGACAAAGAATGTGAAATTCGAGGTCTTCTGGTTGGATTGATCAGAACCTACTAAATTACACGCATCACACACATAGAGACACACATGGCTTGAATATTCGTCAAGGAGGACGTTTATGTTGGCACACGCACGCTCGCACGTAGAACTTACTGAAACAGAACTCTTTATTAAAATTCAAACAGAACTAGCTGGCCGCTACGGTATTGACGGGCGCCTCGCTTCCGAGATGGCCTGGGATTTAATAGAAGTTCTATCCGCCGTCGACGGGAACATCGATATCTTCGAGAAATACTTTCTGCACTAAAAGTAGATCTCAACAATAAAAGAAACCAAAAGATTTTAAGTGAACTCTCAGTAACGAATGTTACGGGCACGGTGAACTTTGTCTTTTTTAAAAAAAAACTCTCTCCCAGGAGGAATACATGGTTACGGAACAAGACCTTTGGATCAGCAAATCAATTCTCGTTTTGATTGGAAGCTTTATCATCTTTAGTGTTGTCGGAGTTGTTTGAAGCTGAATTGCCCTGGCGAGGTGAACTTGCCAGGGTTATTTTCTAAGTTGCTCACCCAGGATAATCTTGAGGGCCTGGAATGAGTGAACTCTTCTAGCAGCAACGAGCTCAGTTTCAATTTGAGAATGCTGTTTAATTGCAAGTTTGCTTTCCACCAATTTCTTAGCGTCTTCATTTAGCATTTTATAATCAACCAGCACTTCTTTTTCTACCAGCACACCATTCTCCATCACTTTAAACTTATACAGCATTCCGCTGTCTTTCAGTTTTTTAAGCGCAGAAAGATCAGGGTCACTTGATGAAAGGAGATTAATTAGCTCTTGGCTTACTTCTTGTGATTTAACACCTTGTGAAACATTGTCATTACTGATGACAATATAACCATCTGAAGATGAGTCTGATGACTTATCTGAATTCACCGCACTTCTCGCAGCTGCCGCACTTGAACCACCACGACCAGATGTTGGAGCTAGTCCACCTGAACCAAATGAACCGCCGCTTGATCCACCTGTTCCACCATAGTCACCTGAACCCGAACCTGATGAGTCCATCATTGGTCGGATTGAAGCAATATCGCGAGATGGAGCTTTGAGGGTGTTTCTCTGGCGAGACACAGAGTCATCTTCTTCTTCCTCAAAATGCTGGGTCTGAGCAATCTGCTGCTTTTTCGTTTCAAGAAGTTTGATCTTCTCTTCAAGATCCTTCAGTTTCTGCTTCTCATTTTCACTGGTAAGTTCCAGGATCTTCTGACGATTTTTAAGGCTTTCTTCTTTCAAGCGAAGAAGTTCCCTCATTGAAGAGTCATCTGTATTTGAAAGTAGTTTTTCAACCTTATCCTGATTGTCTTTATTAGAGAGAGAATCACGGACTTCACTTTTTAAATCGGATTTAGGAGTCTCGATAGCGGCAGGAGCAGAAACGGTCGAAGGCATAACAACCGGAGCGGCCATGAAGTTAGGAGCAGCACTAAAACTTGAAGATGAATCTACTTCAGCACTGCGAGTAGAAGCACTGTCTGAAGAAGCAATTGAATTAAGATGGGCCACTTCAGTAGAACCTTCTTTCGTACCTTCTCCGCCACCTGCATATTTGTATGAGGCAAGACTTCTGTCTTTTACTTCCTCACGTTGAGAGCGAGTTTCGGCCACGGCTGATTCAACTTTGTCCTGAACTGCCGAATCTTTTGAATCATGGAGACGACGGAAAGCATTTTTTTGTTCATTTGCTGGTTTAGTCAGGCGGTCTTTAAGGTCTGAGTGAGTATAAGGATCTTTCATTACGAGGTCATCAAATGGCTTCTGAGTAAATTCACTACCTGCTTCACAGCTCACCAGAAGTTCGTATTTAGTATTTTCCGGATAACCTTTGCCTTTTAGAAGTGCTGCGATTTCATTACCACTGACTTTGCCGATGATATCAGTATCCTTAATACAAGTTGCTTCCGATAATTTTTCAATCAGATCCTGACAACGTTTCTGATAATTAGTGCCTAAAATTGAGTCGTTTTTCTCCAGAGTCTCAACAATTGATTTGTCGTCTGCAACCGCCGCCTTGGCCGCTTTAATGAAAATATTCTTGTCAGTCAGCATCGCCTTAAGGCCGGGGTGAATACCCATGCCTAATTCAATTTGAGTAACGATTGCCTGATACTTAACATCATCAAATATCTTTTTATCAAAAAGAAATTGTTTTGATTTTTTAACGTAGTCCGAGTTTAGGTTTTTATTACTAAAATACTTCCGAGAGAACTCGGTTGGATTTTTCTTTGCCTCATCCATCATAAACTCGGCAAGGGCCCCGATTGGAGCGCCACCATACTCTTCTATCATCTCTGTAAGTTTCGATGACTTAGCACTATCAGAAAAGATTGATCTGATAAATGTATCTAACATTTGAATAGAGTCTTCTTTTCGGGCCAGAGCAAAACGTTTAGCATCGTGATCTTTTCTGGAATAACCACCGTTCTTCCCGACTTGACCATCATCTAAAAATTGAATCTTTTGATTTAATTTTGAGAATCTTTGCCCTAAAGTCATTTGATCATCACTATCTGTATTACCGTAGGCATTGAATATTTTATTTAAACGTTTTTGCCTTTCAGCTGGAGAGATACCATTGGCCGAACACTTTTTATCAATTGCTGATTCATACTTGGAAATATCTGAACACTCGTAGTTCTTAGCAGCAGAGACCTGTGAACCTTTTTCAAGACCAAAAAATTTTGCAGCGTTCACCTGGAAGTAACCTACGTCTTCAATGTTGGCCGCATAATCATTTAGAAATTTCTTACCAAAACCTTCCATGATCGAATCGTGCATTCTATCTTGAGTAAGCTTTTTCTGTTCATTGAATTCTTTCTCATTCCACAGTTCGGCCTGTTTCATGACCTGTTTGATGCAATTACAACCATCAGTCTCTGTAACGTTACTTAAAATATCCTTACTAACGTCTTCAATAAACGCGACATTTTTTGCATCAACATCAAAAGCAGTACACTGCCTGTCTTCTTTCAATTTTTTACAAGCAGCAACCTGACCTTCGAATCGTTTTTGCTTTGATTTCTCTGCTTCAAGATCTGCGGTCTGCTCGAAACTCACAACAGATGATAGCGCTGTCATATTCAACGCCTGAAGTTTACCGTTGGTTCTTACAGTACAGTCAGAGATAATGTCCTTCTTTTCACCACGATATAATCTAATGGCACTAACGATACTAATCAGGTCACCATCCTGAAGTTTTTCAGGAGTTGATGGAACTTCGACTCTTATTTGAGTGGCACCTGGAACATAATTGTCAGCAGATCGATAATTCTCGTAAGCGCTTTCACAAAAGACAGCAGCATTAGATGATTGCTTGAAGGGATTTAAAGCAGTAAGGACACTTTCAGCAGCAGCACCAAATGACATCAACATTATGAACGTGAACACTAACAATTTAAACATTCCCTAATTCTCCACCAAACTGATCGGCGAGCTTGAGAAAATGTTTAGTTTGTCACCCCAAACGTCTCTAAATCACTGGAAAAATGGCTTTATTAAAGAAACCTTTAAGAAAGGACCCTGCCAAGTTCTTAGGCCACTAGATAAAGAAATAGCTCTCAACTAGTTCTTTACTGATACCCTGGTGCTGAAAATGGGGCCTAAGGAGCAAATGTTTCACAACGATATGGTTCTTTAGCATAAGGCCCGCAACTCGTTCTTTTAACAAAACAAGCTTAACGTTCTCGGGCCAGAAAGTTTTCCATTCAACTGAAGATTCATTCTCCTTCAGGATCTCTTCAACCAAGTCAAAATCATTTTCACTAACATCGCGAAATTGAATTCCGTGTTTTTTGATCGTGAAACCATAAGGACAATGAAGACATGCCGACTTACAGCAAGTGCCTTTATTCTTAAGATAATGACTGGTGAAAACGGTAAAGCCTTCGGGAGTTAAATAAGAAAGTTCTTTCTGCATTTCTGGATTATAATCTCTCTATGTGGATATTACTCCTATTTTCTTTGCAGGCCTTTGCTTCTGATCCGGCATCAGAGAAATACTGTTTTGGTTCTCCTGCTGAAAGTAGCACTGCCCGGGAAAAATTTAGAGCGATTCAGGTTCCAAGTGATCAGCTCACGATGGACGGCAAATGTTTCACCATCCAAATGAGTGAACATCGCCATGAACTTATCCAGCGATTCATTCGCTCTTCCTTTCCTAACGTTTCCATTTCTTTTTCCAGTGAAGATGTACGACGAGATCCCTGTCAGTTGAAAGTTGAAAAAGAAAAATCCAAACATCTGGATTCAACCCAAGTGGGGCTGGATGTTCTTAATCAATCTACATCCACGACTAATGGCTCAGATGTTTTGAAAATTCAAACGCTGAAAGATTTCAATCTGACTGTTGATCAAGATGAGATCAAAGGTCGCTGTCGCTTTATAAATCCAAATCGCTATGAGATCTCGCTTGAAGTGAGAAAAAATCCTAAACCAATTGTTCCTGTTAATCTTCCTCCGGGAACTATTGTGGCCCTGAATAATCCTCCACCGGATCAGGAGACTTCAATGCTCTCGACCACTCTCCAACTAAATCGCGGCGAACGAATTGAGATTGGAAGCATCGTGAAGAATCTTCGCGACAAAGGACACGACGTTTCAATAAATCCTGAGCTCAAAGTGGAAACATCGTCCCAAAGTGCTTCAGAAAAAGTATTTCTGAGCGTTGATTAGCACGCGTCTTACATATTCTTACATCAATAGAATTGGGTTAACTTCGTAGAATCTTGGAACTTACACAACCTTACAAATCATATCTGACAGTTTTGCCCCTACCCTTTTTTCCCGTTGGGGCAATCTGACTAAGAGCTTTTTTATTTTGACGATAGGAATAACTATATCTTTTTGGGAGGTTATGACTGAACTCGCATCCTTATTCATTGGCATCACCCTTGCTTTATATGTCTCCAAGCAGGGGGACCGAACTCCATAAAAAAGTTCAGAAAATGTCCCAGGAAAAGCTAGCTTAAACCACTACACTTTTCCCCATAAAGCCCTCCCTTTAAATATCCCCGTTCCTTCCCCTGCAGGTTTTAAAAAATAAAAAAAGCCCGAGTTTTAACTCGGGCTTTTTTTTTGGGAATTTAAGAATAATTAACTATTGATTCATAAGAACAGCAGCAACTGTTCCAGCGATTTTTTCAAGATCAGAATCAGATTCAAGCACAGAATTGATGCTATTCATTTGTGATTGATCAGCAGCGATCTCAGCGAAAAGCTCTTTAAGAGCAGGCTGACGAACTTCATCGATTGTTTTAACAGCACCTGAAAGCATATCATCGTTAAGAGCAACCAGTTCATCTTTTAGTTGTTCCTGGCCAGCAACACCACGCTGTTGAACAGTAGCAAGAGTACTTGCGAAAGGAGCAAGAACTGTAAGCTCAACCAGACGAGTTGCAGTAACAAATGGAGAAGCCGTCGTTTGAACAAATGAAACGGCGAAAGCATTAACTGAAAGGGCCAAAGCAGCAAGCATGATTAGTTTTTTCATAATTCCTCCTAAGGAATGGTTTAATTTTTTATTCAATCAACATCGCAATCGTAACCGCTGTCGAGATAGTTTTTAGCTCCGTATCCATCTGAAGCGCAGACTTAATGTTGTTCATTTGCTCTTCATCCGCAGCAATTTCTTCGAACAACTCTCTTAACGTTGGCTGACGAACCTCTTCAATTGTAGTCACGCGTCCTGCGATCATGTCCTCATTAAGTTCCACTAATTCGTCCTTGATTTGTTCCTTCCCTGCAACTCCTCTCGACTGGGCCGTGGCAATCGTCAAAGCGAAAGGGGCCAGAGTCGTTACCGAGCCGTATTCCAGAAACCGAGTGGCAGTTGCAAAAGGTGATAGAGATGTGGCCGTCGACATCTCAAGCGCAACCTGCGCAAAAGAATTCATCGAGAACATCAAAATCATTGCCATCAAAATTTTCTTCATAGGACCTCCAAGCCGAGGATTACTCAGCAAGCATTAAGTAAGAAACAGCAGTCGCAACCTTGTGAAGTTCAGAACCTTCAGTTACTACTGAATTAATTTGATCCATTTGTGATTCATCTGAAGCGATTTCAGCGAAAAGCTCTTTTAGGGCAGGCTGACGAACTTCATCGATCGAACTCACGCGACCAGCAACGATATCGTCGTTAAGAGCAACCATCTCATCTTTAATCTGCTCACGACCAGCAACACCACGCTGCTGAACTGTAGCTAGAGTTGAAAGGAAAGGGGCCGCAACCGTAGACTCAAGAAGACGAGTCGCCGTAATGAACGGAGAAGCTGTCGTTTCAACGAAAGAAACAGCAAAAGAGTTCATAGAGCCAACAGTTAGAGCAAGAGCAGCAACAAAAAGTAGTTTTTTCATAAAATCCTCCAAAGGGTTATTTAATTACACTTACGTTCTGAACAAATTCATTCGTAATCGTTTTAATTTTTTTCATGTCTTCCATCTCGGCCAGTTCTTTCGTGAAGTAAGATCTGCCAAGTAATGAATCTAGGTTTTCCATTTGTTGATCAAGTGAAGAGGCCACAGCGTTTTTGCGACCTTCGATGAATTTTGGATACAGTTCCTGGAACTCATCCGCGGTTGGTACACCGTACAGAGAGTTCACTACGTTCCATGGTTGAACATTCAGTTCTTTAAGAGACTCACCCATTTGCATCACGGCATCTTTAAGGTCTTGGTCCTTATCCATCATTTCCATCGCCTTTTTAGGAATGGCCATCATGTAACGAGTAGAAAGGTATCGCTCTAGATGAGTAAGCTTCATCATGATTTGTTTTTTAAGATTTACGTCTGTCATTCCAAGAAAGTCGTTCTTAAACTTCTCCAGATCCATCAGACGAGCTCTCGCCGTGGTCTTCTTCAGGAACTTATTGAAGTCAGAGTCTTTAAATGAACTCATATAAGGACGTAGGAACTGATAGCTTGAGTTAAAGTCCTGGAACATGCTTGGTATCAAGTAGCGTTTGGCGATCATTTGATCTTTCGATAGACCTTGAAGGTTACCGTCAGAGAGATCGTCTTCGTGTTTTACGATATCGTTATAAAGCTTAAGCGGAGTGATTGATGAAATCATATCGGCCTGTTCTTCATCCAATGCTACTGCCAGGTGTTTTTTCGTTTCAGTACCGCAGTTATTATCGAAGAAGTAGTACTTACCTTGGTAAGTCCAGTAGCGCTCAAGCGTGATATCGATGAAATCTTGCTTTTGTGCCGCCGTCATTTTTAGTGGAACGCTGTAAAGCTCACGAAGTTCAAACTTAGTATACTCTTGCTGAATCTCCAGGAAGCGCATGACGAAAAGTTGTGATGGGTAACCACCAAACATGCCCTTCATATAGTTAAGATTCATGTCCGACATATAAGCGCGGTAGCTTAAGGCCAGATGATGAGAAACATCATTCATACACTCAGGGCCAACTGTCTTTCTGTGAGGAGCACAAACAATCAGGCGGAACATCGCATGTCCCCATCGAGACATAAGCTGTTGCCCTTTACCGGCGAAAAGATAATGAACTTGGTAAACACGTTTTGGATCAATGCTTGTGGCAAGTTGATAATTATCTTCCAGGAAAGCAGACTGAGCGAGAACTTTATAGTTCTTCTGACACTCGCCCTTAAGAGCGATGTTAAGCTTTTTTGATAAGAAATTAGCAGTCGCTGGTTTACGACACTCAAACTCAGGATCAAGCACCAGATACTCAACGTTTACACCTAGAGATTCTTCAAGATTTGTAAACTCGTAAGCATCAGGTGAAGTCGAAGTGTTGGCATTCATCACAGATTTTTTACTACGAGAATTCACACGCTTCATTCCAACAATGCGCTGAAAATCTACGTCAGAGCTGATCTTCTCAGCATTGTCTTTTACGTGAGTAAGTTCGTGAATGATAGTGGCACGAAGCATGTTCTGAAACGAGCCATGAGCGCAATCAAACGAATCCGCATTTGAATTCGCAAGCCTCACAAGGCGTGAGCTGATCGCGACTTTGTGTCTTAGGGTATAACCGAATTTTACTTTCTCATTTAATTTACAAAGATTCTCTGTATAGAACTGATCTGACTTTAGTGACTCTTCTTCAATCGTTACTTTCTTTTTAACAGCATCAAGGTAATTCGTTGGCAGAAGTCTTAGCGACTCCTCTACTTCTTTTTTAAAGAACTCTGAGCCCCTAACTTCAACCTCTCCTGCCTGAGCAAGAGCTGTGAAAAGCACTAGTGAAAGAATAGTGAGCTTCTTCATTAATAATCCTTGATGGAAGGATTATAGAGAGCTGGTGGATTTTCAGGGGACCGATTGAATATATTTCCAGGGGTGTATAGGGTTTAGACAGAGCGTAAGTTGCCGAATTTATTAGCCAATCTTAAGACTTCGGCGCCGAAGTGGAAAAGCGTCAAATACTTTTAGCCGCATACATCTTCTCAATTCTCTCAACCCGAATCCTTAACTCAGCATTTTCAGCTTCAAGCTTTTTGATTCTGTCATTGGAATCAGTATACAACTCTTTAATGGCACTCGTTATCCATGGAATTAATCCCATCTGGCCAATTTGCTTGTATCCAGATTTATCAGTGCTCACGAGTTCAGGAATAATTTTTTCTACCGCTTGAGCTATATAGCCAGTATGGGCACCATCATTAAGACTCTTCCATTCAAAAGTCACAGTTTGAAGCTTCAGAATTTTTCTCAAAGCTTCTGAATTAGAGAATGCCTTAATATTTTTCTTAAGCCTTTCATCCGAAGAGCAAGTGATGTTGCCGGAAGTTGCTGGACGAATTGAACAGCTTTGAGACCCATCGGAAAAATGGGCCACCGTTGTACCATTGGTGCCAACAACATCAAGCTTATGAGAGGCAGTTGTAGTTCCTATTCCGACATTTCCACCCGAGGCCTGCATAACAAGATGTGGATAAAGACCCATTCCATCAAATGATGTCTGAAGGAAGGCAAAAGTCTGGACCGCATTGGTTTGCTCATAACCAATACCCAGACCTCTCGAAAGATTATCAGGGTCTCTAATCATGATTTGAGCATTGTTTCCGATGAGAGTGCCATGTGATTTGAGACTCAACAAATGATTGGGATCAATCTCGCCAATTCCGATATTACCATCTGGTTTCACAACTAAGCGTGGAGTCCTCGTAGCAGAACTTGCATTATTAACGAGACTCAATCTGGCCGAGGCAGTGTCATATACCAATCCACGTTCGTAAATTGGGCCGTCAGTTCCAAAGAAGAGTCCAATTTGTTGGCCGGTAATATTATTTCCTGTAAGAAACATTCCAGAAGGAGGTCCACCTAAACCACCATTCCCGTCTATATAAACTTTAGCATTTCCTCGATAGATGTGAAGTTTCTCCGCAGGAGTACTGGTATTGATTCCTACATTACCTCCACTGAAGAAAATATCGCTCTGATTTGCCGAGTATTTCCAGATATCACTTCCGGTTTCACCATGGGCCGAACAAGATGTGATCCGGTTCGAAGCATCGACCTGCACATTCAGAACAATTTTTTTCGTTATGATTCTTGATCCGACTTTCCCCATACCACGATCGAATTCAATAATAAGATGAGTGGTATTCTTAGTGGCCACATCAACATCAGCTGCCGCATCAGAAAGAGAATAACTTAGAATTTTTAATTGTTTTGAACCATAAACTTGGTTAGCAGGAAATTCATTAACGAAGACGCCTTTCACATCCTTCTTAATTTGAATCGTAGCATTTGGTGTATTTGCAGCAAGACGATTTCGGAACGTTTCTGCGCAATTGAGCGGATCTGAGAGCACGCTCATAATGCTTCGGTAGACGACTAAAAGATCCGCATCTACTTCCATCTTATTAACGGCCTTATTAGAATCTTGGATCAGTTGAGCAACACCAAGTCCAAGTGCAGATAGGAGCCCAATCGACATTAACACTTGAACTAAACTGAAACCGCCTTGCTTCTTAAGCATGATCTCTACCTTTATCCACAATCGAGTTTTAGGTTCAGCTAAAATTCTCTCTGGGTGATAAAGCTTTACTAGATGTTAAAGCGGTTTTTTCTGACTCCGCCCCCTGGTCTCAAAAAGAACCGCAGAATCAATCTGGCACCATTCCAGACCGAATCAGTACGGCTTTTCAACGACTTAAAGTTGGCACGAATCCTGCTCTAAGGATATTGAGCTGAGGGTGAGGACTCCTAAAAAGTTCACACAATATCCCCGGAACAAGAAGTTAAAACCTCTTCGAAGTTCCTCTAAGGCCTGCACAAACACCCTTCATCGTCCCACACTCAGCTAGGTTTTCTTACACTACCCTTTCATCCACTCGTATAAATGATAATGCTCATCCGTCATACCCAACTTCTTATACACATCTTGTGCTTTTACATTGGTTTTATCGACATAGAGACGAAGACCTCTTAGATCTGGTGACTCTTCCACCATGGTCTTCAAATGAGAATAAAGGGCCTTATATACCCCGTGCTTTCTGAAATCTGGATGAACATAAACCGAATGGATCCATAGAACGGTACCATTGCGCCAGTCACTCCATTCCGGAACAGTAAGAAGACATCCTACAACCTGGCCATCAATTTCTGCTAACCAGTATTTGCCCTTTGAAGGATCATCCATCACTGCAGTAACACCTTTGTCGACTGTAGGAGGATCAAGTTTTAAACCATTTTCTGTTTCAAAGGCCATCTTCACCTGAAAATCGGCGATTGTCTGGATATCAAAGAGAAGCCCGGGACGGATTTTAATATTCATTTAAGTCAAAACTCCTCTCACTCTTTTTGAGAACTCGCGAAGGGCATTATTCACATCTAGTCCCTGCTCATCCATTAGAAAACGTAGCTCAGCGGCCATGAGATAATCACTCATCTGGTCCCCCGGCTCTTCTGATGTCTTAACCGGGGCCACTCCGGTATTTTCAAATTCATCAGCAAATTTATTAAGCTCATCGAAGGTATATTTCCCGGCGAGCTCTTTCATGTTTTTTGCGTTCATTGTTACGCCTTCATTTTCTGAACGAACTCACGGAAAGCTTCTTCCTTCGTAACGTTCACAAGATCTTGTGGCTCACCATTTTTAAAACATCCAACTGATGGAAGACCCGGCAGAGTCACCATCTCTTTGATCTTTGGGTTTTTCTCAACGTCAATCTTATAAATTTTTACACCTTCAGCTTCCGCGACTTTTGAGAACATTGGAGCGGCCACACGGCATGATCCACACCAAGAAGCGTAGAAATCAATAAACACCAGAGGTTCTTTTTCAATTACTTCAAAGATTGTGTCGTCATTAAGTTCATTCATAGCTACTCCTTAATTAATAACGATGCGAAGGGAGTCCAGAGAAAGCTCGGCCTTATCCATCGCCTTCACCATTTTTTCGCGGTTATGTTTTAGTAACAGGATTTCAGTTTCTGAAACCGTAGGGTTAACCTTTCTGAGTGCCTCCAATCTTTCAATCTCAGCATTCATGTGTTTCATCATATCGTCCTTAAACTTTTCCTTGTATTGTTTCGCGCGAGCAATACACAGCTCTTTTCCGCGTTTGATACATTCTTTGATGAAGTCTTTCGGAAGTTCTTTTAGTTGAGCACGTTTTTCAGCATCAAGTGGCTCAACGTTCTCATCGATGAACTTTTTCGGCATCTTCTGAGTCGCGTCCTGCATTTTCGAGTCTAAGAGGACACGAAGCGGAGTTGGCGGGAACCATTTCTCAATTTGAAGCTTCTTCTCAGTCACACAATTAAGTAAGAAGTAACCTTCAAACAGGAATGGCTCTTTCGAAGGAGTCTTCCAGCTCGCGATGGTTGAGTTCCCCATCTCTTTCGAAGAAATGAAATCCATAATACCGATCACCATCGGATGGTCCCAGGTAAGGAAAGTCGTATCATCTTTTAAAAGGGCATTGGCACGTTTAAAAGTAATCTGCATTCCTTCACTCTCAAGCCCAGGGAAGTGAGGAAGATACATGTTGTCACCAGGTCTGATGAAAAACGTATAAGGATCATTCATGTCCTCAACGTCCACTCCTAGCTGGTTAAATAGATTAATCATGAAATCACGAAGATCATTTGAATCATCCATGGCCTTAAGTTCTTTCACGAACTCCATCGCCTTATTGTGATTAAATGAGTTGATTTCAACTAGCTGATCCTGACCTTCTTCAAGTTTCTTCTCAATGTCCTGATGGATGGATTGAGTTTTATCTAAAAACGCCGCAAATTTCTTCTCTGGGAAAGTTCCTTCTTCTGTTTCCTGAAGAAGTTCCACTAGCTCTGGTCTCACTGTCGCATAAAGCTCAGTTCCCCCACGTGGAGAAGATTCGAAAGCATTAAAGCCCTCGTGATACCAACGCATAAGTAACTCATCCGCTGAACCTTCAACATATGGCACATGAATCTGGATATCATTCTTCTGACCAATACGATCGAGACGACCAATACGCTGCTCAAGAAGATCAGGAAGTTTCGGTAGATCGAAAAGAATCAAATGACGAGCGAACTCGAAGTTACGACCTTCTGATCCGATTTCCGTACTTAAAAGAATCTGAGCACCTTCAGGATCAGCAAAATACGCCGCCTGACGGTCACGGTTCATGAGGTTCATTCCCGAATGGAAGAACGCCACTTTCGCCGTGGTTTTATCTTTAAGGGCCTTTTCGAGATCAATCACCACTTCTTTATCGTGACAGATAAGAAGGGTCTTATCGTCTCTGTGCTTTTCAGCAAACTCAGCAAGCCACTGGGCCTTTTGTTCAAATAGTTTTTTCTCAGGGTTCTTCGTCTTTCCGATCTTAATCGGATAAGAGTTAAACACACGCTTCGGGAAAAACTCCTGATAGCTCGCCATGGTCTTACGAGTATTTCTAAAATACACGCGACCGGTTCCATGACGATCCACGAGCATTTGTAGCGCCTTCTCTTTGTCCTCTACATCGACTCCAACTTTTTCTTTCAAAAGTTTTTTATCGTTGGCAGTAAGGGCCGATCCCTTTATGAGTTTGTTCGCGAGATCAGTGATTGGCTTATAGCCCGTGGTCTCTTCCACGAATTGATTGAAGTCGTGGAAACGGTTTGGATCAAGAAGATGAAGTCGAGCATAGTGTCCGGCCAGACCCAAGATTTCCGGCGTACCAGAAAGAAGAAGCACACCCGGAGTTCCCGCCGCAATCGCCGCCACAAAATCATATTCCATCGAAGCATTATCTGGTGACCAACGAAGCTGATGGGCCTCATCCACAACCAGGAGATCCCACTTCGAATCCACCGCTTGTTCTAATAACCAGTCTTCCTTCATGAGATATTTCAAAGATGCCACAAACAACTGACCATCTTCAAACGGACGGTCCCCACGCTCTAATTTTGAGTCATGGTTAATCGTTGTGAAAGTCATCTGGAACTTCTTCAGCATTTCCACGAACCACTGATAAACCAGTGAATCAGGAACAAGAATCAAACAACGTTCAACTCTTCCAGTAAGAATTAATTGATGCAGAATTAGACCCGCCTCAATGGTTTTACCCAGACCCACTTCATCGGCCAGGAGTACGCGAGGACGAGAACGTTTTGTTACTTCATTCGCCACATACATTTGGTGAGGAATGATATTCAATCGTGGTCCAGAAAAACCACGAATAGGAGAAATGAAAAGTTTTCGCTGATTTAAAAGAACATCATAACGAAGTTTGAACAGTTCATTCGAATCAATGTTACCGGCGAACAAACGCTCTTCCGGTTTCGAAAACGAAAGTGTGTCAGCAAGCAATGACTCAGAAAGGGTCTTCCCCTCTCCGTGATAAGTCACAATGCCTTGTGCTTCAGTTGTGTTCTCGAGAATAAAGCTTGTTCCGTCCTGGGCCTTAATCTCGTCCCCTTGAACAAATTTAATTCTGCGTAATGGTGCGGTTTGAGTGCCGTATCTGCGGTCCACTTTAGCTGCTGGAAAAAAACAAGTAACGGTCTTCGCTTCTACCTCAACAATAACTCCAAGCCCTAGTTCAGGCTCAGATTCCGATATCCAGCGTTGGCCTATGATGAACTGCTTCATCGATCCTCCGTCAAAGGTGACAAAATCCCACGATTGGACCAAGATATTACCAAACTAGGCCGCGGGGTTAAAGCTTATGATTAAAAAAATTGCGCTTCTTTTGTCTCTGAACACGCTTTTGATGAGCTTTATGGCACATTCTAAAACTTTAAACACCGGGCCGTGGCGTTTTGAGCTTAGGGCCACTCATGGCACGATCCCTTTCGTGATCGATATTAAAAAGAAAAATAACCACTTTTCCGGGGTCCTTCATAACGGGGAAGAGACCATTCAATTGAAGGGTCTGACCTTTGCCAATGACGAGCTTAAAATTCCACTTCAAATGTATGAAATGAGCCTGGACATGAAATTATCGGCTCAGGACTCAATGACAGGATTTCTCATCCGACACAATAAAAAACCCGAAGTCAAAACGCCTGTTTTTGCTCTTCATGGAGAAAAAGAACGTTTTCCAGAAGAAAAAAGTAAGCCAAGAATCGATCTTAACGGCCGTTGGAAGGTTGTGATGACCGATGAACAAGAATTAAAGACAGATGGGATCATCGTTTTTAAACAAAAAGGAAACGATCTTCACGGAACAATTCTTACTCCGACTGGCGACTATCGTTACTTCGAAGGATTTGTATCAGGAGTTGAATTCGAGGCAGCAAGCTTCGATGGTGTTTACAACTATCTTCTTCGTGGGGTGGTTCAGGATGGAAAGTTGAAGGCAAAAATCCTTGCCAATTACAGAACGGCAGTTGAAGGTTCAAAAGATGATAAGGCCCAACTTCCAGATGCCTACAAGCAGACTCAAGTTACCGCTCTCAATTTTGAATTCCCAGACCTGACGGGTAAAAAAGTCTCTCTCAAGGATCCAAAGTATCTGAACAAGCCTGTGATCATCACTTTCTTCGGGTCATGGTGCCCAAACTGTATTGATGAAATGAATTACCTCATTCCTTGGTATAACGAGAATCACAAGCGTGGAATTGAAATTGTGGCCCTCGCATTTGAGAGAAGTCTCACAGAAGCGGATGCCAAGAAACAGCTGATGAAAGTTCAGAAGACCAAGAAAGTTCCTTACGCCCTTCTTCTCGCTGGTTCTACCAGTGCAGATAAACCGGCCGAAAAGATTCCGGGACTAAAAAACTTCATTGCTTTTCCAACCACTGTGTTCTTGAATAAGAACCACGAAGTTGTAAAAGTTCACGCTGGTTTCAACGGACCAAGCACAGGTGAATTTTACGAAAAGTGGAAAACTGAATTTACTCAAACTGTAAGTGAGCTATTGAAATAATATGTTTAAAACAATCGCGCTGCTTGTTCTTTCGAATATCTTTATGACCTATGCCTGGTATGGGCATTTGAAGACTCTGGCAGGGAAACCAATGTGGATCGCCATTGCCATCAGTTGGGGCGTGGCGCTTTTTGAATACTGCTTTCAGGTGCCGGCCAATAGAATTGGATATGGATACTTCACTCTGGCGCAACTCAAGATCATTCAGGAAGTCGTCACCATGGTGATTTTCTCCCTGTTTACGATCTTCTTTATGAAAGAGCCGCTTAATCGAAATTTTGTCTACGCTTCACTTTGCCTAGTGGGCGCGGTTTACTTTATTTTCAGAAAATGATCTCAGGGCATCCTGACAATTTGATCTGAAAGTATAATCACGCAGAGATTCACCTCGATGATTCATCATGAGACCGTCTCGACAAAAAAGACCTCTATATCTGGCGGCCTCTTGAAGTGCCGTTTTACAATTTGACTCAAAAGTAAAATTAGCAATAGACCCACGCCTGATCTGAATCATGTCTCCATCGTCACAAAAAAGTCCGTAGTATGAATTTCTTAGATCAGTCAGAGCATCCTTACAGTCTGATTCAAACGTAAAATAATGGGCAACCTGACCATTTTCACCAACCAGTTTTCCATCATCACAGAAGCGACCTTGGTTCAGACGGGAAGTCTCTAAGGCCTCTCGGCAATCCGATGTGAAGGTGAATTGATAAATCACGCGCCCTTGATTAGAAATTAGATCACTTCCATCGCAGGCAACAGGATAAATCGGTTGAGCGAAAGCACTAAAACTCATTAAACCAAGAAGAAATAGAACTTTCATTAGTCCTCCTGTTTTACTTCGTCGTCAGATTCTGACTCATCTCCATTCCCATAGTCATTCTCATCTGCTTTAAGACTTTCGTTTTCGTCTATTGGCATCGGTGACTCAGAGGTATTAAGACCCGGAGTAGGAAGAATTCCTTCCGGTTGCGACTCTCCCACTGCGTAAGCAGAGGCCGCGCCATGTTTATAAACTAACTCTCCGCCTAAAGTTCCTGTGCGGTATGCAAGGTAACAAGACACCAGACCAATTACCGCCACAGCGACTTTGATAGGAAGTTGAAGTTCTTTTCTTAGAAAGAAAGCACCAATTGAAACAACGAGAGCAATTACAGTTGAGCCAACAAAAATCTCTGCGGCCTCTTCATGTTCATGGATATAGTCTTTCGCCACGACCTTTGAAACTGTATGCTCTTCAGTTTCACCAGATTCCAAAGAAACATATCCAGTGATAGTCACGGCCAGCTGAAGACCAACAATGATCAGCCATCCACGCGGAGTCATCTTATTAATGTGAATCATATAAGCGAACACCAGTACCAAAATTGGCAGAATGAATGTCAGCGCCATTGGAAAATGGACAATCATCGGGTGAAACGGAACGTGCATGTTGCCTCCTTAGGCAATTTCAATTCGGTCAGCTGTTTCTAGTATAATCTTTAAAAGCTCACTTACGTGACCTTTTTGAGTTTGATGATTTGGGAAAACCAAACGGAAGAAAACGGTCCCATCCGCCCTTGTGGCATAGTTCACCATGGCCTTGCCCTCTTTTAAAAGAGCATTTCGGACCTTCAAGGTAAACGAGTTGATGTTCTCCACATCACGACGGGCATGAACCTGGAAACAAACATTTAAATAGTTCGAGTGTATAAGCTTAAAGCGTGGGTTCTCAGAGATCTCTTTCGTCGCAAAACGAGCAAGCTCAAGTAGATGCTCGGTTCGCTGAATCATGCCTTCAGTTCCGTACGAACGCCAAAGAAGCCAAAATTTAAGAGCGTCGGCACGTCTTCCACATTGAAGGGAATAAGTTCCAGTGTCCCACTCAGAGTTGTCATATTCATGGAACAAATACTCAGCCCCACCACCGCGGTTAGTATTCTTTAAAATGCCTGAGTGCTTAGTTAAAAAGAAGGACGTAATTAATGGAGTTCCTAAAGTCTTATGTGCATCGAATGTTACAGAATCAGCAAGCTGAATACCTTTTAACAAATGACGGGCAGAGTGCGAGAACAGGGCCCCACCACCCCAGGCAGCATCAGCATGCAGCCATACTTTGTAGGTTTCACAGATGCGAGCAATTTTTGGCAGAGGATCAAAAGCACCTAAAACAGTTGTTCCAAATGTGGCCCCTACCATGATTGGCACATAACCATCTTTGATGTCGGCGGCGATAATTCTTTCTAATTCTTCAGGGATCATTTCCCCTTTGTCATTAGATGGAATCTGAATCAAGTTCTGAGTTCCAATCCCGGTGATATTGGCGGCCTTATCAAATGAATAGTGTGCCTCGGCCGAAACATAAACGCGGAAGCGGTTATGTCCAAAACCAGTCTGGCGAATGCTTGGGTTGTAATCGGTTCGAGCACAAAGCATGGCAAGTAAGTTAGAATTACTTCCACCTGTTACCATGATGCCTTCGCCTCTTTCAAGGCCCATCATCTCCAAGAGTTCGTTAACAATTCTCTTTTCAATTACTGTCGCTATAGGGGCAATCTCATAGGTTGCCATGGTTGGATTAAGCAGCGTGCTTGCTACTTCTCCGGCCCAGGCAGCAGCATCGAATCCACCAAAGAGTTGATTCAAGAACATGGGATGAGTCGTGTTCACGCTATGATCAAGAATCGTCTTCAATTCTTGAACAAGTGTTTGATCACTAACACCTTCATCACTGATTGCTGGAAGTATTTTTTTTAGAGCGTCTGGTCTCTTAACAGAGACAACTTTTTCAGAATTCCCACTCTCACGAATGTAATTTTGAAGTGTCAAAAAAACGTCATTTAGAAACTGATCTTTAGAATGAGACATTCATATACCTATTTTTGTGCTCTAGATGTATCAGAACCTTACACTAACTCGCAATCGTGAAAGTAAATGTTAGACAAATCAACTCTTTGGAACACTCTATAAAGTTGGCAATAAAAAAAAGTCTTGTTTTAATTTTCTCTACCAATACACGCAACACCTGTAACGAGGAGAACTTAGGATGTCAGTTCGACTAAACAGTCATTTGTCAGACAAGCAAATTACGATGCTTCGAGACAAACTTTTAGCTGAAGCGGAGCGTATCCGTTCAAACTTTCAACTGAAGAAAAGCGAATACGAGAATCATTCCATCACTGGAGCCAAGGACGAGGTTGATTCTGCAAATGACAATATCCTTCTAGCTGCGGACATGCGTTTCTCGAACCGCGAAAGTCTGTACTACAAGAAGATTATGAAAACCTTAAGTAAGATCGAATCTGAGCAATATGGTATGTGTGATGAGTGTGGTGAAGCCATTACTTATTCGAGACTCATTGCTCGTCCAACTTCTGAAATGTGCATTCTTTGTAAAGAAGAGTCTGAGAGAGAAGAATCTCAGAACTTCTTCGAGCGCCGTTCTAAATCACTTGGAAGAGAGATGAGTGTCAGCGGACACTAAATGATTGAATACGTTTTAGAACATAATCCAGATGATCGAATTATAGCCAAGGCCTCCCAGATTTTAAGATCCGGGGGGCTTTTGTGTTTTCCCACCGAGACTAATTGGGTAGTGGTCTGCGATCCCTTCAATAAAGACAGCGTAGAAAAGCTTTACCGCCTCCGTCACATTGAAAACACCAAGCATTTAACCGTCCTTTGCTGCACCTTCAAAACAGCGCAGGAAATAGCTCTCATTAACGATGGGGCCTTCAGTCTAATGAAGAAGGTCATCCCTGGTTCCTACACCTTTATTTTCGAAGCTCAAAAGAAGATTACTAAATTCTTAAAGGCCTCAAAAGTCGACCATCAGGTTGGGATTCGTTTTCCTCCAAGTAAGCTTGCACGAACTATCTTGGATGGTTTTGATGGCGTTCTTCTTAGCACTCACCTTTCCCACGATATGGTGGAGGGTGCCGATCCGGATATGCCCTTGTACAGTGCTCTCATTGAAGATGCATTTGGAAACATGATTGATATGATCATCGATCCAGGTGAATTTGAATTTATCGGTTCTACAACTATTGTGGACTTTAGCAGTGGAGAACCGGAAGTTGTGAGAGAGGGCGCAGGAAATCCCGCCATTTTTCAGTAATTTTCCTCAGCGTGTTAAGCTAATGCACGCCCTCTCGTAAGCCACTTCTAACCTTGATAAAATGCGCTTATGAAAACTCCTCATATTGTTGTCATTGGCGGTGGGTTTGGTGGTTTGGCCGCAGTCAAGGCGCTCGTAAAGTCTAAGAACCTCAGAATTACTCTTATTGATAAGCGAAACTATCACTTGTTCCAACCCTTGCTTTATCAAGTGGCCATGGCCGGACTTTCGCCAGCGGAAATCGCGTATCCTCTTCGCTCCCTTCTTGCCTCTCATGATCAGGTTGAAATTCTCCTGGGCGAAGTAAAAGAGATCAATAAAGAAGAAAAGTGGATTCAAACCGACACGAATAAAATCCATTTTGATTATCTCATTCTGGCCTGTGGCTCGACCTATACCTATTTCAATTCTCCGCAGTGGGAACCATTTGCTCCAGGACTTAAAAACATTATGCAGGCGACGGAAATTCGTCGTCGTGTATTCCTTGCGTTCGAAAAAGCGGAACGAGAGACCGATAAAATAAAACAAGAATTCTATACGACCTTTGTCGTAGTTGGTGGTGGCCCAACAGGTGTTGAACTTGCAGGGACGCTCGGTGAGATCACTCGTTATAGTATCCTACGCGATTTTGATCACATTAAACCCCAACAGACAAAAATTATTCTGATTGAAGCGGGCCCAAAAATTCTTCCAACTATGACGGAAGAGCTTTCAAGAGAAGCGGTAAGAGAATTGGGAGAGCTTGGAGTTGAAGTCAGAGTTAATTCCAAAGTTTCAGAGATCAATGAAAATGGAATTAAGGCCGGCGATGAATTCATTGAATCCGCCACGATTCTCTGGGCCGCAGGAGTTGCCGCCAACCCACTTAACAAAAAACTTGGTGTTGAGCTCGATCGCCAGGGAAGAATTATAGTTAATCGTGACCTCTCGGTACCAGGACACTCAGCGATTTTTGTCATTGGAGATCAGGCCCACTATGAATGGGGAGCAGAAAAAAAACCTCTACCAGGTCTCGCTCCCGTGGCCATGCAACAGGGCCGCTTTGTTGCAAAATATATTCGAAATCAACTCGAAGGTAGAAAACTTCCTGAGTTCCGTTATGTTGATAAAGGACAGATGGCAACAGTTGGAAGATCTCGTGCAGTGGCCATGTACAAGGACATTGAGATCCATGGATTTGTGGCCTGGATGGCCTGGTTGTTTGTTCACATCTATTACTTAATTGGATTCAAGAATCGTTTGTTCGTTCTCTTTCAATGGGCCTGGATGTATCTGACGAACCGTCGTGGGGCACGACTTATTATAGAAAAAGAATGATTTTATAAGAGTGGGAACATGGCCTTTGAAACGGCCTTTCTGAGACTTCTTTTCGTACAGTGGATGAACTTCTGTTTAGCGGTCATTTTAGGCCACTCTTCTCGTTCAACCTTCACCATTAACCGCTCACGAATTTTTCGATTGTATTCTGTCACTCTATCCGCGACTTTTTTATCTTTAACAAATACTCCGTTCTCAAGGTTAATGTTCTGAGAACGAGGATCCAGGTTAAAGCTTCCGACAAACACTTCACTACCATCTTTAACAATGGTTTTGGCATGCAGGAACTGGCCCGGTTTTAACTCATAAACATCAATTCCCATCTCCATCAGTTCTTTCTTCTGAAAGTCCCAGGCCATGGCCATTAATTTTGAATCGGTAGTCGCCGCAGAGTTTGAATGAACCTTTACCTTTACTCCGCGATCCAAAGCGTTTTTTACCGCCTTTTTCGTTTCCGGAGTCATTAGTACATAAGGGTTCATGAATTCCAATGATGTTTTGGCCTCATCGATCATCTTCACAACTTGTGAGTGAAGGCTGTCGCGATCTTTAAACCACCAGCCGTCCGATTTGTCGGCCTTGTATCTGATCTCTTCTACTTTCAAATTGCCTTCAGGTAGCGGTGTGCGGACATCCTGAACATGCTTGGCCTGATCACGCCAATTTTGAATGTCTTCTTTAGCTTGTGCAATTTCTCTGTCATAAACTGCAAGACCCGCGTTCTTCTTCATTTGGCTGGATTCGAACACTTCATCAAAGTGCGAACGGGCCGCATCTACTTGCGATCCTTTAACTAAGACATCAACTCCAATGTAATTGTTGTTACTTTGACGTTTAAAATAGTCACCGGTCATGTTTCGGTCACCAACAATCATAAAATCACTTCCGATCAAACTTTTCTGGTGATTTCGATTGTTAATAGCGAGAGCATTTCGGAATGCGGGATTGAAAAGTTTTACTTCGATACCGGACTCTTCCAGTGCCTTAAGCACGGCAAGGTTTTTAGGAAGAGAACCTTCAAAACCATCCACCGCCAATTTTACTTTCACACCTCTTTTGGCAGCGTCCACCAAAAGACCAAGTGTTTCTTTCCCGAAATCATCCAGGTTAAACGTAAAAGTCGTAAGACGAAGTTCCTTCGTTTCCTTGCGGATAAGCTCCGCGCGAGTAAGATGAGACTCATTTCGAGAGAACAAAATACCGACTTCATCTTCTGATGAAGCCGGTAATACCCAAAGTAGTAGTGTAAGAAGTAAAATTATAGATCGCATGAATTCATCATACTCTCAATGCTCTTTCTAATTTCTGCCTTCGACATATTTGGATGTGTCTTCTCCAATGTCATGATTACTGCCGCAACATCATTGTGATAGTCATCATATGGCTTCTTCGCAGTGAAAAGTTTGAAGTACTCTTGGTCATCCTTATACTTAGCGACCTGAGCGGCCACATCTAAGTCATCCGCTACTTCCGCTGATTTTGAAACTGCAGCAGGAGCCTTCAGAGGAACTTGTGTCGGCTTTGAGGCAACACTTGGAGCTTTCACTTGTTCAACCGCTTCTGCAATTGCAGTTTTAGCAAATGGTGGCGGCGCTACTTTTGGAGAATCAACAATCACAAAACCTGGAGTCGCTTTCGACTGGTCCTTAGCAACTTTTACTGTAGGTTCTTTAACACCCATTGCTTCATCAGCAATTTTAGCACCTGCCGCAACTTTAGCAGGAACCGCTGCCGCACCTGTCGCTCTCGCAACTGCATTATCAACTGATGTGTAACCTAGACGGAAGGCCTTATCCATTGCTGAAAGGTAAACAGAGATCGGTTTTAGACCGGCACCCACTACTTTACCCACAACACTTTCAGACACTGCTTTGGCACTCTTAGAGATCGCCTCTACCGTCTTACTATTAGCAATTCTTTCCCAGGTATCAACTGATTTACGTTCAGCAAATGTCAGAGTGGTTTTTGCCACTGAACCGATTTTTTGGCCGGCCTTTGCTGTCACAGATGTTGCTTTAGGGAATGATTTACTCATAAAGGCGGCAACGTTTTTGGCAGGGCCTGAAGCAAGTTTCACTGAGCCCACGATGACTGCCTTACCACCAGCAACTAGACCACCAGTTAAAAGCGCAGTTCCAATTTCACCCACTGCATATCCGGCGATACCGCAATAGACTTGTGACTTCTGAGCACAGCTCGCACAGTTCCATGTAGTCATTGGCGCAAGACACTTAGATGTGAAAGGCAGACCTGCCCACTTCTCACAACCATAGTGGTTCATTGCGGCCTCTTCTAATGAATCGTAGAGATTTTTAGCCATGGTTTTCACGGTTCCAACTGGATCCGATGCCATGCTCTTCAAGAAACCTGGGCTTGCTTGCTGAGCGGCCATTGCACGCTCAGAAGTTTCAATCTCTGATTTTTCTACAATTCCAAGAAGTTCACCAGTTTTTGTAACTGCCATCTTACCGAGGTCCCACACTAGGTTTAGCGAAGACCAGATAGAATCGAAGATACCTCTTAGAACGTTCAATAGACAGTCGTTCCCTTGACCTGAACACTCTTTTAAAGCAGTGCTATCAAATGCCTTGCCTGCGATTTCCATGAAGGACTTCATCGGTCCGACCGCCGCTAGAGTTGCACAACCAAATTGTTTTAAACACTGTCCTTGATCTGGAGATGGTTTACAAGAACCAGACTGTTCCAAAATTTTACCCGTATCTGCAGCAAGCAGAAGAGCGGCTCCTTTTGGGGCCTCTTCACAGGCCTTTAATTCTGCCACTTCTTTATCAATCTGAATTTTCAGCTGATTGGTTATGACAATTAATTCCTGGCACTTTAATTTTTTGCCTTCTACTTCGATTTCGAAGTTTTTAGAATTAGCGTTTTTAAGACATTCCTTTTCCACTCGACTTTGGAGCTTTTTGAACTGAGCAATGCGAGAGTCCAGATCAGACACTGCAAAGGCCTGCCCCACCATCGAAAAAAGAAACACTAAAGACAATAAAAATGTCATTCGCATTTGAAGTCCCCAATCATTTTTTGAAGATCTGGAATATATTTTCTGTGTTCGTCACGAATTGAATACTTGAGGTTATACACCTCACCTTTACAGTAGAGATAATAGCTTCTCTCGACAAAGTGAATACCATTGATGGCGTACTCGGCCCCAATGAAGTGACCCTTCAGATCTTGTCTGGGCTCAACCAATGTTAATGGTTCATACTTGAGAAGTTTCCCTTTATGAGAACTCACCCACTCTTCTTTTTTAGTCTTAAATTCTTGGAATAATTTTTGAAATTCCGCTTCAGAATGTTTTTCTTTCTTCACATTTGTGGGAAGGATCGAAAGCACTGGTCGTGATTCATTGGCGTAAGGGCCGAGAACGGCCAACGGAATTCCGTATAGCTCTCTTGCCGTCTCCCAATTATCCGGATGGGTGACAGTCACTTTATGCTTATCTTTCAACTCGAAAGACGCAATCTTGGCATGGGCCACAGAACTCAGAGCAAGGATTGAGATTAACCACTTCATAAAATTCTCCTGCTCACTTTTCGGAAGATATTTTTAAGAACTTAACAATATTCTGGACCAAATTTGTCATTAACATTTTTTAATCCAGAAAGAATTAGTCAGGTATGGCTAAAGTCTTTCTTCTAATATGTCGAAAATAGACCGGGATTCTATGATTTAGGGACAATGAATGAATAAAAGTATGGCTACAGGCAAATGGACTTTGAGTGTTATTGCACTCTCCATCTTATTCTCAGAGGCATCTATTGCTAAGAGTACTGGCAATAAACTAACTCTACTCCAATGCTTTAAACTTCAAACCAGTCTTCGCTACGGACACATCAATGATAGAGACAAGGCGACAAAAGCAGACATCACTAAGACTCATGAACTATTAAAAGGTCTAAACTATTCGGCCGTTGTTCCATGGTCACCCAAGAAGCGTGAGATTGTCAGACGTTTTGGTATCGAGAAACTCGAAATGGATGAACTCGCTTCTAAATACATGCCTCTCTATGACAAGACTCAAAAAATTGGTAAGGCCAAAATCAAAGTTAATGATATTCGATGGTCTCAAATGGCCGCCAATAACGTAAGTCAAGATGGTAAGTACACCATTGTTGGAAATGCGAAGGCCATTAAAGACGGCTCTCTCAATATTACGAAACTTCCAACCATTCGAGTTTGGAGAGACGTTCAGGGTCGCGTGTGGACACTCGATCACCGTCGTCTTGCGGCCATTAAACTTTCTGGTGTGATAGATGAGATCGAAGTTGAATTTGTCGCGGAATCTTTAGTCAAAGAACAAAAATTTAAATTCTCGAACCGCGATGAAGGCAGAACGATTTTTCTTTATATGGATGAGAAAGATGCTAAATCAGACAAAGCAATTGTCCTCTCTCGCGAGGAGAATAAATAAGTATGAAAGCACTTAAGCTTCTTGCTTTGGCCCCCCTCCTTTTAACTGTTCACAGTTTTGCCAAAGTATTTTCAGAAGAAAATATTAAAAACTGTAAGAAGATTGCCATCGTCGCCGGTACCTATGATCCTTTCACTTATGGGCATGAGTACATGGGTAAAGCGATCATTGAAAAATTACCATTTGATTGTGTGGTTTATCTTCCGACTCAAGATCCTCCTCACAAAATCGCAAGCCCTTTTCAAACTCGTTACGAAATGCTCGAAGCGGCCCTTAAAGATAAACCAAACTATTTCTACCCTGCTCAAGAGGACACAAAACTTAGTCCAAAGGCATATGTTGAAAAACTTAAAACTCTAGGTCAGCAGAAAGAAGTCTTTGCGGTGCTTGGGAGTGACCTTTCACCTCAAACGAAGATGTATTACATCAATGAATTTCGTCTCGGACCGGACGGCTACATCGTCACGGGTCGTGGTGCCGGAGAAAAAGTTGAAATTGCAGACGCTTTTAAGAACAAACCTCTCCACGTAGTTGAAGTTCCTGAGTCATATTCAAGTACACAGGCCAGAAAATGGTTTGTGCAAAATGATGATGTCTACTTTGCTAAAGATGTACCCGCGGAAAGATATCCTAACGATATTTTAAATCCTGAAGTTTCAAAATACATCAAAGAGAACGGTCTTTATCTCGGAACTGATGGTGTAACAACAAGAAGCCCTGCTCGTATTTTAAAGACCGCAGTAACTTCTGGTCTGGACAAGGTCGGACTCTTCCATCCACTACGAGAAATTCTCGTGAATAAAAATAAGCAAGACGTTCTGACTGAAATTGTTATTGATGGGAAGACCTATCCGCTCAAAAAACATCTGGGCTCAGGTCTCACCGCCGATGCTTATATTTTTGAATTCGAAGGTCAAAATCACGTTATTAAAATTGCCAATGATCGTCCTCGAAGTGGATTTGCCATTGCTCAGGACGTAAAAATTGGTCAGTGGTTAAACCAAAAAACTTCCATCAAAGTTCCGGACGTTCAGGCCATGGACCCTCAGGGAAAATGGAAGATCACCACACTCGTTGGTGGTGAAAGTCTTGGCGATTATCTTCAAAAAAACAATGGTTACATTGAGCCTCATATTGAGAAGCAACTTCGTCAAGCCGTTGATGATATGATCAAGCTTTCAAAGAAGACCAATATCAAGCTCGACCTTTCAGTTGATAACCTAAAAATCTGGAACGGGAAGGTGTATTTGATTGACGCCGGTCCCATCCCCGCCGATGTGAAGCACCCAATGAGTTATGATGAATTCACAAAACGCTGGAGTGGCCATACAAAGGTCGCCATCAACAGAAAATGTTCTAACGCTCTCAAAGTCTTCCTGGCCCGAAATCAGGTCACACCATAATGAAAAAAAGCTTCTTTCTTTTTTTTCTTCTTTCATCTCAACTTCATGCTAAGCCTTGTACCAACTTAGTATCGAAGATGTTGGAACTCTACCCTGATCAGAACACACAAATGATGATCACCAGGATTAAAAACGCTCAGGACAAGCACATGTTTATGCGCGCGTTTATTCCTTACTACTACAAAGAATCATTCGAAATTAAGGAAACAATTCCGGTCTTTCAAAAACTTAAAAATCACCGCGGGCAAATCGTGGGTGATGCTCACGTAGGTAACTTTGGTCTTCTCTTGGACAACAAAGGAAAGCCCGCCATGACCCTGGTGGACTATGATGATGTGGGCGAGGCCCCTCTTTTTCTAGATGTCATGAGATTGTCTCAGTCTGCCTCTTACGTCGATGATTTTGATATGACGAAATTTTTAGAGGCCTATAAACGAGGTCTTAAAGGAACTGATCATCAGGTCTCACAATACATGACGGATCTTCAGGCCAAGTCAATAAAAGGCGGACAAACACCTAAGGCAAAGGTTCTCACCACTCCTCAAGGTCCTCGCTTTGGTGAGAAAACCGAACCTGCTACTGCGCTTCAACCGGCCCAGCAGAAATCTCTTGAAAAAGTTCTCCAGACAAAATTCGGGAAAAATACAAAACTTCATGACTCTTATAGCACCATGAAAGAAAGCGGTGGTTCGGCCTACGGAACTCGCTATCATGGGCTGGTAGAAATTGACGGCAAGATTACTTTCGTTGAATTTAAAGAAATCATGAAAGGTGGAGTCATTGGTTGGGGGAAAAAAGCCGCCACTGATGGTAAGCGCGTTGAAGGCGCTATGAATACTTACTTAGGAAAAGGCTTTGATGAGAACCTGAGTGTCGTAAAAATCGGCGATAAATCCTATCAGATGCGTTTTAAAACCGAAGGTAACAAGGCCATTGATGTAAGTGCAGTTAGTAAAAAAGAAGTTGAGAACGTCATCGCTGATGAGTTCTATATTTTAGGTACTCTTCACCGTCGCTCATTAGGAAACACCAACACGGGTGTAACTGCTTACGCGAAGGATCTGGAAACCGTTTCTATTCAGGAATGGGAAGATTCAGTGAAAGTGATGAAGAAAGTTGTGAAGAAGGCCTATAACGCCGGACAGGAATAAGAAGGAGCACTTTCGTGCTCCTTCCCTATCAGATTACTTACAAGAATAACCAATGATTGCTGGAGCATCACCATCTGGAGACTCAGTCGATACGATAAATGAGTTCTCAGATGTATAAGTCAGAGTTTCCTGTTGAGGAAGACCTGGACCTTTTACGATATTGAAATCCACACCACGTTTCCAGCTTCTGCTGTTGATATTAGCGAAGGCCTTAAGATTGATTTCAAGAATGTCTCCGTAAGTCAGGATCGCAACTTTTTCACCAGATGGAGAGATAGAAGCGTCTGTAATACGAGGGGCTTTACCACGAGCTGGGCCCACGATTCCCGCGAGGCTCACTTGAGCTACACGGCCCATTTTTCCAGAGATAGCATCCATAACGAACAATTGAGTGCTGCCTTCTGTTTTAGTGAAGATCAGGATTTGACCATCTGGAGTTACTACCATCGCTTCAGCGTTGTTAGCTCCACCTGGGTATGAAAAGTTAATCACTTTTTCAGGACGAATTGAATTTGATGCCCAGAAATCAGCTTCTTTAAAGATACCGATTTTGAAATTGCTTCTCCAACCCATACCATCGCCAATGTCACCAACGTAAATACAAGCTTCAGCGCGGTTAGATGGACATGGACCAGCAGCTACTGCTTCATAGTCTTCGTTTGGAAAGTTATTCAGACGAACAGTCTTGATGAGTTTTCCATCAATGCCAGTTGCGTATAGAGCAGAATCACCACCTGAGTCGTTAGACCAGATGAATTTGCCTTTTTGAAGAAGAGAAGCTGTGAGGCCACTTGCTTCATCAATTGTATTTCTATCAAGGACACCCACTTGCTTAGCGTTCCAATCTGGACAGATCGCAAATGAAGATTGAGCTACGATTAAAAGAGCAAACGCAGAGCTCTTTAAAAGATTTTTCATGAGACACTCCTGAAATTACTAGGCTTATTTTAAGCGCGAAAAGTGTCCTTCAGAATGTCACCATATGCCAAGGTCTAACTTCTTACTCTTATTGACTTCTGTAGACTCTTTGCGTCTTTAGTGCTCTTAAATTCAATAACTTGATGCTTGGCAAATAAGAAAGGCCAGGGTTTCCCCTGGCCATTGGAAGCAAATATTAGAGAGAAAGGTGTCCGTTACCTAATGAAAGATGTGATGAGCCAGTCGAAGACTGAACGTAATAGAACATTCTGCGAAGATTATCTGTGTTTCTAGAGAACACGCTTCTTTCAGAAAGAAGACCTGCTGGATTTAAAACCAGAGAGTTGTTAACAATCTTAATTTCAGTATCAACATAAACATATCCATCAAACGGAATAAGGTGCACTTGAGTCTTCTCGTAACCAGCAAATGGTTTCACTGGAAGTTCGATTGGGCTATTTTGTGGAACTATATTTACGTGAAGAGTAGTTTGATTTGCTAAATTCTCAAGAGAAAGATCACATTCAGTGCCATCTACTTCGTGAGAAACTTCACCATATAGTTTTTGAGTTGTTACTCTCTTCCAAGACGTACCGTTCTGAGCAATTGAGAATGTCATTTGACCAACTTCAAATTTTGCCGTTGTTACGCAAAAGTAATCGTTATCAAAACGTCTTACGTGAGTGGTAATTTCTGCTGCAGACAAAGTTGGCTTAGAAACTAGCTTCAAATCTATTTTATAAGAGCCAGCGTTGTAGCCTTTATAAAGATTTGTGAAATCCGCTTGAACAGATTTCGTAACAGCAAATGCAGAAAGTGAGAGGGCAAATAGTGATAGAGCTGCGATCAATTTCATAATAACTCCTGTTGGTTAAGTGAATGATCGCATATTTGCCAGAGACAATTCGGCTTGGGAATAGTGCCAGAGTATCTGGTCGAAAACCTAACAATCTTAACAATGAGAACGAATTTATTTCAGTTCAAGGTTCTGCAAAAGCCCTTGGTAACCATCTGCAGTGAAGAAACGAAGCTCATTTGAAATCAAGATCGCAACAAATGTTCTGACTTTTACTGATGAGAAGAGTCTCGGATTGACCTCAAGTGCTTTGCGATAGATCACTTCATGAAGGATCGCCACTCCTCTTTGCTCAGAGGATAAACGATTCCAATATCTCTGATTCAAGATATAGCCACTCTTGGTCTGAATTACAAGCTGAGCGATTCCTGTGCCTTCAGGTATATGAATCCCTGTCCCCATATCAAAAATAACTGGAAGGTCTGTCTCTGAAAATACGGCCTCGCTATAAAAAGCTTTGATCCAATTATTCAGCTGTCTTTGAAGTTTCGGATCATATTTAGCAAGACGACTGGTGAAGGCCATGGCGACCTCACGATCATTTCTAATCTCTCGGGGCCACTGCACACGATAGCCGTATCTGGCCTCAGTTTCAAAGGCATCAAAGAACATAATTGGAGTATTACTCTTCAATTGATAAAGGACGCCTCCTCCATTGCCAACTTCGTTTCCGGCAACAGCAGAAAGAGAAAGGGCCATGAAAATGATCAAAGAAAGTATTTTCTTCATTCGTTATTTCCTTCAAATGCCACAGGGAAAAACTGCATATTGAGTTGATAGAGTTCATCAGAAACGACGGACTGTTTCGCAATCTGAGAAAGCTTGGCACGAAACTCAGCAAGGGCCTTCTTGTATTCAGGAAGCATCTTTTTATCGATACAAAATGTCAGACTCGAGACATCTCTTTCGTCGACTTTGACTTTATCCAGAGACTTCAAACCAATAGGAATGAACTCTTTATGGAACTTCCGAATGGCCGTTGATGGTACGTCATTGGTAGTAGTAACTCGGTCACAAATCAATTCGTAAAAGTCATCCTTAATTGCGATAAGACCCAGTTCCAAAATTTTATTAAGACAAACCTCAATCTCTTGAACCGAGAGTTTTAATTTCTCAGAAAACCATAATGAGCTAGGCTGAAAATCCGAGGCCTGAAACATGGTGAAGACGGACCAGGTTTTCCAGTCTGAGATCTTATTGAATTCTTCTTCGTTAAGCTGTTTTGAGAAACCAGTTCCACGACGAAGATACTTTTGAGAGTAAATCGTTTTTTTAAGTTTTAGTCTTTCTTCTTCAGCGAGATTAAAAATAGCAAAGAACTTCTCAACCGTCTCATCACCAGGGATGTCTCTTCCCTTCAATAAATTGGTAAGTCTTCCTGAAGAGATTCCAATATCACGCGAGAAAGAGCGCAGTGAGTACTGGGCATTTTTCTGATGGCGCTCCAGGTACTTTGAATGAAGAAAATCAGCGAAAGATGTGTAAGACATGAGACCTTCACTTAATCATTGATTAAATTTTAAGACTCTTGTTCTATCCAAATCTTTTATCTGCTGACTACTTGCTTTATTAAGGATAAAGCATTTTTACACACATTGCGAATTCGCAATTTCAAATACTTACCTGAAGGCAAAAAAAAAGGGCCTCTTTCGAGGCCCCTATTTGAAAAGCTTATACAGCTTGTTCTAGAAGAATCAGGATAATACCAATGATCGAACCACCAGCGATTACACCAGCAGCAAGAGTCTCTTGGTTATCAACGAAAGCTCTGTAACCAACGCCATCTTTGTTCTTACACATTTTCTTAGCAACCCAGAAAATAAGTGTACCAAGGGCCATTGACCAAGCATCAGCGAAACGAAGAACGAAACCTAGACCAAGACCAACACCAGAAAGTGGGAATTTGCCGTTCATTTTCTTGTTTGCGATTTCAATCACGATACCAAGAACCGCGCCGATACCAGCAGCAATTTGAGCAGTATAGTGAAGGTTCGAAAGACCTTTAGTTAGAACTTCAGATACACCTTTCCATACAAGTGCTGATGGAAGAGGAAGAGCGTCTGTTGTGAAGAGAGAGATATCACCGTGGAAAATGCTGTAGAAAACAGGAACAGCAATTAGACCACCAGCGAAGATACCAAGGATGTGACCAAGGGCCTGAAGACGTGGTTTACCACCAAGCATATATGAAGGCTTGATATCCATAAGAAGGTTCGAAGCGTTCAGAGATACTTCTGAAGTAATACCAGCAGTCATAAGGTTAGTTGTCACGTTACCCGGAGCAAGAGCACCGTAAGTAATTTGAGTCAACTTACCAAGAGCACCACCAGGAGTGATTGCTGTAAGACCAGTTGAAGTTACTGCGATAAGTGTGAATACGAACACTAGAGGAATGGCAATGATACCAAGCCAGTAGTGAATGCCGAACCAGATGTGACCAAGGTAAACAGTTAGAGCACCAATTACAGGAATACCAACTGCGAAGATCCACATAGGAAGTTCGATTTTTTCAAGAATATCATCTTTTGCTTCTTTCTTAGAGAACATCTTCTTGAAAGACTGGATGATGATCTGAGGCTTCGAGAAGAAGCTGTAAAGAGACGAAGTCGTCATTACAGCAGCACCACCCCACAAGCTCCACATAGTGATCGCTTTGAAAGTTGTATCTGTGATGATTCCTGCATCAATCATTACTGGAGCAAGAAGGAAGTAGTTAATGAAAGCACCAAGAAGAATCGACATGGCCGTCTTCATGCTCATTAGACCACCAGTACCCATCATAACGATCGAAGTATCGAATTGAACTGTTAGATGTTTAAGCGGAGTACCCATGATTGCTGGAGTAGCAAACTTGTAAATGAAATCATCCCAGTAGTGAGGGATAGCAAGGAAGCCCATCTTGAATTTTGCAAGAAGAGTATCAGCACGAAGGATTTCGATAAGAGCTGAAAGACCAGCACCGATCATCATAAGCTTCGCTTTGAACATACCTTGCTTGCCGTCTTCATCGTGGAGTGAATCAAGAACCACACCTGCAGCATAACCTTCAGGGAATGGCATTTGTTCATCATTGATGAAACGTCTCTTAAGTGGGAATGCGAACAATACACCAAGAAGAGAAAGAACAACGATCCACCAGAAACACTGCCACATAGGGATAACTTGGCCAGTTACCATCATATAAGCAGGAATTGATGCCATCATTGGAGCTGTCATATAACCAGCTGATGTAGCGATGGATTGCATAGCATTGTTTTCAAGGATGCTCATTTCAGAACCAAGTTTTAGCTTCTGAATAAGCTTGAAGAATGCGAATGAAAGGATAACTGAAGAGATACCTACTCCCAGAGTCCAACCAGTCTTAATACCAATATACAAGTTTGTTAGAGAAAGAATTCCCCCAAGGATCATACCAGTTAAGGCAGAACGAATAGTTAACTGAGGCATGTCTCCTTTATAGACATTCTTCAGCCACCATTGGTCTTTTTCCTCGAGCGTCATCGTGCGGACTTGCTCTTCGCTAAGTTCTTTGATCATAAAACCTCACATGAATTTTCAGTGGGGGTAAACTACAAGAAAATGACAAAGATAGTCTACGAATAACCAGCAATTCTTAAATGACGTAAGGAATTTTATTTAACAACAACGCAAGGCGCCTCACAGACAACAATTCACACATCTTTTTCTATCACTTTAAGAAATTGCAAAGCCTTTGGAACTTCATTGTAGTGTAGAGTAAAACCAGAAGTTTCACCAAAACCCAGAACTCTGACTCTGTAAATTCCATTAAAACTTTGCCTTAAATGATGAATTTCAATTAAATTGGAAAGCGGGCCACTGTGATACTTAAATGGACCACATCTGACTTCAAACTTTCCATTGGAAACATACATTTTCGAATAATAAATGATTGCCGAAGCACAAAATGGAAAAGCTAAAATAATTATTCCGATAGATCCCGCCAATAAATACAACTTAGGTTTTTCTACAAATACAAAGATCGTAAATGCTAGAAATAAGCAAAGAGTGAATACTGATTTGAATGGCTTACCTCTGTCATGAAGCAATGCCAACTCGTAAAAGATTGCTTTCATTTGATTACGATGAATCGATTTATCTACAAGATCAATTTCGAAATTCATTTCATATCCCAGTTTAATTAAGGAGAAGTCCATGTACCTGCATCATTATAGTAACCTCTTGGCGGTGATGAAGTTGCGCCGCCTACACTGGATGAAGCAGTTTCCATAGTACCAGCAGCGATACCACCCGGCGTATTTGCAAAATAAGGTCCTGCAATCATCCCACCTAAAGCACCACCAAACATTGAAAACATAATATCTTGAGAAGATGCTTTTCTCCAATTCCCTTCATTTATTTGAGCACTAACATGTGCACTAATGTAACCACCTGCAGCTCCCCCTAGTGCACCGAGGACTACCTGTGTGCCAAAAGTCTTCGCATAGTTAGCCGCTGCTCCTGACAATCCAAACAATTAAGACTCATTAAATAATTCGATCTAAAAATATCCTCTAAGAAAAATTAACTACCAACTTTCCTCGCTCCAATTAACATAAAACTTTATTTCACACGGAGGCGAAATGTTCAGACATCTCTTATTAGTGTTGTTGTTCACTGCTATTTCTATTCAATCAGCAAAAGCGATTGTGTTCTTTGAACCTGTTCTAGGTTATGGAACTGGTAGCATGAAATTTGATTATACTGACCTTGCCGACCCAACTAACTCTTTTTCTGATGAGACTGATCTAAAAGGTCTCGGTTTCGGTGCTCGCGGTGGATTCGAATTTGGAAATTGGCAACTTGGTGCTGAATACATGCAACACAAATTAAAATCTTCCGGTGTGGATATTCTTGAAGATGACGACTTTAATACAAAAGAATGGACCGCGCTTATTGGCTATCGATTTGGATTTTTCCGTCTTTACGGAGGTTATATCTTCAGTGCGGATTTAGAAGATCTTGATGATGTCGATCCAGGACAAGGCCTTAAAGCTGGCCTTACTTTCTATGCCCTCAGAAATATGGCTTTTTCTGTTGAATATCGGATGGTGGAAACAAATGAAGTCGTAACCGACGTTAGCTATTCTCAAGTGGGATTACAGCTGTCTTTTCCATTCGGGATTTAATGCAATACACAGCAGAATTCGAAAAAAAAGGCAAAAAAAAAGCCAGGGCGCGAGACCTGGCTTTATTAAAACTATCACACGTGTTTTAGTTGCTGCTTTCGCAAAAACTTGGTGCCCAGTGAGGGACTCGAACCCCCACGCTCGCGCATTAGGTTCTAAGCCTAACGTGTCTACCAATTCCACCAACTGGGCATCTAGGTATGTGACAGAGAACCAGATTATGGAGTAACGAAAAGAATTTGGCAAGAATTTTGATAAAAAAAATTATGCAGATTTTTTCTTAGGGGGCGCGGCCGGTTTGGCCTTCTCGGCTTCCTTCCTCATTTTATCTGCCTGGTTCTGAAGGGCGGTCTTTTCCTGGCGTAACTTATTGGTTTCTTTTTTCATCTCCGCCAGCTGGTTCTTGGTCTCAACAAGATCCATAGTAAGTTTCTTCACCGAACCTTCCATTTGGGCAATCTTCACCTTCGAGGCTTCGTCGATACCAGGGCCCGCCTTCTGCTGCTTCATGGCCTCAATCAACTTCGCCTCAAGCTCAGCAATCTTCTTCTGAGATTCTTTATTCTGCGTTTCCATGATCTGGGTCTGGGCCTGCAGACGTTTTAATTCCTGATCAGATTGTGGATTACTTGAAGGTACAATATTTGGAGTGTCCTTCACTGTTTCCATCGCGGCCTTTTTTAGAAGCCCTTCCAGACGGGATTTATCTTGTTTGAGAGTCGCAATGTAACTTGTGTCTTGAATCGACTTCTCTTGAATCTTCAACAGCTCTTTCTTTGCCGCCTCGACCTGGTTCTTCAATTGATTATTTATCATGCCTAGCTTACGAACTTCTTCCTTCGAATGACCATCATCTTTCGTAGAATTCATGTTAGTCGCTAGACTCGAGACCTTCACTTTATATACATCTAACTGCTTAGTCAGGTTCTGGTTCTGACGTTCCAATTCTTTAATCATAATTGACTGGTTCTGACTTGGTCCTGTCGCCAGGGCCTTGGTCATCTGCTCAGTTTTACTTCTTAAATCAATCAACTCTTTATCTTTCTTCTCGACCAGTTTCAAGAAAGACTCTTTGGTCTTCATGATGATGGAATCTTTCGCCTTAATTTGCTTTTGCGCTTTCTCTATCTCAGCACCAAAGAAAGTTTCTTTCTGAAGGGCCTCAATTTGAAGCTTCTTCGCTTTCATCTCTTCCATTTTCACATCAGCGATGAGCTTGGTTTCTCTTTCAAGAAGACCAGATAGCTTTTGAAGTTCCTGGTCGCTGAGGGCCTTCTGCTCCGCTAGTCTTTGCTGGAACTGTTTGCGTAATTCATCATCTACATCACTCAATTGAATCGTTGAAGCTTCGAGGGCCGCAGCTTGTGCCGCTTTCATCTGAACTTCGGCCATCTTGTTTCGCGTATCTTTTAAAATACGAACTTCAGAGGCCATATGCTTAATTTGAGTTCTGAGTTTTTCATTCTCGGCCTGAGAGGCCATGAGTTTGGTCTCCACCACTTTCATTGCTTGTGGTGAAATACCAAGGACTGCTTGCTTTTCATTTGAAAGAGCACGCTGCTGAAGAAGTCCTGCCTTAATAATGTCCGGAAGTCGTTCTAATTGGAAGCGATCGAGATCCTGGTTATCCAGATCTTCCACTTCCTTTGAAATGCCTTTGGCGAAATCAAAGAGACCAGTTTTAATATGCTCAGGAAGTTTGTCCCCAAGGATACGCACTTTGAGATTGTTCTCTTTTGTACTTTCATCAACTGTCGCAGCAATTCTCCAGGCGGCCTTATCTACATCCAGCTTATCTCCTGCAATACGAACATCGACTTTTTCGTCTTCGAACTTGCCCTTCACTGTATTGATCAACTGCTCGAGTTCACTTAGACCCTTAACCAGTGAAGGCTCATCTCGCGTCTCATCTTCGGTGAAAATCTCAACCGATGTATCAAGCGGATCAACCGTGCCTTTAACTAATTGCGCGGCCTCTGCTTCACCAGGAAGGCCACTCACAACTGTCGTTTCTTCTTTGGCCTCCGCAAGACCCTTAATAACACTCTTCTCAATTGCCTCAGGCGGAAGATTGTCCGGAATAACCACTTTGTCCGTCATATCCGGAATGGCGTTATTTCCTTGAACCAGAATAGAAGTCTGACCTTCCATTTGATACTGAGTAATCATTCTTCCTGGAACAAGTGCCGAGAACATAAGTCCGCGGTTCTCAAATTTGATTCTCTCATCTTTCGTCCAAAGAGCCGTCACAATCACTTTGTTCACATCGGCCATATAAGAGAAGTCAAAGAAGTCAGCTGACTGAACTGAAATATTTAAGAAGTACTCTTCTGCTTTCTTCGTTATGTTCTGTGAAAGACTGGTTGAAACATCCAGAATATCAATTGGCTCCGAGAAGAAATGCATTTGCAGCGCAAACACATCTTCACAGGCACCGTAAGTCACCTCAAATGGTAGACCGACTTTGCCTTTCTTTTTCAGACCAGCAAGATACATCACCAGGTGATCGAAATAAGTTTTGACCGTAAGTGCTTCAATGCCAGCTTCAAAGGCCTTCTGCACCATGCGATCCAGATACTCACCAGTATTAAAAGGATTGGCCACTTGGAAAGATCCAAGCTCCTGGAACGATGGATAGTTATCACCTAGTGTGATACCGCCATAACCCTGGAAGTATTTATCCAGAATGAATGGACCCATCTGTCCATTAAACCACACATCATCCAGAACCAGATTTCCGTAGTTGATGGTGAAGTTTTGAATGTCGTTAACTTTTGATAGTGAAATGATATGACGATCTTTCGCCACCACATCATAAGTCGTGCCGATCAAAGAGAAGTCATGAATATCTTTTGTGATAATATGGGTCCAGTCCGCCTCTTCATTAGTTTCCAGCGGATCATAGACTCTGATATTTCTCGATTGGAAATAATGAGCGAGCTCCGGAGTCATCGCTCCGGTAAGATTCAAAATGGCTAGAGGTTTAAGCTCCTTCTCCATTAAGACCCTGTCTCCTTCATTGACCCAAGATGATCAAATGCCATACACATCTTTTTATAAACTCTTCCCACGGGAAGATCTCTTAACTTCTGATTTTGAAAATTCAGAAGATACTTAATCACTTCTGTTTCAAATGAATATTCACTTCGAATATCCACTAATGAGTCTGCGAAAATCACCACTGCTTCCCAACTCGAGACCTGCCCTTTGGCAACACCTCTTGGAAAACCATTTCCATCAGACAGTTCATGCTGATAGAGTGCCACTTCCTTCAGTTCCGGATGGGACAATAAACTATTGCTCTTCAAGAATTCATAACCACGCTCAGGATGTTTCAAGAAGACCTGAATCTCCTGCTCTGTCGCCTTTTCTTTTTCCAGATAGGCCTTACCCGTACCAGGCTGACGATTTTCTTCATTACAGGCCTGGGCCACAAACCAACTATAGCTCGTATCACACAGACCAATATCGAGGGCCATTGTGAGGTTATAAAAATCTTTCAGCATCAAGAAATGATAGAAGTCATTTGTCATGCCAATGATCACGGCGAAGGCCGCAGAGTAAATTGATTTTCTAAAGAGATGCATATCGGTTTCATGCATTTTTAGCTGCTCATCAATTGAGATTTGGCAGAACTCTTCATGACAGGCCAGAGCAAATGATAAGAAATGCTCATCACTCGAATAAGTGCGATAGAAGTAGGCAACGATTTCAAAACACTTTAAGCGCAGGTCTTTTTCAAACTGCAAATAACGAAGTTCACGAAAGAGTGTTTTAAATTTTTCTTTCACTTCATCATGAACAACGGTTTCAAAATCAAAATTAGAATTATGAGGCGCGTGTTTTTTTACAAAGGCCGGATCAACAAACACACCAGGCTTCATCAAATAGAATTTTCTCCCACCACTGGTGAGAAAAAGGTGACCATCGCAAATAACTTTCTTTGCTAAATCCTTCACCGGAAGTTTGAATGTAGAGGTCGCTTCTTGTGTCATAAAACCCTAGTACTTCTCAATACCTATCGGAAAAAAAAGCGAATGAATGAGATACTTTAGCAAAAGAAAAACGCTAGAATGATGGACGAATTTGATCTGCTTATCATAGACTCGTTCTTACCTGGAGAACATCATGGATATTCAATTAATCGACTGGGCGGTCATCGTCTTTTATATCATTCTAGTATTTTACCTAGCTATTCGTGCGGGAAAGGCGACCAAAGTTTCTCATTCGAACGACCCTAAGGTTCTGGCAAAAGAACAGTATCTGGCCAATAACTCGCTCACCTTTACTGAATCAATTTGCTCGATTATTGCCACAGAGGTCTCTGCTCTCACTTTTCTAGGTATTCCAGCATTTGCCTTCAACAATAACTTTTCCTTCATTCAAATCTACATGGGTGCCATTGTTGGCCGTCTGGTTATTGCGCTCGTTTTTCTTCCGAAGGTCTATGGCAAAGGACTTACGATTTATGAAGTCATGGCCCAAGAAACCGGGCTACCTTCCGGTCAAAGAGCAGTGGCCATGTTTTACACGGTTTCTAAAATTCTTTCCGTTGGTGTGAGATTGTTCTCCGGATCGATTTTGGTGTCGCACTTTCTTGGCATCAATGTGTATCTGGGTCTGGCCATTGTAACGGGTATGACTTTTTTGTATACCTTGATTGGGGGTCTGAAGGCCGTAGTAAGAACAGATATCATGCAAATGAGTTTATTTGTTTTAGGTGGTCTGATTGCTCATTATTTAATTCCACAAACAAGTAACCAGGCATGGTCAGACATGATGATTTTTGCTCATAATGCAGGCAAAACATCATTCTTCAGTTTTGAGAATCCTTGGCCTTTTATTTTCGGAATCATGGGCGGTATTTTATTTGATATGTCCACTCATGGTGTAGATCAAGACTTCGCTCAACGACTGACTGCCAGTCAAAGTCTTCGCAAAGGACAGATGGCGATTTTCTTTTCTTCATTTATTTCAATCGCAGTTGGACTGTTGTTTCTAGGTGTAGGTGCTCTACTATGGGTGCATTATCAATCTGAACCAATGCCTGAGTCAGTCATCAATGCTGATCATTTGTTCAGTCATTACATCATTAATTATTTTCCTGCTGGCATCAGAGGCATTATGGTGGCAGGAGTTCTTGCCGCGACAATGAGTACTCTTGATTCCACAATCAATGCTCTTTGCGCCACTGTTTACAACGATATTTTCCCTCTGAGAAAACCGGAAAAAATGAAGCTGTATTCGTTCTTTGATACGCTGATCATTACCCTACTCTTATTTGGAATTGCGGTTGTGGCATCAACTAACGATGGTCTTCTAATGCTTGGTCTTAAAGTTCAATCATGGACAGGCGGGGCCCTGCTTGGACTTTTCATGAGTAAGATCGTTCTGAAGAAGTGGTTTAAATACCAACTCTCAACAGTCAGTGTAATTGGAGCTTATTTATTCGGAATTAGCGGCGTCTATTTAAACACTCAGGTCCTAGTCTGGGACTGGAACCTGAATGTGTATTGGGGATGCGGAATGAGTCTCTTGTTCTTGAAGATCTACTCGACGCTTAAACCAGCGCCGCGAGATTAGCCTTACCTTCACCCTTAGGAATCGCTGAAAGGAGAGCTCTTGTGTACTCTTCTTTCGGGTTCTTATAGATCTGGCTCGCTTTATCCATCTCGATGATCTTACCTTTGTTCATCACACCCACTTCGTCGGCAATGAAATTCACCACGCCAAGATCGTGCGAAATAAACACATATGTAAGACCAAACTCTTCCTGTAGATCAAGAAGAAGGTTTAGAACTTGAGCTTGAACTGATACGTCGAGGGCCGAAACTGATTCATCACAAATCACGAACTCAGGACGAAGCATAAGAGCACGAGCGATACAGATACGTTGTCTCTGGCCACCAGAGAACTCATGCGGATAACGATTAAGTTGAGCGGCCTTAAGACCCACTTTCTCAAATAACTGTTTCGCCATATCGAGACGTTCCTGACGACCACTTCCCACATTGTGAATATTTAGTGGTTCAGTCAAAATCTCTGCCACGGTCATACGCGGGTTAAGAGATGAATAAGGATCCTGGAAAATGATCTGCATCTTACGACGAAGAAGACGAAGCTCTTCGGCCCCCACTTGCGTGATGTCTTTCCCGTTATAGATGATGTTACCAGATGCTGGCTCAATCAAACGAAGGATCGAACGACCCAAAGTTGTTTTACCGCAACCAGACTCTCCTACCAGACCAAGTGTTTGACCTTTTTTAAGAGTGAAGCTCACATCATTTACGGCCTTAAAGTGATCAACCGTGCGACCAAATAGTCCGCCTTTGATGGGGAATTGAGTCACAAGGTTTTTTACTTCCAGAAGAATTTCGTCTGATCTGTTTGGCTCATCTTCTTTTTCAAAGACTTGAACTCTTTCAGCTGAAACGTGTTTTTCAACACCGTTGTCATCCATGAAGTCACTTACTGTCAGAAGACGACGAGGATTAGCTCCAAGCTTCGGACGACAAGCAAGTAGACCCTTTGTATATGGGTGCTTCGCTGTATAGAAAATTTCTTTGGCGTTGTTTTTCTCAACCACGTTCGAGCGGTACATCACCACTACGTCATCGGCGATATCACCGATTACTCCAAGATCGTGAGTGATGAACATCATACTCATGTGGTGCTTCTGTTGTAGACCGTGAAGAAGGTCCAATACCTGCTTCTGAATCGTTACATCCAGAGCAGTTGTCGGCTCATCACAGATAAGAAGTTTTGGTTCACAAGCAATCGCCATGGCAATCATCACACGTTGCTTTTGACCACCTGACATTTCATGCGGGTATTTATGAGCAGAAGCAGAAGGATTAGGAATTCCTACTTGGTTCATCAAATCAACCGCTCGGTCCCAAGCTTCTTTTTTAGAAACCTGACGGTGAATACGAATCGTTTCCGCGATCTGGTCCCCTACTTTGAAAACCGGGTTTAAGCTTGTCATCGGTTCCTGGAAGATCATTGAGATTTGATTTCCGCGGATATCACGCATCTGAGCGTCGTTAAACTTCAGAAGGTCCTGGCCATTAAAAAGAATTTCCCCTTGAGGAATTTTGGCCGCAGGCTTTTGAAGAAGTCCCATCACAGCTAGTGACGTAACTGATTTACCTGAACCAGATTCACCTACGATACCGATTGTTTTACCGGCCGGGATATCGAATGAGATGTTATTTACTGCTCGAGTCACACCCTCACTGGTGTGAAAATCAACCACGAGATTTCTTACTGAAAGAAGTGGTGAAGATGTCATTGCTATTTTCCTTTTAGCTTTGGATCTAGGGCATCACGTAGAGCGTCCCCAAGTAGGTTAAATGCTAATACAACGATGAACATGGCGGTAGTCGCACCTGCAAGCTGCCACCACACTCCGCGTGCTAGCTCAAGTTTAGCGTCATCGATCATTGTTCCCCAGCTTGGTTCACCTTGAACACCAAGGCCAAGATAAGAAAGAATAACTTCTGATTTAATCGCGAACTGGAACTGAAGCGATGTGTTAATGATCACAATGTGTGTAACGTTCGGAAGGATGTGAAGGAACAGCTTACGAAAGTGTCCACCACCAATTGCTCCTGCTGCCTGAACGTATTCTCTTTCTTTGTGCTTCATCACTTCACCACGGATAAGACGGCAAAGAGTTACCCAACTGGTTGCACCAAGAGCGATGTATACCGCGAAGAGACCCTTTCCAAGAATCATCGTGATTGAAATCAAAAGCATGATATTTGGAATTGAAGAAAAAGTTGTATAAAGCCAAGTGATCACATCATCGACCCATCCACCGAAGTAACCAGCAAGTGCACCAAGGATCACACCAATTGGAATCGCGATAAGTGAAGTCGCTAGACCCACTGACATCGCAATCTGTGTTCCGTGAAGAACCTTTGCAAGTACATCTCGGCCGAAGATATCTGTACCAAACCAGTGCTCAGCACTTGGAGGTAGATTCGAAGCACCAACTTCTCTTGCCCAATCAGCGGCAAGTAAACCAGTAGCAGCAAGAATCGCCACAATTGAATAAATAGCGACAATGATCAATGAACCGAAGGCCCACTTATCTTTAATGAGTCGCTTAAAAGCATCTTTCCACAATGAATTCTCTTTCATAATTCTCTACTTCAACTTAACGCGAGGGTCAGCTAGGGTATATAAAATATCTGTTACAAGACTCATAACGATGTATAGAACACTTGATAGAATCGCCATCGCCTTAATCACCGGGAAGTCCGACGAGTTAAGAGCGTTTAGGGTAATTCCACCAAGACCAGGAATACTGAAGAAATTTTCCAGAAGAAGCGCACCAAGAATGAGCGACGGAATCTGAATCACAACGTACGTAATAATCGGAATCAAAGCATTTCTCAGAACGTGCTTAAGCAGGATCACAACTTCGCTAAGACCTTTCGCACGAGCAGTACGAACGTAGTCCTGATAAATCTCATCGAGCATAATCGTACGGAAGAAACGAACATCAGGTCCTAAGCTTAGAAGAATCCAGATGATCGCCGGAAGTGCGATATAAGGAACGAAATCCGGGAAACCGTATTCGAAACCTGAAATCTCAAACCATCCGAGCTTGTAAGCGAAGAGGTATTGAAAACCAAGAATGTAGGCCAGGGCCGAAACACTCACTCCGGCGATACAAAGAATACGAACAAAAAGATCGATTCCTTTACCACGGTAGAAGGCCACCACTAATGAAATGATGAGCGAGAAGATGGTCGCGATGATGAATGCCGGAACAGTCAGAACCATCGATGGATAAGCACCTTGCTTGATCATATAAGTGATCTCTTGCTTAGTGGCCCATGATCTACCGAAATCGAATGTGAAGGCAGATTTCACTACGTCCAGGTACTGATCGAACAATGGCTTATTAAGGCCAAGTTGTTCTCTGAGTTCTGCCATTTGCTTGGCAGTTGCGTTCTTACCTAGAAGAACCGCAGTCGGATCTCCTGATACCAGGTTAAAGAGCACAAAGATAATAAAGCTCACCCCGAGTAATACCGGGATGAGGTTGAGCAATCTACGAATAATGTACTTAATCATTTTTCCTACTAAAACTTCTTACTGAGTTCTTTTTTCACTTCAAGGTCAACGTTCAGATATTGAAATTGGTTATGGTTGAATTCCATAAATTTAAAGTTTTTAAGCCAAGCTTGAACCAGATACATACGAGTACGGTTAAAGCCGAATACCCATGGAGCATCAACAGCTGCCATTTCGTTTAGCTTTTCATAAAGTGCTGTTCTCTCTGGAGAATCCTGCATCACAGTTGCTTGCTTATAAAGAGCATCAAACTCTGGGTTACAATAGTTAGCACCATTAGAACCTGGAGATTGGTTTGGACAATAAAGAAGACCTAGGAAGTTTTCAGCGTCCGGATAATCAGCACCCCATGCCATTGTGTACATCTGGTGTTGTTTCTTCGTTACTTTGTTCACAAGTTCAGGCCATGTGTTCATGCCTACATTGATCTTGATACCGATTTTATCCATACACTTCGCGAAGAACTCAATTTGCTGACGAGCAATTGTTTCGTTACGAGTTTGGATGGTGATTTCCGGAAGACCTTTTCCACCCGGGTAACCGGCTTCAGCTAAAAGCTTCTTGGCGCCTTCAAGATCAAACTTCACATAAGGGTTTTTGAATTCTTTACGGTAACCGCCCATGCCTGGAGGAATTACACCTTGAGCATCAATTGCAGTACCTTCATAGAATAGTCTATTCGCTTCAGCACGGTTGTACGCCATGTTCATGGCCTGACGAAGCTTACGGTTTTGAAATGTTTTATCTTCGTGGTTGAAAGCAAAGAAAGTCACATCAAGCTGAGGCTTAAGAATTAGACGAATGCCTTTTTCTTTGTGCTCAGAACGAAGTTCTTTTTCTTTTGTGATCGCTTGGTCGATGTTGTTGTCTTTAAGCTCAATCACATCGTCTTTACCTTTTTGGAAAGACAACCATTTCGGCTGAGACTCAACTACGATATGAACATTGATACGATCAACCAGAGGGATTTTTTTACCAGCATCAGCAAGTAGACCAAGTTTATCATCGCCCTCTTCACCTTCAGTTGGATAAAACTTCTCACGGAACTTAGGGTTGCGGTTATAAACAATCAGGTTTGACTGATCGAATCTCGGAAGGATGAATGGACCAGTTCCAACTGGGTGATTCAAAAACTCTTTCCCGAAGTGATCAACTGCTTCTTTCGCTACGATAAAAGAATAAGGCATCGCAAGCGCGTAAAGGAACTGAGGATAAGGACTTTTAAGTTTTACAGTGAATGTATAGTCATCTACTTTCTTAAGACCTTCGATCTCTTCTTCGTAAACAGTGGCATCAAGAGCAGAGTATTTTGTTCTCCACTCGTTTAGACCAACAATACGCTCATCAAATAACCACCAGCCCTTGGCCATCAGTTTCGGATCGGCCAAACGCTTAAGTGAGTAGATCACATCATCAGATTTCATTTCACGACCGATGCCATCTTTAAATGCAGGGCTATCGTGAAACAGCACACCCTTTCTTAGTTTGAAAGTGTAAGTCAAACCATCAGCACTTACTGTTGGAAGAGCTTCGGCAAGGTTCGGCATTAATTCGTAAGGACGCTTTAGTGGATGGAATTCGAAAAGACCTTCGTAAACTTTTCCGGCCTCATTTCCTGAGTATTGATCAGAAGCATGGATCGGATCATAGCCTGCGATTTTTTCTGGAGAGACTAGATTGATTTCCCTTTCATCGAAATTGTCCTGCTTGCTACAACCAACGATTGCCAGCATCAGCATCAAACTCAACAACGGGGCCAATCTCTTCATAATGCTCCTAATTTAAAAATATGGAATATTGTATGCCATTAGTTCACTAATCACTATAAAAACAATGAACTTTTGACAATAGGTGCAATTTGATACCAAATCACTCAGAAAACTAGTTCTGCCAGAATAGTTCAAGTGAAAGCGAAGATTCTTTTTTCTGAGAATGAGACTCACTGGAATAAAGACGAATGTCGGTGCGATCAAAGAAAGATTTCGTAAGATTTTTGGCGTTAAGAACGAGGCTTCTTCCCTTTCCGAGAAGCTTAATGATGCTGATTTCTTTCTCCGTAACCTGAACTAGAAATTTTTCTCCGTCCAAATCACATAAAAGATCCTCTCCTTGCTCTGCACAATTGGGCTTTAGCCCCCAACTTTTGGCCAGATTAAATCGCACTAATGAGCGGAACTCTTTTAAAAACTCTTCTGAGGTTAAAACCTTATCAAGTTTTAATCTATCAAACTCACGATCGATACGTGCCTCGAAGGATTCAAACTCAGACTGAGGCATAGACTTTTGCTTAAGTTCAGGGAGAATCATCACCTCTTCGCCATGAAGAGGAATCGAAACGGCCAAGAGCCAGTCAGTGTTTTCTTTCATCAAACTTTCGAAACTAAAAACGTACTGACTAGAACCCAAAGTTAAACGTCCGCGACCTTCGCCAGTAAGTCTGACGGCATCGAGAAGCTTCATTTTATTTTCTGATTTAAGTGAAGGAGCACTCTGAAAAAGAGCGCATGAGGTCAGAAAAAATAAAAGGGCCATCTTAAGAATAAGCATGACCCCATATTGAAATCTATTTCATTGAAACGCAAGGACTAATCGAGTTTTCCTGAGGCAGGAAGACGGCTTGTATCAAGCTCTTCCATTGCAGTCATAATCTCCAAACGATCTTGCTGATAGCGCACGTGCTTTAATGCTGACTCTAAGAATGTTTTTGCACGCGAGTAATCTTTTAATTCCTTATGCACTTCGGCCAGGTGTTTTAAAATTTCCACATCGTCAGGCACTTTTTTCTGAGCAAGTTCAAGCTCAGATAACGCTTTTTTAATGTTGCCTTGCTTGAAGTAATACCAGCCAAGAGAGTCACGAATATAACCATCATCCGGACTGATTTTCAGAGCGGTTTGAATGTACTCGAAGGCCTTTTCCATTTGCTCACCACGCACTAGAAGTGAGTAGCCAAGGAAGTTCCAGGCATGAGCATTCTTTGGTTCTTTTTCAATGATGCCCATGATGAGTGCAGTCGAAGCTTCAAACTTCTTTTCTTTCTCATAGAGGTTTGCAAGATAGTATTTGTGCTGGGTCGAGAAGCTCTTCTCGTCCTGCACTACCATCATCGTTTCCATCGCTTCTTTATAGTTTGCGATACCTTCAAAGTACCCCGATTTGATCACGCTGAATTCAACTCTCATGTCTTTGAACTCTTCAATTTTAGCATTCACGTGCTTAAGAAAAGAGTCCTTCCACTTGGTCTCACCCTTCTCATGGTGTTCGTTTTGAGCAAGTGTTGAAAGCATATTGGCCATCTGAACCGAGCTATCTGTATAGAGACCACTTGAAGACGGGATCTGGTTGAAGTACTCGATCGACTCGTGATACTGGCTCATTTCCTGGTGAATCGCTCCCAGGTAATAAAGAATCTTGTCTGATTGCGGGGCCGCCACCAGAAGGTCTTTGAAGACCGAGATTGCTTCAGGATACTTTTTAGCGTCAGTATAAAGGATACCAAGTTTAACTTTCAGATTGAGATTTTCAGGCTCGATATCGCTTAGTCTTTCCGCGTATGGGATGACTTCAGCGAATCTTTCTTTCAAGAATAAAACCTGAACCATACGAGTCAAAATCGTAGAGTCTTTCGGCTGGGCCTTCAGGTACTTTTCATAGATCTTAATCGCCGATTCGTGTTGTTCACGCTCTTCCAACAAAATTCCTAGAGCACTCACTGCCTGACCTAAGCTCGGCTGACGTTCATGGGCCTTAGTGAAAGCTGCCACGGCCTTGGGAACATTGCCCATGTCGAGGAAAATTTTCCCCGCATAGTAGTCGTACATGCCGTTCTTCTGATCTTTATCAGCACAGCTTTTCAGCTGGGCCAGGGCCTTGGTTGTTTCTTTTGAAACCGCCAAAGACTTACTTAAAAAGACACAGGCATCTTCGTTTTTAGGATTGTTTGATAGGAGATCACGGTAGATCCTGCGAGCATGTTCTTCCTGGTCCACACCAGTATAAACGCCGGCCAGAATTAACCCGACCTTCTCTTCTTTTGTCTTCTGATAAAGACGCTCTAAAACCACCTGAGCTTCTTGTAGATCGCCCGTGCGGATAAGCGTAATGGCATACTTTTTCTGAAGGAAATCATCGTTCGGAACCAGGGCCACCACGTGTTTGAACAACACCACCGCAGTCGCATAATCCCCTTCCAGAAGTGACATATTCGCCTTCAAGAAAAGGTCCGTAGCTAAATAATTTACACCTGATTGGCTGGCCTTCGCCTGAATCACCATCTCTTCCAATCGCTTTGAGGCGATCGCCAGAGCGTCCCTATTCATTTGCTCGATTTGTTCCGGAGAAAAGTCCGAAAGCTGAGGGGCCTTGTGTTCAATTTTATGAGCACAACCTACTAGGAGTGAACTTGCGAGGAGAACTGGGGCCAAGGCAGAGACAAATTTCATAAAACTTCCAGCTGTTGAAGACGGAGTCCTTCGATGGATTCCCTCTATGACTTTTATCGGCTTCCACAGGTGGTTTTTTAGGAATTGATTTTTTTGACGCAGAACAAATCTGGGCCCATTTTAATGACCTAAGCCATTGATTTACAAAGGGTAACCTTTACATAGGGAGGAAATTTTTTCCCCCTCGGACCATTTTTTTTCATCTTTAGGATTTTTTATGACCATCTGGGTTGACAGCCAAGTGCGGTATTAGTAAAACCCACCCGAAACTACGGAGCGATAGCGCGCAAAAACATATTTCTTTGAGTGCGCTGTTTCTTTTTGCCAATAAAAACTATTAACGTAAGTACCTTTAAAATGATTTAAAAGGGTATAACCACAAATTAGGGGAACAACATGAAAGACGTACGTATCATCAAGCGTTACCAGAACCGCAAGCTCTACGACACTTTCCAAAGCTGCTATGTAACTCTCGAAGAGATCGCTCAGATCATCCGCGAAGGTCACGAAATCCAAGTTATCGACAATAAGTCTAAAAACGACATCACTTATATGACTCAGATCCAGCTTCTTTTCGATCAAGAGCGTAAGTCTCTTAAGCCAGGAAACACTGAGCTTCTTAAGCGTGTAATCCGCTCTGAAGAAGGCACTCTTACTGGTTATATCGGTGCTCTAGAAGGTAAGCTAAACCTTACTTTCGATATCCCAGCAGCTGTTGTTGCTGAAGATTTCAAGCCTGCTTTCGTAGCTGGTCTTAACTCTTCTATGGAAAATTCTGCTACTTTGAACTAATCTTAGTTCATGAGTAAAAAAAATTCTGTAATGCTCATGGCCGCTTTTGCGGCCATGTGTTTTTTAAGCCCTTCTCTTTCTCTAGCTCAAACTAATGAGCCAAAAGCCTTCTCCCCAAAAATCAAGACCCCTAATACTTCGCAGGAACTTTCTGAGCAGCCAGAAATTAAAAAATCTAATCTGGTAAGAGAACGTGAAGCGGAAGAAAAAGAGGCCAATGATGCGGCTCTTCGTGCTAGTTCACCAAGACAACTGCGTCAGCACGGTCTAGGTGTTGGTTTGGGTCAAACTTTCCTGATGGGGAATTATGGCAAGTACGGCGATGACAAAATCACGGCGGACCTGTTTTATTCATATGCCGCCAGTTATTCGTTCGATTTACTGGTGAACGCTCACATGTCTGAGCACAAAAATGATAATGAGAGAATGAAAGTGATGGGTCTAGCTACCTCAATCAAAGGTCGTTTCGTTGAATACGACAATCTTTCTCCCTACTTTTTGGGTGGTCTGGGCTTTTATGCCCCAAGAGCTAAGCGTGTGAACGATCAAGGCAAGGCAAAATGGTCTGATCAGAAAGTTACTTTTGGTGCGAACTTTGGTGCGGGTGTGGATCTTCGCCTCAACGAACACTACGTTGTGGGTGTTTTGGGACAAATGCACTGGCCTTTCAAAGTTCAACAAGACAATCAATCGGACCTGAAAGGTTACTACTTTAAAATGCTCATCACAGGAATGTACCTCTTCTGATGGAACAAAAACCACGTCGTCTTTATATCTTCACTGGGAAAGGCGGCGTGGGAAAAACCACTCTTTCTCGCGCATTCGTAAAATATCTCGTTGAGCACGATCACGAAGCTGTTTACCTCACATTTAAAAATCAAGCGATGGGTGAAACCTCCACCGGTTCCACTGAGCGCATGCATGAAGGCGTGAAAGAAATTGCTCTCGACTTAGAAGAGAGTGCCCGCGGTTATATTGAAAAAAGACTCAATTCAAAAATGGTCGGCGGATGGATTGTAAAAACTCCGTTTTTCCGCGCCTTGATCAACATGGTTCCAGGTTTTAGTTATCTCATTTACCTCGGAAAAATTCTCGAGATGGGTAAAGAAAATCCTCGTCTCACAATTGTACTCGATGCACCGGCATCCGGGCACGCGTTAACAATGGTGGAATCAACCACTAACTTTAAACAAATTTTTGAGAGTGGAATTGTCTTTGATGACGCCACAAAAATGCTTGGCCGCTTAAATGATCCAAGCTATACGAAAATTCATGTCGTAAGTTTACCGAGCCTCATGTCTTGGCAAGAGGCACAGGAACTTCGCACTGGTCTTCGAGAGAGAACACCTGTTGATGTCGACATCACAGTGAATAACTGCCTTTATCCCCTTCTCGAGGGAAAATTTGAAGAAGTGCCGCAAGGGCTTCGTGAAAAAGCGTTAAATGAAAAACGCTTGGTTGAAGAGCACCAATCTGAAATGCAATGCATCCTTCCTCATTCACTCGGAAATGACACTAAATCCATCGAGTCGGATTTAGTTGGGTCTCTCTCAAAACTCATATAGAATAGAGAGGCTTTCAAAGGATTGAATGTGGGCCTCGAAATCAAATCGTTCGAGATATTTTGTGGTACGGGCGGAGTTGGTAAAACAACTCTGGCAACGTCGCGCGCCCTCAATCTTTCTCAGATGGGAAAGCGAGTTCTTCTCATCACCATTGATCCCGCCAAACGTTTAAAAGATCTTCTTGGTTTGAAAGGTGAACACGTCGGTGACGTGACTTCGGTTGAACTTCAAGGTTTGAAGCTTGATGCTCTTCTCATGTCTCCGGAAAAAACCATTCAGCGCATGGCCCGTCAATACAACACTCCTGATCTGGCCAGTAACCGCATTGTTCAAATTCTTTCCCGTCCCTATGGTGGAATGAATGAAATTTTGTCTTTGGTCGAAGTGCAGATGCAATTTGAGACCGGAAAGTATGATGTGGTGGTCTTAGATACTCCACCAGGTGCACACTTTCTGGACTTTTTGGAAGGCGTAGGTAAAATCCGTTCTTTCTTTAATCAGAACTTCGTAGAGATTTTTAGTTATCTTTCACAGAAGACCGCTTCTGCCGGTAAAAAAGTTTTTGGTTTTGGTCTTATCAATAAAATCGTTTCAAGTGGTGTGAGAAAACTCCTGGGTTATCTTCAAAACGTCACAGGAGCAGAATTTATTGATGATTTCATCCAGGCCATTCACATTATTTATCAATCACGTGAAGCTTTCATGAAGGGGCTGGCCCTGCAAGACAAATTAAAGTCACGCACAGAATGTAATTGGTTCTTAGTGACGTCGGTAGAGCAAGGAAAGGCCCAGGAAGCAGTGGAAATGAAGTCCCACGCCAGTGAGTTTATTCATCAAGACCATTATCTGGTGCTTAATAAATGCCTAGAGCAGGAGCTTAGAGGCTGGTCTCCGAGTGATGAATCGCTGAATAATGTAAAAAAATCCCTAGAGGGTAAAGAAATATCTTTGAAACAACAGTTAAGAGGGTTATTTCCAGAGGTACTGGAATTCCCTGAGGTGATTAGTCTCTCACCTACAGATCATATTCAACATCTTACAGAAAAATGGAAGTCCTATGTCGTTTAAAGTGAACACGAAGGCAGAGCTTGAACAGTTCTTCTGCCATAACCTCAATGCCATCAATGAATGGATTGATAAGGCCCAGGCGGCCCTGCCCCAACCCCTTACTTCAAGTGTTGATGTGAGAGAAAGTAAAACGAAGTTTGCTCCCGTAGATCACAATATGTATCCGGCCGGTTTCAACAACCTTTGCAGCAAAGATCTTCTTTTCTGTGCAGATCACTTTCGTGAAAGATTTGATCAAATTAAACCAAACTTAAATCGCGTGGGAATCCTTCCGGAATCTCATACAAAAAATAAGTACTATCTTGATCACTTGTATAAACTCAAATCAACCATTGAGATGTCAGACGCGAATGTGATTTTCTTCTCACCTGATTCAAACCTGTTTGTGGAAATCGGTGGAGATGTTGCGGTCCTTGAATCTTTCTCGGGTCACAAGATTGAAATTCACCGAGCTCAAGTTCAGGACGGTCAGTTCATCTCTTACACTCCAGGTGTGAAATTTGATTTTGAAGCAGTTGTTCTTAATAACGATCAATCAGTTCCTCTGGAAGTTGATTGGAAATCAATTAAGACCCCTGTTCTTCCTTCTCCGTATGTTGGATGGTTTAAACGCCAGAAGATCCATCACTTCAAACACTACCGTGAGACCGCCAACGCTTTCGCTAATCACTTCGGCATTAATCCCGATTTGATTCAGGCCCACTTCTCATACGTTGAGAACATTGATTTCAACACGAAGGAAGGTCTGGATGAGCTAGGAAATGAAGTAGATAAACTTCTGGCCACTCTTCCGGCCGGTTCATCAGTATTTGCCAAGGCCTCGCAAGGGACTTACGGCATGGGGATTTCAGTGGTTTCAAGCGGCGAAGAAATTCGCTCGATGAACCGCAAAGGCCGTAACAAAATGGATGTTGGCAAAAACAACCTTAAGTTCACATCAGTTCTGATCCAGGAAGGTGTGGAAACAGTGGTTAAATATGACGATGCACCGGCAGAAGTAACGATCTATCTGGTTAATGGAAAGAGTTCTGGTGGCTTCATGAGAACAAATCCTCTAAAAGGCACGCAGGCAAACCTTAACTCACAAGGTATGATTTATCAGAAACTTTGCCTTTCGGATGTTAAACAAGATTGCGATCATAAAATAAAGGAAGCTGTGTACTCGGTGATTGCCCGCCTTTCGACCCTGGCCGCTTCGTATGAAATGAAAGAATTGATGGAGTAAGTAATGAGTATGAAAGAAATGAAATTCGAAACGAAAGTTATCCACGTAGGTGGCGAGCCGGATCCAGTAACTGGCGCGATCATGCCCCCTATCTTCCAAACTTCGACTTATGTGCAGAGTTCTCCAGGTGAGCACAAAGGTTATGAGTACACACGTTCTCACAACCCGACTCGTACTCGTCTGCAGGAGTGTCTTGCATCACTTGAAAATGCTAAGCACTGTTTCGTAACAGCTTCTGGTCTTTCAGCTTCTTCACTTATCATGCATATGCTTCCAAAAGGTTCAAAGATCCTTTGTGGGGACGATGTATATGGCGGTACTTACCGTTTGTTCTCAAAAGTTTTCAATGACATTCACCAATACAAGTTCGTAGATACGACTGATCTGGTGAAACTTGAAAAAGAAATCAACGAGACGAAGCCGGCACTTGTTTGGCTTGAAACTCCAACAAACCCTCTTCTTAAAATTTCAGATATCAAGGCGATTGCGGCACTTGCTAAAAAAGTAGGCGCTTTAACTGTTGTAGATAACACGTTCATGAGCCCGTATTTCCAGAACCCTCTTGATCACGGTGCTGATATTGTTCTTCACTCAATGACAAAATTCATCAACGGTCACTCAGACGTTGTTGGTGGGGCATTGATGTTTAACTCTGATGAAATCAAAGAGAAAATCTTCTTCTATCAGAATGCCATTGGCCCATCTCAGTCGCCATTTGATTCATGGTTAGTTATCCGTGGGATCAAGACTCTTGCCGTAAGAATGAAAGCTCACCAGGAAAACGCGATGAAAATCGCTAACTTTCTTGAGAAGCATCCGAAAGTTGAAAGAGTTATTTATCCTGGTCTTAAGTCTCACCCTCAATATGAACTTGCTCAGAAGCAAATGAAGGGTGCCGGCGGGATGATTACATTCTTCATCAAAGGTGGAATTGATGAATCTCGTAAATTCCTTGAGAACGTAAAACTATTTGCTCTTGCTGAATCACTTGGTGGTGTTGAATCTCTTGTGGATCACCCGGCCATCATGACTCACGCTTCGATTCCTAAAAATGTAAGAGAAGGACTAGGTATTTTTGATAACCTAATCCGTCTCTCAGTTGGTATTGAGGATTGTGATGATTTAGTGAAGGACTTAGAGCACGCTTTTAGTCGCGTCTAATGTTGTTTTAACAGGAACTTCAGGAGGCGTTGTTAACTTCGCTTCCTGATTTTCTTTCTTAGGATCTACCGGTGCCGATGGAACAACCGGAGCAGGAGTTACTTCCTTCGCCTTCTCAGAGAAAATATCCGGAACTTCTGTATAGCGGCTGAACACCACTGAATCATTCAAATATTTCTTCATTAAAAGATAAGTACAAAAAGTTTTTCCGTGATCTGAATTTAGATTATCGCGGTCACCTTCAGCAAAAATCAGACCATCGTCTTGAATCACATCCATCATGTCGAAGTATTGTGAACAAAAGTCTGATGTGTCTTTCGATTTGTCCTGGTGAATGCACTCAGACTCTTTCTTGGCAACATCAACGCCTGTGGCGGAAGTTACTTTGATGTGAACCGGCTCACGACAAACATCCACGATCCATTCTTTCGGAAGATATTTTTTATGTGAGATACGAACGATACAGTTCTTTTTATCAATCACAAATTCTTGTTTCAGAAGACCAAAGAGCGGGCCCTTCTGAACCATTTTCATTTTGTAAGTAGCATCCAAACAACTCTTAGAGCTGAAACGGGTTTGTGCAAAAGCACTACTTACAAGCACTAGAAATAAAAAACTAAACTTTATGAATGCCATGACGGTTAACCTCCATCACTACTACGGTCGCGTCTTTTGTTAGGAACTGACTTTCCTTCCCGTCTTTTAACTGGAAGAAAAGCTCTGACAAGGTCTCAGAAGCGTTCAACTTCTCATGACTTTTTAGGAAATCATGAATGTTTTTATTGGGATGCCCTTCTTTCCAATTAAAGATGAATCCCGGAGAGAAAACAATAAATTTCTCTCCTTTAGAAAGCTTGTATCCTTTATCGCGGGCCAACTCAATGCGACCATTCTGTTGACTATATAACTCAGGCTTGTTTGGTGAATGAAGTTTAAGCTCTAACGTGCCCAGGTCTAATTCAAGAACCGTCACTTCTACTTCTGATTTTTTCTTCTTCGCTCCATTAATGGTCTCAATCTCTGCCTGCGCGTCTTTCAAAAAGGCAGCAGGATTAAAATCCTTTTCACGGTGCTGCCCAAGAATTCCTAAGAGCGCACTTGAAATGAGGTATGACTGACTGGACACCATGATTTGGTAGACCTTTGAAGGAGTTTGATGAAGATCGTAAAACTCTCCACCGCCGCCTTCACCTGCGGCATATTTATTTGAGAAAGAAACACCTTTGATTTCGTCCGTGCGGCGAGGAACCAGCATCTCATGGATCTTCTTCGCCTTCACCATTTCAACTTCAGCGTTTTGCAGGACCTGATCAAGCTCAATACTAAATTGGGCCATGTGCTTCTGAAGCATTCTTTGATCTTCAAGGAGATTCCAGAAAAATTGGAGTTGGTTTGAAAGCATGGTCCAGTTGAGCTGAGGCATCGGCAGAGAGTACTCTCCAATGATCTTAGTTAAGAAGGCCGCTTCGTTTTGTACCCACTCTTGCGCCTTCACGTTACTTTGCTCGTGAAAGAACACAGCACCTAAGAAAGTATTCATGATGGACTTGAAGGTCTCACGTGCTTCGACTGGCCGACTTAAAATCGTTTGCGTATCTACTAATAGAAATTCGCCACGACGTTTTAATTCTAGGGCATTAAAGGTTTTAAGGTCCAACACCTGGTGATTCTCGAAGAAATCGAAAATCGAAAAGCCCTTGGACTCGAGCTCAGGTTTCAGATAGTTGCGTTCATCCAAAATGATCATTTGCGGCACCTTCATGGTATCTAAATCACAATTATTTTATGTACTTAGGGCTTATTTGGGGGACCCCCTCATTTTACCGTTTATTTTTCTGCAAAACAACCGAAGAGAATTTATCAAGTGGAAGGTTCTTTCACTGTTTTTTTAGTTGGATGAAACTATGAAAAAAAATAATGTCTTCGAGCTGCCGACAATGAGTACTGCTCTTTCCCTCTTGGGAATGGCAGCACAAGTAGAAGCATTAAAAGATGAAAACAAGAAAATCAGTGAACAGGCCGCTCGCACAATCCTTAAAGCTCTCGATGCTAAAGACAACTATACATTTGGTCACAGTATGCGTGTTGCCTACTTCTCACTAGTAACAGGTGCAGAGGCAGGACTTTCACCAGAAGAAATGTATGAGCTGGAGCTATCTGCTATTTTCCATGATATCGGCAAAATCGGAACTCCCGATGCCGTATTGAATAAACCTTCTCGCCTCTCTGAGGAAGAATTCCAAATCATGAAAAAACATCCGGAGAATTCTTACGAAATCCTGAAAGACTTTCCGATGTTCCAAAAAATCGCCGACAACGCCCGTCTTCACCATGAGCGTTTTGATGGTAAAGGTTATCCGCTAGGTCTTAAAGGCGAAGATATTCCGACTGCCGCAAGAATCATTCTTATCGCTGACACATTTGATGCTATGACTTCGACTCGTCCTTATCGTAAAGGACTTCCATATGAAGTTGCCTTCGAAGAACTAATTCAATTCTCAGGCACTCAATTCGATCCGCATCTTGTAAAAATGTTCATTCAAGGTATGAAGAAGGAAGCGCTTAAAGGCGAAGATCAATTTTTCATTCCACTTATGGACAAGAAATTCGACAAGAACGCAGCTTAACTGTTTCTAGTTACAGAACGCCGTCTTAGCACTGCTCGACACCATTCTATTCTGAGTGCTCTCACAGCCTTTTTGTGTCTCATAGATATTCACCGGATGACATTCGATCGCTTTCTTTAAGAACTGAGTTGAAGCCGCATTGTCTTCACAGATCTTATAGCTGGGAGCATCTACACATGCCCAGTGTTTACCTTGGCAATTATAGACAAGACCACGACCACGATATTCATAGTCAGGTGGGGCCACGTATTCTTTGATTGTTTTCTTGGGTTCAGTCCCCTTTGCCTGTTTCTCAAGGTCCTGAAGAATCTGGTCAGTCAGATTGTCATCAGAAGGAGTCGCCTCACCATCAATTGTGTCCATTGAAACCGATGGAGTCGTCTCAACCGGAACATCCGTGATTGTTGAATCAGAGGGTTCTTCGATTGCAGGAGTTGTGTTTTCTGGAGTTGCTTCGGAAGGAACTTCTGTCGAAGTCACATCAACTGGAGAATCCGGAAGTGTTTCCGTGGTCGTTGTTGATTCGGTCGCCACTGTTTCACTTGGAGCTGTCTCAGTTGGCATTGTTTCGGCCGGCGTCGTCTCCGTTGGAGTTGCTTCCGTCGGTGTTACTGGCGCTTCTGTAGCAGGCGTCGTTGTATCAACTGTCGCAGGAGGAGTTTGTTCTGCTGGCTTTGTCTCCGGACGACGTCTTGATACTGGAGGTGGAACCGGAACATTTTCTGCCGGTTCTTCTTTAGGGATGATGTAATCTTCTGCTAGGAAGATGACGAGACCCAGTCCAATCACTGCTTGAATGATACGACTGCGCTTTTTCTTTTTTGCTGCCTCATCATCAAGAGCAGGTTCTTCTTCCTCTGCTACGGCCTTCTTTGGCTTAGCAGGCTTCGCACTGAGTGATTGAATTTTTGCTTTTAATTTATGAATGAGAGATGCATTTGAAGCAGCAGCCTCTTCGGCCTCTTCTTCCAGTTCCTCAACTGAAGACAAATCAGTAGCACCCGTCGCGTCCTCTGAACGTGATGACTCATCTGCTTCTGAATTTTCCTCTAACTCGTCGCCTTCTTCTTCTTTCTTTTTAAGAAATGGAAGTTTGGCCTTCAAGTCATTGACGATTTTATCGAGGATAACCGCTCCTATTTGAATTGGGTCTTGTACTTAGACTATGTTATCCAGTATTCTCATTATAAGGCAGCCTGTGGCATTTGCAATCAAATCCCATAGGAGATCAAGGACTTATCTGTGAATACCAATCGTGACGAAGGCGTCATCAAGTTCAAATTAACACTAAAACGGGCACCAGCACCTGAAATGAACCAGGTCATTGCCTTGGAAAAGTGGCGGGCGCTGTTTTTTAAACTGGCACTCATTGGTGAATATCCGATCGACAAGATCGGCTATGGTAACCTTTCTTCTCGCATTGGAAAGAAGACTTTCATTATCACCGGAAGCCAAACTGGGCACCTGGCCCATCTTCAGGCCCATCATTATTCGAAAGTGATTGAATGCGATCTGAAAAAAGGATCGGTCACAGCGGAAGGTTTAATTCCTCCATCAAGTGAATCCCTCACCCACTACGGCATGTATGAGGCGAATCCAAATATCAATTACGTGTTTCACGTTCATCACCAAAAACTTTGGGAGATGATGTGTAACGGACCGTTTGATTATATTTCAGATGATGTTCCTTACGGAACTCAGGCCATGGCCGAAGCCGCTTCTCAGTTAATGGGAACTAAGACATCCGGAATTTTTGTGATGAAAGGTCATGAAGACGGAATCATTTCTTATGGGGCCACTCCAGAAGAGGCCGGAAAAATTATTCTAGAGCTCTACCGGAAATTGGCAGTCAGGCAGTAATTCTTTCAATTCAACAAAACGTTTCTTACCATTCTCTCGGTCACTGGCCGAGAGAAAATACATTTCGTAACGTGAGTCACCTGGAGACAACTGAATCATGGTTTTATCCACCGGAATCACTTTGTGCTGAGTGGCCTTGGCAAGTAAGAAAGCACACCAAGGAGTGGTCGCAAATTTTTCTGCCAGCAGATAGCACACAAGTCCCATCGTGCGGCGATAATTAATCTCACTCATCGCGCGGATTTTAAGCTCCCCTCTTTCCAGATAAACAAATGAATCGATGGAGAAACCATCCACCGCGCCTTCTGCACGATAGAAGCTGATAATGCTCTCTAATTGCTCTTGAAACTTGTCCCATTCGGTCTTGGAGATTTCTGAATAGAAGCCAAGATTCTCAATGGAAGCATTTTGATAATTATTGAAAAGAGTTCCTCGGTACTGAAACTTGCCGTCGACAAGATTTTGATAACAAATCTTTTTTCCATCAGGAAAAACGTAATGGGAAAAATCGTACTTACGATCAAAGAACGGCTCAACAATGACAGCACCGTACTTCAAAAGCGGCTCCACTTTATCTACGGCGCATTTGTTGAAGGTCACAAAATTTTGACCTGACATTCCGAACGGATTCTTCGCAAGATAAAGGCGATCATCCAACCCATTCAGTTCTTCGAGTGAATGAATTATATAGGTATGATCACACCACTTTTGATCGATAATAAATTTTGAACTTTCTATTTTGGAATTGAGCTTTTTCTCCAGAGGTAAGTTTACCAATTTGCCCCAGAAATTTTCGGCCTGTCCTTCTTTCTTAAGAACCGGTTTTCTACCCGTAATCGCCTCAACATAACCGAGATATTCTTCAGTGTATTTTTTAGAAGTGATCAGCGGACGTTCATCCACAAAGAACGCCAAAAACTCCAGCGCCTGATTAATAACAGGTGCCGGCCTATTAGAGAAAAGAACACTCTCGTAATCAGCATTAAATTTGATGGATTTCATTACCACCGCTTTGTGATTTTAAAATCATCTTCAAAGAGATCAAGCTTATGAGTGAAGTCGGCATCATTCATCGCCCGCTCATGAATCTTAGGATCAAAACCAATGCCTTTACTTCGGGCCGGAGTCAGCGGGAAAGGCAGGCTTTCCAGATAGTAGCTCCAAAGATCCTTATCTTCGCGCCACTTCTTCATCCAGTGAGATCCAAAGGCCACATGGCTGATTTCATCTTCCAGCACGATGTCTAGAATATCGGCGGTTTTCTCATCACCAAAATCACGGAAGATCTTGGCATAGTACTGAGCAAAATCCAGGTTCGCTGCTTCGAAAGTCAGAGACATCACGGCCGTATATTGATTGGGCGTTTTCAGTTTGGTCATCTGACGCCAGAAGAAATCATTCAGCGGAAAATCACCAAATTGATAACCGAGCTCATTTAAACGAGCGATATAAAGACCTAAATGCTTTTGTTCGTCTTTTAAGGCGGAAACAATTCCACGCTTAAACCGAATGTCTTCTTCAGTTTTATGAGGATAAATCAAAAGCGCCGCTGCCATCATCTCAATGGCAAGTAGCTCGTGATTAGCGAAGCTATGAAGAGCAATTGCCTTCTTCTCAGCAATGTTTAGGTTCGGAGCTTTAGGAAATTTGATTTGATCTGCGGAGAAATTAATAGGTGCCGCTCGACCAGGTAAACTAGGAAGCTCGATTCCCTTCCATTCGTCCCAGTTAATGGCAGCAGAAAAATACTTATCCTCCAGAGTCGTGCCCTGGAGGATAGTTTTAGCATATTCAAAATATGAAATTGGATTATCTGTGTTTTCTAAAGGCTTTTGCGGCATCACTCTTTCCTCCGCCACTTCTCTTAGGTCCGCCGCTACCTGGACGAGAAGATCTTCTCGGTCCACCACGGTCTGAGCCTGCAGAGATACCACTTCGCTCGCCACCTGGTCTACCACCAGATTTACCGCGATGTGGACGTTCACCTCGACCACCATCTTGTCGACCACCCTCGTGGCGACCCTCTTCACGAGAAGGACGACGGCCGAAACGGCGTTTTGAGAAACACTCATCACAGATGTTGAAGCGGGCATTTGCCGGCATTTTACATCCGCAACTTGAACAAGTTTTAGAGATCTTGTCAGAAAGAAGCTCATTAAGTCGTTCAATGGCCTTTGTCTTGTTCTCTAATAATTGTCTCTCATCGTATTCAAAGTTCTTTTGATTGAAGTGACGAGATAACCATTGGAACAACTCAACACACTTAATTGAAGTCTCAAGATAATCAATGTTGTCCGACTTTTCATCAATCGGTTCATTGTAAATACTCTGATTGCTCACATAATGATTAAGAATCCACATGTAGTACTGAACGTGTTCCATAAGGCCCAAGTTCACAGGAGCACAAGCAAATCCGAAGATCTCCGCATACGTGAGTGTTCGGTTCTCGTCAGCCGCTTCCACCATCTCAGCAAGCTCAATCATCTCCTTCATATCTACGCAGTAGAATGGTTTTTGGAAAGTCATGGTGTTGAAGAGACGCAGGAACTCAGAAAGCGAAAGAATCGGAAGTGAATTCGATTCAAGGGCATGGTTCACAGATGAGAAGATATCTAAATCCGGACCAACCATCGCTTTATCACTCTGACCTAAGTGGTGAGAGAGAGCATTTCTTAGAATATGTAACCCATCTTCCACACGGTTTAGTGTAGTCACTTCACCGACCGGGAAACGTTTAAAACGTCCGGCACGCCCGGCGATCTGCTTGATCTCCGAGTATGTAAGGGGGTTCTCTTTATCATCTACAAACTTAGATAAAGCTGAGAAGACGATACGTTTTACTGGAAGGTTCATCCCCATGGCGATGGCATCAGTTGATACCATGATATCAGTTTCACCTTCGTCGAATTTACGGGCCTGCTCACGACGAACTTCCGGAGAAAGACGTCCATAAACAATCGATACTTTAAAATCAAGTTCTTCAAGATCAGCTTTATATTTCAGAGCATTTCTACGAGAGAACACAATGAGGGCATCGTTTTTCTGCATCTGCGAAAGCGGAATCTGATGATTCAGAACATTGAGTTCTGTCATACGTGTGTATTCACGAATTTCAAGCGTATCACCACAAAGGGCCAGGATCTTTTTAACAAGTTCCAGGACAGAGTGGTCACCACAAAGATGGATTTCATCGGCCTGAATATTCACCAGAGCGCGGGTCCATGCCCAACCTCTCTGAGGATCTGTTAACATTTGAATTTCATCGATGACACAGCAATCAAACTTTTGCTGAAGCTTGGCCATCTCAATCGTTGAAGAGAAGTGAGTCGCATCAGGAACTTCGATCACTTCTTCACCAGTGAGAAGTGTGGTCTTAGCACCTTTAAGGTTCATCGTATCGTATAGTTCTGAGGCCAGAAGTCTTAGAGGCGCCAAATAGCAGCCCTTCTTCGCTTGAACCAGGGCCTCAATAGCATGATAGGTTTTACCCGAGTTAGTTGGACCCATGTGATAAATCACACGACGGTTCATTCGACGAGCATCAGCGTGTAGCCAGAACTGTCCGAGATAATCTCTTAGAATCGATGAAGATACGTCTTTGCGTTTAAGAGCTAGAATCGCTTGTGTGAAGCGCTCGAATTCCTTTCGGAGGAAAACTTCTCCCTTCCAGATGTTGGTTTCGAGTTGAAGATAGAAACGATCGTACTCTTCTGCTGAGACCAGTTCAGGCTTAAGTCCCTGCTCTACTAAAAGAGTGTTGAAGAAGACCGTTAGTTTCTCTTTATACACTTTTCCTAGTTCAGACTTAGAACCGAACTTAGTACGAAAGTGGTGCTTCACTTCATTCTCAAGTTTATTAACTGAAGAACGCTTAAGCTTATTTCTTAACTGATGAAAGTTTTTATCAAGGTTCTTTTTCAGATCAAACACAGCGTTTGAAATATCGCTGATGCGTTTAACCAGTACCCAGTCATGAAGTTTTTCTTCAATCTTATCGATCATGCCAGTTTGAGTGGCGAATACCGCTTCTCTTACCTGTGTACGATAATCACCTAGACACTGAACACACTGACAGCTGAGATCTCGGTCATTGAGTTTAATATCAAAGTTTAATTTTACGAGATTTTGAGTCTCAAGGTGCTTGGCGATCTTTTCTTCTGACCACGCCTTATAAGTCTCCTTATAAGATTCAGTCATCTCGCGACTAAACTGACCATCCACCACGACAGGATATGTTGAAGTCACTGGAAAGATAAAATCTTCCACTAGTGCGGTTTCAACAATCGCTTCGCGATCAAATACTTCGCGAATACGGCCGAATGCTTTTTCGAAAAGAGATTCTAAGGAAGGATGGGCATCGAGCATTGCTCGAGTATCAACTGCGATAGATTCGAGGGTGTTTAAAACAATCTCTGAATCTTCGAGAGGTCGCATTCTGGAAGACTCGTCGTCTCCCAGAATACTGGTCGTTATTAAGGCTTTACGTGAAGTTTCTAAGTTAGTGCGGATGTCCTGATAAAGGGACCTAAGTTCATTGCTCAATTTGTTCCAAATCTTGTTAGTTTGCTAATTCTACCACGAAAGCCGTGGCCAACTTAGCAAATTTAGCAGCGTGCTTCGCATCACCGCCAGAAGTTTCTAGAGTATCCTGAGCAGTGTGGATTCTTTTGTTACTCTCATCCATAGTTGCCTCAAATGGAATTGAAGCTGGGTAGCCATTGGCGGTCCATGAAGCGTGATCAGAACAGCCGTAACCACAACGAGAATAACCCCAAGGAACTTTCACATACTCATCTACCAGTTTACCGATGAATTCATTTTGGGCCTGGTTGGTATAATCTGACATAAGAACGATGTCTTTATCAGCTGTACCTTTGTAAAGAGTCATATCAAGTTGCATAACTCCTACAACCTGAGCACCTTTCGCCTTATAAGAAGCAGCAATATCTTTTGAACCAAGAAGACCAACTTCCTCGGCCGCGTAACCCATGAACTGGATCGTGCGCTTCGGCTTGAAATTGTTATTCATCAGAATACGGATAACCTCAGTGATTGTTGCGATACCAGAAGCGTTGTCATCAGCGCCTGGAGCACGTCCGCCACCGCCGAAGAAGCCCGCGATTGAATCTGCGTGACCACCAAGTACCACCACTTCATTTGGACGTTCAGAACCCTGGATCGTCATGATGATCGAAGCTTGTGGCCAGTTTTTGTGTTTGAAAAGTTCAACCGTCACATCATTTCTGTTACGAGCAAGTCCGGCCCATACATCACGAATGAACTCAGAAGATTTAACACCTGTATCAGATTTGTAGTAACGAGTGTTGAAGTTTGAAAGCTTAAGGATCATGTCGCGAATTGATGGCTCAGCAACTTGAGACACCATCGGACGAACCATTGTCGCCTGATTGATTGTGTAATCAGAGAAGATAGCACTCTTAGCAAAGTACATTTCACCTTGCTGAGAAAGAGCTGTTACGGCCTCTTCTTGAGACTCATGGGCCATGAAACCACCACAACGATTAAGCTCGTGGTGAATTACCTCAGAAAGTTGCTCAACTTCTTCGGCCGTGAGTTTCACGACTGAAGCGCCTTGGGCAGAGAAAACTGTTTGAACTGATTTGTTAAGTTTGGGACGGATTTTGGCGAGAACCTGGTTGTCGACTGTCAGCCATTGAGCCTTGGGAGCTGCGAACGCTACGGTAGAGAGAGTGAGGGCCAATAATCCTGACAATTTCTTCATTTCATCCATCCTTGTATTAAAATGATTGGTATAATTAACCCATAATTCAAAGTTGTTTGGGAAGTGAAACTTCTATGACTTTGCCTTACAATGACACATGTGCCCAATCCACACAGGAGCAGTATGAAAACGAAACTTACAGAGATGTTGGGAATCGAATTACCTATTATCATGGCCCCAATGTTTCTTGTTACTAACACTAAGATGATTGTGGCAGCGGCCGAAAATGGAATCGCTGGTTGCATTCCGGCCCTGAATTTCAGAACGATTGAAGAGCTTGAAGCTGGTATTAAGGAAATTAAATCTCAAACCAATAGGCCTTTTGGTGTGAACATCATCGTTAACAAATCAAACATTCTGGCGAAGAAACAACTTTATAAGTGTCTTGATCTGGGCGTGAACTTCTTCATCACTTCTCTTGGTTCTCCTGAGGAAGTGATTCGTGAATCTCACAAACAAGGTATTAAAGTTTTCTGTGACGTAATCGAAGAAAACTACGCGAAGAAAGTTGAAGATCTGGGTGCTGATGGAGTGATTGCTGTGAATTCAGGCGCGGGTGGACACTTAGGTAATATTCCCGCAAGTGTACTCATTCCAGGTCTTAAATCAGTTTGTAAAATTCCGGTGATCTCGGCCGGTGGTGTGGGAACCGGTGCAGGGATTGTTTCAATGCTTTCGCTTGGTGCTGATGGACTTTCAATCGGCTCACCTTTCATCGCCACTCACGAATCTCCGGTTTCTCAAGATTACAAAGACGCCTGTGTGAAATATCGCGGTGAAGATATTGTGGTCACAACAAAGCTCTCAGGTAGTCGTTGTACTGTGATCAACACTCCTTACGTGCAAAAAATCGGTACCGAACAAAATATCGTGGAAAGCGTTTTGAATAAAAATAAGCAGCTTAAAAAGTATGCCAAGATGCTGACTTACTACAAAGGTATGAAGGCACTCGAGAAGGCCGCATTTAGTGCTAACTACAAGAGTCTTTGGGTGGCCGGAAGTTCGATTGAATTCACGAAAAAAATCGAATCAGTAAGCGACATTGTAACGAGATATAAAACAGAGATGAAAGAAGCTCAGACTAAAATTAATTCTATCTTGGAGTAATTATGAAAGCAGCATACAAGCTCATTGATAAACTTCTCGCGAACCCCACTCCGCTCAATATCATGGCGTTGGATAAGGTTCTTAAAGTAGGAATTCCTTTCAATGCTCCTCACGGTTTTAAAATTAAAACTCTAAACCGTGATGCTGTGATTATTGCCCTTCCCAATAAAAAACTAAACCACAATCACCTTGGCGGTGTTCACGCTTGTGCCATGGCCACAGTGGGAGAATACGCGGCCGGTTTATCACTTCTTCAATCTTTCGGGATTAGTAAGTACCGTTTGATCATGTCTGATCTTAGTGTGAAATACACTTATCAGGGTCGAGTGGACCTGGAAGGTGTTTGTTCTCCAACTCAGATCGATGTGGAAAAAGTGCGCGTGGGCCTTGAAACCGAGGGGAAATACTCTCAGCCGCTTAAGACCATTATCCGTGATTTAAATGGCAAAGAAGTGGCGGAAGTCACCACTATTTGGCAGTTAAAGAATTGGGAACAAGTTAAAACCAAAGGTTAATTAGCATTCGAGCGAGAAACGCGAACAGATAGGCCAGCGCCAGGGTATAGCTCACCATGATGAGTGGCCACTTAATTGAATCCGTTTCTCGCTTCATCACCGCAAATGTAGAAATACATTGTGGAGCAAAGACGAACCAGATCAGAAGTGCCACCAGAGTTCCCAGACCAAACTGCTGAACCAGTGCGGCCGACATGTTCTTCTCGAAACCTTCTGCACCCTCTTCAATTGAAAGCACCATTGAAAGCGCACTCACCACAACTTCTCTGGCACCAATACTTGGAATAAGAGCTGTTGTAATTCTCCAATCAAAACCAAGTGGTCTGAACACCGGCTCAAATACATGCCCGATTGAAGCAGCATATGATTCTTCGATATGAGAAACACCATCTTTTTGCGGGAATGTCACTAGCACCCAAATAACGATACTAATCACAAGGATAATTCCACCGGCCTTCTTTAAGAAGATCATTGCCTTGTTCTTCATCACAAGAAGAAGGTTTTTGATCTTCGGCACGCGATACGGAGGAAGTTCCATCAAAAGCATTGAAGGAGAAGAGTGAGGAAGAGTTTTCTTGAACACTAACGATACAACTAACGCTGAAACAAAGCCCAGCATGTAAAGACCAAAAAGAACGAGCCCGGGAAGCTTCAACCACGGAAGTCCAAAGACCGCCACATTCGGAATAAGAGCACCGATCAAAATAGCATAAACCGGAAGACGGGCCGAACAGGTCGTAAGAGGAATCACGAGCATTGTAATTAAACGCTCACGGTAATTATCAATCACTCGAGTAGAAAGAATTCCTGGAATCGCACAGGCGTGAGAAGACAGAAGTGGAATCACTGACTTCCCTGGAAGACCGATCTTTCTCATGAAAGAATCCATCAGGAAGGCAGCACGACCAAGATATCCAAGATCTTCCAGGAACTGAATGAACAAGAAGAGGAGAACGATTTGCGGAAGGAAAACGAGAACGCCACCCACTCCACTAATAATCCCATCAACAATCAAACTCTTAAGAAGTTCATTGTCGATATAAGTTGAGGCCATCTCTCCCACAAATCCAAACATTGCTTCAATGCCATCCATTAACGGAGAGGCCCAAGTAAAGAGAGTTTGGAAAACCAGAATCAAAAGCGAGAACAGAATCACAATTCCCCACACCGGGTGAAGAACCAGACTATCAATGCGCTCACTAAAAGTATCAGGTTTAAGCGGAGTAATGGTCACGTCTTTCAGAAGACCATCGATGCTTTTAAAAATGCCATTCACGTAAGCTGGAGAACGGAAAACCTTCTGAGCATGCTCAGGCATGTTAAGTTCTAGCTTTTGTTTTTTAGAAAGTTCTGTTTTAAGCGCCTTAACGAGATCCGAAACCCCCTCACCAGTTGAAGCACTGGTCGGAACAACGATGGCATTTAATTGCTTGGCGAATTCGTCCAGGTTAATTGAAAACTGACGCTTCTTTGCCTCATCAAATAGATTGAGAGCAATGATAAGTGGATATCCTAGTTGTTTAAGCTGGAAAGCGAGGAACAAAGATTTCTCTAAGTTCGTGGCATCCAATACCAAAACGAATAAATCAGCGCTACTTTGTGATTCTTTTTTAAGAAGGAAGTCTTTTGTGACCTTCTCATCAAGAGTTGTGGCATCTAGTGAGTAAATCCCTGGGAGGTCGATCACTTCAATGATCTTTTCTCCACCTTCGCTGACCCATCCGGTTTTCTTCTCAACCGTCACACCCGGAAAGTTTGCTACACGCTGAAAACTTCCAGTTAGTTTATTAAAAAGAGCTGTTTTACCCACATTGGGCATACCGACGAGGGCAATACGAGGGATCATTTCAGGACCTCAACTAAGACGAGAGCGGCTTCCTCTGCAGAGAGGGCCACCATACGACCGCGAACTTCAACCAGGACTGGCTCTTTAAAAAGCGGGGCCTTACGAGTAACTCGAATGATTTCACCGTGGATAAATCCTAAATGCATCAGTCGAGATTCGATATCTGATATCTCTCGCTCGTCATGAATAGGGAAAGAGCGCACCAACAACTTTGTCTGCATCGGCGCTTGGTTGATTGTCATGTTAGTTTGGTATACCAAACATCGAGGCATTTGTTAATTAAAATCTCCACATTTCTGAACTGGCCAAACTTGTAAATGATTGGATAATCATGTTCAAACCTGGAGGAACTATGAAATCGGTCTTGTTGCTCGCCACAGTTGCTTGTTTCACAAGCAGCGCTCTCGCCTATACCAAGGGCAAAACTTATAAGCTCACAATTCTTCACACAAACGATCACCACGGAAGATTTTGGTCCAACCGTGACGGTGAAGTTGGTCTCGCAGCTCGCGCCACTCTCATTAAACAACTTCGTGAAGAAGCAAAAACAAACGGTGCAAGCGTTCTTCTATTAGATGCAGGTGACGTAAACACAGGTGTTCCTCAATCAGATATGCTGGACGCTGAACCTGACTTCAAGGGAATGAATGCCATTGGTTATGATGTGATGGCCGTTGGTAACCATGAGTTTGATAAGACGCTTAAAACGATTTATCAGCAAAGAAAATGGGCCGGCTTTCCATTTGTTTCTGCTAACATTTACGATAAGTGGACCAAGAAACGTGTGTTTCCTTCTCACGTAACTAAGAAATTGGGTGATTTGAAAGTGACGATCTTCGGTCTTACAACTGAGGACACTCCGCTTAAATCAAATCCCAAGAATACTGCCGATCTAAAATTCACAAAGTCTGTGGAAGAAGCGAAGACTTTAGTTCCAACTCTTCGTCCGAATGCTGATGTCCTGATTGCACTTACTCACGTTGGTCACTATCCGGATGAAAAACACGGTGCTGATGCTCCAGGTGACGTCACTCTTGCTCGTCAGGTAAAAGGCATCGATCTTATCGTTGGTGGTCACACGCAAAAACCACTGTTCGAGCCAGATATTCAAAACGGCACAATCATTGTGCAAGCTTATGAATGGGGTAAATACGTTGGTAAGGTCGATCTGGAAATTTTGGACGGTAAAGTAACGCTTAAAAGTTACAAGCTAATTCCGGTAAATCTTAAAGACACTGCTGAAAAAATTAAGCCTGATGAAAAAGTAGAAGCTCTTCTTCGCCCTTATAAAGAGCGTGGAGATAAAACTCTTCTGGTTCAAATCGGTAATGCTGATTCTGAATATATCGGTCGCCGTGATGTTGTTCGATTCCAAGAAACAAATCTTGGTAACCTCGTGGCACGTGCTTACAGAGAGAAATTTAAGGCCGACATTGGTCTGACAAATTCCGGTGGAATCAGAGATTCAATCTACCCAGGTAAAATCACCATCGAAACAGTGGGAATGGTTCTGCCATTTGGTGGCGAAGTTGTTTCAACTGAAATGACTGGGAAGGAAATCAAAGAATTTTTCGAGCACGTCATTTTTAAATTAACTCCAGGTTCTGGAAGTTTTGCTCAAACCAACAACGTAGATATCGTTGCAGACAAGAAGACGAGCAAGATCAAATCATTCAAAGTTGGTGGTGTTGATCTTGATGAGTCAAAAAAATACCTCATGGCGTTACCTGAATTCATCGCAGCTGGTGGAGATAAGTATCCAGCAGTTAAGTTCCGTAAATTTGGTTACGTAGATGCTGATTTGTTAAAGGAATTCATTGCTTCTCAGAAAGAAATGAAATCTTCTGACTTCGCTCCAAGAGGCAGCATAAAAATCGAGTAATTTCCTCAAACAAACTCTGTTAGGAGATTATTCCTTTATCATTTATTCTAAGTAGGATGAAAAACATAAAACTGTTCATCCTACTTCTTTCTCTTCCTCTAACTCTCCTCGCGAGAGAAGAAATCATCAAACGAAAATACTACACTCTCAGCTATAACGAAGACCATGAGGTCGCGAACTGGGTGTCGTATGAATTAGAGAAGAACAATCTTCGAAATTGCACAAAACGCACAAATAGTTTTCGAATTGATCCAAACGTTAGCACTGGCTCAGCAACTCCCAATGATTACGCCAACAGTGGTTTTGATCGCGGACACTTAGTGCCGGCCGGTGATATGAAAATTTCTGCTGAGGCCATGCGAGACACATTCTTCATGAGCAACATGACTCCTCAGCCTGGAAAATTTAATCAAGGCAGATGGGTTCAGCTCGAAAACCTCATGCGTGCTTGGGCATCTAGATACGAAAAGATCTGGATCGTGACTGGACCTGTTTTAGAGAAGGGCCTTCCCACGATGGGTAAGGACAATCAAATCTCTATTCCAGACAAATACTTTAAAGTGATCCTTAGACAGAACGGTAACTCATATCAAGGTATTGCCTTTCTCATGGAGACTTCTGTTCCTCACGCTAATCTGAGGGCCTACACCATGAGTATTAATGAGGTCGAAGAAATCGCGCAATTAGACTTCTTCCAGTTCCTCGATAATCGTATCGAAGAACAAGTAGAAGGATCTTTTGATTTAAAGAATTGGGATTTTAATGCGAAATTTGAGTACTTACCGTGTCAAGCTTCGGTAGCTCAATAACGAACGTCGTATTAGGTGCTTCGTCCTGATAGTACAACTTCCCTTTATGCTCTTCGATGATCCCTCGTGAAATACTGAGACCCAGACCAGTCCCCACGCCGATATCTTTGGTCGTGAAAAATGGTTGGAACAATTTCTGACGAATGGTCGAAGAAATTTTTTCTCCGCAGTCAGTGATCTGAATACGGTACATAGTTGGAAGCTCTTCCATCTTGATCTTAATCCATGGATGCGGATACGAAGACGTAGCTTGGTAAGAGTTATTAATAAGATTCAGCAATACTTGTGAAATCTCAACCGGACGACAATTGACCGTCGAATCATGCTTTAAGTACTGCACATCAACCGAGGTGCCATTGTTATTGATTCGCTCCTGACAAATATCAAGAGTCTCTTCCACGATCTTATTCAGAGAATAATTCACTTTCTCGTCCATTGAAGATTCACGAGAGAAGCGTCTCATACCATTCACAATTCGCGAAATTCGTCCCACTGTCAGATCCATCTTTTCAATGTACTGAAGAAGAAGTTCTGAACTTAAAGACTGACGAGATGAATGACGGCGAAGAAGGTCGATATAACCTTTAATAATACTCAAAGGGTTATTGATCTCGTGAGCAATACCACCGGCCATCTCTCCCAGAGCTGAAAGTTTAGAGGCCTGAGTAAGTTTCATCTCAGCTTCTTTACGACTAGAAATATTCTCTGCCATCACAATCACACCACCAATTTCCTGGTTGGCGTTTTTCCACGGCTGAATCGCCCAACGAAGCCATAATTCGTTTCCTGGAGCGAACTCCACCAGATCCTCATCACGACTCAGGATTTCGCCCTGGAGGGCCTTTTCCATCGCTTTAATCCAGTCTGGACGGAAGTCAGCACGAACATTCTGACCTTCGCGAGCGCGACCAAAATTCTGCCACTCCTCTGCCCAACGAGAACTGAAGGCAAGGTATTTAAGATCTTTATCGAACATCGCAACTGGAGTTGGAAGTGATTGAATCATCGCTTTCAACTGTTGCTCAGAAATGATTACACTTTGTTCCCACTTCACAACTGGAGTAACATTAACGTTTACGCCAATCACGCGAAGAGGTTTACCATCGCTGGTCCTGTGAATAATACAACCACGGTCAAGACACCACTGAATGTCCCCTGACTTTGTCAGCATTCGGAAACGACATTCGTAGAAAAGAGTCTCACCTTTTAAATGTCTATCCAGTTCTTCAAATACTCTTGAAACATCATCCGGATGCAGACACTTTTTAAATGTTTCAATCGTCTGAGGAAGTTCGTTGTAGTTGTAGCCCAGTTTTGTGTACCAGGTTTTATTTAAAAGAAGTTTGCTAGAAGATAAGTCCCAATCCCACTTACCAACTTGAGCGCCCTCAAGGGCAAGATCCAGACTAAGCTTCGCTTCGTTGAGATCGTCGAGCTTTCTTTTAAGATCGTTCTCAAGATAGTTAATACGGTGACGAAGTTCTTTTTCGTAAGTATGACGTTTTTCAGATTCTATTAAACGGCCGATGAAATCCGAGCTACTTGCCGCAAAGTTTTTATCTTGAATGTCCCACTCTCTCGGACCACCAATGTATTCACAGCAAAGGATTCCAATCATCTCTCCATCAGAAAAGATTGGAGCGTCCAGAAGTGCCCTTACATTTAACGGTTTCATATAGGAGTCGACCATCTCGGAAGTGGCCTCATCTTTAAAAGTATCGTTACTGACAAGTACTCTTTCTGCGCGAAGGTGTTCGAAGTAGATTGGTAACTCTGCTCGCTTTAAAATCGAGCCTTGAGTAGGAACCCCGTTCGCCACAAAAGTCATCTCTTCGTACATCGCTTCTTTATCGATGGTATAAAACCATATGCCGATGCGTTGAACGTTCATTACTTCATTAATTTTTTGGCAGATGATTTCAAGCGCGCGATAACGACTAGACCGGTAGATCTCGGTGTTCTTCGCAAACCAGCTTTGAGCGGCGTGATAAAGTTCAAATTTATCTACCATGACAGGGCCTTCCTGAGACGAAAGATTCGGGAATTCCGCAAGTTAACGCCTAATTGAGTTGGAGTAAACTCAAGAAATCTTTAAATTCCTAGAGGGAAAAAGTACGGGTGCCTAAGCACCCGTTTTTCTTTAATGAAGACCGGCCCTACGAAGGAGAGCTCCCACATCTGGCTCTTGCCCTCTGAACTTCTTATAGAGCTCCATAGGGTGTTCAGTGCCACCTTTCTCGAGAATGAACTCGCGAAACTTATTGGCCACTTCTCGATTGAAAATACCCGAAGTCTGGAAGAATTCGAAGGCATCCGCGTCCAGAACCTCGGCCCATTTGTATGAATAATATCCGGCAGAATATCCGCCAGCAAAGATGTGTGAGAACGAAGTAGAAATACTTGTCCCAGGGATCTTGGGAAGTAGTGTTGTTCTATCTACCGTCTTTGTTTCGAACTCTCCGATGTCTTTAATCGAATTCGGATCGGCCGTGTGGTAGGCCATATCAAGGAAAGCGAATGTTAACTGTCTGAGAGTTCCCATGCCTTCCAGGAATTTTCCGCTCGCTTTGATTTTCTGAACCAGATCGGCCGGAATTTTTTCACCAGTTTCATAGTGAACGGCGAAGATATCCAGACACTCTTTTTCAAGCACCCAGTTCTCCATAATTTGCGAGGGAAGTTCCACGAAATCCCAATACACATTGGTACCAGATAGATCACGGTATTTAACCTTTGAAAGTAGACCATGAAGGGCATGACCGAACTCATGATAAAGAGTCAGCACTTCATCTAAAGTCAGAAGCGATGGTTTCGTTTTTGTCGGCTTAGTGAAGTTACACACAATCATAATGTGCGGTCTTTCAACTTTACCTTGATACATCCCCTGCTCTTTAATTCCCGACATCCACGCGCCTCCGCGTTTTGTTGGACGAGGGAAAAAGTCAGTGTAGAAAAGACCAACGAATGCGTTGGTTGCTTCATCGAAAACTTCAAAAGTTCTTACGTCAGTGTGATACTTTGGAACGTCGAAAACTTCTTTGAAAGTAAGTCCGTAAAGTCGTTTTGCGACCTCAAAAATACCATCAACCACGTTCTCTAACTTGAAGTACGGACGAAGCATTTCATCGTCCATGTCCAGTTCACGCTTCTTTAAAATTTCCGAGTAGTAAGCAGTATCGTATGACTGAAGATCATTAATTCCATCTTCCGCTGCAAGTTTCTTCAAGCGAGCTACGTCTTTTTCGGCATGTGGTTTTGCCTTACTAAGAAGCTCCTCAAGAAAGTCCATCACCTTCTTAGGTGACATCGCCATTCTTTCTTCCAGCACGTAATCAGCGTGGGTCTTAAAACCCAAAAGCTGAGCACGCTCAGTGCGAAGTTTCAGGATCTCTTTCAGAGTTTCCTGGTTATCGTATTTTGTATTAAACGTTTTTGAAGAGCTTGCAGTTAGAAGAGTTTTTCTTAAATCGCGCTTCTTCGAATACGTCATGAATGGAAGCATACTTGGTACGTTCAAGTCAAAACACCAGCTTCCCGTCTTGCCTTTTTTCTCGGCCAGTTCAGCGGCGGCTTCAATCACACCTTCAGGTAGTCCATCAAGATCTGCCTTATTTGTGATCTCCATCAGATAATCATTCGTGGCCTTCAGAACGTTTTGAGAAAAAGTCAGAGTGAGCTTCGCGAGCTTCTCGTCCATCACTCTCATCTGGTCTTTCTCGCTTTCAGCAAGAAGAGCACCATTTCTCACGAAGGACTTATAGGTCTTCTCAATAATTGTCATCTCTTCCGGATTAAGACCCTGATTCATGCGAGTATCGTAACAGGCCTTGACCTTCATGAAGATTTTTGGATCGAGGGAAATATCATTTCCAAAACGAGTCAGGATTTCTGAAACTTCGGGAGAGATTTTTTCCAGTTCATCCGAGCACTCGGCTGAATGGAGATTGAAGAAAATTCCCGCGATGTAATCCACTTGCTCCGTGATATCACCCTTCTCCACCACCACGTGCTGAAAATCAGTGCGCTTATCATTCTTGAATGTCTCTAACTTTCCTTTGGCAGTTTCGATGGCGGCATTAAGCGCTGGAAGAAAATGCTCGGGAAGGATTTTATCAAATGGATAGGCCCCATGGCGTGCCTTGGGTGTTTCTAATAGTGGATTCTGCATAATTTCCTCAACTGAAAAGTTTACGGTGTATTCCGAACAACTTGATGACGAGGATTAACCATACCAATAGGAATGAAATCATCATCATATTAAGGATGAAAGAGGATTGAAGATAAATCAAGACTGCGGCAATCAAGGCTTTTGATGCCCTATACACGAGCATATCAGTGAGATATTTGGCACCGTACTTTTGGTCAGGTGAAAGAGGTTGATACAAAAGCTCTTTTCCTCCACTAAACAAAGAGTAATCTGAGGCCTTGAGGTAAATGTAAAACCCCGCTAATGGCAAAAGCATTACTCCGCCCGAGAGAATTAAACCAGAGGTCAAAATCAGGTAAGAAACCGGGATAAAAAGATGGAGTGTTTTCTCTGAGATTCTCGGCAACAGCAAAGGCATGCACAAAAATTGCAGAATAAAAGTCAGTAAGTTGGTCCAGGTATAAATCCAGCCCAGGTACCCTGTGCGGCTCGCCGAATCAGGAATCGCGGCCTCAAAGGCCAGGTTGAATTTAAAGTCAGCAATGTTGATGATGAATTGAGAAAGCATCACGATCACTGCGATGATAAAAACGTATTCTTTGATGTCCTTGCCCTTCAGGCTTTTCATCGGAGAAACGGGTTTCTCATTGTTCTTTGCCGCAAGATCAGGAGTGTAGAAGAACAGAACCGCCGGAGAAAAAATAAAAATGAGAGAAAACCACGCTACGAAAACAGTTCCCCACTTATGACTTAGATAAGAAGTAAGGAGGCCACCTAGAACACCACCTAAACTTCCTGCTGCACCTACTACTCCCACAATCATCTTGAATTCGTCTTTGCGAAAATAAGTATTGGCATAGGCCAGGAGGAGATGGATTTGAATGACGATATAAACTTCTTTCCAGATGAAAGACAGAAACGTGAGCTGCTTAATCCCAGAAATAAAACCCAGAACACTCAGACCAAATAAGGCAGTTGTGAATGATGAGGCCCAGAAGAAAACTTTATGAACGCTGTGCTTGGCCTGAAGATGATTACAAAAGAAAACCGAGGCCACTAGAAACACCACCGACCAAAGCCACGCCAAAGGCGTAGATTTAGCACCAAAGTCCTCGAAGAACATGGTGGTTGAAGCAGCTCGGACTAATGGATAATTGAATAGAACAAGGAAATAAGCACCCAGGAAGAACCACAGATGACCCTTAAAACGAGGATCATCACTTTTCAGAATCTGGAGAATGTTCATTCAGTCTTTAAGTAAGTATCGCCCTTCTGGATTTCTTCGAAATCGTGCTGATGCTCGAATTGAGTAAAATCGAAAGAAGTAGAATATGGGGTTTTCTTAAAATCTTCAGTTGTAAGGTTCTTCATGAAATTGAAAAACTTCTCACGAGTCTCAGAACTCATTAAGTGCTCCATTAGACATGAATCTTTATGAGCAACTTCTTCATCAACACCAATGATGTCTTTTAAGAAATAATATAGGAGTGTTCTAGAAGACAAAATTCCATGAACTGCTTCGTGACCAGTTGGCGAAAGCGAAAGAAATTTGCTCTCATCTTCCAGAACGAGTTCGCGCTTTTTTAAGTTAGTTAATGCTGTTGAAACTGAACCTTTTGTAAGACCCATTTCGTGAGCAATATCTGTTACGCGAGCATAGCCTTTCGCCTCTTTCAATTTATGGATCGCCAGTAGGTAGTGAACCATAGAATGAGTAAGGTCGTTATCGTGCGTATGCTGAATAGTAGGTTTTTTGTCTGACATGCCTATAACTTACTTATCCCCCAGATAGCCGTCAAACGATAAATATTTGTTGCAACTCCCTCACTCAGGCAGGCTTAGTAGCCCCTCTCTAACTCATTGAAATTGCTTAAACCCCAGACTGGCAAGAAATTCACTCCCTTGGAGAGAGAAAGCTCCATGATAAAATTCAACTATACCAAGGGTTTATTATGAAACGACTTACCTGCCTTCTAATGGCCATGCTGATGATCACGACGACTGTTTTCGCACAGGAATCAGAATCGATTGATACATCTTTTTCGAATCCAACCAGTATGACAGATGAGCAGATGACGAAGGCGAAGGAGTTTAATCACACTGGTATCAAAGATCGCGCCTACAAAGAAGGCTGTGCCAAGCTTGATGATTGTAAGGCCGATGAAGATGGACTTCCGTTAGAAACAATTATTGGTAAGGCCTATGCTTTGATCTTTGGTGGTTTAGTTGGTGGTATGGGTGGACCTACTCTGGCCATGAAAAAAGATGGTGCCGCAGCGACGGCCAAAACTGACGTGAAACCTGGTGGTGATGTGGCAGCACCTGCTCCAGCTGAAGGTGCAACCAAAGGCACTGATGCCGCTAAAAAAGATGAATCACGTCCCGACTACTGTATGTATGCAGCGATGGCCTGGGAAACTCTGGGCGGATTTATTCAGAGTGACCTTCAGAAGAAAGCAGAAGGTAAAGCTTCTGGAATTGGTGATGTTCAACTTCAATCACTCATTAGTTTAAAAGAAACGCATAAAGCGAGAAAAACAACTGCGACATGGCAGGCCGGAATTTATGGTGCCGTCTCAGCCTGTTATGGAGCCATGGCATTCACCGGTGTTCAGACTGACTGGAAATACTGGGCGAAGCTTGGTGGTGCAGTTGCCTTAACTGGTTTGTATGTAAAGAAGGCAGCAAAGCACGCAAAAGCATCTAAGAAAGTTCAGGAAGTCATTGATTCACTTCCTAAAACTGGTGAATGTAACCCTTGGACCAATACTCCATGTTTTTGTAAGGAACTTACTTCAAAAGACTACTTCCCTGCTGAATATCAGGAAGTGTGTGTACTGAATAACGGTAATATCGAAACACCAAAAGTCGCACTTGGTTGTGGTACCGTGACTGACGGGAAAGTGTCATACGATAAGGAATGTAAGTGTAAACAAACGAACTCTTGTATGAAGTCGTCACTTAAGGCCTACAATCCAAATTTCGATATCAGCAAAAACTTCATGAACACTTCGAATGCGGGATTTGATCTTTTAGGTTCTGGAGATTTTGATCAGGCAAAACTTGATTCTTATTCAACAAGTGCTGCTGCTCTTGCTTCAGGATTAAAACCTAAAAAAGGTGCTGTCCCAAGTGTAAGCCTCAATGCTGAACAAAAGAAAATCGCTGATTCAATGGCCCAGCACATGCCGGCGAACATTGCAGCTCTTGCGGCCGCCAGCGGTCGTTCGGCCAATCCAAGTGGGATTCAAGAGGCCTCAGGAAAATCAGCTTCTGTTAGTAAGCTCTCCCCTGCTCTAAAAGAAAAACTGGGTGAAGCTTTGGATGTAAATTATAAAGTTGGTGGTTCTGGTTTTGGAAACTCAGCTGATGAGCCAGAATTTTCATTCTCTGGTCTTCCAGGACAAGCTCCTGCAGCTTCAAATGGAACTGAAGTGATTAGTTTTGCGGAACAAGCGGTCAGTAAGGCCGACGTTTCGAACGCTCCTGAAACTCCAATTTTTGATATTATTTCAAACCGCTATCGCAGATCTGGCTGGGACAAACTACAAACTCTGGAGAAGTAATTACTCTCCAAGATTGTTGAATTGATCCACTCGCGTCTGATGTCTTCCACCTTCAAATTCAGTGGACAAGAAGACATCTACGATCTTTTTCATAAACTCTGGGTGAGTTTTTCTGCCGGCAATGCAAAGTACGTTGGCATCGTTATGCAGACGAGTCATGCGAGCATCATCTTCATCACGGCACAGGGCCGCGCGAATGCCTTTAAAACGATTTGCCGTCATACAGACGCCTTGTCCAGACCCACACAGGAGAATCCCCTGGGTCTTCTCTTCCACCACTTTCTGAACCAGTTTTTTGGCCCATTCAAAGTAGTTTGTTGATTCAGTTGAATGCGTTCCAAGATCCACGACTTCGTGGTTCTTTTTTAGGTATTCAACCATGATTGTTTTTTCGTTAAAGGCTGCATGATCTGAGGCAATGAAGATTTTCATGCCCTTATGATACCAAAGAAAGGGACCCTATAGGAAGGGTCCCTTGTTCAGTTTTATTGAGAAATAATAGTCATAACTCGTCTATTTTCTGCACGCCCTGCGGCTGTCGTGTTGTCGGCAGCTGGTTGATTCTCACCAAATCCCTTCGCTTCGAGACGTGATTCATCAATCCCATTATTTTTTAAATAATCTGCTACTTCTTCAGCGCGCTGCTGAGATAGTCCCTGATTGAGTGACGCCGGACCAGTGTTATCAGTGTGTCCCTGAATTTGTACTTTAGTATTTGGATGCTCTTCCATAAATTGGGCCAGCTCATCCAGTGCTGGCTTAGGTCCCGCTGCAAGCTCCGCACTATCTGTATCGAATAGCACTTCAATTTCAGTGCTCGCAAATTCATCCGGAGTACATCCATAGGCATTCACCTCTAAACCAGGACGAGTGTTAGGACATTTGTCTTCGGTATTTGCGATTCCATCTTTATCACTGTCAGCTGAGGCCACTGCCGCCGCTCCAGCTCCTGCACCGACGGCCGCTGTCGTCGACTGCGCACTACTTCCAAAAAAGTATGTAAGGTTTAACTGAGGAACAATGGCGTGAATCTCACCCATTGGCATTTCACCACTGCCCGCGCCGATCATCTTAGAGATATATTGATAATCAATCGCCGCAGATAATAAGAGGTCATCATTCATGGCCATCTCAATCCCTGCACGGGCTCGGGCGGCAAATTTTAAATTATCTTTGGGATCAGCATCATTGAGATTGGCCACACCAGCACCAAGACCCCAGATCCCACTGAACATTCCAGTTGGGTTCGAACGATATAAGTACATAAGGTCATACACCTGGGCATCTACATCTGTGTTTTCCCAATTGTGTTTGGCCCAATTGAACATCAAACCATGAGCATCCGTGAATTGATAACGAGCGTGGAGATCCCACATGAAGCCTGTATCCGCATTATCATCAAACTTATTGTTCCAGATGGGAGCACTAAGACCAGCACCGGCCCCTAGACCAAATCTCTTACCTAGATGAATGTTGTCTTCAGCAGCAAAAGCGAACGAGCCAAAAAGGAGGAAAGGCACAATCAAAAGTTTTTTCATAAAAACCTCCACAATTTGGTTTTTATGGTCGCAACTGATTATGTGAATGTGAACTTGAGATAGCTTAAAGAAAAAGGCCCGTCTAATAGACGGGCCTGGTATTGATTAGTAGCGGTAGTACTCTGGCTTGAATGGGCCAGAAGCAGAGATTCCAAGATATTCAGCTTGGTTCGGAGTTAAAGTATCAAGCTCAACGCCGATCTTCTTCAAGTGTAGACGCGCTACTTTCTCATCTAAGTGCTTCGGTAGCATATACACTTTCTTCTCATACTTGTTTGAATTGGCCCACAATTCAATTTGAGCAAGAGTTTGGTTTGTGAATGAGTTCGACATTACGAAGCTTGGGTGACCAGTAGCACATCCAAGGTTCACAAGACGGCCTTCAGCTAGAACGATAACTTGCTTGTTATTTTCAAGAGTATAAAGATCTACTTGAGGCTTAATAGTGTCTTTTGTGTGACCGTAGTTTTTGTTCAACCATGCCATATCGATTTCGATATCGAAGTGACCGATGTTACAAACGATCGTCTTATCTTTCATTGCTTTGAAGTGCTCACCAGTTACGATGTCACGACAGCCAGTTGTTGTTACAACGATGTCAGCTTCTTTAACTGCATCTGCCATCTTCTTAACTTCGAAACCTTCCATTGCAGCTTGAAGAGCACAGATAGGATCAATTTCAGTTACGATTACGCGTGCACCAGCACCACGTAGAGAATCAGCAGATCCCTTACCTACGTCGCCGAAACCAGCAACAACAGCAACTTTACCAGCGATCATAACGTCAGTTGCGCGACGGATAGCATCTACGCAAGACTCACGACAACCGTACTTGTTATCGAATTTAGATTTAGTTACAGAATCGTTTACGTTGATACATGGAACTGGAAGTTTTCCAACTTTCTCAAGTTCATATAGACGGTGAACACCTGTAGTAGTTTCTTCTGAGATACCTTTGATGCCTTTGTAAAGCTCTGGGTACTTAGAAAGAACCATCTCAGTTAAGTCACCACCATCATCAAGGATCATATTTAGAGGCTCTTTCTTCTCGCCGAAGAAAATAGTCTCGTGGATACACCAGTTGAACTCTTCTTCAGTCATGCCTTTCCAAGCATATACTGGAATACCAGCGGCCGCGATTGCAGCAGCAGCGTGGTCCTGAGTTGAGAAGATGTTACAAGAAGACCAAGTAACGTCTGCACCAAGCTCTACCAGAGTTTCAATAAGAACAGCAGTTTGGATCGTCATATGGAGACAACCAGCAATACGAGCGCCTTTTAGTGGCTTCGATTTACCGAATTCTTCACGAAGAGACATTAGACCTGGCATCTCAGCTTCAGCTAATTTGATTTCCTTGCGGCCCCAATCAGCTAGCGAGATATCTTTAACCTTGTACTTTAAGCGAGTTGAGTTACCGTAGGTACCCTCTGAAAAAGTTGCTTTCATCGACAATTCCTTTTCCTAAACCGTTGCGGTCTGGTAAATAAGCCCAATTAACAATAATTTGCCCTCAAAACTAACACTCTTTCCCTAGGGACTCAAGTGTAACATAGGCGAATCAAGGGTTTACCTAAGGTCTTAATATGAAAAAATATCGCTTCGAATACTTTGCTTCTTGTTCAATGGGCTTGGAAGAGCTTCTCGCACAGGAAATTTTGGCGTTAGGTGCCAAAACAACCAAAACTGTAAGGGGCGGTGTTCAATTTGAGGCCTTTCATGAAGTTGCCCTAAAAGTGATTCTTTACTCACGCATTGCAAGCCGAGTGTTCAAATACCTCTTCACTTTCGATGTGCTAAACGAAAAAGATTATTATCTTGAAGCGACAAATATCAAGTGGAAGAGCTTAATGGATGTGAATCAGACTTTCCGTCTGACAACAATTTACGGTGACCTTCCAGGCGAGCGTGAAGAATTCAGAAACTCTCAGTTCACAAACTTAAAACTTAAAGACGCGATCGTTGATTGGTTCCGTCATCACGATGGTAACCGTCCAAGTGTTGGCCGTGAATTTCCAGATATTGCTTTCCTTGCCCGCATTGATCGAGGTGAAGAGAAACCTTATCAGGTAACTCTTATGTACGACCTATGTGGTGATCCACTTAACCAACGTGGATACCGTATGGCGAAGACCGAAGCTCCAGTTAAAGAAAACGTGGCAGCGGGTATTCTGAAAATGATCAATTGGAATCCAGCTGAAGAAGGTCTTATCGATGCCATGTGTGGCTCTGGTACTTTCACCATTGAAGCAGCTCTGATGGCAGCGAACATTCCACCAAGCTTCTTAAAAGTTGAACGTTATTTAAAAAATCCCCAATTCAAAATGTGGACCTTCCTGAACTACCCTTGGCTCACACAGGACAAGTTTCTTTGGGATAACTTCCAAAAACTTTTAGCTGAAGTGACTGACGCAACTGAAAAAGGTCTGGAGTTCCTTCGTACCAAGAAAGGCTTCATCGTTGGAAATGATCTTTCTGAGATGGCCCTTATTTCAGCTCGTGAAAACGTTAAAAAAGCCAAGCTTGAAGGCATCATCGATCTTACTAAAAAAGATGCACTTGAATTGTATCCACCAACGACAAAATCAGTTTTCATTTGTAACCCACCATATGGTGAGCGTTTAGAGCACAATGAAGAAGAGAAACTTAAGGCCCTCTACAAAGGTCTTGGTGATCATTGGAAACACGCCTTTAAGGGTCACAGGGCAGCTCTATTCACTGGTAATTTAGAGATGTTGAAAGTTGTAGGTCTGAAGACCTCGAAACGTCACATTCTCTTTAACGGTGACATCGAGTGTAGACTTGCTGAGTACTCTCTTTACTAAATTTTCTTTTGAGCTTTTTGAACAAGGATGTTCTCTTCGCGAACTTTGATCTGGTGATCCCAGGCCTCAATTTTCGGTTTGAGATTTGTTAAATGGGTATTGATTGTGCCGGGTTTAACAGTATCGTTCCCCCACACTCTCAGGATCAAATCACTACGAGTCAGAGGCGCTGGATAAGAGCGTAGAATATTACTTAATAAACGAAGCTCCAACAGAGTAAGGTCAGCATTCTGACCGTTAACTGTGGCCTTCATTGTCTTCACATCCATCGATAAATTTCCAAGCTCAAGCTTAGTCGACATTTGAAGGAAGAACTTCACCTTATTGGTAAGTCTGGCCACGATCTCTTCAGGTGACAGGTCACGAGGCAAGAAATCAATGCCTCCTTTCTCATAAGAGCGTAGTTTATTTTCATCCGACTGATCGCCAGAGATGAAAATAATCGGGCAGCCATTATAGAGAGGGTGATCAACAATGTTCTTATGAAGTTCATGGCCATCAATGTATGGCATATGAACATCAAGAAGAATGACGTGTGGATTGTTGTCTTGAAGAAGCGTCGTCAAGGATCTTGGATCATTACTTCCAATCACATTGAATTTATCTGAGAGAAACTCCTTATAAGCTTCGATATTCTGAACTTGATCATCAAAATAGATAAGGGTCCACTTCATAGATTTACGCTTTTTTCATTAATTGCACGCCCTTGGTTTTAAGACCATTAATTTCATAGTCCCATGGACCTAGCTTGCTATTTAAGTTAGAAACGTGAGTGTAAATGGTGGCGTCAAGAACGTGATCTGTTCTCCAAACCTGCTGAATAAGTTGCGGCTTAGGCACAACGTCCGGATAATTTCTTAAAACCAGACAGAGAATTTTGAACTCGATGAACGTTAGAGGAAGCTCTTTCGAATCCAAATATGCCTTTAGCAAAGTTAAGTTCACTCTTAAATTTGTGAACTCGATGATGCTACGGTGCTTTTGGAAGAACGCAATCTTCGATTTAATTCTTGCAATCATTTCATCCGGATTGATAGCGCGATTTAAAAAATCAACCGCACCCATGACGAAAGATTTGATACGAGCACTGTCAGAATCATCAGAAGAAATAAAAAGAATCGGACAACCATTGTAGTGCGGGTGCTCGATGATCTTTTCATATAGCGAGAAGCCATTAAGAGTTGGCATATGAATGTCGACAAGAATCGATGTATACGAAGTTGATTCGAATTTAGTTAAGAACGCTTCCGGCTTTTGGAAAATCTCTACATCAAAATCTTGATCGAGGATTGTCTTAATACAGTCTAAATTGAGTTTATTATCATCAATGTACGCGATTCCGGCTTTCAAATCATCTCCAACAAGTTATGAGCGGCCTACTTCAAACGATCTTCTAATTTCATCGCTAAAGTTGGGCTCGCAAATTTCAACAACGCCGTTTTATTTACAACTTTGTCAAAATGCTTGTCGGATTTGCTGAAAAAATACCCCGCGACGTCCTGATCTTTTAGAAAGATCGTGTGACCTTTCGTATCGAACTTGCGAAGAATAAATTCAGAATCCAAGAAGAGAATGTCCCTAATTGTAAAGTTCTTGGCTACATACATAATAATGCAAAAATCAGATAGTTCAGCTAAAGATTTTTTGATTTTTACCCCTTTCGGAGAGGTTGAATCATGCCAATGAACTTTTACTTCAACCGTGCTGCCGTTTTCCGTCTTGAAATCGAAACCACGTTGAGAGGAACTTTTAATTTGATGAAGACCGAAAATGATTTTCGCGTACCACTCACCTAACTGAATCGGTAAGTTTTTGCCATTCATCAAAACTTTGTGATCTTTTAAAATCTGGAAGGTTTGGTGAACTACTTCCACTGTGTCAAAAATCGCTTTTTGATCCGGAAGATGGAGAATCCCAAGGTTCTTCATCGTCTTACTTGAAAGACGCTTGTTGAACTGACCAAGGTACCATTGATCAAACTCTCCTATTTCTAGGAAATCGTAAGAGCTGAAAACGAAACCTTCGGCCTTGAGTTTATTAATGGAATCAATTTCAGGCACTTCTTTTTGAAGGTAGCTGAAAGGGACATATTCCCGATCACTGCTTCCTCTGACAAAGATATGATCCTTGTCGTAATCGGAACTGCCATGAGTTGTCCCAGTGAACTTCTGGGACAACTCAAAGACTTTATCTTTTAACACGGTGTAACCTTTTAAACTTAAATTACACGTATCTTATCACGAACCGGATCAAATCTCCAGCGTCGTCATATCTTCAGTGAAGTCAGTAATGGTTTTGGCAGTTGAGAGATTATGGATCAGATAATGAGCACAATACACTCTGAAATCAGTCACTTTCGACTCATAATATTTCTTATCGTCGGCCGAAGCTGATGCAAGTTTTTTATCAGCTAGGACAGCTGACTCAAGAAGTTGCCATGCGATAACCATTTGAGACGCAAAGTTGAGAAAATCAGTACAGTTTTGAAGGATCATGTTGAACTGATTATTCTTCGCGTAAGTCGAAATGTGCTGCATAACACCCTGAGCACTTAGAAGAACCTTGTTGAAGATGTCTTTCTCTTTTTTGAATTTAGCATCATCAAGAGACTGAACTGCTGCAACGATTTCAGCTGTCAGTGCAGTCAGAGTTTTACCGCCATCTTTTAGGATTTTTCTCATGACGAAGTCGATTGCCTGGATACCATTTGTACCTTCATAGATCATCGCAATTTGAGTATCACGAACGTACTGCTCTACTCCGTACTCAGTACAGTAGCCGTAACCACCGTGGGCCTGAAGAGCATTTGAAGAAACCTGGAAACCAGTCTCTGAACAGTAGGCCTTACAGATTGGAGTAAGAAGACCGATGATGGCCTCAGCTTTAGGATCTTTGTGAGCTTTGTTAAATAGGTTTGCAGTATAAAGACAAAGCGCGCGCATTCCGCGGGCCTGAGCTCTCATTGTAAGAAGATTACGGCGAACATCAGGGTGATTGATAATTTCCTTACCGAATTGAACACGCTCTTTAGTGTATTTTTCGGCCATCATATAAGCCGCATTAGCTTGTGATTCACCTTGAATACCACAATAAAGACGAGCTTCGTTCATCATAATGAACATAGTCGCCATACCGTCGAATTCATCACCGATTAGCCAGCCTTCTGTCTCACCGTCTGTACCGAATTGCATTTCACAAGTTGCCGAAGCATGGATCCCCATTTTGTGTTCAATTTTTGAACAAATAACGTGGTTAGTTCCACCCATGGAACCGTCGTCATTGATTTTGAAACGAGGAACTACGAAAAGAGAAATCCCCTTTGAACCTTCGCCACCGTTTGGTGTACGAGCAAGTACTAGATGGATGTTATTTTCATAAAGATCTGACTCACCCGAAGAGATGAAAATCTTTGTTCCTTTGATCGAATATTTGCCGTTACCAAGAGGCTTCGCTGTTGAACGAAGAGCACCAACGTCCGAACCAGCTCCTGGCTCAGTTAAGCACATTGTTCCGCCCCATGTCCCTTCCATCATTTTTGGAATGATGTTGGTCTTCATGAAGTCATTACCTTTAAGGTTAATAACGTTCAGGGCCGCACGTGATAGACCTGGATACATTGTCCAAGCACAGTTAGCACCTGTCGCAAGTGACATACAGGCAACGTAGAGAGATTCAGGAACCGGAGTACCACCTGTTTCGGCCGGCATACCAAGAGCGAACCAGCCGTTCGCATAAAAAGATTTTTGAACACCATGAAGTGATTCAGGAACGATCACTTTACCATTAACGTGTTTTACACCAACGTGATCTGATGGCTCACGAGTTGGGAACACTTCGTTTTCAACGTACTTGTTATATTCAGCAAGAATGCCTTTAACGTCATTCTCTTCAAGACCAAAGTCTTTCCAGTCTTGAACTTTTAGTAGCTCTGTTAGATTGAATTCAATGTCACGAATATCGGCCTTGTAATAACCCATAAATTACCTCGTCCTTGGCAATAGAAAATTAGTATTAATAGGATAACGTGAATCTGAAATTTTAGTGAGGTTTGATTAAGAAAAAGCGAAGAAATAAAATCCGACAAATCCGGTTAAACGAAAAAAGGCAGCCGAAGCTGCCCTTTTTTTTAATCAATGATTGAAAATCTTAATACGCTTCGTAAATAGTCGTGATCTCTGTGTTCGAAGTTTGAGCTGAAGTTGGGCTATATATCGAGTGCTTCGTTGTATCGATTGTATAAATCCCATTTACTTGGTTGGGATAGTTCTCCGGAACTCTATTTCCAACTCTAACTGTGTAAATTCCATTTGAAGCTGTCACTTGTAGAATTTTACCCTTTGAAAAATTTAAGAGCTGATTCAACTCAGTATTATTAGCAATGCTATAAGTAGTTTCAGAACCTGAAGACACACAACCTGTGCTAGACATGCTTGTAGCTGTCTTGTACTTAACGACTGGAACATTAGCAGTATTGAAGCTAAAAGTAGTACATCTTCGTTCCGTAATACTTGTTGGAGTTACAGTTGGTTGAGTGATTGTCCCCGAACTTCCACTACATGTATAAATCTTATCTTTCATAAAATCAGGCATCCAACTAGGATTATAATAAGTACAACCTTGTGGTAGACTTGATGACCCGGTATTACTACTTGTCAGAGAAATAACTCCTCGCGAGTATCCTCGCCCGCTTGCCATGAAAAATTTTTCTTGAACTGGATTTCTTTGAAGATTATTTTTCCAACTTACAATCGCATTATAGCCTTGAATCGCTTGAGTTGAGATATCTGAATTACCTTGTGTCCCGCCGTATTGGTTAGTAGCGGAACCTGAGCTACTTCCGCCGCCGCCATCCTTACCGCAACCAACAACAAATACTGATAAAAAAGTCAGAAAGATTAAATTCTTAAATAGTGTGTGTTTCATAAAATTCCCCCCTCAGAGAAATGTATAAATGTTTGACCCTATACATCCAAGATCCGTGCCAAATTCCGTAGAGTGTTTTTGGTTAGTTAGGAGGGGAAAAGTGTCTAAATTTTAGACAATGGTGAAATAATCACTATCAATCTTTTTGCCAATGGACGGGCAAAAAATCTAAGATGGTTAGCATGGAGATTATTATGAACTACACGCTGATTGGCTCCCTGACTTCCCCTTTTGTTCGTCGAATCCGCATGCTCATGGAAACCATTCCTTATGAGCTAACTGAACTGAACATTTATGAAACTGATGACGGTATCACACTAAATAAGATCAACCCTATTAATCAGATTCCGGTCCTTGTGATGGGGAATGAAAAGATTTGGGACTCGCGCCAGATTTTTAATTATCTAAATAGTAAGTACAAGTTTCAAACCATGAACCTTGAAGATGAAAATACCCTTACTGCCATCGAGGGTGCTTTGAATGCAGGAATCGCCCTCTTTCAGTTCAAGCGTTCAGGCATCAGCATCGAAGAACCTTATATGATTGTGAATCGCCACAAAGATCGCATTGATTCAGTTCTCGACTATCTCCTTCCTTTTGTTAAAGCAGAAGGTAAGAATTGGAACTTCCAGACAATGACTCTTTACGCGTTTCTGGATTGGGGTCAGTTCAGAGGAATTCTTAGTCTTGAAAAACGTCCTGAGTATCAGCAGTTCATGGCCCAACACGCGGACCGTGAAATCGTAAAGAAAACCGCCATCCCAAAGGTATAAATATGAAATTTAATCAATACATCGATCATACTCTTCTTAAGGCCGATGCAAGTGCCGCTCAAATTGAGAAGCTTTGTGCTGAGGCCAGAGAACATGAGTTCTTCTCAGTATGTGTGAACTCTTATTATGTGAAGAAGGCGCTTTCATTTTTATCTGGAAGTAACGTGAAAGTATGTACTGTGGTGGGTTTCCCGCTTGGTGCTTCAACCATGGAAACAAAAAGATTTGAGGCGATGAAAGCAGTTGCTGAAGGCGCTCGCGAGATCGATATGGTGATCAACGTCTCGGCTATTAAATCAGGTGAATGGCAGTATGTTTTGGATGATATGTCATCGCTTGCTCAAGTTTGTCATCAGCAAGGAAGCATCCTAAAAGTCATTCTTGAAACTTGTCTTCTTACTCAGGAAGAAAAAATCAAGGCATGTGAACTTGCAGTTAAAGCAAAGGTTGATTTCGTTAAGACTTCGACCGGCTTTTCAACAGGTGGAGCAACGATTGAAGACGTAAAACTCATGCGCTCAATTGTAGGTACAATGGGTGTGAAAGCGAGCGGTGGTATCAGAGATGCCGAGACTGCCCGTAAAATGATCGAGGCAGGTGCTACCCGCCTCGGAACAAGTGCTAGTGTTGAAATTGTAAAAGGTCTAACATCGACGGCGAGCTATTAAGCTCGCCTTTTCTTTATTCGCCGATTAGCTTAACCATTCTGAGTTTACCGATCTTAAGAATCAATTCCTGACCTTTCTCAAGGTTAAGAGTATCGGTCGTGTGGTTTTCAAAATTAACTTTAACAGCGTTCTGCTGAATCAAACGACGGCCATCAGACTTAGACTTAATAAGCCCAAGCTCCAGGAAGAAATCCAATAGAGCAACTGTGCCCGCTGGACGAGTGATTGTCTGAATATCGTCTGGAATCTGCTTTTTAGAGAAGCGAGCTTCGAATTTTTCTCTTTCTTCCTTCCCTGCTGCTTCACCGTGATAGTAGCCAGTGATTTCAGAAGCAAGGGCCTTTTTGGCCTCCATAGGGTGAATCGTACCGTTAGTAAGACCAGAAATCATCGCCTCAACTTCAACTGCCGGACGACGACAAAGAAGAAGATAGTACTTCTTCATAAGCTCATCAGAGATCGACATAATTTTACCGAACATATTTGTCGGAGTGTCAGTTAGTCCAATGTAGTTATCAAGAGACTTAGACATTTTATTTACGCCATCAGTGCCCTCGAGTAGTGGCATAGTCAGAATACACTGAGCTTCTTGTCCGTAAGCATATTGAAGCTGTCGGCCCATCATAAGGTTGAAGGTCTGATCTGTACCACCAAGTTCAACATCAGCTTTCAAGTGAACTGAATCATAACCTTGAAGAACCGGGTAAACGAACTCATGAAGGTAAATCGCTTCACCATTTGTATAACGCTTATTGAAATCATCACGCTGAAGAAGGGCACCAACAGTTGCCTTCCCCATGAGTTGAATCAATTCAAGACCTGAGAATTTCCCAAGCCAGTCTTTATTGAAAACAATATGAGTCTTACTTAGATCAAGAATTTTACCGATCTGTTCTGAATATGTTTTAGCGTTCTCTTTTACTTCCTCATCCGAAAGAATGGGACGAGTTTTATTCTTACCAGTTGGATCTCCAATCTGCGCCGTATAGTCACCGATGAGAAAGTAAATCTCATGACCAAACTCTTGAAACAAACGAAGCTTCTGAAGCACGACAGTGTGTCCAAGGTGGATATCAGGTCTTGATGGGTCAGCACCTAGCTTGATTTTAAGCGGCTTTTGAGTTTCATATGACTTCTTAAGCTTTTTGAGCATCTCTTCTTCAGGAAGGATTTCAAAAGCTCCACGCTTAAGTTCAGCTAATTGTTGTTCTGGAAGGACAGTAATACGGGCCATGGGGTCTCCTTTAACCCGTCCATTTTAACCTTCCGATGAAAAATAGTGAATTGATTTAACGGCAGATGGCCTGAATTCTTTGGCCCTGGATGAACATATAGTTCTCCGGAGCTGTTTTAGAGATTTTGGCAAAGAGGGTCATCTCTCCAATTGAAGAAAAACGGGCCACTAAATCCACTTGCTCGTTGTCCAGAATTCCGTCGGCCAGAACCGTTTCGCCTCGAAAAGTGACTTTAAGCTCGCGGGGAGAAACGTTTTCAACGATTACACGATGAGGACCGGCCACACACTCGACACGAGGTCCGGCAAAAGCTGAAAAAGATGTGAATACTACTAATAGGCTAACGAATCTCATATATTTCTCCAAAACCTAATGTTGCTGTTCCTCTACCCAACCCATCGGAAAAGAATTTCAAACGCGTAAAAGTAGTTCCTTCAAGTTCTTTCATTTCCAGATCAACCAATACTTCACCCGAAAAATCGTCAACCTCTTGATGAATGGCCTCTAAAACCTTGTTCTGGAAACGGACGGTATTCACTGTCGTTGGTAAACCAAACTGAGGAGCTCCATTTAGCAGGAGCTTATTATCAGTGGCCACTTCCTTCACTTTAATTAAAAAGTGAGGGATGCCCTGAATCTCTTCAAAACTAAGAGCAATCTTGAATCGAACCGGAAATCTAAGCTCTGATCGACCAACTAAGATTCTTTGTGCACCGGAAAGCTGATACATAATATCGAGATAGAGAGAAAAAGTATCGCCCTTCTCTTCTGCCAGAACAAAGGCATGCTCTGGTCCAAGTTTAAACTTACGGCCTTTTAGTTTCTCTTCCCAAAGTCCGCTCTTAACCGTGGCCGCAACGAGTTGGTTTAGATAGTCCTCACTCACACTCACAGCAATATTGGTTTTTTTCTCAATCAAACTACGGTTAATTTCCCGAATAGATTTTTGATAGTCAGAAATGTCAATTGTACGACGAAGTTTAGTTCCAATTCTGTCATTGGCACAAATGTCTTTTTTCATGGCAACCTGCCGTGAACAAAAATGACCGTCTACTTCAACCTGAATGATACCAGTTTGATTGGCGCTCATCTTCTGAAGATCGAAGACACCATTAATTTCTGACCTAATACCGAATGTTTTTGGAAGAAGAAGCTGCTTCGGGCTCTCTTTAATGATGTTCGAAAAACGATCCTTCATTCGGACGTTTAAAAGATCAAGAATCCCTTTTTTAAGATCGCCCTGATTCTTAGAGAAGAAATTTTGAATCTTATTTTTATCGAATTTAACCTCTTTATTACCAATACGTATCGAAACATTTGGCATGGTCACATCGGCCACATTCAAATCAATGAGATCTGGTCTTTGAACCAACTTACCCATGAGTTTTTCAATATCAACAACGTTTAATGATAATTGAAAATTCTCGGGAAGAATGGATGTCATCCAACCAAGAGATAGTTCAGCTGTAAGTTCAGGACTTACAATGAACTCAGGTTGTAAAAGCTCTACTTTAAAACGGATAGGCTCTTTGGTTTGGGTCTTTTTTAATTCAACCTGAAAAATGACCTTATCTGCACGCAGACAAAGCCCTTTAACATAACTCACAGTCACATATTCTACTCGGCCACCTGAAGAGGTATCAGTCTTAAACTCGGAATTAAATTCATTCACGGTATAGCTGAGCTTTTCAACAATCATCTGGTAATCAGATTCGAAGACATTCACGCTTAGAACAGATTGAAGTTCACGAATCCATGCTTGAGTATCAGATGGAATTTCATCCAATGCCTTGGCCAGATCAACTTTCAAAGGTTTTGGAAGTTCCTGCGCGTATGGATCACCAAAGTTATTATTAACTAGAAAGATGCGTAGCTGATTAATAAAGGCCTCAGAAGACTCTAAATCAAAACGAGTCTTGATAACTATGTCCTGAGGCACTTCTGCAGACGCCATCGTCGAACAAAGGAATGGTATAAGAAGCCATTTTAAGCATTTCATGGGCCGCATTTATAGCATTATTAGAGAGGAGAAGATGCTCTGGAGTAAAAAATACAGATGGTCTAACTAACTGATTTTAAGGAATCCAACCGACTCTACGCTGCCATTCTTTAAATTCGCGGAGCTTTTTTTCTGGGTCCTTCGGAGGGCGCTCCTCACCCGTAGGAATTGGAACACGGGAGACAGGAGGTAGTCCCAATGACTTTCTTCTCTGATCCAGGAAAGCAGGATCTGCAATTGGTGTACGCTTTAATTCACCTGCGATCCAGTCTAGATTTGTACCATAGAGCTGAGGGCGGTCCTCATAAAAAGCGATTCGATCATCAGTGTAGGCCAGAAGTTCTAACAGGTAATCATGTTGAGCGGCCGCCAATCTCATTTGAGTTAGCCCCTCTTTCATGAAATCAGGCCATGAGATTGCATGATGAATAATTAGCCAAGAAAGTCTCACACCCTTCTCGCCCGCATTACTCAAAACTGGAAATCCCATTTTCTGAATCATGCTCTGAAGCTTTTTAGCATTGGCGAGATGGATTTTTTCCATTTCCGGATGATAGGTGTCCCACAAGACGCCCTTCTGAAGAAGAACCTCTCTCATTGCATGATCCTGTTGAACCAAAAATGAAAGTTTCTCTTCCCAGACTGGATCTACCATAGATTAGACTTTGACAGATGTTCGAAGATTGCCAAGCATGGCGCTTGCCTCTGTCATACGTTTGAGCAATGGAGCAACGTCTTCGGACTTTTCACGTAGTCCCGCTTTGAGGCTCTTCAAAATATTTTCAAGAATTTTTACCAGTTGAGATAAGAGACTTTGCACCGTAAGAAGCTTACTGATCTCTGTTACCTGGCTGGATTTGTAACCAAGCTCTTTACCAAGACGACAAAGCTCCCCCATCTCATTAAGAGCAAGAGTAAATGCCGCGCCCATGACACGATCGATTTGTTGGCCGAATCTTTCGAAACATTCGTTCTGAGATGGCTCTGTGAACTCGGCCAGAAAAGATTTTAAGTTTTCAATCACTTCAGATGACTCTCGAATAAAGCTATTCAAGAGATTAGGATCAATCTTATCGCCGTCATCATTTAACATATATTACCTGAAAGAATTAAAGAGCATGAAATTTGAAAGAGGATTACGCTGCTCTCGGGGTTTGTCTTCGTTACTGATTCGATACTTAAAAGAAAAGGTAGTTTGTCCTCGCTTAAAGAGCTCTACTGAATGGTTATAACAAAGACGCACATACGTATGTCGACCGCTGGTTTGATAAACCACATCAACATAGTCGGCCATTGCCATCTTTCCTTCATGTTCGCAAGCAACGCAATTCTTCATATCTGTTTTTCGGAAAAGGGGCCTGTTGTCTTGAGTGTGAAGCCGTGAGAAATGAGATAAATTTATCTGGAACTCTTACGAAGAAAGCGATAATTGACTAGAGAGCACGGTTTATCCTGGAGATGCACATGGAAAATAAGTCAACAAACACACAAGTTATCTTTTTCGATGGCGTATGTGGCCTTTGTAATGGTTTTGTAGATTTTGTCATCTCTGCCGATAAAAAAAATAAATTTCTCTTCTCTCCCCTTCAAAGTGATTACGCTCAAAAAGAACTCCCGATCGAGATGACTCGTGATCTAACCTCAGTCGTGCTTCTAAAAAATGGAAGGACATTTAGAAAATCAGAGGCAGTTCTCGAAGTGTTGGGTGATCTAGGTGGTGTTTGGAAAGTAACAGCGGTTGGAAAAATTCTACCTGTGGGTCTTTCGAATAAAGTTTACGATATGGTTGCTGAGAATCGTTATCGCTTGTTCGGGAAAAAAGATACTTGCCGCTTACCTTCTGCCGATGAGCGCAAGAAATTTATCCTCTAACTAAAGTGTTTCTTAAAATTAAAATTTTCGCTCTGATACTAACGCGAAAGCTGCCCTTAAACTTCCCATGTGAAGTTCTCTAAATCAGATTTCAAATCATAATTCATTAAAATCCTCCTCATAAATGAGAAAGACTCGTATCAAATATGCAATCACTCAGGCATAAAGGGTCAAATTTTTTTGGGAGGGTTCCATATGAAAAAAATTGTCTTGTTACTCGTCTCAGTCCTGCTTTTAGTTACCAACGCAAATGCTTTCGACGTTAGGCTACTTGCCAATAACAAAGAAGCTAATTCGCGTCTTCTCTCTGCTAATGATCTGACTAATCTTCAACAATGGATTCAACAGCACCGTCTGGAAGAAGCAGAGTTAAAATCTCGTGCTCGCATCGTGCTTCAAGAAACCATGAATGAAGAAGAAAAGATCGACACTACTTGTGAGGTGGGTCTTATCACCCGTCTGACTAACAAAGCTCGTTCTCAAGACATTCTAGGACCAAGTGAAGAACTTCACATGTTCTCAATGTACTTAAGAAAGAACGACATGATCGATGATATCTTTTTCAGGCTTTTGAAAGACTCAACAAGCGTGAGACTTGATCTTATCAATCGTGTGAATGCACGTCTTCCGTTCATGAGACCAAACAATTCTGGGATGGAGAATGGTCTTGATATCAAGAAGCTGTATGAGCCGTTTCAAACATGGCCCGACGATGTCAAAACTTGTACGCTCGACACCTATTTCAACATGGTTGTTAAGCTTACTTGGAAAACAGCAAAAGAGCGTGATACTAAAATTAAAAACCTTAACTATCATGCATATCGCCAAGGTGTGATTGACCTGGCCATCTATAACAAGCTGGAAGTGTTAAGAAACCGCGCCGTTTTAGAATGGCCCATCACTTTTAAACGTTATATCGATGTTGTTAACAACGCTAAAGACAAGTTAACAAAAAATCCAGAAATCAGCACAGATCATACTTTCTCTGAGAAGTACGTATCTCGTAAAGAGCGTCTGACTCAACGTGGTCGTCTCTTCAAGAATTTCAACAGTACTCAAATCATGATGCTTGCTCAGATTATTGAAAGAACTGCCAAGCGTATGGATGCAAAACAAGTTTCTCTTAACTGGCAGTACACTGAAGATCCACAAGGTGAAACAGAAGTTTATATCTTCTCACCAATGGAACAGTATCGTGCGGCGATCAAAATGCTTCGTAAAGAAATGGGTGAAGTCATGAGATCGGAGGCATTCAAGAACACTGGTCTTGAGTATGACGATCTAATTGCTGCCGCTTATGAAACAGGTTTCATCAAATCAGAAGAACTTGATTATGTATTAAAGTTTGAAGATTTCTGGAACCCACAAAATCCTAAGTGGAAAACATACGCAAGTTTCGCGTTCTCACTTGCAGGAACTGCAACATTCTACCTTCCTCCTCCTTGGAACATCATTGGTGCAGTTGCCCTGGTTCTGACTCAATCAAAAGTTATGAACGTGGGTAACCAACCAGATCCTGATGATAACTGGAACGTGATTATTTAATGAGGAGAATAAAACATATGAAAAATAAATTTATAATGGCCCTGGCGCTACTCGTGTCAGGAACTGCACTAGCAGAAAATGGTCCACAATTTACAGTTCTTGTTAGAAGGGACGGTCGCACGACTAAGCCTTATTACACAAAAATGGAAATGCCAGACCTTGAGAGCAATAACTCTTTTGATGGTAAGTATTTCAAAATCGTTAAGGGTAAAGGTAAGGAAGCCGTTTCATTTGATGAAAAAGATGAAAAGTTCCTCCTTAAAGCAGCGAACGTTTATTACCACTTGAATAAGGCACGTGATTACTGGGTCAATAAAGTGAAATCAGAGCACGCGGCTGCCCTACCTAAGATCACAATCCGTTTGGACATCTTTAACCAGTTTGATGAGCTAGGACATTTTGCGAATGATAATCGAGCTCCTCAATACAACAACGCTCTTTCAATCCCATCTGGTGAAACTCCGGCCTGGGTTCCTGCCGAAAAACAAGATAAGTGGGAAAAAGAGATCTGGTTCAGACCAATGAAGTCGATTCCAGCGAAGGAATTGGCCCCTTCTGGTCCAAATCCACTAACGACATCATTGCTCGCAATGGAGCGTCCGTTAATTAACTATACGGCCAACTCTTTTAACCAAACATTGATGGAGCATATGTTCTACCCGACATATGCTGCTCGTCCTCTACACGAGGACGTTCTGCGATTAGTGGGAACGATTGCAATGACCAAGGCGATCATCTATGCATCTAGGTATTCAGATCCGCTTTTCATGGATAAATATTATTACCTGGAAACTGCGATGATTCCCGAGATTGTTTATCATGAGTATTCTCACCTTGTGCTAAGTGATCATCTTCAAATGTCTCACTCGACTCCAGTGAACGAAGGCATGGCGGATTACTTTGCGGCCATCATGTCGGATAAAAGAAAAGTGTACGCAAAAGTTAAGGGCTACAGTAACGCTGCTCCGAAGGACACTCAAAATAAACGTCCTTATAGTCACTGGGATGAATCTAACCGAGCTGCCACAGCAGATTTCACACTCTCTGTTCTTTGGGATGTGAGAGAAGTTCTCGGAGAGGAAATCGGTGATAAGGTTGTTTATGCAGCTAGAACCTTCTTGAAAACTGAGACGGCAACTGTAAGTGACTCACTTCTAAGATCAATCCTTAAGGCCTGTGATCTTCAATGTGAAAGCCCAAGGAAAGATAAGTTAAAGCTCTACGAAACATTCGCAAAGAAAGGTTTCTAAATAAGAGGTCCCGCTTTCGAGCGGGACTTTTTTTGCCTTTAAATCAACTTTTGAACAAGTCCATCCTTCCCCACTCAGAAACTTAGAAGAACTCATTAACGGCAAATTAAAACGGCTTTTTTGGCAAAAAAAAAGGGGGATAAACCCCACTCTTAATTTCTAACCAACATTTTTTCAGGAAGTAATCGTTTGAACCTGGTGGTGAACCATCTGACCTCGTCTGGTTCCAGGAAGAGGATGTACCCGGCAATCATCACCCACTCAAAAAACCCGATGCTCATCGAAACTTCAATTCCCAGGTGAAGAAGAATACCAGAAAGAAGGACCCAGATTCTTAATTCTTTGACCCAAACCAGAGTTCCCATGGCAAATTCAATGAAAAGTGCGGACCAGGTGGCAAACTTAACGAGAGAAGGAAAATCAAATACAAATGGAAGGACTATTCTTTGAAAATTCACGAGCCTCGAGGTGTAGTAAACTGCTGTACCATCCACCCAATCATAACCTTTCAACTTAAATAGCGTGGTCGCGAAGTAAACCAGAGAAAACTGTAACTGCATTAATCGAAGTGGCAAGATGAGGATATCTGGTTTGTAAGGCTCGCCAGATTTTTCCCTGAGATAAGCGTCCACTGAAAACTTCACCTGTGTAGGAGCAAAGATCATTAAAAACAGCAGGCATCTCATTATCGTGTCACCACTATTTAAAATAGCGTAATTCCTATTCTGCAGGGACACCATTAAAACAAAACAGATGATAGTCGAGATTCGGGTCTTAAATCCGATCATAACTCCAATAGAAGTCACAATATAAGTGATAAGAACGAACCAGGCCGAAAGTTCGGTCGGAGAAAGCCATTTGAAGATATTGATCCGAGCGTCACCGTAAAAAGTAAAAGAATCGAAAAGAGGAACGAGCGAGTTGTCACCGATACCAAACCATGCCTCGAAATCTTCAACAAGACTAATACCATTTAAAAAGAGGAAAAATCCGAACATAATTCGGAATAAGCAAAGCGCGGTCGCATCGGTTTGACTGTAAAAAAATCTGTTCCAGCCATCCGTAAAGCTTTTAAGAGAAAACATACTTACCTCTCAACTTTTTGAGTCACCAGGATCTCATTCATTTCTTTTCTAGGAGTTTGGTAAATGGAATGGATGGATTTATTAGAAAAAGGATGCACTTCAGACCATTTGCGATTGATTTTAACACTAACAACAGGATTTTCCTTGCTGTCGTATTTATGGACGAAATGTCTGATCGCTGGGGCCAAGAGACCTTTTTGTTTCGGATTTCGCAGGTTATCCTGTGAGTACTTCATCCAACGAGCTTTTCTAAAAGGCGCTAGAATACCAGTGGTTTTTTTCTCAACATCATATTCTTTTATAGTTCCATCCTTATAGGTTACTTCAACATAACTTTTAGAATCAAACTTGATAGGATTTGGAGCAAACATTGACCAACTCGGCCAGATCCCCAAGACCATAGCTACCGAAGTCATCTTCTGCTTCATACGGTAATTAAGAGTGTTCGTTTCCGGAACTCCCGCGAAATATATGATGCAGAGATAGCAAACAATCACGACATTTAAACAATACCTGCCAATTCGTTTCATGCCTGACCTCTCAAAGTTCGGATCATTCTTTCTTTAATAGCAGCTGTTAAGTTTGTTTCTTGAATGCCTAAAACCAATGCGTCGGCTTTCTTCACTACAAAGGCCTTTAATTCTTCTGGTCTATAGAAGTTTATCAAGAGGGCCATCAAATAAAACTCAAACCAGATGCCCATGACGTAAAGAAGAGCAAGATGAAAGAAGAGACCAATTAGAATAATGGGTTTACGTAGCTTTTGATTCCAGATTAAGGCACCCAGAGCGAATTCTATCACCAGAGTTCCCCAGGTCATGAATTTCATTGCAGGAAGAGAGTTAAAAAGAAAAGGAATAGAAAAATTCCCAAGGCTTTCTACACGTGTCGCATAATAAACTGCGGTGCCATCAAGCCATGTCTCACCTTTTAGCTTGTGCCAAACGGTCCAAAGATAGACTACAGATAATTGAATTTGAATCAGGCGTAGTGCCCACACAGGCCAGTCTCTTGGTTGTTTAAATCTTGGAAAGTATTTTCCAAGTATTGAATCTACTGACAACGTGTGTCCACATGGCGAGAACACTAGGAGTAAAGTGATCGTTCGCATCAAGACTTCTGATGAACTCAAATACCAAATCGTACGCTGGTGAAAACTAGTCATACAAAGTAGCGCGATTACCAATGATGTTCTGGTAAAAAATCCAAATAAAGAAGTGATCAGTGACAATCCATAAACAATAAAAAGGCCGTAAGTTACTTCGTAGCTTGGATTGAAGAAGTGAAAAAGATTTGCATGAACAAAAGGAAACTGTTCCTTAACCGTCGATAATGAAATGAGTGCATGGGGTCCATAGAAATCACTCACATTATTAACATCAAATAAAAACTGAATCAGAATGAGACCAATCCAGACTATCCGAAATAAAGCGATTCCCTCTGTAGGTTTAACTTCAAAAAAGAACTTATCATATGACCTTAAGGCCCGTCCTAGACTAAACATCACAGCACCTCATAAGTATAAAATTTGAAACTTTCAAAATTCTGGTTATTAGATAAATGGGGCAGGAATTTTTTATCAAGCCTCGGTGTTAGGTACCAATGCTTTACTAAATGGACTTTCAGAGGAATTTTGTGAAAGTGTTTTGCTCTTAATTTTCGAAGAACAAATTTCGCCGTATCATCCCAAAGAAAATCATGATCTTCCCGGTAAAGTGTCGAAGTCATGAGTTTATCATAGCGCTCGCCATAGGTGACGTTGTCAAACATGCTCAGATCTTTGGCCCTCGGAAAATCATAGGTGTCCTTCGAACCATCATCAAATTCAACCTCGGCGGTAATAAAAAGATTCAGGCGTGAGGGATCAGGTGCAAACATAGTCCATGATTGGTAAGTGCTGAAAAAGGACAAATAGGAATCTATTGGTTCATAAATTTTCGCTACGACTTTATTTTCAAGCGGCATATGAACTCTCACCATCACCAGGAAATTGAACAGGATAAAAAAACTAATTAGAATTTTCTTAGAAATGCTCATGGTATTGCCTTAGTTAAAACCACCAATGGAAGGTGGGCCAATCTAAAACAGATTGATTAAAAATGCTATTTCCCCTCTGTGATCTTCAGAATGAGAAAAGGTAACTTTAGATTTACTTAATGATCAAAAGATAAGCTTCGCTACAAGGCAAAAAAAAGGCACCTCTTTCGAGGTGCCCGTGGCTAATAATCTAGACGGAAGATTAACCGTTACGGCCGCGACCGTTGTTACCATTGTTTCCATTGTTACCGTTGAAACCGTTGTTACCATTGTTACCGTTGTTTCCGTTGAAACCGTTGTTGCCGTTGTTACCATTGTTACCGTTGTTACCATTGTTACCGTTGAATCCGTTGTTGCCGTTGTTACCGTTGTTGCCGTTGTTACCGTTGTTGCCGTTATTACCGTTGTTGCCGTTATTGCCGTTGTTACCTACGCGGCCATTGTTACCATTGTTTCCGTTGTTGCCATTATTGCCGTTGTTACCCATGCGGCCATTGTTTCCGTTGTTGCCGTTATTACCGTTGTTACCCATGCGGCCGTTGTTTCCGTTGTTGCCGTTATTACCGTTGTTACCCATGCGGCCATTGTTTCCGTTATTGCCGTTGTTACCATTGTTGCCGTGGTAGCCGTTGTGTCCTGAACGGCCGTTATCGCCGTTGTCACCATTGTGACCAGAGCGTCCGTTGTCACCATTGTGACCAGAGCGTCCGTTGTCACCATTGTGACCAGAACGTCCGTTGTCACCATTGTGACCAGAACGTCCGTTGTCACCATTGTGACCAGAACGTCCGTTATCACCGTTGTGACCTGAGCGGCCGTTGTCTCCGTTCTTACCATTCTTACCATTGTGTCCAGAACGGCCGTTGTTACCGTTGTTACCGTTATCACCAGTAGTAGAAGAAGTAGTCGACGAAGTAGATGTCGTTGTTGAAGCATCTACTGAAACTGTTGTTGTATCAGCTGTTGTTGTCGTAGTTGTTGTTGAGTTATCAACAGTTGTAGTTGTTGATGTATCAGAAGAATCTCCGTGGTTCTCATCGCCACCATCATGATCGTGGTGGTGCTTGATGATCAAGTAAGTCACAACACCAACAATGATTACACCTACGACGATCATTAGCTTACGGTAGCTACGAGAGCCGCCGCCTGTGAAGCCCACACCTTGAGAATAGTTCTTCTCCATGTAGTTCATCGCGACTTTAGAAGCTTCTTCCTCAGTCATGTTTTGCTTTTTTAAAGCATCTAACAAGCGATCGTAATCTTTCTTTGCTTTACCATCGAGAATATTCTTTTGCATGTACGCAAGAATATCTGTTTCTTTCACGCCATCAGCTTTAAGTTTTTCAAGAGCATCTTGAAGTTCTTGTTGAGCATGTTCTTTGAAATAAGGATCACGTTGGTCCCATTCAACAGTCATATCGTAACGGAACTTATCAAAAGCTTCCGCAACTCTGCCATCAACAGACTTAAAGTTTGCTTTGTAGTTAGTAAGGGTACGAGCTTGTACGTTGTGAGGAATTGTTGTTGTTGCGAACAACGATCCAACGAGGAGAAGACTCACATTCTTTTTAACAAATTTCATTTTTCCACCTTTTGTAGGTTAATAGTTACTGGCGGGATGAAAATACTTTGTTAAGAAAATTTTAGTCATATAAAGATTTCTTAAAACAGATTTTAACTATTCGAGACAATTGAACTGATGAAGAGTGTTAACCGAGCACATTCAAACATTTTGTGATGAATTTCGATAAAAAAATCTCTTCAATAAATGATAAATCTCAAACTTAACGTGCTTATGAGTAGTGTTGCTACGTTCTCAACGTTGAAGGCCAACGCACTAATATGGTCTGAAATAATTTATTCTGAAGGACCCCGAGTAGAACAAATGTTTAATTTCGTTAAGGAAAGACTAAAAGACTCGGGAATAAGAAAATCTTTTAAACCTGTCTCCTCTCAATCCCCTAAAACTATTGGCCCTACTATAACCTTTGTTGGAGGACACAGGGGGAAATTTAACCGTTTTCTACTCAAGAACTTAATCAAGAATGTCGAAAATAAGATTATGAGTACGGCAAAGAATTTAACTCTCACAAATTCTCATAAACTGGAGATTACAAATCTTCTAGATTCTCTGGAATTTGATCAAGGGGACGTTGAAAAATTCTTCCAAACTTTAACTGCTTCACTCTGTGATTTTTTCCAGGTGGATCGGGCATCGGTTTGGTTATTCAATGATGATCAATCGGAAATCATTTGCAAAAGCCAATTCGATCGTAAAACAGAAACCTATTCTTCAGGTAAATCACTTGGGGTGTCTGATTACGCCGTCTATTTTAGATCGCTCCATGCTAAAACAAATCCAACAGTGAGTTTGCATCACATTCTCGATGTGCCGCTTAGTACAAACGAATACACTATCGGTGTTTTGTGTTTGGAACAGGTAGAGAATAAAAAGCCATGGCGTCAGTCTGACACAAATCTTTTGAAGATTGCGTCTCACAGTGTTTCAAAGACTCTTTACTCAAAAGAAAAAATCAAACATCTGGAAAGTCTTTTAGAAGAAGAGCGAACTCAGGACCACCATCCAAGACAAGTGGCCCACGAAATCAATAATCCGCTCACCATCATCTTAGGAAACGCTTATCTGCTCAATTCTCTGGCCGAAGAACATTCCCAAGATAGTGAGCTGCAAAAGGCCGCGATCAGGAAGATTGTCGAGGCCGCCCATCGCATTGATAGCATCATCCGCGGTATCAAACCTACGAAATAAAATCTTTCACAAAATCATTAACAGGATTGGCACGAATCTCACTCGGTGTCGCAAATTGTAGAATATTGCCCTTCTCCATAATCATGATACGGTCACTCATACTGAAGGCCTCCACTTGATCATGAGTGACATAGATACAAGTAATTTTGAAATGCTGCTGAATCTGACGAATATCTTTTCTCATCTTCTCGCGCAGCTTTGCATCTAAGTTAGATAGTGGTTCATCCAGAAGCAGAACTTTTGGACGAGCTACAAGGCCCCTGGCGAGCGCCACACGCTGTTGCTGACCTCCACTCAGAGTACTAGGCATTCTTTCAGAAAGACCACCTAATTCAACCATCTGAAGCACATCTTCAACGCTCTTTTTAATTTCAGCTTCAGACGTTTTTTTCATGCGAAGTGGAAAGGCGACGTTTTCAAAAATATTCATATGCGGCCAAATGGCATAGCTTTGGAAGACCATTCCAAGATTTCTTTCGCGAGTTGGAACGAAAAGACTTTTCTCCGGAGAAGAAATAATTTCACCTCCAAGAGATACTTCTCCCCCACTGTTCTTCTCAAGGCCCGCAACAATTCTTAAGGAAGTAGTTTTTCCACATCCCGATGGTCCTAAAAAAGAAACAAATTCCCCATCATTAATCTTAAACGACAAGTTTTTAAGGATGACATTGCCTTGATAGTCTTTAGTCACATTTTTAAATTCAACTGAGCTCATAGACCGTATTTCCCTTTTGTCGCAATTTTAAGAGTGCCATTAAGAACAATGATAAGAACAAGAACACAGAATGCCAGAACCGCGGCCCCTCCACCGGAAGCGTCACCATATTCTTGAAGCTGAAAGATGAGGGTTCCAATTGTTTCATTGCCCGGACCTGTTAGTAGAACTGACATCGTCAATTCAGAAAAGGCCGGCATGAAAACCAAAAAGAATGAAGCAATCAGGAAAGGACGAAGAATTGGAATCCAAATTTTAGTGAAGATCTGCCAGCTATTAGCGCCTGCCACTTGAGCAGCATCAATGAGAGTCTGATCAACTTGGGTGACCCCATCATTAATAATTCTGTAAGAGAAATTTAAAAACTTCGCTACGTACGCAAGAAGGATTATGCCAAGGGTATTATAGAGAGGTAAACGTAAAGAGAGAGTCGTCAGAATCAGACTCAGAGCAAGCACTGTTCCTGGGACAGCATAAGGAATTGCCACGAAGGCCTCTTTAACCTTATTCACAGGCAACGACAACTTCTTCCCCGCTTGCGACAGACCATATCCTATTAAACTGCAGGCAAAAGCGGCAGAGATGGCAAGTAAAACTGAGTTCCAAACTGCGCGATAGGTCTCATCAGTTTTAAAGAAGATGGTATGGAAATTCTGAAACCCAAAATTAGAAAGACTTCTGTCTCCTTGCAACTTACTAAGGGCCGCAATCAGAATTGCACCAATTGGTAGAACGAAGATGATGATCGCGAGAAGTGAAAGAATAACTTGGACCGGAAATTTAGATTTATTGAGTTCAATTAAACTTGGTCTTGCAACTTTCCCAGTCACTAAACTGAATCTGAAGCGTTTGCTGATCACGTGATCCAGATAGAACACAATGGCGGCAATCAAGAGCAGCCCAAGAGAAAGAATTCCACTTAATTTTAAACCGGTGTAAGAGGCCATTTTCTGGAAAATGAAAATCTGAGTTGTAAGCATACTAATTCCGGCAGCATTTCCAATCAAGGCCGCGATTCCGAAATTAGCGATGGCAGAAAGAAACGCCAACAGCATTCCTGAAATAAGCGAAGGCATAACTAAAGGTAATGTGACTTTGAAGAATACTTGCCAGGAATTGGCCCCTGAAATACGGGCGGCCTCCTCGAGTGAAGGATCAATCTTCTCTAATGCAGAAAGAAGATTAATAAGAACAAAAGTATAAAAGAACGCACTCATCACTAAAATAAGTCCTGGCCTTGAATACACATTGATCCAGGGAAGTATGGGCCTTAAGAGTCCATTAGAAGGATTAGCAAGATAAATCCAGGCAATCGCCCCAATGAACGGTGGAATGGCATAAGGAAGACAAAACACAGTTCTCCAAAAGCCTTTGAATGCCAGATTTGTTCTGGTCAGCAACCAGGCAAGCGGCAAGGAAATAAGAGTACTAATAAAAACCGTCGATCCGCAAACCACCATAGTGTTAATGAACGACCTAATGGTCATCGGATTTGTGAAGGCCCTTTTGTAAATAGCGAAATCGAATTGACCATTCTCAAATGAGAAGGAATGTCCCAAAAAGATGAAAGGATAGACACATAAGAAGAATAGAAATACCAGGAGAGCATAGAGACCAAGTTTTTTCATTTGAACATAATCTCCACGTAAGTTTCTTTGATTTCAAAACGCTTCTCAGTTAATTCTTTAATGAGATCCTCCGTCCAAGGGAAGGCCCTGACTTTGAGTTCAGATAAAGGTGGGGCTCCAACCGGTGGAGAGAAATTCTTAAGCGGTGAATGCATATATGATCTAGTCATCGCTTCTTGCCCGTCTTGTCCAAAAAACCAATCTGCAAGCTTCAAAGTATCTGACATGTCTCCGCTGCGCTTGGGAATTCCCATGGTATTGAACTGAGTAACGACACCATCTTCCGGATAGACAGTTTTAAGTCTTTGATCTTCATTTTGAAAACGGAGAACGTTTTCCAGGAGGACAAATCCGATTGGTCTTTCTTTCGTTTGAATCCGCTTAATGACCGCACTATTTCCTCCATCAAAAAGAAAGTTGTTCTTCTTAAGATCATGGAAGAACTCCCAACCATACTTATGCTGAAGAGCGAGCACGGTAGTGAACGCTGTTCCTGAAGCGAGCGGACTTCCGCCGTTAACTAGCCCTTTGTATTTCGGGTTGGCCATGTCTTTAAAGCTTTTCGGTGCATCTTCTGCCTTAATGACGTCGCTGTTATAAACCAAAACCATAATTGGGACTGAAACGACGTGAAAGGTTCCAAGTTGATTCTGATACTCAGGAGCAAAGTTCTCAAACTGTGATGGCCTCCAGCTTACAAGCTTTCCAGAATCAGAAAGTTCCTGATACCAAAATCTCTCGGATGAAATCAAAATATCTGCCTTGGGTGCACCAGCGATGAGTTCCGTATTTACTTTAGCGGCGATTTCTTCTGAGCCTGCTTGATACCAATTGATCTTGAGATGTGGAAAGGCCTTCTCAAGTTTGGGATTCATATCAGCGATAGTGTCTTTATAGAGAGATGTGTAGATCCAAATTTCTTTCTTTCCATCGTCCTTGTTACAAGACGTGAAAAAGAATAAGGCAATCAGAAGCGGCCAATAAGACATTTGATCATTCCTATTAAAAGAGAATGATCAAATTATAAATTTAATGGATTGGAAATGACTCCGCTCAAAGCGTCATCGACGGTATAAAATACCAACGTTTTTATAAACGTTTTCAAGAGTCTTCTGAGCACGAACGGCAGCTCTATCAGCGCCCTCTTTCATGAGTTGATCCAGATAATCTTTGTTTTTCATAAGATCATCATACTTCTCACGAACAGGTCTTAGAGTTGAGACCACTAGATCAGCTAGATCTACCTTTAGATGACCGTACATTTTCCCTTCATACTCTTTTTCAAGTTGGTCAGTAGTTTTGCCACTCAAAACTGAATAGATAGTCATAAGGTTAGAAAGTCCGGCCTTGTTCTCAGGATCGTATTTAATTTCAGTGCCTGAATCAGTAGCGGCACCTTTAATTTTCTTCTCGATCTTCTTGAAGTCATCAATGATTGAAATGAAGTTCTTATCGTTCTCATCTGACTTCGACATTTTTTTGTCTGGCTCTTGAAGAGACATCACTCTTGCGCCCATCTTACCAACATACGCCTCAGGCATTTTAAATACACCTTCGCCGTAGCGGTTCTGCCAGAAGCCCACGATGTCACGAGTGAGTTCTAAATGTTGTCTTTGATCTTCACCCACCGGAACCAGGTCTGCTTGGTAAAGAAGAATATCTGCGGCCATAAGAACCGGATAAGTATAAAGACCAGAGTTGATGTTCTTAGGATGCTTCTCTGACTTGTCCTTAAACTGAGTCATGCGATTCAGGTAACCCATCGGAGTAAGACAAGCAAGGATCCAAGAAAGCTCGGTGTGCTCATGCACATGAGATTGTACGAAAATAATATTTTTCTTTGGATCTAAACCAAGTGCTAAATACTGAGCGAAGAAACTAAAAGTTCTATCTTCTAAAACTTTTGGATCTTGAAAAACAGTTAAGGCATGAAGGTTCGCAAGAAAATAGAGACAGTCATAATCATCTTGAAGCTTGGTCCAGTTATTGATCGCTCCAATATAGTTTCCTAGAGTGAGATCACCTGTTACTGTACTGCCGCTTAAGATTGTTTTTTTCATGCGTTAATTATACTGACAGAGTTCCTGATTTACAATGCTTTACGTTAGCCTAAAAGCCCTTTGAGCTGACCCATTTGAAGACAGATATGTGGGTCTTTCTCAAGTGCTTCGGCCAGACGGGTATCAAAGTCAGACCCAGAATTTACCGCCGGAAAAAAGAGGCCCTTCAAATCGCTACGGATTTTAGTAAAGATTTGAGGATCCTTCTCTTTGGCATCGTTGAGTTCATCCATCTCTACAATGATTTCCGAGATTTTACGAAGCCATACAAAGTTTTCATCATTTAGAGATAAGTGCCATAGATCATAGGGTCCCAGATGTTTCTCGAGTTTAACCTCCATAATCTTTCCCTGATATTGAAGAAGGGCCTTATGAAGTTCTAAAAGTTGGGGGTGTAGTTTGCCGAATGATTCCATGTTTTTACCTCAGGCCTATAATCCCGAATTTTTCACTCTTTTGAAAGGCTCGATACGTAATAATCCGTCTTTATCAGGTGCTATTTTAGTTTCGTCTCAGACGAGGTAAAATGGTTCTCGTTAACAAAGGAGCCCGTTATGAAAAAGCTACTCTTCTCTCGTCAGCAAAATGAACGCCACTGGGTTGGTGATGGGTTTCCAGTTAGATCAATTTTCAGCTATCACGATGGTGCCAAAGACATATCACCCTTTTTAATGATGGATTATGCCGGTCCTGCAAACTTCGGACCTTCCACTAAACGAAGAGGTGTTGGTTCTCACCCGCATCGTGGTTTTGAAACAGTCACAATTGTTTACTCAGGCGAAGTAGAACATCGCGATTCAGCTGGTGGTGGAGGCATTATCAGAAATGGTGACGTTCAATGGATGACCGCCGCTTCAGGACTAGTGCACGAAGAGTTTCATGGACCTGTTTATTCGAAAGAAGGCGGACCTTTTGAGATGGTTCAACTCTGGGTGAATCTTCCTAAAAAAGATAAAATGACAAAACCTCGCTATCAAGGAATTAAGAATGAGCACATTCCTAAACTTGATCTTCCTGATGGTGCTGGAACGATTCGCGTGATCGCGGGCCTATATGAAAGTGCTCATGGCCCGGCCATGACTTTCACTCCCATTAATCTTTGGGATTTAAAATTGAATGCCAATAAGTCTTCTACCTACACTGTTCCCGCAGGTCATACTGCCACACTTTTTGTGATGGAAGGAGAAGTTCAAGTTGAGAGCGGCGAGATTATTCGTGAAGCAGAGTTCGCGGTCCTTGATCAGAAGGAAGCAACTTTCACAATCAAAGCTCTTAAAGATAGTAAGGTTCTCTTCATGGGTGGAGAGCCGATTAATGAACCAATCGCTGGGTATGGCCCTTTCGTGATGAATTCTCCTGAAGAAATTCATCAGGCCTTTTCAGATTTCCAACAAGGTAAGATGGGAAGTATGGAAAATATCGAAGGTTCGGAACACGGTCACTAAGAATTCTCATTACTTAGCGATTTCATAAGCTTTGCACATTTAAGTTCTACACTCCCTGTATGCACACTAAGTGCTCTTATACAGGGAGACCATTATGAACGTTAAACCAACCACTCTAGCTCTAGTAACTCTTCTTTCATTTTACGGAAATGCCCAGGCTCAAAGTAGTCATGAAGAAGTTCACGCCGCTCTCGAAGCTTGTTCTGCAGAACTTGGAATTTCTCGACCAGAGCCAGGCACTAGACCAAGCGATGAAGATCGCCAAGCCATGGATTCATGTCTGGCAAGTAAAGGTATCTCGAAACCTCAGGGCGGACCTGGTAGAGGTCGTGGAATGAACAGTGAATTTAAAGCGGCCATGGATGCTTGTATCTCTGAAACAGGTGTTACAAAACCTGAAAGGGGCCAGCGTCCGAGCGAAGAAGATCGAGCAAAAATCGATGCATGTCTTGAATCAAAAGGTATTTCAAAACCACAGGGCGGGCCAAGAAGCGCCAGTGCCCAGTGATACTGAGTGCGTGAGCTACTGCGACGTCTGAGGGGATCGAAACAGTAGCTTACAAACTCTTTTATACAGGGGGGAGGCATGAAAGCTTCCCTTTTTTATTTGGTAGGAAATTGTATTGTTAGTTTGAGACCACTGTTTGGAAGATTGCTTACAGAGAAAAGACCTTCATGAAGAGTAACAATCTTCTTCATAATGACAGAACCAAGACCAATTGAAATACTTGAATCACTTGAGGTCTCACGAGAAAACTTCTTCTCACCAAAATTTTCAAGATACTCTTCTTTCATTCCTGGACCATCATCGATAATTTCTAGATACAACTTTTGGTTCTCAGTACGAAGACGAACTGTGATTTGAGAACGAGCAAAGCGAGAAGCATTAGAAAGAGCATTTCTCAGAAGTCGCTTCAATAGGTGCGAGTCACCCTTGATTGAGGCATTTGAATTTAGCTCTAAAGCGACTTTAATTTTTGAAGTCTCAAAGTTATCCACTTCTTCCTGGATAAGATCATTCAGGGACACATTCTTAAAGTTCACGCTATAGCGAGGATCGTTCACACCAGATAAGAAGAGCAGATCCTCTACCAGTCTTTCAAAGTAATTAACTTCTCTCATTGCCAGCACCTGAGTACGACGACGACTTTCTTCATCCAAAAGATGACCTTGATGAAGCAGGATCTCTTGAAATTGTTTTAGTGAGGCCACTGGAGTCCTAAGATCATGAGCAAGCTCCTGAAGCATAAGCATGCGGGCCTTCTCAGTGTTTCTCAAATTCGTTACGAGAATTTCTATTTGATCGGCCATCTCATTAAAGCGAGACATGAGAAGACTGGTCTCATCTACTTCACCAATTTTAAATCGGGCCTTAAGATCACCCGCCTTGAGCTTGGCGATCACTTCTTCAGCTTGTTTTGATTTTTTTCTCACATAAAAAGAAAGGAAGATAAATGAAAGACCAATCCCTACAATGATTGACACAGAAATTGACACCAGACCAATAAGATGAGCGCCAGGAGGTGGCCCACCGGGACCTCCTCTCATTCTAGGACCAGGCCCTTGACCAAAGCCCCTATCTTCTCTAATGAAAACGACAGAGCGATCATTGGAAAGTTTGTTTAACTTTTCTTTTTCAAAATCAGGTACATCATCCTTTTGGGCATCGATGATATTTTTATTGTTATCCACCAAATAGGAACGGACCGGGCCACGAGGCTCCCGGGATTTTTCGACCAGCTTATAGGCCTCATCCGCAGAGAATTTTCCACTCGCCACAAGATTTTTCATGACATCAAAATGTTCCATGTGTGGGCCACCCATACTGAGTTGAAGCTTTCGCTCTCGCTCTGTGAGTTCACGCATAATGTAGCCACCGGCCACAACACAGATGATGGTGATAATGGCACTAAGTCCCAGCCACTTAAGTGTGAAGGACCATTTATTCCAGGTTTTCAAGTCTATACCCCACTCCATAAATGGAAGTGATTTGAATATCGTCGATGTTACTGCTCTTTAGAGTTTTACGAAGTTGGCTTACATGAGAATCAACCGTGCGATCAATGATATCGCCTTCAGTTCCTAAATGAGTGAGCAACTGTTCACGTGTAATAATCTGATCATGATGAGACATAAAATAAGAGAGGATATCGAACTGACGACGGTTTAGAGTTATCGGTTCATCTTTATACGTGACCATTCTTTGTTCAGGATTTACTCGAAGTTCACCGAGTTTAAGTTCTTTAGTTGCTCCGAATTTAGGACGAAGAACAACTTTGACTCTCGCCATAAGTTCTTTGTGAGAAAATGGCTTCTTCACAAAATCGTTTGCGCCCAAATCGAGAGCACGGACGACCGTATCTTCATCAGTCTTGGCAGTAAGAAAAAGAATTCCAATTTCTTTATTCTCAGATCTAATTTTTTTACAAAGATCGGTGCCCATTCCGTCCGGAAGGTTGATATCGAGTATCGCCAGATCATAGGAGCCTGACGAAAATTCGTCATAGCCCTCTTTCACTGTTTTCTTCCAGGTAATTTCATTACCCTCAAGTTTAAGGCTAATAACTAGACCTTCACCCAACATGGGGTCGTCTTCTACTAAAAGGATTTTGGGAGTTAGATTTCGCATGATCTTAGTATCTTAGAGAAATGTGGAAAGATGATGAAAAACTTCAATAATTCATTTCCGACTAATACGGTCCTATCCGTTTATATTGATCGTTACTAAAGCCTGGAGGCAGTTTTTGAAGATAACCAGGTGGTAGTTCAAATTCCTCCTTCTCTTGCTCTTCTGCCACTGGGGGCTCTGGCGACGCAGGCGTTATATTAAAGACGGCATTATCTGGAAAGATTTGTGGCGCCTGTTGCTCTTGCTCTACTTCTTGTTGAGGAGCGGGGGAAGGACAAACGCATTCGACCTGGATTTTATCTTGCTGCCGTTGAGGGGTCTGAGTTGTTGGGGTTTGTTTTTCTTCTACTTTCTGCTCTTCCTGAAGAGTTTGATCGTTGCTTTGTTCATCTTGCTCTTGCGCAAAAGCGACGAAAGGAAAAAGCATGACTAGGAACAGTATCAAGACCTTCATGACATCAATTGTAATGAATCATTAATGAAGCCATGAACTAAAACTTCTCCTAAGAATAGAAAAGTAGATCACTATCGCCATGCTACTTTACTGAAATTTCATTTTAAGAAAGTCTACACAAGCAGTTGTCTGCAAAAGGAATTCTGCATGAGATCAATAGCTATTATGTCTCTTATTGCTTTAGTTGGTTGTGCTTCTGAACCTGCATCTTATAAAGAGAGCAAGGGGAAGACAGGGTTCTCAGACAAGATTGTCGATCAGAATCTAAGAGTTTCTACTTTTCAGGGGAATTCGGCGACGAAAAAAGAGAAGGCCCAACTCTATGCTAAGTTTCATGCGATTGAACTCTGTAAAGAAATGAATCAACCCTACACTCATATCCTAACGATTCGAGATACATCATTTCAAAAAGAGATCACTCAAACTAACACATATGGACCGACATATTATTACGGCGTCTCACCATACTATGGAAGATATGGAGCATACGGTGCCGGAGTGAGTATGTATGGGGCCTATGGACCCATGAATACGCAGACCACAACCGACGTGAAACCAGTGCCACAGTTCGATGTTTACTTTGAATGTGTTCCAAAAGCTATGGATGCCCGAATGTCCTTCAAAAGTTTATCGGCATCCGATATGAAGAATCTCATGCAAGATGTGAAAGGCGGTGTTCAGGTTGAAGAAATTCTTCCTGACTCCCCTAACAAGAATATTCTACAAGTGGGTGACATTATCATCAAAGGTAATGGGACTCGCGTGGAAAAAGTGGTTGAACTTTATCAAGCTCACCGAAACTCCAATGCAAATCAGTTTACCGTTGAATTCTTTAGAAATGGGAAAATGAAATCTGCGAATGTTAAATTCCTCGATGTGACTGAAATGGTTGGAACGGCCCAGAATGAAATTCTGAAAGAGGCATGTAAAGAAGATGGCATTAAAGGTGTGCGAGACATCTGCAAATAGCAAATGTCTCGAAGCAATAACTATATTTCGAATGCCATAATATCAACGAGAACACATCCTGGAGTCATCATCGAAATCACTCGAAGTGATGAACCATCTTCTAGAGCGACCTTAACCCCTAAGGCAACATACCCATCTGGACCACGGTTTTCAGCATTACCTGAAACGCTATCAACAACTGCCTTTTGGTTGTAAAATTTTTCAACATAGGAAATTGCATACTCTGATGCGTCTTTTACACACGTAGTATTTGCTGCGAAACTTGAAAAAGGAAGCAAAGTGATAAGACCAACAATAAAGGTTTTCATTATTTTCTCCTGATTTTCTTCTACATAACGAATGAATTAAACTTCCTCTATCTTCATGTAAATATTCCATGACCAAACCGCTCCAAGACTCCTCAGAAACATCCTAAATTTCAACAGCTTAAGCATCATAGGTTTTATCTATCGACTCATAAAAATCAAATATTGGATGGGATATCGGATTTGTACGAAGATCAATCCTGTGAACATATCCAAAATAGGAGGATCTACACATGCAAACTATTATCAATACAAAAGTCCCGGAATTCAAAGCACAGGTATATCACAAGAATGAATTCAGAACTGTTACTAATAAGGACATCGAAGGCAAATGGGCCGTGTTCTTTTTTTACCCAGCTGACTTCACATTCGTGTGTCCAACTGAGCTTGTAGACGTTGCTGAGAAATATGAAGAATTCAAAAAAATGGGTGTTGAAGTTTACTCAGTAAGTACTGATACACACTTCACTCACAAAGCTTGGCACGATACTTCAGAATCAATCAAGAAGATCAACTACCCTATGCTAGCAGATCCAACTGGTGCTCTATCTCGCGCCTTCGGTGTGTACATCGAAGAAGAAGGTCTCGCTTACCGCGGTACTTTCCTAGTGGACCCAGATGGAAAAATTAAACTAGCAGAAGTTCAAGATAACGGAATTGGCCGTAATGCTGATGAACTTCTTCGCAAAGTTCAGGCCGCTCAATTTATCCGCAACCATCCGAACGAAGTATGTCCTGCTAAGTGGAAGCCAGGTGCTGATACTTTAAAACCAGGTCTAGACCTCGTTGGTAAAATCTAAGCTAAAAAATTAAAGAACGAGGCCCCAAAAGGGGCCTCACTTTTAAAAGGTTTGTTATGTTAGATAATAATATTTTAGAACAATTAAAGAACGTTTATAAGGCCCTTGAGAATGAAGTGACACTTACTTATGCTCAATCAAGTCATGAGAAGCAAAAAGATCTGCTCGACCTGATTAAGTCGTTAGCTTCAACATCTGACAAGATCCTCGTAAAGGAATCTTTCGAGAATTCTGAAGTACCAAAACTAACTTTGGGTCATGCTGGGAAAGAGACTGGCATTACTTTTTTAGGTGTTCCTGGCGGACATGAGTTTACTTCCCTGGTTCTCGCAATTTTAAATGCTGACGGAAAAGGCAAATTACCTGATGAATCCATCCTAAATCGAGTAAAGCGTCTTAAAGGCAGTGTGGATATTCGCACTTATATTTCTTTAAGTTGTGAAAATTGTCCTGAAGTAGTTCAGGCCTTAAACATCATGGCCCTTAACAAACCCGACTTTAAACACACTATGATTGATGGTGGTTTAGTTCAAGATGAAGTTCAGAAGCTCGGCATCCAAGGTGTCCCAAGTGTTATGATCGGCGATAAGCTAATCAGTTCGGGAAAAATTGGATTGGTAGATCTAATCTCAAAACTTGAAAAAGAATTTGGCATTGATGATTCAGTTTCAGCAGAACCAAAAACGCTGGATCTTGGTGAATTTGATGTGGTAGTCGTTGGTGCTGGACCCGCTGGCGCTTCATCTGCCATCTATTCTGCTCGAAAAGGCCTTAGAACTGCTATTATCGCTGAAAGAATTGGTGGTCAGGTTCAAGATACTAAAGGTATCGAAAACCTGATTGGGATTAAATATACGGAAGGTCCACAACTGGCAGCTCAACTTATGGCCCATATCTCAGATTACGATATTAAGATCCTTGAACACCGTCGTGTAAAAACCGTTGGTGAAGGTCCTAATAAACGTATTGAACTTGAAAGTGGTGAATTCCTGCATACGAAATCGCTGATTGTAGCAACTGGTGCGAAATGGAAAGAGCTTAACATTCCAGGTGAAAAAGAATACTTGGGTCGCGGAGTTGCCTTCTGTCCTCACTGTGACGGCCCTTATTTTAAAGGCAAAGACATTGCGGTAGTTGGTGGTGGTAACTCTGGTATCGAAGCTGCCATTGATCTTGCTGGTATTGTGAAATCAGTGACTGTCTTTGAATTCATGCCTACACTTAAGGCCGATAAGGTTTTAGTGGATAAATTAGAATCACTTCCTAATGTGAAGATCATTAAGAACGCCCGCACTAACCGCGTGATTGGTGACAACGGTAAGGTGACCGCACTTGAGTTTGAAGATCGCACTTCTGGTGAATTGAAATCTCTGGAGCTCGATGGTGTGTTCGTTCAAATTGGTCTCGTGCCGAACAGTTCATTCGTGAAAGGTGTGGTCGAGATGAATAAGTTTGGTGAAATCCTGGTTGATGAGAAATGTCGAACAAACATTCCTGGAATCTACGCTGCCGGTGATGTGACTGATGTACCTTATAAGCAAATCATCATCGCAATGGGTGAAGGTGCCAAGGCCGGTCTCTCATCGTTCGAAGACATCATGCTCAAATAAAAATTGTCATTTACCTCTCCTTCACTCATCCTTAATGAGTGAGGGAGAAAATTTATGCGTCTTTTTACATTATTAGCGTTTTCATTCATCGTATCAACTGCTCAAGCTCAATCAATCTCGTGTACGGCCCAAGTCTTTGAAAGTTTTCCTGACGGATCAACTCGACAAGAAAGGAAGGAACTTACTGTAGAGACAGAAAATCCTGTTCATATTTCACTTTCGACCGATCTTGATGGACGTGGCTTCACCCTAAGCGGAAACAAGGAATACGGACCCTACTTCATCAGCATCACCGAAGAACCGGACTATACCAAAGGTTCATTAAGCACGGCCGAATTCTCAAAAGATGGTCGACTTCAAATCTCGATTGTTGATGGTCGTTTGGTTCATAAGTTGGAATGCTTCAAAAAGAATTGAACATTCCTTACACAAACAAAGAATTAATCGCAAAGCCTTGTTCAATCGTTCAGAATGGACTTAGTTGACCATTCAGAGGACATAATGAACGAAATTTGCATTATAGGCGCAGGAATTACAGGTATTCACCTGGCAAAGCAATTATCAGATTCAATCCTTCTAGAGAAGTCACGAGGAGTAGGAGGAAGAATTGCCTCTCGCCGATTAGATGGTCATCCTTTTAATCATGGACCTCAAGAAATCCAGATTGAAAATATCTCAATAAAAGATCCACATAAATGGATAAAAGATGAATCAAAAGAACTGATGGTTCTAAACAATTGGGAAGTTACCCATTTAGAACATGATAGTGGAAAAATTAAAATTCTTGGGACAAACGAAAGGGTCATTGAAAGTAAAAAGGTAATACTGACATGTCCCGCTCCTCAAAGTAAGTTAATTCTCGAAAGGTCGAGAAAAAGCGCTCATTTCCTAGAAAAAATAAAATACACATCGATTGTTCAATTTTTGGTGTTAACAAATCTGAATTCTAATTTCGAGCTATTAGAAAAGTATTTCAATCTTAAGATTCGCAGAACTCTGCCTAACAATCAGTGTTTTTCTTTATTTGAAGTAAAGTCTGAATACCTCGAAGAAGTCCTGGGAAAGGAGAAAGAAGCCATAAAAAATGAGTGCTTGTCTTTGGTTGAGGGTATTGTTTTAGACTCTCATGCTCATAAATGGCGTTATTCAGAAGCTTTAACCTCTCTTGGGCCCGAACATCAGTTTAGTTTTGCTGAGGATAATATTTTTTTGGCGGGGGACTATTTCGGAAGTCATGGGATCAAAAGTTCTTTGGAGTCCGCTCAAAGACTCATCAATTATTGGCAACTGATATAGATCAGCAAATTTTCACGATTTCTTAGATAAAATCAGAAGCATGAAATTCCTCATGCTCAAAATATTTCTATTCTCACTCTTGGTCCCTTCTTTAATTAAGGCAGAGTCATTTGCCGAAATTGAGGTTCTGGGTAAAGTCAAAATGAAAGGTAATTCAATTGAATTCATTCCAAGAAATCAATCGGATGCCATGGCCGTACCAAGTCTTGTGAAAGATCAGAAATTAATAAACAGCATAAGCTCCTTAGAGTCCGCAGATGAGGCCTTTGTAAAAGGTCACGTTATTTTTCAAAAATTCGATTCCGATGGTAACGGACAAATGAAGCCGGTATTTGTCATCGAATCAGTAAAGCCTATTTCGCTTAAAAGGATTGGGGACATTGGCGACATGCAAGACTTTCCCCGAAAACAAGATTATCTAATCCTGAAAGCGGATTCATTCGCTCCTTGGTCAATTCCAGTTAGTACTGAAATTGCGTCAGCAATTACAATGACCTCCGCAATGCTCCTAATGCAATCGTTAACCGCCTCACCGCTTCAACCGGAAGGTATTCAACAAATACAAAGAGGATTGATACTATCAGCGGGAGCATTAATGACAGGTGCTCTGATCATTGAAAAATTTACGATTAAAGACAAAAAATAATAGAGGATTTATGTTCAAACTAAGCTTGGCCTTCATCACTATGTTAATTTGTGGTCTCGCAATTAGCGGGCCAGTTTTACAAATGAACAAAGCATTTCTTGCTCTTACTGACTTGATCCCATTTATAACTGACAGAGACAAATTCATGGATAAGAAGAACGAAGAAGTTATAACGGCCAAGATTGCTGAGTTACAAACAGCTTTTAAAAATGCAAAACATGACAGTCTCTTAAAAGAGGACATCTTTGCCCCTTCTTATGCTTTAGTAAATGAACACCTTGAGGATAGCCTCCAAGCATACAAAAGTGGGAAAAAAGATTACGCTCATTGGAGACTCCAGGAAACCACTTCGCTCTGTCTGGACTGTCACACAAGAATGCCCCCTTCTCATCCTTCTAGTTTCCAAAATGGAGAGCTCTCAATTGATAGTTCTAAATTCACTGATAGTTACAATTTAGGGATCGCTCAACTCATCGTCCGTCGATACGTGGACGCTAAGCAAAGTTTCACTCGAAACATCGATGATAAACTAATTAAAAAAGATTTTAAGGATCTTATCCTTCCTTTCAAACAAGTACTACTTATTGAGGCCAAGGTCCAAAAGGATCCGGCCAATCTTGAAAAGTTTTTGGAAAGCTATTCAATAAAGAAGGACATACCAGAGGAAGTCCGCACTGAGCTTAAAATATGGACAAGAAGAGCAAAACACTGGAAGGGAAGTAAATATTTATCTGGTCTAACAAATGACAAAGAAGTCAGAGCTTTTATTTCTAAAGAGTTAATCCCATTAAAAAAACAAAATAGCTCGATTGAAAATTTTGACGTTGATCTATTATTTTCCTCAGGTCTTCTTTCTAACTTTATTTTTGAAAATCCAAATTCCTCTCTGGCCCCTGAAATCAGCTACTGGATAGGATGGTCAGAGAAATATCTTAAAAGAGAACAGTTCTTTGGCTCCGGAGACTTATTCTTAAAACAATGTATTAAGAAATATTATAAATCTCCGGTCGCAAAACAATGCCTTGATGAGTATCGAGAAAGCATTATGTTTGATTTCTCAGGATCCTCAGGAACTAACATCCCCGAGGATGTACAAAAAGAACTGAATAATCTTGAAAAAATGATTCAGTCGAAAAAGCAATGGACCTTGCCCTGACAACTCAGAACGCTTTTTTCAATAATCAAGCGTTCTGATTTTTTTTCTTCACCATGGTCAAGATTGTCGCAATGGCCACAGAATCACCAGTCTCATCGTAGACGTCTACTAACCATTTCACGATGCCTTTAGCGATGTCCTCGGGTGACTTCTTTTCCTGGTCGACTTTCTCTTTACAGGTAAAACGCACGCCAATTGTGGCGCCAGGATATACAGGCTTAATGAAACGGCACTCATCAAGACCATAATTAAGAAGAACCGGACCTTTGGGAGGATCCACGAACAATCCAGCTGCTCTCGATAGGATGAAGTAACCATGGGCCACTCTCCCCTTGAACATTGTGCCTTCGAGGGATTTTTCATCCATGTGAGCATAAAATTTGTCGCCTGACAGATCAGCGAAGTTCTCAATGTCTTCCAAAGTCACATGGTGTTTTTCAGTAACAAGAGTCTCACCGATTTTAAGTTCTTCGAAGTACTTGCGGAATGGGTGCACATCACAGATCGTCTGCTTTGCCCCATACTGATATTGATTCGTAATTTTAGTTAGAGTTGTCGGACTACCCTGAATGGCCGTGCGCTGAAGATAGTGCATCACTCCACGCTTACCACCCATCTCTTCCCCACCACCTGCGCGACCCGGGCCACCATGCACCAGCATTGGCATTGGAGAACCGTGACCTGTGCTCTCTTTGGCACAATCAGCGTTGAACACGAGAATACGTCCGTGCATGTTCGCAGCACCAACCACAAACTCGCGAGCAATATCATCGTCTGCGGTTGCAATTGAAGAAACGAGTGAACCAAGTCCCATGCGAGAAAGTTCAATCGCATCGTCGGTCGTTTTATAAGGCATGATAGTTGAAACTGGACCGAAGGCCTCAATGTTGTGGCAGTCAGTTTTTTCAAACGGTCTATCGTTTAAGAACAAGATCGGTGGCATGAAGGCCCCTTTCTTAGCATCAGCGCCTACGACATTAAATTCATCAAGGTTACCGTAAACGATTTTTTGTGAACGGCTCAATTGATTAACTTTCTCACGCACTTCTTGACGTTGAGTCTCACCAGCAAGTGAACCCATACGAACATCTTTGTTCTCAGGGCTACCAATAGTTGTTGTAGCAAGACGCTTACTAATGCCCTCTTGAACAGCTTCGATAAGATTTTCAGGAACGATGAGACGACGTACGGCCGTACACTTTTGTCCTGCTTTGATTGTAATTTCTTTAGCGGCTTCTTTAATGAAGATATCAAACTCAGCTGAACCAGGTTTCACATCAAGACCAAGAACCATGGCATTTAAAGAATCTGCTTCCAGATTGAACGGTACTGATTCTTGCACTAAACGTGAGTGAGACTTAAGCATTTTACCAGTTGAGGCAGAACCAGTGAATGTCACCACATCCTGATTGATGACGTGATCAAGAATTCCGTTTGCAGAACCACAAATAAGCTGAAGTGATCCTTCAGGTAAAATTTTAGAGGCCACTATTTCTTTTACTACTGCTTCAGTTAAAAAACTTGTGATGGTCGCAGGCTTCACAATCGCCGGTACACCCGCGAACAGGTTAACCGCGATTTTTTCAAGCATTCCCCAAACCGGAAAGTTGAAAGCGTTAATATGAATCGCTACACCCTGCTTAGGAACAGCAATGTGATGACCCACAAAGCTTCCGCCCTTAGAGAGCTTTTCCATACCGCCATCTACGTAATAAGGAAGATCAGGAAACTGACGACGAAGAGACGCATAGGCAAACAAGTTACCGATACCACCTTCAATATCAATCCAGGAATCCACACGAGTAGCACCCGTGAGGTAACTGATCTTATAAAAATCTTCTTTTTTCTCATTGAGATGAAGTGCGAGTGCCTTCAACATGCGCCCACGTTCCTGGAAAGTCATCTTACGAAGCTTCTTTCCTCCAGTGGTACGAGCATAATCCATCATATCGGCAAAATTCAGACCGCGTGAGCTTGCTGTATAAAGAGCTTCACCAGTCACAGCATTGAATAGCTGCTGACCTTCACCAAAGCCATGAGTCCATTTACCGAGAGCGTAGTTTTCTAATTGGCGCATATGTCTTCCTTAAACGTTTTGAGCGTTTACTCTAACATTTGGGCCTTTAGAGTACAAGTTTCGGACAGAATGGCCGACGGTGCTGACGCAGTATTTACTGCGAACTTAGATATTCTCCAATGACTTCTAAAAAGGCATCCCCATAAGACTCGAATTTACTTTGCCCCACCCCGTGAACCATTAGAAATTCATCCTCGTCTCGGGGAAGAAGGTGGCACATATCATGGAGGGATTTGTCGTTAAAAACAATATAAGAAGGTAGCTTCTTTTCTTTGGCGATAGTATTTCTCAAATTACGCAAAGCTTCGAAAAGATCATGGCGATCATGCTTAATTTCTCTCGTCCTCGAATTTTCTTTCTTATCAGCTTTTGCCGGGGCCAACTTCTGTTTTCTTAACTGTAACTTCTGCTTACCTGTCAGGATTTCGAGGGACTTCTGATTTAAATGGAGACCGCGATATTCCCAGTCCTTAATCGAAACATAGTTTAAATTCATTAGCTGCCTAAGAATAATGTCCCAATGCTCTTTAGGCTGATCTTTTCCAATGCCAAAAACTGAGAGTTCATCATGCTTCCTCTCAAGTACCTTAGCACTTCTACTCCCTCGTAAAACATCGATCACATGCCCAGCACCATAAATCTGCTTCGTTCGGTAAATGGCCGACATTATTTTCTGGGCATCTACAGTAGCGTCCCACATGACCGGTGGTGAAAGACATGTGTCACAGTAATTACAGGTACTCTTTCCGGCTTCACCAAAATACTGGAGAAGAAATTGACGACGGCAACTAGCGGCCTCACATAGAGCGAGCATTGAATCTAATTTATGTCTGGCAATTTTTTTATAATTTTCATCGGCATCTGTCGTCGCGAGCATCTGCGATAGCTTGACCACATCCTGTAAACCGTAAATCATCCAGGCCGTAGAAGGCAGACCATCTCGCCCTGCTCGACCAGTCTCCTGGTAATAGCTCTCAATACTCTTAGGCAAATCCAAGTGGGCCACAAATCGAACATCTGGACGATCGATTCCCATTCCAAATGCAATGGTTGCAACGACAATGATTCTATCATCTGCATTGAAGCGCTCTTGATTTTTTGTTCTCACTTCTTGAGAAAGTCCTGCATGATAGGGAACTGCTGGATAGCCCATTTTCTTTAAAGAGGCCGCAACTCTCTCAACCTTATCTCTCGAGAGGCAATAGACAATTCCGGTGTCTTCCGGATGATGTGATTTGATGAATCCATCTAGCTGCTTAAGTTCATCATTCCGATCTTGAATGATGTATTTAATATTGGGTCGGTCAAAAGAAGAAATAAAAAGTGCCGGGGACTTCAATCTTAACTGATCAGAAATATCACTTCTAGTCTTTGCGTCGGCTGTTGCAGTCAAAGCGATCACCGGAACTTCCGGAAATGAATCTTTGAGTTCACCAAGTCTTGTATAATCTTTTCTGAATTCATGTCCCCACTGAGAAACGCAATGGGCTTCATCAATGGCGATAAGTGAAATCTCAACGTCCTTGAAAAACTCGATCATCGTCGGAGTAAGAATTCCCTCTGGGGAAACATAGACGAGCTTTACTTTGCCTTGTTTGATTTTCTCTTTCGTCTTTCTCGATTCATGATGACTCAGGGCCGAATTAAGAAAGACGGCCTTGACCCCCACTTCTTTCAAATTCATCACCTGGTCTTGCATCAAAGAGATGAGTGGAGAAATAACAATCGTAATACCATCAAGATAAAGGGCGGGGATTTGATAACAAAGGGATTTACCACCACCAGTTGGCATGATGGCGAGTGTATCGTTACCGTCTAAAACTGAATTGATGATTTTATGTTGTTCGAAACGAAAGGACGTATACCCAAATGTCTCTTTAAGAATTTTAAGAAGCTTTTGTTCTCTCACCTAGACCTCGTTTCAATGGAAGTTAGGTATTTTACCGAAAGCTCTTACGGTCTTTCAAAAACAATCTAAGTTCTTAAGGCCATCCTTCAAAAGTGGAATATAAGCAGGACCCACTTTCGCTGGCGAAAGTACATTAAGTTATAAATTTAAGGAATTTTGGTTGCGGGAGCAGGATTTGAACCTACGACCTTCGGGTTATGAGCGGTCAAAGAAAAACTCTGTATCTCACTGAATTCTAATGTAAATCTTTCTAATTATTAACATTTTTCTCCTTTGCCCATTCTCTGAATTTCCCTCAATTTCTACCCTTTTCTACCTGTCCTCACGCCCAATTCACGCTCACCTATTCGGTTTCAAAGATCTCAACTGACACTAATTAATGTCTCTAAAGGGATTTTAGTGTCACTAAACGGATTGAGGCTTATGAAACACCGTACACCTGACATGATAGCTATTGTGACTATCAAAACGACTTTAAAAAGGCTTATTGCAGACTCAGGCATTACAGTGACCCATTTATCTCGGGCCACGAAAATACCTGCTCAAACGCTTCATAACTGGCTTGCAGGGGCCGAACCTAAAAGCCTTACCCAGCTAAAGAAGGTAGCAGACTACTTTGACGTAAGCTTGGATTACCTTTGCTTTGGGAAAGAACCTAAACCAAAAAAAGTCTTAAATGAGTATGAAAGTGAGATCAATGCAGGAATTTTTGAAGTTGTTCTCAGGAAGGTAAAGAGACAATGAGACTGATTCTTCTCATCCTATTGATTGTGTCATTCTCAAAAACGAATGCTGTCCAAAGCAGCCAATTCACCACTGAAAGATTTAACAATGGAATGCTCCGCTTAGAGAATGATGAAGCTATTTGCTATCTCCATGACTCAGGTGGACTGAGCTGTAAGTTTAAGGACTAAACATGAATAAGCTATTCACTCTCCTCCTTATCATTTCTTCAGGATGTGGACTTGTACAAGTTAGGTCATCTAAAGAAATGAATTCAATGTTAGAAAAGCAAAAAGCATCACTCCCACAGTTTAAACAGGAAAGCTCTAAGAACTGGAAATACGGGACTCAGATAGACCCTATGGATAATAGCGTGACATACATGGCAGTATCTCACTCTAAAAATAAAGTGAACCTAAGCTTTCCTTACCATGGCGGGACTCAAGCCAAGATCGGCTTAGTGAAATACAGTAATGGCCATCGAGTTGCATCCATTGAAGTTACAAAGGGCCAAATAAGTTTTAATCATATCGCAATTGGAAGGCTTGAAGAAATGAGAGTCAAATTTGGAAATGACAATCTTGAAAGCTATGAAATAAAAATCCCTCAAAATACTAAAAACGATTATCTTGTAATTTACAACCAAGATCGTTTCATCAGAAATTTGAACCAATACAAAACTGCTAAAATTCAGCTTCGCTTTTTTAGAGATGGCCTCAAGACTTTTGAATTTGCCACAGATGAATTACAAAGTTTCTTTTTAGAATAGTGCCTTCGAAATTGATTTTTTATCTTCCTATGAGAGAATGGCCTCATGGGACGAAAGAAAGTCGATTTACCAGATAATCATCTTGTAACAATTAGAGAACTCTCCTCTAGGGGTCTCACTCGTCAAAATATTGCTGATTATTTGGGCATTTCCCTGTCTACCTTCGAAAGAAGGATGGAAGAAGATTCAGAAATTGAACGGGCGATGAAGATGGGCAAAGCTAAGTCTATCGAAGCAGTAGCAAGTACAGCTTTTAAAATGGCGACATCTGGAAAATATCCAAACATGACCATGTTCTGGTTAAAGACTCATGGAAAGTGGAGCGAAGAAGCTAGAGAGGAATACGAGACTGAATTTACGTTTAAACTTGCCTATAACCTTGATGCTCCGCCACCTTTAGAGGACACTATCTATGATGGAGTTGAGCTTTAAATCACCCCGCCGAAATAACTCTAATGTCTTGGTGTCTCTATAAGCTCTCTTTCGGCTCCAGGGCAGCGAAGTGAACCTTTTATCCAATAACGACGCGCGCCAACATTTCTTTTTATATTCATATAAAATTGAAGATTAAAGGACAGCATTTATGAAGTTTTACGTAATAGACAGATATGGATCTCCCCCAGCTGATAAACCTCCTTATTGCGTTTTAAGAGCTGATAACTGGGACGACTACACTTATAAAACCACGTTTCATCTATCGGTTTATTTAAAAGGAATAAATACAGGAGAGATAGTCCAAGAAAGCATTGGAACCGTTAAAATATTAAATCAAGATCTGAAAACAACAACTCTTAGTCCTGTATTTGAAACCCTGGACTCTAATTTTTGCTCACTAGGCCAAGAACCATTATATTATGAAAAACTTTCAAGCCTTAAAGCTAAAACTCAAAAGGAAATCCTTAAAGCATTAAAAGATGTTGTTTATGATCCAGACATTTACCGTTTATTCAAAGACAATCAGGGTTTCAAAACTTCACTGTTAAGATTCTCTCCAGCAGAAAAAGCACTCGCCGAAGGGCAGACAATTTTAAACAAGACGAAAAGCGACAACTTCTTCAAGTTCACTTTTAAATTCAAACTTGAATCATTTGAAAATGAACATCACATCGATTTTGATTTTGACTACAATGACTTATTACCTTTTAGAATAAATGCTCTTGTTGGTAAAAATGGTGCAGGCAAAACGCAGTGTATGACTCGGCTAGCGAATGTACTAAGCAAAGAAAACAAAAGTCTTGGTTATTTCGATGGGAATTCACCCTTGTTTGATAAGGTCATTGCTATATCCTATAGTGCTTTTGATAATATTGTTAAACCTGTCTCTGGTGAAAAATTTAGCTATAAATATTGCGGCTTACAGGATGATTCAGGCGTCCTTAATAAAACCAAACTCAAAGAAAAAATAAATATTGCTCTCGAAGAGATTCACTCCCTTAGAAGAAACAGCAAATGGATAGAAGTCCTATATGAACTTATGAGTCATAACCAATACATCTTAAACTTTAATAGCCACCAAGGAGTGCTGAAGATAGAAGATATTTTCCCTAATGAAAATCTCAGTTCTGGACAGATGATGATCCTATCGATTGTGACGGACATTATAGCAAACATCAGAAGAGAATCTTTAATACTTTTTGATGAACCCGAAAATCACTTACACCCGAATGCTACCTCAACAATTCTGAAGGTATTCTATAAAATTCTTGAAGACTTTAATTCATTTGCAATCATATGCACTCATTCGCCACTAATCCTTGCCGAAATTCCGAGGAAATATATCAGAGTCGTTGATAAAGTTTTGGGTAGAGTTGATGTAAGGATGTTAGACATAGAAACTTTCGGTGGGAATCTCAACGATATTACTTCAAATGTCTTCAACGTTATTGAGAGTGAAAGTATGTACAAGTCCAAGCTATTAGAAATTTCCCGAAATAAAAGTTTCGATGAAGTAATGAGAAGCTTCGAAAACAAACTAAGCTTAGGTGCACAACTTTATCTTAAAAGTCTTTACAAGGGCCGTACTTGAAAAATCTAATACCTCTTCAAGATAACGTAAAGCTCGCTTATCGCTCTTCTTTCTCTTCTAAGCAAGAGCCATATCTATCTTTTTTGAATGCACACCTTGCACATGTTGAACAAGCTATAGATGCATATCATGCAGCAGCACCATTATTATTAAACTTACAGCCTCAAATGATGAGTGACACCGATCGAGTAAACTTCCAGAGTATCTATTCTAGTAAAACTAAAGAATTTAGAAGCTACCTAGCTTTACTAAGAACTTCGCAGCCTACAAATTTTCAAAAAGATATATGCCAGTACTGCGGCATTAACTTAAACCGAAGCATTGATCATTTTTTTCCCAAAGAAACCTATCCAATGTTTTCAGGAGTCATTTCAAATTTAATTCCATGCTGCAAGGATTGTAATCAATTAAAGGGACTGAAAACATATTCAAATGGACAAAGATCCTTCATAAACTTATATCATGACACCTACTTAAACATTCCCTTTCTCATTTGTAATGTTCATTTTATCCCCACTCTCAACATCAATTTCACCCTTGATCTCGCAGGCCTACCTCAACCAGCACAATTGATTGTCTCAAATCATTTTAGAGAATTAAATTTGTTACAGACATACAACTCTGCTATTGGAACTTTCTTTGAATCGACAGCAAGAGAATGTCGAGGATATGATAATGCAAGCCTTCGAGACAGTATCACCAGAAAAATAAATTCATTGGAAAGCGTGCAAGGAACAAATTGTTTTCAAGTAGCTCTTCTGAAAGCACTACTTCAAAACATCAATCATTTTCATGGTTTTATAAATCAGTAAAAATATCTCAGCTAACCTTCTTCAATTGTTTAGACTTACCTTCCAACCCAGATTGTTCAAAATTTAAGCTTGAGAGATACTTCTTCGTCTCTTGGGTCATAGCCTCAACTTGTTCTAGGGGGACTTCTGTATATATCGTAATGGCTTCCCGTTTTTCGATCAGAAGTACTTGTAACCTTTCAATTTTCTCTCTCTGACTCATCAATGTTTGGTTAACGAAAGATGCATCCTCGCCTAAAAGAAAGCAAATCGCTCTCTCCAATTCTAAAGCCGATCTAGTAATATGCAGTGGAGCTAAGGCTATCTTTTCTTCTGATTCATATTTTTTTAGAGTGCCCTTACGGGTAGAAAACAACTTGGCAAAAAATCCTCTCTTATTTGGGTCTTCGATATTTTCAAGAGCAGAAATTGCTTCAGAGAACCACTGATTTCGCAGTGTTTTAGTTCTGAGCTTCAATTGGTTAAGGAACACACGATCTTCAGATAACTTCTCGATGTTTATTTCTTGAAAGCATTCAAAAATGGCTTCAAGCTCCCCCAACATATCGCAACTTCTGAAGGAAAGAATTTTCGTAACATCTTTCGTTAATGAGTTCAGTTTTTTTGCATTATCGTAACCAGAAAGAATATGGGCTGCCCCAATGGCAACATTCATAACTGAGGCAACTTGACTTGCGTCCGTCATACCTTTTGAAATTTCTGTCGGATTCCCAATAATTTTCTTTGTTTTTGAATCTACAGCAATAAGCTTGTTTTTCATTAGCTGTGCAGAACCTTCACTTATTCTTTTTGAAATAGCATCAGTGAAAGTTGCTCTGTAATATTGACCCTCACTAATCCCTCTGAAAGCATCTAATGAAAGTCTTGCGACCTCTCCGTAAGTGCTACTTAAGTAACAATTGGTAAAGGCAAGTGCTTTTTCAGAAGCAATTGAAGGTGTCATGAACTCAGAAAAGGTCATATTCTGATAAATTCCAATAGTAAGCTCTTTTTTGACAATGGCTTCATGCTTAGCCTTCTTTCTTTTATGAAAAAGAATCACTATCCAGGCACAAATCGAAAAAATAATGCCAGTGCCTAAGATGACAAATTCCATGATCCACCTCAACTAAGTATGCTTATCTATTCGGTTTCCCTTAGCTAAAACTTGAGTAACACCATGAGTACGGACTCGTAATTTCAATCCCTTACAGTCCATTTACTTGTAAAATTTACTCTCCTCTACTGAGCCATCTAGCCTATGCGTCTTAGCCTTAGTAGAACCCATCGACCGTATAACAATGTTTTACTTTTTCGCATCTATTAGCGAATAAAACTCGTAGGTATTACTAATGAGTACAAAAGCAGTTCGATTCAATGACAAGGAAGATAAGGCTATTAAGGACTTTCTCGAAAAAAATCCTTATTTCGATTTTTCAACCCTGGCTCGCATGGCAATTATCAATTTTATCGAGAAGCCAGAACTCCGTTTAAAGCCAAGCACACTAGAAGCAAATGAAGATAAGAGGGTTCAATAATGAGTACAACTATGACTCCAGAGAATAACAACGTAGTCACACTTCCGTTCACGGGCCTTCCTTCTGAAGAACGGAAACTTCCTATTCCTGAAATTCCAACTCCAAAAAGTGATAAGATTTTCGAGCAAGTGGAAAAGCTCAAAAAAGTTTCAAGCTATAAATCGCAATTTGATTACGATACTTACAGAAAACTTGAATTACGTTTCGGTCTTGAACAACCGCGTGGTGGGATTGTCTTTAACACTCCATTCAAGCTCGTTAATAGCCATACAACTTGCCAACAATGTCTTTATGCTTTTGAGTTAGATACATATGGCCGTGGCTGTACTCATGACTGTGTATATTGTTACGCAAAAGCTGAGCTTACAGTTCATGGTTATTGGAACAAACCATTTCCTATGCCGGTGGATGTTAGCGATATTTGGAAAACATTCTACACTGTCTTTGAGACTGATAAGAATTCCAAATGGCGTTCAGTCATGGAGAAACGTGTTCCTCTTCGTATTGGGTCAATGTCTGATTCATTCATGCATATGGATCAAAAATATGGTGTAACAAAAGAACTTCTCCGTATTCTTGACTATTATAAGTACCCTTATCTCGTGTTTACTCGCTCTGATCTTGTTGCTCATGATGATTACATGAATCTCTTGAATCCTGATCTTTGCTCAGTCCAAATGAGTATTTCATCTACAAATGATGAAATGAATAAACTTATTGAAAAAGGTGCTCCAAGTGCTAAACGTAGATTAAAAGCACTTCAAAAACTAACCCAAAATGGCTTTTGGACTACCGTTCGTCTAAATCCATTCTTTCCAATCTATGCAGACGGGTATTTCACAAACCCTAATTTTGATCGAGACAATATGCCTGAACCTTTCCATTATTCATCATTTGAAATGATTGATGAGATTGCACAGTATGGAGTTCAATCTATATTAGCAGGGATTGTTCGCCTTTCATCATTCGGACTAAATCAAATGGAAAGTGCTATTGGCCGTGATCTTCATGCCCTTTATCGACCAGAAACAAAAAAACAGTCCGGCTTCGTAAATGAAACAAATAAAAAGTCTCGTGACTTCCATTATAGCGATGAAGAGATTAGGGCATATTACGAAAGAATTCATGCTAAATGTCTTCAAAACGGAATTCAGTTTACAACTTGTTATATTGGCAATGGTGAAACTCATTTCTGGAAAGACCAAGACTTGTGGACTAATAAAAAAGACTGTTGCAATGCTATTGATAGAGTGAAGTCATTTGCAAACATAGACACGTCTCGTGATATTTCATGGGAGCAGCGAATGAAGTTTACTAACCATAAACTCTTAAAACCAGTTAAAGAAGAAACCCTACATATTCCATTGGGACAACCACTCCAAATTACGACTGGCTCTGTTGAAATCAATAAGGACTTCGGATTTGAAATCTAGAACTTATACTGGAATCAATATTCAGTGGCCAATCTCTGAAGAAATTACTTCTGGGAGAAAAACTATTGAAACACGAACTTACGCTCTTCCTGAAAAATTCTTAAACCAAGAAATGTTATTAATTGAAACGCCAGGAAAGTCACAGGCGTTTAAATCTCGAATTGTAGCCATTATAAAATTCGTCTCTTCTACTGAGTATAAAAGTAAAACTGAATTCTATAAGGATGTTTCAAAGCATCTGGTGGACAAGAATTCACCTTGGGCCTGGAAAGATAAGAAGAAATATGGATGGGGGGTAAAAGTTATAAAAACTTTCTCTCCCCCCATCGAGTTCAAAGGGAAAAAGGGAATTGTTTACACTAAAAATATCTCAGTCGATCATTGGAATTAAGCGGCTTCATCCATTTCTTCCTCTGTATTGCCCGGCACATAGTTCTGTTCATAAAACTTCAATACATAATCTAGTTCTTTTTCTGTCAACCCAATTAAGTTACCAACAAGCTTTTCAGCCTCCATGATGGATTTCTCTGATAGATTTTGGTCACAAATTTTATCAAAGCAGCTGACTAGTTTTTGTCGATCCTGTTTTGAAAGTTCAGGGACAGGAAGATTGCTAAGAGGGTTTTGATATAGCTCCAATGCAGACCCTTTCCTCTTGCCATTCGTATAAAGCCACAAATAATAAATCTTAGAATTAAACAAAACTGCTAATTCTTTGGCTCCTATATCAGCTGTCGGAACAATGAAGAGTACATCCCTGCTTGAATATACTGGTTTAGGATAGTATGAAAAGATATTCAGTCTTGATCTGTATGGAACGATTAGTTTGTCCTTCGCTTCAAACATCTCTTGCTTGCGAGGACGATGTAATGCAAACCAAGGATAGTCTTCACCGTATCTTTCCATTTGATCGACAAGAATTTTCTTAAACCGTTTTAGATGGTTTTCAAGTTTGGGATACGGAGAGATTGAATCCTCCCATGTAAAATAAATGAGCCCTTTCCCCTTAAGCTTTGCTGTGGTGTAGCTCGAAATGTCCGAACATTTAGCAAAGGGTTTAATAATCTCAACTTCACTCTTGGAAAGTTTTAACGATTTTATCTCATCCTGATCAAGAACAAATACGCCATCATTTTCTTGAAAATCACCACTGAATTTTTTCATATGTGATTTTTTAATCTCGCTTAGTGTGACATCAGCGCCTGTATTAATATCAGCAACATCCATCAATTTTTTGGCACATTTACGGAGTTTCGAAACAATTGAATCTTGTGTCGAGTTACTATTTCCTGAATTAATTAAAATCTGGTTATCTTCGCCAATATAGATCTCATCATTCGAAAAACTTGATTTGTTCGTCGATGATAGTAGATTTAATAGCTTGCCTTGATCACAAGCCCCCTTATCGGGTGATGTATAGACATCACATAATTCAGCCCCAGATTTTCCTTTCTTGAAAAAAGTCACTTGGTTATGTTGGCCTTGTGCCCCTTTGAAAATTTTGAGCTCATTAAAATTAAGGATCTTCCAAAGTGTTGCTCTGTGCTTCAGGTCTGCCCTTAAATTGCTTGCTCCTGTAGCTGTACCAAAATAATTTGTAGAAACTAACCCTGCTCTCCCTGAATCTTTGAGTAAATTTAAGCTTAGGTGGAAGAAAAAATGAAAATAGTCCATCTTCCCTTGATAGTAATTTCTTCCGAGCGATTCATTTTTTACTGCATGAAATATTTCTTTGTTTCCCTTCTCTCCAATATATGGAGGGTTGCCAACAATTGCATCAAGTGAACCTGGTCTAATCTGATTCTTGAACACGTTTTTGTAATCTAAGGAATCTAAAAGTGCGTTCGAACAAACAAGTTGATCCGCAAGAGGTTCTAACGAATCGCCTTTCTGTGATGTATAAATCCATAGCGAAAACTTGGCAAGCTGGGTTGCTAATGGATTAATATCGACACCGAAAACACAGCTTTTGAGAACTTCTTTTCTGATCTTGTCGAATTCGATCGCACCTTTTACCTTCTCATTTGAATCTTGGATTTCAGTAATAGTTTTCTCTAAGAATTTTACAACTCCAAGCAAGAAATGCCCTGACCCCATTGATGGGTCAAGGATTTTTAGTTTCGTAATTTCGCCGATATCCCTTTTATTCACCAGTGGCGAAATGACTTCTTCAACTATATGGTCAACCAAATATTCTGGAGTATAGTAACTTCCTGTTGATTTACGATCACCTTTCGTATTTAGAAGTTCTATCTTTTTTCCCTTCTTAACTAGATTAAATTCAAGCAGTCCCTCAAACAAAGAACCAATATGATCAGGGGACAAAATTTTATAGTCAATGAATTGAAGGTTCTTCTCTTCATCAAGATCACAAGACAAGTCAAGAATTGCCTTATTTAAAAACTCATCTGATATCTTATGTTTACTATAAAAGTCTTCGCTTCCAATCTCGAAAGGCTCTTCACCAAAACCATGGACACCAATTCTCGAATCACCCATTTTGAGGAGGGTGAATAAATCATTGATGTGATTATATGTCTTTGGCTGACCCGACCAAGTTTTCTTAACCTCAAATTGCTCTTTAATATCCATACACATTTTCCTTAAAGAGAATTCGTAATAATCGTCTTGTTTGTTGACTTCAAGAAGACCTTTCGACTCACAGTTAAGTACGAACATCAACTTAAAGAGATAATACATCGAATATTCATACACTTCTTTTAGATCATCTTCAGACGGTTCCTTATATGTTTCCAGAAAGCCTTGGCAGATTGAATCCACAACCTTATATACTCGTTCCTGAAGATTATTCTCAACACGTTGAGAGTAAAATTTTCCGTCCTCAAAAACAAAATCCAAAAATGTACGATCATTTAATCTTGAGTCATTGATAAACGCTTCTACACGGAAGAAGTTGTAAAAATATTTAAATCTTGAGTAGTCCTTAGTTGCTAAGATCTTCTCAAGATCAACTTCGTAATAAGTTGTGTGCTTACTCTCCGAACGAAGAGAGTAAATTCTCCAATATTTACCATCAGTGAGAATTCCCCACTGCTTATCTGTTTGCTTAAGATAGTTAATAATCTGAAACGATGGGTTTTGATTTGTTGCCCCCTTACCGTCAAGAGGGACACCCCAATCTTTGGCATCAGCAACAGCTAGTGCCGATTTAAATTTCAAATTACTTGATGAAGTTTTAGACTTCTTCCAATCTTCTTTAGACGCAAAGAGAGTGTAGTCAGGGTAGTTAGTTACTCCATGTTTCTGAGAGGATTCTTCTAGCTCATATTCCCAGCCGAGAATTTTAAAAACCTTATCAATCCAACTATTCTGAAGCTGTCTCTCTTTCTTGCAATACTTAGGAATATCTTGATCCAACTCTTCCCATAAATTTAATATCGCTTGGAATGCCTGCTCATAGTTTTGAGCATTATCTGATTCTTCAATATTCCAAAAGTTATGTAAAAACTTTGTTGAAGGATGATTATAATATTTTTCGAGATTCGGAAGCCTCTCTTCTAAAAATGGATCTGCAAATAACCCCTTATTGTTATAATAAAGAGCTGTTTTACCTGGCCCAAACTCTGTTTTTTCTCCAACAATATCTTTTACTGTTTTCATAATTGTTCCTTCGAATTAAACGCTTGCTGATGGTTGACGTGATACTTTGCTCTGGATGGCTTTACTTTGGGATGCAGAAGCCATGGCAACATTGCATGCACACAAACAGTCTTTAATAGACTCGTTGTAATTGAAGGTAACGACTGAATTACGTTTGATTACTTGATTGGATTTTAAATTTAAGACTGAACGGTCGAAGTAAAACTCATTCCCGTTCGGATCAACGATGATTCCGTTTTCGTCTTTATCTGAATACCAGAGAACTCTTCCGATAAGTTCCATACCATCAACTCCTTTGATGACTGTCTTTTAATTAGACAGCTTTACGGAGTTCTGGCCGGGAACTTGATAGTGATTGTAAAAAAGATTTACAGTGTTTTAACTAAAAGACTCTGTTATATAGCGATAGGAAGTTTTAACTGCGATAGTTCTAAGTGAAACTGCTCTTGAACCTTCACAAGCGACTTGCCATTTGGGACACTAACCGACTTCGCGACTAGGATACTATTGCATCTATCAGCCTCAAAATTAACGATGGACCCACGCTCAATCTTGGCAATTATCCTAGAACCTACTACGGATTTATCAAAATAGTACTCATTACCCTGAGAGTCTGAAATAACCCCATTCTCATCTCTATGGGACCACCAAAGTACCTTTCCAACCTTCTTCATACCCCAAACCTCAAGCCTAAACGGGCTATTTTATTAGCTTTTAACTAGCTACAGGATACTTATCGGAGAAATCTGCTCAAACTTGAGGATTTTTTAGAAGAAGAAGGTTTTTTATGATGGCAGTGACAACTAAACTATTTTGACGATTTTGAAGTACGCCTTATAAAGTTATCTTTAGCCTTCTCATCCTCAGACAGAAGATAATCATAGTAATACATTTCCAAATCAAAACACTCTGTGCCGGCCATATTTTCGAACCCATCCCATGTATATAAGTTCGACTTTCTCATCTCATCATAAAAATTATCTAACTTAGCTTTATTAATATTTGACGGTGAGTCTACTGACGGAAAAAGACTCCTCTCTAGGCTTTGCCGCAGAGTTGTCTTCCATCTATTCTTTTCCAACGAAGCTCTATTAATGGCAGGCAACATCTTTTGAATTTGTATGTATTCTACACCTTCATCTTTAAACGACTCAAATAACTCTCCTTGGGAAGAAATAAAGTGTTTAAACCAATCAAGACTAAAATTATTTTGTTCGTAAATATCAATCATAAATAGAAATCGAATTGATATTCGAAAATCTGTTTTGGATTTCGTTGGAGAAGGATTAACCTCTCTTCCCCATGTCATTACCAAATCTTTATGTGTTGGTCGTGGGAGCCTATTAAGCCATTCTTCCAAAAAATACCCAGGGTTTGAAAGATGAAATTTCTTTGAAAGTTTTTGGAATTCTACAAGTCTTTTACGTAGATCATTTTCTATTCCTTGAATGATTTCCTGATACTCATCTGACATTTGAATCAATTTGCTGTCTTCAAACCTGCTGAAAATTTGGTCTTTAATTGAATTTTTAAAATAATTTTGAATACTTAGCTCAAAACTTTCATGCGTAGAAAATTCCATTCCAAAAACCTCTAGTTATACTACGGGCCTGTAAATCAACCCACGGTCTATATAACCCAAGCCGTTCAACTTGAGCCATTACAGAGATGCTATTTGCTAACCACAGGAGGTTATATACTATGGAAAATATAAAAATTTCAGACTCAGAAGGATCTTCCGGGTCGCTTTGCTTGCCTAAAATTCAAAATAGGTTTCTAGACAGAAGAACTTTACCCTACGCCACAAAGAATAAGCTTAAGAACTACGGTTCAGACTTACTTAAACAAGCCTATGAAGAAGTCTGTCTCTTACTTAACAAAACCCATAAAAAACAAGTAACCGTCACTCAGTTTGAGAAATTACTTCTCAAAGAAATTAAACTACATACTAAGCTTGAGGTGCACCAAAGCTTCTGGATTGGGAACATGAATATCGACTTATTCTTCCCTAGTATTAAAGGATCTTGTCTTCAAACTAAGGACTCTGGTTTTCAATTCAATGGAGCTGCATTTAATGGCGTTGGCATAGAAGTAAATGGAGAAATTCATGAACAGTATGTCTCTATGTTAAAGGATAATTTTAAATATGCTGTTCTTGAAGACATGGGCATAATGATCTTTGCAATAGATAATGAAGATATAAATTCCGTTTCGGTTCAAAATATCATCAAAGATCTGTGCAACTTTAAAAAAGTAGATTCTAGATCCAAGCAAAGACTACTCGACAGGATTTACCTTCAAACCATCGTCGCCCACCGAAAGCTAATCTTTGAAAACCGGCTCACTCTCCCAATGACGATCTTGAAAGCTTTGGGATACGAGGAGTAGTTTATGAGAAAGCCTGAAATTCTTTCACACTCACCCCTACGCTTAAAGAGAAAAACTCCATCTAATGCTATTACGAGTCCAATCTTTGACAACCGAATAGTGTGCGATGATGAAGCATTGATAACCAAACAGGAAGCATCTGACTTCCTTAAGGTATCAATCAAGACGATAGATAAAATGGTATCCATGAAGACAATCCCCTATTTCAAAATTGGGGCATGTGTTCGCTTTAAGAAAGGTGAACTTCAGAAATGGGCCAAAGAGAACTCAAAGGAGTAATCTATGGCGATCCAACAAAACAAAAAGACTGGTAAATGGAAGGTTGAAGTTTGGTATAAAGGTAAAAGACACTTAACCAAGTCTTTCCCTTTAAAAGCCCAAGCAATCAAATTTGAACGAGACACTCTCACCCAGATTGAAACTCAAGCGCTCACAGGTAGTCAGGCAAAAGATTACCTGTACGATGAGATCTTTGAGTTTTGGCATGTGAATGCTTCAACAAGAAAAAGAGAATCATCCCTCGTAAAAGATGTTCAAATGCATAAGCAGTATATCGCTCCGATTTTAAGTGGTCTTAGGATCAGCGAAATCAATTCTATGCACTTTGAGAAGATTGTTACAGGGAAGATAAAGAAGGGGCTTTCAAAATCGACCGTGAACAAGGTTATTCAACACTTCAAGGCCGTATTTAATCATTCCTTTAACAATGATTACATTGCTAGAAATCCAAGCCGTAGCTTTAAACAGCTAAAGCTCGACAACAAAGAAATGGATTTCCTTGAACACGATGAACTGGATCAGATCTTAACTTATACTAATCAGAGATTTGTTGGTGAGGAGCGATGGATTCACGTCTTTTACTTAACTCTCTTCCTCACAGGAATGAGACTTGGTGAAGTGCTTGGACTTGAATGGCATAAAATCTACTTTGATCGGGATCGAATACTCGTTTCGGACTCTTGGTGCTCTAAAGAACATAAACTCTTAGGAACAACCAAAGGAAAAAAAGATCGAACGGTTCCCCTTCCCTCACTACTGAAAGTTGAATTGGCAGCACTTAAAAATTCTGCCAACGGTTCATTCATTTTTAGCAATGTAACTGGACGTCCAATTGATGCTAACAACTTTAGAAGCAGAACTTGGGCCATGACTTTTGAAGCATGTGAAGTACGCCGTATCCGTATCCATGATGCTCGTCACACCTATGCCAGTCTATTTATGATGAATGGCGGGAATCTTTACGACCTAAAAAAAGTTCTGGGTCATGTCGACATCAAGACGACGGAAAAATATGCTCACCTAAGTAATGAGTATCTTCAAGAAGTGAGAGATATTATTCAGCCCAACATTGGTAAACGAGCTGATGTGCTCTCGGTGAACAGTTTTTCTAGAAATCTGGACGTGACTTATCCTCCCCTAATGTCCGAAAGGGGTAAGGACTATGCGGTGGCATCTGTATGATGGAAAAAGGATTCACGCCCAATTCACGCCCGAGGGTAACTGGTGGTCTCTGTATCTGGTGTATGTATTTGAAAATTTTGGTTGCGGGAGCAGGATTTGAACCTACGACCTTCGGGTTATGAGCCCGACGAGCTACCAGACTGCTCCATCCCGCGATTGATAATGAAAGTCTTGGAAATTAAAGTAGTTATACGCTCCCTAACCCAGCTTGTAAAGCTAAAACCCGAAATCTTTTACTCCGGCATAAATAGCTAAATTTCCTAGGAATTCTCCCGATAAAGTTCCTGATGGTGCTTAAAAAGGATCAAAATATGCATAGCCTAGGACAGAAGAACAGCGAACTAACGATGAAACTTGATACAGAAGAACTGACTTCTACTCAAGTTCGTCTGATCAAAAGTGTTCACGCCCTACTCGCTCACGTACTTGCTTCTGAAGAAGAAGGTGAATACTTCGACGCTAGTGCTGAACTTATGAGAAAAACCGCTGAACTTATCAAGCACGCGAACTTCGCCGTTGATCACAAGGAAATGGCCTATGGTGATCAGGCAGTTGAATTCGCCGTAGATTTTCTAAATGAATCTATGGATGAAAAGAATCTGAACAATATCGATAATTAGTTTTCTACTGCGAGAGGTTGTACAAAAACGGTACGACCTCAATCGCAATCAACACGATGATGATGATCTCCAACGTCTGATTTCTCGATTCACTCACTTCTGAATGCAATAGTTTTGAAATCTCGGCAAGGTTGCCAAGCTTCTCATTAATGCTCTTCTGCCAGTCATCGAAACGGAAACGTTTTGAAGACGCACGGAAGATAGTCGCGAGATAAAAATCTCCCACTGTCTTAAATGAGTTCTCTACGTTCTCAACGATCTCTGAAATCTCGAGATAAATTTGTCCCGCATCTTCAGCAAGACGCGAGTATTTGTTTGATAGAAGACCACGCTTCTTTCCTACAACTTCATTGTAGAGAGTATTTAAACGCTGATCGAGAAGATCATCGTAGTAACGGAGTTCGAGTAATTGGTTAAGGGCAAACTCAATAACCAGTGGCACGTCCATTGATCCGTTTGGCTCAACCACAAGTGCAGAGTTCCAGTCGACAACAACCAGGTCATCTCTCGAATACTGGTAAGTGTTTTCGAGAATGCTCTTCTTCACTTGTTCAGACAAAATGTCTTTTGATTCGGCCAGAATCAGCGCCGGCACATCAACCTTTTCTGTTAATGTTGCAAGAGGACCCTGTAGACCATCAAGCTCTTGAATGAAGTAGGTCACGTAGTCTTCGTTCATGCTCCATTCATTCAATACAGGAATGGCGTTCTTAATATCGTTCTGGAACTGTTTCGCCTTCTCACGGGCAAGAACTTCGATCTCATTGTCGTTCTCAATCCAGCTCGCGATCTTCACAAGCTCAGGCCAGTTTGTATTTTCAGGAATTGGAATTTGGAAACAAAGAGAGACGGTTCCGAAGTACCAAACTTTTGCAATCAGTTCGGCGGCGACCATCTGGTCTTGTAATCTCATGTTCACCGATCCCAATTGAATTGAGAGCGGTGAACTCGAGATGATAAGGGACATGTTATGCTTACGATCTAGTTTGAAGCGGCCTTTGAGCTTGGTATCTTCAAAAAGGGCCTCAACTTTTTCAAGGTCGATCTCTGAACCGATGTCGAAGACTCGGTAAATGAGGATCTTTCCTTTCTTAATTCTTATTTCCATAACCTCTAGACTTCGAAGACTTCTTCATAGACTTAGCGAAATGCGCAGCTCTTTCTTGTGCTTCTGCCTCTGCTTTCTTTGTAGCCTCTTCTTCTGCCTGACGCATCTTAAGATCTTTAATTGACGCAACAGTTTCGTAATAACTTTCCTTACGGAAGCTTTGGAAGCGTTTGTCATCAGCAGGACGAGCTGTTTTAGAAACAATCTTAGCAACTTTTGTTGTGTTAAGTGTCTTCTTCGCAGATACGAACTTACGAAGAGCAACTTTCTCACCGTGCTCATTAAGACCTAATGCTTTAAGAAGTTCTTTACGAGTTGTGAACATATACTGGCCAACTGGAAGAGACTGAATGTTCAGACCTTCGATAGCAACACGACGAAGTTTATCTACAGTTAGATCTACAGCATCACAAATCTTACGGATCTCGCGGTTCTTACCTTCGTTAAGGCGGAACTCAAGCCATGTTTTGTTTGGAAGCTGCTCAATTACACGAACTGATTTCGGCTTAAGAAGACCGTCTTCAGTCATGACCCCGCGCTTGATTTTTGCAAGAAGTGCTTCGTTAACGTGACCGAAAACTTTTACTTCGTACACTTTCTCAACTTCGTAACGAGGGTGCATGATCATGTTGGCAAGGTCACCATCGTTCGTAAGGATCAAAAGACCTTCAGAAAGATAGTCGAGACGACCAACAGGGAAAATTCTTTGTTTAACACCGTAGATAAGGTCCATCACAGTTGGACGACCTTCAGGATCTGATAGAGTTGTCATATAAGCACGTGGCTTATTAAGAACAACATACACTTTATCAATCGCTGCTAGTTCTAGAGTCACACCATCAACCTGGATGATGTCCGTATGAGGGTTAACTTTTGTTCCAAGCTCAGTCACGATTTTCGCGTTAACAGTCACTCGGCCATCAAGAATATAGCCTTCAGCTTTTCTTCTCGAAGTAACACCACAGTCTGCGATAACTTTTTGTAAACGGATAGATAGGTCTTGATTAGACATTTTTGACTCCAATCTGCCTCCCGGCAGTTATAAGGTTGAGAGAAAAGAACGAGAACCCTTACAGGTTCTCGTCGTTATTTTCTATAGCTGGTACTGGTACTTCATTTAGGAACGCCAGGTCAAGATCAAAATCTTTACCCTTGGTAATTGCTTCATCAATTGTGAAGTCTAAGTTGTTGATATCACCATCAACATCAAAGGCCATCTCCCCTTCTTCTAGCTTTTCGCCAGTCAGGTTCTCGAATGCTAGGTCTAGAGCTCGCTCTAATTCCTCAGCTTCTTGAGACAGATCCATTGATTCGAAGTTAACAACTTCTTCTGCTACGTGAGCAGCTTCAGCTTCTTCAATTTCTGCAATTTCCGCAGCTCTTAGAGCTTCAAACTCTTCATCGATTTCAGGAGCATTGAAAACAACACCCTCTTGAGCGATGTCCACAACCTTGGCATCAATCACGTTCATAATAGTGATTGAATCAGCTGCGGCCTTAGTCTGACGTACAGACTCTTCACGGTTAACGAAGTCTTCAAGAATATCGAAAGCGGACTTACGAACAGCAGTTTCGCCGTCAGTTTTTCTCTTCTCTTCAGATTTAAGAAGGGCCGTGAAATTTGTATCAGCAGCGATAAGGTTGATGTCGTTTGAAAGTCTTTCAAGCTCGTCAGACTCATCAGCGCTGAATTTAGAAAGGTTCTCAGAACGAAACACTACTGACTTGATATCAGCAATTGTACCGATTGTGTTCTTAGTCGCCATTTCTTCAAGCTCATACTCAGGTGGAAGACCCGAGATATCAGCAAGGTTAAATACTTCAAGGAACTCATCAGTCGTTCCAAATAGAGATGGACGACCTAGCTCTTCAGAACGGCCAGTGATTCTCACCAGACGCTTATCCATAAGAGCACGGATGATGTGAGATGAATCCACACCACGGATTTTTTCAACTTCAGTTTTAGAAACCGGTTGTTTGTAGGCAATGATCGCCAACACTTCAAGAGCTGTTGGAGTAAGAACAAGTGAATTGATCTTAAATAGGTTCTGAACGAATTTCGAATAAGTCGCTTTCGTACGGAACTGGTAACCTTCCGCAACCTCTACCAGACGAATACCATGGAATTTTTCTTCGTAACCGGCCTGGAGTTTAGAAAGTGATTCGTGGATCACACGTAGTGGAAGTTCGTTATCAATCTGAGCTTTGATCTTTTGAATTGAGATCGGGCGGTCAGACATGAAAATGATTGTTTCGATAGCACCGCAAAGCGTGTCTGCATTTAGACCCGTACGCGCCTGCCAAAGCATATCTTCTTGCTCTTTCTCATCATAGTGATTGAGGTCAAGCGAGAAGCCCTCGGCTTCTACCGTTTCAGTAGTAGCTGCAACTTCAACTGTTTCAACAGTCTCAACTTCCGACATTTCCGCTGCAGCTTGCGCTTCAACAGAAAGATCCCATTCGTAGTTGATGTCGTTCATCGAATCCATAGCACTTCCTTATTGGATAGGGGCCGCTGCTTCCGCAGGGGCTGCCGCTTCTTTTGGTTTGTTTGCTTCGCCTTCCGGATCGAAACCATTTGCTGTTTCTGGATCGAAAGACTCTAAACTTTCCTTAACCTCGATGTAAATGGAGCCTTTATCCTCGTTCTGGAAAATTTGTAATTTTTTCAGACGAGCAAGCTCAAGAAGCGAGATAAAGGTGATTACTTTATCAATAATTCCTGTTTCATTTTCATCTAGAAGCTTATCAAATTGAGTTGTATCGCCTTCCTTAAGCATAGACTTAAGACGAACCAATTTCTCCTTAATAGAGAGACGATCACGCTTAACAACGGCATATTTACGCTTCTCACGACGGATAAGATCCATCATGGTTTCAGTTAATTGCTGAAGATCAATTGGAGTAAGGATGGAATCTTCGATCGCCTTACGATCTACTTTTCCTTTCACGAAAATCTCGTGACCTTTCTTTGGTAGGCCCCAAAGACGCTGACCTAGACGCTGGAAGCGCTCAAGCTCTTCAAGACGCTTAATCAAATCACCACGAGTCTGGATCTCAAGACCCATTTCACCGGCAGTAATCTTGATCAGGTTCTGATCCTGAGATTCATCCGCGATTGTTTGCGACTTTAAATAAAGAAGAGTCGCGGCCATATAAAGATATTCACCGGCCACATCAAAGTTCAGATCCTGCATCTTTTGAAGATAATCAAGATACTGATGAGTGATCGTATTGAGCTCAAGCTCCTGAATACGCATTTCTTCTTTCTGAACTAAGTGCAGAAGAAGTGCTAGAGGACCGTCGAAACGATCTATCTTAACTAGGATTTCATTCTCGGTCATACGATTCCTCCGAAGAGTCCTACAAAGGTGAACATCAAATAGTTAGCAATAACTTGAGCTGGCATAAGTACGTAGCTCAGAGTGTGAATGCCCATGAAACTCAGGGCCATCACCATCAGGAAGATCACCGGTGTGTAACGGGCGAAATTTTCGTACTTATAAAGCGCCTGACCTTTCAGAAAAGATGAAACCATCTTCGAACCATCAAGTGGTGGAAGCGGAATCAAATTGAAGAAGGCCAAAATGAAGTTAATGAATACAGAGTACTGAAGCATGCGAATTGAAATGCGATAGTAACCCCAATCAGGAGAAACTTTCGTTGCAATCACTGCAAGTACGAGAGCTGAAAGAGTTCCAAGTAGTAGGTTCGATAGCGGACCAGCGAAACTTACCCAGAAAATTCCAGAACGGATCTTTTTGAAATTACGAACTTCGATCGGCACTGGACGTGCCCAACCGATCATGGCGAAATTTGTTACAGCAGCTAGAAGTGGGAAGAAGATCGTTCCCCATGGATCGTAGTGTGCAGCAGGATTTAATGTTAAACGACCTGCGTTTTTCGCAGTTGGATCTCCAAATTTATTCGCCATCCACGCGTGGGCCGCTTCGTGTGTCACGATTGCGAGCAAAAACCCAGGCAGGGATTGAGCTATATTGAAGAGTATCGTATTCAAATCATTCATCTATTCTTCATATCAAATCCGGCCATATGACGCAATTTATAAGTTGAGTTTTAAGGTCAGCTACGCAGAGCAAACTACCTAAAATCTCACTCGAGTTTTTGGACAATCCTGATCTTGTCGCTCATAATAAATTATGAGTTCAAAAACTAAAAAAGCTCAGGTGGTCTTGGCCGCTCTTGACCAACCTAGTCATAAATTCCAATTTCTCCTCATGAGAACCAATGAACGCCGCGGAGGCTTCTGGCAAAACGTGACGGGAAAACTCGAAGACAATGAGACCTATGAAGAAGGTGGACTTAGAGAGGCCATTGAGGAAACTGGTCTCAATATCGAAACCATCATGGATATGTTGAACCTCGGTTTAAAGTACGAGTTCACTGATCAACGTGAGAGAAAATGCCATGAGGAATGCTTTCTGATTATTCTGGATCAGAAGTGGGAAGTAAAAATTGATTCTCATGAGCATCAGGATTTTAAATGGGTCGGCATCGATGAGATCCATCGCGATATCGTAAAACACGAATCAAATTTTGAGACACTGGTTAAATCGCAACATCTTCTGAAACATTGGGGCGGCTAAGATGTGGTGGATGCTTCTTCTCCTTACTCCAATGGCGTTTGCTCAGACAAAGTCTGATCTTAAGGCGATTCAGGAACTAGATGAAGAGCTTCCGACGTTTAACGACTACCAGCCTTCTCAGGATGAGGTAAATTTCGAAAGACAAAACCGAAAATATCAGCCACCGAAGAAAATTGTTCACTACAATACCATTGTGAACAGCGGAACCCAGATGGGTGCGGTCAGTGCCGGTGTTCCGGTAAGAAATATCGAAAACAATAAGAACTATACCCTTTCTCGTAATTCATATATCCGTTACTTCAATCTGGAAGATGAGAACGGGTTTAAGTACATTCAAAATAAGAATGGAACTGTGACCTGGAGAATTTTGAGTCGCTATGTAGAGCCCATCAAAGAGGAACTGGCGATGTATGAACCTCCTCTCAAGTACACTCCCGCTCCGGATAATATTGTTCGCGCGGAGTACGATACAAAACTTTCAATTCCTCCAGAGTTTAGTTTTTATGCCGGTGTTGCCAAGGGTGACTATATGGCAAAACTTTTCAATGACTCAAGTGTCTCGAGCGGAAACACAACTCAGTATGGCGTGCATTTTTTCACGCAGTGGAAACTTCCGCTTAAGGTCGGTGCTGTTCTTCACTTTGAACAGACGGCCTATGACGGCGGGAAGATTAAATACACGGCCCCATCTTTTGGACCGCAATTTAAAACCAAAGAATTTGAAATTCTGGGGCAACCGCTCCGTTTTCAGACTCAATTCCGTGTGAGTCCTCTTGCCCGCGCTCAAGCGGAAAGACCGAATGGAAGCTTTACCCAGAAGTTTAATTCAGCTGATCTACTTTCATCTTTTGAAAGACCCATTAAAAATGGCTGGGGCGAATTCGTCATTGGCGTGTTCTATCAGGCACAATGGCTTAATATGAAAGATCAGAGCAATACCTCTACCCTTCAAGCTTCGAATGAAACGAATAAGAGCTTTGGACTTTCTTTCGCACAGGTCTTTCAATGAAAAAGTTTTTGTTCCTGACATTCTTTTTTTGCTTCAATGCTATGGCATTGGATGCGGTGATTACGGTTCTTGAAGCTCCTCTATTTAAATACAAAAGCTACGACGCTCCAGTTGTTCAGTACAAAAGAAAAGGTGATGTGATCAAGATTCACCCTTCTGTTGCGAATGAAAACAAGTTTCAAAGAATGGCGCCCTCTAAGCAAAAATTAGAGACCCTAAAAATGAAAATGAAAAATAGTCCTGAATACAATCAGGATCCTCTTTTTCGTGGTGAAGCTGAAAATACCTATTATCTGGAAGATGAATTCATTCCGACGCTCGATCGCCAAGGTAACCAGGTGTATGTGCTCTCAGAGCATATCTTCGTTTACTTCAATGACTCTCGAGAATTTACTCAGTTTCAAAATAAGAAAGATCCGACTGATTACCGTTTAGAGGAACCTCTTCCAAAGAACTACCCTCTAAAAAATCCTTCGGGCTATCGTGGACAGTTCATTATTGGTCTAACTCAGCCCTATTTTGAAAGTTATCCCTACAAGGACGATGTTAGAACCAAGGGCTATCAAAGTCCCATTGATGTGAACCTTACACTTCTTAGAGAAGCCAAGGGCAATTATCACAATCGCTTCTTCATTGGGGGAACTCTCAATGTCCGCTCATTTGAGAACTCATATACCTTCTTTACGAAGCGTTATTCTGAGGAAAAAGGCATTAAGTTAGGACTTGGTCCTACGGCGAGTTACGACGCTTTTAAAGGCGAAAAAAACCGCATCAACCTTTCTTTGAATCTAATAGTTAATCTTTTTAATCAGCTTTCCATTACCCAAACGGATGGTCTTGTTACTGATTCCCGCAAATACCAGGGCTACTCTTTTAGCCCACGTCTGGCCCTTCAATATCACCGTAAAAACGTGCTGGAAGAGGTAGATTTCGTCTTAGGAACCGCTCTTGAGATGGAAACGGCAACTTCTTTCCAGGCAAAAAATGGTGGTAGTCAGGCTTCTTGGTGGGAAAACCTCGGTGATGATAAATTTAGTACAGGAACAACATTCACGTTAGGCGGGTATATCGGTATCCAATCCGCGTACTAAATAGCTCGGGAATTGTGTAAAAAAAATTTTCAGATTTTTTTTCATAATGCCTAAAGTTTAAACAGCCCCTACCGAAGAGTTGATCAAATGAACTTACAGGATGTGAGTTCGCTAGTCGAAACCATGGAGGGTAACATGACTACATCAACTACAAAAAAATCAAACACTGTAAAAAACAACGTGAAAGACGTTCTTTTCCAAAAGATCGGTAACACTTGGTTCATCTTCTCTGAAGTGAACAATGAAGTTGTGTATTCTGTAATGCCAGAAGGCATGGACCCTAAATCAACTAAACTTGAACTTTATGAAATCATCGAAGAGCATCTTACAAAAGTTGCTTCTCACAAGCGTCGCGCTCCAGAAGCCGTAGCTTAATAAGAAGATCGTTATGGCCGCACCGAAATTAAGGCCTTCTGACTATGCAAAGCTTTATCAGGTAGGCGCAGACGAAAAGAACCTCCATGAAAAAAAAATCGTTGAGTCGCTTCAAAAACGACTCAACGATATGATTCAGAGGGATCCTAAATTAGCGAAGAAGGCCGCGCTCGTGATCGAGCAGTGGCTGAAAAAGACTAGGCCTTAAAAGCGTTCACTTTTTCTACAACGTAATCAATCTCTTCCTGTTTCATATAAGCGAAACATGGAAGATTGATCACAGATTTCGAAATCCATTCAGCATGTCCGTGAGAGATTTTTCCACCAATGTGAGCAGCAGCTCCTGGTTGAACACTCATGGCACCCGGATAAACTGTTCCGTAACCAATATCATTTGCTTTTAAATATTCAATGAAAGCTGGACGAGTTTCAGGAGTCATAAGAGCAACTGAAAGATATCCGTTTTCCCAAACGTCTTTTGATGGTGCCATCATTTTAAGCGCAGGATTGTTAATTTTCTTACGGTACTCTTCTACAACGTGACGACGGCTATCAAGACGAGCATCAAGGTGTTTTAGAGACTCAACCATGAACATCGCTTCGTAAGCACCAAGACGAGAGTTCCAACCAATCATTCCGTGATCATAGTGACCAGTACGACCGTGGTTAAGAAGGATCTTGGTTGCAGTTGCAACTTTCTCATCAGTTGTGAATACGCCACCAGCGTCCCCACTCGCTCCTAGAACCTTTGCAGGATAGAAGCTTGTCGTAGAAACTGAAGCGTTAGTAAGAATCGACTCACCTTTGATTTTTACACCAATGGCCTGAGCACAGTCTTCAACCAGGATTACGTTTTTAGATTTACAGTATTCACGAATCTCAAGCGTCTCCGGACATGCCCATCCGTAAAGGTGAACCATAAGGATCGCCTTAGGATTGAACTTCTCTACACCCTCTTTCACTGAAGCAAGAGTTAGGTGAAGAGTTTCGCGAGATACGTCAATTGTGTATGGAACAGCACCTACGTTAACGATCGCTTCGAAAGTTGCCCAGAAAGTCATATCTGGAAGAAGAACTTTATCGTTCTTCTCTACACCAGCAGCACGTAGTGCAAGTTGAATGGCATCTGTACCGTTAGCACAACCAAGTGCATACGAAGTTTTTGTATAATCTTTAAGTGCAGCTTCGAACTGACCAACAACTGGACCACCTACAAAGTGACCGTTCTTCAGAAGCTCAGCGGCCTTTGCAGATACTGTTTCGAGGAAGTTGTTTTCGTAACGAAGGATATCGATAAAAGGAACTTTCATTTCACTCTCTCTTTGAAGAAGAATTTTTTCGCAATTTTACCTAAATTAAAATGGCACGTCGAGAAAGCTGACTGAAAATAAATCTTACCGAATACACGACTCATCTAGTCAGACGTTCTTTTTCTCTCGCGAACTTAGATCAATTCAACAAAATTACTCTCCCATTTTTTTCTTATGTTTTAGGCAAAATATTCCTCATGTTTCCTCAAAAACGCACCGAAATGCTTGGTCAACAACGGCAACATCATGGTGATGCGGCCTAAAAATAAAAACAGAGCATGGTTGCTCAATGATGGACACGAACAAATCCATCATCTGACTTGGAGGTTGGTAATGATTTTAACCGGAGGATAGTCTATGGGTTTCAGAATTAACACAAACGTTGCTTCACTTCAGGCGCAGAACTCAGTTGGTAAAGTGAATCGTGAGACACAAGAAAGTTTCGCAAAACTTTCTTCGGGTAACCGAATCACAAAATCAGCAGACGATGCAGCAGGGCTCGCGATCTCTGAGAAATTAAAAACAGAGATTCGTTCAGCTCAACAAGCCAACCGTAACGCCAACGATGGTATCTCAATGGTACAAACAGCGGAAGGTGGTCTGAATGAAACATCAAACATTTTGACACGTATGAGAGAGCTTGCGATCCAATCTTCTTCTGATACGGTAGGTGATGTAGAAAGAGGTATGACGGATCTGGAATATCAACAACTGAAATCTGAGATGGAACGTATTTCTCAGGTGACACAATTCAACGGTAAAACACTGCTGAATGGTGAAGGTGAAAAACAAGAATTCCAGGTCGGTACAGGTGCAGATGAGTTTAAAGACAGAATTGGTTTCGATCCAGGACAATTAAATTCTGGTGTTGAGGCCCTGGGTGTAAGCTCACTATCTGTTGGTAGTAAAGAAGGCGCTCAAGATAGTCTTGCATCGATTGATGCCGCTATCGAGAAAGTGTCGGGTCAAAGAGCGGTACTTGGTGCCCTTCAAAACCGTCTGACATCGACTTCGAATAACTTGCAGACGTACACTGAGAACATGAGTGCCGCTAATAGCCGTATTCGTGATGTGGACTATGCTGAGGAAACTGCTAAGCAGGCCCGTAACTCGATCATTGGCTCTGCAGGTACTTCGGTACTCGCTCAGGCCAACATGAATGGTCAAAGTGCTCTTAAATTGATCGGCTAAGACGTTAGAATCTGAAAAAGCAAGGCCCTTCCTTAATCGGAAGGGCTTTTTTATTTACTGCAACGTGTTTTTTTGCTATTTCCCCTCTATGACAATTGAAAAACCGGCCAGAAAAACCTTAGAAGATAACTTCGCTTATCGTTCTGATTTTAAGTACACCCACGACAATCCTTACCACGACAAGCTCGAGGTCTTCGATTCTTTCGTTCTTCGTGACGAAGAAGCTGAAAGCAATGTTGGTAAATGGGGTCAGCTCTTCAAAAACGAAAAACCTATCGAAGTTGAGATCGGAACAGGTTACGGCGAATTCATGATGGAATATTGTCAAAAATATCCCGACGTGAATTTCATCGGTCTTGATCACCGTTTCAAGCGCAGCTTCAGTGTTGCCAAAAAACTGGATAAACTTGAACACAAAAACTTCCGCTATCTTCGTGCTCGCGGCGAGCGTCTGGAATTCATGTTCCAGGAGAATGAAGTACAATCGGTTTTCTACTTCTTCCCGGATCCGTGGCCCAAAACTCGTCACCACAAGAAGCGTTTGTTTCAAAAACCATTTTTGAACGCTTGTGCCAAAGTGCTTAAGCCAGGTGGAACGCTTTTCGTGAAGACCGATCACGATGGCTACTTCGACTGGATGCTTGAGCATCTTAAAGATGAAAAACGTTTTGAGATTCTGCTTCAGTCTCGTGACCTGCGTAATGAATATCCAGAACATTTTCTATCGCAATTCACGACGAAGTTTGAAAAGATATTCTTGTCTCAGGGAACATTGATTAAATCGATCGTACTACGCAAGATCTAAGGATAAACGTGGCCTTTGAAGAGTTGAAAGACCGGATCAAAGATTCGCCAATTTCTATGGTGCTGTCGCACTATATGTCCTTGAACAAGCGTGGGGCCAATCTTGAAGGGATTTGTCCTTTCCACCCGGATACCAAACCATCACTCAAAGTGAACGACGGCAAAGGCATGTACAAATGCTTCGTGTGCGGTGCTGGTGGTGATGCGATTACATTCGTAAAAGAATTTAAGCGCATTGAGTTCGTAGATGCTCTTCGAGAGATCGCCGGTATTCTTGGTCTGCCATTTGAAGAACAAAAAGAAAAAAAGAAAAATCCAAAAATTGAAATGGCCCTGAGAGTACTAAATGCCTCGGCCAAACTTTATAAGAAGGTTGCTTCTCAAAATCCTCAACTTTATACGGAGTTCATCGAGAAGCGAAAACTTGCTCCCGAGACTGTTGAGCAATGGCAAATTGGCTACGCTCCAGCGAACAATGCCCTCTTCCACTATTTAGATTCCCTACCCGGTGCCGATGGTGATTTCGCCCGTCAAGTCGCTAAAGAAATTGGCATCATTCGATTCAATGAAGAAAAAAATAGCATCTACGATCAGTTTAGAGAAAGAGTCATGTTCCCTATTCACGATCATTCAGGACAGATTCGCGGCTACAGTGCCCGTACTGTTACTGATCACGTTGCAAAATATATCAACTCTTTCGATTCATTCATTTTCAACAAAGGCTCTATTCTCTTCGGATTTGGCTTTGGAAAGAATGCCATTCGACAAAGCGATCAAGTCATCCTGGTAGAAGGTAACATCGACGTTATTACGATGCACCAGTATGGATTTCAGCAAACGGTGGGGACCATGGGAACCGCGTTGTCTGAGCAATCTGTTCGTCTTCTGACCAATATGACGAAGAATATTTTCCTCGCATTGGATTCTGATAATGCCGGTAAAAAGGCCATGGCACGAATCAATGCAGAATTCCTTGGCGTGAATGTCCTGCCAAAATATTTGACCTTTGAGCCGCATAAGGATCCGGATGAGTTCCTCATAAAAGAAGGCCGTTTGGCGCTTTTAGAGCGAATTGAAAAAGCTCCGATCTACCTGGACGTCTTGATCCAGGAGCTCATGCCTTCTCCAATTCCAGAGAATACCGATCTAAAACTTAATACCCTGCATCGCATTTTCGAAGTGGTATCTCCTTTGAAAGAACACCTTTCTGCCACAGAAAGAATCGTTAATGCGGCAAAAAGCCTAGGGCTACGATCGGACTCTGCCACGATCTTGGATAGCTATAAAGAATTTCTAAGTCGCCAAAAAGAAAAGGTTCCTCAGACTGTAGAGAGACCGAAAATTCAAGAAAACGAAGAAATTCTTCTGGAAAACGAGGAAGAGGCCCGGAAATTGCATACTCAAATTGCAAGTCAAGTACTCCTGCCTCCTAGCAAGAGCGAGAGGGTCTTCATTCGAGAAATCCTCTGTCATCCCGAGTTCTTGACGCACTTGAAAGCAGATGAATTTCTTGCCACTATTGGGCATGTTGAGGTAAAAAAACTAATTCAATGGCTCGTTAAAATTTATTTGGAAATCGACGATGCGGAATATGTGTCGATTGTTCAAGATGAACTTCAGTACGGAGGCTATTCAAAAGAAATGGTCGACATTGGAACTGATGCTCTTTTCCACTATGGAAATAAATATAACGAGAAAGTGATTCAGCGGATGTTGAAGGATTATCACTTAATGCTACGGATGGACCAGTTGAAGATAAAGCGCAAAGAACTCGTCGTTCGTCAGCAGTCCTCGCAAACGCAAAATGAAGTTGATCTTATTTTGAGCGAAATCTCAAAGGTAGATAAAGAGATTTTGAATCTCAAAAATACAGTGCCCTAAGTTCTAGGAGATACTATGTCAGTAGTTGTCGCATTTTTAAACTCACGGGAATTCTCTCGTCTCGTCATGAAAGGTAAGGATCAGACGTATCTGACTCCTGAAGAGATCAATGACGCAATTCCGGCCAACATCGTTGACCCGGCATCGCTTGATCAGATCATGGACAAAATTGAAGAGGCCCGCATTCTGGTGAAAACACCGGAAGTTGATGAAGAGGAAGCTGAGAAGGCCAGCACAGAAGTTGCTGAAGATCCTCTATCGGTTGACGAAGAAGCTGAGCTTCGCGCGTCTTCGAGCGACCCGGTTAAGCTATACTTGAAAAAAATGGGTTCTGTTGCCCTTCTCACTCGTGAAGGCGAAGTAAAAATCGCAAAAGAGATCGAGGAAGGTGAAAAAGAAATCGTTCTTTCATGTCTAAAGTCTAAACACGCTCTTGAAGAGATCGTTAAACTTAAAAACAAAGTGATTCAAGCTGAAGAGCAGAACGAATTCGTAAAAGATCTCGTTCGTGGTCTTGATGATGAATCACAAGAAAAAGAAATTCACGAAACACGTGACCGTATTTTCGCAGTAGTTGAACACGTTAAAGATCTTCTAAGCCAGATCGTTAACGAAGACGGAACGCTGAAGAAAATGGAAAAAGAAGAACAGAAGATCATGGACAAGGTCGGCAACGAGCTTGTTGATCTAACGTTCAACCGTAAGATCATTAACTCGTTCACTGAGCCGGTTAAGTCTTACTACCTTCAGTTCCGTGAACTTTACGAGCAACAAGAGCGTATCTACAAGTTCCTCGAAGTTGCCAACGATGACGCCTATAAAGTTCTTTATGACCGTCTAATGGAAGATGATACGTTCAAGCGCGAGCTTGCTCGTAACCTTTTCACTACAGACGCGAAAATCGAACAAATGATCCGTACTCAGGAAGATATCCTTCGTAAGCTTCGTCGTCTTGCAATTGACGCCGGTATGGCATTCGAAGATATCCAGTCGGTGTACAACATCATCGTAACGGGAGAGGAAAAGGCCGATAAAGCGAAGTCTCAACTTGTTGAGGCCAACCTTCGTCTCGTAGTTTCAATCTCTAAGAAATACACAAACCGTGGTCTTCAGTTCTTGGATCTAATCCAGGAAGGAAACATCGGTCTTATGAAAGCGGTTGATAAATTCGAATACCGTCGTGGTTATAAGTTCTCGACTTATGCTACTTGGTGGATTCGTCAGGCGATCACTCGTGCCATCGCGGATCAGGGTCGTACGATCCGTATTCCGGTTCACATGATCGAGACAATCAACAAGCTAGCTCGTACTTCTCGTCAGCTTATCCAAGAGCTTGGTCGTGAACCAACTCCGGAAGAGATCGCTGAGAAGATGGAGCTTTCTGTAGATAAAGTTAAAAAAGTGTTCAAGATCTCGAAAGAGCCCATCTCTCTTGAAACTCCAATCGGTGAGGAAGAAGATTCATCACTTGGTGACTTCATTGAAGATAAGAAGATCATCTCTCCAGCTGACGCTGTGATGAGCGTGACTCTTTCTGAACAGACTCGTTCGGTACTTTCTACTCTTACTCCAAGAGAAGAAAAAGTTCTTCGTATGCGTTTCGGTATCGGTGAGAAGTCAGACCATACTCTTGAAGAAGTTGGTCAGGATTTCTTCGTTACACGTGAACGTATTCGTCAGATCGAGGCGAAAGCACTTAGAAAGCTTCGTCACCCGTCGAGAGCTAAGCTCCTTAAGTCTTACCTAGACAACTAAAAATCAAGGCCCTCGCGAGAGGGCCTTTTTTTTCATGAGTAAATAACCTGCCATTTAACAGAAATTGCCCTATACTAATCTTTTAGAAGCTAGGGCATATGGAATATACGAATAATAATTCTCCGGTTCAGGCACTCATTCAAAGAAGCTTTGAAGCTGCGACAGTTTTTCTCGCTCAGAAGATGGTTGAACAAGGAAGAGTTTCTCTCTCATTCATGAAGGGAAGTTTTGAAACTTACTTCATCGTTTCGGGAATCGTTGCTGAAAACAACACGAACTACGAATCCAAAATTAGTTTCAAGCGAGTTGAAGGAGTTGAGAAATTAACGACTCAATGTACTTGTAAACTTTGGAGTCCGGAAAAGGCTTGTCACCATACTGCCAGTCTTTTAATTAAGTTCTCTGATCTCCAAGATAAGCAGGAACAAACTGGTGGCCAACCTATTTCTCTGAGCCTCATGGCACAAGAAGGTGTTCACGTAGAACGTTACGGAACTCTGATGAAAGCGGCACCAAGTATTCCTGGTGCGAAGATGAACTCAACGTTTAGCTCGCTTCAATACACCCTCACTAATCGTAAAGTGGTAAACTTCCCTGCTCCATCAAAGTGGAAGGGGAAGCTTCTGGTAAATCTTATTCGCGCCTCTGAGTTTGAAGAGTATCGCGATGTTCTTTATGTAGATGAAAAGTTCACTTATCAGTTTAGCTGGGTCGATGGTGATAATACGGTTAAAGAAGTTTCTATCTTTGACGTGCTTTATCTCTTCAACTGGAAAACGGGTGAGGCCTTTGATCTTCCCAACGATTTACGTGAACTAGTTTCAAAACTAAAACTCACAGATGTGATTGGAGACGTTCAGGATCTGATTCGTCTTTTCCTTCCTCTTCGTGACAAAGGAACTGGCGACATTCTGATTGAGGGTGAAGCGTGGGAAAGCTTCCCAGTGGAAGATATGGAGTATCGTTTTTCGATTAATCCATCTCCCAGAAAGAGTTTCCTGAATCTTGAGCTGGAACTATTCACAGCTGATCAGAAATTAGTACCTATGCCTTCTCCGTTCCTTCTTTTTGTAAGTGAGCAAGGGTGGGCCGGAAGCTTCAGAACTAAAAATGATGCGATTCTTTTCTTTAAGACCTTGATTGAAGACTTTGATCGCGAGACCTTCTTCCATAAAAAGTATCTCCATACTGCTTCGAAGAAGAACCTCATGTCGGAATGGATCTCTCTTATCATGAAAGATGACGAGCTTCCGTTCTTTGATCCGGCCTTTAAAAAAATCTTCATGCTTAACACTAAGACCTTCCGTAAGGTGTTCCTGGCCTTCCTGGATAGTTTTGGTGAAATTGGATTCAAGACTTCGTTCTACTTTAAAGAAGACCGTAAGATCGTATTCCAGATTCCTAAAAATAATTTACTTGAGGGTGTTGCGAACTTTTATCAGCAGCTCACTCCGCTTAAAATTCCTATTTTCTACGATCAACAGCAGATTCGTACATGGAAGAGCAGCATTCGTTTCGAGAGAAACAAAGAAAAGCTCGATTGGTTTCAGCTGGATCTGATTGTTAATGATGATGATCTTGATGTCATTAAGAACGCTGAGATCACAGATAACTTCCTGCTTTCAAGCAAAGGTCTGGTTCTTCTTTCTGACGAACAAAAAGATCTTTTGCGCTTTATGAAGCGCTATACGAAGTTTGAAGGCGAAAAGAAAGAGTCTTCAAAAGGACTTTCGCGCTTTGGTCTTTTCCTTCAGCGTTCTCGAATCTTTGAATTATTTGAACTTAAACGTTTAGGTATTGAAGGTGCTCTGACGGAAGAAGAAGAAAAGTTCTGCGAAAAGATCATGACGATGCAGGATATGCCTCAATATGATGTGCATCCTCGCTTTGTTGATATTGCTCGACCTTACCAGTTGGGAGGCTATAACTGGCTTCGTTTCTTGTATGAGCATAAGTTTGGTGCTTGTCTTGCGGATGACATGGGTCTTGGTAAAACTCTCCAGACCATCATGCTGCTTCAAACTTTGAAAGAGAAGGCCAAGAAGATTCTTATCATTTGTCCGGTTTCCATTCTTTATAACTGGAAAAACGAGTTAGAGAAATTCTCTGACCTCACCTACTCTATCTATTATGGAGATGAGCGTGAGTTCAATACTGGTGCCCAGGTGGTGCTGACTTCTTACGGTCTCATGAAAAAAGAGTCGTTCTCGACTCTCGGCCAGGAAGAATTTGATATTCTTATTTTCGATGAGGTTCAGCACTTAAAGAACATCCGTTCACTCGGTGCCAACGCTGCTCGACAACTTAAAGCGAAGTTCCGTATTTGTCTTACGGGTACACCTGTGGAAAATGACCTTTCAGAGTTCTACAACATCATGGATCTGTGTGTTCCTGGTGTATGGGGTGACTTAGGTGTAGTGAAATCCACTTCGAAAAACAAGAACCGTCTTCTTGCTCGTAGAACGGTTAAGCCATTCATTTTAAGACGTACGAAAGATCAGGTATTAAAAGAGCTTCCAGAAAAAATTGAGAACCATGTGTTCCTTGATTTCTCTCCGGAAGAGCGTGAAGTATATCAGCAGAAACTCAATGCTGTTCGTTCAAATATGATCGCTCCAGGTGCTAAACGTTACGGTGAAGTATTGAAATCTCTTCTTGAGATGAGACAACTTTGTCTGTGGCAGAAACAAGCAAGCCTCAATTCAACTAAGATTGATTTCTTGATGGAAAACCTTGAGCAGCTTGTGACTGAAGGTCACAAGACTCTCGTTTTCTCTCAGTTCACCACATACCTCGATATGATTGAAAACAAGATCAAAGTTGCGGGCTGGAAGATGGCCCGAATCGACGGTTCTCAATCGATTAAAAAGCGTGGCGAACAAGTTGAACTTTTCCAGAATGGCGACGCTCAGATCTTCTTAATCTCCCTTAAAGCGGGGGGGTTCGGATTGAACCTAACTGCCGCTAGTTACATTTTCCTGATGGATCCATGGTGGAACCCGGCGGTTGAGCGACAAGCGATTGACCGAGCTCACCGTATCGGCCAGGAAAATAAACTCACAGTCTATCGACCGATCATTAAAGAATCAGTGGAAGAAAAAGTTCTTATTCTTCAACAGAGTAAGCGTGAACTTTTCCGTGATCTGATGGCGGAAGATGATGATGAGTATTTCAGTGGAAAACTTAATATGGAAGATTTCCAGCATCTTCTGAGCTAAAGATGCTGGAAACCTGTTTTGTTAAGGATGAGCTGAATTATCGTCTCGAAGATCGTCTTTAAAATCCTCTACACGAGAATTGAAGCGAGAAAGGATTTTATTTAATCCATCACGAGCCTCATCTTGTTTTAATCCATAGCGCTGCTGAAGTAGGCCGCCAATCGAAGTGAAATTGCCGCGCATCCCTTCTAGCTCGTCGTCATTTAACTTGCCCCAGCGTGAACGAATCTCGCCTTTAATTTCATTCCACTTACCTTTTAGAATGTCTTCATTCATATGCACTCCTTTGCAAAATTTGACGTTTCTTTAGAATGCAGGAATGAGGCCAGCATCATTGAGTGAAATGTTCGTCACTTAAAGCTTTACGTTAAAATAAACCGGGGCATATGATGAGACAAAGGTGACCAACATGAACGATCCCGCAGAAATCCTCACAAAAATTCCAGACTATGAACATCATGAAAAGATGAATCAAACTTCTCCTGAAGAGTTTGATCACATCGTGCAGAACAGACGATCAGTACGCGTCTATACAGATGAGAAAGTGCCGGAAGAAGTTGTGCAAAAAGTTTTGGAATGGGGACTACTGGCACCTAATTCATCCAATCTTCAATGCTGGGAATTTTATTGGGTGAGAAATCCTGAGAAGAAGAAATCATTGGTGGAGGCACTCTTCAATCAACCTGCGGCCAGGACGGCCCAAGAAATTATCGTAGCTGTCGCGCATCCTGAACAATGGAAGAAAACTCGTGTTCAGATGTTGAAGCACTTTGAAGATCAAGGGAACGTACCTAAGTCTGCGCGTGCTTATTATGAGAAGCTTGTCCCTATAGCCTACTCTCAAGGCTTCCTTGGAATTTGGGGCGTAATTAAAAAAATCGGCATCACGGCCATTGGTTTTTTTAAACCCATTCCTCGTGAACCTACTTCATGGTCTGATATGAAAATTTGGGCGGTAAAATCGACAGCACTGGCCTGTGAAAACATCATGCTTGGTTTCTCGGCCTATGGATACGACACTTGTCCAATGGAAGGTTACGATTCAAATCGCATTAAAAAGATCCTGGGTCTTCCGAGAAAGACCCAGGTCGTAATGGCAATTAGTGTTGGTAAGAGAGACAAGAAAGGTGTTTACGGCCCAAGAATCAGAATGCCCAAAGAGCAATTCATCAGAGTGATTTAGGCCGCTCGACCTTTTACTTCAGTGGCAATTTTATTCACCATCTCCTGCAAGTTCTTCGCTTGAGAAGACATTTCTTCTGATGTTGCTGCTGTTTCTTCGGCGGCAGAAGCGAAGTGATGAGACTGATTCTTCAATGCTTCCATCGCCTCGTGAATTGAAGCAATCCCTTGAGTTTGCTGCTCAGTGGATTCCGAAATTTCCTGGTTAAGCACACTCACTTTTTTAACAAACGAGAGAATGTTATCCAATGCCTTGTCCGAGTTACCGGCAAGCTTCAGCGAAAGATGGGATTGATCCACGCTATTTTGGACAATAGTCTGAACTTCTTTTGCGGCCTCGGCTGATTTAGAAGCAAGACCTCTAACAGCGTCCGCTACTACTGCAAAGCCCTTCCCTTGTTCACCAGCACGGGCCGCCTCAACTGCAGCGTTCAAGGCCAGAAGGTTTGTTTGGAAGGCGATATCATCGATAATTCTCATGGCCTTAGTGATCTCTTCCGAGGTCTTGGCCATCACATTAATAGCATCGATGAGCTTTTTAAGTTCAACTGTACCTTGATGTGCTCCATCTTCGGAACTCTTGGCCAGTTCGGCCGCGGCAGTAGCGCGACTCTTATTGTTTTGAACAATCGTATTAAGATCACTTACCGATTTAAGCGACTCCTCAATTCGAGAAGAAGATTCAGTGGCACCCTGAGCAACATTATTACCTGCAGTCGCGAGCATTTCAGAAGCAGTTAGAACTTGTCCACCGGCCTCGGTCGTATCAGCAACAGTCTGAGTCAGCATGTCCATCAAACGTCCTGTGAAGACGTAGAAAATGATGTAGGCAACGATGAAAGCAAAAGCAAAACCCGATAAAACTTTTATTCGGAAAGCAGAAATCGCCGTTTCAATATCATCGACATACACACCTGAACCAACTACCCATTTCCAAGGTTTAAATTGGCGAACGAAACTGATTTTTGGTTCTGGCTTTGGTGAACCTGGCTTGGGCCACATGTACTCAACGATACCTTCGTTCGCCGGTGTTTGTACAAGCTTTACCATTTCCATGAACAATGCTTTTCCATTTGGATCTTTGTTATTCGTAAGATCCGAATTGTTCAGTTCGGGCTTAAGTGGATGCATCACCATTTTTGGATGAAGATCATTGATCCAAAAATATTCTTTCTCTGAATAACGTAATTGTTTGATGAGATTAAGCGCACCTTGTTTTGCTTCTTCTTCACTCAATACATTTTGAGTATAAAGCGTGTGATAGTGCTCAAGGGCCTTTGAAACCACGTCCACGGTTTGGCGAACAGCGGTCTGTTTATCTTCATACATATTCTTCTTCATTAGAGGGAGAACATAGAAAGAAACGATCAGCCATGGCGGGATCATAGCAGCAACTAAGAGAGTGAGAGTCTTCTTACGGAAGCTAAAACTTTTCCAACTTAGGTTCATAAATTCCTCATAAACGTGATAAAGGTCAGTATTTTATCGTATGCTTTCCCCCTAAAGTTTAGACAAACTTAATATATTGCTATGCGCTTGATATTATTAATTTCTATGATGAAATGGATGCATGAAAATCATTCCAATCCTAATAATTTCAGTAATTTCTTCGTTAAGTTTCGCCAAGCAGCCCATGCCAGAAGTGTTGGTAAATCACGATGACGTGATCTGGGGTTTCGACTTTTTAAAGGATGGCCGAATCATCTTCACTGAACGCTCTGGAAAGGTTTTTGTGGTCGATCCGAAGACCAAAAAAGAGGTCCCTATTACAGGTTTTCCTAAGGTCTATGCCGTCGGACAAGGTGGTCTATTAGACGTTAGAGTTCATCCAACAAATGGATTCATTTACTTCACCTACTCTGAACCTGTCGGTGAAAAAGCGACAACTGCTTTTGCTCGCGCCAAACTTCAAGACAACAGACTGGTTGAGTTCAAGAAATTATTTTCGGCCCATGAACCTAACAAAGAAGATCTACATTTTGGTTCGCGCATTGAATTCGATGGCAAAGGTCACATTTTCGTTACTGTCGGTGATCGCGATAATAGAGAACGTGCTCAAGATCTAAAGTATCATCAAGGAAAAATCCTTCGCTTCAACGAAGACGGAACAGTTCCAAAAGATAATCCATTTGTTTCTACTAAAGATGCAAAACCAGAGATCTGGTCATTGGGTCACAGAAGTCCACAAGGACTTGTGATGAATCAAGAGACGCAGGAACTATGGGAGGCCGAGATGGGCCCGCGTGGAGGAGATGAAATCAATCTCATTAAAAAAGGTGCGAACTACGGCTGGCCAGTGGTGACTTTTGGTCGCGAATACTACGGCCCGAAAATTGGTGAAGGGAATCAGAAAGCAGGTATGGAAAATCCAGTTGAACATTGGGTTCCTTCTATCTCTCCTTCGGCCATGACCTTTTGGAATAAAAACATTTATCTCGCCACACTTTCAGGTCAACACATTCATCGCCTGGAAATGAAGGACAATAAGGTCGTTAAACAAGATGAACTTTATAAGAATCTTGATTGGCGTTTTAGAAACTTAAGACCTGGACCGGATGGGAAACTGTATTTCTCGACGGACGAAGGCAAACTCGGGCGAATCTCTCAATAATTCTGGCACTCCTCTTGCTTGAACTTAAGCAGGAGGAGTTATGCATTTTCTCATTTTCATTCTCTTTTTTGCAATCGCTTGCAGCAATAACGATTCTGGTAGTGATGCTCCTCAGTCTCAGCAGGAAAATACTCAACTAGAAGTTCTTCTCGATAGATCTGATGTGATCTGGGGATTTGATTTTCTTCCTGATAAGCGAATCATTTTTACCGAACGATCAGGCCATTTACTCGTCTGGGATCCTAATCAAAATTCAACCTCAGATATTTCAGGCTTACCTCCTATTTCTTCATCTGGTGAAAGTGGTCTACTTGATCTTGAATTACATCCAAACTTTGATTCTAATCAGCTGGTTTATTTTTGTTATTCGGAACCAGGCCGAACAATTGCGCTAGGACGTGGTGAACTCAATGAGAGCACACTCAATAATGTGCAAAAATTATTCTCTGCCAATAATGCTAATAGTTCCTCTATTCACTTTGGATGTAGGATCGAATTTGATGACGCTGGAAAAGTTTTTTTAAGTCTAGGTGATCAAAATGAACCTAGTCGCGCGCAGGACTCGAATTCTTTTCTAGGTAAGATCGTCAGAATGAATGATGATGGAAGTGGACTTGAGATCTGGAGTTCAGGTCATCGAAATGTTCAGGGACTGGCCATCAGACCAGGAACGAATGACCTCTTCGAAGTAGAACACGGGCCCACTGGTGGTGATGAACTTAATATCATCGAGCAAGGAAACAATTATGGCTGGCCATTAGTTACAAGAGGAGAACCTGCAGGAGAATTAGGACAAAGTGCGCCTGGCTTTGTGGATCCTTTAGCAAGCTGGACTCCTGCCATTGCCCCATCGGGAATTACATTTTACCAAGGGGATCTCTATATTGCGTGTCTTAGAGGTCGGCAGATTCGACGAATCTCTCTCGATGGATCGACCGTAACAAATCAAGAGATTCTATTTTCAGATGCTGGTTATAGATTTAGAAATCTCCGTCCTGGGCCGGATGGTTTTCTCTATTTCTCAACTGACAGTGGAGAACTTGGAAGAATAGTTCCTAGTGTATCGTCGCCATGACTTTCTTGATTTCGATGTCTTCAGCGCACTTAAAGTGTCCAAGAGGACAAGCTTTATAACCATGAAGACCGCAAGGTCGACAAGATAGTGAATCACCTACATCTACCACTACTGAATCATCGGCCAGGGGTGTGTAGCCAAAACCAGGAATGGTCGAACAGAACACGGCGGTCGTTTTAGCATTCACACAAGAAGCAAGATGGAGAGGAGCTGAATCGTTTACGAATACTCTTCGAGCATTTTTCATCAATGCGGCCGAATCTAAAAGATTTAAACCGCCACAAAGATTCACAGTATTTGGATTGTCCTGTCTAATGCGATCGCAGAGATCCTTATCAGAAGGCGCGCCGATAAAGTAAACCTTCCCTAGCTTCGCAAGTTCCACTGTGAGTTCACGATACTTGTGCTCACTCCATGCTTTGGTAAACCACACCGAAGCAGGTGCTACCACAAAATAGTTATCAGTGATGTACTGAGAAACCTTATCGATGTTCTTCTGCTGGATCGGAAGTTCAGGTTTGTAATTTTTTGAGTTATCCACAATCTGTAGAGTTGGGACAGCTTGTTTTAGAAGTTCAAGATTTCTCTGAACTTCATGCCAGCCTCTTGGATCAGGAATCTGGTGATTTACTTTATGAGTGAAAGCAAAGCTCATTGGATTTTGCTTAAAGCCCACTTTAATAGGAGATTTCATCATCGACGTCACCAGCCCAGAATTAAAATGGCGGTGAAGATTGAAGACCATATCAAACTTGATCTTACGAAGCTCAGAAATGAGTTTAAAAAGATTTTTCGTCTTTCCGCCCTGCTTGTCCCAGATCCAGGTTTTCTCGATGGTAGGAAGCCCTTGAATCACTGATTCATTGCCCTTACGAAGGAAAAAATGAATCTTGGAATTTGGAAACTGCTCTTTGACAGCGCGTACAAATTGGCTGGCAAGGATGGTGTCTCCAATGAAAGCGGTTTGGATAATAAGAATATTTTTAGACGAGGCGTCACTCATAAGTTACACTCATTGTAATCTGACAAGAGTGCAAAAACTATGGAAAAAATCACAGCTATCATCCCTACTTTTAATGAAGAAGTTCACATTAAGGCCGCCATTGAATCGGTTCTTTGGTGTGATGAGATCATTGTAGTTGATTCTTTTTCGACTGATAAAACGGTTGAGATCGTGAAGTCATTTCCTCAGGTTCGCCTCCTTCAGCGTGAGTATGAACATTCTGCCTCTCAAAAGAACTGGACCATTCCTCAGGCAAGTAATCCCTGGATCTTCCTGTTGGATGCGGATGAGCGCCCCACTCCGGAACTCGTGGAAGAAATCAAAGGCGTGCTTAAAACGGGTACGAAGTACTCTGGTTTCTGGATCTATCGTCGAAATAATTTCATGGATAAGAGAATCAACTACTCTGGCTGGCAATCGGATAAAGTGATTCGTTTATTTAAACGTGATGAGTGTAAATATCAAAACAAGCACGTGCATGCGGAGATTGAGTCGAAAGGTGAGATCAGCATCTTGAAGCATAAGCTTCTTCACTACACTTACAAAGACCTTGCTTCATACCTCAAGAAGGCCGATCGTTACACCACTTGGGGAGCTTTCGATCGCTATCATAAATTCCAAAAGACCGGTAAAAAGATCGGTCTGGCGTATCTCTTCTTCCGTCCGTTTGGACGTTTTGTTCGTCACTATTTCTGGCGTTTGGGGATTCTAGATGGAACTCATGGTTTCGTTGTTTCAGCACTCGCTGCCTACAACGTTTTCATCCGTGCAGTAAAAATCTGGCGTCTGCAGAACGGCGAGAAAATGGAAGATCCGTTTAAGAAATAAACGAGATAGCTTCTTTAAAGAAATAGAGCAGCAAAGTAACTTTCGTGCCCCAGTAAATTAAGTTCATGAATGATGCTACGTTTTTCATATAAACCTCGGCCCGATTATGGCCTTTTAAGGTTTATAGGTGGGAAAAAAGGCCCGTTTCTGGTAATAATTACCGAAACCTAAGAGGACTATTCCAATGCAACTTCAAGAACTTATCAATCAAACAGACCTAGATTTGACCGCTGACCAGGTGAAGGCCTTCTTTTTAGGCGTTCTCTGTGCTGAAAAACCAATGCCTTTTAACAAGGTGATGGAAGAAATTTTTGAGGAAGTTCCAGAAGCGAGAACAGCACTTGAGCCCGAGCTTCGTAAGCTTTGGGACGAGCAAAGCCGCAATTTAAAGAAAGCTCTTTCTGAAATGTTTCAACCGGAAGAAGACGTTCGTAGTTTCCTTGAACTTGCTAAAAATCAGTTAGATTATTTCCTCACGGCCATGAGTCTTTCAGGTACGAATACAGAAAACTGTGACGATGAAGACCTGGCGGAACTGATTGATGAATTAGAAGACACAGTTGCGGATATGGATGACTATCTTGCTGATGAAGAGCCAACGGATGATGAAGGCGAAGAATTTAAAGAACTTCTGCTTGATACGTGGAAAGAGTTCGTCGCTACTAAGCTATAAGATTCAGGATCTTCTCTTTGTATGAGTATTTGAAATCCGGATGCTCCAGAGAGAAGATCTTTAGCCCTTCATTACGAAGCTTGCAGGCCGGGCACTTCATACAACCTTCCTTCTCTACTCCCTCGTAACAGGTCACAGTTTTTTCCAGAAGGTATTCTAAAACACCGAGCTTATACCCAAGCTCCATTGATTCTTTTTTATTCATAAGAATCAGCGGAGTGCGAATTTCAAATGTATCGTTCGCGAAATCCATGCGAAGAGCGGTTTGCACAACATCCATATAAGCACGAGAGCAATCACGGTAACCAGAGTTCGCACTTTCCAGTTCCATTACTCCCATATAGATGCAGTTAGCACCTAGAGTGTTTGCGTGAATGGCAGCAAGTCGGGCCATAAGACCGTTTCGTCCAATGACAATCGTGTTCGGAGTTTCGCCTTTCTTGTGTTCAATGGCAGTGCCGTGACCAATTAGAGCACTCTCAGTAATCTGAGAAAGGCAGCTTAGATCAAGTTCCACATGATCCACTCCGAAATGAAGTGAGATTTCAATGGCGCGAGCAAGTTCAATTGAATGGCGTTGGTTATATGTAAATGAAAGTGAGAGCACATTTTCAGCGCCGAATTCTTTAATCGCCACTGCAAGGCAGAGGCTTGAATCCATTCCACCAGAATGTACAACAACAGCTTTCTTTTTCATTAGAAAGGTCTTTTCTTTTCCCACTCGTAAGCGGATTTGATGATGACGTTGAGATCATCGTACTTTGGTTTCCAGCCAATCACTTGCTGGATGCGATCAGCTTTGGCCGTTAGGCTTGCTGGATCTCCAGGGCGACGAGGGCCTTCAACGACAGTGAAGCTCACACCTGTAATTTCTTTCACACGAGCGATTACTTCTTTAACACTGAAGCCATGGCCATAACCACAGTTTAGAACTTCAGACTTTCCACCTTTCGCAAGATACTCAAGCGCCTTCACGTGAGCGTCGGCAAGATCAGTTACGTGAATATAATCACGCACACAAGTTCCATCTGGAGTTGCGTAGTCTGTTCCAAAGATGTCCATCTTCTCGCGTTTACCGCAGGCAGTTTCTGAAGCGACTTTAATTAAGTGAGTTGCTTTAGGGAATGATTGGCCAATTCTACCTTCCGGATCAGCACCAGATACATTGAAGTATCTTAGGGCCACATAGCGGAAGTTAGATGCAAACGATAAATCTTTCAGCATATGTTCAGTCATAAGCTTTGACTGGCCATAGGGATTGATAGGAGCAAGCGGAGAATCCTCACGACAAACACCATCACCCGGCATGCCGTATACGGCAGCAGTTGAAGAGAAAATGAATTGATTCACGCCATACTTCTGGCAAAGAGACAGAAGAAAGTGCGAGTTCACAGTATTGTTCAAGTAATAGCCAAGAGGATCAGAAACACTGTCTGGAACTACAATGCTTCCGGCGAAGTGAAGAACCGCTTCAAACTTACGAGTTTTAAAAAGCTCATCCAACTTGGCCTTATCAGAAAGATCACCCACAACTAAATCGCCGTAGGTAACTGCTTCTCTGTGACCAGTAGAAAGGTTGTCAAAAACGGTAATGTCGTAGCCCAACTGCCCAAGGGCCTTCACAACGTGAGAGCCAATGTAACCTGCGCCACCAGTAATTAGTATTTTCATGCCCCCAATATTACGAAATAGGTAGCCCTACGTCTACTAATGACACCCCGCCCGAGGTATAATCTCAAGAATGAAGGTTAAGTTTATTGCCATTGCGGCGCTCGGAAAAAAACGTGAAATTGGGCTCAACGGAAAAGTTCCCTGGAACATACCGGATGAGTATGCAAATTTTAAGGAAAGTATCCGAGATCAGGTGGTATTAGTCGGACGAAAAAACTTTGATCATCATGGCCAGAGAATTGAAGGTGCGAAAAAAGCCTTAGTTCTGAGTAAGAACAATTCGGCTTATTTTCAGACGATGAATCAGATTCTCGAGTATGCCGAACAAAATGATATCACGACCATTTATGTGATGGGTGGAGCTGAGATCTATGAGCTCACATTGCCTTATCTTTCTGAGTTTTTATGTTCGATTGTAGATTATGAGGGACCGGCCGATGCTTATTTCCCAGAGTATTTATTCTATGAATGGGAGATTCTTGATCAAGAAATCCATGATAACTGGACCTTGTACCACATGAGAAAGATTCCGAATTATTAGAAATTTTTCTCGCTGACGAGTTCGCCGTTTTTATAAACGCGTCTGATCGTCACTCGTCCGTTCTCTCCGTAGTAAATACTTTCGCCATCTAACTGACCTTCGTTGTTATGATTCTCTTCATAAGCAAGTCCAGTGATTTCGTAGTAGGTTTTACGAAGACCAATTGCCAGATCATAACTGTGCTTGGGATCGCGTTTAAATTTTCCTTCGACTTCTGGATTACCGTTCTCGAAGTATGTTTTTTTATAATAAAAAACTTCTCCGTTTTTTAGCTCGTACTTAAATTCGGCCTTGAGTTTACCATTCTCATAGTAGTCTTTTTCTGCCTGAAGTTCTTTTGATACCAAAAACTTTTCGGACTTCAATTTTCCAGAGGGATAGAAATTCTTTCGAGTTTCATTCTCACCTTGATACACATTCTCAGTTTTGAGTTTTCCCTTGGAGTGGAAATCTTGGAACTTAATGAGTTTCCCTTGTTCATAGGTATAATTTCGACCATTGACTGTAACATTTGAAATTTTGTTCCAGCCGCAGAGGTTTTTATCTTCTTCTAGATAAGCAACCGAAGCACACACAAGTTGAATGATCTTTCCATCTTCCGAGTAATCGATCCGCATGTCGGGGTGATAGATGAGAGATTCAATTTTACCGTTAGGAAAGTAGCGCTTATGAAGACCAATCTCCTTACCCTCTTCAAACTTACCTTCTGAGATGAGATACCCTCTGGGACTAAATACCTTTTTCGTACCAATAATGTTGCCCTTCTCATTTCGATTGAAGACTTCTTTGTTCCCTTGGTGATTGATCAGGGTAACTCTTTCGACCTCTTTTGCAGACGCCGAAGTGGTGAGAATGGTTAAAGTCAGAGCAAAAGTGAGGTTTTTCATACTTTATATCCTATACCGCTCGCGGTAGACTCGAACCACATTTTTTTAAGCTTTAGGACAATTATGACGACTCCGACAAAGACTGTTTGCTTCTTTAACTCTAACAAGGCCTGGGGAGGCGGAGAGAAGTGGCACTTCACGACGGCCAAGGAATTCATTCGCAGAGGTAACAAGGTTCTCCTTCTTACGAACATGCGTTCGGAACTTGGGAATAAAGGTGTGCGTGAAAGTCTGGATGTGTTTCGTTTTCATGTAGGAAATCTAAGCTTCTTAAACCCAGTTAAGGTTTTAACACTGGCTGTTTTCTTCAAAGTTAAAGGCGTGGATGCAATTGTGCTTAACTTACCGGCGGATTTAAAGCTTGCTGGCCTAGCTGCTAGAATTGCAGGTGTTAAGAAAATCATTTATCGCCGTGGGATGCCTCACCCACTTCGAAATACGTGGCTTAACCGTTTCTTGTTCACGAATGTGCTGACTCACGTTGTGGTGAATTCGAAGGAAATTGGTCGCAGTCTTAAACAAGGTAACGAGTCTTGGTTTCCTGAGAATAAAATGGTTCTGATCTATAATGGTGTGGATACCTCGAAGGAAGTTGATAAGAGTAAGAAGCTTTATGAGAAGAAAGGTAATGAAGTTGTTATTGGAAATGCTGGACGTCTGACAGAACAGAAAGGTCAGAAATATTTGATTGAGATGGCGAAACTTCTTAAAGCTGATGGCATGAACTTCAAACTTCTTATCGCTGGTGAGGGTGAACTTCATAAAGATCTTCAGAAGATGATTGATGAAGCTGGGCTCCAGGAGCAAGTGAAGCTTCTTGGTCATGTTAGTGATATGCCGGCGTTTTTTAATTCACTTGAAGTGTTTGTGTTCACGAGTCTTTATGAAGGTTCGGCGAATACACTTATTGAAACTCTCCAATATGGTCTACCGACAGTATGTTGGGACATTAGTTCAAATCCGGAGATCGTTGAAGATGGTAAGACCGGCTGGTTGGTGAAGCCTTTTGATGTTCAAGCTATGACGAAGATTGTAGCTAGTTTTAAGAATGGTAATCCGAATGCGGCGGTTGTGGAGAATGGTGTTGGGAAAGTGAAGAGAGAGTTTGATTCGAAAGTGAATTTGAATCGTCTTGAAGAAATCTTTAGTAGCTAGTATTGAAGCAGCTAGGCAATAATGTGAGGGAAAGCTGGTAAACGTCCGGGGATATAAATATCTGGGTGAATATACTTTTCATTCCAATTATCAAAAAATAACTGCTGAGCTTGTGGGGATATAACTTTAAGGCAACAAAAGGGATAGCCTATCTTTTGAAATACCTCTGAGATATTTATTTCTGAATAATAAATATCTTTGAGCACTGGAATTTGAGATGAAACTCTCTCTCTCTTGGAATTAAAAAAATCAAGGACCCGCCTATCTCCACTATATTTCCAATACAAATTAAAACTCTTTATGCTTCCTTCTCTAACAGCAAAATCCTTAACAACGACGGGATTGTCAAATTGCGATATTATATTTGGAGTTAGCTCCTCAAATGACTTCAAAACAGCAGAATCTAATTTCTTGGAACACGCATGAGAGAATTGAAGACCACCGTTATCCAATAGATGAACAGCAACTACAACATATCTATTGTTTGAGCCCCAATAGTAGAATTTAATTTTATATTTCTCCAAAACATTAAGGCAAATTACCTTACCAGTATAGGGCAAAGGCGGGATATTAAGATAAAGAGCAGACAAGATTGTATGCCTCTCAATCAGCTCGTTGAGCCCTGACTCTATTGCCTTCGACTTAGTAAGATGAACAGCTGCTCCATTCGAATTGTCAGAATTTAATAACTTAGTTCCAACAGCGAACTTTTGAGAAATTTGAGTTAAAGTGACAGTTTCTCCAAAAAAACGATTCTCTTTAAAAAAATATCCACATGTTTCAGAAATACTTATTCTTTCAATCAATTCAACCAATGCTTTAAAGAAAGCTAAATCTTTGTCTCCTTTGGAAACGCCCCAAGCTTCGTAACTTTTTCCTTTATAATCAATCTTCAAATATGCAGCGGGATACAAATCTGAAAATGCTTCCTTATTATAAAAATAATATTTAAGGCTATGCTTCTGAACTAAATCATCGACAAGATTTTTCAGTTTCATCTACCACTCTTGATCTTCCAAAAATTCAGAATGAATAGATGATTCAAATCACTTAGATCGACCTTGTCTGAATTGTAAACAAACGGGATAGCAGAATGGAACAATGGAATGACCTGATCACTTAACAAGATTGTCTTTGAAATCTCCTGAAGGCTTTTAATCTCCTCTATGCCATCTTGTGCAGCTTGGTATCTTTCAAAATTTCTACTCACGCTGCCATCTTTATCCCTAAGGACAGAATCAGCAGAGAAAAATTCAAAATTAATTGCCTCAACAGGGGTCCGAAAGTCCGTTGACATGACATTCAAGAAAATTTCGAATTCCCCAGACTTCATTTTATTAATGTAGTCTGCAGGTTTAATATCATTTTTAATTTCAACTTTGACATCAGGTATCTTCTCAAGTTGCCTAACAAGATTTTCAATCGTTACGTTATAAACAGTTGAATACGTATGGATAATAACTTTTTTTGGGAAGTCCTTTGGAGGACTAGCTGGAAGATTAGACCTTACAATCGAGTCAATCTGTGTTTCAGGTATATATGCTTTTGACTCTGGCGGAAAATACTGAACACTCCGACGAGCAAATTGATGGAGAGATTTAGGTACTGAGAAGTTTTCAAGTATTAATTTTTTAATCCATAGCCGGTGCTTATCATCTTTGAAACCTTTTGCATTCTCATTAAAATACAAATAGGTTAATGAATCCGAAGGAACCCCTATAACACGTAAGTTTTCGTTCAATGTCCGTTCCGACAAAAAGTCCTTAACACTAACCTGTCCAAGGTCTAATCCCCTGACTTTAGGAGTGAAATTGAATTTTCATTAAAAGGATTTCTTAACCTAATCTCATCAGGATAATTAACTACTCCAAGATTATAATACTTATTCTTCAAAAGACTGAAACTACTTCCATCTATTTTGTAATAAAAAGGTCCGGATGAAATGGCAGTAAAATCGGCGGCAAGAAGAGTCTTTTTTGAATATTGACTAGAATGAAGGATCCCTAAGTCTGGGAGCGAAAGATAGTAAAAAAATGATCTCGAGGCTTTTTTTAATTTTATTTTCAAGCTGTCTTCAGATAAGAGGATCTCACTTATATAATCTTTCAGATTTGTGTGCGAAGTTCCTTGCAATGATCGCTCAATAGAATGTTTCACATCTTTCAAAGTTACGAGGTCACCATTACTAAAATACGTCTTTCTTATTTTAACGTCGTATTCGTATTCGCTGATTTTATTAATACTAGAAGCCAGCTCAAGCTGATATTCACCATTTTCATCGAATGAAACTAATCGTGTAGTTAAATTCTCTAAGAGATAGAATTCATTGGTATATTGTATGGCCATAGGATCCAGGCTACTGAAGGCCTCTCGTGGATTCAAAGACACAGTAATCACATTCACTTCCTTTGAGCAGCCGATAAGAAACATAAGAAAACTTAAGATTACTAGCAGCGGCTGCATCCAGTCCCATCCGAATCAGGTTTGAACTGGGCAGGACTAACTCCATCTTTAGATTGATCAACTGACTCTATGATAATCTGAGAAACCCCAGCCTGAGCTTTCGAAAGTCCAAAAAAAATAAGCATATTAAGGATAAAAATTTTCATGTTTGTATCTCCTTCATCGAAATCTAGCCTATCATTCCATTCGATGCAATTTTTGTGAAGATTTTATATGAAACCGAAGTCTCTGTTCAGAAAAGCATATCTGCATATTTTCAAGCTAGCAGCTGTATATGCTGTTGTTCTAACTATTCTAATGGGAGGGTCATCGTACTTCTTCTTCAAAAAAAGTAAGACAGAGGACATTCATCGCCGTATTCAGGCTAGCACGAATGTACTTAACAATCACACTCTGGATAGAAATTATCCTTCTATATTAAGAGATTTACAACGTAAGACCTTGGTCCAAGAATTGATGTTGTATGATAAAAACTGTGACCTCATTTCCACAAATAGCTTATCAACTACAAGGAATCTGTGCTTACTTTCTGATAGGTCTTTTTCAAAAATTGAAATTACAATCAACGCAAGGAAACTTCTGCTATTTTATAGATTTCATTATTCATTTTATCATTTCTTAGAGGCTGAGGCAGAATACCTATTTTTTCTAGCTGCATTTTTTTATGCTTTCACATGCTTTGTACTAGTATCTTTTTTCAGGAAAAATCTTCTTGCTCCAATAGAAGAGTTAAAGAAATCAATTACCGAAAGCAGCGACACCCAATCTCCAAATGAATTCAGCTTCATCTCCCAAAAACTTTTCGAACTGAAGGAGGACATCCGTCAGTATGAAAAAAATGAAGCTTACTTCAAACTTGCTAAAAAAGTAGTACATGACATTAGAAATCCTATTCTCGCATTGAATATTATGTCAGAGGGCCAACAGCTAACGCAATCTCAGCTTAAAAAAAGTATCCGTGAGATTGATTACCATATTAATAGCCTTCTAGGGATCAAAAACCAATTAGATACATTCTCTGTTCAAAATTCTCTTGTTAATATTAAAGAGCAGTTACTCACCCTTTTTGGAATCGATTTGAAAATCCTGATAATTATTCCGAACTCAGTTCAAATTGAAATTAGTGAGTTCGATTTTAAAAATATACTAATGAATTTAGGAAGGAATTCATCTGAGGCAGGGGCCACAGAGATTAGATTAACCTCTTATTACGATGAAGATAGGTTACGCCTACATCTAATAGATGATGGTAAGGGAATCCCCGAAGCGATACGTAATAAAGTCTTTAGTCCAGGTTTTACAACAAAAAAAAATGGTAACGGGATAGGATTATCTAGTCTTAAGTCGTTTCTTCTTCAAGTTGGAGGAGATCTTTACCTTGATTCTAAACCTAATTGTACAGAATTCATTGTTGAAATTCCGGTTCGAGTATTTCACCCGGAAAGAATTGTTTTTATCGATGATGATAAATTTCTTCAACTTGCATGGAAAAATGCAGCGAGGAGAAGTCAAATAGATCTCGCAACCTTTAGTACAGTCGACGATTTTTTGAATTCCTCAGAAAAATTTGATTCTGACATCCCTATCTACGTGGACTCTGATCTATCTAATGGGATAAAAGGAGAGATCGAATCTCACAAAATTTTCCTTAGGGGTTATAAAAACATTCATATATCGACATCATATACTGATATAGATATTAAACAATACCCTTGGATTATTTCATGTAACTCGAAAACTCCACCTTTTTAATTACTTAATCGCCTTCCCAATTGCGTAGTATGTGAATCCCATCTCCAACACTTTTTTCGTATTGTACAGGTTTCTTCCGTCGAAGATGATTGGCGTCTTAAGACGTGATTTGATCTCTTCGAAATCCGGAGCACGATACTGCTTCCACTCAGTAATGATAAGAAGGCCATCAGCTCCGTTTAGAGCGTCGTATTTGTTTTCAAATTGATCTACAGGAATATTCATCTGGCCCATAAGCTTCTCGAAGTTATCGGCAGCTTCTGGATCATGGAAACGAACTTTAGCACCAGCTTGGTGAAGAGCAATCGCTGTATCAATCGCTGGAGTTTCACGGATATCATCTGTGTTAGCTTTGAAAGCCGTTCCCCAAAGAACGAAAGTCTTGCCTTTAAGATCGTCTTTGAAATGCTTCTTAACTTTAGATACAAGATACTTCTTCTGCTCTTTGTTCACTTCTTCAACAGCTTCAACGATCTTGAAACGAGCGCCATGTTCTTTAGCTGTGAAAACCAAAGCTTTCACATCTTTCGGAAAACAAGAACCGCCGTAACCAGGACCTGGGTACAAGAACTGAGAACCGATACGTGAGTCAGTTGAGATCCCGTGACGAACTTCTTCAACATCCGCACCAACAATGTCACAAAGACGAGCAACTTCGTTCATGAACGAGATCTTAGTCGCAAGGAAACAGTTAGCTGCATATTTTGTCATCTCTGCAGAAATGTTACTCATGTGAATTGTACGCTTCACCTGACGATTGAATGGCTCATAAAGATCATCGATTCTTTGAGCTGCTTCAATTTCTTGAGCACCGATGATGATACGCTCTGGCTTCATGAAATCATCAACCGCAGAACCTTCTTTAAGGAACTCAGGGTTGTTCACAACGTAGAATTTCTTATTAGTCTTACCTTTGATGTACTCGCGAACTTTATTTCCTGTTCCAACTGGTACAGTTGATTTCACAACAACGATTGAACCATCTTGAAGATAAGGAATGATTGAATCACAAGCACCAAAAACATATTTAAGATCAGCTTGGCCATCATCAGATGATGGAGTACCTACTGCTAGAAAAATTGCTTCAGCTTTAGTTACTGAATCATAGTTATTGGCAAAGTGAAGGCGGCCCTCTTTGTAGTTTGACTGCATTAGAGGTTCTAGACCCGGCTCATAAATTGGACACTCGCCTTTTTTCATGCGCTCAACTTTCGCAGCGTCGATATCGATACAAGTCACATCGTGACCCATCTCTGCAAAACAAGTTCCTGTTACAAGACCGACATATCCAGTGCCAATGATGCTTAGCTTCATTCTAGAGCTCCAATAAGAGTGAAAAGTGGGGACATTTTCGTTAATTTTGGTGCTTTTGTCTATTGAGAGGAAGAGAATCTAAGGAGATTAGAAACAAGGAGGGTTACATGAGTCCTCTAGTAAAGTTTTTCGTCGTATTTCTCCTGTCCTTCCCAGTACTTGCTCAAAGCTACCAGTTCAAATTAGAGGGTTCTTTTTCCGCTCAAAGAGACACTGATCTCCCAGTGACCGTTAATTATACCATCGATTGGAATGAAACCTCCTCCACCATTCAAGGTGTATACAGGGATAATTTTTACGCTCAAAAGGGTCCGCAGGTTGTCTCGGGAACAGTTACCACTAACGGTCGAAGTTTCAACACTATCCTGACCGAGGAAATGGAAGGGGTAAAATCTATTGTTATCAACATGCAAGGTGCAGGAATAATCAGCGGGACTGTTCCGCTCACACTAAAAGCACAAGACAATCTTGGAACTGTAATCGAACTTGCAAACAACCCTGGAATTATGACAGCGACTGATCGGGGGAGTCCTCAGACCGGAAACTGTGTGATTGGTTTCGGTGCACTCACTGGTTATTGTGGTCTTTATTCCGGAAACTTTAATGAGGTTTCAGATAATGCTAATCGATGCGATATTAGTTCGTCTGGGCAAGCGCGAATTGAGCTAGCAACAAATACAGAGTTTAATTTGTATTCAAATTACATCAATTCAATCAATAACGATTACACAACGATTGGAATATTTCTTCCCTCTCCTCAATCAAATAATGTGAGTATTACTGGAAGAGAATGTGGATCCATTCCAGGTACAACATTCATTACAGGGAATTGTAAAACGTTAAATCTTTCTGGAGTTTTCTACGATCAAGCATCAAACATTACTTTCACCGGAACACTCAACATGAACGACGAAGTTACTGGTGAAACCTGCACTTACAGTTTGGCGCTTACTCGTGAGGTGGTATATTAGGGACCGTTAGTCGGTTGAAGATTTTTAATTTCCGTTTATTAACATCAAAGTACTGCTTCTTAAGGCCGAGCTTTATGAGGCCCTCGGCTTCTTTATCAAAAGGCTCATTCAACCACAAACGTTCTCCTTCTTCTCCTGCGAATGACATTGCAATGTAGGAATGAATCGGAAATGAAGAGACTTTCAAAGTGGAAAATGGATAGTGCTCAACCTTTGAAACCATTTTGGCCCGGATAGGATTACGATAAATATATTTATACACTTGGTAGTAATGATTTTGAGACTCAATCAAGCTCCATCGGTATCGTCCTGCCCACAATGGGAAAGAGGACTTTGATTGACGACGGATTCTTAAAGAAGTGTTTCGCATAAACTGATGCATAATTTGATCTAAGTTTTCGTTGGGCGTATGACAGAGAAGATGAAAGTGATTACCCATCAATACGAATGCATGAATGCAAAGATTGTGGATTTTGCGAGCGCATTGTAATTCATCCAGCATGATCGCCCAAACCTCATCTAAAGATATAGGGAAAAAGTCCCCGCTCTGTGTACGAGCAGAGACGTGATAGGGATGGACTGCCGACTTTAAAATCAATGGTCTAGTCATAATCAACCTGGCACCTTTTGGACGTAGGCTTCATTCAGAGAATGAGTTAAAATACAAATTAGGAAGGGCAAGATTCTGAAGTTTTTCAGAACCAAGGGTGCTGTAACACCAAGGGGTCCACGTTAACGATGAGCTGGATAAACAAGTAACATGAGCTTTCCCTTCCCTCCTTCTGACTTGAATGAAAAATTCAGTCCAAATTTCAAATTCACAAGTTTTGGTTTTTGTTGGAGACACAACTACTGTCTAAAAATAAGAACTGCCTCTGAGAGAACTTTTTACTTCCTCCAGAGAAAGCAACCTGGCACCTTTTGGACATAGGCTCCATTCAGAGAATAAGTTAAAATGTAAAAAGGAAGGGTAAGACCCGTGGCGTTTGTCAGGGGCCCTAGGTGCTGGAACACCAAGGGGAACGTGTAGCATTGAACTGAATCAGCGGGGTACATGAGCTTTCCCTTCCCTCCTTCTGCCTTTAATGAAAAATTCAGGCCAAGTTTCAAAGTCACAAGTTTTTGTTTTTGTTGAGAGACACAAGTATGTCTAAAAAATAAGAACTGACTCCGAGAGAATTTTTTACTTCCTCCAGAGAAAGCAACCTGGCACCTTTTGGACATTTCATTCGAGAAATACATGTCGTAGAATAAAAAACAGGAAGGGTGAGACTGTGACTTTTGCCACAGCCCCTGGTGCTGTCACACCAAGGGGTCCGCGTTAACATGGAACTGGATGAGCGCTTAACATGAACTTTCCCTTCCCTCCTTTTTTCATTGGATGAAAATTTCACGCCAAGTTTTGGATACACAAATATTTGTTTTTGTTGATTGGTAGCTTGCAGCTAAAAAATATTACTCATTACATCTACAGAATTTCTTAAATTGCTCTCTGAAGGTATGGCTTTCATACTTTGCCTATGAAAACCTTCGAAAAATCATTACAGGTAGCTGAGTCAAGTCGAGATGAATGGGAGAAAACCAGTTTCTTAAAAGATATGTTCATGGGGAAGTTTACCTATGATCTTATTCACCCATTCCCTGAACAGAATGTATTAAAAGACGAAAACTTCTTGGATTTTCTTGCTCGTTATAAACAGTTTCTTCAAGACGAAGTTGATTCTGATCTCATCGATCGTGAAGGAAAAATACCGAAACAGATTATCGATCGCTTGAAGGAAATGAAATGTTTCGCTCTTAAAATTGGTAAGGAATACGGCGGGCATGGTTTTACTCAATCTGAGTACAATGAAATTTTAAAACTAACGGCAACCAAAGATGCCAACATCGTTGCTCTACTCTCAGCTCATCAATCGATTGGCGTTCCTCAACCACTCATCATGTTCGGAAATGAAGAGCAGAAGAAAAAATATCTCACTCGAATTGCTCAAGGAGAAATATCGGCCTTTGCTCTGACCGAACCCGATGTTGGTTCTGATCCCGCGAATCTTGAAACGACAGTGACGACAGAATCCGATCATTACGTACTCAATGGCCACAAGCTATGGTGTACGAATGGTACGATAGCTGATGTGATCATCGTCATGGCCCGGCACGTAGAGGATGATCTCATCAGCGCTTTTATTGTCGAGATGAAATGGGAAGGAGTAAAGGTTGAACATCGCTGCCACTTCATGGGACTCAAAGCGCTAGAGAATGGAGTTTTAAGTTTTGATAATGTCAAAATCCCCAAAGAAAATCTTCTATGGGAACGAGGAAAAGGGCTTAAGCTCGCACTCATTACTCTTAATACTGGACGACTCTCACTTCCTGCGGCTGTTGCAGCAAGTTCAAAAAAGATGCTCGAGATTGCACGCCTGTGGTGCCGCGAGCGGGAGCAATGGGGAAAACCAATCTATAAACACGAAGCCATCGCTCAAAAGATCGCGGATCTCGCCTCTTCTACATTCGCAATGGGTGCAATCTCGGATCTCGCGACTGCCTTATATGATAACCATCATGATATTCGTCTCGAAGCAGCTGTCTCGAAACTCTTTTGTTCAGAAACAGGTTGGGAAAATGTTGATGACCTTCTTCAAATGCGGGGGGGACGCGGATATGAGACCTCAGATTCACTCCGCGCCAGAGGCGAAGCAGACATTCCAGTAGAGAGGATGATGAGAGATTTTCGCATCAATCGTATCTTCGAAGGCACAACTGAAATTATGCATCTCTTCATTGCTCGAGAAGCGGTAGACACACATCTGAAAGTGAGCGGAGTACTCTTGGACAAGAATAAGAGAATGATCCAAAAGATTCTGGCCCTTCCTAAGATATTTATCTTCTATGCACTTTGGTATCCAACTCTCTGGATGGTATGGCCATTTGGAGGCTCTAACTTAAGTTTCATCAAGCGATCGACCAAGAAATTAGCCAGACAAATTTTTCATGGAATGCTGTTCTATGGACCTGGTCTTCAAAATCGGCAGATGTTCCTATTTCGAGTGGTCGATATCGCCACTGAACTTTATGTAATGGCTGCGACTCAATCTAAAGCTGATAAATTAGGCAAAGATGCTCAAGACCTCGCCGATGTATTCTGTGAAAATTCACGTAGAAAAATTGAAATTCTTTTCCGTGAACTCTGGCATAACTCAGATAACGAAAAATATAAGCTAGCTCAAAGAATTGAAAAAGATGAGTTTAACTGGTTGGAAGAAGGGATTGTCGAGACAACCTATTTTCAGCGCAAGCTTATGAATCCGAACCAAAACGAGGTGAAGGAACTTCATCATTGAGGATTATCTAGAATTTGTTGTAACTTCATAATTTCTCCATCTCTTTGATTGCAGTTTTTATGAATGGAGTATTTCGAGAAAGCGTATTTTTTTAACTTAGGGTTCGGTAGAAAGTCTAAAACAACACAATCAACTTCCATGTCTGTGTTGTAAGAAAGATCGAGATAAAACCTTCTCATGTCCCTATTCAAATAAATAATGCGGTAGAGATTTTTAGCACCACAGGATTTGCACTTTCCATGTATCGCAGGACTACCGAGTTTATTCAGAGTTTCTTGGGGTGTTAATCCACGAATCCTTTGGATCACGCTACTCAGCTCTTTCTCGGCAAAACCTTGAACGATCGTTTGATCGGAACTGCAGGCTCCGAATAAAGAAGTAAGAAATACCAAAAAAAGTAATCTATTCATGAAGCTAAATCTTAACACAACTCCTATAATGGCCAGATGGGTCAATCCCCCAAATTTCTAGACTGACGCGGTGGTCTCTGCTACCTTTTTTCACATGAATAAATTAACTTCTGCCTCATTCTTCTTCCTGGCCGCTGGAATTCTAACTTCTGTTAGTATTCTCTCCGCCTATCAAGTCCTATTTGTTATTCCGCTTTGTTACTATTCATATTGGGCAATTAAAAATAATGATTACAAATTACCTAAAAGCGCATGGTTCTTGCTCGCATTCGCATTTGTGGCTTTTATCAGCCTTGTTATAAACTTTGACGTTGTCCCCAAACCTGGAAAGAACTTTGGTCGTATCAAATATTTTCTTTTCGGAGTAGGTGGAATTTATGTCTTAAGAGTTTGGGTAAAGGAAACTACCGATAAAATAAAAACTTTTCTCACCAGTACATTTCTAGTTTCAATGATCGTAGCTGGCCTTTATGCTGCGTGGGAGTTCTTTATATCTGGCGAAGCCCGAGTCAGCAGTTTAACTGAAACAATGAGGTATGGTTACGGTTCAGCCATGATGCTGCTGATGCTTTTAGGTTCTCTTTTACATCATGATAAAACTAAAAACTGGCTTAACTTCAAATTAGGGGCAGTGGCATTTCTTATTGGCTTTATGGGGATGTATCTGACTTATACAAGAGGAGCTCTTCTAGGTTTCTTATGTGGTCTTCCATTCCTACTTTATTTCTATAAACCAAAACTTGGACTTACTTTAGGTGGACTAGCTGTTTTAGGGGTTTTAGGACTAGGTGGAATGTATTTATTTGGTTCCGGAAAATATGAGTCACGATTTCTGGTTAATAAAAATAACTCCTCAGATGTTATTAGAAGAAGCCAATGGCAATCAGCAATCATCGCTATCCAAGAGAAACCAGTCTTAGGCTGGGGACTCTCCAACTTTCACTCGCAGCTTAAAAGGATTAAAAATCAATATAATCTCGATGCCAAAAGTTACGATGATGCTCACTCGCACAATCTTTTTCTAGAAATTACTTCTGGAACTGGTTTCATTGGTCTCTTTTTCTTTCTAGGTTGGCTAATTTCTTGGGCCATCCATGCTTTCAAGACCGGAGGACTAAATAGGGCACTCATCGTTCCTATGGGAGTCGCCTTTGTTGTTTCAAGTCAATTTGAAGTTACCTTTGATGCAAATAATGCCAGTATGATCTTCTTTGTTTACGCTATCAGCACAATGAGTAAAAAATATGTCCAACAGAGCTAAAACCATCCTTCTACTTATCGTAGACAGTTTAATCCTATTTTTATCTCTAACAATTGTTATCGCTGTTAGAAATAAAGGCCTTCAAGAGCACTATAACCTCTTTAGCTTTATTTTTCCGATTTGGATTTTGCTATATTTCATTGAAGGTCTGTATACTTTAAGAACGTATAATCCAGCCGGGCTCCCTATCTCGATTCTTCGTAGTACATTTCTTTCAATCGTTGCTTCATTCATTATCATCTATCTTTTCCCAATTGAAAAAGTTGGGGTAACACCTAAAACGAATCTAGTACTTATTGGCTTGATCACAATTCTACTTATGTATGGGTGGAGAAAATTCTTTTTCACGTTCTTTTCCAAGGATCGACGTTTACGAGAAACCGTCTTAATTGGATCTCCTGAAACCTTAACAATGGTGCAAGAAGAAATTGCGCGTAAACCATTCCTAGGTTATAAGATCGTTTCTACGAATAAAGGTATTCCAGAAAGTGCAGAGTTAATTGCAATTGAAAGAAATTTTGTGAATGCTGAAGATTATCAAAAAGTCTTTTCTTTGCTTGGCTCCGTAGAAATCATGGACCTTGCTCAGTTTGCTGAGAAAATTTCAGGTAAAATCCCTATTAAGGCAATCGACGAATCTTGGTTCATTGAATACTGCGGGCACCAAGAGAGCCGCTCATACGACTTTTTGAAGCTTGCCATTGATAAGACTGCGGCTATCCTCATGCTTATTTTACTAATACCGGTAGCCGCTATTCTAATCCCTACTCTGCTTATTTTTCATGGTCGTCCGATTATTTTTAAGCAGATTAGAACCGGTCAAAACAACAAGCCATTTAAGCTCTACAAGCTTCGCTCAATGGTGGTTGATGCTGAAAAGAACGGAGCTCAATGGGCAAAACCTGGGGATGCTCGGGTTACAACAATTGGAAAATTTCTTCGAAAGACACGTTTAGATGAACTCCCTCAGCTGATTAATATTATCCGTGGAGAAATGAGTCTGGTTGGACCTCGTCCAGAGAGGCCAGAAATCATTAAGGATAAACTGGCCCCCAATATTCCATTCTACAATCTAAGACATTTGGTTAAGCCAGGTGTAACCGGTTGGGCGCAAGTAACTTTCAGATACGGATTCTCTCAGGAAGATTCGGCTGAAAAACTGCAATACGATCTATTTTATGTAAAGAACAGAAGTTTGTGGTTGGATGTTCTTGTCATTCTTAAAACTATCAAGACTGTTATTTCTGGAGCTGGCCAATAGCTATTCGCTTTTGGCCTTTGAGATACCTGCCGGTCTAGGCATCAATTTTACCATCCCATAACCTTTTTTCTTATTTCTGAGATAAGCCAAGAAATAAGAAGCAGCAAGACAGTTCAAAAGTATTACACACAAGATAATCTCGCTTCGAACTCTTTGCATTGCGAATGCAACTCCTACCATCAGAGTATTAAAACTTATTAAGATTACGGTTGTCTTTATATGGCCCAGACCAATGTCTGTTAACAAATGATGAAGATGGTTTCTGTCCGGATTAAAAGGTGATTTCCCTTGGAGAATGCGAATCGTAAAAACCCTGAGGGTATCAAAGAGTGGAATAATTAGTATTGCGATAGTTACCACCGGTATGCGACGGATCTTATGGGGACCATTTAACGGAATGATTCGGTTCATTTCGATAAATTTAATCGCTAGGATGCTGAGAACGATTCCAACCATTAATGAGCCGGTATCGCCCATGAAGATCTTGGCCGGCGTTCTATTGTAATAAAGAAATGCTGCCAGCGACCCCATTAACGAAGCCGAAAGAACCACGTATTGCATTTGTTCTGCTGCAAAAAACCAAGCTCCAAAAGCCGCAGTGGCGAAGATCCCCACGGAGCCGGCCAGGCAATCAATACCATCAACAAGATTCATTGCATTCGTTATTACTACCATCGTAAATACACTAAAGGCGTAGGAAGAATAAATATCTAATCCATAGATTCCAAAGATACCAAAAAAACTCGTAACTCGAATTCCAGCCCAATGGACTAAAATAAATGCGGCCAAGAGCTGACCAGCCAATTTTTTGTAATGAACAAGGTTGAAAAGGTCATCCTTCATCCCAATAAAAAATAAAACGATGATCGACGAAATGATGTATTGAAGCTCAACAATTTCTTTCTGGCTTGACCAGAAAGTGAGTGAAAAAATCATTCCAGCAAAAATCGCTAAGCCACCAAGTGTTGGGACATTCGAATTGTGAAGCTTGCGTTCGTCTGGGACATCAAAAAGGTGTTTAATTTCTGCAATTTTTATAATTGAAGGAATAGCAAAAAAAGCTATTGTTAAAGAGGTAATAAATGAAGCCAAGGCTAATAACATAGGCGATAATTTAAGGAAATTTTTTGCAGTATTTCAAATTAAGATTTCTTTTTTTAACCAGAACGTTGCAGCATGAATCCAAGAGTATCAATTATTACCCCGGTTTTTAATGGGCAAAATTTTATAAATGATGCCTATCAATCGTTGAAGTTGCAGACTTTAACTGATTGGGAATGGATTTTGATAGACGACTCCTCTACTGACAGCTCTAGGGAAACTCTCATTACATTATCAAAAGATGACTCTCGCATAAAGCCAATTTATCTTGATAAAAACCAAGGAGCTGCCGTTGCTAGGAACGCTGGCCTAGATTTAGCACGAGGGATGTTTATCGCATTTCTAGATGTCGACGATCTATGGGAGCCAAAAAAGTTGGAGACTTCGAAAGATTTCCTCGAAAAAAACCAGGTAGATTTTATCTATACCAATTACCGCAAAATTTCAGATAACAAAATTGGTGGAAAAGTCATTAAGACACCTAAACAAATTACACTGAAAGATATCCTAAAAACATGTCATATCTGTACATCGACAGTTATGATTCGTAGAGAAGTGCTTGGCTCTTTAAGAATGGTACCTTCATTAAAACGTGGCCAAGATTATGTCTTTTGGATCCATCTACTTAAAAGAATTAAAGTCGCTTATCGGGCATCTGAAGACTCACTAACCAATTATAAAATCGGCCATATTTCGTTATCATCAAATAAGTTCAAGAAAGCACTCTCGCAATGGTCGATTTATAGAAATTATCTAGGAATGGGTCGTATTGAAGCATTATATTATTTTTTATTCTATGCTACGAATGGTATCGTGAAATACCGAAAATTTTGAAACTCTTGTTAACCCAATTAATAGACATAAATTTTGACATCGTTATTATTTAAATCTGTCTTTCTTTTATTTGGTTGAGACTTGCCCTCTATAATTTTTAACATCTCCCCACCACTCATACGCTTCAACCATGGCAACTCACTTTTAGGATATTTAAAATCATTTGTTTCAAGGACCTCGACAGGGGCAATAATTGAAACATCGGAAGAATAGGGATAAATTCTCCGCATGTCTGCAAATGACCAAAGTGCATAGATTTTCTTATCGAATAGAGCCGCTAAATGCATCATAGAGGAATCTAGGCCTATAAAGAATTCAGTCCCATTGATCAAAGAAAATAATTCATTAAATTTTAAGCCAATTTTGAGTTCTACTTTCTCACCGACAATCTGACCGCAAAAGTTTTTCTCCTCTTCTTTGTGGCCGCAAAGAATGAATATTCTATCAAACTTCAAACTTAATCTATCGACAAGTTCCTGCCAAAAATCTAAAGGATAATACTTGTTCATCGTTGATGCTGTTGGGTGAAGAACAATGTACTTTCCCGTAAATGATGACTTAGTTTTAGAAACAAGGTAATCCCGATACGGAGATGCCTTTAAACCTAGCACCCTTAGAATTCTAAGGTTATTTTCCACATCATGAATTTCATGATCAACTTCAAGGCATCGGCCAATGAAATATTGACTCAATTTCGGTATTTTAAAATGGTATTTACGAAGACCATCAGCAAGATTTATAGCAACTAATTCCCTTCTCCAGTTAGGATATAGAGTAATTACTATGTCCGATTTATTACGATAGCTTTTAACAAGTAAATCTTTAAGTGAAGCCACCTCGGTAACTTTGGCACCAAGCTCTCTATAGAAATCAGAACTTCCATTCTTATAGGTCAGTATTTCAACATCGTATTTTTGAATCAGACTATAATAAATAGGGAAATTTAATATGGAATTTCCTAATCCTTGTAGAAAAATCAGTGTCAGCTTTTCCATCTTCACCTTTTTAAGTCATCGAAAACTATATTATTACTCTACAAATTAATAAAATCTATGTACGAATTATCAACGCAAAGCATCCTTCTACAGTCAACGACTCAAAGACCGTTAGCCCCCCTTCCACTAACAGGAAAGAAAAGGATATACTGCTGCCAATTTAAAAAAACGAAAATTCATAACATTAACTATGCCTACACTTTCTGTAATTCTTCCATTATTCAATGACCAAACAAGAGTTCAAAGATGTCTAGATAGCTTATCAAGCCAGACACTCGAGGATATTGAAATTCTGATAATAAATGATTCATCAACTGATAATTCCGTCTCAATCGCCGAAGCACATATTGCTAAAGATCCGCGATTTAAATTATTCCATTCAGAAAATAAAGGCGCATACGCTTGTCGAAATCTTGGTCTAAGACATGCTAAAGGGAAATATATTGGTTTCATTGATTCAGATGATTGGATGGAGAATAATGGATATGAGTCTTTAGTTACCGGCTGCGAGACACAAACGACTGATTCATCCCTGTGTAGTTCTAGCAGATATCTCGAAAAAGACGGGACATTTTCAAAACATTTCCATTTTGATGATTGGCCAGAAAAGATTGAGATGAATGAAGAATACATTCACAAGATTAATGGCGGCCTTTGGAATAAAGTTTACAAAAGTGAAAACATAAGAAGGATAAATTTAAAATTTTCAGCATATAGGATTGGAGCAGATCTAGATTTTAATTGGAGATACTATCTGTCATTTCCTAAAGTCGCTATTATAAAGAAACCGATGTACGTATACACATTGAGAAATAACTCAATTGTAACAAAACCTGTGGGGAAACAAAGTTTAGATATTATTAAGGTATACAGAGATCTGAAGTTTCATTTAATCCAAAATCGGAAATTTAAGCAATACAAATCTCCTTTTTATAAAATAGCCTGTAGACGACTTGGTGAGAGGATGATTGTTGAAAAAAAGATCCTTCCTCTTTTTATGTTCATGACAGTAAGATGGCTAGGTCCAGAATTCATCATTTTCTTTGCTAAAGAAAGTCTTACTCAAATAACAAGATCTTTCAGAAATCATGTGATGAAGCTGAACAAAGTAACAAATGAGGGCGAATGAAAAAATTGACCACGCGAATATTACAAAAAATAAGCATTCCAAGAACTACGTATCTCACAGATTGTAACATTTGCAAGTCAAGAAAATTTACACTTGGCCCTAATTGCAGACGTTCTCCAACAGGCCTTTATCCTAGATGTATATCCTGCAAATCCCTTGAACGGCATCGTATCCAAAGGAAAATATCTCTTCAGCTTCAAGAAATTTTTGGTTTCAACAACTTAGCAGCTTTGAGATTTTCAAATGACCCTTCATTCTCCCCAGACTGGTTCAAAAGCTTTGAGACATCAATATATGATGGTGAAAATAGCCTCGATGTACAAGCAATTGACAGGGATTCAGAAAGTTATGATGTCATAATCATTAATCATGTATTAGAGCATGTTCAAGATGACAAGAAAGCACTTAAGGAGCTTGCCCGGATTATTAACAAGACTGGCTTCATTTTTATATCGGTTCCGCAAACTATCTCAATGCCAAAAACTATAGATTGGGGATATCCAGACGAAGCTCAACATGGACACTTCAGACATTATGGAAAAGACTTTTCAAATCTTCTTTCTGAAACTTGCAGTGACTTGTACTGGATTAGAATATATGACTTCGACCCAGTCACTTACACACCAGATGAAGTTTATATCTTGTCTCATTCTCGAGAAACGATAGGGCTTATTTCAAATGCATGTAAGATGAGCAATTTATATAGTTAGTGTATTAATCACATTACAACATGAGACTTCTCAATCAGACTGAGGACTTTTTCAGCGACATGATCAGGGGAAATCTCCTTCATACACTTATTTGAAGGACATGCAATAAGAAGCTTAGAAAACTGACATGGAGAGCACTCCATCTCAAGACTAATAACTTCACTATAACGTCTTAAGGGTTTATTTTTTGTAGTAGAAGAAGGACCAAACAAGGCCACCAGAGGAAGTCCGAGAGCATCACCTACATGCATTACTCCACTGTCATTTGAAATTAAAACTCTTGAGCTTTTTAACACTTCGACCGTATCAATCAATGGGAGATTCGTTAAGTTACGAGTACCACTCACATACTCGTCAGCACCTCCAACAGATATGACTTCAAATCCTTTTTTTGCAAATTTTAGAGCGAGGTTCTCAAAATGAGGCCATTTCTTTTTATCCCATACCCCCTTTTTACTGCCAGCATGAAACACAATCCTATTCTTCATGCATTTATCCAAACTCCACTTGGCATTAGTTATAAATTTAGAAGAATAATCCTGCTTTGTGTAATTTCCGATCAACCCAAGTTCCTTCAAACACCAAAATGGGTACTCTGCTTCATTGATAGTTCTGGTTGTCGAAAAAAATGGGAAATACAACTCTAGATTCAAATGGTAACGAGAAGGAAACCAGTAAACACAAGAGGACAATGCTGTGAAAATTGAAACGTCATACATTTTGTCATTCATATCTAAAGAAGAAGTCCAAACGTTTTTAATTTTTTCGCATTTTTCGAAAACAGAAGCCATGTATCCAATTGAGGACTCCAAAAATATATCTATTTCACAGTTATAGACTAAGTGAAGATAATTTATAAATGGAGTAAGCTGAATTGCATTTCCCATCCCTCCACCAAGTGCAATTAAAACTTTTTGATTGGACAATGACTTTGGAGGAGTATTGTTCAAATCAAAATTCTTCAGATGAGGCAAACTCGACACAAAATTCTTATTGGTAACATCACCATTAATACGGCTAAATTCTGACGAAGGCAAAATTAATACATCTTTAAAATAAATCACACTTTCTACAGGAGAACAAAATTGAACTCTGGCCAGAGAAAAGAACATCTCTGACTCACTCACTAAGACTCCAGGAAGCACTACTGTTTGAATTACATTATTCTCCGTAATCCTAGAATCCCAGGTAGTAAAAACTACGTTAGGAAATAGCTTGATAATTTTTTCCTTTCGCAAATTAGAACTAGAGTCCAAGATCACTGCAATTTTTTTTCTCTCGCCAGAAAAACTAAGTCCAATTCTATTTACAATCACCTCACATCTTTGAAGTTCAGAGACTGAGATTCTCTTCAAATTAAGTAAATAGCTACAAACGGTATCAAAAGCAGCTCGATAGTCATTCTTGGCAAGATAAAGCTTAGTCATTAAATAAGAGTGTTCTTTATTGCTAAATTCTGCTTGATACTTCCGAAGAATCTTTTCAGCATTTTGAACATCCCGTAAAAAGACATATGATTCAATAATGGCTAAAAGACTTTCTTTATTTTCAAATTTCGCTTGACCCTCGAGGCACTTCGAGAGAATTTTCCTTTCTCCTGACTTACTCAGCGCTCTGAAAAAAGTTGCGGGCATTTTTTTTTCCATCATATTGCCTGACGCATCTCCATAACTTTCAACAGCCTTCTCATCAAGTCCAAGAAGACAATAAAGCGTTAAATTTAATCTTCTAAATTTCCAGATGGGCAATACATTGTAGATGAACATGATTGTAGTCTTTGTCATCTTTAAGTTAATTAATATTTGTTTAATCTTTTTCATTATTTCAAAATTTGTGATTTTTCACATTACTCTTAAAAAGCTTTTTAGAATTTTATCTTCGGAAAAATGATCACGAATTTTCTTCACTTCAATTTCAGAGAAGGTGTACAAAGAATACTTATGAAGATCTTCACACATTTCTTCGATACTTAAATAGTTTCTAATAACATTGGTTCCAAAAATCTCAGCTAGCCACAAATTAGTGTTACTCTGTAAGGCAATAATTCTAGTGTGAGCCGATAAAGAGAATATTACACTCCCACTTAAAATCATGGTTTGACTGCTTGATACTATTAAAGTTCCAAGAGATTTTTTTAAGATACGGGCCAATTCCACATCAGGCACATAATTTCTTATCCAATGAATATTTGATTTTTCACTTTCATTAACTATATGAAACTGAATGTCAAAATCACCCGACCCTACAATGACAACATTGATATTCTTCGGCAATTTTTTAAAAAACTCATCAAGGCCCTTGTAAGCTTTTAATCGACCAAAGATTACAAAATAGTGCGTAAAAGGTATTGACTCTGTCTTCTCATTTTCTTGAGAATTAAACGAATACAAAGGATGAGGGAGATAGGATCGACTAGGAGCAACATGAGCTTCACTATGAACGAAAACACGATTAGAAAGAAGCTCTACTAAATTCATAAATGCCAAGATCAACCGCTTCGCTCCCCTTGAATCATGCGGCATAAAATTATGCCTCACATAGACCATCCTCTTAAAGAATACCCTTAACAAAAGTACTTTTAACGTCACCTTGATCAATTTTCGGCAATGAACTTTCCCATCTACCAGAATCGCGTTTTCAATCCAGTTCAGGACAATTAGATCAGTATGTTTGGATCCAAGTAAACGGAGTAGCGTTCTCCCAAAATGGCTAAGCGATATTTCTTGAATCTCGCAGCTTCTTTTCAATATATTAATTAAATTTCTTGAATACGAATTAACATCTGAAGTTTTTGGATAATAAGCAACTTTGAACATTTTATATTCTCGAAGATAGAACAAGAAGTTTGCACACAGAGTCAATAGAACAGCCTTAAGTATCTTGCAATTAACTCTATCTCGACAAGCATCTTTTAAGAAAGGAAACTCAGAGACTTTAAACGTCTTTCATTGTAGAAAAAACTGAAGGTTTTATATTACGGGTGAATATATTGAGATGGCTCGAATTTTTAACCCATCCATTCAAAGTAAACCTTCAAGCTAGGCTAGCTCCTCTAGCCTAAAGAACCACTGAAAGTTTTCAAAAATTCACCGAGAATACAAAAAAAAATTAAATAATTGCTCGTAATATCAGATAATACTTATCAGATTATTTACCTGCTAATTCCCCAAGGAACCTTCAGTGACTGAAGCATCTATTATCGTTTGTACCTACAACAGGGCTTCCCTATTAGCCAAAACTCTTCAGCGGCTATCTGTTGATTATGAAAACAACCCTTCACTCGAAGTCATTGTGGTAGATAATAATTCAACAGATAATACCGAAATAATAGCAAAGCATTATCTGAAATTTAAATACTTTAAAGAAACCAAACAAGGCCTTTGTCATGCCAGAAATCTGGGAATTGAGAATGCCAAAGGTAGATACATCTTGTTTCTTGATGACGATGCCATCCCAAACGATCAATATTGGGCACAGAGATATATTGAATTTTTCAATTCAAACCCAGAATGCTATGCAGTAGGCGGAGAAGTTTTCCCAAATTTTGAAACTCAAGCACCAAGATGGATTTTAGAAAATCAATCTTTCAAAAACTACTTGAGTATTCTAGAATTCGAATCTACACGCAAGATTTCCAATAAGGAATGGCTAGTTGGAGCAAACATTGCTTACCGTAGAGAGCTGTTTGACCTCGTAGGTTTGTTTAATCCAAATCTTGGCCGTAAAGGTCATAACTTACTATCGAGTGATGAGATAGAAATTCAAAAGAAAGCTGAAAAACTTGGACTAGAATTCTATTTATTGAAAGGTGTAAGTGTTTCACATTTTATTCATAAAGAGAGACTAACAAAGCGTTGGTTCATTAAAAGAAATTTCTGGCAGGGACGATCAAATCGTATTCTTTATCCTAAAAACCATCTCAGTTTTAAACGAATAGCCAGATCGATTTTACAATTTGTTTCACCCAGAAGCTCATTTAAAGAAAAAACTGATCTTTTTTATATCATAGGCTACTACTCCCCTTCGATCTTTTTCAGAAATTAACAAGCTCTAGATATCTTAAACTACTTTTAACTGTTAATCAGAATTTTAATTTTCTTCTTAAGCCCGCTTAATAAATTCTTAAAATAAAAGGCTATTAATGAATAATATAAAACAACAGCTAGCTGAGATCGATTCAAAGAATCTTCTAGTCCTAATTCAGCAATTGTTACTTGGGCTTGTTCATGAGATATGCTGTCTCTGACATTTGAAAACAAATCTGTAACACTCGCATATTGTTTAGATATTTTGGTAAGATCATAATCACCTTGTGGCCTTGTGCTATCTCCACAATTATGCCGAATAGGTTTTTTTCCATAAATGAAGAAAGGTAACCCCATTTCAACAGAATAAAAGGCATGGGAACCAAATGAATTAGAGGTTGTATATCTGAAATTTTTGAGGATATTATAAAAATTTTCAACAAAGTTAATATCCTGTATGTGACCGGCGGTATGAACGACAAATCCTTTTGAAAGGTACTCAAGGTGTAGGCCTTTCTCAACATCTTTGTAGTACATGCAAATTTCAACCGGCTGATATATCTCTGGAAGACTGTTCAGCTCTTCGATATATTCAAAAATCTGCTGTTTAACGGAAATTTGATCTGTTGAGTGAGTATGAAATGCTAATGTTCCAATAGCATTTTTTGAAATCCTAATCTGATTCTTCCTTCGATAAAAAGCAAATGGTGAACCCGAACAAAAGGCAAGTCGAGCACTAGCACTTCTCCATGCAATCGTTCTTCTCATTGAGTGAAACAATATTACGGGGTATTTATGAGTTAGTTCAAACCTTAATGCTTCATCATCTTGGCTAGGGCCATGATCTGTAGAGATACAAAGCGCCCATTTCCTGGGATAATAACCCATTTCCCTAATAATTCTGCCCATTCCATAATATTCAGCAACTTTCATTTTGGGAAAGTCTGATTTACTCTGGGTCAAAAACCTCTGATAGTACCACTCCGCGTTCATAGCTTCTTACATACAATCCACATATGGGAAGAAAGCCCAGCCTCACGAATAAATGACTGTAAAGTCTCCAGTGACTTTTGTTCGCTATTCTGAATTATGAACTTTAAAAAACCACCAAATCGCTCGTCACGAATTGTTGGTTCCATTTCTTTGTAGATATTCTTCATTAAATCGACATCTAAAAGACCAGGTGTTTCAACTTCAAGAACTTCAAATCCGTTTTTCTTTACCAGCAATGAAAGAGAATCAGGATTAAAGTAATTAAGATGCTCGTGATCTACTTCTCTTGCATAAGATTTAATCTCTAGCATGCTGAGACTTCTGCTATTTGGACAGGAGCACACAAAAATGCCACCAGGTCTTAAAAAATTTGAAACTTTTTCAACAAACGCTATTGGATTAGCAAGATGTTCGATCACCTCGAAGCATGCCAAAAGATCTACACTATTGGATTCAATCGTGAGTTCTTCGATCGTTTCCTCGTGAGTAACTAAATTCTTAGCTCGGCATTTCTTAGCAAGCTCTGGAGTTGGTTCCACTGCAATTATTTCTTTGAAAACACCATGATCCCTTATGGCTTCACAAAATGTTCCATAGGCAGCTCCTACCTCTAAAAACCGACCAGTCAAACTCCCATTATATTTTTTCCAAAAGTTTATTACCTTTTCTGCCCGAGGTTTAAATATTCTTTCTTTACGGATGCTGTCAGAAGCAGGAAAAATATGCTTTGCCCAGAATTCATAGTTTTTTGATTGACGGTAAAATTCCCCTAAAAGAATCTCTCCCGGTCTTGGATTCATAAAGACAGTTTTACAATCGTTACATTGATCATACTTAAAACTATTTTTCTCATCCCAAAAGTTATGATGTAGGCTATTACAGCAAGGACAATTGGAAACCTCGAATTCGTTCATTCGATTTTTCATAAAATCAATATCATGCTGAAGAGCTGGCTCCTTTAGCTTCATTAAGTCTTTAGGCCTAATATCATTCTCTTTCATTAAATAACCTTATATTTAGAATATTTTTCTTTTGGTATGCGAACTTTTCCATAGGAAGAAACAGTCCCATCCACATTTCTCTTCATCCATTGATTATTTTCAATCCACCAGACTCTTGGATCACGAAAACTGTCACATATGTCATCAAATTCTTTCTCTGTCATTCCAACATAATCCAACCATCTCGCAAGATCCCGAGTAGGCTTTACATGATCATATTGAAGAACTTTTTGTACGCCTTCTACACGTGACAAATACCCAGAACGGATATCTTTCGAAGCATGATCAGTTCCACGGCCATAGCCAAATTTGATAAACTTTAAATAATCATGAATGCCATTTTCATGCATATCATCTAAATTAGACATCGTTCGATATGTCCTCTCAAACGGCTTTTCAGCAAATTCGAAACCATATTTCTCTTTTACAAAATGGGCATGTTCATTTGGATCCCATTTGAAAAAATTCCCAATATAGATACCTTTTGTTTCGGTTTTTTCAAATTCTTCATCTGAAGGCATAACTAACCATGCAAGGTCTTTCTCAGTTAATCCTTCCTCATTATTAATCATATCCTTAATTGTGAAGCCTCTCATATCATGCTCAAAAACGGTTCTTTTGTTATATTGAACATAGTCATAAGAAGAGAACATTCCAGAAATTGACCAGGTGATTTCACCCCAAATAACTAGTGGAATATTGAATTTCACTGCGACATGCATCGGATAAGTCTTAATCCCTGCATGGCAATGCCAGTTCATATCACCCATCATACGCATACCTAATCGATTGAGTTTTTTTAAATTCTCTATACTAGGACCAAACACCAGGTGATCAACACCCAGTGCTGTACGCATGCGATCTAGATTCCTTTGACCTTCTGGCAAGTAATTATTTCCATGATATGTAACTAACAGTGGCTTAAGCCCCCACTCCAAAGCTTTGTGAACTTGAAAATAACTATCTTTTCCTCCGCTGACAGGAATAACACAATCATAGTTAGAGGTAGATTTCGCTTTTGCCCAACTAACTAGATCTGCGAACTTCTTTTCTCTATTGGGCCAAAAATCAACATTTAAATCCTCAAACTCTTCTTGGAGTCGACAAGCACTACATATACCTTCATCATCCAAAACAAGATTTACTGAAATTTCAGGATAAACACATTTTTTACAATAATTGATAGTTTGAGGGTCACGCTTCATAATGTTCATTTTGATTCTCTCTATAAATTCGAACTTAAGTGAGAAAGCTTTAAGGGCTTTCGAACATTAAATCCTTTATCAAATAAATATTTTTTAAGATTATACACACTATTTTCGGAGTGCTGAAAAATGTTGGCAGCAGCTACTGCGCTTGCTTTTGTTTGAAGAAGTACTTCTTCGAAATGTGACCATTCACCTGCTCCACCAATCGCAATTACGGGAATTTTTACATTACTTGCAACTTGTTCGATTAACTCGAGATCAAAGCCTGATGCGGTTCCATCACGGTCGACGGAATTAAGTAGAATTTCCCCTGCGCCTAGTGCTTCTACTTCTTGTGCCCATTTTACAGGACATTTGTCCTGTAACTCTTTGCCACCTTTAAGAATGCAATAGCGGCCATCTGTATTTTTTTTAGCATCGACACTTACAACTACGCATTGAGACCCAAACAGCTTTGATGCTTCACTTATTAAAGACGGATTTTCAACAGCTGCAGTATTAAGTGTTATTTTATCTACGCCTAGAGACAGACGGAATCTAATATCTTCTATATTTCTAATCCCTCCACCAAAGGTTAAAGGCATAAGACAACTTTTAGAAACGAGTTCGATGACATCAGATATTCCCGAAAGTTCAGGATAATTTAAATCTTCACGCCCAAATGAATAGCTTCCTCCAGGTGATATATCCAAATAAATTAGCTCGTCACATGCCCAGCTACTTAAACGTTTTACAACGGCAGAGGGAACACCAAGCACTTGGAATCGTTTAAACAGTCGACTCTGAACGATGGCCCCATTACGCAAAAGGACAACCGGAATTATTCTCTTCTTTAGCATTTTAGTTCCGTGAAGTTTTCTAAAAGTTTTAATCCATAAAACTGACTTTTTTCCGGGTGAAATTGAACTCCATGTATATTATTTTTGGAAACGATTGACGTGAACCGTTGTGAATATACTGATTCAGCAATCACGCAAGCTGAGTCTTTAATTTTCATAAAGTAGCTATGAACAAAATAAAATGATGCGTCTTGATCAAAATTCTTTGTTAGTGGAGAAGCTTCGAGACCATTAACAATCGAATTCCAACCGATATGAGGCAAAGGATATTCAGCAACATCTAGTTTATGTACTTCACTATCAATCCAACCTAAACCTTCATGTTCTCCGTGTTCAAATCCTTTTTTGGAAAGGATTTGCATGCCTACACAAATACCAAGAAACGGCTTTCCTTTTTTTAGAACTTCCTCTGACAGAGCCTCCACAATTCCCATTTTATTTAATTGAGACATGGCAGCACTATAAGCCCCTACACCTGGGAGAACAATATGGCTACAATTAAGCAATTGTTCAGAGCTACTTACCTTATGAAGTTTCACATCTAATTTGCTTAAGGCATTCCAGACTGAACCAAAGTTACCGCTACCGTAATCAATGACGCCAATTTCTTTCATCTTGATTCCTTAACAAAATCATTAATAAGATTGAAGATTCGCTCTTTGCCATGACCATCGATACATACTGATGAAGCATGCATATTAAGAAGTTTTGAACGATCTTTAAAAATTCCATCAATTACTTCAACAAGGGACTTCGGGTAGCTCTCCGCTGATGCACTAATTGTTAAGCACACTCCTTTCTCGACTAATTCTTCAACCAAATAAGCCTGGGCATCATCTTCAACAATTACCACTGATGGTAAACCAGCATAAGCCGCCTCATAAACTGTGATGCCACCAGGGAATATCCCGAGGGCGCAGTTTTGAAGTACATGCCACATGTGCCTATTAGATCGAACTAGAATCACCTCATGAGTAGTATCCTTGGTCACTTCTTTGACTAACTCATCATAAGAATGGGAGTACCCTTCCCCCAGGAGAACCCAAAAAGTAACAGGTGCTTTGCAATTCTTTAGATTTTTTAAAAGTTTTAAAGTCTTATTATTAGCATCTCCTCCACCCATAGAAATGGCTATAGGGAGAGATAGAGTATTAAGGTTTTCACGGTATCGAGTTTCAGCAATTCTAATGCATTCGTCAGAAATGATAGAATAATCTAAACCCGCATACTTGCGAACATTGCTTAGGCTGGCCAGTGACGGGTGATAAGAAGTTCGATGAAAAAAGAAATCCACTTCATTTATCTTATTGAACACAGGGGAAAGAAGTACTAATTTCGAATTTTGTTTTAAATTTCGAAATAATTCTTCCCCCACATTCAGCATATCTAAAAAAATGAGATCATAATCTTTCGAAAGCTTGTGATCAGATTCATTCGCAAAAAATGAATACGAAATATTTTCGCCTACAGATAGTCTATCAAAGTTTTGTTCAATCACATGGAAGTCTACTATAATGCCTGGCTTTTTAGATAAAAAACGGGCAAGCGATCTACTTCGAACAAGATGTCCAAGTCCAATCTTTTCAGATGCCTTACATAGAAAAAGTAAATTCACAACATTTTACCTATTCACTAGATTTAGCTCAAAAGCTTGATACTGTTCGATATCAACAGTCGCTTTAGATCCAATTACAAGATCAATATCATCTGCATTCATTTTTCCTTCGGGTCTTACAACTAATACGTCTTCATCTCTAATAATCTCACCTTTCAAGATTTTGCGAGAAGCATAAATTGAACGTCTTGCTCTTCTGCGTGTGTAAGCTTCTTCATCTGTAATTTTAGGTTTTTCCCCAAATAGAGAAAAATTTGCATCATGAAGAGCCATTACGTAGTCCTTCAATTCATTCTCATCCAATGCGTAAGCGTGATCAAAGCCCTTTTGCTCTTTATCCTCTGTGAAATGCTTTTCAAACCACGTAGCCCCTAAAGAAAGAGCAATACATGAAGCAGTACTGTCTCCTGTATGATCAGAAAAACCAATCTCTGTACCGAAGCGGTGCTTAAGTTCAGAGATAAAAGGTAAATTTGTCTGTTTTAACTTCGCCGGATAAACAGAAACACAATGAAGAAGAACGATGTCAGCGTTTCCTTCCTTGCTAATTTCCGTGAGCGTCTTTTCGATGTCTTGTAAGCTAGACATCCCCGTGGACAATACAATTTTCTTTTTCCTCTCAGCGACCTGTCTTAAAAATCTAATATTATTTAGATCACAAGAGGCAATCTTGATATAAGGAGGGTTTAACTTCAAAAGTAAATCTAAGCCTTTTTCATCAAAAACCGAGGCAGCAAAGCTAATTCCACTTGAAAGGCAGTGCTTATTTAAGACTGAGTAATCTTCGTCTTTAAGCATACCCTCTTCGCGAATTTTGATTACGTCTCTAATGTTGTAATGTCCGTACCAGTAATCTCCTGGGAGATATAATCCCCATGGATAAATGATTTGATACTTTACAGAGTCAGCTCCAGCCTTCTGAGCGATATCTGCCAAATTTATCGCTTTCTGAAGATTTCCATTATGGTTTGTTCCAGCTTCAGCAATAATGTGAATCTTTTTCATTGAAACTACCCTCTTCTCTCATGAACAAGTTCTGCAAACTTATTAGTCGAAGTCATAATTGTTTCTCTGAATGCAGGCCAAAGATTTTTGTTAAGATTAGCTTTAATCGTATCTAATTCCTGGATGTTCTTAACTCGATTTTTAAATTCAACGATTGGATCTTGTTTCACATAATTAATGTTCCATTGATCCATGCCAATAGTATCCATCATGCTCATAGCTCTCTCATCATAACTAAATTTGATGGCCGGAACATTGTACGCTAGACATGGTAAAAAAGAATGAAGACGGAACGTAACATTTAGTCTCGTATTTCTGAGCAATGATAAATATGTATACACATCATCAGTATAAACATAACTAACGTTCGTTATCGACGCTGCGAAAGGAATATCTCTGTGATCATGGCATAGCAACTTCACATTCTTATAACCACTCTCTTTAAGAACCTCAATCATCTGAAGCAGGTCATCCCTAAACTTATACTGATAAGACACTGGAATACTCATCAAGCTCGGAGTTCTAATTGAAATAAGGGCATCCGTTTTGTCAGAATTTAAAAGAGGAACAATATGTTGTGGAATCTCATTAATAAAAAGAGTCGGGCAACTTCCTAAAATATTTTCTGGGTGACCAAGATTATCAATATACTGCTTTGTTGATTTATCTCTCGACAAAGAAATCGCAGAATAACTATTCAAAATTGAAATCCTGTCATCTGGCATTGTATCAGTTCTATTTACCAGCTCTAGAGACTTATTATAAATTCGACCTCTAGAAACACTGAAAATCATCATTGGCTTTTCGAGAGCTTTAAGAGCGATTGGATTAACTTCCAATTCGCCATTTTCGTAAAGATTACCGCCACCAACAATTAAACCATCTCCAAACTGATTAACTTCATAAACAGTTTGGGAAGAAATTCCAGATTTTTTATGCGCTTCGTACTTACTAGTTGCAGGCAAAGAAATAATGTTAAAATTTTCTTTAAACGCCTGTCTCACAAAATGACAAACACCTAAATAGATTACATCATTTCCGATGTTAAAACCCTTGGGCCTAATTGAGTATAGATTTATCAAGATTTCCTCCCCTGAAATTCAAAATTTCAGCCATATATTTTGATATTTTAACCGAGCTCTCACTTATGACATGTAGTCCATCATTATAAAATACAACGTCACCTATCTGATCTAGGTGGTCTTTCTCACTTAGATCAAAGTATTCAAAACCATGTCTAAGAGACCAATTTTTAAAATCCTGAAAAAAAACATTGTAAGACGTGTTTTCAAATTCAATCATCCTTGGATCTAAAGGCAGGCGAAGAAATATTAGCCGAACTTCCTTAGACTTAAGTAACAATGAGTACTTTGTCATCTTAGAAAAACTTTTAATATACTTGTCAGACCCAATAGGACAGTACAATTTTGTTTCTTCAATACATCTATTAAGCAATTTATCGTATTCTCGAATTTCAAACTTCTTCTTTGGTGCCTTATGAATAACTTCACGATAATTAGTTTTTTTATGAACTCTCCATTCATAAGAAAACAATGTCCTAAAGGGTGAATATCTCCCACAAGATATAACTCCATCTTTAAATGCATAAAAAACTTTACTGCTTAAGCGGTTTACTATTGGAGTAAACATTTTGGGCACAAAAAAAGATGGCAAAAATGCAGAGGCTACATCAGAAAATCCATGCAAAAGAAGCTTCTTTTTCCCATACGGAGCTGCAAGACGCCTTAATCGTTCCATCTGAACATCATCGTACATAGAATAGCGAGTGCTTATATCAACGACTAAGATTTTAGGTGCTATTTCTTTTTCCACAGCAAGTCTCAATAAATTAGGGAAATTTATTGAATAAAAACAAAAGTTAAAACAACTTCTCCCAGTCAGTGAGGCTACAACTGATGGATTAATAGCGTCCATTACATGGGAATTACCAAGAAACACGATATCTGAATTTATTTTTTCATTAGTAACCCATCTCGATATTGAGTCATCTTCTATATAACAAGCATAATCCCCTAAGAAGTTTGTCTCAGGTCTTATTACGAATAATCTAAATAAAATATCTCGCAAAAGAATATAGCCGATAGTCCCCACAAGAAAACATGAAGGTACTAAAACAAGAGAAACAAAGAATGCAATTACGATGTCATAATTCGCAACAACGAATGACAATAGTTCTCTCGGATATACAAATGCTTCTTTAATTCTCATCATTCATTGCTCACTTATTATGTTTTTTGAAGATATTGAGAATTTGATCGTAGGATAAATCAAACAATGATGGGTATAACTTTAGAAGTTTATTTATCTTTTCTAGGTCACTTCTCTCATCTACAACCAATGAAACATTACTAAGATTTTCCTCCTCAAAAACAATATTGTGATACTTGAACTGACTTATTTCTGAATAAAAGAACGAAGTTATGTGTTCTCTTTCGAGATCTTTGAATTTTGGAGCATTATTTAAAAATGTATTCGCCTTTAGAATCTCTACGCTCATCCCATAGGGAAATGATCTTTTTGGATGAATGTTCGTAATGATGTCCATCTCTTGAGTACTAATAATTTCAAATCCACGATCCAATAGCTCCCCATCTACGAAAGGAGAGTCCCCATTCACTCTGGCGAAATAATTACATGCAGTTGATTCTAGAAATTTTATAGTCCTTGATGCAACATCTTCTAAGCTACCTCGAAATACGTCGACCCCAATATCTTTTGCTAAATCACAAATAGGAAGATCACTATCTTCATATGAAGTTGCGATAATCGGTTTAAAATATTTACTTTTTTGAACTCTCTCAATACATCTCTGGAGGAGAGGTTTCCCTCCAATATCGATCAAAGCTTTACCGGGAAGTCGCGATGAATTCATGCGACTATAGATAATTGCGTAATTCAAGATAGCAACTCCCATTTATTATCAACCCACACACCGCCAGAGTGTGCATAGTCTGAAAAGTTAACTTCTTTTAGACTTGAATTTGGTCTTACATTGAAAACCAATACATCCTCAATAAAATCATCTGATGAATGTGCTTTGTAACATCTCATCCAAGCGCTAATTGAATAAGTGCCTGGATAAAGTTTTAGATTAGGAACTCTTATTAAAACCTCGTGATACCCCTCTTTTATTTCTCCAAAGTCATGCTTCCAGTGAGAAACTAAGTGATGCAATCTGGCCCGTTTGGGATTGTTGATACAAATCCCAATTTCCGGGTTGTTAAAATTTCTGTTTAATTTGAATCCGACCTTGAAAATCATTTCATCCTGAAAGAAAAAATTGTCCTGCAATTCATTTTTCGAATTTAGACTCTCGACAAAAAGCAATTCTCCAAATTTACGATCGCCATATCTTTCAAATGTAGAAGTATTAAATTCAGCACGACATTTCTTTAATTCTTTCTTATCAAGGTACTTATCTATTCCTTCAGTAGCGTTGCCATCAAACTGGAGCATCCCCTTATCCAAGCAGATAACTCTCGATGCCATTTTTTCAATTGCATCCATACTATGACTTACCAAAAGAATAGTGCGACTGTTTTCTTTTGAGATTTTTTCCATTTTCCCAAAGCATTTCTTTTGAAATTCAGCATCTCCAACTGCCAGTACTTCATCCACAATTAAAATTTCTGGTTCTAGGTGAGCTGCAACTGCGAACCCAAGTCGCACCTTCATACCGCTGGAATAACGCTTTACTGGGGTATCGAGATAGCGTTCAACTCCGGCAAAATCTATAATTTCATCCAAGCGTTTGTTTATTTCCCATTTTCGCATCCCTAGAATCGCGCCATTGATATAGATATTTTCTCTTCCCGTGAGATCTGGATGAAAACCTGTTCCTACTTCTAAAAGTGATCCCACTCTACCTTTCATGCTTACAGAACCAGTTGTTGGTCTTGTGATTTGAGAAAGAATTTTTAATAAAGTAGATTTACCAGCACCATTTCGGCCAATAACTCCCAACATTTCGCCGCGTTTAACTTCGAAGTTCATGTTTTGAAGTGCCCAAACGTATTCAGAATCTCCTTTTAGTGTGCGATCATTAGATTCGCCAATTTTTAGATATGGATCTTCCTTCCCTCTTACTTTGGCCCACAGACGATTCAGATCATGAGAAAGTGTTCCTGTACCGACTGTACCCAGTCGATATTGCTTTGATAAATTTTCTACTTTAATTACAACGTCGCTCATCTACTACCTGTTAAAAAAATATTTTTCGCCGATTTAAACGGTGTCCATGAAGTTTTTTTCAACTCTCGAAAAAACAAAAAAGCCCAAGCTAAAAACACCTATAGCAAAAATAAAACTATAAAATACTTCCCCTAAAGAAAAACTCCCATTTCCTAGAAAACCGAATCTCATGCACTCCACCAAAGGGGTAATAGGATTTAACTTTATTAGACTTACATACTTTTCCGGAATCGAAGAAAGTGGATAAATGATTGGAGTGGCATACATCCATAACTGAACAGCAAAATTTAAAAGGAATTGAAGATCTCTATATTTTGTTGTCATAGATGAAAACAGCATACCAAAGCCCATACTAGATATGGCCATAATTAAAACAATGAATGGCAATAATACTGCTACATAGTTTGGATTTACTTGTCCTTGAAGATAGTAATATATCCAAACAACTAGAAAAATTCCCAACTGAACGCCGAAACGAACTAACGTAGAAATAATAATTGATCCAGGAACGATGATTCGAGGAAAATAAACCTTTCCGAAAATATTTTGATTTGAAACGAATGTATTGGATGTTTTATTCAAACACTCTGAAAAATAACTCCAAATTGTGACACCAGCGAGGTAAAAAACAAATGGAGGTATACCATCAGTTGAGAGCCTTGCAATTCTTCCAAACACAAGAGAAAACATAAGTGTAGTAAGCAATGGTTGGATAATAAACCATAGTGGACCAAGAATAGTTTGCTTATAGACCGTAATAACGTCCCTCCGGACGAATAACCATAACAAGTCTCTATAGGTCCATATTTCCTTTAATTTTAAGTTGAACAAACCAGAATGAGATTTAATTTCAATAGTCCAAATATCTTCATTTTTCATAGATAAAGAATCTATCGAATCGTTTACCTTCCTTCAAATGGTGATTTAGTATTCTAGAATGAAAAGCGAGCACTCATTACTGGTATTACAGAACACGCCGGAGCCTATCTCAGTTAACTTTTTCTTTCAAAAGGATATGGAGTACATAGTGTAAAAAGAAGGTCCTCGCTTCTTAATACCGATAGTATAAGCCACTTATATCAAGACCCTAATGAGAAAAGCATAAGATTAAAACTCTTATGGTGATCTTACTGACAAAATAAACTTAATTAGAATCATTTAAGAAGTTCAACCTATTGAAATTTACAACTTTGACACAAAAAGTCATGTCCAGATTTCATTCGAAACACCAGAATACACGGCCAACGTTGATGGAACTGGAGCTCTTCGAATTTTAGAAGCGATTAGAATTTTATGACTGGAATAAAAACTCGCTTTATGGCCTGGTGCAGGAAACTCCACAAAAAGAAACAACTCCATTCTATCCTCGATCACCGTACGCAGTCGCAAAACTCTATGCGTATTGGATTACTGTGAATTACCGAGAGGCATTTGGGATTTTCGCCTGTAACGGAATCCTCTTCAATCATGAATCTCCTATTCGTGGAGAAACTTTTGTAACTCGGAAAATTACGAGCTGCTTCTAAGATTGCTCTAGGGCTTGAAAAAAAATTGTACCTCGGAAACCTAGACGCTAAACGTGATTGGGGTCATGCTCAAGATTATGTTGAAGCAATTTGGCTAATGCTTCAGCAAGAAAATGCTGAAGATTTTGTGATTGCGACAGGCGTGACAACAACGGTTCGTGATTTTGTTAAACTTTCTTTTGCCGAAGCTAAGATTGAACTTGAGTTCCAAGGATCTGGTATAAATGAAAAAGGCTTCGTAAAAAAATGTTCAGGTGAATTTCAATTACCAACTGGTATGGAAGTTGTAGCAGTTGATCCAAAATATTTTAGACATACAGAAGTAGATTTACTTTTGGGAGATCCAACCAAGGCGAAGCAAAAACTTGGATGGAAACCGAAACACAATCTCCAAAGCCTAGTGAAGGATATGATGGCTTCTGACCTCGAATTGTTTAAAAAAGATAAATACTTACTCGATGGTGGCCATAAGGTAATGCAGTATCATGAATAAAACCGATAAAATTCTTGTTCTGGGCGCTCGTGGGATGGTTGGTTCAGCCATCCATAGAAATCTTCTGAAGCAAGGTTTTACGAACGTAAAGGCCATTGGCCGCACTGAGCTTAACCTCTTAAACCAGAATAATGTTGAAACTTTTTTTCAAGATTACCGCCCTGACTACGTGTTTTTGGCCGCAGCAAAAGTTGGAGGCATCCTTGCTAACAACACTTACCGCGCTGATTTTATTTTTGAAAATCTTCAAATTCAGCAAAATGTCTTCAATGCCGCTTTTAAAGTTAAGACGCAAAACCTTCTCTTTTTAGGAAGCTCATGCATCTACCCTAAAAATGCTCCACAACTATTAAAAGAAGAATATCTACTTACTTCTCCTCTCGAACCCACCAATGAGCCTTATGCCATTGCGAAAATCGCAGGCCTTAAAACAGCAGAATCCTTCAGAAAACAATATGGACTTCACTGGATTTCAGTGATGCCAACCAATCTCTATGGAGAACATGATAATTTCGACTTAACGAATTCACATGTCATCCCTGGTCTTATTGCTCGTTTTGATCAGGCCATTAAAAATGGTGATAAGTCATTTTAAATTTGGGGTACTGGTAAACCTCGTCGTGAATTTCTTTATGTAGATGATATGGCCCGAGCATGTATCCATGTAATGAATCAAGGGAATGATACTCCTGACTTCATGAACGTTGGAACTGGTGAAGATATCGAAATTGGTGAGGTTGCTAAGATCATTGGTAAAAAGATGAAGTTCCAAGGTGAACTGTTTTTTGATTCCACAAAACCTGATGGAACAATGAGAAAACTTCTTGATGTTTCAAGGATCAAATCGCTGGGATGGAAACCAGAAATCAGTTTAGATGAAGGTTTAGATCTAACTATTATTAACTTTTACTCCAAAAACTAAGTCTTAAGTTTTAATAATTTTAGCACGAAATTACGAATTCCTTCAGGATTGAATGCCACAATCGATACAATTAATTTTCCAAATGCATTCAATCGCAAATGAACATTAGAGTAATTTTCAAAGAACTTTGAGCCTAATAGAAGGCTGAGTTTAATTGCATAAATGAGAGCGTAGCGAGATCTCGCTTTTTCAACTCGTGAATCATTTTTAAACTCGTCAAAAGCCTGCATGACACCTTTGTAGTACCAGTTGAATTTTTTCTCTAAATTAGGATTACTAATTCTGTAATAAGCAAAAACATTCGGGAGATTAACTATTTTCCCGCCATGATAAAGAACATTCAACCACATATAATAGTCTTCAAAAACGTGATCTTCTTTATACATACCCCAGCGGGTGTAAACACTTCTTCTAATCATACAAGTGGCAGCTGAAACTCGATTAACCATCAACATTTGCTCGAATGAAACAGCTCCAAGGATGCGAGGAGTATTTTTACCAACCTCTTTTCCTTCCATATCGATTTGGATCACACTTCCAGCAATTACATCAACCTCAGGATGTGACCTTAGATACTCAACCTGTTCTTTAAGTCGGTTCAGAGGCAAGATATCATCACTTCCAATAATTAAAACATAGTTTCCAGTTGATTCACGAAGTCCTCGATTGATCGTTTTACAGATTCCTTCATTTTCCTTCGAGATTAAACGAAAACCATGAATTTCAGATAATTGCCGAAGCAATTGAACTGAACCGTCTTTAGATCCATCATCCACAACTACCAACTCAAAATCTTTGAAAGATTGAGCGTAGATAGACTCTATGAGCAAGCTAATATACCGCTCGTGATTGTAGCTCGGGACGATGATACTAACCGCAGGCTTCATGACTGACTAAGCTCTGAAAGAATTGATTCGAGAAATAACAGTTTCCACATCGATCTGACTCATTGTCGGCCCAATTGGTAAGCTCAATACTTCTTCATGGATTTTCTCTGTCAGAGGTAGACTCATAGAATTGAATTCTTTGTAGGCCTGCTGTTTGTGAGGCGGAATGGGATAATGAATAAGAGTTTGAATCCCACTCTCTTTTAAATAAGTCTGTAATTTTTCTCGGTGAGTGGTTCTCACTACAAATAAATGCCAAACATGTTGTTCTTGTCTTACGACATGTGGGACCTGAACCAGAGTATTTTTTAAACCAGCGAGATACTGATTTGCCACTTTTCTTCTTCTCGCTGTCTGATCATCAAGATACTTAAGTTTAACTGACAAAAATGCAGCCTGAATCTCATCGAGACGACTATTTACACCGACAAAATCATTTTTATATTTTTGTTTTGACCCATAATTTCTAAGAGACATAAGAACATCAGCGAGTTGATCGTCATTCGTCGTAATTGCACCGGCATCGCCAAGGGCACCTAGATTTTTCCCTGGGTAGAAACTGAATCCAGAGGCGTCTCCCCAGCTTCCCGCTCTTTTGCCATCAATGCTTGCACCATGAGATTGAGCCGAATCTTCTAAAACTAAAAGATTATGTTCTTTTGCGAATTGGCAGATTTTAGGCATATCAGCTAATTGCCCATAGAGATGAACTGGCAAAATTGCTTTCGTACGGGCAGTTAAATGCTGCTTTAATAATTCAGGATTTAGATTGAATGTTTTTTCTTCTGGCTCGACCAGGACCGGTTTCAGATTATTCTCCGTGATCGCGAGAACACTGGCGATATAGGTATTTGCAGGGACTAGTACCTCATCCCCATCTTTAAGCTTTCCAAGCTCTTTCCAAGCACGAATCGTGAGAATAAGAGCGTCTAATCCATTGGCAACGCCCAAGCAATGCTTTACGCAGCAATATTCAGCGAACTTCTTTTCAAATGAACCAAGTTCATTTCCAGAAATATACCAGCCAGAATCAATGACTCTATTAGCTGCTTCTTTAAGCTCTAGGGCCATTTCGTTATTAACATCCTTTAGACTTAAAAATTCGATCACGATTCTTTCTCCAACATTTTAATAATTTTACCAGGATTTCCGACTACAACAGCATATGGGGGAACATCTTTTGTAACTACTGTTCCTGCTCCAATCATAGCCTTCTCTCCGATTGTAACACCAGGTAGTATTGTAGCATTGGCACCGATAGAGGCACCTTTCTTGACTATCACTCCAGAAAACTTATCCGGGTAAACTTTTGAACGAGGGAACTGATCATTGGTAAAGGTCACGTTCGGACCAATAAAAACATTGTCTTCAATTCGTACGCCGTCCCAAATCTGAACACCATTTTTGATGGTAACGTTATCGCCAATAACGACATCGTTTTCGATGAAGCAGTGAGAGCAAACGTTACAGTTCTCACCAATTTTTGCCCCCTTAAGTACAACCACATATTGCCAAATATTGGTGGTTTCACCAATTGACTCAGACATCACATCACTTAATTGATGAATCATTTTGCAGCCTTAATCTTAAAAACTTCGTAATCTCGAATATAATCAGTTTCATCATAGTGTTCACTTGCTAGAACCATCACCACACAATCTTTTGAAAAATTATGCATTTCACGCCAGATCATGCTTTCTATAAAGAGCGCTTTCGTCGGATCATTTAAAGTTATTTGAATTTTTTCTTTCCCATCATCGAGTAGAAAATCACAGCTCCCACTTACACAAACAACTAGTTGCTTCAGATTCTTATGAGCATGAAATCCTCTCGGCGCTTGAGAATCAAGTTTGCAGAGATAGTACACTCTTTTGATTTCAAAAGGGACATTCTTGAAACTCTCCAAAGAGACCAAAAGTCCACGATTATCACTGATACCCTTTAAATCAACAGAGTAATTTTTCATTATGCCTTACCAAGTAAGCCCAGGAGATATTGGCCATATTCGTTTTTGGAATTCAGCTTGGCCTGCACTAATAGTTGCTCATCATTAAGCCAGCCGTTTCTCCAGCCAATCTCTTCCAAACAAGCAATCTTTAATCCTTGCATATTCTGAATAGTCTCAACGTAGTGGCCAGCTTCAATTAAGCTATCGTGAGTTCCTGTATCAAGCCATGCGAATCCACGGCCTAACAACTCGACCTTTAAAGCATGCTTTTCTAGATAGACATTGTTCACTGTTGTTATTTCTAGCTCGCCTCGAGAAGATGGTTTGATAGATTTAGCAATATTAATCACGCTGTTCTGGTAGAAATACAATCCGGTTGCAGCATAAGAAGATTTAGGACTTTTTGGTTTTTCTTCTACAGATAAAACATCTAGGGTTGAAGGATTGAATTCAACAACTCCAAAACGCTCCGGATCCTTCACCTTATAACCAAAGATAGTACCACCCGTATTGTTTTCAATTGCTCGCTTCAAAATCGGAGTAAATCCTTGTCCGTAGAAGATATTATCTCCTAGGATTAAGCACACACTGTCATTACCGATAAATTTCTCACCAATGATAAAGGCCTGAGCCAAGCCTTCAGGCTTAGGTTGAATTGCATATGATAATTTTAAACCAAATGAAGAACCGTCATGAAGAAGACGCTTAAAAGAATCAGAGTCTTCAGGGGTGGTTATAATCAGTACATCTTTAATCCCCGCCAACATTAAAACTGATAAGGGGTAGTAGATCATAGGTTTGTCATAAATTGGCAAAAGCTGCTTAGAAACGCCTCTCGTAATCGGGTACAATCTTGTACCACTACCACCGGCCAACACAATTCCTTTCATTATCGACCTGCCTTTTTAAGGTACCAATCTACTGTTTTAATGATTCCAGATTCAAAATTCTCATTAGCCCGCCAACCCAAATCATTTTCGATTTTAGTAGCATCAATAGCATATCTTCGATCGTGTCCAGGTCGATCTGCCACAAATGAGATAAGCTCAGAATACGCTATTTGGTTCTTCCGTGGACATCTTTGATCGAGAATTGAACAGATATGTTTTACGATATCAATATTGCATTTCTCGTTTCTTCCACCAATATTATAAGTCTCTCCACTCTTACCTTTATGAAAAACCAGATCAATTCCAGTGCAGTGATCAAGAACATAAAGCCAATCGCGAATGTTTTTCCCGTCTCCATAAACAGGAATTTTTTCTTCCGCTAATGCCTTTCTAATAATCGTTGGAATTAGTTTCTCATTGTGTTGCTTGGGTCCGTAATTATTAGAACAATTAGTGGTTACAACATCCATGCCATATGTATGGAAGTAAGATCTCACTATCAAATCGGAACTTGCTTTAGATGCTGAGTAAGGTGAGTTTGGAGCGTAAGGTGTTGTCTCTAGGAAAAGGCCTGTTTCACCAAGAGTTCCATACACTTCATCGGTCGAAATGTGATGAAATCTAGCGTTCTTATACTGGTCTTTAAACTTAAAAGGGCCGTCCATCCAAGTTTTTCTTGCAACATCCAAAAGCGTAAAAGTACCCACTACATTGGTGCGAATGAATTCACCTGGTCCAGTAATGGAGTTATCAACATGGGATTCAGCGGCGAAATGAATCACCCCTTGAACATCATACTCACTAAAAATCTTCTCTAATAATTCGCGGTCACAGATATCGCCTTGAATAAAGACGTAACCAGGATGCTCTTTGATCTCATCTAGATGAGACAGATCCCCTGCATAGGTTAATTTATCGAGATTGATTACATTATGCTGGGGATACTTCTCGAGGAAGTATGGAACAAAATTGGAGCCAATAAAACCTGCTCCCCCGGTAATGAGAATGGTGCTTTTCATGAATAATTAATAGCATTTAAACGATTCTTTGATAATGGAAATGCGGCGCACAATAGTCATGCCAAATATTTTTACTTCAAGGAGGGGAACCACTTTAGGTTACTGTAATACGTATTGAATAGATTCCTAGTTCAGTCCCCTTGAGCAATTAAATTCTTCGTGTCATTGTTCACTAACTTATAGAATCAAGAAATGGGAGCTACGGTTTGCTTCAGGTCAAAAATTTAACGATATTCTCAATCAGGGGCGCAAGTATTGGGCTCAAAACCCTATTTATTCTCCTGTCCGCCAAATTCCTCTCGCTTCCAGATCTAGGGAGATTGACACTCGTTAATACAAGCATCTCATTAATGCTCAGTATAATGGGGGTTAACTTCTTTAACTACACAAGCAGAATATTGATTGAATCTAGTGATAAAAAAAATGTCATATACAACCACTTCGTATTTACCAGTTTCACTGGCCTGTTATCTTTGATTTTGACCCCGCTCCTTATACTTTATGGTGGAATCGAACTTAGCTATTTTATCTGGTTCTCAATAATCCTTTTCTTAGAACATATTTTCACCGAAATATTTAGAATTCAGATTCCATTAAATCAGGTTGTTCAAGCCAATGTTGTCCACCTTTTAAGAACCTGTTGCAGTACAGTTTTCCCGTTAATCTTACTTTTGATTAACCGTGAGAAATTTAATCTCGATAACATCTTAATGATTTGGATAACTTCACTAGCTTCACTTTTATTAATTCTCATTTGCACCAAAATCAGAATAAAAGAGCTGAAGTTTTTTAAATTTGATAAACAATTTATCCGAGAAGGTCTAAGAACTTCTGCAATATATCTTGCAATTACTATCGTTAGCCGATCACTCTTCACTTTGGATAAGTACATCATCAATTTTCTTACAAGTGTCTCTGAAGTAGGGATTTATTCTTTTTTTTACTCCATGGCTTTTACGATCCAGACCCTCGTTGATACAAGTATTATTTCACCATCTACGTACGAGATTTTGAAAAGCAAGACTCTTACGAAAAGTTATTATTCTTTATTAAAGAAAGTAATCCTTACTTGCTTAATATTGGGAGGGTGTCTGTCTATTGGAAATGAGTTCGTATTAAAGATCTTGAATAGAGCGGCTTTCATCTCAGACTCGAGCCTACTCTATATCTTTATCATTGCGGCAACCTGCTTGTCTCTGTCATCTGCAACGATGATGCCTCTTTATGCACTAAAAAAAGACAGTAAGCTTCTTAAAAGTTATGTCCTAACATTTTTAGTTTTTATTATTCTAAATTTTCTAAACCATTCTTCAATGTATGCCGTAGCCACAAATATGGCGATCTCATTTTTGGTTCTTTTTTTAGGGCTTTTTTTATTATTAAAGAAGAACTGGGAGACATAAAGTCTCCCAGTTAATAGAGATTATAACAAACTGTAAATTGAAGAAGTGCTAATACCTTCATAGTGGGTTGGAGTAAGAGACTTCCATTTCACGGAATCGATCTTGGTAGCCGCATTAATAATCTTTTGTGTTTCAGAATGCAGGTCAAAATCGACAGCCTCACCCTGTAAATGAGCATAACCATCGAAACCAATTAGTTCGATTTCACTTACTTTAAATCTCAGCGCCAACTCCATTGCAAGTGATAAAGGAGCATCACTTGGAGTTCCTTTGAGTAAGCAATCACCATCCAACTCGTAGCAATTTTTCTGAATTCCCTCAGGAACATAAAGACCCATGGCCCTTGGAGACGTAGGGAAAACAAAAGAAATGTTTTTTGTGTCCATGAACTGATCTAGATGGTCGATTTTCTTTCCTTCATTACCCATAAGACAGATGACCTGTTCTAAGCCTGTCTTTAACCAGTCGCCAGCATAATGAGTACTAGAACTCACTAAAAGAGCGTCCGGATTTTTTGAAACATATTCAAAAATAGCTTCGTTATGAGACTTTACTGAAGGTCCACCGCCGATAATGATCGCTTTTTTGAAGCTTCTCTTGTTGATAAGATTATCTATCGGTTTAATTTGTACATTCGAGTTTTTGGCTACCATGCCCTGGAGTGCGACAACGATATTATCGATATCGTATCTTTTCATCCCCATCCAATCCATTACCTCTTTCTGCGGTAAATTCTTACTTCCAGAGATCATGTATGGCACATTCGTTCCCCAACCGTATTGCTGCTGAAGCGGAGTAAAAGCATTTACGATCTGAGCAATGGCATTTAAGTTTAAAGACTTCAAAACATCAGCGCTTTCTAAGTAAATTAGAAATAATTCAGTTTTCAAATTTCCAGCACCACGTCCCATTCCAAGAACGGTAGTATCAAAATTTTCTAATCCTTCTTCAAGTCCTACAATCGCATTTGCAAGGGCCAATTCTATATTATTATGACCATGAAATCCCAGAGGTACTGGGCACAGAGGTTTTAGGGTCCGGATGATATTCCGGAATTGCTCAGGAGTAACTCCACCGTATGAATCAACAAGATATAAGATATCCGCCGCTTCCTTTAAGTTAGGGAGAGCATTCTGAATCTTCTCTACATCCGAATTGCTCCATTTAGACATGTACATCATATTGATGCCAACCTCAAACCCCATGAGTTTAATGGCCTTACATATTTTCATAGCCTCTTGGATTTCGCTCGGAGCAGAGACAATACGAATCATGGCAACTTGCCCTTTAAGATCTCCAATTAAGCTTGGTAATAACTCAACTGAAATATCTTTAAGGTTAAGCATTACTACCAATTTTTTACTAGGAAGCTTTTTGCGTAAGTCTTGCAGTACCAATTTCGGAAGATAAAAAAATCGGCCAAGGTATTCTTTCTTTGCAGGACTTCGATAACCAACTTCCACATATTCAACAGGAAGCTCATTTAGCTCCTTACAATATGCATCCACCACCGAATTATCAAAATCCCAATTCGTGTAATAGCCCCCATCACGCAATGTACAATCTAAAATATTAATTCTCTTCATTATCTTGTTCTCCATACTTGTTCAGCAAATTGAAAATCTTCTTCCCAATCTATGTCTATATTTTCAATTTTGCTAGTTTCAAGCAGATAGGGTTTTTGCCCTATCCGATTTTTTAATGATATATAAGTTAAATGATTTGCCATGAAAAAGGCACTATTAACCTCATATAAAGGTCTTAATGTTTGAGTTCTTGGCCATTTCTCAATTAGAGGGTCATAATTAAACGCTCCCTCACTCGACCACAAAAAAGTTTGAATCTTTGATACAGACATCAAAGAATCATACCCTTCATTGGTGACCTCATAATACTTTTTAATTGCTCTGGAATATGTTTCAGCGGACACGAAGGGAGAAGTTACATGAGTCCACAAGATATCCCCTTCTGTGATAATTTTCCCTACATAGTCAATAAGTTCATCTGTACTTGTACTAGAGAGAGCTAAATGTTGGGGTCTTCTATCAATCTGAATTTTTCGGTCATTAAAACTTTCTGCAATTTTCATAACCTCTTCGTCATTAGTGGATAGAACTATTCTTTGGATTTGAGAAATCTTTAGCAACTGCTCGATTTTGATTCGGGTTAGCCCCCCTTCAACTCCAGCAAAAGTGCGAATATTTTTATTTTTGACTCTTTCGGAGCCAGATCGGCATGGTAAAAATACGGTAATCACAATAGTCCTTCGAAATTTTCAATAATAAAGCAATTATTAGACTGGCATACACTCAACATCCTATCTCTCGCCTCTGAAAATTGAGAAACGAATATAAAATCACATCCAGCCGCAGCAGCAGCAGCATAATCGGAGTAAGAGTCACCAAAAAAAGCGGTTCTCTTCGGTTGTTTTAAGTTTTTCATGATTTTATCCACACATTGACTCTTTGTTTTAGGAGAACCCAAAATTAGATCAAAGCACTCAGAAATACCTCTGTCTTTAAAAATCACATTCAGCTCCTGCTCATCACTACCGGAGGCAACCGATTGAGGTAATTTAGAATGCTTTATAAAATTTTCCACTCCTGGAACAAACTGGGCTCTTCCATATAAATCGACGCACTTAGAAGAATACAACATGAGAAGTTTCTCATATAAGTTCTCATCAAACTCTTGCTTTAATAAATTCGTGATTAAGTATTTGAACTTCACGTACCGAGATACCCCACCATTAGCCTGGTGGTAGTTTATAAATTCTGACTTTACTTTTTCGCTGAATCCAAAGTAATCCAAGACGTCAACGAAAGCATCCGATTTTAATTGATTTGAGTCAAAAATTACTCCATCACAGTCAAAGATATAAGAACTATAGCTATTCAGATCAAGCTTTTGATAAAAACTCATTAATTATATTCCTCACAATCAAATCACCAGCTTTTTCGCCAGAAGAATGAATTAGATTTTTTGAATTCTCTACACGCTTTTCTTTCAGGTAATCATGACCGCATAAAAATATGTCATTGATTAGCTCTTCAAGTTGATTCACGTTTCTTGCGACATAGTGAAATTTGGTTAATTGAACGCCATAATCATTCAAATTGAAACTATCGCTTTTATAGTTATGGGTATAAATAATAGGTTTTCCTGTTAGAAGATATTCACCCAAGAAAGAACCATTATCAGTCACAAGAATATCCGTCCTCACGAAGACCTCGAAATAATTTGGATTTTTGTCAATCTCCGTATTTGGTAAATCCGACCACTCCTTGATAAATTCATTCAGCTGCTCTTCAGTAAAATGCTTACCCTCAACGAGGGCCCTAAACAGGAATGGATGCGGTCTAAAGATGAGCTTTATATGCGCATTCTCTCTAGCGAACCTGAGAAAATATTTGTAATTTTTCAAAAAAGTTGATGCGTTAAAATGCTCATCCTGAATTGTCCAATGTGAAGCCCAAAGAATAGTCTTTGAGGATGTCTCCATCTCACTACTTTTCAGTTCCTGATATTCATCAAATTTAGGATAGCCAGTGACAATAATTCGATTCTCATCACAATACTGAGCAAATTTTCCTTTATGATATTCAGACTCTGCAAAGATCCGCCAGCAATCTCGATGGAAATAAGTGCCATAAAAATCTTTTTCGAAAGTTCCTGCCGTTAAAATAAAGGCATAGGGAACATAACAGACTCTAGTAAACTTACTTAATTTGCCGATTTTGTATAGTGGATGTCTCTGGTCCTCATAGGGAGTTTGTATAAAAACGACATCTGGCTTAAGTGCTTTTAGATCTAACCATTCAGTATAATCTTTAGTGCAGCTGACTACATAAGGAATATTAATACAGTCAAAATAAGTTTGCGCTTCAATTAATCCTTCCCATTTATCTGTAAAACGATTTTGTCTTCGAGGCGTTAAAACCAAAATAGGATCGATTTTTTCATTTGGGACGCAAGCTTCGTAAATGCTCTTCAAAGCGGTCCAAGAGGTGGGTAAATGTATCAAAAATACGATTTTAACTCTGTGGCCTGAGTCTAAGCAAAATTTTCTTCTCTGATTCTCCAAGAGGATTTTATTCCACCAAAAAGGCTTCTCTCGTAAAAGATCCTGAAATATATACTTCAATTTCTTTTTGGCTGCTCTACCAATATTCGTGGTATCCAAAACGCTATTGAATTGATGTAATGTTTTCTTGATTTTCATTGTGGAAATATACTATTTCTTACCAGTCTAAATTTACAGTTAAAAACTAAGTTCATCTGATAAAATTTTGACTTATAATTTGGGTTCAAATGAGTAATAGTCTGAGATATCTATTTCAAGACTTTGTAGTGAGTCATGCTTCGTGGCGCAAACCACGATCTGGTAACGAAGAAGGGACTTTTCATTCAAAACATTTAGGATATGGTTGTCGATAATTTTCTTATCTTCTTCTAGGAAATACGGATCATACACCTCAACCACACATTCATAATCCTCAAGCTCTCTGATCAAATCCAAAACTTTTGAATTCCTGACATCCGGACAATTGGGCTTAAAAGTTATCCCGAGAACTAGGATCCTGGCTCCTTTAACCTCGATTCCCTTCTTAATCATTTGCTTAATAACTTGAGAGGCTACGTAGGCAGGCATCTGATCATTAATCGCTCTGGCCATCGGTATTAACTTAGATGTGTAACCATGTTTCTGTGCTTGATGGGACAAAAAGTACGGATTCACACCGATACACTGTCCACCCACCAACCCGGGAACAACCTTCATAAAATTCCACTTGGTACCAGCAGCTTTCAGCACTTCGTGGGTGTTAATCCCCATCTTCTCAAACATCATAGCAAGTTCATTAGCAAATGCTATATTGAGGTCTCGTTGAGTATTTTCGACGACTTTAGATGCTTCTGCTACTCTCATAGAACTGGTCTTATGTGTTCCAGCATTGATGATACTTCTATAAAGAGCATCAACCCGATCCGCAACCTCAGGCGTAGATCCGCTGGTCACTTTAACAATATCCCGAATGGTTTTAGACTTATCTCCTGGATTAATCCGTTCCGGACTATAGCCACAGAAGAAATCTTGATTAAACTTCAACCCACTGACCTTCTCCAAAACAGGAACGCAATCTTCTTCGGTACAGCCTGGATAAACTGTCGACTCGTATATGACGAGATCACCTTGTTTTAAAACTCTTCCAACATCTTCTGATGCTTTTAGTAGGATAGATAAATCAGGATTTTTGTCTCGATCGATAGGAGTGGGAACTGTGATGATATAGATATTACATTTACCAATTTTTTCTAATTGAGACGTGTACCGAATTGAATTCTTCTTCAGTCTTTCCGAGGTAATTTCGAGTGTACGATCCACTCCGGCCTGTAGTTCCTGAATTCTTTTTGCATCAATGTCATAACCAATCACAGGGTATTTTTCTGCGAATTCCACAGCAAGTGGAAGTCCAACATATCCTAGTCCGATTACGCAAAGCTTCTCCATAGAGTAAATCTTAGAAAAAGGCCGACATTATATCAAGTTTTAGCTACCCTCTTGAAATGACAAAATTCGACAAAACCTACTGGGACAAAAACTATTCCGACCCTATGTCCATGGACGGAATTGGTAACGCTAAAGAACATACAATATATCTCGAATCATTTCTACTGATTGAGCATGTGGATATCAGCACCATTGTCGACTTGGGTTTCGGCTACGGCCATCTTTTCCGCGAAATGCTAAAGGCTTTCAAACCATACCGCGCCGTAGGAATCGAACCCTCACCTTTCGCCTTCAAAAAAGCAAAACCAGATAAACTTCGCCCGGTGCCTTCGACTAAACTTGAACTCTTTGAAGAAGATCTTCTCACTTGGACTCGTACCAAGAGAAAAGATAATAAATTTGATCTCGGAATTTGTACTTCCGTCTTCCAATACCTCACAGATAAAGAGCTCAAGGAAGTAATTCCTGTTCTCGCCAAACGAGTAAAATATCTCTACCTCACGGTTCCAACTAACGTTGAATTAGGTCGCCAAATCTCTGAACTTGAATTCAAAGATGAGTACGCGATTCACCGAAGCCGCGAAAAGTATCAGAAACTTCTGAAGCCGCATTTTACATTCATTTCAAGTAGAGTTTTAGAGAGTAAGCATTACTTTGATGAAGAATCGACCAGCTTCACGGACTTATTGTACCGCTTTTAAAATCCAGGATTCGATCCCTTTTTTATCTTTGAAGCGATCAAGCCCACGAAGCTCGTGAATAATAAGTGCTCGTTCAACGGCATAGATCAGAAACGTTAAGCGCGCACTTCCCGGTGAAATATTGATCTTAAAATTGATCAAACTCCAGTTTCGGTAAAAGCGTAGAGATCTCTTGATGAGAAGTGGTGGTTCTTCAACGATGCCTCTCATATAGAGTGAGAAATGCCACTTATCCCAAAGATTCCTTTGCAAATAACGTCGGGTAAAATCAAAGACGTCGATTAGAACTAGACCTCTGACACTGCCTTCCCAATCGATAATGATCGTTTGATTATCGTCGATCAGAATATTCCCTGCATGCAGATCATGATGGATTCGACTCTCCATTACTTCGTAATCGGGGAATTCTCGAGATAGCTCAGCAATCTTTTTAATTAAGACCTCAAGTTTCTTTCGAGAAGGATGTCTTTCAATTCGGTAATGAGTTTCTAGCAACCATCGCTCCAGACCCATAATACGAGGAGAGAAGGACTGATAGAACTGAGTCATCGCAGGCATGACAATCATTGGGAAATAACGAAGGAGGTATCGCTCATGATGAGGACGACTGGTCAGCGCTTCTGAGTTCGAACAAAAGTTTGTGACAAGCCAACGGCCACCATTGCTGGTTATTCCATCCGCCAGAAGTTTTGCGACATAGGGAGAGAAAGAAGTATTCTCAAACGACTTTAAAGTTCTGATCTCTTCTTCCAAAAGCTCAATATGAGCACCATCAAAGAACATTTTAAAAGCGATCTGCTTCTCATGAGAGGCTACAATCACGCCTTCCTTGTCACTTCGAAAAAAGATAATGGAGTCAGAAGGAAGTCGGGCCACAAACTTTTTGCGGCCATACTTTAACCAGTCCATCTTTTTAAGATTTCCTGAGTAGTGACGAAGTCTTCCCAAAAATGATTTCCCAAAAATCTTTTCGATATTCTCCACAGAATTCTCAGACAGCCCTACTCGATATAAGGGATGAAAGACGAAGGTGGTTTCAGGAAGGGACGAATCAAATTGCGAGGCTAGCTCGGCTAGAGCAGCCTGAATTTTCACGACCCAAGGGGATTTGGTCATAAGGGCTTTTATTTAAACTCTGACGACCTTTTTGGAAATTCAAATCTAAGATTTAAGCAGTTATCTAGGAAAATATTATCCTATTTCCCGACACTTGGATGTCTGGCATCCACACGGTATTTTGCTCTAAATGGTCGAGTAATTAGGCGTCTGAAGCCGTAGAAAGGACTCACACCAAACTTCAATTTATCTCCAACAACGTGATTTTTAATGTCGACACGTCTTAGAGACATGCGGTCGCCAGAAAACTGCAATGACCCTTTTAGAGTCGAAAGCCCGTTGATGTAACCCAGGTCTTTGGCAGTATCAACAATATCTCTATCAACGCCACCAATTGGGTAACAGATCGTGTTCACTTTCTTACCAATCACACCTTCAAGCCACTTCTTACTCTCTTCCATCTCCTCCCTAACCTGAGTCAGAGAAATTTTACGGAAGTTCTGGTGAGATTGTCCGTGAGAACCGATTTCAAAACCAGCGTCAGAAAGCATTTTAATATCACTATCGTTTAGAGGTGAAATCCCGTCTTTACTTAGGTTGTGATACGGACGATTAAAAGTCATATTCTGAATCGGAAATAGACTCGCCTTAACCTTCAATTCATTACAAACCGGCAACCCATACTCAACAAACGATGAAGCAAGGTCATCAAAAGTTAAAATAGCAGTTTTCGCCGGACGAGCATTTTCAGGTTTAGAGAAATACTCATCAACCGTCATGAAACTCCAACCTTGATCCAAAAGTTGTTTAACCTGCCCTCTAAAAACCTCAGGATCCACTGCAATGTGCTTTTTGAAATCCGGGTGTGTCTTTGGAAGAACTTGGTGATACATCAAAATAGGAAGGTGGGTCGGTAGAAAGCTCATGATTTTTTCTTTTCTAAGTCTGTAAGATTTTATTGAATATCCTAATGGAAAAGCCCCTTAAAAACAATGTACATCTGATCCTTCGCCAGACGAATGCGTTATCTGGAACTCCTCGAATTTTAAGAAGACAGGCCCTAGCTCTGGCCCAACGCGGTCAAGACGTATCAGTCATTTCGGAATCTTTTCATTCTGAGCTAACTTCTAATCCGAAGATTAAATGTCTTAAAACCTGGAAGTGGCCGAAGAACACTCTCTTCCAAAGACAATGGTTTGATTGGCAGGCAAAGAGACTTTGTTCCAAATCACCAGGCTCACTTGTTGTTGGTCACGGTGATACTCTTCATCAAGACATTCTCTTCCTTCACACTTGTGTGCACCTAGGTGCGGATGTTTATCCTGGAAAGCATAACGATAAAAACCTTTCGATTCCTTTTCATCGCATGATTTTTGAAAAAGGAAGCTTCAAGGTTTTAGTTTGTAATTCGCACATGATGAAGAACGACCTTCAAAAACGTTTCAGTGTGAATGTACCCACACACATTTTCTATCCTGGTCATGATCAAAATCTCATCAACACAATCAATCCAACGGCTGTGAGTGAAATTCGTCAAAAGATCAAGGCCGAGAATAAGCTAGTTCTGGGAGTCATTACTTCAGGAAATTTAGAGAACAGAGGGGCCTTTGCCCTCATTAAAGCGGTAGCACAACTTCCCCTACCTGAGCGACAAAAGGTTTCAGTCCTAATTGTCGGCAAAGAAGGGAAACCAGAAAAAGTTTACAGCTTGGCTTCTGAACTAGGCATTGGTGAGCAAGTATTCTGGATGGAACCTCGTCTTGATGTGGCCAACTTGATCGCAGCTGTTGATATCGTTGTTCATGCTGCAAAGATTGAGGCCTTCGGTATGAGTGTCCTAGAATCTATGGCCCTTTCTCGACCAATCATTGCTACAAGTACGGTAGGATGTGCCGAGCTCTTTCCTGACGTCCAAAAAGACTACATCATTGAACGCCAAGAGCCGGCTGCAATTGCTGAGAAGTTGAAAGTCCTTATCAATCAAGACGCTTTAAGAGTCGAAATGGGTAAAGCAAATCAGGAAATTGCCCGCCTCCACACTTGGGAAAAGTATGACGAGAACTTCCTGAATCTTATTCAAAATTATTGATTATTTTGGAAAGAAGACAACATCACCAAAACGATCAAAGTCCCAAGGAAGGAACTTATAATTGATCTTATTGGAGTTATTAAACATCTTCGCTGAGTAGCTCTCTTTCAGGAAAAGAACTAGCTCAGGTCGCTCAGAAAAAGCTTTCTTAGTATCACCAATAAACTCCAGAATGATGATAGGCTTTGTCTTTTTTAGAACTGGCAAAAGACTTTCGAGTACATTTGCTTCGAAACCTTCAACATCAACTTTCATCACAGCGATGTCGTTAATTCCCATTTCGCTGAATAACTCAGATCCATTACGAACTGAGAGCTGAAGACCCTTATTGGTGTTGTTAGCATCAAACCCATCAACAAATGAACCTGTACCAGTGTTATGATCTCCAGGCTCAAAATATGTTAGTTCTTCATTCTTAAGGCCAATCGCATACTGAGAGAGATTAACGTTTATCAAGTTGTTGTCGGCAATCTTCTTTTCAAGTTCATTCCTCACCTTGTAATAGGGCTCGAATGAATAGACTTGAGAAGCAAATTTTGAAGCAAACAATGTGTGGTGACCTACATTGGCGCCAATATCGACAAATACCTTCGACTGAGATTCTTTCAGGCTTGTTTCGATGAATTTCAGCATGCCTTTTTCATAAGCACCCAAGAAATATACAAACCGATCAATATGATTTTGTGTGTGGCCACGATACTTGAAGCCATAGAAATCACTGCAGAAACCGTGGTCTTGAAAGCTCGAACGAGAACACCATTTCCAGATTAATTTCTTACGTTGGCGGGGACTGATAAACTCTAGACGGCCGAAATACTGTAATAAATTCATAACACCCAAAATGTTAAAAAAAGGCATTTTACTGCCTCAAATCAAATCGTGAAACTTAAGAAAACTTAAGTGCTCCTAGCAGTCCCCTTGACTTCCCGCCCCAAAACAACGATTCTCCGCCCATGTTAAAATTCAAAGAACTCGCTCTTCACGAAATTATTCTCGCTAACTTAGAAGTTGCGGGCTACGAAACTCCAACCCCTATTCAGGCACAGTCAATTCCTACACTTTTAGAGGGCCATGACCTTCTAGGAATTGCTCAAACTGGTACGGGTAAAACTGCGGCCTTCACGCTTCCAATGCTTCAGAAGCTTCAAGGTCGTAATTTCAGCCTCACTCCTTGTGAGCCTCGTTCATTGATTCTGGCCCCTACTCGCGAGCTTGCTTCTCAAATCAAAGAGCAACTTGATAAGTACGGACGTAATCTTAAAGTAAAAAATGCAGTTATCTTCGGCGGCGTAGGACAAGCAGCTCAAGTAGCAGCTCTTCGTAACGGCCTAGATGTTCTGATTGCGACTCCAGGTCGTCTTCTAGATCTAATGAACCAAGGTCACTGTAAACTGAACAAAGTAGAAATCTTCGTTCTAGATGAAGCGGATCGCATGCTTGATATGGGTTTCATCCACGATATCAAAAAGATCATCGCAAAACTTCCTGAGCAAAAACAAACCATGCTTTTCTCGGCAACTATGCCGAATGAAATCGTTGGTATCGCTAATCGCATTCTTAAAAACCCAACGAAGGTGGAAGTAACTCCTCCATCAACCACGGTTGAAAGAATTAATCAAAAAGTGATCTTCACTCAGAAGGCCTATAAGTATCAACTTCTTCGCAAGGTTCTTGTTGAAGAAGGTGTTGAACTCACTCTTGTTTTCACTCGTACAAAACACGGTGCAAACAAGATCGTAGATTATCTTGCTCACTTCAATATTCAATCGGCCGCGATTCACGGAAATAAATCTCAATCTGCCCGTGAAACAGCTCTTGAAAATTTCAAGACAGGTAAGATTAAGGTACTAGTTGCGACTGATATTGCCGCTCGAGGAATTGACGTGCAAGGCGTTTCTCACGTGATTAACTACGACCTTCCAGTTGAAGCTGAAAGTTACGTTCACCGTATCGGCCGAACTGCCCGTGCAGGTAAAGATGGCGATGCCATTTCATTCTGTGATGAAACTGAAAGAGATGCTTTAGCGCGTATCCAAAAAACAATTGGCAAAAAACTTCCAACAGAAACGTTCGTTGGAGTAGCTGAACAATCGGTAAAGATGACTCAGACTGATCGCAAACCATACCGTGATCCAAGAGCTAAACCGAAGGCCAAAGAACCTCAGAAGCCTCAGGGACAAGGACAACAGCAAAGGCCGAAGCCAGAGCAAAAACCACGTCAGGAACAAAGACCGCGCCCAGAGCACAGACCTGCTTCTAAAGGCCAAGGTGGTCCTCGTCGTGAAGAAAGAAAAGATAATAAAGAACCAGCGAAAGTTGGATTTAAATTTCGCAAGAAAAGATAAACCTGGCACCTTTTGGACATAGATTTTTCGAGCTCATAGATTCTAAATTGGAAGTCTATGAGCAATTTAAGCAAACGGCTCCGAATCTGGACAAAAGACCCCACCTGCTTTGTTTGTAAAAACGAAATTATTAATTTTACCGATGTTACAATTGAGCACATCGTCCCGAAATCAAAGGGTGGAACTAACGCCCCATCAAATATCGCAATCTCTCATCGAGATTGTAATCATCTGAAAGGTTCCTCGGTTTTTCCACATGAATGGGAGAAGAGGCTAAACAGTGGGGTTTTCAGAAATACTCCGTACGAGATATCAGAATTGAAAACCTGGCATTTTGGGTTAGGAGAAGATGACCTCAGAAAGTTGTTATGCATTGCTTTTTCTGAGAGAGAATTTATTCTGAAAACGCTGGACTTTTTCCCAGAGCAATCATCGCCCAAAAACAACCAGAATTTCGAGCAGATTAAGGACAGGCTCATTTCCTTGGTTAGACATCTTCAATCCCTCGAGCTCAATGAACTTATAAAAATCTCTCTGCTTGCTTACCAAGGTGAAACTGCAAACTATTGGAAGGTCATTATTGGCTTAATCTTTTTCCAACATTACTTAGAGACCAGAAGCGAACTAGCGTTTCAACACGCTGATGAATTATTCAACTCTTTCCAAGATCAAATCAAGCACTTAAAAACCTATCAATACGTGAACTATCTAATCAAAGCATTTGCATACGCGAAACAATAGCTCCCTTTTTTTGTAATCTGATCCTCATTAATAATTTGAACAGGTTAAGTTCATTTGAAGTACTTTAAAAATACGTCAAACTGACATACAATAAGGAAGATCTGTGATTCGAGTTGATTTGAGCTTGGTCCAAAAGGACCTAAGAAAGCTCCCACCCTATATTATTGTAAAATTACAAAGATGGGTTGAAGGAGTAGAGAGCGAAGGAATCGAAGAAATGCGTAAAATTCCAGGCTATCACGATGAACCTCTCAAAGGCTCAAGAGCGGGAACACGATCCATTAGATTAAATAAGGCTTACCGTGCCATTTACTCCGAAGCCGAATCTGGAATCATGAAGATTATCAAAGTAGAAGAGGTCAATAAACATGACTACTAAACGAAAAATTAAATACGGGTCCAAAGAACTGGAAAAGGACTTTGGCCGGTTAACATTTGGTAAATTGCTTGAAGCCTACAGGCTCGCTGATGAACTTTCTCAAAAGGAATTTGCAAAAATCCTTGGAATTTCACAAGCTTCACTCTGCGACTTAGAAAAAGGTCGAAGGATACCTAGTCCGGAAAGGGCCGCCTTAATTGCTTGCAAACTTAAAGAGCCTGAATCATATTGGGTACAACTCGCACTCCAAGATCAACTTAACCATGTGGGACTTAATTTAAAAGTTTCAGTTGCCTAAAAGGACCTATGAAAGACTACTCTGATTTATCAGAATTCTCTGACAAAAAATTAAGAACACTTCGTAACAATATCAACAACCGTCTTGAATCATTCGGCCGCGGTGGAGAAAAGAATCTACCTCCAAGCCACATGCTTCATGGAATGGATGATGGGGATTGCCGTGAACTTTTAACACGCGTCCTTTCAGAAATGAAAAATAGAGCTAAGCAGTTCTAGTTACCTTCGACCGTAATCAGTTCTTTGATTTATAACCCTCCTAACCTTTAAAGGAGGGTTATATGAAAATCACATCACTTATCTTTATCGCTCTTGTTACAGTTGCTTGTTCGAGCACAGAGAAATCTCAAACAAAAATCAATGCCTTGGAAATAAATGACAAATTGGTCAAAGGCAAAACTAGCCAATCTCAAGTTTTAGAAAATTTCGGAACCCCAGATGTCGTTGAAAAGACTCCAGAGGGAGATATGTGGGCATATAGCCGCCGATCTAATGAAAGTAGTTCTGTAGGTGGAGGAATCTCTCACTATATATCTAGTGCGGGTTTTTGGAACTGGACAGGGATGAATGTAGGGGGCGACTCTAGCTCTTCATCAACAAAAACAGCATCGCTTGTTCTGCATTTTCATCAAGACAAAACTTTAAGAACTTATACTTTTAGAACTGAGAAATTTTAAAGAGAAGTGGTTTGATGCCACTTCACTAGTCTCGCGATCCCCTCTTCAAATGAAATCTTAGGCTCCCATCCGAGGAGCCTTTTTGCTTTCGAAATGTCCGCCCAAGTCACATCCATATCGGCCTTAATTCGGTCACCCAATTTAAGTTTTGCTTTCTTACCTGAAAACTTCTCCATAAGTTCAATCATCTGAAGAAGCGTATAAGGATTATTACCGCCACCTAGATTGATGATCTCAAAACCAAGTTTCTTGCCCGCAAGAATGGTCCCCTCAGCAATATCATCCACGAAAGTGAAATCTCTTGATTGAGTACCATCACCAAACACAGGAAGCTCTTCACCTTTTAAAATCTTATCAGCAAAGATAAACGGCGACATATCAGGTCTGCCTGCAGGCCCATAAACGGTGAAGTATCGAACGATCGAAACATCAATGCCGTACAAATAGTGATAAGTGTAGGCCATTACCTCTGCGGCTTTTTTTGAAGCAGCGTAAGGAGAAATCGGAGTGTTTACTGCAAGGTCCTCTTTGAAAGGCATCGCCTGACCTGCATACAAAGAGCTGGTAGATGCCAATACAAACTTAGAGACCTTGAACTCACGCATGCATTCAAGGAGATTTAAAGTCCCCATCGCATTTGTGGTCATGTAAATATCTGGGTTTTCCATCGAATAACGAACACCAGCTCGAGCGGCCAGGTTAAAAACCACATCAAATCGGTTCGCTTTGAACAGTTCACGCAATTTGGATTTGTCTTCGATATCAATTTGGTGAAAATGAAACTTTGGATCTTTAATTTGAGATAGTCGGTAGTGCTTAAGGTTAACATCGTAATAGTCATTAAGATTATCAATCCCAACAACTTCAATCCCCTGAGCAAGTAGCTTTTCCGCTGTCTTGGCCCCAATTAGTCCCGCTGCACCTGTCAATAATACTTTCTTCATAGGCCATGATCATAGCAAGAGCATCTTAATTATGTCATGATGAATCATGTTCAAAAAATTAACTCATCACCTGGGCTTGGCCCTCGTATTCTTTGTTTTAACTCTTGCACAGCAATACCTCTTTTACTGGGTTAAAGACATCCACATCGTCTGGCTGACTTTTGGGAAGTACTTTGGTGTGTTTGCGATTCTTTTGGCAGCGACCTTTATTTCAAACAAGTTTCTTCGCTATTTGTTTCTCTCTTTCGTCATGATCCTCAATGCTTTTCAGATGGGACACTTGTCCTATTATGGTACTCAACTCTTACCGAATGAGATCTACCTTCTTCTCACTCAGTTTAATGAAGTTCAGGGAACACTCCTTGTTGAACTCCATCACGTTTTCATACCTTTGCTTTTCACAATCGTTCCGTGCCTCTTGGGTTGGTTTGCATTTAAAAACTCGAAAGAACTATATAAGGTTAAATATCTTGGTCTGATCTTTTGCCTGTATTTTATCTACAACCCGATCCGCACATTTGTGACAGGAAATACTTGGGGAAGACAACCTTCTACGCGAGAACTCGCGGGTATGAATGTCTATCTTGCCTTCTCTTATTTCTCGGGAAAAATCCTGCCTCATAAGCTCATGGGAAATAACCAGCTCGACGCTAAAAGTGTGTCGCTTGATTTGAAACTTCAAAATGAGAGGCAGGCAAAATGGGATAAAGTCATTTTCATTCTTGGAGAAAGTCTCACGCCAAATCATATGGAGCTATTTGGGTATGAAAGATCAACCACTCCGTTTTTGAAATCAATTTCTCAAGATCCCAATTTCTTTTATTCGCGCGCACTTTCAAGCGGAGTATCGACTGATATCGCCGTCGCATTCTTATTAAATATGGGATTTGGTCCAGCAGGTAGTATCAAAGCGGCCAAGGGTGAGCATTGCCTGTTTAAACTCGCCAAAAAACAAAAGTACACGACTCACTTTTTATCTATCCAAAGTGCTGAGCAGCTCCGTTATATCGCTCCTTACTTATGTGCGGCCTCACTGGATGAATACAAAACGTTAGAAGATATCTCACCTCAAACTGTCAATCATCAAGCGGCACTTGACCGTGACTTACTCCCATCTCTAAAAGCAATGCTTGATAAGCCTGAAAAGCAATTCATCATGCTTCATCAGCGTGGATCTCACGCACCTTGGGAACTTCGTTTTAGCCCAGAATCAAACGTTTTCAAGGGTTCAAACAAGGTTGATCACTACGATAACTCTGTGGTGGAATTTGATACGTTCATGAAAGAATTCCATTCGATTGTTAAGAACTCAAAACAATCCGTTCTTGTGGTTTATGTTTCTGATCATGGAGAAGCTCTGGGCGAAGGTGGGAACTGGGGTCATGGTGCGCTTATCCCTGCTTCTTGGGAAGTTCCATTCCTGGCGATGTCATTCAATGCTGAATTACCGGCCGAGATGAAGACCGTTCAAAAGAATGTGACTCACTATAATCTGTCCCTGCTGCTTTCTAAAGAACTGGGCTACGCCATTAATCAAGACGCCATTAAACCAGTAGAAAACTACGTGATCTTTGGAAATGATATTGATGGATTTGCTGGTCAGGTGGAAGTTCAGTTTAAAGACGATGGCCTCTACGATTTCAAAGTTAAGCTTTAGTCACTTCGAAAATTTCAAAACCTTCATCGATAAAACGAAATCGAATATTCCAACCTGCAAGTGAGACACCGTACTCACCTTGCAGGTCTTTATCGTGTCCAGGTCTAGGATCTAGGGCCACAACCTTTTCAAATAACTCTCGCTCTTCACGGCTTAGTTCCGGATGACATTTCCATGTGACGTTTAAGTTCTTAGGAGCTTCATCAAAATTTTCGGAAACTGCATCTAAGATTCTATCCGTGTAAGGAACGTATGGCTTAATATCAAAAACAGGAGTGCCATTAACTAAGTCCACACCCTTCACCCATAGAACAATTTCATTCGCTAAAATTTCCAATCGATCAAATCTAACGACTGAAAGACCAATCCGATTCGGACGATGTGGACTTCTCGTGGCATACACCCCGAGTTTCTTTTTACCTTCAAACCTTGGAGGTCGCACAAGACCATTAAAGCCAAAATTAGGAATTTGATGAAACTCGAAAATGAGCCATAAGTGAGTTGATGCTTCAATCTCACGAAAGGCCTCGACATAAAAATCATTTTTCGGAAAACGCATCTTGCCCCAGGCCTCCATCACCAATAGCGGTTGACGAGGAACTCCAAATTTCTCGTTAAAAGGTGTTTCAATGTGAGTAATGGGTGTCATGCATAATCCAGATTAAAAAAATCTAATTTCTTCATCCTACCATTTCAAAAGATCAAATTCTATAATTCTTGAAACTGGAGACTTTATGATTTTTAACTCTCAAACTTTTGCGCAAGACTTTAAATCTGGATTCTTTGTTTTCCTACTCGCTCTTCCACTCTGCTTAGGAATTTCTATCGCCTCGGGCTTTCCTCCTATTGCAGGTATTTATACGGCAGTTATTGGTGGTATCTTTGGCTCTCTTCTGGGGAGTGCGAGACTTACTATTAAAGGTCCGGCGGCAGGTCTTATTGTTATTGTGATTGGTGCAGTAACAGAACTTGGCATGGGCGATCCGGTCATGGGTTATAAGAAAACCTTAGCTGTTGGTGTAGTTGCGGCCATAATTCAAATTATTTTTGGTTTCTCGAAGGCCGGCATTATCGGCGAGATCATTCCTAAGAGCGTGGTTCACGGAATGCTTTCGGCCATCGGTGTAATCATCATCGCAAAACAATGTCACAATATTTTGGGTGTGGTGCCGGTTTCTAAAAGTCCAATTGCCCTCTTAGGAGAATTCCCTACTCATATTTTGGGACTTAACCCTGAAGTTGCCATCATCGGAGTCATTACTCTCCTCTTCCTGATCTTCTGGCCTAAATTTGCGAAGGGAAAATTAAAAGCAATTCCAGCAGCGATCCTTGCGCTCGCGGCTTCAATGACTCTTGGTTCGATTTTTGATTTTGAGAACGCTCACAACTATGAATTCTTAAACACCAACTATCACGTAGATTCATCATTCCTAATTAATCTTCCCTCATCGTTTTTTAGTGCCTTTGCTTTCCCCGATTGGTCTTCTATCACAAGCTGGATCTCAATTAAGTACATTGTGATGCTTTCGCTCGTAGGTTCAATTGAGTCCCTTCTAACTGTAAACGCCGTTGATGGAATGGACCCTGAGAAGAAGAGCTCGAACTTAAACCAAGATTTGATCGCAACTGGAGCTGGAAATCTTTTGGCCTCACTAGTTGGCGGTCTTCCAATGATCTCTGAAATTGTTCGCTCACGAGCAAACATTGATAACGGCGCCAAGACCGCTCAATCAAACTTCATTCACGGATGTTTGCTCCTGGTATCAGTCGCTCTCTTCCCAAATATTCTTCACATGATTCCATCTGCGACTCTGGCCGCGATGCTGGTCTTCACCGGCTTCCGTCTCGCCTCACCAAATGAGTTCTCCCACACTTATAAAATCGGCGTAGATCAGTTTTCACCATTCATGGTGACCTTCCTCATTACTCTCAGTATTGATTTACTTGTGGGAGTTATTGCAGGTCTCGTGTGCCAACTTATTTTGAATCTTTATCACGGTATGAGTTTCAGCGATATTTTCCACGTTAAGCACGAAGCAAAAGAAGAAGGTGGAGAACTAACTCTTAAAATTTATAGTCCAGTAGGTTTCACTAACAGTTACAGTTTCAAGAAGACCCTTCTCGAAAAAATTCCCGCCAACTCTCATATTGTAATCGATTTTGCCGACTCAAAATTAGTGGAACACAGCTGTTTCCAAATGATTGAAACCATCAAGAAAAACCATGATCAAGTATCAATCAAGATCACTGGTCTTGATACACATCGTAGCATTTCTGAGCACTCGCACAGCACTCGCTATCGTAAATAGAAGGACTTAACCTATAGCGTTCACTTAGCGTCATACCTTAATTTCTAACACTTTCAAACATCACCCCGTGGTGGCTTGAAAGTGCCAGAATCTTTCGATTAAATCCTTCGCACATAAATTTAAAGTATCCTGATTTCATTGGATTACCACTATTTACAGAGTGTCAAAAAGCACCTTAGACACGGGCTTTTTAATTCTTTTATAATAGTCACAGGTCACGGCCCAGGACGGGTCATGAAGGTCTAATTTGAATCAAGGATGATGGTGAACCTTATGACAACCTTAATTGACTGGTCGAATTTCAACTCAAGCTTACTGATTGAAGTCACACGCCCTACAGGTGTTTTTACCTGCACAGGTGTTGCTATCAACAACAATACGGTTCTTACGGCCGCTCACTGCCTCGAAGGTGAAATTCTTAAAGTTAGAATTTCAAACGAAGCTTCTTACAAATCAAAAGGTAAATTCTGGGAAATCGATTCATTCGAGATTCACCCAGACTACGATTCAAAAGAATCGAACTTCCGCTCTGACATCGCCAAAATTAAACTTAAAGGCACTCTTCCAAAAGAAACGAAGTTCTATCCGATCATCAAGAAAGACATGAACCTTTCTGGTAAAATCATGCGTCTTGGTTACGGTGCTCGTGGGGCTGAAAATGTTCGCACGATGGTTACACCTGAACTTCGAAACATTCGTCCGATGGAAAAAATCCTTGAGCTCAATGACATGTACTCATACTCAGGTGACTCAGGCGGCCCAATTTTCATGCAGAACAATGGCCAGATGTATCTAGTGGCCATTCACTCGACGCTCTCGTTTGGCCCGGAAGGCAAACACTCATTTAACCCACTTCTCTCATCTCACCGCGAGTGGATTGTAGCTTAGATTCGTGTAGCATAAACCATGCTGAAGATTACCTTCTTCCTAATGGTGCTATTCATGAGTTTACTAAGCTTTGCCAAATCCTATGATTGGGAACAATTCAATTCTAGTTTATTAATTGAAGTCACGAGACCTGGCGGTGTCTTCACTTGTACCGGTGTCGCGGTCTCGGATCAAATGCTCATCACTGCTGCTCATTGCTTAGAAGGCAATGTGAAGAGCGTGCGAGTTTTCACTCAAGAGGTCTATGATCCAAAACAGACTTCCCTTGAGATAAAAGACTTTAAACTCCATCCGACCTACAATCCTCATCAATCCCGTTATTATTCAGATCTCGCCAAAATTCAGATGAAAGAAAAGCTTCCTGCTTTTATCAAAGTTCATCCAATTGCCTCGGAGAGAAAGTTTTTTGGAAAGTTTTATCGTTTTGGTTTTGGAGCGAGAGATAAAAAGAATCTAAGAACAGTGATTACTCCAACTCTCCGCAAGGTCAATCCCGCGGAAGAAGTTCTGGAACTCAATGATGAATATTCTCGTTCAGGGGATTCAGGGGGACCGATTTTCATGCAGAATGGGAATGAGATCCAGCTTGTGGCCATTCACTCGACATTTTCTCACGGGCCAGAAGGGAATTTTTCACTCAATCCCCTCCTGTCCGCATACTTACCTTGGATTTTTAGCAACTAGTAATCAAATCGATAGGCCGAATCAAGCTTCGTATCAGGGTCTACTGTTAAAAGCGTTTTGATAAGACCAGTATTGATGTCATAGACCCAACCGTGAATGTAAGGCATTTTTCTTTCATGCCATGCCTTCTGAACGATTGATGTGTGCATGAGGTTTTTTACTTGTTCAATAACGTTTAATTCAACCAGCTTATTCACTCTCTCAGTTTCAGATTTTTGAGAATCTACTTCAAGCTTGTTAAAAAAATAAACGTCTTTAATATTTCTCACCCAATTATTAAGCATCCCTAAACTGTGAGTAGAAAGTGCTGCTTTCACACCACCACAGTTATAGTGACCACAAACGATAATATGAGGAACTTTGAGATTATTTACGGCGTATTGAAGAACGCTTAGGAAGTTCATGTCGGTATGAACGACAAGATTTGCAATATTTCTGTGAATGAACATTTGACCAGGGTCAAGATTAGTCATTTCTGTTGGAGGAACACGTGAGTCTGAACAACCGATATAAAGAAACTCTGGATTCTGGTCTTTGGCCATCTTCGCAAAGTAATCTGGATCGATGTCCAGCTTTGACTGCGCCCAGGCGCGGTTCTCCAGTAAGAGATGTTTGATTCTATCCATCTTATTCCTCTCTAAAAATTGGGCTCAACGCCAATGATGATTTTCTTAGTTGTACTTTAATATCTGAACAGTTTGCACGCTTCATGAAGTCTTCAATCAGGTCAACAATATCGTCATCAACGAAGATGCTCTTAGAGCCATCAATCACTACATTGGCGCCATTTGGAATCTTCATTAGCATCTCAGTAAGTTTACTCTTCTGAAGGAAGGAAACGTCCTTGTGGAAACGAATGAGCCATTCTTCATCATTGTTTACCAGAACAATTGAAGCATGCATGCTTGAACGAATCACGAAGATAAATCCAACCACCATACCAATACCAATTCCTACTAATAGGTCAGTGAAAAGAATGGCAAGGGTCGTAACGACGAATGGAATAAATTGATTCCAACCACGGGCATACATTTTTTTAATGATCTCTGGCTTTGTTAATTTATAACCAACCAGGATCAAGACGGCCGCGAGACACGAAAGTGGAATAAGGTTCAGAAGGGCCGGGATCGCAATCACACAGCTTAGTAACCATAGACCGTGAAAGATGGCAGAAAGTTTTGTTTTTGCTCCGGCCGAAACGTTGGCCGACGTACGAACGATAACCGCAGTCACCGGAAGACCACCGATCAAACCAGAAATAGCATTCCCCAAACCTTGAGCAAGAAGCTCGCGGTTTTTATTAGTGATTCGTCCATCAACATCTATCTTATCTGCGGCCTCAACTGAAAGAAGACTTTCAATCGATCCCACTACAGCAATCGTTGCAGCAGTTATATAGATTTTAGGATTTGAAAGGTAAGACCAATCAGGCATGGCCAGACCAGCGAAGAAATCTTTCATTCCACCACTGAAAGGAAGCTGCACTAAGTGCGACGTCTCAATCACAAGTCCAGGAGCCGTAAGTTTGAAAACTTCATTCAATACCACCGAAGTCACAACTGCGACTAGTGCACCTGGAATGATTTTAAAAAACTGATTTCCTTTATAGGCACCCTTCTCCCAACCAAGCATGATGAAGACAGAGATAAGAGCAACAATTATTGATCCTGGATGAACTGCCTCAATGGCCATTCCAATCGCACTAAATGTGTTTCTACCACTCGCCTCAGCAAAACTTTGATCACCCATGAAGTCGGAATCAAAACCAATCGCGTGAGGAAATTGTTTTAAGATAAGAATCAAGCCGATTGCGGCAAGCATTCCTTTAATCACCGATGAAGGAAAGTAATCACCAAGTTTTCCGCCTTTCACAAAGCTGAAAATGATTTGCATCACACCTGATAACACCACCGCGAGTGTGAATCCTTGAAAGTTACCAATATCAATAATCGCAGCTGCTACGATTACGGTTAGTCCGGCCGCAGGTCCAGAAACACTGACCCCCGAACCACTAACAGCACCAACGACTAAACCACCAATGATCCCCGCAATCAAACCTGACGCAAGTGGGGCCCCAGAAGCAAGTGCAATACCGAGACAGAGAGGGAGTGCAACTAAGAACACTACGAGGGAAGCCTGGATATCTTGTTTCCAGTTTGAGAAGTTAGGCATGTAAAATCCTTTATTTATCCCTTAAATATGATTGCACTTCTTCTTTGAGACAATGGGCCATATTAATATTTTTTAATTTGTCAGTAATTCCCGTTAGTTATATGATTTCAGCATGGATAAAATCATCTGCCTTGGAAAGAATTACGCCGAACACACCCTCGAAATGCAAGAGAAAGCGCCCGAGCGGCCCGTGTTGTTTTTGAAACCTCAAAGTTCATTCATTGAACCAAAAAATAACAGTCAGGTTCAACTACCTTGGAAACGTGGAAACATTCATTACGAATGCGAAATCGTTTTAAAACTTTATAAGAAGATGGTGATTGGTTTGGGCCTTGGTCTTGATCTCACTCTTCGTGATGAGCAGAAGAAATTAAAAGAGAACGGCCATCCTTGGGAGATCTCAAAAGTATTTAAGAACTCTGCAATTGTAACTCCTATGAGAGGAGTCAAAGACTTCGAAGGTGATTGGCAGGAAACTCCCTTCATATTCAAAGTTAATGGTGAAGTTCGTCAGACTGCCAAACTTAATGATGCCAATTTAAAAGCAAATGAGATCATTCATTATATTGATGAGTTCTTTCCTCTCTGTGACGGTGATTTAGTTTTCACTGGTACACCAAAAGGTGTGGGTCCATTGAAACCGAATGATACCGTGGAATTAATTTTTGGACCTATCCACCATACCATCCGCTTGGTGGAATAATGGATAAGCGCAAACTTTCACATGACATTATGAACATGCTTGAACGTCTTCGCATTATGCATGACCTTGCAAAAGATCAAAACTTTGAGGCCATTAGCAAAGAAGAAATGAAGAGCGACCTTGATGAAACTCTCAAAAAGCTAGAGAAAGACTTCAAAGATCTTATTCAATAGATATCGATAAATTCTTTCGGCACTTGGAAACGGAAGACCGGAGTATCGATTTTAAATGTCTGCCCACGATCATCTACCATATTGAAGTATCCCCACATCTCCCCTTCCATTGTCGGAAGCGGGCAAAAGCTTTGATACTCAAATGATTTTCCAGGTTCAAAGTATGGAGTTTGTCCGATGACTCCCGGACCTTCCACGTACCTCACCACTCCCTTGCCGTCTTTAATGTTCCACTTACGTGAAACCAATTGAGCAGGAACATCACCAGTGTTGGTGATCAAAATCGTGTATCGAAAAAGATACTGATACTGCAAAGGATTAGACTGATCAAAATCGAAATCAGTTTTGATTTCAATCTTAAAGTTATTACTGATAGAGACGAATGGATAAGTCATGGCCTATTTTGAACTATTCGCAGGTACAAAATCAAGCGCTACAGAGTTGATACAATATCTTTGATGAGTCGGTCCCGGGCCATCTGGAAACACATGTCCCAAATGAGAACCGCAATTTGAACAAAGAACCTCTACTCTGTGCATGTTGTAGGAATAGTCGTCTTTTAAAGTTACGTTTTTATTATTTCGAACATCGGAGAAACTTGGCCAACCTGTTCCAGAATCAAATTTGGTCTCTGAACCAAAAAGTTCCTGCTTACAGGCCACACAAATGTAAGTCCCATTTTCGTAATGCTTATTATATTTCCCTGAAAAAGGAGATTCCGTACCACCCAGGCGGCAGACATTAAATTGTTCAGGGCTAAGTTTATTTTTCCAATCTTCGTTCGTACTCATGGTTTTCACCTCGGCAATTAGTATACTAGAATCACTCTAAGAAGTTAACAAAGGTAAACGATTGAGTTCTTTGGAAGTCTATGCTCTGGCCATTGGCGCAAATCTCACTTACTCCACTGCGAGTATGGTGTTTTCCATCTATGCCAAACGCTTTTCTTCCATGTGGATCAATCAAATCAAGGTCTTCGTAGCCTTTATGGCTTTTTTAGTTGCAATGGCCGTCACTAATCAGATGGCGCCGGTTAGTAACTATGGAATTGCCCTACTCGTATTAAGTGGATTCACAGGTCTTTGTTTCGGGGATATTTTTCTTTTTAGGGCCTTCACTACTCTCGGTCCTGCCCGTTCATTGGTGCTGTATAGTTTTCAACCATTGATGCTGGGACTCTACGGCTATTTCTTTCTCAATCAATTCTTCTCTCTTAATCAGACCCTTGCTGTGATCTGCATGATCTTTTGTATTTTCATTTTCATGCTGGAAAGAAACAAACTCACTGGTTCCTGGGATCTTAGAAGTTTTGTCTGGGCGTTTCTTGGAATTACTCTGGATGCCATCGGAGTGATGCTCACTCGTGAAGCCTATGAAATGGATCCGTCTCTGGAAACTTTTCAAGTGAATGTTATTCGCTGTATGGGTGCGCTGTTTGGATTCTTAATTCTTAGTCCAAAAAGCTATCTCAATATCGTGAAGGATCTGACGGTACTTAGAAAGAGAGAGATTTCCCTTCTGGTTGGTTCAGCGATTTGTGGCTGCTTTTTATCTTTGACTCTCTATCTAGCTGCTCTAAAACACGCTCATGTGGGAACACTAACCGCCATTGCGATCACTGGCCCGGTTTGGGTCTCACTCTTGGAATGCTTATATCACCGACGATTACCGAATATGTATCTCGTGGTCGCGTTCTCATTTTTTCTAGCTGGTTTTTACTTGATGGTTATTGCTTAGAAGCACCAGATTTTGGATTGATCTTCTCTTTAGTTTCAAGGCATTTTACGAGTTCTTTTTTATAACCTTGGATCACCAATCTGATTCCGTGGAAGGGCTTAAACTTAGCAAGAAAGAGATTTCCGAATTTCTGCTCATCTAACAAGTCATATGAAGATTGGACAATCGCCTGATCCGTATATGAGGCCTTATGTTTTTGAAAAAGCGATTCAACTCTTTCTCCATAACCCGCGGTCATTCTGGTTACAAAGCGATCATTCAAATCGGCGGGATGAAAATCAGGGCCCGCAAGTTCAGCAGCAAAGTTAAATTTGATATTGGGATAAGAGGCTTTCAGAGAACTCATTACCTTCTCTGCAAATACCATTCGTTCTTTTGCTAGAGATAAACTCTTCTCATTACTTTGAGGATCTAAGACCTTTTTACCATTTATTGTCGTATAGAAAGGTGCCTTGGAAGAACTGGTGGTCACCGTCACATCAGTGATGAGTTCGATTTCATGTGATGAAAGATAGGCGCTTACTTTATTTTTCACTGGTTCGATTTGATCTTCGCCGACAGTACTTCTACCTGTTTCGAAATTTAGCGGAATCATTTCTCCATGTAAGACGAACTTCTCATCCACACACGCAGGAGGCGGCTGACGCTTTCTATTCTGCAAAGAATAGTTAGGATTTCCGTACTGGGCCTGGGCCACGGAAATACCTAAAATTAAATAAAAAGCTAAGAGGTTAAAGGCCTTCATTATGTTGCTTATCGGTGCTACACCCATCCTCCTAAATATATTTTAACTATCTAATTTCACAGGAGTTTTTCTTGACTTTTTTGCTAAATAAAATATACACTAGAGTATTCAACATTGAGGTTCCCGAAAATGACTTTAGAAAATCTTCTCAAAGAGCGAGTACTAATCCTTGATGGTGCCATGGGTACCATGATCCAAAAATACAAACTGGAGGACGCTGATTATCGTGGTGAGCGTTTCAAAGATTGGAAACATCCACTTAAAGGTAACAACGATCTTCTTGTACTGACTAAGCCTCAAGTGATTGAAGAAATTCATAACAAGTATCTTGAAAGCGGCGCGGACATTATCGAAACGAATACTTTCAGCTGTACTCGTATTTCTATGTCTGATTACCACATGGAAGAACTTGTTCCTGAGCTTAACTTGGAAGCTGCGAGGATTGCTCGTAAATGCGCTGATGCCTACACGAAGAAAAATCCTAACAAGCCTCGTTTTGTAGCGGGCTCTATTGGACCAACGACTAAGACCGCTTCTCTTTCTCCTGATGTAAACAATCCGGGCTTTCGTGCCGTCGACTTTGATGAACTTGTTCGCAACTATTATGAACAAACCAAGTATTTGGTCGAAGGTGGCGTAGACATCCTTCTGGTTGAAACAGTTTTCGATACACTTAACTGTAAGGCCGCATTGTTTGCGATTGCGGATTACTTTGAAAAAGAAAATAAGAAGCCACTCCCTGTAATGGTTTCAGGAACAATTACTGATGCTTCAGGAAGAACACTTTCTGGTCAAACGATTGAGGCCTTCCTTTATTCAGTTTCTCACTACCCGCTTCTGTCGATTGGGATTAACTGCGCTTTAGGTGCAGAACTTATGCGTCCTTATATTGAGATCCTTGCGAAAGAATCTCCGTTTCATATTTCAGTTTACCCGAATGCCGGTCTTCCGAATGAATTCGGTCAATATGATGAGACACCTTCTCACATGGCCGGAACTCTTAAGGAATGGTTTAACAATAAATGGGTCAACATCATTGGTGGGTGTTGTGGAACGACTAACGACCACATCAAAGCGATTGCTGATGCCGCGGTTGATGCCACTCCTCGCACTCTTCCGACTGAAGATCACACTCAAAAGCTTTCTGGCTTAGAACCTCTGAAAGTTTTCCAAGGTTCGAATTTCTTAAACATCGGTGAGAGAACAAACCTCACGGGGTCAATTGCTTTTAAAAAGTTGATCCTGGACAAGAACTACGAAGCAGCCTTAAAAGTGGCCCGCGAGCAAGTTGAAAACGGTGCTCAGGTGATCGACATCAACATGGACGAAGGGATGATTGATTCCGAGGCCGTGATGGTGAACTTCCTGAACCTCGTTGCCTCTGAACCTGATATCTGCAAAGTGCCAATCATGATCGACTCTTCAAAGTGGAGTGTGATTGAAGCGGGACTTAAACGCATTCAGGGTAAGGCGATTGTTAACTCAATCTCTCTAAAAGAAGGCGAGGCCAAGTTCATTGAACACGCTCGCTTAGTAAGAAAATATGGTGCCGCGGTTGTGGTGATGGCCTTTGATGAAAAAGGCCAGGCCGATAATTACGAGCGCCGAATTGAAATTTGCTCTCGAGCTTATAAGATCCTAACTGAGACAGTGAAATTTGCACCTCAGGATATTATCTTCGATCCAAACATCCTGACTGTAGCGACTGGAATGGAAGAGCATAACAATTATGCCATCGATTTCATCCGCGCCACTGAATGGATCAAAAAGAATCTCCCTTACTGTAAAGTAAGTGGTGGTGTCTCTAACCTATCGTTCTCTTTCCGCGGGAATAATATTGTTCGTGAGGCCATGCACTCTGCTTTCCTTTATCACGCGATTAAGGTCGGCATGGACATGGGTATTGTAAACGCTGGTGCTTTACCAGTTTATAGCGATATTCCAAAAGATCTTCTTGATCACGTTGAAGATGTGATCTTCAACCGCCGCGAAGACGCTACAGAACGCTTGATAGAATTCGCAGGCCAGGTGAAGAGCCAAGGTAAGGCCGAGAAGAAAGATGATGTCTGGAGAACTCTCCCAGTTGAAAAACGTCTTGAGCACGCTCTGATTAAAGGGATCGTGGATCATATTGAAGCCGACACCGAAGAAGTGAGACAAAAAGTTTCTCGTCCACTCGATGTCATCGAAGGCCCACTTATGGCCGGTATGAATGTCGTGGGTGATCTCTTTGGTGAAGGGAAAATGTTCCTTCCACAAGTGGTGAAATCTGCCCGAGTGATGAAGAAGGCCGTGGCCTATCTTCAACCTTATATTGAAGCAGAGAAGGCCGGCCAGGCAGTTAAGCGCGCTGGAAAAATTCTAATGGCAACGGTTAAGGGTGACGTTCACGATATCGGTAAGAACATAGTGGGTGTTGTGCTTGGATGTAATAACTATGAAGTCATTGACCTTGGGGTGATGGTTCCATGTGAAAAAATTCTTGATGAAGCTAAAAAGCATGACGTGGATATGATCGGTCTATCAGGGCTTATTACTCCATCTCTTGATGAAATGGTTCACGTCGCGAAAGAAATGCAAAGAAGAGAATTTAAAGTTCCCCTTCTGATTGGTGGTGCAACAACTTCTCGCGTTCACACGGCAGTTAAAATCGATCCTCATTACCACGGTTCAATTATTCACGTGGCGGATGCTTCTCGTGCGGTACCAGTGGTCGAAAAGTTCTTAAATGAGAACACTAAGGCCGCAGTTCATGTCGACCAGAAGAAAGAATACGACAAAATGCGTGTTGCTCACGCTGCTTCTCAAAGAGAAGAGAAATTTCTATCTCTTGAAGACGCTCGCAAAAATAAAGTGAAGATTGATTGGGACAAAGCTGAGATCAGAAAGCCAATTAAACTTGGTCTAACTGTATTAGAAGATGTTTCAGTGGCCGACCTTGTTCCTTATATTGATTGGACACCATTCTTTATGACTTGGCGTCTTCGTGGTGCTTACCCAAAAATCTTTGATGATGCGGAAGTTGGAACTGAGGCCAAAAAGCTTTTCAATGATGCTCAGGCCCTGCTGAAAGACATTGTGAAGAACAAATCACTTAAGGCCAAAGGTGTATTCGGTCTTTTTCCTGCCAACTCAATTGGCGATGATATCCAGGTTTATGCAGTTGAAGATAAGGTCCATGAATGGACTTGTGAAAAACATGGAAAGCACCAAAAAGTTCTGCAAGTTGGTAATGAGAATAAGGTTTATGAGACACTTCATATGCTTCGTACTCAGCGCCAGATGGAAGAAGCAACTTCTCCTAACCCATGTCTTTCTGATTTCGTTGCGCCGAAAGAATCAGGCAGAATGGATTATGTAGGTGCCTTCTGTGTAACTTCAGGAATTGGTCTGGATGAGCTTTCTGAAAAATTTGCTAAAGATCAGGATGACTATAACCAAATCATGGTCAAGGCCCTTGCTGATCGTCTGGCAGAGGCCTTTGCTGAATATCTTCACTTGAAAGTAAGAAAAGAATACTGGGGATACGTTCCAACTGAATCACTTAATAGCGAAGAACTTATTCGTGAAAAGTATCAAGGAATTCGTCCAGCGCCTGGCTATGCCGCTTGCCCTGATCATTTAGAGAAGAAAACGCTCTTCCGCATGCTGGATGTCCAGAAAACAATCGGAGTTTCTCTCACGGATTCAATGGCAATGGTTCCACCATCTTCTGTAAGTGGTTGGTACTTCGCTAACCCTGAATCACGTTACTTCAACGTTGGGAAGATCGGCAGAGATCAATTAGAAGACTACGCAAAAAGAAAAGATAGTTCATTAACTGATATGGAAAAATGGCTCTCGGCCAACTTGTTTTAAAAGGTAAATATGGCAAAAGTAACGGATCACATTAAACAATCGAAAGGCACTCTCTTCTCTTTTGAGATTTTGCCTCCGAGTACTGGTGAAAGTATTCAGAAACTTTTTGATAACATTGCTCCCTTGATGGAATTCAAACCGAAATTCATTGACGTGACTTATCACCGTGAGGAATTCGTTTATAAGAAAATGCCAAATGGGCTTTTGGAACAAAAATCAATTCGTAAACGTCCGGGGACAGTTTCAATTTGTGCCGCTCTTATGCACAAGTATGATGTTGATACCGTTCCTCATATCATCTGTGGCGGTTTTACGAAGGAAGAAACTGAGTACGCTCTGATCGATCTTAATTTCCTTGGCATTGATAACGTGCTTGCCCTTCGTGGTGACTGCATTAAAGGTCAGAAGAATTTTGAACCAACTCACGGCGGACATAAGTTTGCTGACGAATTGGTTTCGCAAATCAATTCTATGAACAAAGGTCACTACCTTTCAGATGAACTTCAGAATCCAACTCCAACTAAGTTCTGTATTGGGGTGGCAGGATATCCAGAGAAACATTTTGAATCACCAAATCTTAAAACCGATTTGAAGTACCTTAAGCAAAAAATCGCCAATGGTGCTGACTACATCGTGACTCAAATGTTCTTTGATAACAAAAAGTTTTTTGAGTTTGAAGCTAAATGCCGTGCTGAAGGGATCACAGTTCCGATCATTCCGGGTCTCAAACCAATTACAACTAAGTCGCAGATTTCAAATCTACCAAGAAACTTCTTCATCGATATGCCGGATGAACTCATCGATGCTATCGATAGATGCCGTTCTGATGATGAAGTTAAGAATGTGGGTGTTGAATGGTCGATTGCTCAAGCAAAAGAGTTGATTCAGCATAAAGCACCTTGCCTGCATTTCTACTCGATGGGTAAGGCCACTGCAATTCAACAAATTGCCTCTAAACTTTTCTAATTAACGTCTCCGCGGACACTGATCACACTCTTCTTGTTTCTTTTGTGTGAGTTCGCGGAGTTCTTCTACTTTCTCGTAAAAATAATTTTTAACTTTCTGTCCTTGCTCATTATCAAGAAGCCAACTGAGCTTTGATACTCCCGGAAGAGTCTTCACAAGATAATCAACCACTTCTGGTCCCGTTAAAATTTCTTTATCAGGGGTAATGAGATGAACTTTAGAGATGCAATCTTGTCTGGAAAGCTCAGGAAAAACTGTATAGACCTCATCCTCTCGCACTGAGACAAAGTTTAGACTCTTATCCAAATACTCTAATCCTTGCTTAAATCTCACACAAAGTGGACATTCTGGATCATAAAGTACGAGTGGCAAATGGTATTTCATACGACTCTATATTATCATATTCTAAAAAATTTCCCAGAAAGAAGGTCCCAATGAACAGACGTGATTTCCTCCAATTCCTTGGTGTTTCAGGTGTATTAGCAACACTTCCTGGATGCTCAACTACTTCACCTTTTTCCTCTTCATCAAAGCTACCTGGTCTTGCCCCATCGCTTGAGGACAAACTTCTCACTGCAGAAGGCCTTAATTATAAAATTCTGATTCGTTATGGGGACGCCATCAATAAAACTGAAAAGTTCGGCTTCAATAACGATTTCATCGCTTTTCATCCGTTGAAAGATGACCACGGTATTCTTTGGGTGAACCATGAATACGTTTCCCCAACATTTGATGCCCGTACGAAAGCAAACATTGATCGTGAAAAAACTGAAGTGGGCGGAAGCTTATTAGAAGTTAAAAAAGTAAATGGCCAATGGTCAGTTGTGAATAACTCTCCCTACAACCGTCGCTTGGATGCCAATACAAAAATTCCATTCGCTGCTGGCGCTAAAGTTAAAGGAGCAACAGTAGCAACGGGAACAATGGGTAACTGCGCTGGTGGTAAAACGCCTTGGGGCACGTTCCTCACATGTGAAGAAAACTACGACATGTTCTGGGGCGAGCGCTACCGTGATGGTAAGACGACAGAAAGCTGGCTAGGTTGGGAAAAGTTTTATCCAATGCCACCAGAGCACTACGGATGGGTGGTCGAAATTGAACCTCTAACAGGTAAGGCAAAGAAACACACTTCGATGGGTCGTTTTGCTCACGAGTGTGCGGCGGTAACGAAGGCCAAGAATGGCAAAATCGTGGCCTATACTGGTGATGATCACGCAGATGAACACTTCTATAAGTTTATCTCTGACTCTGATAACTCTCTTGATAAGGGTAAGCTCTATGTAGCGAGCCTTGAGAAGGGTCAATGGCTATCATTAGATATCGATGATCAACCAATCTTAAAGAAGACCTTCAAAAATCAAACTGAAGTTCTGATCTATGCTCGTGATGCCGCTAAGCTTGTTGGCGCCACTCCGCTGGATCGTCCGGAAGATATTGAGTTTGATCCACTTACAGGGGACGTATTGGTTGCTCTTACTAACAATAAAAAGAGAAACAATTTCTACGGTTCAGTTCTTAAGATCATGGAAGACAACAATGATCCAGGATCCCTCACTTTTAAGCATGATATTTTCCTCGGCGGCGGATCTAAGCATGGTTTTGCTTGTCCGGATAACATGGTGTTCGATCCAAAGGGTAATCTTTGGTTCACAACTGACATGTCAGGTGATGTGATCGATAAAGGTCCATACAAGGGCTATGGAAATAACGGGCTATTTGTTTTCTTAAGAAGCGGTCCGCATCAAGGTAAAGTTATCCGAGTGGCATCAGCTCCTATTGATGCTGAATTCACCGGGCCTTGCTTTTCACCAGACTATAAGACACTCTTCTTATCGGTACAGCACCCTGGCGAATACAGTGAATCAGCCCAGAAGCTAACCAGTCACTGGCCAGATGGTGGAATGCCAAAACCAGCAGTCGTTATGCTTGAAGGTGAGCTGCTTGATAAAATCGTAAATGGAAATCTATGAAAAAAGAAAAAATGAAAACCGAAATGGAAGTCTTCATCTGCAATCACTCACGTGATAGCGGTGATGACAACTGTGCGGCCAAAGGAGCAAAAGAGCTTACTGATAAATTAAAGAAATGGGCCAAGGAAGAACACAAAGGCGAAATGAAAGTCTTTCGCAGTGGTTGTCTTGGTAAGTGCTCTGAAGGCATAGCGATCGCTTGTTATCCTCAGAAAAAATTTTTATTGGAAGTTGTGCCTGAGGATTACAAAGAAATTAGAGAGGGCCTTGAAGAGGCCCTCAAAGACATTAAAGATTAAAACTTCTTTTTGCTTTCACATCTATGCCGGTGAACTTTTGAATTTTTCTTCCTTCGAATGAAACATCATAAGTTCCCGGTTTTAAAATTACATAGTAACTACCATCTGGATTGATCTTATAAGTTTGAGAAACCTTGGTCTCTCCCGCTTTCATAATCTTAATTACCTGATAATCGCCTACTCCAACAACACCTTGAAGGCTTGGACCTTGAAGTTTAGTTAACAGGTGCATCCAACCTGGACGATTGCGAAGAACTGTTTTGTCTCTCCAACGAGCGTAGTTTGGATGGAATCCAGCAAACGTACTATTTACTTCGATCACATATGGGATGACCTGATGTTCTACATACATCCAATCAATGTCACCGCCGTCAGCGTTGTAGAGAAGCTCCCAAGGAGTACCAGGTTTATAATCAAGTTTCTTAGCAATCTCAGCTCCAATTGATTCAACTGCTTCTTCCGTTGGAGTTTTTCTCGGTTTACATCCGAAAGGATAAAGAACAATCTCTGAATAAGAGTGGTAAGAGATGCTGAAAACCGGTTTCACAGCTGCTACGAAATTCATCATCGCCTGCGTTTCTGGTTCAGAACCAGGACCGGTCCCTCTGTAGTCCTGAGCATATGTGTTGCTACTAGAACCGCTACATGAGTTCCACCCTGTTGGATAGTTGCGATTAATATCCACCCCAAATCCATTACGGGTGTTTTTTCTCCACATCGAATCTTCGTTCCACATCTTGTTGTTGCCATCCACATTAACCATCGGGATGACCCAGATTTCAGTGTTATTGACCCATGAGGTAACTTCTGCATTTTTCCCGTAGTTAGAAGTGAGGTATTCAACCATGTCCGTTGTGATTTCCGGAGTCATGACTTCGCGTGCGTGGTGCATGCCATTTACGAAGAAAACAGGCTCATGTTCATCAAGGTCAGCATTATCTGAAATTTTAATTGCCCAGATGTCCCTGCCTTCTAAAGATTTGCCAATTGATTTGAGTTCAGTGATATCTGGATATTTTGCATGAATGGCACGAACAAAATCTTCAATCTCACCAGGATTTTTATATTCAGAATCTGGATTTAAAGAGAGCTTTTGAGGATAAGAGAATTTGATATTGGCCTTCTGAGATTCGATGATCTTCAACTCTTCAGGCGTTAAGAGCGCTTCAATCTCATTTGTGTTATAGTTCACACCGGTGATATCGAATTCATTCGCTCTAAGAAACGTCTTCATCGAATTTGTCAGATCAAATCTTACGATCATGCCATCATTGGCAAATGCACTTCCTGAAAGTAACAGAGAAGCCGCCAGGAATCCTTTCCAGTTCAACATCTTTTTCTCCTTGATTGGTATTAATCAGGAGATCAAATCAGTGAGAGTTCGTAAATAAAGAGAGTGAGAGGTAAGATAATATTGGGAAGCTTGAGTGAAAGAATTGGTTAAGCAAAAACCGGGGCCTTGTCCGGGAACAAGGCCTGAATCTCTGCTTTATAGGGTGCCATCTTCTCCTCTTTGTAACCATTCTTCTTCATGGCACGAATAAGCGCCTGTAGGCAGGCATAGTCTCTGATATTTCGGTTATAGATTTCCAGACCCATTCTAATAATGGCCCCGTTATCCGAAGACTTTTGAGTCGTGACCAGGAACTTACTAATTAAAAAATCTTCATGCTCTTTGGCACTTGATGGGAAACGATTAAGATACTTCTCCGCCTCAGATCCCATGTTATGTTCCACGAGAACTGAAATGATGGCACGGGTGAATTTTGTGAACTCAGAACAAGAGATGGCAATATTATCAAAGAACAATAGAGCAAGTTCTGGATTATTATTCAGAAGATTATACTTACCGGCAATATACAACCCGGCCCCTATGTAGTTCACCATGGATTCAGCACGCTCATCCAAAGATGTGAAGATCTCATAGTAGCTTTGCATATCCTGAAAGTTACCGGTTCTGATGGCAAGACGAACAATTTGCATTAAACGATCTGGGTTGGCCGGAAAGTACTTGGCGATTTTTTTTACGATTTGATAGGCCTCAACATGCTTTTCTTCACGCATGAAAATTTCATAAAGACCAACAAGACACTTATAGTGAATGTTATTGAAAGACAGACCCTGAGCATATGAGCCCTGGGCCTCATTCACATGGTTTCGTAAATACTCCAGTTGTCCCAAGTAAAACAAGGCAAGTGCCGGCTTAGGATGCATCTCTGTTGCTTCTTTGAGCGCTCTCTCAGCAGCATCATAATTTCCAGCATTCAGAAGTCCCTTCCCTTCTTCAATCTTAACTACGTAGTCAGAAGGTTTAACCTTTGCTGACACGGTGGAGATCAAGTTCTCTTGAATGCTCTGAATGGTATAAGGCTTGATGATAAATGAATCGACATCTTCCTCTGCTGCCTTTGCAACTGCAGTTTGAGAAATATTGGCCGTAACCAGGATCAAACAAAGTTCTTTATTATCAGGATTTTTCTCCCGGATCATTTTGAACAAATCAAATCCCGAGCCACCGCCGATGAAGTAATCAGAAAGAACTACACCGATTTTTTTTGTTTTGATGATCTCTTCTGCTTCAGAAAGATGTCCCGCAGTATGCATCATATGGCGTTTACCGCCCAAATCAAACATGGTCTTTAAAAGACGATTTCTTGAACCTGGATTTTTATCCACGATAAGGACTTCGTTTTTTTCAAGGAATTCGCGGAAGATATCTTTCTTATCCATATTAGTGTCCCGCGGCCTTTTTCAGAAAGTTTGAAATATTCATCTGCTTATCCTGCATATGGTCCAGAAAGATTTTCCAATGTCCTTGATAGGTTCGATTGATTCTAAACTGCTGGCCTTCAGCGAATTCGCCAGCGAAGAAACCAGGGATGACAAAATGTTGAACTTCTTTCTTTTCTCTCAGTGAGAAGTTCATGATCCCAAACATTCCTGCTTGAAACTGTTGCTTGAGTAGCAGATAGATACAATCATCAGCGATCTCAATTGGACGAGCAAACATTCGCTCTTCCTTAACTTTGAGTTCAATCATGACTTCACTCGGACTTATCATCTCTTGAAGATTGCCCTGGAACTCTTTGAAGTCGAATAATAAATTTGATATTCCCGTAAACATGCGGTTCCGATCGCCCTTCGAAAAGACATCCGCAATGGACTGTTTACGAAGGAGATCTAACTCTCCAGGAAGTGGATTCCCCATGGCGGTGAAAATAGGAAGAGTTCTTATGTTCTTCTCACACCAATCAATGAGCTGAAAGATAATTCCATCAGTTAAATAGTAATTTGAAATTACAATATCAAAATCAAATTGAAGTAAAAGTTCTTTTGCTTCAGCTATACTGCTTCCGAAAGAGGTCCTTGCCCCTTGAGAGGCCAAAACTTCCGCCAATTGAGTTCCATAAACTCGATCTATGTCCACAATTAAAATGGTATTACCGTCGTAGCGATTCATTAAAGTCCTTTGACCTTTTTGATAAATGAGTTTGCGTTCTCCTGACGGAGCTTATACAAACGCATAAACTTATCAAAAGTCTCCACGTTATCCTTCGAGAGTTGGACGGTCACATAGTTGTTACCCTCACCATCTCCCTCAACTGTCACCACATCACCTTGAATCTTGACCTTGGTGTCCTGATTTAAATATTTGAAAGACATGTCCACATCGACTTTTGAATCTGTAGACAGGCCTTCATCTGTGGTTGTAAAAATAATTGTTTCATCAAAAAAATCATCAAATCGACAATCAACTGTCTTACTATTAAAGAACATGGTCGAAGAGACCTTAGCATCGGCGGAAGCCTCTTCAATCTCTGGATCGTAACTCTCTTGAAGTGCCTCTTTAAGCTTTTCGTTTTTATAAGTATTAAGAGAGACAACATCAGCGAGGGCAGATTTTTGTTTTTCATCTAAGGAAGGACGAAGATCATCATCTGTAAAATTAGTGTAATCAGCGTCGAGCTTTCTTTCAGTTTTCTTCGCAGCAGGGGCCTCTTTACGATCCTTACTTTTTCCAAACAGAGACTCATAAGGATCAATCGAAGCCGCTCCCTCGTTCCCACGCTTCTCATCTTTTGCATGAGCATGATGAGAAGAACCATTTTGGGCAGTGTCTTTGGTGTCCGAGAAAGAACCTTTACCGGTGGTGGTTCCTTCCGAGCTTGCCATGCTCGTTCTTGATTTGTTTTCTTCAGTCTTTGCCTTGGCATTTTTAGCGTCATCAGGATTGCTATAATGCGAATCCATTCTTTCAGTAGACCCTTTGCCGGCAAGTCCACCATCTTTTAGATCGTGCGAAGAATGTTCAGTGCGTTCTCGCTCAGGTTTTCCTGGTAGTGAACTTCCGTCTTTGCTTCCATAATGAGAATTTAATTTATCTGTTTCCGATTTACCTGAAAGTTCAGATTGTGAGCGCTCGGCAGAAGATTTGGCCCTTCTCTCCCCATTATTTGAATAGTGCCCATCAATTTCATCAGTGGAAGATTTACCAGTCAAAGGACCAGAACCACTTTGTTGTTCACTTAGTTTTCGTTCTTGCTCTTTCTTCTCAGCTTCGTATTTCTCAGCTTCATTGTGATTCTTATAATACTTTTGGTGCTCGTTCTTTTTATTTTCCTGCTCAAGGTTCTGGCCAGCATGAACACCGGCAGAGGCAGGACCCGATCCATCTCCCCCCTCATTCTCATAAGTGTTCTTACCCTTCCAAAAGCTAGACTGCTTATCGGTCGAGACATTCTGAGTAAGTGGATCTGTATTAAGAAGTTGATCCTCAGGATTAACTTCACCCGAAAGTGGATTTTGATTTAAATGTGAGGTTTTATTCTTGCCTGATAGAGGACCGCCATTGATGGCATCGGCCTTCCCTTTACCTTCAAGATCATTAAGGGCCTCAGCTTCCTTCCGGAAAACCATGTCCTTATCAAAACTCTCCTTAATGACTTGTTCTTTTGTTTTGGCATAAAGAGAGTTTTTACAAACGGTAAAGTTTTTGTCCTTACACTTAAGACGAGAAAAGACCTTATCGCCGTCTTTGTAGAAAAGATCAAAACTATCACCCGTGATTAACCAAACGTTCTCTTTCCAAACGAAATCAGGTTTTACATCACCATGAAAATACCAGTGGCCGCTTCCTGGTACATACATATCTTTATCTGCGCCCTTAATCTCAAAACGCCAAAGATTGTTTTGAACGTCATTCCACTGCCCGACATAAGGTCCAGGACCAGTCAGCTTAATTAACCATTTTGAAAGAATTTTTTTACAATCGGTTTCATTGCTAACGATCCAGATATCATCTTCCAAATCCAGAGGTTCCAGCCAAGTTGGCGCGCTATTATCTACTTTCTTGTCCTGCGCTTTGGCCGCTTCAGCAGACTTCACATTCTTCTGAGCATTCGCATTTGGATTGTTCTTAATTTGAACATTAAGCGACTTCATCCAAAAATCTAATTTGAATTTGAAGGCCTTAGCATTGATCGCCGGCTCTACCAGATCCTGAATCCCAAGTTTCGCAACGGCTTTTTCAAATTGTTTATCACCAGAAAAGTTGATCACGACCATTTTAATGGCCGTATCTTTCGCCACCTTCTTCACAATTTTCATGAAAGAAGCAATTTGAACCAGATCATTTTTATCGCAAAGGGATGAAATGATCAGACCAGCAGGAATAGTTGAAACAAAAGTGGCCAGATCATTAACAGCATTGAAGTCTTCAACCTCATAGCTTGGCTGGGCCTGCAGAGTTTCATTCAGAACGCGAAATTCTGAACTAAACAAAAATTTTATGACTGGTATACTGTTACTCATTGGGCTGCCTAAGCTAAATTTAAAAGGGTTCCAATAAGTTATCGACTTTTTTTAGGAAGTTCTTAATATTATGGAACAACTGTTTAACCTAAAGTTTTTTCATAGGGTAAAGCTTTTAACCTATGGAAAAAGCTGGATTTGAAGTACACTCGGGCCCGAATGGAAGAAAACGAAAACGATCAGGAACCAGAGAATCAGGACCTTCTTCAGGATCTTTCTGAGCAAGGTAAAACTGCTGAGCTGGTTGAAATGTTTGAAGAACTTCCCACGATGGACGTGGCGGAGTTCATGGAAGAGAAACCTCTGGAAGAGGTTATCGAATACCTGAAGAAACTCGATTTAGAGGATCAGGGTCGTATTTTCTCTGATTTCTCCATAGATCTTCAATTGAAGTTGTTCCATGAATTAGATCGCAGAACATTTGCGAAAATTTTCGGCCAGATGTTTTCTGATATCCGAGCTGACTTGTATCAAGAGCTAACGAAAGAAGAACAAATTGAACTTCTACCCTACCTTGATAAAAAAGTTCGTGAAGACGTAATTATCCTCTCTGCCTACCCTCCGGAAACTGCCGGTGGGATTATGACTACAGACTTTGCCACCATCTTCGCCGATATGACGATGGCGGAAGCTTTAGCAAAAATCAGAAAAGATGCTCCTTCCAAAGATATGATCTACTACATCTATGCCGTAGATCACTCTATGGTGATGAAGGGTCTTGTGACTCTCAAAGATCTTGTAATGCACGATCCGAAGACTCGTGTGAATGAGATGCTTAACGAGTTCTTCGTTTATGCAGAAGTAAATGAAGACCGAGAGTCAGTGGCCCAAAAAATCGAAAAGTATGACCTTGTGGCCATTCCGGTTTTAAACTCGCTTAATCAACTCGTGGGGATTGTTTCCCATGAAGAAGCGATTGATATTATCCGTAAGGAAGAAACCGAAGATATGGAAAAATTCATGGGGATCATGCCCTCTGAAGATGATGAAGAGTACATGGCGACTTCATCTTTCCACCACTTCAAAAAACGTGTGGTATGGCTCGTTTCCCTTGCCGCAATTGGAATTATCTCAGGAATGATCATTAACGAGTACCAAGGTGTGCTCGAGCATTTTATTATCCTCGCAATGTACATGCCGATGATGGCAGCGACTGGTGGTAACACCGGTTCACAAGCGGCCACCGTGGTCATTCGTGCCCTCTCACTGGGCGAGATCAATGACAAAGACTGGCTTCGCATCGTCTTTAAAGAGATGAAAATCTCTTTCATGCTTTCAGTATGTGTAGCGGTTTTGACTTATCTTAAGATCGCCTTTCTTTCGTTCCACGCCATGCTGCCTCCTGGGTTCACCATGAGTCAGATTGCGATCGTTATTTCTTTTGCTATCTCCATTCAGGTTATCTCATCTGCCATTATTGGTGCGGGCCTTCCTCTGGTCGTTCGCAGAATGGGCGGTGACCCTGCAGTTGTGGCCAGTCCTGCGATCACAACTATCGTGGACATTACCGGACTTCTTATCTATTTCACGGTTGCGACCCTCACACTGGGTATTTCCTAATTTCTAAATTAGCGTTATGATCGTTCTCCTCTAGGAGAAATCTATGCAAGTCGTCATCCTTTGTGGTGGTTCTGGAACCAGATTGTGGCCAATTTCACGCACGCTTTATCCAAAGCAATTCGTAAAATTATTCGAGAATGAATCTCTTTATCAAAAGACCATTAAACGAAACCTGTCTTTTGCAAAAAGTTTCTCAGTAGTGATCAACCAAGAACAATACTTCATGGGTCTTGATCAACTAGATGAGCTGAAGGCCCCTAAGAGTCAGTTTATTCTTGAACCAGTAGGACGCAATACCGCCCCTGCGATTGCCATGGCCGCTTTTGCAAGTAAGCCTGATGATATCCTACTTATCGTTCCTTCGGATCACTTGATTGAAAACCAGTCCGCTTATGAAGACGCTGTTAAAAAGGCCCAAGAGCTTGCTTCTCAAGATAAGCTTGTTACTTTTGGTATTAAGCCAAATTACGCTGAAACTGGTTACGGTTACATTGAGGCCAACGGTCTTGAAGTAAAATCATTCAAAGAAAAACCAGACGCTGCCACTGCAGAAAAATATGTGAAGGCCGGAAACTACTTCTGGAACAGCGGGATGTTCTGCTTTAAAGCGAAAGTTTTCCTGGAAGAACTAAAGGCCTATGCTCCTGATGTCTATGAACAAAGTCACAAGACCTTCACCCATGCACGCGTTGATCAATCTGCCATTCGTCTTGTGAAAGAAGACATGGTGGCGATACGCTCTGAAAGTATCGATTATGCTGTAATGGAAAAATCGAAAAAAGTGAATGTTGTGCCGGCCGATATTGGTTGGAGTGACCTTGGATCATTCGATTCACTTTATGAGACCCTTCCAAAAGATGAGAACGGGAACACACTTTCAAAGAACACAATTCATCTCGGCTCTAAGAACAATCTTGTGATCTCTGATGATCGACTTATTTCAACGATTGATGTTGAAGATCTAATGATCGTCGACACTCGCGATGCGATTGTGATTGCAAAGAAAGGTTCTACTCAGAAAGTGAAGGACCTTGTAGCGGAAGTTAAAAAGCATAACGTTGAAATGACAAATGTTCACACAACTGCTCACCGCCCTTGGGGAACATATACTATTCTTGAAGAGAATCCTGGTTACAAGGTAAAACAAATTACGGTTCGTCCGGGTGCGAAGCTTTCCCTTCAATATCACCACCACCGTTCTGAACACTGGATCGTGGTAAGTGGTGTTGCCACTGTAACCATTGATGACAAGACTTTCGATCTGAAGCAAAACGAGTCGTGCTATATCCCAAAAGAGGCCACTCACCGTCTTTATAACCAGCAGAAAGTTGATCTGGTTCTGATTGAGGCGCAGGTTGGTACCTACTTAGGTGAGGATGACATTGTGCGTCTTCAAGACGATTACAAACGTAACTAATTGAAAGCTGAATTAAGTGTTTTCACTCCTAAACGGGCCCCTAGACTGACTGAAATCAAAGTTGGTAGATTGGAAATGTCTACACACATTAGAGGGGCCCATGATTCGATCATTTTTGATCCTAATCGCTTTTTGTTACGTCGTAACGACGTTAACAAAGTTTTAACTAAGGAACGGTGAAATGGAATTCACCCCAATCCTTAAACCTCTCGCTTCTCTATTTAATCCGGCACCATTAACTGAAAAGTCTTCCGTTCCATTTACGGTCATGATTCTTTCTCCGCATCCGGATGATGAATCAATTATAGGATCACTTCCATTACGTCTCCAAAAAGAGAACAACGCTCATATCGTCAACGTTGCTGTGACTCTCGGATCAAAGAAAGAGCGCCAGAAAGCACGTCTGAAAGAACTAGAAGATGCATGTGAACTTCTCGAGATGGAGAACATCATTCTGGATGAGAACTGGAAGAAAAAAGAAAAAGAACTAAAGTCTCTTGTTCAAAAATATCAGCCTCAACTTATCATTGCTCCTCATTTGAAAGATTTTCATCCGACTCATATTAAGACCGGTGAACTTTTAAAGAAGACCCTTGTCGCTTCAAAGACTACTGCCATTGTTTGTTGGAGTGAATTCTGGGGTCAGATGACTAAACCAAATCTGCTGGTTGAAGTCCCGACTGAAATTCTTGAGCTGCAAATGCATGCCTTAGAAAAACACGTGGGCGAAGTGAGCCGCAATCCCTATCACCTGAGACTTCCAGCTTGGATGATGGACAACGTTCGTCGTGGTTCTGAGGTGATTGGTGGTAAAGGCACAGATGCTACAGGCATGGCCTTTGGGGTGATCTATCAACTTCAAGTTGTGAAGAAGGGAAAGTTTTCGACTCCGAAACTTCCTGAATCAAATCTCACATCTTTAATGGATATCGGTCAGATCTTTAAATTGATCTTCGACGCCGCATCTGGGTCTAAAACTAAAGTGAAATGAGGGTGATGCTTTAAGAAGCTCGCCGGACAACTTGGATCATCATGGTGATTCAAGAGGTACTTAATCATGTCTGCCTTTGATTTCCCGGTCGCCAGCATGAGAAGACTCTTACTATCCATGATTGTTCCAATCCCCATCGAGAGGGCCTCAGTTGGAATCTTATCATCAACGAATTGTTCTTTATTGGCTGCGATGGTTTCTTCAGTGAGGCGAACTAAACGCGTGCGAGAATTCTTTTCTGAACCTGGTTCATTAAAACCAACGTGACCATTTCGACCAATACCTAAAAGTTGAAGATCCACTCCTCCACTTTGTTTAATGCTCTCTTCATAATGAGTGGCCCCATCTCTCACATGAACGGGAGGAACAGCAATCTGAGAAGCAGAAATCTGCAATGGATTTAAGAAATGCTTTTCAATGTAGTACTTAAAACTTGAAGGATGATTTTCCGGAAGTCCGAAATATTCATCCAACATAAAGAAAAAATTCTTTGCAAGGTTGAGAGACTTTTCAGTTTTGAGCTTCGCCATTTCCGCATATACCGGCTCCATGGTTCGGCCAGTGGCGAGCCCAATAACGGCAGTTGGGTGAGATTCCATTTTCTCAATAACTAGTAGAGCAACGGTCTGGATCGCTTCAGCTGTCGAATCGCATTGAATTATACGCATGGTCCCTCATCTCAAACATCTTTCAATAAGATAGTAATCTGCCCTCAAGGGTCATACAAGGCTCACCTCTGTAAAATATTCGGATTCCGAATCCAGTATTTGAAATCGGAATATTTCAGGATTACAAACTAGGTATGAAGTCCCATCTGAGTTTTCTCATTATTGAAGACGATAAGTATGCCCGCCTCAATTTGCGGGAAATACTGCAGCCTTTTGGGATCATTGAAGAAGCTGAGGACATTAAGTCTGCCCGTGAGAAGCTCGCTATAAGGCCCTACGACATCGTTTTAACCGACATTGAGCTTGGTGAAGGCTCTGGAGTGGATCTCATTTCAGAAATCGTTAAAAAGGGCTCTCATTGTATTGTAGTGAGTTCCTATGAGGGCGATGAAACCATTGAAAAGGCCTATACCTTAGGGGCCAAGCACTACCTTTCAAAATTCAAATTAAAGGACCAGCTTCCTGTTTATATTCAGAAGTTTATCCAGGCCAAGCAGGCCAAATTTGAAAAGATCCTCAAAGATGAATTTATCACTCAGGACGAGGACCTCATTTCCGAATTCAAGAAGCTCGCAGAGATAAACTGGAAAAATCAGACGCTCTTTATTTCAGGTCCGACCGGTACGGGTAAAAGTTTACTGGGAAAACTCATTCATGAAATTACTCATCCTGAGGCCAATCTCGTTCATTTAAACTGCTCAGAAGTTGCCGAGAACTTGTTGGAATCAGAATTATTCGGTCATGAAAAGGGCGCTTTCACTGGTGCCGATCAGAAGAAAGATGGGAAATTGAAGCTCGCTCATGGAGGAACCCTCTTCCTGGATGAGGTTGCGACTATGCCCATGGCCATGCAACAGAAGCTTCTTAAGGCCCTTGATGAGAAGACTTTCTATCCCGTGGGTTCTTCAACCCCGGTTAAAGCAGATTTTACTCTCATAACCGCGACTTGTGAGGACCTGAAAGATAAAATGGCCAAGAAAGAATTCAGAGAGGATTTCTTCCATCGAATCAGCGGATTCCAATTCCACTTAAAATCTCTTTCAGAAAGACCTAACGATATTGATCTTTTACTTCGTCATTTCCAGGCCCTTTCTCCTCGTAGATACGTGATTAAGCCGGATGCCATTCAATTACTAAAAAAGCATGCATGGCCCGGAAATATCCGTGAATTAAGAAAGACCTGTGAGCGCTTTTCTCAAGGTGGCTCGGGAATCATTGATTCACAAATTGTTAGTAAAATGCTGGGCCTAGAAACCAAATTTCAATCTTCTCAAGAAGAATGGGAAGAGCATGTTTTCCAGCATGGTCTGAAGTCGTATATCAACATGATTGAAAGAAAGGCCGTGGAAGAGGCCATGAAAAGAAATAACGGAAAAATCACCGCTTGTATCAAAGATCTTAAAATCTCCAGCTCCGCTTTCTACCGCATCCTCCAGGAAAATAAACTCCAGTTTTAGTTGGCACGGTCCTTGCTCTAGGGGTTTCCATCATAACCCTAACAGGAGCAACTAATGACTTTACAAAATAAGACCCTCCAACGCTACCGCCAGTTCTTCCCAGAAGAAACTCTTCGTGAAATCTCAGACCGTACAGGTATCCAAATCACCCGCGTTTTCCGACTTTTCAATGGAAAAAACATGAAAGTCGGAGAACTCGAGGCCTTCGAAAAAGCAATCACAGATAAGATTGCCGAGAGCCCAAGTTACCACCGTCTGAACACAGCAATGGATGAGGCCTCTTCTCTACTTACAAACGACGAACTGGGTAAGCTTGCTGATTACATTGAAAGAAAAATTACTAATAAACGTTATTCACGCACTTATATCCGCTCTGTGTTCCAAGATGCGGTAATGGCCTAAGGAGATTTTTATGAAAGGTCTATCATCATTAGAAAGAATCGTTCTTGAGTGTCTTGGAAAAAAGAGTTTAAGTTTTGAAGAAATTTATTCTCAGTCAGGACTTCATGAGAATGTTTGTTTCAACATTCTACAGGCCCTCATCATCCGTGGAGTTTTATCGACCTCGGGCCAGACTTATCAAATTAATCAAAACATCTCTCCTCTTATGATGGAAGAGATCAATGGGATTGAGGCAAAGCAGGCCGAATCATTGGAACTTATTGAAGCAGTTCTAGAGCAAAAAGAGAACCGTGTATTCCGTTTCCAAAAAGTGGCGATGGATGCAAGAGATGAAAAGATCTTTTTAGCTATGCTATCAAACCTGGACTCTTTTCTTCAGGATGCTCACAAGAAAGCTCAAAATGAAGTCGCAGTAAAAGACCGTAAAGTTGTTTTTTGGGGTGTTGGTGAAGTTCACTCCCTCATGAATCAAGTTGTGGCAGGGAGATAATATGCGTTGGTTAATTTTTCTTCTCATCATTTCTTGTGGAAAGCATCAGGAACCAAAGGCCTTGGATCTCAGAGATAATGATGGCGATCAAATTGTGAACGCTAATGAACTGGATGGCGATAATTATATCGCCAATGTGGAAACCATTGGAAGTATGAAAGGCAAACTGCTGGTTCAACATAATGGAATTCTTGAAGTAGATTTCAACAATCAAACCATGAATGCTTCTGAAGTTATTACTGCCTCAGAAAAGAAGATTTCTGAGACAAAGTACTTCTCTGAAGGATCTAAAATATTAATGGAGAATGCTCCTAAACTTGAATTCAAGTCAAATCTCTACAAAGTCAGTCTGCAATTTAATGAGACGAACAGCCATCCAGACGAAATCTATTTTTCACACGACAGTAGAAAGTTTTTTGTTACTGAATGGAAAAAATTTGTGAGTTTTGAACTTACATCTAGTGATCTAAAACTCATCATGGAAGGCAATGCACATTTCATTCTTACTAAAAAATATGCAAAAAAAGCATCGGGGTTTGAGGCCAGTGAAGACATAACGGTGACGAGAAAAACCTACCGGGTATTTCTTGGAGAGGAATCGAAGAGCCGCGTTCTTTATGTTTCAAAACAACACGAATTCGAGGAACTTCTAAAAGATTTAAAGATTTACCAATCAACGGAAATCAAGGAAGACGATTTATTTTTTCATGCTAAGGAAATAAGTAACAAAACATGGTTCTATCGCCACTTTAAAAATGGCGACAAGGCACTGGTATATTCTGAGATTCAAAATCTATCGGAGTTGTTCAAAAAGCGCTTCACTATCACCAAACAAGTGGTTTCACGTGAAAACGGGAAAACGTTAAATGAGTTGAAGATTGATAATAAAAATTTGCCTCAAATTTACTTGAAGATTAGACCATCTAGAACAATGAGAAAATTTCGTCCGGACCAAAAACAAACTAAACATTCAGAAGGTGGCGGTGGAGGAAGAGAAGGTAATGGTAGATCTTGGTCATACTGTACTCACTTTCTGACATTATTTGAAAATCTCGCTCCTGAGGCTCCCCTTGCATGGGAAGTCATTGGAGAACTTGGCCTGCATGGAAAAGAATTTCAATATCAGGAAGAATATGATGAGAAAGGGAGTTATCTGAATATTAAAGCAGCTACGACTGAAAACGAGATCAAATTAAGTCTTCCAAATAGACCTGCGACAACTTTTAAAATAACCGGTCAAAACACGGTTAAATGTGATTCAGGCAACAAACATGTCATTAGCCCCCCTGTGTCTACAAATGAAGAGGCAAAATTCAGTCTGGAAATAGAGAGCTATGTTGAGAAGCTTAACTAAAAGCAATATAATTTATTAATGGAGTTCTGTCTTATAAGCTGCAACATTCGTTTTGATAATCCTGCCGATGGGGCCAATGCTTGGCCTCATCGCAGAAATATCCTGACCGAAACTCTCCTCAAGCATAATCCCGATATTATCGCGACCCAAGAAGGTCGATACACCCAGTTAAAAGACTTTGAGACCCTACTCGGTGATTTTCTTATCATCGACTCACATCGATCTTGGATTAAGGAAAGAATGTATCCAACGATCTTTGTTAAGAAGGACCGCTTTGAAATTTTGAAGAGCGAGGATTTGTGGCTTTCTGAAACTCCGGGAGTCGCAGGGAGTCTTTCGTTTGAAAGTATGTTTCCTCGCCTTATGACTTGGGTGAAACTTCAGCCTAAGAACTCAAAAACAAATTTCTTCGTGATTAATACGCATTTAGATCATGTGAAGCCTCAGACCAGGGTGAACCAGGTAAAGGTGCTCATTAAAGAGATTAAACGTTTCTGGAACGAAAATTCTCTGCTCTTCATTACGGGAGACTTCAACGACTCGCCTCAGAGTGAAGTTCGTAAGGTTCTTGAACAAGAATTTCCGAATCTCCAAGATGCCTGGTCATTATTCAATAAAACCGAAGAAACTTCCCACCATGCTTTTAGTGGTGAATGTCAAAATGGTTCTAGAATTGATTGGGTGATGGTGGACAAGAAAGCAAAGATTGAGAACTGTGTGATGGACAAGGGGACTGTGGACGGCAGATATCCTACCGACCACTTCCCAGTGATTTGTAATCTTAGTTTTTAACCGCGACTTCAGTGCCAAGATGTAAATAAGTCTCAATACCTTTAGCAGTATTGGCAAGAATATCCGCCGAAGGTTTCCAGGCCCCTTTCTCCCCTAGTAGAACAACTGTTGATCCACCAAATAAGAAGTAACCTTTTTCTTCTCCGCGCATGAACGGTTTGTTCCAACGGTGAGATTGAATAATCTTACCAACACAAATAGCACCTACTTCGATGTAAGCAAGGCGACCAAAGTTTTCCGTTTGAAGGATTGAAACGTGGCGCTCGTTCTTAATGAAGATTTGGTTTTTGTATTTAAGTGCCAGTGGGTTCACTGAATCGTAAGCACCTGGTACGCGGAAGTTGTCCAATACCTTGCCGTTATCAGGGTAATGATAGCGGTGGTAATCAACCGGACAAAGACGAGCGATCACTAATGGACCACCTTCAAAAATCTTTGCCACTTGATCATTTCCAACCAGATCTTTCGCCAAAAGGTATTGTCCCTTCACTGGATATGTATCTCTTTCATTAACAGCATCGAAACCAACGTAGCGGGCCTCAGCGAAAGCGGGCATGCGATTTGGTTCAGCTACAAATGAACGCTTACCAAGTTTAAAACGGCGGATGAAGAATTCATTGAACGTACGGTATGAGTCTCTTGGGTCAAGGGCCGGACGTGTGCCTGGCTCGTAATCATCAATTGAGATATTAAATTTTTCTACGAAAGGACGAACCTTACTGTGACTTGATGGAAGATCCTGAAAAGCACCGTAGATTTTGCTGAAATATTTGTTAGTAAAAACCGTACCAACTTGATGCCCTAAGGCAGAGCTATAAAGAAATTTAATGAACCCATCACCATAGACTTTTTCCACTTCAGTCTTATTGGTCATACGATTGAAGTACTTAATTTCTGGCGGATTGCTGACCATCGTCATGGGGAATTCCTCTTGGGGGTTTAATTTAAACATATTATACTTTTCGGGCTGTAATAGTCAAAGTAAGGAGTCGTAAATGAAAGCTTATCTCTTCATTGTTTTGAGCTTATTTTCTATGGCGAGCTGGGGCGCTGAACTTCTCCAGGTTGAAACTAAAACCATCGATATCTACCGCAAAGCTGTTCCAAGTACCGTCAACGTTTCCAACATTAAACTCGCCAGAAATTCTTTCTATGGTGAAGTGGAAATTCCTCAAGGTGCCGGTTCAGGTTTTGTTTACGATAGCAACGGTCACATCATCACTAACTTCCATGTGGTTCAAGGTGGTAACACGTTCGTTGTTACTTTCCACAACGATCCGAAACAATACAAAGCAACCATTGTTGGTACTGCTCCGGAAAAAGATATCGCGGTCTTAAAACTTACAGAAAAACCAGCGAAGCTTTCACCAGTGGTGTTTGGTTCTTCAAAAGACCTTCAAGTGGGTCAGTACTCATTCGCGATTGGTTCACCCTTTGGCCTGGATTACACGCTTACAACTGGCGTGATCTCGGCGCTTGGTAGAAAGATTGATGGTATTGGTGGCGTTAAAATCAACGACATGATCCAAACTGATGCTGCCATTAACATGGGTAACTCTGGTGGACCGCTTCTTGATTCATCGGCCCAGCTTATCGGGATGAACACAGTTATTTTCTCAACCAGCGGTTCAAGTGCAGGTCTTGGTTTCGCAGTTCCTGCAGATACCATCAAAATGATCGTGCCACAAATCATTCAGCATGGCCGTGTGATTCGCCCGGGCCTTGGGATTGGAATTGTTCCTGACAGCATGAAGAGACGAATTGTGGGTGACGATAAGGGCATTATCGTTTCTTATGTCGATGAGAAAGGTTCTGCCGCTAAAGCAGGCATCAAAGGCATGACTCAAGATCGTTATGGTCGCACTTACTTAGGAGACATTATTCTGAGTGTTGATGGCCAGGACGTGAACAATCTCGATGATATTTACCAGGTGCTTGAAACTAAGAAAATTGGTGATGAAGTGATGGTTAAGTATCGTCGCGAAGGAAAGATCCTCGCGACGAAAGTTAAATTACAGGCCCTGTAAGTTCTTTGCTGCCGCTCGAAGGGTTTCATCTTTCTTTGCAAAACAAAATCTTAAATACTTCTCTCCTTCAGTAGACTTTAAATAGAAAGCTGAAGGAGGGACTGTTGCAACTTTACGCTCTTGAATGAGTTTCATGGCATAGTCCACGTCTTTTAGATCGGTCTTCTTTGAAATTGGCACCATCATAAAATATGTGCCTTTCGGAATGGCGAATTCAAAGCCAAGATTTTTCATCTCAGTGTAGAAAAGATCGCGCTTCCCCTTATAAAGAGAAACAAAACCTGGCAGATAATCAGATAGTTTTGTAAGACCTTCTGCCACTGCTTCCTGCATAGGAGTTGAAACGGCGAATGTCACATATTGATGAACCAGGCGACATGCCCTAGTGACTTTTTCATTGGCACAAATCCAACCAATCTTCCAACCGGTTAGACCAAAAGTTTTTCCTGCACTAGATACTGTAATCGTTCTTTCTAGCATGCCATCCAGAGTTGCAGTTGGAATGTGTTTCGCACCATCAAAAAGGAGAAACTCATAAACTTCATCCGACATGAGATACAGATCATGCTTTTGTGCAATTGAGGCCACATCAAGAAGTTCTTCTTTTGCCCAAACTTTTCCAGTTGGATTGTGAGGGTTATTCAAAATAAGAAGTTTTGTTTTTGGGGTAATGGCCTTCTCAAGTTCTTGACGATCTATTGTGAAGTCAGGAGCATGCATCGTTACTGGAACCGGAATACCACCCGCCATTTTAATGGAAGCTACGTAAGAGTCATAAAATGGTTCAAGCACGATCACTTCATCACCTGGATTAATCAATGCAGTGATGACCACATAAATTGCTTCTGTTGCACCCACTGTGATTGTGATTTCTGATTCAGGGTTATAATTCAGAGAATAGAATTTTTTGTAATAGTTTGAAACTTCCTGGCGAAGCCCCACAATTCCTTGGAAAGGCGCGTATTGGTTATGACCTTCCTGCATTTTGCGGAAAGCAACTTCTTTCAACCATTCAGGCCCATCGAAATCAGGAAAGCCTTGGCCAAGGTTAACGGCATTATTTTCACGAGCAAGTCTTGAGATAACGCCAAAAATAGAATCTTTAAAATCCGCAATTCGGAGTGCTGTATCTTTCATAGGAACCTCTTATGGAAATTCTTATAGCACTTCTACTCTTTCGGGTCCATAGCGTCTCTCACGCCTTCACCGACGAGAGATAACATCGTAAGAGTAAAGAAAAGTGCCAGAGATGGATAAACCGCAAGCCACCAGCCTTCAGTAAAGTGTTTCTGCGCTTGGTTTAAAAGCTCGCCCCAGCTTGGAGTTGGAGGAGTAAGTCCAAAGCCCAGATAATCAAGACTTGCAAGAGCAGTGATATTTCCGGCAATCACAAATGGTGAGAACGTAATAATGGGAGACAAAGAGTTCGGTAAAAGATGCTTAAAGAAAATGCGAGTGTGACCAGCACCAATTGCTTTTGCGGCCTCAACGAATTCCTTTTTACGGTTCTTTAAATACTCACCTCTTACGTAGTAGCTGATACTGATCCATCCAAAAAGGCTGGAAAGAAGCACAAGCAAGAAAAGGGTCGGTTTAAAAATCGAGATGATAATAATTAACAAAAAGAACTGAGGTACGGTTGAAAGCACTTCAACAATTCTTTGTCCCCAGAAGTCAGTGCGACCTCCGAAGTAACCCATAATTCCACCCAGAATAGTTCCTACAACGAAAGTCAGAATCCACACACAAATTGAATAGGTCATCGAGTAACGAAGCCCATAAAGAAGACGAGCAAAAATGTCACGACCTCGATCATCGGTTCCCATCCAGTTTTCACCAGTTGGTTCAGATGGATAGGTCACGACTTCAGTGTTTGATTCAAAAGGGTTCCACTGAATCACGGGCCAGATGACTGAATCCCCACGATCTTCGTCCAATTCAAGATCCCGATAATTCATCACCAGAGCATTCTCCACTCCGAAAAGGGTCGGATGATAGTCTTTAAAAACCGGGAAATAAGTAGTGTCATTGTACTTTAAGTACAAAGGCTTGCTGTTGGCCCAAAACTCTGCTGTAAAACTAAAGAAACAAGCGATCAGAATGATCCAAGCAGAAAGTACAGCGAGTCTTCGAGACTTAAATCGTCTCCATTTTTTAAGAGTATCTTCGTTACGAATAAAACGTTCGATCATGTGAAATCAATCCTTGGATCTACGAGAACATAGGCAAAGTCAGAAAGTACGTTACCAATCAGGAACAGCGCACTTTGAATGAAAACCAGACCCATAATCACGTTATAGTCTCGAGACAAAATGCTCTTGTAACTTAAAAGGCCAATGCCATCGAGTTGGAAAATCGTTTCAAGAAGAAGGGATCCAGCAAAGAACACAGTTAAAAATCCACCAAGACCCGTTACGATTGGGATCAACGCATTTCTTAGTGCATGCTTCATATAGACTACTTTTTCATTCAGACCCTTGGCACGGGCAGTACGAATGTAGTCTTTTTTAATTTCTTCAATAAGAGAGTTCTTCATCAAGATCGTTAGGCTGGTAAATGAACCAATGGTGTAACAAATCAATGGAAGAATAAAGTGATGAACGCGGTCTAAAAACTTATCGAAAGTACTTAACTCATCATACATCTCTGAATTAAGTCCCCCTACTGGGAAGATTTCAAAGAAACTTCCGCCGGAGAAAAATACAATCAAGAGAATCGCCAGCATAAAGGATGGTATGGAGTAAAAGACAAACAACATAAAGCTTGATGAGAGATCAAAGAAACTTCCGTGTTTGATCGCTTTCACAATCCCTAATGGAATCGATACGAGATAACTCAATATCAAAGAAATAATCCCAAACTGAAGAGAGACGGGAAACTTACTCACGATCACGTCTATAACCGGCTCTTCGTAAGTGAAGCTTTCTCCAAAATTCAAGGTCGCAATGTTCTTTAACCAAATGAGGTAGCGAACATGCATCGGCTTATCAAAACCATACTGTTTTTTTAGTGCTTCCAGAACTTCATCAGATACACCCTGACTTGCTCCGCGACTACTGCTTGTATTTCCAGAAGTGTCACCACCGCCAAAGCGGATTTGTTGCAGCCTCTGCTCAATTGGACCACCCGGGGCCATATTGATAATGATAAATACAATGACCGTCACTCCTAACAATGTAGGAATCAGGATGGCCATTCGTCGAAGGAAGTACTTCAGCATATTATTTCAACTTCCAGTATTGTTGGCCCACACCGTATGTAAAAGTATCTTTTGGTCTATCTACACGTTTAGTCGTTCCGTAAAGCGTGTATTTAGAGTTGAACCACCACACATATGGGTAGTCGGCCGAAATAATTTCATGCACTTTACGAAGAAGTGGTAGACGTTGCTCTTTTTCATAAAGCTTACGTGCTTCATCAATGAGCCTATCAACTTCCGCATTTGAGTATTGAATGAAGTTAGAACCTGCACCTTTACTAGAAGACGTGTGCCAGATCTGTTTTGGATCCCAATCAACCCCACCACCGCCCCAAGCTAGACGAACGGCCTCAAAGTTTTTCTCATCCAAAAGTTTTACGAATGAGTTCCACTCAATGTTTTTGATGTTGATTTCAACACCCACTTTACTTGCATCTTCTTTAAAAATTGTCAGATACTTCGCCATCTCTTGAGTCGGCTCTAGGATCGTGATTGAAAGTGGAGTCTTCTTTCCATTGATGACCTTATCCAAAAGACCGTCTTTATCTGTGTCCTTCCAACCCGCTTGATTCAGAACTTTCAGGGCCTCGTTTGGATTAAATTGAACTGGCTTAACATTAGGGGAAGCATAGTCAGACTGAACATAGATTGGGCCAGTAGCGTACTCAGAAAGATTGTATTCAAACTTATCCAGCATCAGTGGACGGTTGAATAACATATAGAGGGCCTTTCTTACTTCACGATCTTTCAGAATTGGGTGTTTAAAGTTCCAACCAATGAAGTTGTATCCCTTTGGGCTTTTGTTCTCAGTTTTAACTTTAACAATCTTATCGTCCCAGATTTTCCCTACCGTCTTCTTTACGAAGCCTTCTGGACGGAATGATAAGAAATCGATGTCGCCTTTTTTAAGAAGCTCAAGCGAAACGTTTTCTTCAGCAACAAAACGTAGGACGATTTTAGGAATAGTATGAGAGTTCTTTTCTGCCTCTACTTTTCTTCCCCACCAATCAGGGTTTTGAACCAGGATAATTTTCTGGCCCTTATCATACTTCGTGAACATATAAGGACCTGAGCCCACGACCTTACGACTAAACTCTTTTTTATTTTCTGGGTTGCCGTAATAGTGCTTAGGAAGAACAGTAATCCCTGCGCAAACATCAAAGTTTTGGAAGTAATCATCTTTAACTGTGAATCTTACAGTGTATTTATCTACCACCACTACTTCTTTAACTGCTTCATAAAATGAACGAAGCTGAACCGCTTTAAAGTCTTCAGTAAAGATCACATCATATGAATACTTAACGTCTTCTGCGGTAACTTCCTTACCATCATGGAATTTCACGCCTTCACGTAATTTGAACTCAAAAGTTCTTTTGTCGTCTGAAATTTTCCACTCAGTAGCAAGTGCTGGTTTCCACTCGTAAGTATCCAAATCGCGATCAAGAAGCGAGTCGAATAAATAAGCGTGAACCGCCTGAGTGTAACCATCTGAGGCGGTCATCGGGTTTAACGTCGTTGGTTCGCCACCGATGTTGTAATAAATCGTGCTACCCGATTTTTTACTCTTCCCCTGACATCCCACCAGAGCGATGAGTGCAATAACTAAAAATGTGCGCAAGCCTTTGGCCGCCATATAAACTCCTTAAAACTATTTCTTAATATAAAGTGCGGGATCAAGAGACCATCTATCCAACTTCAGATTGTGGTCTTCAACTCGGTAAGCTTCGAGCTTGGTATCGATTTCATTCAGACGAGCTTCGGCATTTTTAAATTCAGTAAATGAACGAGACTTATCTTCTTCGAGATTTGAAAGTTCTTTTTGCCATTCGATTTCTAATTTTTGACGAAGGACTTCGTAACGTTTGTTAACGGCATCGACTTTTTCGACGTAACCAGATAGGTCTTTTTGATGGCGATCTTTCTTGGCCTGCATGGCCAGTCTTTTTTTCAAAAGAATCTCCACAAGTTCTTTGGCGATTTTTACAGTTTGGGCCAGATCAGGACTTTGGAAATGAAGGTATGAACCGGTCGTGAAATGAACTTTCACCACACATTGATCAAACTGCGAAATCTTCAACAGCAGATAATCATTCGTTCTGCCTTCCACCAAGGCCATACAGCGTTGATCCGGATAAGTCTCATTCCAAAATTCAACACGATCCTTCCGGTTTAAAAACTTTATATTTTCAAAATCTGTTCTGATGCGGGCAAGACGTGCTTTGGAATTGAGACGCGAAATGCGGCCTGTGAAATGACTGCCATTCTCGTCCTTAGTGGACTCATTCGATTGCGACCACACCAACATGGTATGACATAAAATCATGAGAATAATTAAGAGTTTGGCCATGATACGATTATGCCATGGTCCAGTATTTTTGGGAGATGGGAATTACTCTTTTCTGAGAATAATACTTGAGCGAAACTCTTTCTCGTGAAGAGGTTCTTCGTACTTCAGAACACGCATGCCAGGGAACATGCGGAGAAGCTCCTGCTCTTTTAGATAAACATCTTCTTCGAGTGGATCACGCTTCTTATGCGGACGATCTTTTTCACGAACCGTATGGGCCTCATAAATCAGAATCCCACCAGGTCTTAACCAGCTTTTCATTTTTTCAACTAATGAGCGGTCCACGTAATAGAAACAAACAATCGCGTCAAAAGATCCAGGTGGAATCTTATAGTCTTTAAGTGATGCCACGACGCCTTTGATCTTCACCCCAAACTCTTGGGCAAGAAGATAAGACTTTTTGACCGCCACTGAACTGATATCAATCCCTGTTACCTTGTAACCTTTCTGGGCAAGGAAAACAGCATTTCTGCCCTCACCCATCCCCATATCAAGGACCGCGCCTTCATAAGGAATGAAGTGATAGTTTTCTGCCAAAAATTGTACGGGTGATTTACCGTAGACAAATGTGGGGCGACTGTATTTCTCGTCCCATTGAGTCTTTGAATCTTGCGGAACTTTTACCCCAGTCAAATGTTGGAAACGACTGCCCGAGATGGGGTCACGTGCCCAGGAAATTTGAGAGATGAATAAGAGTGCAAGAACTAAGGATTTCATGTTTCCTGAGAAGTATCATCATTGAATGAATCTGAAAAGTCCGGCTCTTGATCTATAAAGCGAACTTCTGGTTCCTGGGACGCTTGTTCAGATTCAATTCCTAATTCAGCATCAAGGAACAAATTAAGTGTGCTCAAGAGCTTTTCCATACGGCGAATTTTGCGGTCGATAAAATCTTCCACGGTATTCGGCATATCTTCCGTCTGGTACAAATACCAATTCATCTCTTCAACGAGAGTGTAGAACTGATCAAGTGTAGTGATCAGATCCGTACTACAGTGAGACAGATCCATGATGGATGTACCTTCATAACGATTTTTAAAAATCATCGGAAAGTGTTCACGCGTTCTTCTTAGCGCGAAGATCTCGAGATATTCAGATTTTCTTTCTTTGATACGTTTAAATAAATTATTAGCATCAATTTTCAGCAGCACCAGGACTCTTTGTGTGGCCTCTGTATTTTTGCTCTTCATACGACACTTCCTAATCCCGCACGTTTTCCGCCGGGCCATCTTGAGCTCTGCTCAGATTTCAAATCATAGTATCGAGCAATTTTCGCAGATAATAGACGAGCATCAAGAGGATATTTCATGAAGAAATAATTTTTCCCGAGGGCATATTGTCGGATGTCGTTGAGCTTTGTGTAACTTGAGAGATGCATAAACGTTAAGCGTTTTGATTTGAGGACATACTTTAATAGTCCCCTGACTTTTTCGTTATACATTTTCATTTCACGGGAATCGATGACTGATGCAATAACAATGATCTGTGTCTGATCAGTGGCCGCCACCAGAGTTTGAAGCTGATCGATGCGAACCGGCACCAATATAAAACCCAAATCTTTTAATGTGCGATCAAACACATAAAAAGTTTTGGGTAAGTTTTCTTCTAGAGTTAAATAAAAAATAAATGGGTTTTCTTTTCTTTCCATGACCTCCTTTTCGGAGTTTAGAAAAGAGACTTAAACCACTTGATGATTTTCCTGACAAAACCGATCAGGAGTCCCATCCCAAGAGAGACCATAGCGCTCCCGCTCGTGGCAGTCGAGGCCGGCCCCACAGTACCGCAGCTCAAAGGAGAGCCTTTTGACTCTTCGGAGTAGGCCAGAGGTGATACGTAACGAGTGATCTGTCGGTGCTCAATTTGAGAGTGAGCGTCCCCCATCCCCATAATGTCATCATTTTGAAGACCGTTATAAGGACTTTGAAGCGTCGGCGCCATGACCGCTAGCATATCACCTGAATGATCCAGGCCCATGGTATGACCCAATTCATGGGTAATGGTTGTTTGAAGATTTCTGGTATCGAAGTTCAAAGCATGATTTCCGTTGATCACAATTTCAGTTTTCGCGAAGTAAGGACCATTCGTATAACGGATGGCCACGGCCAGAACAGTGTTCGGATCCATTCTTGTTTCACTGGCAAAGTTCTCTGACCAGCGGATGATATTGTTGGTGCCGGAAGAAGTGAGGTCCCAAAGTGAGAGACCACTTTTACTTTCCCACTCTTGAATGGCACTAGTGGCCAGTTGTTGAATCTTCGACTTTCGTGAGGCATTCGAATCAACGACTGTGATATTAATTGGCAAAGAGGCCCAGTAGAAGCCATTAGTAAAATCCTGAGTAAGGTTGTAACCCCAGGCAGATGAAGAAAGTGTTAGTACCAGAAGCCATTTCCACATAATTTTTCGTCCTGAAAAATGTTAAATTTCTTCGATCCAACAAAGTTTTCCACTTCTCAGTTGCACGCGGTAATCCTTCTCCACTGCAACTTTAAAAGGTCCATTTTGGAGGACTTCTAAAAGCACTTGCTCTTTCACCTCACCTTTAATTGTTCGCTGATTCTCAAACACCACAGTGTTGGCATCGAAGAAGCCGCTGGCACCTACAGGTTCGATGATTTCTTTTACTCTCCCTTCAAATTGAACCGGACAATCAACACTTCCTACGGTGACTGTCGACCAAGATGAAAAAGAGACCATCAAACAAATGAACGTTAAAACGATTTTCATGCCTGACTCCCTGGCACTAATGGGTTTTTTGCTGGCATCCTGCCGGCAAGTTCTTGACCCTTATGATTGCATGGAAGATGCCAATGGGTGTGAGGGCCAAGTTCTCTTTTTTACTATCAAGACTGCTTCGGTCAGGGACAAAAGGGAACTATTGGAAATTCAAAGGTAGGAAAGGATACTGGTGCGCGCTGGCCCCATGTCACTCTTACAGGCAGATGGAAGTTTTTTCCTGCACATAATAAAAAGGGCACCTGAAGGTGCCCTCTATCATTAGCAAAATTTGTCGTAAGACAGCAGATTACATCATGCCGCCCATACCACCCATGCCGCCCATTCCGCCCATACCAGGAGCGCCATGACCGTGATCGTCCTTCTTAGGAAGGTCAGCGATCATTGTTTCAGTTGTAAGCATAAGGCCTGCAACTGAAGCAGCATTTTGAAGAGCAGAACGAGTTACTTTAGTTGGATCGATGATACCGGCCTTCACTAGATCTTCGAATTTATCATCACGAGCGTTGTAACCGAAAGCTGCGTTCTTAGATTCAACAATCTTGTTAACAACAACTGCACCATCAACGCCAGCGTTGAAAGAGATCTGACGAAGAGGCTCTTCGATTGCACGGCGAACGATTTTAACACCAGCAGTTTGCTCTTCGTTAGCACCTTTTAGGCCCTCTAGAGAAACAGCAGCGTGAAGAAGAGCTGCACCACCACCAACGATGATACCTTCTTCAACAGCAGCGCGAGTAGCGTTTAGAGCGTCTTCTACGCGGTCTTTCTTTTCTTTCATTTCAGCTTCAGTTGGAGCACCAACGCGGATAACAGCAACACCACCAGCTAGCTTAGCAAGACGCTCTTGAAGTTTTTCTTTGTCGTAGTCAGAAGTTGTTTCAGCGATTTGACCGCGGATAGCAGCAACGCGAGCATCAACGTCTTTCTTGTTACCAACACCATCAACGATTACAGTGTTTTCTTTGTCGATTGTGATTTTCTTACAAGAACCAAGGTCTTTAAGAGTGGCTGTCTCAAGAGACATACCAAGCTCTTCAGAGATCACTTGACCACCAGTAAGGATGGCGATGTCTTTAAGCATTTCTTTACGACGGTCACCGAAACCAGGAGCTTTTACAGCTGCTACGTTTAGAGTACCGCGAAGTTTGTTCACAACTAGAGTTGTAAGAGCTTCACCTTCGATATCTTCAGAGATGATAACTAGTGGCTTACCTGTTTGAACAACTTTCTCAAGAGTAGGAAGAAGCTCTTTCATTGAAGAGATTTTCTTATCCGTGATTAGGATATATGGGTTCTCAAAAGAAGCTTCCATTCTTTCTGGATTAGTTACGAAGTATGGAGAAACGTAACCACGGTCAAACTGCATACCTTCAACTACGTCTAGCTCAGTAACACCAGTTTTTGACTCTTCAATTGTGATAACGCCTTCTTTACCAACTTTTTCCATCGCAGATGCAATAAGCTGACCGATTTCAGAATCGTTGTTAGCAGAAATTGTACCAACGTTTTTAATTTCTTCGTTAGTTTCAACTTTCTTGCTCATAGACTTAAGCTTCTCAACAACTTTAGCAGTTGCTAGATCGATACCACGCTTAAGGTCCATTGGGTTGTGACCAGCGGCCACAAGTTTTACACCTTCACGGTATACAGCTTGAGCAAGAACAGTAGCAGTAGTTGTACCATCACCAGCATCTTCGTTAGTTTTTTGAGCAACTTCTTTTACAAGTTGAGCGCCCATATTTTCGAAAGCATTTTCTAGCTCGATTTCTTTCGCCACAGAAACACCATCTTTAGTGATGTGAGGAGCACCAAAAGACTTTTGGATAACAACGTTACGGCCTTTAGGACCTAGAGTAACTTTAACTGCGTTTGCTAGAGCGTTAACACCAGCAAGGATTGAGTTACGTGCTGATTCAGAATATTTAAGTTCTTTAGCTGACATATGTTTTCTCCCTTAGAGATTTAAAAATTTATTACTGAAGAATTCCTAGGATTTCGTCTTCTTTCATGATCAGGTAATTCTCGCCACCAACTTTTACTTCAGTGCCAGAGTATTTACCGAAAAGAACTTTATCGCCTTTTTTTACGTCTAGAGCTTTTACTGAACCATCATGAAGACGGTAACCAGTACCAACTGCAATAACTTCACCTTGAGCAGGCTTCTCTTTATGAGTGTCAGGAATAATGATCCCGCCAACTGATTTGGTTTCTTCTTCAAGTCTCTTGATAAGAACACGGTCTTGAAGTGGTTTAACTGTCATACATCCTCCATAAGATTTAATTTTTGCTACGCAAAATTATTTAAAAAAAATTGATCAGATTTTGCACTCGAGAAGATGGGAATGCTAGGAAAAGTGTCAAGGTTGGCACTGAAAAAAAATTTAGCGCAGATGACTCAGTAGGCTGCTATTTCATTTTCTTATCAAGACTTAGGTGTCCTATCAAAACCGCAATGACTACCCCTTCAGCGCGCGTAAATGGGCCCTCTGAGAGCTTTTCATAAGGATGTAGGGCATCTTGTAATTCATGGAAGGCAACGTGCTTGTACTTAAAAAGCTTTCGATTTATCCACATCTCACCCTTTTTAAGGTCATTGATTGAGAAAAGGATCTTATTTCCGTCCTGTTCCCACTCCCAGATTCCAGGGGAGCTTTCTCTGAATTCAGGTCTTACAGAACCTGTTCTCTTCAAGAGAGTCACTGCATCCGCAAATTCAGAATCGTAAAGAGAACCTTTCAGCTCCTTTAAGACGGAAACTGGCCCATCAGATCTCAAACGCTCTAAGACAATTCTAACTTCGCTCTCGTAGTTGATTTCTGCCGCAAAGGGAGTGGTGATGAACTGTAAGCTAATGAGGAAGATAAGAAATACTTTCATTAGGTCCTCCTTGATCATCCTGATCTACTACTCAATATCGGCAATCTATTCGAAATTCCTCGAATACCTGATTGTTGGCACTGATTAAAGCATCGATTTAAACAGCAACTTTTGCCTCGCACAACTATAAAAATTAAGCACTTACGATCTTCAAGTTCCTTCAAGGACAGCCGAAAAGCTATTCACGATATAATTAAACCAGGCATTTTCAAGGAACGGATAATGCTCAATGTACTGACTCGAAAACTTTGTCCTTTGATGACTTTGGCCATCGCCACCGTCGGATGTGGAAAGAAGATTAGCGATTCTGATACCCAGCCTTCTCACCAAACTCAGAATCAAGAACTCCCTTCGGCGTACGTCATTCAACTTGATGGCTCATCGAGCTCTTCGAAATTGTATACGATGCCCCGTAATGGACAATTCGAAATCCCGGAACGTTTGAAAGTCCGTCGTGGAGTGACAACGGGAAAAACAGTTGAACTCATTTTCGATGCCAATCCATATGACATGGAAGACTTCCAATTCAAATGTACCTACAGGCCACTATCAAACAGCGAGATGATGCTTAATCATTGCGTTGATTATGATGGAGATGATTTCGGTGATGTGACCGGTCATCTTTTCTCACTCTATAAAGAGGATTACATCCAAATCCGTTTTGCTGGTGCATCAGCATCAGACCTTTTAGTCGAAGCGGTATTCAACATGAGCTGGCGATAAGTCAGCTCAATCGTTTTTTTTAATCAAATTTTTAAAATTATTTGTTCTCTGAAGCTGGTAGACGATTACCCTTATAGAGACGAGTGACGTCTTCTTTGTAATCGCGATTGAGATTTTCAAACTGACGAGCGTTCACAAGATAACGATAGCCTTCGGTAAAATCCATCTGAGCAGATTTTCTTAGAATCAAGAAGTACTCATCCTCAGTAAGCTTATCCTGATAAAGCGGATAATACTTCTGAAGTAAGTCGAAGTCTTTGATTTGAGAGATGTAAACCAGGACTTTGCCTTTGTCCGCACCGTGCTTAATGAAGTGATCAATCAAACGAGGATCGCGCTTCTTAATTACATAGGCCATTAAACTCGGGCCCACAAGCTGTGGTCGAGAGTTGATCATAGAAATGAGTTTTTTCTTTTTAAGAATGGCCTCGGTAGAAGAACTCTGAATAAAGGCCACTGCTTCCATTCCCGACTTAATATGCATCATTCCCCATACCGTCAGCATCACGAATGAGCTTGCCAGCGGAACAGAGACTTTCCAATCCAGAAGATGTCTAAAAAACTTTCTAACCTTCTGGGCAGGAGAAACATAGTAGTTAAATGGAAGACCTCTTAGGATCTTATATTCAACAGAGCGGAAACGGCTCTCCAGATCCGGGTGAGTAGAAAAATATTTAGCAAGCCAGCTTCCAAGCGCACTCTTTTCTTTGGGCTTACGTGCTTTAAGATATTCTGGAAGTTCTTCTGGTGAAGTGAGTTTCTGAAGAGCAGTCTTAAAGGCCTCAAGACTCGCACCAAGTTCCATCACCGCATAGGCATCTGCTTCATACTCATGAGAGCGGATGGTATCGAAGAGAAGGTAGTAATTAAAAATCATCCAACCTATAAACACTGAGAAACAAGCAAAGGTCACCGCACCGGTGTGAATATGAAGGTCCTCACCTAAGTAAAGAGCGGCAAGACCAATGATCATTGAGGTCAGTACCAACGTACCAAAGATGATGGAGACAAAATTTTTGAGGAGATCAATCACACGCTTGTGAATATGGCGATTCGCGACGTGGGCAAGCTCATGGGCAATTACCGCATCGAACTCTTCCAAAGTTAGAGTTGTACGAAGATTTCTCCCAATGAACATGGTCTGGTTCGAGAAAGATAAAATCTTTAGACCCACCACAAAGGCGTTTTTAATGTCGGTTTCAATCCAGCGAATTCTCATATTCGGCATTTGAATCTGAGAAAGGCGCTTGTTGATCAGATCCAGATATTCAGGCTCAATGATCTCACGATTCGGAATGAGTCTTAACATGATGACCACCGAACACACGATGGTCAGGACCGAAACAAAGATCAGATTAAAAAGCATTCCAATGAACCAGAGATTCCCCCACTCTTCATACACTCCGTCCTGGAAGGTCCAGTTAATGAGTGAATAAATAAGCATCGGAAGTAAAACGATGGCAAAGTTCACTCGTAATTCTTTGATGAGATGACTCTTAAAAGATCCCCACAAAGTAAGTCCGGTGTTCTTTTCCACGTAGCGGATAAAGGATTGATAGAGGAAAATGCCGGCAATAATAAGCGTAATATAAACCGCGCCCAGACCCAGGAATCCAATCGACATTGCTCGTTCAGAAATCAGGTGGGCGACTATGAGCGAGAAAAAGCTTTCGAAAATAAAAATATAGAAATGGTGACTGAGAATCATTTCACGGTGAGCAGTACCTTTCGCCTCAATCAGCGAAGTATAAAAGACAGAACGCTCCCTCAGGAACTTTCTCCAGTTATAAGCAATGGCAAGTATTAGAAACAAAGCGTATAGCATCGCTTGACTCTCCATTAAACTTATCGGAATTTGAGAGATGAATATTAGGCCAATGATAAAGGAGACAATTTATGTCCAATACTATGATGACCCTCAAAGAATTCCACGATAGCCATCTGAAATTAGGTAAAAATGACGTGATCCTGGACGTTAGAAATCCTGGGGAATACCAAGAGGCCCATATCGCAAACGCTCTAAATATTCCGGTGACTGAAGTGGGTAGCCACGCAGATGAATTAAAAAAATATGACCATGTTTATATCCACTGTAAGCGCGGTGGACGTGCCAAAACGGCCTTCGATATCCTTAGCGGTGCGGGACTAAACAACTTAGTTTGCGTTCACGACGCGGGAATGGATGTGTGGATTGAAAGTGGTTATCAGGTGGTAAGAGGCTAAAAGAAACAGGCCTCTTCATGGCTCACAACTTGAACCAGGTCAGCGACATTGCCCAGACCCAGGTTGCCAAGACTCGCCTTCACTCGTACCGGAAACTTCAAAGTTGTGAGTCCGGTACAATTGTAACCAAGCTGGCCTTCCTGAATGAGACTTTGAGCATAAGTTAAAAGAAGCGCATTCAAGCGACTGGCCGGCATATCTTCTTCGAATTTTTTAAGACATGCCTCTTTGCACTCTCGCTGATTTTTCTTCGAGTACGTGCTGTATTCTTCCAATTGATAGGTACGAAAGTTATTGGGACGCATCTGGTAAGAGCCTGTGGTTGGCGAATAAACTCGCACTTCACAGTCACAACCAATGGCAAAGACCTGCATTGAAAAAAGAGTCAGAAATAGAATCGAAATAAGCTTCATACCGAACTTATCGGTTGAAGCTTATTCTACTTAAGATCGTACCAGTTTGAGCCCGTGCCCATTTCAACCTTGAGCTGAACACTCAGAGATACCGCGCCTTCCATCTGCTCCTGCACCAGAACTTTCATTTCTTCTAGTTCCTCGGGAACCACGTCGAAAATCAATTCATCGTGCACCTGAAGAATCATCTTAGATTTGAGCTTTCTCTCGGCCAGGATGCGCTGAATGTTGATCATGGCGAGTTTAATAATGTCGGCCGCAGTTCCTTGAATCGGACTGTTGATCGCCACTCTTTCTGCCATCGCCTTGACCTGACGGTTAGTTGATTTGATATCAGGGAGATTACGTTTTCTTCCAAATAAAGTCTCAGCGTAACCAGTGTTCTCCGCCTTCTCTTTAAGGCCATCAAGATAACTTTTTACTGAGTGGAATTTTTTAAAATAATTCGTGATGTATTTTTTTGCATCACCTTGCGAGATGTGAAGTGCCTGCGAAAGGCCAAAGCTAGTTTGACCATACATCAGACCGAAGTTGATCGCCTTAGCACTATTACGCATATCTTTTGAAACTTGCTCGAGAGGTACATCAAATACTTCCGCCGCGGTCTGACGGTGAATATCACGGTCATTCTGGAAAGCATCGATCATATTTTTGTCTTGGGCGAAATGCGCCAGCAGACGAAGTTCTACCTGCGAGTAATCGGCAGACAGAAGCGTTCTCCCAGGAGAAGGAATAAAGCCCTTACGAAGTTTTCTTCCATTCTCAGTACGTACCGGAATGTTCTGAAGGTTTGGATTGTCTGAAGATAAACGTCCAGTGGCAGCGTTACTTGGCTGAAAGTGAGTGTGAATCTTCTTTGTGTCAGGACTTACCATCGTCGGGAGCGCCTTCACATAAGTCGAAAGAAGTTTTTCGATCTCACGATAACGAAGGAGAAGCTCCGGAATGGGATTTAGTTTCAGGGCCGCAAGTTCATTTAAAACTTCGGCGTCCGTTGAGTAACCGGTTTTCGTTTTTCTTATGACTGGAAGTTGAAGCTTTTCAAAAAGAAGCTCCCCTACTTGTTTAGGCGAACGAAGATTGATTTTGTCTCCAGCGGCCTTGACCACTTCGGCCTCGATTTCCTCAATCTGACGGCTAAAATCATTCTCTAAGTTTTTATAGAATGGCACATCGAGAGAAACACCCTCGAGTTCCATGGCAGCAAGAACTTTAATTAATGGAATATCGAGTTCATCGTAAGGACGCTCAACATTCATTTCCTTCATCTTATCGCGAAGAATCGGATAGAGTTTCAGAATCGCTTCTACTCTTTCGCCCTGAATTTTTATCTCTTCTTCACTCTGATTTCCAAATAGATCGGCCTGTCCCTTTGGAGCGACTGGAAGTTTGTAACCCAAAAATTCTTCCACCATTGTGGCAAGATCATGGCGCATTTCCGGATTGATGATAAAGTGGGCCTGAGCGAGATCAAAATACTTAAAGTCTGGAGTTACACCTGCCACCATCGCTAGTTGCAGAATAGGTTTTGATTGATAACAAACGACCAGAGCATGGGCCTCATGGATGATATCAATTAGAGTTTTAGCTTCTTCAGAACTTAAAGCGATGTAGCCCGTTTTTTTAGAAGTGGCCACCGCCATGGCACGCCAGCATTGGTGCTGGTTAAGTTCATCATCACAGATATGAGTCAGAGCGATCGTGTCTTCGCCCTGGATGTTTTTCTTTAAATCGGCCAGAGTCCAAAGTTCAACAGCCTTTGCCTCAGTTTTCTCAGGAACAACGTGAGTTTTTGCGGCAGACGGTTCTGCGATCTTAAAATCTGCAAGTTTTGTTAGCCACGAACGGAATCCAACCTTGTTAAGAAAGTCTTCCACTTCTTGATTCACTTTTAGGCGATAAGAAGATTCGTCTGGAGCATATTTAAGTTTTAAATCACAAACGATTTTTACCAGCTCTTTCGAGAGACGAGCATTATCTTTATTGGCATCTAGCGCCGTCATCGAACGCTTGTTTTTAATTGAAGGAATGTTTTCCAGAATGTTTTCCAGAGTTCCGAATTCTTCAATTAGATTCTGAGCACCTTTGGGACCGATACCATCAACACCTGGAATGTTATCTGAAGAGTCACCAATAAGAGAAAGGTAGTCCACGATCTGCTCTGGATACACTCCCATCTTGTCTTTCACGTCTTCACGCGAGTAAATTTTCTCTTTCATGGTATCGAGGATCTTAATTGGCCCGTCCACGAACTGCATAAGATCTTTATCACCTGAAGCGATCAGGATTTCATCAAAGTCATTCTTCCACTGAGTGGCGACCGATCCAATGACATCATCCGCTTCATAGTTAGGTGCTTTAATTTCCGGAAGACCCAGAACCTGAATAAGCTCATCAACCAGCGGGAACTGAGGAACTAATTCATCAGGTGGAGCTGAGCGGTTTGCCTTATATTCAGTGTAGATTACTTTGCGAAATGATCCTTCTTTCGTATCTCTCGCCACGATGATGTGAGTCGGTTGGTATTTCACTATCAAGTTGTGAACCATTGAGAGCACACCATAAACAGCGTTTACCGGAGTACCATCTGGTGCATGAAGCGGACGAATGGCGAAAAAAGCACGAAAGATATAATTCGAAATATCGATGATAATTAATTTTTTCATGATGACCTATTGAAGTGGAACTGGAGGTGTATCAAACCAAGGAGACTTAGTCTTCCTTAAATCCAAGCGAGTTCCGTCGTTGGCGATGACAGTTGTGTCCGCCATAATGTCCCCTAACCGATGCGCGGTATCACCTCGGAACAAAAAATAAACTTCCATGGCGGCAAGCGGAAGAGCAAAAACCGCCGAAAATATCCATCCCCAGAACGGGAAGACTAAAAAGAACAATGGCACTGTGAAAGGTAAATTTCGGATCATTGACTGCCAGGCGGTACAAGGTGCGCCATCGATCAAAGAAATGACCCCAAACCCCATGAAGCGTTTTCCAATTGATTGCCCGTCATAGAGTGAATCTGAGATGCAAAGATAGATAATTCCCAGGATTAATCCCATAGGATAATAGCAGATCGCCCCCACGGTCACGAGGCCGATATCAATACACTTAGCTATTAGTCGCGACCATCGGGCCCGGGCCATTGGCCCCTTTAATAAGGACTTCCTGTTCATCCGGATTATTGTAGCGAAAAATTCGCGACTTGAACGTATTTTCATTGATTCCAGATTATGTTAATCAAGTGTTATAATGGGTAAAACTTGTCCTACGGCTTCCCTTACGATAAAGTGGAGCTGTGCTTTATAAGGAGTAATTATGGCAAATTTAACAAGTGTAACTTCTGCTAATTTCGACCAAGAGGTTATGAACTCTGATAAACCGGTTCTAGTAGACTTTTGGGCCGAGTGGTGTGGACCATGTAAGGCACTTTCTCCAGTTCTGGACGAAATCGCGTCTGAAATGAATGGCAAAGCTAATGTTGTTAAAGTTAACGTTGACCAAGCTTCTGACCTTGCTCAGAAATTCGGTATCCGCGGTATCCCAACTCTTATTTTCTTCAAGAATGGCGAAGTTAAATCAACTCTAGTTGGTAACCAGCCTAAAGCTGAAATCGTAAAAAACATCAATTCTCTTTTATAATCAAGGCGGCGGGTCCAATGATGGACCCGCTTGTTTTTTCTTATGAGTTTTATCCGTTCATCCCTAGTTGAAGCCCAAAATACCCTTAATAAATTTGTTGAAGATGAAAAGAACATCAAGCAAATCGAGCAATCGATTCAGATCTTCGTTGATTCATTCAAAAATAACGGTCGAGTTTTCAGCTGCGGAAACGGCGGTTCAATGTGCGACTCTCTTCACTTCGCGGAAGAATTAACTGGTCGCTACCGTAAAGATAGAGCTCCTCTTCCTGCCACAGGTATTTCTGAGGCCGGTCATATCACTTGTATCGCGAATGACTTTGGATTCGATCACATCTTCTCTCGCTTTGTTGAGGCATGGGGACAGAAAGGCGACACGCTTCTGGCGATTTCGACTTCTGGGAACTCGGCCAACGTGATCAAAGCGGTGGAAGTGGCGAAAGCTAAGGGCATGAAAGTAGTAGGTTTATTGGGTAAAGACGGCGGGAAACTGAAGTCGATGGTGGACGTTCCCCTGATCATCCCGTGCCCCATTACAGATCGCATCCAGGAAGTCCATATTAAGTGCATCCATATCTTCATTGAGGGTATCGAGCGCCAGCTTTTCCCGGAAAATTACCTGTAATTTTTACCCGAAGGTAGTTCTTACATAGTCAGCCGAGGCCCGGTTTTTTTATAAAACCCCAAATTCAGAGGGGTGACTATGTCTACTAAAATTTTAGTCGCTCTAGCGTTTGGCGTTCTCTTTATGAATGCTAAGGCCAGAGCGGAAGTCGTTATTACGACTGTCTTCAACGTTCACGAATCAATCAGAACCAAAACTGTTAACGTTCTTTCAGGTGTAGATGGTCGCATCTACAAGACCGAAAACAGCGATGAGAACCTGAATCGTATTTTCCCACTAGTTGGAAAAGTAGTGAGAATCGATTTCACCGTTTATGGTACCAAGGCCATGATCAATAGCATTCGTCCAGTTATGGCCGGTGAGATTGATACTCGCACACTTGATCTAAACCATTTCCGTTACAATGAACTTCGTCAATTTGCTCCAACAGATCTTCAGACTATTGAGAAGGCGACAACTGTCTTCAAGAGCATGATCAACGACGGAGACAAGAAAAGATCTCAGTGTTTCAAACGCGCTCACATGTGGGCCTTTGATATGTGGTCTAAAATGAACATTAAGTCTGAAAAGCTGTTCATTTTCTTCACTCAACGTTTTCAGATGATCGATGAATACGATTGGTGGTTCCACGTTGCTCCTCTAGTAAACATTGCTGGTGAAGACTACGTGATGGATGGAACATTCTTCCAAAAGCCAACTCCCATTCAAGAATGGAAGAGCTTCTTCATGATGTCGAAAGAGCGTAACTGCCCTATCGTTGAAAAATACCAAGACTGGGAACAAAACCAGTGGAGCAAACTTTGTTACCTAATGAAGGTTCCAATGTATATGTTCCGTCCGGATGATATCCAGGCAAGAGATGTTAAAGGTATCGAGAGAAACCACTGGGTGCTTGAAGAAATCCAAGATGCTCGTCGCGCTTTCAAAGGTTGGGAAGAGACCTACGAAGGTTATGACAACGGTAAAAAGACCACTACTTTTTAAGGACTAATTTATGAAAACTATCATTCTAGCAGCAATGCTTATGGTGTCTGCAGCTTTTGCTCACACTATTGTTGGTACTCCGGTTTTAAAGGGCACACTTAAGACAAAACTTGTTGTTGATAATGTTCCTGCTACTTGTAAGGTTCAGATCGAAAAGATCTGGAGCTCAAATAACGAGGACTCTTACGGTAATCCTGCTTACCACGTTCGTATGGACCTGAGCCTATCTGGCTACGACATGGAAAGTGGCAAAACAGTTAAGTTTGATACAAAGGTCATGCTTTCAAATATGTTTACGGTTGGAACAAACCGTATGGTGAAAGATTATGAATATGCGACTGAAGATGGAAAGATCACACTAACGATTAAGACCGACGGTCGTCTTAATTCAGTTTCTTTCCCAAACAAATCTCAGAAAGTTACTTGTTCTTTTTAGTCAGCCATCATCATAGGGGCAACATCGTTGCCCCTCATTCTTCAATTTTTTCCCATATTTAAATTTCTTTGAGCATTTAGATTTGCGTTTATAATGAATTATAAACCTTTATTTTTCCATGGAAGGGGAAGTTGTTATGGAAATTATCCAATGGGCCATTCGTTTTATCACAGAGGGTGGCGTTTTCATGTATGTGATCCTTGCAGTGTGGGCATTCGCTCTGGCAGTAGCACTCGAACGATTTAAAAAACTCTCTTACACCTACGACGTAGACGGACCTTCATTCATGAATGAACTTCAACGTTACATTCTTTCGAATGACATTCAAGGAGCAATCCGTGTTTGTTCAGGCTCACAAGCTGCTCTACCAAGAGTTTTGAAGAGTGGTCTTAAGCGTGCCAATCAGGGAACTGAACAAGTTCAGAACGCAATCGATGCAACTGCGCTTGAAGTGATTCCAAAAATTGAGCAACGTCTCTCTTACCTTCAGCTTGCTGCCAACCTTTCTACTCTATTCGGTCTATTAGGTACGATTCAGGGTCTGATTCAGTCATTCTCGGCGGTATCTGCAGCGGATCCAACACAGAAAGCTGAAGTTCTTGCAAAAGGTATTGCAGTTGCGATGAACACAACTGCTCTTGGTCTTCTAGCAGCAATCACAATCATGATGATTCACGCTTTCCTTACTTCAAAGTCGGAAAAGATCGTTAACGAGATCGATGAGTTCGCAGTTAAGCTTCAAGATCTTCTTGGAACTAAAAAAGCCATCGACGATTAAGGATTAGCGTATGCTAAGAGTACCTACCAGCCGTAAACGTAAAAAGCCGGATGAGAAGCTGAACCTGGTTCCTATTATGGACTCGGTCTTCATCTTCATTTTCTTTCTTTTGATGTCGGCGAGCTTTTTAAAGATTTATGAAATCGGATCTCCGATTCCAATTGTTTCTGATCAAGAACAGCCCAAGAAAGAAGACAAAGAGCCACTAGCATTGACGATGAAAGTTACTGCTAATGACATTACTCTCTCTACCGGAATTCCTTCTAAGGAAATGAAGAAGTTCACTCGTCAGGCAGATGGTCAGTTCAATTATGATGATATTCACACAACGTTAATTGACTTGAAAAAACAACACGTGGATGAAGATTCAATCATCTTTGAGCCGACAGATGAACTTCCTTACGAAGAGATCGTCAAAATCATGGATGCGGTCAGAATGCTAAACAAAACCGATGAGGCCATCTTTAAACCAAATAAAGAAGGCGTGGACGAGAAGATCAAAAATCTTTTCGACCGTATCATCTTCAGTAATCTAACGACTTAAGAGGAAGTATGGCACGTAGAGCTTCACGATTTGGCAGAGGAAGAAAGAAAGCGACGGTATTTGATATCGATATCACTTCCCTTCTCGATATTCTTACCATCCTTCTGGTTTTCCTTCTTCAAAGTTATAACTCTTCGGGAGTGGTCATTAACGTTCCGAAAGAAATTGAACTCCCTCGTTCTTCATCTGAGACCTTAAATAACTTCGGTGTGAATGTGCAGGTATCAAAAACTCAGATTTGGGTGGACGATACAGAAGTAGTGAACACAGAAATTCCAGACGATCAGTTATTTGATGAAGGCGGACGAAGAATTGTTCCTCTGTATAATGAGTTAGTCAAAATCAAAGAAACGATTAAGCAATCTGAGAAACTCTCGCCACAGGCCAAGAAGTTCTCAGGGATTGCCAACCTGGTCGTTGATAAGTCACTTAAATACTCTTACCTGAAACGAGTTATGTACACCTGTGCTGCTGCCGGTTTTAAAGAGTTTAAATTTGTGGTTTTAACTCAAGGTAATTAACTCTCTATTCCAACTGAACAAATGAAAAAGGGACCAGCGATGGTCCCTTTTTTTTGGCATAAAAAAAGGACCCTTACGGGTCCTTTGTCATTTATTACATCTTCTTGGTCTGGAAGTTCATTGGCTGTTTTACCTCTACCGTACCGCCGCCCATTGGTTCCGGGAAGGTGATTCCTCGAAGGACATTCACAACACACTTACTAACATCTGCTGGTAACCCTGAACTTCCATCAGTACCGGCCTTTGAAACGTGGCCGGAAGCTCCGATGACAAAGTTAAGTTTTACAACACCAAAGACCTCTGAACCTCTTCTTTCAATCTCTTGCTGATAACAATAACGAAATTGCGGAAGGTGTTCGATCAGAATTCTTCTGATAACGTCCGGGTCCATTGAACCTAGAACAACAGTTTCACCAGGAATTCCTGCAGTGTAAATTTCACGTTTAGCAGAAAGACCTTCAGCACCTTTTGATTCACCCAGAACGCCTGTTGTAGCACCAACGAGACTTCCTTGATTGGTAGTCATGCTGGAAGTTTTAACACTACCACTTCCTCCAACAACTCCAGATGCTGCACCGATTTGTCCAGCATTAGAACCTGAGCCTGAAGCGCCCACTGTTTTAACTCCAGATAGCGATCCACCCTTTGCCACCAATGTACTAACTGAACTTGAGAAATCTGCTGATTTATAAACTTCAACGTGGCCCGCAGTTTTTACTTCAAGTTGTGAATAAGCAGTCGGTGCTTTTGCACTTGAAGTAGTCGTGGTTGATTTCGCAACCGGTGTATCAAACTTCTTATTTGAAGGCTTAGTTACCGGAGTCGTCCCCTGCTTTACTACTTTCTTTTCAGTCGCGGTTTTTTTGCCCGGATCAGGCTTTTTGTTTTGCTCTTTAGTAGTTACAACATCCGGCTTCTTAACATCAGGTTTTTTCTCGGTCGTTGCTGTCTTTTCAACGGCGACCTTATCAGGGGCCTTTTGCACCTGCTTAGGAGCAGTTTCGGTTTTTTCAACTGCAACGTTCTTAGAAACCGTTAGAGGTTGCTTGTAAAGGATGGTCGCAAGTCTTTCAGGCGCCAATTCATCTTTCTTATCATCTTCCGGAACTTCAATCACGTTCAAAGACACGATGAAAAGACCGGCCAGAAGCATAAACAGAGCCAGATATTTTCTGAATTCTGGATCACGTTTAAGAATTGGAGCATGTGCAATCTTAGGAGGAGCGGCCACATTTCTCACAAAAATTTGAAGGTGATCTTTTTGTAAGCGAACCAGGTCCTGACCAGAAAGTTCAATGCTCGCACCTACGTGACCAGTGTCTTTCTTTTTGTCACTAAGTAGAAAAACTCCAAAACCAGGTAGTGTATGAACAGTAGCACTTCCGCCTCTAACATCGACGAAAGGAAACTTTTCATTTTTATTAAGATAAGGAAATTCGATCTCGTCTTTTTTAGACAGGACGCCAGTGATGAAATAAGTATTACGACCTTCTGGGAAGTAATCAACACTGAACACCTGGTCATTATGAAGGATGATGACTTCGACTGCTTGTTTTGAGGCCTCGTATTTGAAGATAGGATAAAGATCGTCCTTATCTTCAAAAATATATTCACTGAATTCCGCTTTTGGATCAGCGGCAAGTGGATAAACGATTGAAGGCATATGTGATGAAACTGCAGGTGCCGCTTTCGGCAGGGCCTTCGGAGTAGAAGGTAGCTCAGGCGGAAGTTTAACCGATGCCTCACCAAGTGCTGGTTCCAGTGTATCAAGCACGGGAGGAAGCGCCTCTGAAACTACATAGTTTTGATAAGTGAATTCAATGTCGGCCAGGCGGAAGGTATCACCAATCCTGAATTCTTTAACGATGACTTTCGCATCATTCACATAGGTTCCGTTCGTGGAATTCATATCATAAATGATGGCCTTGTCTTCAAACACTTCAAGCACAGCATGGACCGCGGAAACTGCCTCGCTGTTTACAATGAGGTCACAGCTTTCACTTCTTCCTAAGAGGAAACGTCCTTTTCCGAACACTCCCCCTTTCGTTTTATGAGCTGGGTTGGTGGCGCGTACTTCGAACATCTTTGGCTGTTTATTTTTCTCTACTTGCACAAATGTCCCCTAGCGAATGCCTTCTACGGCTTTTTTCATTTCTTTGTTAAAATTTGCTCTTTCAGGAAGCTTGTTCTTAAATTCTTTTCTTAGTCTTGGAGAAATAGAGATATCACCAGGCGCGCCGGCCTCTCCTTCTACTCCAATTTCTTCGAAATCAAACTTTTCGAATTTTTTATATTCATAACGAACGTTTGGTTTATTTTGGGCCAAAACCGTTCCTGAAAGAATGAAAAATAAAGTTGCTGCTATGATTTTCATCCTATTCTCCTAATTGTGATTCAATCGCCGAATAGTAGCGGCGAAGATTGGCGCTCGAAGGATCCTTAATGCCAGAAAATATTTTCTGGGCCTCGGCCGCTTTACCGACTTTTTTATAAGTGTAAGCAACGTTCAATCCAATTTCAGCGCGGTCCCATTCAGAACGCGGAATCTGCTGATAGTAACTGAGAGCGCGGTTGTAATCAGACATTAAAAAGTAAGTTGATCCAACTGCGTTCAGAATATCCACGTCTTTTGGCGATCCATTCAAAAGACTTAAAAAAAGAGGCTGCGCTTGCTCTGCTAGACCATAAGTAAGATAAAGCTTCGCCAAGTTGTATCTTGGAGTCTTTGAAAATTTTGACTGCTTATTGGCGCGTTCAAAGGCAACCAACGCCTTTTGATCCAGACCCTGACGAGAGTAAAGAACGCCGATGTTATTTAGGGCCGGAACGTAGTTTGGAGTTACTTCCAGAGCTTTGTTATAAAAAAGAAGTGCTTTACGATGTGAGCCCTGATTCAAGTGACAGTTGGCCACAAGGTTCCAATACTGCGCCACTTTTTGATACTTATTGAAGTTCTTACCAGCAATGGCAAAAGCTCCTTCGAAATCTCGCTGACCACAACGAACAGAAATATCCATTAATGGATCTGCTGCAACATTTAGCTTTGCAAGCTCTTCCGGAGTCATGCGATCCAAAGTCTCATCTAATAGGGCCGGATTAAGGGACTTTGCGTTGCCTTGGTAATAATCCGAGATTTCCGAATTCGAGAGTGGTTTCTCTTTTTTAAAGGCCTCATTACTTACGTTGGCCGGAGCACTCGTCGGTGCTTTTTCTTTCGTAGTCGAACAGGCCGCAATAAGTAAAAGTGGCAGAAGAATTAATTTCATTGGCGACCTCCTCTTTCCATGAGGACTGCTTCTTTCTCAGTAAGAAAGCGCTTGTTACTTTCAAGTTCAGAATAAAGAACAGCGTAGTTTGAGAAGCTCAGGATTTTATTATCAGAGATAAGTTTCTTCACTTCAGAACGCTGCTTTCTGGCATTGGCAAGAATTGGACCGTGAACTTCGGCCATGGCCTTCTTAAAACTTGCTACATACTCTGGGGCCTTGCCTTCCGGAGTGAAGTTTTTAAGCTCAGTACCAAAAGATTCATAGGCATCAATGACGTATTTATAGGCCTCGACGATTCCCTTACCTGATCCGATTTTTTGGATGTTATTAACATCAGAAGTCATCTGATCAAGGAGCTGAAGCTTAGATTTAACGGCGCTATTAAATTCAGCTTCTGGAAAACGAAGTTGAATCTGATCAAGTCGTTGTTTTTTATCCTGAACACTTGCGAGCATTTTCTCGGCCATAAGGTCCAGGGCCTCAACCGGGATGTCCAGCTTTTGAGACTTGGCCAACTGGTAGAAACGGTTTTGCTTTTCGGCAGCTTGTCTCGCCTCTTCATTATTTCCAATACCCAAATATTCTCTACGAAGATCTTCAAGGGGCTTAATTAGTTGAGGGAAGTTTTTAGAATTTGTCTCTAGCTCCGCGATCAACTTCTCATAGGCCTCCCAGCGACGTGCCTTCGCCAGATCTTTTAGAATTTCAAATGAGACTTCGGCAATCGCGGCATCAGAAATTGAACACTGCTTTCCAAAGTCACGAACTTCAAGGGCCTTATTGATGTCATTATTGGCCAGGGCAATAAAGGCAGCATTTTTATAAGCAACAACCTTGTTTGAAGAATTCTCCTTACAAAGTTTTGCCACCATTCTGAATGAAAGATCGGCCGAACGATTAAATTCCTGACGAAGAAACAGGCCAGAAGCGATACTTAGGAATGAATCAGCAAATTTATTTACATCTGCTACGTCCATATCTCTAATTGCAATAACGGACCATTCGTAACTTTGATTAGAGTTCCCCATTTCATAATAAAGGGCCGAAAGGTTGTAGGCCGCATTGACCTTCGCCTTCGGTGTACTCTCATCTGATTCATAAATCTGGTGATAACCTTTGAGCGCCACGGCTTTGTCCCCTTTTTCAAGAGATTGCTGGACACCTTCAATTTGAATCTTTGTCATTAAACTTCTAAGGGCATCTGCATACTTCTTAGAAATTTTGAATTCACCGTCATTAATTCTTCCTACGTAGCCTTTAACTGCTGAGTAGTTTTTATTCTTTCGGTGTTCTTCCATGACCTTCGCAAGCATCCCTTCCTGAGTCTTATAATCTTTCGGAAAGTTCTTCGCGAAATCCGCCATGGTTTTCTCGGCCCCGGCCAGATCTTTGCCATCGAACTGGGCATTGAAAAGTTTCACGTAAATTGAATTTGCGCGTTCGCTTTTGGAATCAAAACTTAAATAACGGGTATAAACCGGCACATAATTTTTTTCCGCAACTTTTGGACTTAGATTCTTTTGCCCAAGAGAGGAAAGCATACCTTCCAAACTTTGGTTCATGATCTTCTTGTCATTATTGGCACGAGCAGCATCAAAGGAAGTGATATAAAGACCAATGGCCTTGCTGTAATTTCTTGCGGCATAAGCAGTCTCACCTTGGAAGAAAATCTTCTCCGCTTTCTGACCGGGAGAAAGCTGTGCCGACAGTTCAAAGTATGCAATCGCCTCTTGAGACTTCTGCTTCTGAACCTTCGGTACATTCTTATAAATATCAGAGGCAGTTGCTTTCTGAAGCTCGGCCGCCTTCTTATTCACATGGAAAACTAATTTATTGAAGTCATCCGTATTAAGAGGTTGCTTCAGGTGAAGGGCCACCAACTCTTTACAAACTTCCAGGTGTTCTGAGACCTTATTGAATTTATCAAAGAGATTTAATTGAGCGATTAGAATCTCAACTCGCTTATCACGGTTTTTCTCATTCTTAGCTGCTTGTTTAAGCAGAGTTTCAGCTTGAGCAAAACGGCCTTGGGTCACAATTGAGTTGGCGATTTTTACAAATTGTTCAGTGTAGTTAATGCCAAGACCTTCATAGAAGTTAATGGCATCATTCATGCGACCAGCATCAATGTAGAAAATACCGATATCACGCTCAACCATATTGCGCATATCAATGTATTTTCCGCCACTCTTCTTATGAACTTCTTTCATCAGATTGATAGCGCGATCGTAGTTTTTTACACGATAGTAAGACCAGGCAAGATTGAATGCGTCTTTGGTCCACCACTTCTCATCCATCTTATTAATTGATGCTTCATAGAGAGGAATCGCCTCTTTAAATTTATTTGCATTGTAATAATAATCGGCCAGAGCAAGCTTGGATTTCAATCCAACTTTAGAATCTTTAGGAGCATCCTTTGAGGCGAGTTTAAAGTACTTTTGAGCAAGGTCGTTATTTCCAAGTTCTTTATAGTTGTACGCCAGGATGTAATAAACTTCTCCAATCCCCTTATACTTAGGGAATCGCTTCACGACAACTAGACCAGCATCGTTAGCAGCATCAAAATACTTATTGGAGTTATTGAAATACTCTTTCTTACTAAGATTTCTTCTTTCTTCGACCGGAATATTTAAATACTGTTCGTTCTCGGCCTCTCTCCAAAGACGGGCCTTCTCCAGATTTAATTCAGACAAACGAAGAAGTGTATCTGGAGACTTAAAGTCCTGCTGCTTTGCCAGACGAGATACTTCTGAAAGCTCCTCATCTACAATCGAAAGAATCTTTTTACGGCGCTCATCCAGGGTAAGCTTCGCACCCCAAACCGAGTTCGCAATTAGTACAGATAGTAATAGATACTTTAACATTCAGACCTCAAGGCGAATACGTAATCACCCAATTCATCTGCCCAGAACTCACCATTGAAGTTCCAGAAGTACTGTTTATCATTACGCTCGATGTACTTCACATCACCGCGTTTTTTGTTAACAACTGTATCAGATTGATAAAGACGCTCTTTTCTTTGTGCCAGAACCTCAAGTTTGATGTAGCTCATCCCTTGGAAAGCAGTGTAGAGCTCGGAGTATTTAGAAACTAATCCGGCTCTTACATAAGCGCCCAGAGTTGTTCTGTACTCATCCGCCAATGTCTTTACGTTTTTTACGAGGTTTGCCTGCATGCTACTGCCTGAATGTTTGCGGAGAAGGTTGTATTCTCCGATCGCAGCAGTGAGTGAACTTTTCATTTCACGATAAGCAGCATCTTTACGAATTGATTTAAGAATATGGTCAACGATCGGAAGAGGAGCTGGTTTATTGCTCTCATGATCGGCCATAAGGGTGTAGTAGTAACGATAGTCCTTTCCTTTTGAGAGAAGGAAAGTTCTTAGATCGCGTGAAGGATTTAACAGTTCATTATAAAAGTCGTCCGCAGTCTTCTTGGCATCTTCATAAAGACACATCTTCATATAAGTCAGGGCCTTAAGCACTTCAGTCTCAGGTTTAAAGATGAAGTCAAAAACAGGAGCTTTATATGAAACAAGTTTTCCCAATGTGCGGTTGTAGTTACTCAGATAATAGCTGTTCCATGCCTCTTCAAAGAGAATTTCCGGCCATACAAATGAGTCTTTTGCGATATCCAGGTAGCTGAGCTCGGCCTTCTTGTAATCGGCCTGGGCGTATTGAACTCGTGCAATACCGGCCACACAATAATCACGGTTAATCTCAAGTTGATCACGCTGAGTATTTGATTCCGCCTTCCCCATTCTTTTTTCAGAGGCATTTACGCAATCTTTGAACTGAGTTTCAGCGTCTTTATGATCATTTAACAGTGAGTAAATAACACCACGAAGATTGGCCACAAACGGAAATGCAGAATGATCAGGACTAATGCCATTTAATTCATTAAGTGCTTCCTGATGTTTTCCTTGCTTCATCAAACGCTTGGCCAGGATATAACGAATATTTCCCGAGCGAGAACGACGAAGGATATTTTCAGGCAGAGATTCAAATGGCTTCACCCCAGTAGCGTAAAGCATTTTATCCAGTGCCCCTTCCATCTCAGAATCTAGAGTACGATCAGTTTTCACGATGTAGTCTTTCATCCAAGGAACTACTGAATAGTAGTAACCACCATCCACCAATTCAAGAATTGTGCGGCGGTAACCACTTAAAGATATAGTTCCCTTGCCATAGTTTCTGGCCGCTGATTCATAAGAGGCCCAGGCAGAGGGAATAAGAATTGCTGTAGCTAATAATATTTTCGAGAACATCCGTGTTCTCCTTTCTTAAAATGCGTAGTTTAGACCAAGACCCAAATCGTAATTGTTATAAAGCTTAGACGTCGTTGAAGTTGGTCCTGTTCCTGCCTTCTTAGTCTTATCTGCTTTATAAGTTTGACCTGTTAGGTCCAAACGAAGACTCCAGTGCTCATTAATATAAAAGCGGAAGCCAGTGTTCCATAAAGCACCAGTTTGGCTTTCATCGGTTAGAGCATTTGTGTTTGCCGCTGCAGTATCAAATTTGTTTCTGTTATCTTTAGTCGTGATTGTTCCCACACCAAAACCAAACATCCAGTCGAAGTAGAAAATGCGATTGAAAGTATTGATCTTCGAGTAGAAAGGAGACCACATCAACATCGCACCCATGAATGAATCGATTTGACGGTAAAAAGGAACAGTCCCCTGCTCTTTTACACCTTTCGCTGTATCGTTTTCAGAATTTGTGTTCTTACCGTAGATAAGCTCAACACCCCAGTCCTCAGTGAAGAAATATCCCCCACGAATGGTGCCACCATAGGCATCAAGGAAATCTTGGCTTAGGTTGTAAGCAGCAGTTGCACCGACATAAACGTTACCGACTTTTCTAAATTTTCTATTCTGGAGAACATAGATTTCTTTGTCGTTATCGAGCCATGAAAAGTTATAAAGAGATTTTTCATTAGCATACACGACAGTACTCATGATGAGTGTCACCAGGATCAAAACGATGTTTTTCATTTTCACTTCACTTGTTAGAACGATAGTCTTTATCAAATTCTAACACGCTCAGAATGAGGCGCAAGTTCTTGGATTAACGAGGGCAAATGCTACCGTAGGAACACTGACTGCAATGATCAAGATTCACTTTCCATGGTTCGTTCTGTGAGCGCCAGATGGGATAGAGATCTTTTCGACACTTTTCCAGGGTCACAACTTCAGTTAGTGTCTGCTTTTGATCTACAAAACATAAAATTAGTTCTATTTCTGAGCTATGATCGATTTGTCCCAGCTCATACAAGGCATAAGCATAGGTGGAAAGTTGAAGCCAGTAGTGGCCCAAATTCTCCGGAGTGATTCTTCCGGTTTTGAAATCCCAAATCTGAGCTTTTTGCTTTCCTTTCGGCATTAGCACTAAATCCGGAATCCCCGAAATCATAAAATTGAAGAATTTGAATTTAATCTGCTTTTCCGGGATAAGTTCGTACTCATCCTTCTTTTCTTTCAAGAGATCCAGGGCCCACTGAATCGGACCTTGCATGTCTGTACCAAAGCTTTGGCGAGGTACTACAAAGTTTCGAACGATCCCTTCCGCAATTTGGGCATGAATATAAGTGCCGCGTTCAGATGAAGAACGAACAACAGTTGCCAGCTCATCACCCTCTTCTTCGATAAATACCTTTGACGTTTCTTCGGGTTCAGTAACTTTTAGAATGTTTGAAAGATAAAATTTCCGCGGACAATCTAAGAGCGAGTTCAGTCTGGTCACACTAAGTTCAGCGGCAATGAGTAGCTCCGAGTCCCCTTCACCCTTAGGAAAAATCCCCACTGGATCATGAAAGAAAAGCGGAAGCTGAGGAAGGCTTTGTGAGTTTAAGAGGTCCTGAGCATTAAAATCTTCTCGCTTAATTTCAGTAACTGCCTCTTTTGTCATGCCCTGATGGGTCCAATTACGAAGACCCAAGATCCAGCTATTTTTTGGGATTGAAAATGCTTCTTCATGCATTTCAAAATCAACCCAGACCAATTTTTTCTTGGCACGAGTACAGGCCACATAGAAGAGACGTTTAGACTCCGAGAAATTTTTATATTTAGCGAGTTCGTTTTCAAAGACGTAGAGAGGAGACTTTTGCTTTTCTCTAGAAACAATATCCAGGTACCAATTAAAACTTCCTGGAAGATCTCCAAAAAGAGATCCCTCGTTCATGCCTCGACCGTTAGTATAAATACCGGCCAGGTAGACTGAATCAAACTCCAGGCCTTTGGAAGCATGGGCGGTCATGATCTGAACCATGCTTGAATTTTCACCCGAGCGAAGTTCAAGACTTAAGCGATCATTGTCCCCGCTCTCAAGCTGCTTCATCATGCTTTCCGGATCCTGGAGATAAAGATCAGAAATTGTTTGGATGGTTTCCAAGTTAATGTCTGAATTCTCGTTAGTCAGATGAAGTTTATGAATGAACTTTCGGAAGGCTTCAATCATGCCCCAATAGGTGACATTTCGATCAAAGTCCTCAAGATCTCTCTCTGTAACATTTTCAGTGATGCCTAATACGTTGAAGTAACTTTTAAACAAGAAGAGCGGATACTTATTCTTAGTTTCAGGATTTGAATCAAATTGACGTCTTAAAAGGCAAACAAACATCCCCAGAATAGGGTCATCAAGAAGATCAATTTTAAATTGAGCGGTAAACCCAATTTTTCTTTCCATCAAGGCACGAATTAATTCACCACTCGGTGTGAGCTTACTATAAAGCACCGTACATACATTATTAGTCGTTTCGCGTTCCTTCTTGATCGCATCCGCGATCATTAGGGCCTCAAGACGATTGATGTGCTCGTTTTTAAATTTATCTTCTTTTTCTAAATCACGGATAAGCTCAGCAGATTGAATTTCTATGATGCCTTTCTCTTTAGGGACCACTTCGGACGGAACATTCTGATCTTCCGGATTAACGGTAAACGGATCATGTCCCTCAAAATTTTGACCAAGCGGGAGAATCGTTCTGAATAAACTATTATTGAAATTGATCACTTCAGGAAGAGAACGGTAGTTGTTCGCAAGAGTACGAACTTGGGGGACAAGCTTTGCGCAATCTTGGAACACTGATAGTTCCCCACCACGAAATCCGTAGATCGCTTGCTTAGCATCACCTACGCAAAAGAGTTTGGAGTAATCTCCACCAATCAGATTCTGAATAATGCTAAACTGAATATCAGACGTATCCTGGAATTCATCAACGATAAAATAGCTAAATGCTTTTTGAATTCGAGTGCGGTCTTCTGAGTTTTCTAGTCCCAGTGACACGAGATACTCAATATCACCAAAAGTCATTCCAAGATTCGGGTCTAGGCGAACCTCAATGTAATTGAAAAGCTCCTGACAAAGATTCATCCAAGGCAGAACCTTAGAATCAAAATGCATTTCATAGTCAGTAATCACATTGGTCCAGACTTTTAGCCAGTCACGAACTGCGGCCAGTCCGTCTTTCGCGGCCTCTGAACCCGGAAGTTTTTTGCGATTATCAAGTCTCGAAACTGCTGCGAAAAGATTCACGTAAATTTTGAACTTTTCCACAGAAGTGATTTCGGGAAGACCAGATGACTGAAAAGTCGCCACGATTTTCTCGAAAGCACCTCTCTCCTTCTCCTCTGGTAAATCCATGGCATGGATGGCGGCAAGAGCTGAAGGTAGATCATTTAATTTATATGAAGACTCGATCATTTTATCGAGATTCTTTGGATGGATTTCTTCTAATTTAAATTTTTTCCAGGCGAGGCGCAGTCCCGGATCGCTAAAGACATTTGTAAAGGCCGAAAGGAGGGCGCGCTTCTCACGAACAACGATATCCAGAAGATCACTTGAAACGTTTTGAGAATGTTGCTCAAACCAAGCTTCAACTAGTTCTCTCACCTGGTCCGTTCGTTCAGGAGAGAAAATAATGTCTGATTCGGTAGAAAGGTGTGGAAAATATCCCAGAGTGATGAGTTTTTTGCAAAAACCATCAATGGTCGTCACGAGGAGCATCGGAAGGATTTCATTGGCAATCTGCCACAGCTCTTTATCCGTTTCAGTACTAGAAGAAATCTCCTCAAATTTTTCGGTGAGACGAATACTCATTTCACCAGCGGCCTTCTTAGTGAAGGTCATCATGACTACTTGAGAGAACTTCTGACGAAGAAATTCTTCAAAACTCACTGTAGGTTTAGATTTATAATCGCCCATCCACTTTCGAGTCAGATAAACAATATGTTCAACCAGTACGAAAGTCTTACCTGAACCGGCACCTGCGCGTAGAAGTACTCCACCCTCATGTTCAATTGCGAGAAGCTGTTCAGCATTAGGAGATCTAGACATTGGCCAACTCGCTTTTCACACAGACCTTATTGAGCTCGCAAAAATCACACGTGCTTGACTTGCGAGGGAGGGCCTTAAACTCTTTTTCTGCTTTAATGGCGAGAGAAAGGGCAATCATCTTGTCCTGGGCCTCTTTTAATTTTTCCGAAAATTCTTCTTTAAAGCGATGAATTTTACATAGCTTTGAGGCCTTGATTTCTTTTGCGACTTCTTCATCTGAAGTCAGAAGATTTGATTTGGATGAATCATCCAAAACCACATAGCCCATAATCACTGTTTTATTCTGAATTTGTGATTCAGTAGCATGAGCATAGGCCCAAAGCTGAAGTGCTTCGTAGTTTGCCACATCGGTATTACTTGAGGCAGAAAATTCCGTGGATTTAAAATCCAATAGAAGAAGATATTTACTTCCTACGCCTAAACAGTCGATACGACCATTTAGCGCCATTTTTTCGTCCAATTTAAATGGTTCCTCAATTTTCCATTCTATCTTCTCACCTAACTTGGTCTCAAGATCACGAATAAACTGAATTCCATTTAGAGCGCGATGATTAAAGATGAGCTCGCGCTGAAGGTAAACTTCATGCGGTAATTCAAGGTTCTTTTCCTTGATATAAATCTGCATGATTCTCGCTGTCAGAGACTTAAGATCTTCCAGAGAAAGATTCTCCTTAAAGAATTTTTCAATGATTTCGTGGATGATCGTACCCGAAGTCATGGGATCAAAGTCTTTCTCAAGAAGAACATTCGGAAACACTTTATCAACGTAGTTGAAATAAAATTTTCTCGGACAATCTACATAGGTTTGAAGCTTACTTGCCGAAAAAGAACCATTGAATGATTTTTTATCAAGCGTGCTAAAGTAGTCCTTTGGAACTCGCGTGTTGGCGGGCTTCTCTTTTACTATCTTGGTAAGTTCGATGTCCGAGAACATTCTCTTCCAAACAAGAGAATGCTTAAGGGTGCCCTCGCCCATTAGAACCGTTACATCGGCATGACCAAACAGATCCTGGAATTCCCATTGCTTGAAGAGCAGTTCAAGCTCATTACGTTTTAACGGACCCAAGGCGGCCAGCGCCTTCTGAATACTCTCCGTATAGTTTTGACCTAGACCTTGAATATCTTCGAAACGATCATCGATACAAAGCAGAACTCTTCTCTTCCGATCAATTTCTTCCAAGGTCGACATGTCTTTTAAATCCATGGTCATCTCTTTCGATGACACAGGAACATAAGCAGTACGCGGTTGATTTAAATTCACAACCTCAGACAAAAGCTTCAGGAAGAATTGATCAACCTTGATCTCTTCGTCTGTCAGATCCGAAATAGACGTTAGGGCCTCAAGGTACAACTGAATGGCCCTGAAATGTTTTAACGAAGAAGCCGTCTTGATTCTGTCCTCGAGAATTTTTTTCAATTCTAGGACGGTCCCATTATAATTTTTTAGTTCTCGCCCGATCTCCTTCAACTCCGGAGTCAGAAGCTGATGGGGAACCTTAAACTTCACTTCCTGAGAAGGAATGATGTCGATATGTTCTGCAGATAACTTAGAAACGCCCAAAATAATCTGATCATACGGGCGAAGCATATCTTTCAAATGAAGAGAAATTTCACGAGAGTTTATCGGAAGTAACTTTCCGACCGGAAAAGACTCTTCAATTTCAAGTTGCAATTCGTCGACTCGGTTATCTTTGAGCCAATTAATCCAATCACTTTTTTTAGTTTTATCTTTTAAAGATATAGGAAAAGGGATGATCACCTGATATCTGATCGCAAGCGCCTTCAAAAGATCTACTTGTTGACCGTTCAGATGTTGAAAACCCCAGAAGACATAGGTCTTTTTTAGTTCATCCGCTTCTTCAGCTGAACGAAGACCTTCGGCAATTTTTTGATAAGCTCCGTGCTCATCCAAAAATCCAGTCACATCCAGAAGTTTCCAGAATAATTGCACGGCCTGTTTGATAATTTCGGGCTGTTCATCCAAAACCGAAGTCAGTGCATCTTCATTCAAGGTAAAACTTCGAAGGTCGGAGAACAGATTGTAGGCCTGGGTAAATTGCTCATATCCCAAGTCAGGCAGATATTTGTTTTTAAGAATACCGAAAATGAGAAGTAACTCAGATTTGCGCTTGATCGCGGGGCGATCGTCCGCCCCCCACAATGCCTGCACTAAGTTCGCAGTAAACTTGGCAATGGTAATGACATCAAAGGGTTGATTAGCAGTAAGACGAGTTCGCAGACCATCCGCCTTGGCGGGGCTTGGTGTGATGAAGACCTTCTCACCCTCATGGGTTTCCATTTCAGTCAGAAACTGCTCTTTCTGGGAAAAATAAACGATCTGCATCATAGATGCTCTGATTCTACCTTTCCTCGTCAGAAAGATTAACAAAAAAGGGATGATGGGTTATAAATTATGGGTCCAAGGAGTTCCAATGCTCGCAGTTAGCCGCTTATATAGTTTCCTCGATCACAAAAATGGATTCAACATTCACTTTTTAGAGGGTCAAAAACTCATTCACGATCTGGTTCTTATGCATCCGATGCAAGGTTCTGGATTTGCTTATTTCAGAGACACGTTTTTGGGTCTTCTCCCAATCGTGTTTTTTTTAAAGCCAGGAGAATCTCTCGGTCTTTATATCGATTCTGAAGATCCTTACTTCCGATTAAAGATCGAAACTAACAGCGCCGGCCACACACGTACGCTTTTATTACCTGAAGAATTTAATTTCTTCCCGATGAAGATTAGCGGCCAGGTTCGAGTGACTAAAATGTTCCACGGTAGTAAGGCCCCTTACACTTCAGTTCTCGAGTTAAAAGATACGGAAACCAAAGAAGTCATGAACCGCATTCTGTCCGAGTCTTATCAAACGAACTCGGAAGTGATTGTTGGAGAAATGAGCGATCAATCGATCATGGTAACAAAACTTCCACCACTGAATGTGAACTCGACCATCGATGAAACCGTTTCAAGAAAAGAATTTATCAAAAAGCACAAAACATTCTTTCATAATGTATTTGAGGCCGCTTCAAACGATATCGAAAACATCGTTAAGATGTTCGAGGACCATGGATTTACTTACATGGGAAGCCGCCAGATTGATTTCTTCTGCCCTTGTTCAAAAGACAGAATGATCCTCAATCTTCGTGGACTCTACGCTGGTGATTTGGATGAGTTGTTCCAAAATGATGATTCAGTAGAAATCAAATGTGACTATTGCCGTAAGAGCTATCACATTGCTAAAGCTGAAATTCAGAACAACTAATTATTTAAACGGATTAATAATCTTAAGCTCAAGCCCTTGTTGTTTTGGACCACTTAAAATACGTTCAAACACTTGGGCCTCTTCATACATCCCGCAGAAGTTTTCCGCTCTGGCACCACTGGCAAGCACGGTATTCATGAGTTTCGTTCTTTTGACTGTAATGTGTTTGCTGTCTTTCTCAAATTCGTACCAGTTCTTTCCCTGATCAGGCATATCGATATAGCGGGCCTCACCAGTTGTGAGGAGAATCAGATAATCGCTATTTTGTTCAGACAATCTCAGGGCCTCTCCATAAGAGCGATCCAGATCCGCCAAAATCTCTCGTGCCTTTTGAAATTCTTTGTTCTCAAGAGCAGCAAGATAACTAAAGTCGCGAACGATCAAGATATGTTTAGATGATACTTTTCTGAAAGACTGATAAACCGCCTTAAAGTCTTCTGTGATGGAAGATCCACAACTTTTAGATCCACAAGTGCGATCATAAACGATCTGATTTGGATTTGCGGGTACTTCTTCAGAATAGTGGAAAGTTGGGGATCCCGACTGGCCTTCGGAACGACTCCAATAGTAGAGAGAACTTAAAAAAACGAGACCCGATTCACCACACTGATTAAAGCTACTTAAGCTTTGAGTTTTGCTTGCCCCACTCTCCAAAATACCAGTGTTGTAACCGTTGGCGGCGATGTAATTCCAAATGGGACGAATTTCCGCATCAGCACAACTGTGCTTGATGTTCTTCTTACCAGTCATTTGTGAAAGGAAAGATGCTTCGGCAGGATTTCTTAATTGATAAAGGTTATAACCCCAGGTCTTGCCGATACAAATATTTTTTTCAAAGGAAGTGCGCTTTTCACCTGATTGCTGGAAACGAAGAAGTGCAATTTGCTCTTCATCGAGACCTGCTACCTGAAACCAAATGATCTTCGTTGGCTGAATACCAAACTGATGCTTAGTTAAATTGAGACTGGTCACCTGGGCACAACCCATAAGTAACATCATCAACAGAAGACCAGGCCATTTCATTTTGAATCTCCTTCCCGCGAATGCTGATAGCCTTCGACCAGGGCACTGACACCAAAAGTTTGTTGAAAAATAAAAAAATAAAAAATCGCAAAGAAGAGAAAGACTTCTCCGATCACATAAGTCCAATAATTATTTATCAGAAGTCCTAATCCAAATAGACCTAAGAAAAAGAGGAGCTTAAAAAAATTACGTTTTTGATAACGAGCTTTTCCAACTGAAATGCTAAGGAATACTCCACTCGCCAACATGCACAATCCAAAAAACCATTCCGCCTTCGTGGGAAAGAATGAAAATACCATCAAAGAAGCAATGAGCGGGATGCGAGAGATTACTTTCTGCTGAAGATGACTAAATTGACCCATGAGAGTGATGACTTGAAGTAGCACGCCCAATCCCCCTGCTACAAGGGGTAATGGTCGCCATTTCATGTATTGTATCGGGGCAATTAATCCAAGATCAGTGGCAGACTTCATTCCGAAATAGACTGTTACGCATAAACTTACCATGTAAGCGATGAAACGCACCGGATGGTTTGGTAGTCCAAACTGCACGACGAGTTTGAGAAATAAAATTCCCGAATACAATGCTAATCCAACGTTCAGACATGTGAGAAAAGAACTACCCATGAAGCCTTCTAGCGCATAAAATAATACTCTGATTATAAACATTTTTACGTAAATGTCTTAAGATGTTTCGTGCATAAATGATTCGGCGCAATTTTAGGAGGCCAGATGGAAAGTATGGAAGCTAGTCGACAGATCATGTGGATGATCCCGTTTTGGATGAAGGTCGTTATGTACCTTTCTCTAGCGGTTGCGACTTATTTCTTCGCCACAGGTCTGGTTGAGAAATACAAGTTTGTTACAGCTGGTGGTAAAAACCCGAAAGATCTTCTACCGAAGAGATTGAACCTTGAGGCCTTCCTCAAAACGATTTTCTTCCAAGGTAAAGTACCTCGCGACTCATTCGTTAACGTTTTCCACTCAATGATTTTTTGGGGATTTCTTACCCTCTTCATCGCAACTGAGTTAGTGGCGATTCACGCCGATACTCCATTCAAGGTTTTCAAAGGCACAACTTACATCGTTGTTTCCTTCCTGGCCGATGTTGGTGGTCTTTTTGTTCTTCTAGGTGTTGGTCTTGCTTACTACCGCCGTTATGTGGCGAAGAGAAAATTCTTATCGGCCACTCGTCCGAATCAAGAAAAGTTCATGTATGGCATGCTGATCGCTCTGGTAGTGATTGGTTACCTTCTTGAGGCCATCCGTATTTTCGTAACAAACATGCCTGAGGGCGAACGTTTCTGGTCACCAGTTGGTTATACTTTCGCGGCGATTGTTGGTTCACTAGGTCTTTCACAAGAAGCACTGGCCGGAACATACAAAACACTTTGGATGCTTCACATGCTAAACACAATGGCATTTGTAGCAAGCTTAACTCACTCGAAGTTCTTCCACATTTTGGTTCTTCCATTCAACGCTCTTATGACTCCCTACCGTCGTGGTGCGGTTCTAAATCCAATGGATTTTGCCAATGAAAACGCTGAGACTTTCGGTCTAGGTAAAACTTCTGAAATGACTCTTAAAGAGAAACTAGACACACTTGCCTGCGTTGAGTGTGGTCGTTGTACTCAAGTTTGTCCTGCTAACCTTGCTGACAAACCGCTTGATCCAAAACTTATCGTGACTAAAGTTCGTGACGTAATGAACGCAAACCCAGGTCAGGACGTTGATCTTTGGGGCGACAATCCGCTTTATGCTTCTAACGAACTTGATTCATGTACGACTTGTGGTGCTTGTATGGAAGAATGTCCGGCCAGCATCGAACACGTACAAGTGATCATGGATCTTAAACGTTATAAAGCTCTTACTCTTGGTGACCTTCCACCTGCGGCCGCTGATGCTGTTAACAAAATCAAAAAGAACGGTAACCCTTGGGGTATCTCTCAAGACGATCGTTTCAACTGGGCCCAGGGCATGGATGTTCCAGTTATCGAGGCCGGTAAAAAAGTTGATTACCTTTACTACGTTGGTTGTGCCGGTTCTTACGATGGTTCAAACCAGAAAGTTGTGAAAGATACAGTTAATCTTCTTAAGAAGGCCGGCGTATCATTCGCAGTAATGGGCAAAACTGAGAAGTGTAACGGAGATCCTGTACGTCGCTTCGGTGATGAGTACTCATTCTACGAAATCGCGATCGAAAACATTGCCAACATGAGACAGTACGAATTTGGTAAAGTAGTGACTCACTGTCCTCACTGTTTACACACAATTGGTAAAGAGTACGCGAAGTTTGATGACGGTCAGTTTGAGACTGTTCACCATACTGAGCTTCTTTCTGAGCTACTACGTTCTGGCAAGCTTAAGGCCCTTAAGAACGTGGCAGATGAACTTACATTCCACGATCCTTGTTATCTTGGTCGTCACCATGGCGAATACAATGCTCCAAGAGACATTCTGACTTCAATCCCAGGGGTAAAACTCATTGAGATGGAGAAGAACAAAGATAAGGCCCTTTGTTGCGGAATGGGTGGCGGTAACATGTGGTACGAGCTTCCAGAAGGTAAACACCTTGCTGAAAACCGTCTTGAACAAATTGGTGATACCAAGGCGCCAAAACTTGCCACATCGTGCTCATATTGTATGATTAACTTCAACTCCTCTAAGGGACACATAAGTACAACGGAGAATCTCCAAGTTGAAGATGTCGCCTCGATTTTGGCCAAGTCAGCTCTCTAAAACATTACTAGGCACAGTCCTCTCTGGACTGTGCCTTTCTTCATTCGCTCAAAACGCTCCCCTCGAAACTCCTAAAAAAGTCGAATATCCAGGAATCATTCAGACCTTTGAAAAGCTTATTCAGGTCGATAATGATAAGTTCCAAAAACGCTCAGACGCTCTCATCAAGAACGGCAGAGTTTTCGATACTTCTAAGTCAGTAACAGGCCTTGAGCTTGAGCCGGATTTTTTAAATTCCATTATTCTGCATTCCGATCCGGGTTACCTTCGTCTGGCCTCGGCCGACAAGTGCCGCTTTTATGAATCGATCTTAACGGACCTCCTAAGAAGCTCGGAAGGGAAAATAAAGAACGTCCTCATGACCTATGTTGAGAAAGACGTTCGTCAGTCGGCGATCATTAATAAGAAAGACTTCCTCAACAAAGTTGTTAATCAAGAATGCCCTGACACTCAAAAGATGATTTCTCTCTTTCAGATTAAGACCCTGAATGAGGCCCTAAACAGTACCATCTTTGAAATCCCATCAGGCCGTGAACAATGCAGAAACATTCATCTTAGTTGGGTCAATAATCCCAAGACCCCATTTCTATGTCAGATCTACGAATACACCAAAGAAGCTCGCTTGGGTCTTGGTGACCCTAAAGACCTGACTCAACGTCGAGCAGTAGCAAAAATCCTGGAGGACAAGCAAACGCTGGTTCAAAAGGACTATATTGAAAATGTTTGTAAGCATCTGGATGACGAAGAACTTTTCTGTGATGAGTTCTTAAATGTTTCTTTTTGGACCAAGATCGCGGGCGGTTATGAAAGTAAGACCTATGCGGAAGACATTTGCCGCTTTGTCACTGGTGCAACGACGGCGGTTTCTTCGACTCAATACAACGTTTGTCTTGCTCGTTTGAAAAAAGAGAATGATCTCTGTCTTTATCCGGCAGGAAGAAACTCGGGCCTTCGCCCACAACCTGAATGTGATCAGCTATCGACTGCTTTGAATTTTTCTTCGCTTTCGGCCGAATATAAAGACTGTCCAGGTAACAGTGATCAGTTAATCGTGACTCAAGTTGCTCGTTTGATTAACTTCTTCTCTCCTGATCCAGTGAAAAGCGCAAACGGTCCATGTTCAGCAGTTTCGGCGGCCACCACTTTCAACTTCAATAAGAACTTTGACAATGAAGAAAACTGGAAGCTAGAGGCCTGTTATGACGATCAATTAAATTCTAGAGAGGTTTGTTATAAAACTTTCTTTGGAAAATATAATAATCAGCCAGAGTCTTACACAAGCGTTGTGGCAAAGATTCTTCAAAATACCCGTGGTGCAGATCCGGCAGTGGGTTGCGAGATGGTGGATTCTCAGGACTACAATCCCCTGCTCCTTCAGTACAAATCTGGTTGTTATATTATTTATGAGAGAGATAAATGTTTTATTTCTCAGTGTAAGCACAAAATTCTCTTCAATGACCGAGCGATTGATTACATCAAGATCAAAAATCGTGTGAATCTTGCTTACTTCCCGCTGACAGTAAGAGACGAAAGATTTTCGCAGAATTCTCTTCTGACTCGTGACTTTAAGAAGACAGGTAGAATCATGAATAATCTATCGACTATTCAGAGTTACTTTAAGAAATCCAAGGGTGCCATCATTCATGGGATTGGATGTGCGGAAGATATCCTTCCTACGTTCTTTAAGATTCAGGCCATAAATCAGTGTTCACCTCTGCCATTCATCATTAATGGAATCATGAACGAAAAAGGTAATACTGTGTTTGTGATCCGTACTGCGGCAGATTCACTTCAGGCCCCACGCCTTATTAGCTGGAGTAGCATCTACTCAGGAGTTAAGAGTTATCAGCGCTTACACCCTTTAAAACTTTGGACGATGTATGGCCTGGATTAGTTTATTCTTACTCTTTCTAAGTGTAGAGGCAGCGGAACTTCCACGTTTCTTAACGAAACACTCTCCGGAGACTTTGCGTTTCATCAGTATGGATGGGCGATACGCCTATGTTCAAAAGAAGCCAGGCGTGCTTGGCATGGTCAGTAGCTTTAGAAGTCTGGATTTTATTGCTGAGGCCTCGTCGAATGATTATTTAGTGAAGTCTTCGCGTTTTAAACAGCGCCTTGCCATTGAATCGATTCCAAACGCACATGACGAATACAATTTCTTAAAAAACAATCGCATCATGGTAGTTGATTTCGGTAACACCATCACTCGTGATGTCGGATTTGGAAGAAATAGTAAGCTCCACTTAAAAGATGAGTGGATCTCTTATTTCAACGCGGTTGAAAAAGTTCTTCATATCCAAAATCTTGTTACTCAAAAAAAATACGATATTCGTCTCTCTAAGAAAGCGAATCCATTTTTTGTACCAGAAGTAGAGATGGTAAGTTCAAGCACTGTCATCTACACCGATATTAACGAGAATGGTTATAGCGCGCTCATTGCTTATGATCTTATTTCTCAGAAAAGTAACATCATTTACCGCAGCCCACAGAGTGCTACCCGTCTGGAAATGTGCCAACAAGAGAACTATCTCGCTGTTGGTGAGTTTCCTTTTGAAGGTGTGAGCCGTGGCAGTAAGATCCTAAAGTTTGCGGGGGAAATGAGAGGCACGAGCTACACCACGCTTTATAGTTCGGTGGAACAAGACCTGGGTAATATGGTTTGTCTTCCAGAATTCATTTATTTCGTGAAAACCATGACTCAGGATAAACAAATCAATCACCGAACCACAGAAGCGGTTCGACTGAACTTAAAGACCCAGGATGTTGAAGTAAGGTCTGAACTTAAAAACGTGGGTCAACTTTTGGAGATGGACGGACGAGTTCTGATACCCCTTCGTGGTGAGTTCTTTGTGCTCGAAGGTAAGTTCAATTTGGGCGAGGACATCTTGAAGGCAGTTCCAACGAAAGAGGAGTTACAGCTTGATCTCTAAACTCCTGCTTTTCATTCTTATTTTGCCAATAAGTGCACAGGCCTTTGATAAGGACTTCACGGCCATGTCGGATCGCGTGCCGCTGGAATTCACTCACCTTTTTAACTCGCTCAAAATGGGTATAAAGACTCCGGCCGAGAAAATTCAGATGGTGGGAATATGTAAGGATTTGGATGAAAATCTTGGTCAGTTACAAAAAGAGCACATCTTTCTTTTGATGAAATCAGAAGTGATTAAAAACGTTCTGGAATATAAATTTAAGAAAGTTCGTCAGTTTGACATGACTCTTCTTCTACTTGATCGCTTGGAAGAAGATTTTAAAAACAAAGAAAGATACCTCAATTCTTTCTCACAATGGATTTGGCGCTCAATTCTCGCCGAACTTCGTTACCGCCAGGATATGGGACTTATCACCGCCAGAACTTTTGATGCCAACCAATTTGATGGCGCCAAAAAATCCGAGGCCCAGCGTTTTGCTCGCTACCTCACCTATCTCATGCCGTGGATTGATCGCATGGATAGTTTGACTGCTCCGGAATTCAATAACCTGTCTAAACAGGTCTCTTGGGTCATTCTTCGTCGCCTGAATGAGCGCTCGCTATTATTTAAGCGATACGCTTCGACCGCCACGAGCAATACAAAAATCACTATCTTCAACATCCCTCAGAAGCTCCTGGAACTTCATCCGGAAGACATTAAGCGCATGCAGCAGAATGAAGTCCCGCTAACTCTTAAAGAAGAGTCAGAGAAAGCGAAAACCGAGGCGACAAAACAGGTCCAGGATGTGACCCCGGAAGACCTAAGTCCCCTCTCTGACGAGATCAACGAAGAGTTGAATAAGAAAATCCCATAACACTATTAGTCATCGCTCTCAAAAGTGTATAATATGTCTGCCTCACCGCTCACAAAGGACATGTATGGCACTCACAAAATCCCCATATCGTGGAACTCGGGATTTTTTTCCGAAAGAGATGCGACTTAGAAATTATATCTTCCAGAAAATGGCGGAAGTCTCTGAGCTATTTGCTTACGAACCATACGATGGACCTCTTCTTGAAGAAGTGGAACTGTATCTTGCGAAGTCCGGTGAAGAGCTGATCAACGAACAAATTTATTCATTCATTGACCGTGGTGAACGTAAAGTTGCCATTCGTCCTGAGATGACTCCAACTGTTGCCCGTATGGCAGCTCAAGTGCATAGGGAAATTGCCAAACCAATTCGTTGGTACGCGATTCCGAACCTCATGAGATATGAAAAACCTCAGAAAGGTCGTCTGCGTGAGTTCTGGCAATACAACGCCGATATTTTCGGTGCCGGCCAATATGGCGAAGTTGAAATCATTCAGCTTGCAGTGACTTTGATGAAGAGCTTCGGTGCGACTTCTGAGCACTTTGAAGTGTTGGTGAATGATCGTCGTTTTGTGGATTTAGTGTTTGAAGGACTTATTGGTCTAGAACCAGCTCTGACTCATAAGCTTTACAAGCTTGTAGATAAGAAAAATAAAATGCCGGCAGACAAGTTCGCCGCCGAAGTTAGAACCATCACTCCCGATGAAACTAAGGCAAAAATCTTTGAAGAATTCGTAAACCTCACTTCAATTGATGAAGTGAAAACATATGTTTCAAAGTACTTCTCTGAAACAACTCTCTCAGATGTATTCATGCAAAAGCTTTCAGGTGTCGAGAGCATTGGCGATCATGTCATTGAAAAGCATGTGACCCCGTTAATCTCGCTCTTTGAGAAATTTAAAGACCAAGATCTGGGCGAATATGTGAAGTTTGATCCATCGATTGTACGTGGCCTTGATTACTACACAGGTGTGGTTTTTGAGATCTTCGATAAACACCCTGATAACCGTCGCGCGGTTGCGGGTGGAGGAGCTTACGCCAACCTTCTTCAAATCTTCAATGAGCCAGCTCTTGAAGGTGTAGGAATTGGCCTGGGCGAAGTACCACTAACTGATTTCTTAACAACCCACAAGCTGGTTGGTGATTTTTCAAAACCATCAATTGATTATCTTGTGGCCTACTTCACTCCGGAAGGAGAAAAGACGGCGGCACAAATCGCAAACAAGCTTCGCTCTCAAAATAAGAAAGTGGAAATGATGTTTGGTGATAATAAGCCCAAGAAAATTTTCAATTACTCAGATAAAAAGAACTTCGCTCACATCGTGATGGTCACAGAGACTGACATTAAAGTGAAAGAAGTGGCGACTAGAACAGAAACGACTAAGACATTAGCTGATTTTTAATAAGGATCCCGTATGGAAATTCAAAACGACCTCCCGAAGACATTTGACCCTCAAGGGGCAGAAGATAAGTGGTACCAGAAGTGGCTTGATAAAAAAGTATTTAAGCCCGTTCCAGGTAAGCAGAAGAAAACATTCACTGTACTTATGCCACCTCCAAACGTAACAGGTAAGCTTCACATGGGTCACGCCCTGGATGCTACAACTCAAGATGCTCTTATCCGTTATAAGCGAATGAAGGGCTTTGAAACGCTTTGGATCCCAGGGACTGACCACGCCGGTATTTCAACTCAGGCAGTGGTTGAAAAACTAATCTGGAAACAAGAGAAGAAAAATCGTCATGACCTTGGTCGTGAAGAATTCACTAAACGTATCTGGGCCTGGAAAGAACAATACGGTTCAGAGATCGTTAACCAACAGAAGAAGATGGGTGTTTCATGTGACTGGGACTACTCTACTTTCACACTTGATGACATTCCTAATAAGGCAGTTAAGAAGTTTTTCGTTATGCTTTATAACGAAGGTCTGATCTATCAGTCTGACTATATCGTAAACTGGGACCCTGTCCTTCAATCGGCGATCTCAGATGCTGAAGTTGAACACAAAGAAGTTAAAGGCTTCTTCTATTACTTAAAATACAAAGTAAAAGAAGATCCAGATATGGAACTTATCATCGCGACAACTCGTCCAGAAACTATTTTCGCTGATACGGCAGTTGCGGTTAATCCAAATGACGAACGCTTCAAAGATCTTATTGGTAAGACGGCAATCGTGCCTATTTGTAACCGTGAAGTTCCGATCATTGGTGACGAGCACGTTGATATTGAGAAAGGAACTGGCTGCTTAAAAGTAACTCCGGGCCACGATTTTAATGACTTTGAAATTGGTAAACGTAACGGTCTTCCAATCATTAACATCCTTAATAAAGACGGCACATTCAATAAGAACGCTCCTGAAATCGAGGGTCTTAAGCCCAAGGACGCTCGTGCAGAAGTTGAGCGCATCCTGACTGAACTTGGTTCATTGGTTGAAAAGAAAGATCACGTACACCCAGTTGGGCACGGTGAACGTTCAGATGAAATCGTAGAGCCGATGGTTTCAAAACAGTGGTTCCTAAATACAACTGAAATGGCACGTGTTGCGGTTGAAGCAGTTGAACAAGGCGATATGTCGTTCTTCCCGAAAGGTTGGGAGAACACTTACTTTGCTTGGCTTCGTAATCCAAAAGACTGGTGTATTTCTCGTCAGCTTTGGTGGGGTCACCAGATTCCAGTTTATTACTGTCGTCACTGTGATACTCAGTGGGCAGCTGAAGAAGCACCTACTCAATGTATCGAGTGTAAAGACACTGATATTTTCCAGGATCCAGACGTACTTGATACTTGGTTCTCTTCAGGTCTATGGCCACTTTCAACTCTGGGCTGGCCTGATGAGAAAGCAATGGAAGAGAAAGGTTTTGATAAGTTCTATCCAAACGAAACACTTATCACTGGCTTTGACATTATCTTCTTCTGGGTGGCCAGAATGATGATGATGGGAATGAAAGTAACTGGCAAAGCTCCATTCAAACATACTTACATCCACGCTATTGTTCGCGATAAGCAAGGTCGTAAGATGAGTAAGTCTCTTGGAAACGGTATTGATCCACTGGACATGGTACAACAGTATGGATGTGATGCCATGAGATTCACTCTGGCGGCGGGTTCTGGTTATAACCGTGACCTTAATCTTGATCCAGAAAGAATCGAAGGTTACAGAAACTTCGTCAACAAACTTTGGAACGCCTTCCGTTTCGTTTATCCGTTCCTGGATAAAGCAAAAGACGAACTTCCAGTAAAGTCTGAGTGGCACCTTCACGATAAATGGATTCTTGCTGAGCTAAACACTGTTGCGAAAACAATGAACGAGGCCTTTGACGTTTATCGCTTTGACGATGCTTCTGCTGAGATTTATTCGTTTGTTTATGACAAGTTCTGCTCTTGGTACATCGAGCTCTCAAAAAACATCCTCTATGGCAATGATGAGAAAGCGAAGATCATTCGCGCGACAATGCTTAAGTACTGCTTCAAGAAGATCGTAAACCTTCTTCACCCGATCACTCCGTTTATTACGGAAGAGATCTGGTCATACTTCGATGACAAATCGCTGGTTGCGACTCAGGAATACGTAGAATTTGATAAGTCTCTTGAGAACGCTGAAGTTCAAGAGATGATGAATAAGTTCATCGATATCACCACTGGAATTCGTAACATTCGTTCTTCAGTGAACATGAAGCCAAAAGATGAAATCGACGTGAAACTCTTCACTGACGATAAGAAACTTGCGAAGTTCGTGTACGAGTCTCGTCACTTCCTGAAAGATCTGGCGAACGTGAAGTCGGGTACAATTCGAAACAAGGCCCAGGAAAAGCCCAAGAAGTCGGCGTCTCTGGCAACTGCCCATACTGAAATCTTCATTCCACTTGAAGGGATCATCGATCTCAATGAACAAGTGAACAGAATTAAGAAGGACATGGAGAAGACCCAGAACGAATACAAGAAGGTCGAATCTAAGCTCAATAACCAGAACTTCATGGCCAATGCCCCTGAGGAAGTACGCGCTGAAGTTCAAGAGAAGGCCAAGCTTTTCCAAGACAAGCTTCAGTCCCTCAACCAGATTCTCGATAGTTTCCTATAAATACAGCGGCGAGTCAGAGCAAGTTTTGCTCCCTCGCCCCTACATTTCCTCTTCATGTTAGACTTAATAAAAAAGGTCAACTCATGAAGAAACTTTTAATTCTCATCACTTTTTTAGTTCTCCATGCTTCAGCGTCTGCGCAGACTATGACCTGTATGGATAAGCTCATGCCTTACGGTAAGCACTCTGGGCTACACCAACTAACAAAAGATGAATGGAATGATGGTAAAGAGTTCTTGGACGCTGAAGGCGCCAAGGTAGCACTCCTTACTCTCGTGAATGTGAAACTTCTTTGTAAGCCTAATGAAGTCTCAATCAAAGTCTTGCCGATTTGTTCGACCATCATCGCCGATCTCACTCAATCTACGACTTGTTTTACTTATACGAACTTGGGTTTTTTCGTGCTTTCTCGTGACAATGGAAGGAACGTGAACTTTATTTTCAGTAAGGACAAACGTTTTTCAGATCCGGCCGATTCTACTCTATAGTTTAAAGAAATCGAAGGCCTTCTTCGCAACTTCATTCATATCAAACGTAACACGTTCTCGTAGTGAACCCGAGCTCTTGGAAGAATTAACAAGAGTTGGATTATTCACACCCATTACTGCCACATCTGCCAGAAAATAAAATGGTCCCGTTCTTTGAGGGTCCTGATTCTCATACAGGATGAGAGTCTTAGAGCCAACATAAGCAGATAGCGCCGTTGCAGGACCAGCGTAACCAATCACACCCTTGGCAAACGCCAGCATGCGGCCCAACTCAATCCAGTTTTTATAGACAAAGTTTACGTAAATATTTTTCTTCGAAAGGCCCGCAAGAAATGGTTCGATCAGCATCTGGACTTTCACTGTCTCATCGGAAGAGAAAAAAACAATTCTTTGATTCTCAAACTGTGAAACGAGCTGAATCCACTCCCCTTCAATTACGGCATTTCTTAAAGGATAAAGATCAATTGCGATGTATGGAAGCGAATCCCACTCAGGAATAATGGGAGTGAGATCACGGGACATCACACGCAATTTGGTATTCACATTTTCACCCACCAATTCTTTAAAAAGGGCAAAATGATCTTCCACTAAATGGTGACCGACTGGTCTGGGAGTTTTATGAGTGAGAACAAGAGTTTTCCAGTTATCTGAAAACCCTACTCTTTTCTTCGCTCTTAGACCCAGTCCCAGGCAAGCATCAGCAAAAGAATTGGTAAGCGAAATAAATAGATCAACATTATAAATTTTCGCATTCGCACAGTAGCGATGGACATCAAACACATTACTGATCTCGTCTTCATCGAACTCATGATAATAGGCCGAGAAAGGTAAGAGATTTAAGACCTCGATATCTTTCTTAGGCGTGATGAAATGTAAATCTGCTTTGGAATACTTCTCACGGATTGCATGAAGAAATGGAAAACTCAAGATACGCTCCGTGAGATCAAACGGAAGCTTTATCGCAATGACTTTCGGTTCATCAACTTCAGGTGAATTTTCCATGGAACTATTATCGGCGGATTAGACGCAACTCTCAAGGTCCTTGCACCTTTTTTTCCAGGGTAAGTATCTTAAACTTCAATCAGCCAAGGAGTTTTTTATGATGAATCTAACATGGCCAACACTTGAGTATTCTGAATGGAAAGACACTTATGAGACCCTTCATCGTTGGACTCAGATTGTAGGTAAGCTGCGACTGTGTAAATCGCCTTGGTGCAATCATTCTTGGAACACTACTCTTTATGTGACCTCCAGGGGCCTATCGACTTCGGCCATTCCTCTGGGTCAAAGAAATCTTACGGTCGATTTTGATTTTCATGATCATCAGCTGATCTTCCAGGACAGTGTGGGTAAAAGTTTTGTTCTTCTTCTACAAAATGAAACCGTCGCATCTTTTTATGAGCGCTTTTTGGAAGCGCTTAAGATCATGGACGTAGAACCAAACTTTGATCCAGTTCCCAATGAAGTTTCAGATGGAATTCCTTTTGCCGAAGACACTGTACATAGAACTTACGATCCTCTTAAGGCCCATAACTTTTTTCAGGCACTCGTAAGAGTGAATAATATTTTCCAGGAATTTAGAACCGACTTTGTGGGTAAGAGCAGCCCAGTACATTTCTTCTGGGGAAGTTTTGATCTGGCAATCACCCGCTTCTCAGGGAGAAGAGCGCCGGAACATCCAGGCGGCATACCAAATCTTCCAAACGATGTGGTAAGAGAGGCCTATTCGCATGAAGAGATGAGTTGTGGCTTCTGGCCGGGTAACGAGATGTATCCTCATGCTGCCTTCTATAGCTATGCCTATCCAGAGCCTGATCACTTTTCAAAGGCGAAGGTCATGCCTCCTGAAGCAATCTATAATCAAGACCTGCATGAATTTATCCTGCCCTATGAAACAGTGAGAACCTCGCTGGAGCCGGCGGCAACCTTGATGAGCTTTTTAGAATCAAGTTATCGAGCGGCCGCGAACCTCGGTCACTGGGACCGCGATATGCTGGAAGTAAGTCCTTATCTTTATCGTCTTAAGGAGCGAGTTCAATTTTCTTTTGACGATATAAGAACAGAACAGTGAAGTAACTGGTCGCAAGTGCCGGAATAAAAGCATTAACGATTGGGATCGCCACCAGAAGCAGGAAGATCGCCCCTGAAATCGAATAAGGAATGATGTTTTTAAAAACATCTTTCAAGCATTCCCCAAAATGCATATTTCGGCGTGACCAAGAATAATCCACAAATTGAACTGCCACCAAAGTCGCAACCAGGAAAACTCCTAGTGGATAGAACAATGGGAAAAGATTTAGAAGGAAGGCCATCACCGCCACGATTCCAATAAACACAAGCTTCTTGGCCTCGTTCTTAAAGGTCTGACCCATGCTCATCTTTACTTGTGCCAGTGCTTTCGATTGATCTTCATCCATGTACACTTTTTGAACTAGTTTCGTTTCGATGCGGCTACTCAAGAGTGAGTTAAATGGTGCCGCGATAATTCCCACGACAATTACGAAAGTCCAGCTCATGACGAAGAAAAGAAAGATCATGAGGATACCAGTTACAAGAGTCGCCAGAAATGTTGCCTGATCAGAGGTGTAAATGTAGCCACGAAAGAAAGCAACTAAGCGATCAGAGTTACGATAGGCCGAAACGATCGTAAAAAGATAAAGAGCAAGGGCCATGACGGTAGGAAAGATTGAAAGCACGAAATTCACTGGGTCAGTAAGAATCATCTTAAAGGCCATTGGGAACGCTTTCAAAATACCTTTCATAGTTTACCTTCTGCTGAGTAGTGCTTAAAACGGAATTCAAAAAGATCGGCAAAGTCTTGAAGTGTGGAGGTTGTCCCGTCAGGGATCTTCATCACAATATCTTCTAGCTCCTGCCAATCAAGAAACTTAAAAGTTATATCTGTAAGTATATGCTGATCCCGGCAACGGCGAAACTTTTCTTTCGCTTTATAGATCATGCCACGGGCACCAATGAGATTTGAATCGCGGTAGTGGATACAGGCGGCGGCCACCTGAATGACCGCCCAGTAGACATTTCTTGTAGGATCCTGACGATCCTCCATCCATAAATCCTCAAGAGCTTCATGGCATTCCCAATATTTTTGCTCATTGAAGAGTTGGACGCCCTCTTCCATTTTTTTTAAATGTTCGAGGTCGAACACTTAGAAACCGCCGAGGATATTTAATCCAGAGTCAACGTATAGAACCTGTCCAGTCACTCCACCTGAAAGGTGAGAGGCAAGATAAACTGCAGCACCACCGCAGTCTTCAGGAGTAACGTTCTTCTTCATCGGAGCAATTTCTTCAACCTGAGAAAGAAGACCTCTGAAACCGGAGATACCAGAAGCAGCAAGGGTCTTAATCGGACCCGCCGAGATACAGTTTACTTTAATGCCACGAGGACCCAGGTCATATGCCAGGTAACGTGTAGAAGCTTCCAGAGCCGCTTTTGCTACACCCATTACGTTGTAGTTCTTCACTACTTTTTGTGAACCGTAATAAGTCATGCTGATGATTGAACCGTTATCATTCATGAGATCATGAAGAGCATCAGTCACACCAACAAGTGAGAAAGCTGAAATATCACAGGCCATCGCAAAACCTTTGCGGCTGGTGTGAACGAATTCACGCGACAGATCTTCTTTGTCGGCGAATGCTAGGGAATGAACGATAATATCGAACTTGCCCCAGTTTTTTTCTACGGCTTCTCTCATTGAAGGATAATGAGCGTCGTTCGTCACATCCATTTCAAAGATAAAGTCTGCACCGATTTCCTGAGCAAGTGGTTCAACACGCTTTTTAATGGCATCATTCATATAAGATAGAGCAATCGATGCTCCCTGTTCTTTAAATGCTTTTGTAATTCCCCAAGCGATAGAGCGATCATTCGCTAGGCCTAGGATAAGGGCTTTCTTGCCTTCAAGAAGTTTCATAATGTCCTCACTTTTTTGTCAGGATACACTACCTAACAGGCCGCAGGCTTTCAAGCGAATCGAAGGTTTGCACCGGGTCAAATAGAGTCGAAATAGCCTGTCCAATGGACTTTTTTTGTAATTCCATCATTTCTCCACATTTTTTTGTAACAATCATCTCCTTCTCTGAGCAGAACAAATTGGAATGTAAGTACGCTAAAAATCTTCCTCCAATGCACTCGCATGACTAAGTGAATAGTCAACACAAACAAGAATGGAGATTTAAGATTGGGGCATATTTATATGACCGTTTTATTTTTCGCTAAGGTTGTTGGAGAAATGTATCCGTCAGATAAAATGTAATTTCACATGCTTCATTTTAATGAAAGTTTTTAGAGTAAATCGGCCTTGTAGCATGATGACCCAATCTTAATTTTTCACTCTCATAATCATGGGTTTATCCACCAAAATTTAATCTTGAAAATAAGTATTGCGACGGCCAACATGGGTTCCATCTTGTGTTTATCTACAGGTTCACGACAAAGAATTTTGTAACTAAAAAAAAGAGGTAACTATGACAAAAGCTTTTCTATCACTATTTCTATTATTGTCCCTAGCTTCATGCGGAGGCGGTGGAGGCGGCGGTAGCGCTAGTGGTTCAAAGGGCTCAGGCACTCCGGTATCAGCTCAAGAGATTTCAACAGATGCTGCTGTACCTAGTGCTGCAAATAATTTTGATGTAAACGTTAAATTAGAAAATTTTGATGCTGAACAAGAATCAAAAGTTCTTGAAGCAGCAGAACTGATCAAAAAAGTTATTGCAACGGAAGAATTTAAAAATGCAATTCTCAACCATTCATACAATGGTAAAAAAGGTTTCGTAGATTCTGCCGGCCTAAGTAATGCAGAAATCTACCAAAAGATCCTAGAAGGCTCTGAGAAGCTTAATCCAGGCAATAACAACGCTATGGACTTAGAGCTTGAAGTCTATCATGCCAATAACGTTGTGGTTGGTTATACAATGCCGTCAGTGATTAAAATTTGGATGAACAGTAAGTTCCTTGACCAAAATAATGCAGCGGAAGTTACAACTAATATGACTCACGAATGGCTTCACAAGCTTGGTTTCAAACACTCAGCTGATAGAACGCCTACTCGTAAATATTCAGTACCGTACGCAGTTGGTTACTTGATGAGAGATCTTGCTCGTAAAATGATCTAATAGGTTCAAGTATCTCTTTAAGGCCGGGGAATCCCGGCCTTTTTATTTCTAATGTGTTGTCGGACAGAAAGTACTGGCGATGTCTATTAAAGCTGATGAAGCCGGACCAACTCTAACTTTCTTAGGTGATCCACATCCGCCCGTTGAATAAAGAAGAATTTCCTGAGACTCCTCACTCCCCTCTGCCACAAATCTTGCCTTAATCGTAGTAGAAGGGCCGTCACACATATAATTGTCCTCCAGCTTTAATCGTTCGACCTGAGCCTTGGCGATCATTTCGTTCAATGAATCTTCAGCAGAGAAAGGAATTCGGTACTGCACGGCCGAGCGAGCGTAAGTACGAGTGAGTAGAACTTCTGTTTCAAAAACTTCACATTTATCCGAACGTGACCACTCAATAGGTACAAATCCTGAGGCGCTATATTTCGTAATAAATGGTTGTTGATCAGCAAATGCAGAAAACGAAAGTAGACCAAAGAAAACAAGACTTAGAGATTTCATGATTGCCCCTTGGGTTTTATTCCCAAGAGTTTTAGACGGAAGGGTTCATGGCAGTCAAAGCAATCTTACCTAAAGCTCAGATGACTTTTATAAGATCATCAAAATCAAGTCCAACCAAACGGGCCTGCTCTTCGCACCAAACGCGAGCGTAGACGTGTTTGGGTTCATCCAGCTTTTTAGTGATGGACACAACTTCTTTTAAGGTTAGGTGATGCTTACCTGATTCAATTCTTTGAAGCATGGGCTTAGTGAGCTTAAGTTTCTTGCACATATCATCAAGAGAAAGCTCATGAGTCATGCGGAACCCCTTCAAAAGAGATCCTACCGTAACTGGGCCAATTAATTTTTCGACGATTTTTTTTGAGTTCTTCAACATGAGGAGAGCTTAGCAAAAAAAAGACCCCCGTAACACGGGGGCCAGCGTTGTGATTAGAATCTAAGTTGAACACCGGTTTCAAAGGTGTCTGCGATGGCCAACTTGTAGTTATTGTCTGAAACTTTTGTCTGCGTTGTGAAGTGCGAAACTTCCGAGATCCAAGAGAAGTCATCCGTCACACGATATTCCCAACCAACTCTTAGAACAGAGTTACTTGCAAGAAAGTTACTTGCTGGAGTTGCAGGAGTTGTTGCTGTAGCAACGTTTGGCATATCGGCGGGGTCATCGATTTTAGCAATACCTACACCACCGAAGATGAAGTTCTTCTCGATGACCTGATACTGTGCCGATAAAAATCCACCATATTCTTTAGTGTCAATGCCGTTCGCTGCTCGGCTAAGAGTCAGAGTTCCCAAATTGTCCATGTTCTGACCATAGTATGCCTCAGCTTTAAGTCCTAGAAGACCATAGTTCTTCTCGAAAAAAATGTTAGCACCATATGATTCATGATGTTTTCCATTAGGATTTACTTGTGGAGAACCATTCGGGTTATATAGATCAATTCGGCTATAAATTCCTGAAACACCCACTCGACCTGCATCAAGCTTGCGAGAAAGTCTAAGAGCATAAGAAGGTGATTTTGAATATTCAGTATCTGTATCAGATACACTTGGGTTGGCAGAACTAAGACCAACAGCACCACCTAATTCCCATTCACCCAAAGTTTTTAGATATTGGGCCTGCTGTCTCATGAAACCTGAGTTACCGGCCTTAAAGTACATACCAACGATATCGAAAGTATAACCAGTCACCGGCGAGAATAGATCCCAATCTTGACCTACGATTACTTTGTTATTGCCCCAGCTATAAGTAACGGCAGCAATACGAACACGAGGGTTCATCTGAGTTGTAGGAGACGATTTGGCGAAATCAATGAAATCTAATTCGATTTTACCCGAAAGATTTTCACCTTTTTTTAGAATTGCCCCAATACGGCTTTGTGCAGTTTGAAAGCTGAGACGAGATTCTCTATTAGGGCCAGCATCCACTACCGCATGTGTAGGAGCTGACATGTTGGTGTTGTTAAAACTACCTACTGCTTCAGTAGAATAAATCGCACTCGCTTTGATAAATCCGTATGCCGTAGCATCGAAACCTTGCAGAGTCGCCGCATTTGCAAGACCAGTAGAGAGTAATGTAACCGTCGCCAAAATTTTCTTATTCACCCACACTCCGATGTTCATGAATTTTTATTAATTTTTTAGGAAAAGTCCTGAGTTAGTTTCCTGCTAAATTTCTTACCTGTAAAAACTTATTTAAGGACAGTCATAGAAAGGCAACATTTTCTACATTGAAATCAGCAGTATGAAAATTCATTAAGACGCACAAGGCGCACGTGCTGCCTCAGAACCTTGAGTCATGAGTGGGATGATATATGAAAAACAATAGGCCAAAAGGATCTCATACCTTCCGGCCTATCGTTTGATGAATTAAGGCTTCGGAGCCTCCGTGGCAATGCCACGATCGGATTTGAATTTCTCGTTGTAGAACTTATCAAAGTACTCTTTACGGAAGGCCGCAAATTTTTCGACTTTTGCCGGGTCAGTAATTTTCTCCTTCAACCATCCCAGATGTGTCGTCTCAAGATCTGTAAGTTTCTTCATGCCGACATCGAGATGTTGAGGGTGAAGATCTTTACGTGCAACCCCAAGCTCTTTGATAAGAGTGCCTTCCGAAGAGATGTAGCTGATCGCAACATCTTCCGAAAGCTCAAGGTCTTTAACCATAAAATCGTGAACTTTTAGAATCCAATCATTCTGAAACTCTTCATTATCCATCACTTTTTCAAAATCTGTGGTGTAGATAATGTTATCCACAAACGTCGCTTTATAACCTGGTGTCGTTTCAGGATTATAAGTGTGCTTGGCCTTCCATTCGGTCTTCTGTTGAGTTACATACATCTCAGAAGCAGAGTTACGTTGCTTCATTCCCTCTTTCGTGGCCTCAACCAGTTTAGTACGAACTGAACCAATATCGGCAAGAAGGACGATCGCAACAGCAGCAGGAATACCAACACGAAGTGTATATTTCTTAATAACAGGTATGACTTTTTTGCGTTTCATAGGATTGAAGTCAAGTACCTGCTCTACTTCCTTCATCGCGTTCGCATTTTGACCATCAATTGCCATCTCAAGTGTCGAACGAATTTTATCACGGATCTGTTGTTCTTTTTCACCTTGGGATCCGGTTTCGGCCACAAGGACGTTCATGACAGCTTGAGTAGCATTAAGAATACGGTCTTTCTTAGTTCGCTGAAAGAGTTCCTTTTCTTTACGAAGCTCTTCCTCCCACATCTTTTGCTGATTAAACTTGGTCGAGTTGATGTGCTCAAGCATAGTTTTCTTTTTATCAGCAAGCTCAGTTTCTTGTTGTTTTTTGAGATCAGCAATTTGGCGTTGAATCTTTTCTTTCTCGGTCTTCAATTCCTTCATCGCTGAATCTTTCAACTCGCCTTGGCGGCTAAGTTCTTCTTCACGAATGCGGGCAATCTTTTTGAGTTCCTTGCGCTTAATTTCTTCTAGTTTTTGATGACTCTTATCTTCGTCCCTTCTAAGTTTTGCCACATGCTGGTCAGTCATGTTTTTGATATGAATGAGACCAGTCTCCTGTTTCATCTTCAGGAAGTTTTTGACCTTCTGTTTGCGTTTCCCTAAATCATCCAGAAGTTCCATTTCCGTGCGTTTGACAAGCTCACGGGACTCCAAGCGAGCTTTAGTAACAATCTCCTCAGCTTCGGCTTCTTTCTCTTTGAAATAGTCTTGGGCCTGTTTAATACGGTTATGAGAAGAAGACTCTCTTTCCTGGGCATCAAGAGTCGCTTCTTTTAAGCGTTTATTGGCCTCACGAGTGATCTCGGCCTCAATCTTTCTGGCCTCACTGATAATTTGCTCAACTTGCTCTTGGGCCAAGTTTTTCATTTGATGAATGTCGTTTTGTTTACGACGATATTCAGCTTCCACTTCGATCATGGACTTTTGCTTAAAGGCCTCAACTTCGGCCAGATAAACTTCTTTCTCTGCCAGGATTTTCGAGCGTTCATCACGCTTATAATTCTCCATTTCGATTCGAGCGGCCTCTTGTTTTTCTTTGATCTGAGTTTCACAGTCCATCAGTTTAATTTGAAGCTGTGTCAATTCACGGTGAGCACGGCCTTTTTCATGCTCCATCTTCATCGTTTCAGATTTTAGTTCCTGAATCTGAGTCTCAGTTTGCTTCTTATTAACATGAAGTTCTGCGACCTGGGCCTCAAGTACCGCCTTCTCTTTATGAAGATTGCGTTGTTTTGAATGGAGTTCCTCTATCTGAATTTTTAAAAGACCGTGTTCAGCATCAGTTTTTGCCTTTTCTCTTTCGCCTTCTTCGATTAGACCGCGAAGGGCATTAACTTCAACTCCGAGCTTGGTCTTTTCATCTTCGATTTCTTTATAAAGATTTTTTCTATCATCACCTGCTTTGCGTGAAAGATTTTGCATGTCTTCACGGATGGCAAGCATCTTAAGCTCATGAGCACGTTCTTCAGATGTCAGTTCTTTCAAACGTAGTGATGCTCTTTCTAGCTCAAAGTTAATGGTTGAAAGTTTTCTTGAGGCGTCCTGATTTTGGAAATCAAGTTGGTTCAACTGGTTCTTTTTAAGAGAAAGCTTCTCTTCTGCCTTAACCAGCTCTGCCCTTAACTCGCCATTGATAATTTTGAGGTTACTTTCTTCCTCAGTTTCTTTTTTGATTTCTTCCTGAATTTTACGGGCGTGTGCCTCTTCGTTATGGATCTGAACTTTAAGATCATTCAGTTTTGAGACTGCTTCTTTACGTTGGGCCTCTAATTTATTGACCTCATCTTGAACGTCTTTTACTTCATGATCAAGAACGGCCTTCTCTTTCATGATCTGGGCCATGTGACCCTGGATTCTTGCGCTTTCGCGTAAGGCCGCATCAGAATTGGTCAGGATCTTTTGAACCTTAAGGCCCTCATCCTGAATTTCTCTTTCCTGGTTTTCCTGTTGAATCGATAGTTCCTTAATCTGCTCTTCTAATTGAGTGCTATCGAGTTGGAGATTTGCAAGAAGGACACGTTGGTTATCTACTTCTTTGCTTTTCTTTTCTCTTTCATCTTTTAAATTGGTAAGAACAAGATTTTGGGCAACAATGGTATCCTTTAGACCACGCTCTTCATTTTCAAGTCGTTTCACAAACTCGCGAAGCTGGATGATTTTCTCTTCCTCATCACGATTCTTATCTGTGTTTTTACGAATCTCTTGGGTCAGGATCTCTTTTTGAGTTTTAAGAGCTCCGACCTCTACTTCAAGTTTGCTTTTTTCATTTGCATGCTTGTGGTACTTATCTTCAATATCTAGGAGTTGATTTTTCTTTTTTTCTTGAGAAGCATCAAGGATTTTCAACTCAAATTCGCGCTCACGAATTTTCAGATTCATGCGATCCAGGCGTTCTTTGAATTCACCTTCAAAAAATGGAGGTGGCTCCAGTGCCTCTTCCTCTTTTCTTGAAATATGGATCTGGTAATTGGCGTTCTTTAAAGTCAGACAACTACCATCATGATATCGAGTCTCTTCTCGAAAAGGAAGGATGACTGAATCAAGGTAGATTTGTGCTCGAGCACCAACTTCTTTTACGAAAATGTTACCGCCACTTACCTTGATCTCAAGAATCTTTGGTTCAATATGAGCATCATCCAGAACCAGGTCACAACGTTTGTCGGAGCCGATAATGATCGGCCCCAACTTATTGAACAGATACTCTTTCGATGACCCGTTCTGGGTAATTTTAATTATGAGTGATGACACGTAACCCTCCCGGGTTCAAAACCTTAGGCCGCCTCTTTATCTTCTTTTTCGGGCGCCTTAGCTGCAGCTACAGGAATTTCGTCGTACTTCTGCTGAGGATTAGATTTTCCCATTTTCCCCCACCATTTACTGATAGGTCTAACGAGAGTCACAAATCCAACTTCAACGTTCAATTCCTTAGCAATCAGATCCTCAGAAAGAACTTCAATAGGATCACGTTCGGCCTCGAAGTTAGAAACTTCGGCCGGGAGTTTATTGGAAGCACTCATGTTCCAAAGTGTGTCGAATTCGTTTTCAAGACGCTCAACTGTTTCCATATACACTTTCTCACAAGAGAAGAATGTATTCGCCAAGCTCATTGATACTGAAAGGATAATACCAATGATCGATGTCGACATTGAGAATGAAATTTTAAGAAGGAAGTTGTCCATGATTAGTTTAGAACCTTCAACGTCACTAAGGTTCATACCACCTAGTTCTGGAAGGGCCTTCATGATCCCAAGGAAGGTACCAAAAATACCGCCTACGATGAATAGACCTGGAACTGTATTAAGGAAGTCATTGAATACCGCTACTGGAACGATACCAAATACTTTATTGAAACATGGATTGTTACGAAGAACAGTATTTGAGATTTCAAGGAACTTAGGACGCTCACCCCATTTAAGATACTTAACTTGCTTAAGTGTGTCAGTCACAATGCGAGCAGAACCTTGCTGAACCAGGAAAACTCGGTCAGTTACAGTCATGATCGCATCAGGATTTCTACGCTTCATGATTGAACGAATTTCAAATACTTCGTAGTAAGTGATTTCAAGAAGTCTCTTACAAATGACATAGAACGATTGATCGGCCTTCTCGTCCCTTGCGTCCATGAATTTCTTCACGCGCTTTGAAAACTCTTTAGCAAACCAGTCTTCTCTTTTTACTGTGTAATAAATTAGACAACGAAGAGAGATTGCTAATACAAAGAACACTGCCATTGCTGGCATGAGAAGGTCTGTAGCAAAAACTACAACTCCATCTACTAAACCTTGAACTAAACCTTGACTAAGCATACGTACCACCTTAATTCATCAAATTTTTAAATTAGTCCTTCAAGTTAAAACGAATGATTACCTTTTGAGATTTTTCACAGTTATATTTCGCACAGTAGTCTTTCATATCTAGGCCCGAAGCAATGTCACGTCCTTGAACACCTTCAGCAAGGAATGAACGACCGGTTACTTTAACCAGCGGTAACATGTCCTTTTGGTGCTGATAGGTCATACTCTTCTTATCGAACATATAGTTAAAGATCGATTTTGCACGGTTATAAGAAAGGTCCAGGTTATAGCTAACAGCTGCTCGGTCACCATCTGCTAAAGATTGAGGGTCAACGTACTTACCTTTATAAGTTGGTGAAGAGAACCCAACAATTTCAACCGAAGAAATTTCCTTAGCAACTTTCTCGTCTTCTAGAAGAGACTTAGAATATGTCGGAACGAATTTTTTAAGCACTTCTTTCATGTTTGGTTTCAGATCTGCACGACCAGTATCGAAGTACTCGTCACCAAACTGAATTGTTACGTCACCTGTTTTACCGTCAACTCCTGCCTTGATTCCGTTTTTGGCAAGGTTGTCTGCGATTTTCTTAGCAAGAGCTTTCTTAGCATTGGCAATTTCATTGGCGCGTTTTAAGTCACCAGATAGTCCGGCCTTGTCTTTATTAAGTTGATCGATGGCCGCTAAGTAACGACCGTGTTCTTTCTGAGCATCGGCCAGCTGACCTTTAAGTTGATTTGCTTCACCTTTAGCTTTGCCAACTTCATCTTTAAGAGCGGCAAGTTGGCCATCAAGAGCGGCCTTCTCTTTTGCCATTTTGTCTTTAAACTCTCCAAGGGCCTTCATCTTCTCAGCAGCCGAAGCTTTTTCGCCCTCAAGTTGCTTTTCAAGAGCAGCACGTTCTGCGTTCATCTTCGCATCGAAATTCTTACGCATTTCGGCCATTTTATTGGCGTGGTCAGCACTTGCTGCCGCCATATCTGCTTCCATCTTTTTCTTAAGTGCTTCCTGCTCGGCCATTTTTCCGCGAGCATCAGCAAGCTGACCTTCGGCATTTGAAAGTTCGCGGTTGATTGATTCAACACTTTCTTTCATGACCTTTGTTTGATTTTGAAGTTCGCCAATCTGCTTTGCATTCTGAAGCTTCATGATTGCAATCTTACGATTAAGTTCCGCTTTAGATGTATTGGCAGTGGCGCTGGTCTTTTCAAGTTCTTTGATCTTGTTAGAAAGATCTGAGTTAAGAGCATTGATCTTTGATTGGTTGGCCTGAATCGTTTTGGCCTTCTCATCAACCTGAGATTCAAGCATAGCAACTTGCTGCTTCTTCTGATCGAGAACTTGTTGCTTCTCGTAGATCTCACGCTCTTGCTTTTCGATTTGTTTCTGGTTCTGAGTAATTTGCTGAGCTTTCTGTTGAATGTCCTGAGTCTGGGCCTGGATGGTTGAATCCATCTCTTTGATTGATTCGTTTTTCTTTTCGATCACTTCGTTACGGAACTTAATTTTCTTGTTAGAAAGTAAGTTTGTGTTAACGATGTTACGAACCATCTGTTGATATTGGTTAAGAGCACGGGCCTTAGCAGCGTTCTCTTGGGCCTGGGCTTCCAGCTGGCGCTTCTCCTCATGAGCTTCATCCTGAAGCAACGAGAGCTTACTCATCAGCTCTTCATACATTTTGGCCTCTTCTTCACTGGCGTCTTTTTCAAGATAATCATCCTTCAAAGCATTGTAGGCCTGGATTTGTTTTTTATAATCCTGGGCCTCTGCTTTGAGCTTCTGATTCTCAATCATGTTTTGCACGCTAGATGTACCACTACGAAGTGATGCCACCACATAGAGCAACAGGAACACTACACTCAACACCATGAACAAGTCCGAGTAGGAGGTCCAGAACCCACCATCCTCGGCCTGTTTCTGTTTTAATTTTTGGTAATCCAAACTCATCTGACGTTCTCTTGTTAAAATTAATGACTTGGAAATTTTGGAACTGATCGAGGTTAGCACCTTATTTTGGCCTAACACTAAAAAATCAAAAAACGCTTGAGTCTCAAAGAGTTGGCAGAAAATCTTCTATCAAGGAAAAATGGCAGTATTTTGAGAGTGAATGCCACGTCTTTTTGGCAAAGTTATCCAGGTGCCGGATATATAGTCCAGGAGGTATGGATATAACCTCCTGAACTTTGATTCGTTAATTTTTTCCTAATTTAGAAGCAGGCCGAAGAATAGCCGTTTTCGAGGTAGGCAGAAACAAATAATGAAGCACTGTAAGGCAATTTTTGAAGCACTAAATCTGACTCACCATCCTCTCTCAGGGCCAATGATTCTGAAAGTTGTGAGAAGGAATACACAACATCGTTCACCGGACATGAAGATGGTGTGGTACTTCCGACCGTAAATGTTCTCGTATTACCTGAACCTGAAGTCGTACCATTAATCACAAAATATTTTTTTGAAAGCTGGTCATATACCGTGGCAGTGAAGGCAGTTCCGTTAATGTTCAGATACATTCCATTAGTTCCATCATAATAACCATAATTACCATTTTGAAGCGACTGACTCGTGTTTGCAAAATTTAAGGCGTTCAAGCTTGAATAAGTGAACGTCCCCCCTTCACTAACGACTCTCAGGCTTGCACCAACCATGCCCATTTTGATCGTGCCCTCGTCCCCAATTTGAGTCGGCCCAGAATCAGAACCGCAATCAAGTCCGATGGTAGATTTAGGAATGTCTTTGGCCCAAGTACTTGATCCACAAATTTGATGGCTATTCATCATTGTCACAAATGTAACATTCAATGGTAGGGCTACTGCACTTTCGACTCTCAATTTATAGTTGAAAGAACCTAGGTCCTCATATGAATAAACGACTTTTTCATCCAGATACTCACTTCCAGAAGGACAGCCTGTCGTCGTGTAGAAGGTGTAACGTTCTTGAACGTATGAATCTGAAACATAAATTGTTTCTTTGTAACTCTCACCATCGTCATTAGAGCATTTTTGATAAATGCCATTTTTAACCTGGGTCAATGTATCCGAAATAACTTTATCTTCCCCACCGCTCTTACATCCCACAAGAACAAGCGCCATTACCACTGCTGCAATTCTCATATTCCTCCCTGCGTTTATGAGTGTCTTATGAATGAAAGTTCGGAATAAAGATTTCTTAGCTAACTTAAGATTTCGCGAATGGGGACTAAGAATTATTAAAAAGAGAAGTTTGTTAAGGGATTCTAAATCTGTATAATCCAGCCATGGAAAGAAATTCCTCTCTTCTGGAAAGACCAGAATTCCTATCGGCCCTCTTCGCAAGTACCAATGATGGTATTGTTGTCTGTAATGCAGAAGGCGAACTCACTTACGTTAATCAAAAGGCCCAAGAATTCTTTGGAGGCCCTTCTGGGGCAGATGTCATCCAGAACTGGCAAGAGCATTACGACATGTACTATCCGGATAGTAAAATTCCAATAGCCAAAGAAGACATTCCGCTCTACCGCGCCTTCAAAGGTGAAGTCGTTAAAAATATAGAAATATTCGTTTGTAGGAAAGGCCAGGAACCGTTGCTGTTTGTGTGTAATGCTCAGCCTATTATTGGGCAAGACGGCACAAGGCTTGGGGCCATTGTAACGTTTCAAGACATCACAAATCTTCGACTGAATAAAACCATGGCAGAACTCAACAACGCTTTGGCGCGTTCAGAAAAAAGATTCAGAGCGATTTTTGAGCAATCCCCCCTTAGCATTCAACTTCTTGCGAAAAGCGGTCACACTATCCTGGTGAACCCCGCCTATCGTCAACTATGGGGCGTCTCCGAGGAGTTCGTGCAGAATTATATTTTGAAAGATTTCAATCTTCTTAAGGATAAGCTCCTGGAAGAATCGGGCCAGCTTGAAACAATCAAACGTGCGTTTAAAGGTGAAACGGTTGGCGTTCCAGAATTCTTATATGACCCTGCGAAAGTTGGTGTCTATGATGCTCGCGCCAGATGGGCGAAGGGCATTCTGTATCCTCTCAAAAACGATCAAGATGAGGTACAGGAAGTTGTTGTCATTCATCAAGATGTGACGGAACAGCATGAAGTTAACGAAATACAAGTTTTCATGGCCCACATTAAGTCGATGCTCATTTCAACCCTAGACTATGAAGAGATCATCAGAAAGGTGGGTAGTGCCTCCATTCCTATTCTTGCGGACGGATGTGCAGTAGATCTTCTGGAGGGCGATTGTATTAAACGTCTGATCATCAAGCATTTTGATCCGAATATCGAAAAGCTGATTCAAAAGATGACGGATGAATATCCTCCTGATCTTCAAACGCCTCAACCAACCTCAAGAGTTCTCACTACTGGGAAGCCGCTGCTCACCAATAAGTTAAGTAATGAGATGCTTAAAAACTTCTGCGTTTCTCAAGAGCATGTGGATCTCATGGTTGCCATTGGCTTTAACTCTCATATTGCGGTCCCGCTTAAAATTCGCGGAAGAACCATCGGTTGCTTAAATCTTTACAACACCACAGAACGAAAACGCTTTGATGAGCGAGACCTTCGTACGGCGATGGAACTCGGCAGGCATCTGGCGGTCGCAATTGATAATGCCCGCTTATTCAAAGATTTTCAGAGTGCAGTTCGCTTGAGAGATGATTTTATCTCGATTGCTTCACATGAGCTTCGCACTCCTATCACCTCGCTGAACCTTCAAATCGAAGTGTTAAACGATCTCATCAACAATCTCGGGATTGATACGACTGAAACTCAGTTAATGAAAAAGTTCCTTAATGGGACCAATGGCCAATTGGCGAGATTGACCAGACTAGTGGAAGATATGCTGGATATCTCTCGCATCTCAACCGGTAAACTTACACTCAGAAAGAAGAAAACCAACCTTTCAGAATTTACTAAAGAGATCCTTGGACGCTTTGCTGATCAGTTGAAGTCACTGCAAATTGAATTAAAATATGAGACCTCTAAAGAGGTCTCTGCTGAAATTGATCCAGAACGTTTCGAGCAAGTCATCACCAATTTCATGACCAATGCCATTCGCTATGGAAATAAAAAACCAATTCATGTGAATCTCGAAGAGATTGAAGATAAGCTAATATTAAAGGTCCAAGACTTCGGACGTGGAATTGCTCCTGAGGATCAAGAAAGAATCTTTAAACGCTTTGAGCGTGCTCACACAGCAGAAGACGTAAGTGGTCTGGGATTAGGTCTATTTATCAATAAACAAATTATTGAGGAACATGGCGGAACTGTGCGGTTAATGAGTGAAATGGGTAAAGGCTCTACATTTATTGTTGAGCTTCCGAGGGTTTAAATTTTTTAGAGGTCGATGTCGATATATATCTCCGGTCACTTAAACCACGGAGATATTATGAAAATTCTTATCATTGTTTCGGCCATGCTTTTCTCTTCCTCAGTACTGGCCCACTGGACTTCTCCGAACGGTGTCTCTCCGAAGAAAGAAGAAGTTATTACCAAAGATGTTCGCGGGCCTTCATCTGATCAGAATGAAAAACCCGCGCCTAAAAAACATAACGATAAAGAAAAGAGCGCTAAGGGTACTTAGTACCCTTATTTTTTCGGCTTCATAAATTTCAAAGTCATTCTGTCACTTTCGCCAATCGAGAGATATTTCTCACGATCCTTTTCTCCAAGTTTTAATGTTGGAGGCAAAGTCCACACACCTTCTGGATGATCTTTTGTGTCCTTAGGATTGGCATTGATTTCAGAAGTTGCCACTAGTCTGAATCCGGCCTTGGTTGCCATTTCAATTACATCCTGCTCTCTGACATAACCACTTTTAGCAAGAGGATCTTCCTGATTCGGAAGTGCACGGTGTTCAACCACTCCCAAGATTCCGCCTGGTTTTAAAACTTTATAAAAAGCAGCGAATGCTTGGTCTTCACCTTTGGCCATCATCCAGTTATGAACATTTCTGAAAGTAAGAACCATATCTGCTGTGCCGTCTGCAGGAAAAACGATTTTTGATGGAGGAGAGAAAATAGCTGATTCCATTTTAGGAGCAACATTTGGATGTTTTGCTTTCCAAGCATTGATTTTCTCTTCATTGGCCTTAAAGTACGGCTTATCTGCAACTGGTGAGGCCATTATGTATCGACCTTTCGTTGAAAGATAAGGGGCCAGGATCTCCATATACCAACCTGTGCCTGGTGCAACTTCGACCACTGTCATTTCAGGTTTTATGCCAAAAAATGTCAGAGTCTCAACTGGGTGGCGGTATTGATCGCGAGCGCGATTTTCAAAAGTGCGGTAACCGGTATCAACGGCTTCGTTTAGAGTCTCAGGTATTTCAAGTGTATTGGGATCTCTTTTAGAAGAACAGGCAACGAGGAGCAAACTTAGTAATAGATATTTCATAGAAACGTCCTTTTTCAATATGACTAAGATGAAGGAGATTTAATTATGAAGGGTCTAAAAGCTATCGTCTACACTCAGGGGATTGTGGTAAATTCTTGCCATGACTACCGACTTTAAAAAACTCATGACCGCTCGTTTCTTCTTCACCCTCGCCGTTCAAATGCAGGCCATTGTGCTCGGTTGGAGGATGTACGAGTTAACAAAGGATGCTCTCTATTTAGGTCTAATTGGTTTAGTCGAAGCTGTTCCCGCCCTAAGTCTCGCCCTCTTTGCAGGTTATATTGTTGATCGCTCTCGTCCATTAGTCGTTTATAGAAGACTTACACTTGTAAGTTTGGCCTCTGGTCTTTTGATGCTTTTGTCCCAGCTTCCCTACTTCCACGTAACAATTGATCATCAAGTGGTTTTGCTTTTCTGCTCATCATTTCTGACAGGTTGTGCTCGGGCATTTTCTCAGCCTTCTATGTTCTCGTTGGTTCCGAAGATCATTCCTAGAGTTTTACTTCCTAAGTCTTCAGCTTGGATGTCATCAGCAATGCAGACAGCTCGGATGTCAGGCCCAGCTTTAGGTGGTGTCTTTTACGGCTTCTTAGGAGTTTCCGGAACTGCCGTTATTATCTGCACTTTTTTAATTATCACCATTACCTCACTCTATTTATTTGATTTCAATCCTCCCGCCAATGAACCGGAGAAAGACAAATCCATTAAAGAAGAACTTCTTTCTGGCGCGAAGTTTGTCTTCAAACATCCTATTTTATTTCCGGCCTTGACTCTGGATATGGTGTCGGTTCTCTTTGGAGGCGTGACGGCACTTCTGCCTATCTATGCGGCCGAAGTCTTATTTGTGGGACCTGAAGGACTGGGAATTTTACGAGCGGCCCCGGCGATTGGTTCATTTCTTATGAGTGCTTGGTTAATTAGAGGAGAAATTAAAAAGAACGCTGGAAGAAAACTTTTTAGTGCGGTTGCAGGATTCGGTGTATGTATTTTAGTTTTTGCCGTCAGCCGAAACTACATTCTTTCACTTCTTGCTCTTGTTTGCGCAGGGGCATTTGATGGAGTAAGCATGGTGGTAAGAACTTCTGCAGTTCAACTATCCTCGCCTGATCATATGCGAGGAAGAATCGCGGCCGTGAATTCCATCTTCATTGGTTCCTCAAACGAAATTGGAGAATTCGAATCAGGTGTCGCGGCAAAGCTTTTAGGCACCGTCCCTTCCGCTATCTTTGGCGGAGTTATGTGCCTGGCCTCAGTTGGAATTATATCCATCTTTTCAAAAAAGCTGCGCAACCTGGATTTAGAAGAATTAGAAAAGGCTTAGTTCAGGAAAGTGATCCAGGAACGAGGTTAAGATCTTTTTTTCACTTTCAATACTGAAGTGAACCAAATCAACTGCCTGTTCGTTTGAGATCTTTTCCAATCGTTCTGATCTTTCAAGTAGTAATTCAGAACTAGTTCCCTTGGAAATCAGCACATCTTCCAGAATCATGAAAATCGGAAGGCATGATGGATCGACTGAAGGTCGAGCAAAATCAGCTACTCGATATAGATATTGTTCAACGATAGGATCTTTTAGACCTTTATGCATTGCTCGCTTGAAGATGTCTTGAATACCTTCTGAACTTAGGATTGCAACTTCATTACCACTGATATTGAAACATTCATCAAGCATTGCCTTATCAACCTGAGCGCTACTTTGAATCGGAACACACTTTAAACCCTCGCCCTTAAGGTCCATTCGTTTCATAACAGCAGTTGCCCAGATAAATTTAGAACAATCAAAATCTAATCGATCAGATTCCAAGCAACGAAGTTCAATGGTATTCCAGGTCCGGTTCCATCTAATAGGATTCCAGTTTGCACCTTTTTTAAGCACCAGCCGAGAAAGATCTTCTTCGGGAAGTCCAATGCCTTTACCTAGCTCAATCCAATTGGCCGAGCTTTTTTGGAAGAACAATAGTACTTCTTGCGAAGAATTCATCACAGGCGGCAAGGCCCCGTTCATTGGATAGTTCTTATAGACACCTTCGAAGTAGCGAATTCCTCGCATACTGGAAGCCTCGTGACGACCAAAGAAATACGGTGAGCTTCCAAAAGCAATCATGGGTGTCAGCATGAGCCCCATATTGAATTTGTCCTGCAACTCTCTATTAGAGAAAAGATATTCCCCTGCCGTCTCCACTTCAAAATGCACATGCATTCCAGCGCAATTTCCGGCCGGAGTTAAAGGAGTATCTTTATTCAACATCCAGGAAGATTGGATTTTCTGATCGAGAATACAGTTTTGCACAAAGTAACTCCATTTCGGAGTCATGTGTGGTTGATATTCCATTGGCATTGAGCCCAATGGCACAAGTGTCGCGGCCTCACGAAGTGCAACAGACTTCAAGCGCAAATAATTTTCAATGTAACCCTTAAGCACATCCAAAGGAGCCGTTGATGGCTCCGTAACGATTTCCACTAAGTTGAGAACAAACTCATTTGTGACTTGATTGATGGGAGCCGAAGACTCGTGCAATTCAAAATCTGAGAGAGCATCAATAAAACGAAAAACACCATCGGAAGGACGATTATGCTTAAGGTCAAATAGGAACTTTTCAATTTCTAGACCAAACTTCATTAAGAAACCTTAACACGATTTCAGAAATTTACAAAATTCATAGCAGCATTTTAAGAATGCCTTTAGTTGTTTATCGATTTCCATTCAGTTATTCCATCGCCATGAAACAACTAAGGTTCGCTTTAATTTTCATTGTTGTTACTGCTTGTACTGGAAATCATGGTTCTAAAAAACCAAACCAAACAGTATCAACAACTGAAGAAAGGCATGTTGAGAGATCAACATCAGGAGAAGAAAACATTCCAAATGTAGAACCAGAAACACCAGTCATCATTATTGCTGATCCTGAGCCGCTACCAGAGACTGAAGTTGTCACGCCCATTACCATCGCAGATCCAGAAAGATTTCCAGAGGAAGAAATTCCATTATACGATTTTTCACTTCTTACTGATAAAGGAATTCATATTGAAGGTAAATCTATTCTCTCCGAATTGAATTACCCGGCGGCCATATATTGTTCAAACACAAAATATCTTAACAAAGAAAAAATCAAAGAACTGAAATCATTCATGATTTCACTGAAAGACGAATTCACAACTTGTATGGATGATGTTCCTGTCAAGACCAGTGTTCTGATTGACCTTATTAAAAAATCGATTAAAGAATTGGAAGCAAAATCTCATTCACGCTTTTGTCCACAGATCTATCTGGCGATTGAGATGGATGAATGAGAATCATATACTTTCTCATTCTCTTTATCCTCTTTAGTTCCTGTGGCAAAAAAAGCGACCATAGTAACTTACCTTCTACTGATAAAACTCAACCAACTCTGAATCTAGAAAATGAGCTCAACTTGCTGTCAAAAAGCGGATTACACTTTGCTCGCTTCTCTAATCTTCAAGATCCTAAACGGGCCATGACTTTGTACTGTAGTAATACAAAAAGTCAAAATTATGAGAAAATCGAAAAGCTTCGTCTGTTCACCGAGTTGCTTAAATTTGATAATCAATCTAATTACTTAATCAATAAAGCAGACCTGAGTACCGAAACGATCTTTCAGCTAATAGAAGATGCCATCGAAATGTTAGAGCATGATCCCTATTCAACAACTTGTCCTCAAATTTATCTCGCCATTCAAAAGTAACTAATCAATAGCGTTTGTCATATTTCTGATACCTTGCCATGTCCTAGGTGTTAGGAGGACAAATATTAATGAATATGCAAGGAGGCTTATATGGCTACCATGACTCAACATCGAACGAGAACACCGTTAGATTTTACTGGGACAAGAATGTCTTTAATCGCAGTTCCTATTGGTCGATTTCTTTTTTCACTTATCTTCATCATCTCTGGAATTAACCACTTCAGTAGCGGAAGTATCGGATACGCTGCCGGCCAAGGAATTCCAATGGCAGATATACTAGTTCCAATATCTGGAGTGCTTGCATTCCTCGGAGGACTAAGTGTCTTATTGGGATTTCATGCCCGATTTGGGGCACTCTTATTAATTATCTTCTTAATTCCAGTTACATTGCTTATGCATAACTTCTGGTCTTTCACAGATCCTGAAATGGCACAAATGCAAATGGTTCATTTTATGAAAAACATTTGTATGTTAGGTGGTGCAGTTCTGATTTATTTTTACGGTGCAGGTCCAATAAGTTTGGATAATCGTCGGGCCAGAAGAATTACTTAAAAAAAGGCCACTTGAATGTGGCCTTTTAGATCAATCTTAAAGAGCGTCATCCATTTTGTCTTTAGTCTCTTCCATTTTTTGCTTCATCCCCATATCGTCCTTCAAATCGGACTTACAGGTCTTAACCTTTTCAACTGTTGTTGCTTCATTTACACAAGTTTTCGATTTTTGGAGAAGAGAAATTTTACTGTCGATTTGTTCATTCGCAGTTTTCTTCATGGCGTTCAGATCTTCTGCCATCGCACTCATCACGAATAGAGACATTGCACCGATTAAAAGAAATTTCATTAAGAACCCCTTTGTTTGAGTCTAATCAACTCCATGTTAATTCGGCCGCAGTTATGAATTCAATGCGCGGTGAAGACCGAGTAAAGGTCACTTCTTCCTTTTAAGAGCATCCTTTTCAAGAAGAAAAATACCTGAGCATATCTTTCTTCCCTGAATTTGTTCATTTTCTGTCAGAGGAGTTTCGTAGTAAGCGTTTTGATTGCCTAGAATGAATTTTAAGCTGCTGCTACCTTTGCTACTTAGTACAACGTTGGCCCCAATTTTCCCGCCATTAAAAACCTCTAACAACGATCGTTTATTAGTTTTTATATCTATATAGTCACACTTAAACTCAAGTCCGATAGTGGCCTTACAGTGCATATCAAAACCTGGAAGATCGGTGGCGATGATCCCTGGCCTCTTCAGATCGACAGATAAGGATTGGCAACGTTCAAAAGCAAAGAGCACGTTGTCTTGAAGTGGTTCTACTTCAGCGGCAAAGACCGCTGAAGTAAATAATAATAAAAAAAGATTAAAGTGCAGCAAGTTCTCTCTCCACTGCCTTAACGATGATCGGGTCTTGTGGATCTAACTCAGGGGAGAATCGATCTACCACTTCACCTTTTCTGTTAATGAGGAATTTTTCAAAGTTCCATTTGATGTCATTGTCTTTACCAGAAAGAAGACCTTTTGATTTCAAACGTTCAATCAGAGTTCCATCAGGTTTCATTGTGGCATTAGGTTTTGTCTCAGTTAAGAAAGCATAAAGCGGATGTTGGCCATCGCCTTTAACCACAATCTTCTCAAACATTGGGAACTTGATCCCGTAATTCATGCGGCAGAATTCTTGAATCTCTGCATTTGTTCCCGGCTCCTGAGCAAGAAATTCGTTTGCAGGAAAACCAAGTACAGCAAGACCTTTCGAATGGTAGTTTTCGTGAAGCTTTTCAAGACCATCATACTGTGGAGTTAAACCACATTTTGAGGCAACATTCACAACCAACATGACCTGGCCCTTGTAATCATTTAGCGATGCTTGGCTTCCATCAATTTTTTTAACATTAAACGAGTAGACGTTTTGAGACATAAAAACTCCCGGTTTTGATGACTGAAATTGCTCAATAATGTTAGCGGATTTATTAGATTCTCAGAACACTTTTCGAAATAAAAATGGCCACTTTTTACGGTGGCCATCTTTCCGTTCATCTATCTTCAGATTTTACTCTGCTGATCTATGAACTAAAACCAGTATAGCGCTACCGATGTTAGTGTTGAAACCATTTATCCTGAATGTTTAAGCAAGATTCCTGATATTAACTATTAATAGGAATTTCGAAGGTGAAAGTAGAACCATGTCCTAAGCGACTGGTAACGAAAATTTTCCCGTGATGAGATTCGATAATTTCTTTGGAAATAAAAAGTCCCAGACCTAAACCGCTTACCTCAGCAGAATGTGACGCTCTTTCGAAACGGCCAAAAATTCTTTCCAAATCGACTTTATCAATTCCATAACCTTGATCGGTCACCGAGACTGACGCCATAGTGCCTTTCTTCTCGATAAGAATTTCAATCGGCCTGCCTTTACCGTAACGAATAGCATTGGTCAGAAGATTTCCAATGACTTGCTCCAATCTAAAACGATCCCAAAGACCCGACATTTTGCTGTCAGCTTTTACTGCGGGCAATGGAATCCCTGCAGCTTCGAAGAGAAGCCCCATCCGAAAAACCACTTCCCTTACGATATCACCAATCTCATGCTGACCTTTTTCAAGATTGAGTTTACCGGTTCTGATTCGCGATACATCCAACATGTCATCAATGAGACGAGTAAGTTTGGTCACTAAATCACTTTGCTGTAGGGCCTGAAGCTTCTGTCTTTCCGTTGGAATCTCATTGTTTTTTTCGAGCATTCTCAAAGTAAGTTGAGATTGAAGTTTAAGTGAGGTCAAAGGTGTTTTTAATTCGTGAGAAGCAATAGACAAGAATTGATCTCTCGACTTGAGGGCCTCTTCCATGTTCTTCAAGGCCTTCACTTGCTCAGTAACATCAACTGCCATTGAGAGGATACCAGTCGTAAGACCATTCTCGTCTTTAATTGGTTCGTAAAAAAGATCCTGATAAGTTTCAATTTTAGTACCGTCGGCATTTTGAATGTGGAGTTCGCGAGCGGGAAAAAACATTCCCTTACCGCTGAAATAAATTTCATCCATGAGTTTTACAAACCCTTGAGGGATGAACTCAGGAAGAGCGTCTTTTAAAGGAAGACCAATGACTTGTTTTCCACCAAGATTTTTTATTCCTGCAGGATTGATCATTTCAAAAATATGATCGGGCCCATTCATGACAGCAATTAATACTGGCGCTTGCATGAAGAGAGAGTAAATTCGTTCTCTTTCTTTATCCGCGAGAACCCGGGCATTTTTTTGATCTTCAATATCTGTGGTCGTGCCCGCCCATCTTTCAACTTTCCCTTTCTCATTTTTGATCGGAATACCGCGGGCAACATGCCAACGATAACTTCCATCTGCCATTCTAATGCGATAATCGGCCTCAAATGGTGAACCATGCTTTATGGATTCGCCCCACTGAAGAATGAGATTTACTCTGTCTTCAGGGTGAACCGAATTGACCCAACCATTTCCAAGATTATCTTCCATGCGAGTATTAGTAACTCGTGAAAAGTTATTGTTAAAAAAAATCGCTTTACCTTCATCGTCTGTGATCCAAACAATCTGAGGCATGACTTCAGTCAAACCCCTGAATCTTGCTTCACTCTCCTGTGCAACTCGTTCGGCCCTTCGTTGATCTGTAATATCACGAACCATAACAATGAATCCGCGGATTGATCCGTCTTCCTTGATGTCAGGATGATAGATTTGTTCAACTTCACGACGGCCCAAAGTTTTATGAGGAAGATAAGAAAAGAATTTTAATTTTTCACCGCGAAGAACTCGCTCGAGATAAGGAAGACGTTCTGCAAAGGCCTCTTTGCCAATGACTTCCATTGCAGATTTACCAATTAATTCAGAAGGATTTTGACCAAACCAATCTTGGTAGTACTCATTCACAAAATGATACTTAAACTCTTTATCGATGTAGGCAATTAGGCCGTGATAACCGGCAGAAATTAGCCCAATCAGATGGTCAGGTGTGAAAGTATGCATTCATTCAGCCTACATTGCTTTTGTCAGAATGCCAAAGTTCATTTTGGCGCATAGCAAATCATGATTTTATTCAATGCCTTCCCCCATGGTTTTTGGTACTTTTTTAGAGTCATTTTTTTACAGAAGGCACTATGCAAAAGAAACTTGTTCCAGAGTACATTGAAAAACTTGAGGTATATCAGGCCGGTAAGCCAATTGAAGAGCTTGCTCGAGAAAAAGGTCTGACAAAAATTTCGAAATTAGCGAGTAACGAGAATCCACTTGGCCCATCACCATTCGCCATTCGTGAGATGACCAATGCACTTTGGGACGTTCATCGTTACCCAGATATGTTTGCTCACCAGCTTAAAAATGCTCTTTGTGAGCTTTACCGTTTGAAGCCGCAAAATATTATCCTCGGTAATGGTTCTGAAGGAATCATGGGTTATATTGTTCGTGCTTTTCTTCAACCAAATGAAGAAGTTGTTACATCAGAAAATACCTTCATCGGATTTCTGATTCTTGCAAAATCAGTGGGCGCCAAACTCATTCAGGTTCCTCGTCGTCCCGATTACAAGTATGACGTTAAAGCGATGGCAGAGAAAATTACTGAAAACACCAAGATTGTGTACATTGCAAATCCTGATAATCCAACTGGAACTTATATCACGAAAGAAGAGTTCGATTACCTTATGAAACATGTTCCAAGTCATACAATTGTGATTTTGGATGAGGCCTATTTCGAATTTGCTCAGGGCCAATGGGACTATCCGGATTCCATGAACTACCGTTACGACAATGTGATTACTCTTAGAACCTTTTCGAAGGCCTATGGTATTTCAGGCATTCGTTGCGGTTATGGATTCGGTCACGAGTACTTAATCGGTAACCTTCATAAAGTTAAGCTCCCATTCGAGCCAAGTCTGATTGCTCAGAAGGGAGCTTATGGTGCGCTTAAAGATTATCCTCACCTTCTTCGTACACTTGAGAACAATAAAGCTCGTTACGATGAACTCTTTAAGTATTTAACTGATCATGGCTTTAATCCAATCCCAAGTGTGACGAACTTCATCACCATTAAGACCGGATCTGAGGAAGCAAGCTTGTTCCTTTACAACGAACTTCTTAATCACGGTGTGATTATTCGTCCTCTTCGCGCAAATCTAATGCCGGATCATGTTCGTATTTCGATCGGGACGAAAGAAGAGATGAGTCACTTATACGAAGCGATGGATGATGTTCTTCCACGCTACAAGCAGAAATTCGGTGGTGCATAGATGAAAGTCGTAACTTACAAACGTTCTTCCTTCATGGGCGTACAAAAGCGCCTGGGTCTTTTTCTTGATGAGAAAACGGTCATAGATGTGAACCTTTTATGGCAGGCGGATTTTGAGCATCAGGGATTCTATTCGCCTGAAAATCGCGCGGCAATGTTTGCACCTAAATCACTGGCGCAATTTCTTCGCGTTCATCAAGATGCTGCTATCCCAATGCTACAAGATACAATCGAGCGCTATAAAAAGTTCATGCAGGCCGGGACTCTTAAAACTCTAAACGGTGCTGATATTGCTTTTCATCTTCACGATGTGAAAGATGTAAAATTTGATGCTCCTCTGGATGAAATCGCGATGTATCGTGATTTCTACGCTCACGAGAAGCACGTGAAGAAGGGCTTTGAGAAACGCAAAGAGGAAGTACCTCCTGCTTGGTATGAAATTCCCGCCTACTACAAAGGTGGTAACACTGGTTTCATCGGCCAGGACGATATCATCCCTTGGCCGTTTTATTCGCAACAACTGGATTATGAACTTGAATTGGGTGTTGTGATTGGCCGTGATGGCAAAAACGTTAAAGCTAAAGACATTAAAAAACATATTTTCGGATTCACTATTCTAAACGATGTTTCTGCTCGCGATATTCAAAGAAAAGAAATGTCGATTCGTCTTGGACCTGCGAAGGGCAAAGACTGGTGTAGCATCATGGGTCCAGTCATTGTGACCTACGATGAATTCAACTATGAGGAACCAAATCTTCTGATGACCGCATCAGTGAATGGTGAGGAATGGTCCCGTGGTCAATCAGGCGACTCACACTACTCATGGGGCGAGATGATCGAACACATGGGCATGGAAGAATGGATTCGTGCCACAGATTTCATTGGTTCAGGAACTGTAGGAACCGGATGCGGCCTTGAATTAGATAAATGGATCAAGCCAGGCGATAAGCTTGAGCTATCGATCGAAAAAATCGGAACACTTAAAAACATCGTGGGTACACCAAACCCAAAACCATAGGATAAGTTATGGCAGAAAATTTCAAAGCGAGTGGCGTTTATACAAAACAAGCTCACGTAAAAATCCCTGAAGGGATGTTTGAGGAAGAGCATGGAAGAAAAGGTTTCTTCGGTCGCGTTTCTCATCTCTACCACCAAAACAAACCAACTGATTGGACCAATATTGTTGGCGAACTTCGCCCTCACAATCTTCCACCGGTATTTGAAGAGAAGTCGCTTCAGAATAACTTCGTAAAGATGTTTTATAACACTGATGTTGAAGTTTACTTAGGAACGATGACTGCTAATTTTGATTCATTCTTCCGTAATGCTGATTTCGATGAGCTTTTCTTCATTCACGAAGGTGAAGGTAAAATCGAAACAATCTATGGTCACATTCCATTCGTAAAAGGTGATTACATTATCATCCCGCGTGGAACGACTTATAAGACTTACATTTCAAAACCGTGCAAAATTTTAAAAGTTGAATCTCATTCAGAGTTTGAAGAACCGACTCGTGGAATTCTGGGTCCAAATGCTCTTTACGATCAAACTGCCAAGTTTGTTCCAGAAGCAGCTGTGGGTTCTGAGCAAAACCTAAAAGAGTACCATATTGATATCAAACATCGCGGAAAGATCTCGCGTGTGACATATCCGTTCAATCCGTTGGATGTTACAGGTTGGAAAGGTTCCCTCTATGCTTGGAAACTTTCTATCTACGATTACTGTCCAATCAATTCACACCGCTACCATATTCCGCCATCAGGTCATACGACATTCGTTGCGCAGAATTTTGTCATCTGTTCATTTGTGGCAAGACCTCTTGAATACACCAGCGAGGGTGTACTTAAAGTTCCGTTCTTCCACTCAAATATTGATTACGATGAAATCCTGTTCTACCACCAAGGCAACTTTTTCTCTCGGGATAATATCGATGCCGGCGCGATTACTTATCACCCACAAGGCATTCACCATGGGCCACACCCGAAGGCCTTCCTTAAGGCCAATGAGAACGAATTCACTGATGAATACGCTGTGATGATTGATGCCCGTAATCCACTAAACATGACTCCTGAGTTCGAGAAACTCGAGAACAAGGAATATTGGAAGAGTTGGATGCTCAAGTAAGAATTTCCTATCTAGCTTCCGGTGGTAAATGGGTGAAAATTAAAGCATTCATTTATCACAAGGAAGTTTATGAAGAAGCTTTTGGCCCTGTCTCTCCTCTTATCAATGTCAGCATACGCCGCTGATCCTGTGTTTAGCGATCTAACTAAGAAAGATGTTGAAGATGTTTCAATGGAGTTCGGTGGTAACTTTGCTCACACCGCAGTTGCTGCTCCGGAAACTGATGGTCTTTGGGGAATTGAAATTGGTGCTGTAGGCGGACAAACACAATCAAAGAAATTTGCTGATGTTATTGATGCTTCTGGTGGTGATGGAAGTGATTTTAAAAACCTCTACCATGCTGCGATTATGGCACGCGCCCATTTCCCGTTTGATCTGTTTGTTGAAGCAAGTTATCTACCTGAGCAAGAGTTCAGTGATGTAAAGGCAAAGAGCAGTTCATTTGGTCTAGGTTGGAACTTTGGTCGCTTTGTATCACTTCCACTTGATATCGCCATTGGTGCTGATTTTTCTAAAGGTAATGTGAAATTCCACCAGGACGCTGATGTTCCAAATTCAATTCCGGAATCAGACATTGAGCTTGAAACAAAGACGACTGTTTATTGGATCGGGATTTCAAAAACTTTCGCTTTTTTCACTCCTTACGCCAAAGTAGGTACTTCTAAAATTGAAGGTGACCTGAATGCAACTGGACAGATTCTTGGTTATACTTCTGCAACAAAAGAATCAGTAAACATGTCAGGCAGCTTCCTTGCAGTTGGTGCTAACATCCAATTGTTCTTCATCAAGCTTGGTGTTGAAGGTTCTCAAATCCAGGACGCGAAAAGAGTGTCTGGTAAACTATCTTTTGATTTCTAAGACAGTCATCGATTTTCCATACTCGGGCCTATCCACTTGCATTGTTGGGTAGGCCTTTTTAACTTTCGCCAATATCTCATCTAGCTTTGCACCCGGTAGCTCAGACCATTTCCCATCATTAAAGTCTTTGAAGAAATTATCAAAATGCAGAGGAATGAAAATCTTCGGTTGATAAGTCTTAGCATGTCCTTCAACAATGTCTTCATCATTCTTTCTGTTCGCAACACCTTGGAACAGTACGTCCACTTTAGTTGTGTGCTTCTTTAAGATCTCAGGATGTGCCTTGGACCCTTGATCAACCAGGATCACTCCTTCCGGATGCTCAACCAGATAAAACCAAGTTTCCCCTTCGTGATAGTCAAAGAAACTGAGAGAACAATCTTCCGGTACTGGACCAGGTAAGAAAGCAAACATATGAAGGATTTTAGCGTGCCCACGAGTCAGTGGTGTGATGGTAAAATCCCCCACTTTGATTTTCTCTTCGGCCTTATAGCGCTGAGTTTTAATCGCAGGATCTTTATAGGCCTTGGCAATCCTCTCAGAGCTTTCGTCCACATAGAAAATACCATTACCAAGTTTGGCGGCCAATGGAGCATCAATGACGTGATCGAAGTGAGAATGACTGGCAAACACAGCATCGATCTTTGTAAGCTGGTTCTTCTCAAGAACTGCTTTAACCAGGGCCTCATCAGAGGTCAATTTGGAGATACCCGTCCAGTGCTTAAAGCTTGGTCTGGTCCAGGCCGGATCGAATAAAAGCCGGGTCTTTCCATCATCAATCGAAACAGCAGTCACCGTTAACCATCGAGCATTAACCGCTGAAATCGCTGATTTAGCAGTGAGTACAAGAGCAAAAATAAAAAATAGAGTTTTAAACATCATATTGAATCTTATAAGCTATCGGGTATGAAAACATACCAAACAACCGGCGCCTTTGCAGATAATTATAAATTTTTAATTGGCTCAATTATTCCTCGACCAATTGCAGTTATTTCTACTCGTAACATCGACGGTTCTAATAATCTAGCTCCGTTTTCGTTTTTCACGGCCGTATCTGCCTCTCCGATGATTATCGCTTTTTGTCCGATGATCAGAACTTCGAACGGTGAGTTCAAAGATACAGTTAAGAATATTCTGAGAGAAAAAGAGTTCGTTGTAAATTTTTGTACAGAAAGTAATTATACAAAAGTAAATCTCGCTTCAACTGAACTTCCTTACGGCGAAGATGAATTTAAGTTCTCCGGACTTACTCCTATTGACTCAGAAGTGGTCAAGGCCAAGCGCTTACTTGAATCGCCTATTCAATTTGAATGTGAATTCAGAGATATGCTTTGTTACGGAAAGGTCCCAGGTTCAGGCTCTTTAATTACCGGCGAGGTTAAGTTAGTTCACGTCGATGAAAACATCATGAAAGATGGAAAGATCGTGACCGATCTCCTTAAGGCCGTAGGTCGTGGTGCTGGAAATGACTGGTTTAAAACTGACAGCCGCTTTGAGATGGAACGCCTGACTAAGGCCCAAATTCAAAAGTAATTACTTCGTGCACGACACATTCGTCAGATTGATATCACCGGCCTGAAAAGTCAGAGCAATATTTATCGTATTATTATCTAGAACAACTTTTAGCGCATTACTTTGAATGCTTTTGTACTCAGTCTCATCATTTTGAATGATGGTCTTTCCTTCTGAGTCCTTGATAAGAGCTGCAATATTGTACCCAAGACTATTTGCTCTCATTTCCTGACTCATCACTGGATTACTAGGATCGCCACAAGTAATACTAAGAGCAGAGATCGAATCCTCCGCAATGTAAGTCACTTTACATGGAAACATCTCCATGAAAGTTCCAGTACAAGTTCCTGAGGCAGTAAATTTCTTTGGGGCCGCCACAATTCGACATGAGCCGTTCTCACCCATAAGTTCTTTTACTTCTGCAGTCTCACACTTTTGTTGGTGCATTTCTGCCAGATCCGCAAAAGCAAGAGTTGAAAGAAGTGTCGAAAAAATGATCAGAGCAAACTTCAAAATAAATCTCCACCGTTTGAGGTTGCGGCATTATAGGGGATATTTCTTCAGACAGTTTAAAGCCTGAAAAAATAACCTGCCGTGGTGACGAGAAGTGCCATCGAAAGGCCTGGCCCATGTAATTATTTCTCACTCTCAGGGCGGACGAAAACTCTCGGGTGAATTGCCCCGTTTTCGTCCTAAATTGCCACCACTTAAGTGCCCTTATCCCTCGAAATCCCCTCTCAGCTTTGGCATCCGGCTGGCATAACCAGACCGGATCACAAATGGCCCAGGGAGTCCACCAGTCTCAAATAATCTGAACATTCTGGAGAGCAAATGATGAACACCGCCAGTGAAACGTCAGACCTATTGGTTTTTTCGCATCTACGTTGGGACTTTTTATTTCAACGCCCGCAGCATTTGTTATCACGTCAGGCCAAAAATCGTCGGGTCTTTTATTTTGAGGAACCTGTTTTTGGGATGACGGAAATTCCGCGTCTGCACTTAAGAGAGACAGCAGAGAATGTCCTAGTGGTCATTCCTTATCTACCAACTAGTATTGATCCCACAAAGATGGTAGCAGCGCTTACTGATTTGGTGGATGAACTTATTTATGAGGAAGAACTGATTGATTATACACTTTGGTATTATTCACCTAAGGCCCTTACCTTCTCACGTCACTTAGAACCGAAGTCTGTCATTTTCGATTACTTGGATCATCTTTCTTATCAAAAAGAACAGGGCCTTGCCGAGGAACAAGAATTGCTAGAAAAGGCAGATATTGTTTTCTCTGCGGGACAGTCCATTTATGAGGCCAAGAAACACATCCATCATAATATCCATTATATGCCGAGTGGTCTTGATTACGCTCATTTCTCCCAGGGCAGAACGAAGTTAGTGGAACCGGATGATCAAATCAATATCCCGCACCCAAGAATTGGTTTCTACGGAGTCATTGATCATCGCTTTAATTTTGATCTCGTCATGCAGATGGCGGATTTAAAACCTGAATTCCAATTTGTTCTGGCCGGTCCAGTTGTTAACTTAGACACAAGAACATTACCTAGAAGACCAAATGTTCATTATCTAGGAAAGAAAGACTACTACGCCCTCCCACTATACCTGGCGGGTTGGGACGCAACCATGATGCCTTATCTTCAAAATGAAACGACCAGATTCGTCTCACCAATGAAGACCCTAGAATACCTGGCAGCAGGAAAATCAGTCGTATCAACCAGTGTTCCAGATGTTGTAAGTCCATTTGGAAAGAAACAGCTAGTGCGTATTGCAGACAAGGCGGAAACATTTCTGGAAGAAATTGAAATGGCCATGCAGGAAAAGAACAACCCTGAATGGCTGGACCGAATTGATCATTTCTTAAAAGATCAATCTTGGGACAGTCTGCATGAAAAGATGGCCCAGTTGGAACTTGATTTCGTAAAAGACAGAAAATTCAGAGAGGAACGACCAAGAATCATCCATCCTTTGAACATTTCAACTAGCAGAGTGGTATAAGATGAAACCGTTAGAGATGTGGGGCGGAATTGAGTCTACCCTCAATCGCATGGGGGATCGCTATATCAATCAGATTGAAAAGAGCGGGCATCATAAGCGTCTTAATGATCTTCAATTATTTAAAAAACTTGGGATTAAAAAAATATTTTATCCATGTCTTTGGGAGACAGTTGCTCCTCGAGATTTAGATCATTGCGATTGGTCCTACTTAGATGAACGATTGAATGAATTAAAACGCCTTGAATTGAAGGTGGTGGCCAGACTCCTTCATCACGGAAGTGGACCCGTTTATACAAGTTTGATTGACCCTGATTTTCCGGAAAAGTTTTCGACCTATGCTCGTCTTTTTGCAACAAGATATCCGGAGGTCGATGAGTACGCACCTATTCATGAAATTACACAAACAGCAAGATTCAGTTGCCTTGAGGGACTTTGGTACCCTCATCTAAAAAATGAGACCTATTTTTTTAAAGCGATTATTCATCAATGCAAAGCAACCATAATGGCGATGAAGGAAATTCGTAGAATTAATCCTCGCGCTAAATTTATCCAAACCGAAACTTTGGGGAATTTCTTTAGCACCGAGAAATTGAAACAAGTGGCAGAACTTGAGAACAACCGTAAGTGGTTCGCCCTTGATCTTCTTTGTGGGAAAGTAACTTCCGCTCACCCACTTTTTCAAAATCTTCTTCAAAACGGGATTCGAGAAGAAGAAATTAAATGGTTCGAAGAAAATTCATGTTCTCCTGATATCATCGGTGTACGACACACTCTGATGAGTGATCGTTTTTTAGATGAAGAAGTTTCACTTTATCCAGAATGGACAAAAATCGAGCATGACAAACTTGTCTATACGAACGTTGCCGCTGTTGATTCAGGGAAAGTAGAAAATGTGAATCCAGGAAGCATCCTGTTGGAAGCATGGGAGCGGTATCAGATTCCTCTGGCAATCACTGAAACTCATATTCTGGGTGAACGTGAGGCCCAAATGAGATGGCTAAATACGACCTGGCAATTGGCAGATACCCTAAGAAAACAAAATATTCAAATTGATGCAGTGACCTCTTCGGCGCTCTTGGGAACGTTTGCCTGGCATGATGGAGAGAGTTTCTATAATCCAGGCGCTTTCGAGCTCCACGCCCCCTCACAAAAACCAGTTCCAACAGGTCTTGCCCTTTTAATCAAAGAACTAGCAACCAACGGATACTCTCATTCGCCTGTTTTAAAATCCGAGGGCCACTGGGAAACGTCCAGAAGAATTCAATGGAGCGACCGCAATGGTGACTTCATTCGTTTTTATCATCGAAGTGACGTGCAACCCATTCTTATATTAGGTGCCAACGGCGTCCTCGCTCAAGCGATCGCAAGCGCCTGTGGCAGCAGGAACATCCACAACCGGATGGTAAGAAGGCAGGAACTAGATATTACCGACAAAGATTCGATTGAGGGAACAATCGATGTCTTCCGTCCATGGGCAGTCATCAATGCGGCGGGATTTATCCATATTGATAATGAAAAGCATACTGAAAAAGTCACAGGTGCTTTGAAATTGGCAGAAATCTGTGGAGACAGAAATATTCCACTTCTAACTTTTTCTTCTGATCAGGTCTTTGAAAAACATGCCAAGGCCTCATATGCCGAAAGTAATGTCTCTGCTCCGGAGAATGTGTTTGATCGAAGTGAAGTGGAAAATGAAGACCATGTCATCAATGCACATCCAGATGCCTTAATTATTAGAACCAGTGCGGTGCTGGATCCAGATTCCGAATATTGTGTATTAGAAGAATGCAATATTTCCGAGTCACAGCTTAAAGAAATTGCCAACCATTGTCTGGATCTTCTGATCGATGAAGAGAAAGGTGTCGTCCACCTCTTGAACGACGGAGGAATCAGTCATCAAAAATTCTCCGACTGTGCTTCTGAAACGATGAAAGAAAAATTACTAACTCAGACTGAAATTTCGGCCGATCATCCTAGAAGAATAATTTCAGTCATTAAGAGTGATAAACAAATTCACCCCACCTCGTCTCATCAAGCTGTGAAAAAGCTTTTTGATTTACATTTACCAGATGATTTGGAACAGGAGCAGTACCAATGAGATACCACATCGGCATTGCAGGAGCTGGATTCGCGGGAGCGGTCCTTGCTAGGGAGCTAGCCGAAACTGGAAAATACAGAATTACGATCTTTGATGAAAGAAACCACGTGGGTGGAAATTGTCATACGAAGAGAGATGAAGAAACTGGCATTATGGTCCATCAATATGGACCTCATATTTTCCACACGAATCGTGAGGACGTTTGGGAATATGTTAATCAGTGGGGCAGATTCGAACCATTTGTTAATCGAATTAAGGCCGAAACTGAAAAAGGCATCTTTAATTTACCAATAAATCTCATGACGATTAATCAGCTCTTCCAAAAAAAATTCCGTCCTAAAGAGGCCCGGGATTTTATTGGTTCGGTAGGCGACTCTTCAATTAAGGACCCAAAAAACCTGGAAGAATATGCACTGAAGTTTTTTGGGAAAGAGATCTATTCAACATTCATAGAAGGATATACCCGCAAAAAGTGGGGTGTTTCTCCAAGAGAACTACCGGCCGGCCTTCTTCAACGTCTGACGGTTCGTTTTAATTACGATGATGGTTATTACGATCATCAATACCAGGGCATTCCGGTAAGTGGATATACTGAAATCATCAAAAGAATATTAGATCATCATGATATTGAAGTTCGAATTGGGCAAAGACTTGATCCAGAAAGAAAAAGGGATTTTGATCATACCTTTTGGTGTGGTCCCATGGATGGGTTTTTTAATTTCAAATTGGGCCGATTGGGATATCGGACTCTTCATTTTGAAAGGTTTATCGAGGATGGAGATTTTCAGGGAAATAGCATCATTAACTTTTGCGAAGAAGATGTACCTTATCTCCGAATCTCCGAATACAAACACTTCATGCCTTGGGAAGAGCATGAGAAATCGGTTTGCTTTAAAGAATATGCCAGACCTTGTGAAGCAAACGATGTTCCCTATTTCCCTACTCGCCTAAATCAGGACATTGAACTGCTTGAGCGTTATATGGACATGTGTGAATCAGAAGATAAAATTACCTTTATTGGAAGATTAGGTACGTATCGCTATCTCGATATGCATGCTGTGATAGGAGAATCGCTCGACCTTGCAAAAGTTTGCCAACAAAAGGAAATCCACGAATGGCCCAAATTTAGTGCCGATCCGATGGAAGCCTAGATGAGAATACTTGTTACTGGAGGCGCAGGCTATATTGGAAGTCACACTGTTCGTGACCTTATAAATTCAGGTCACACTGTGACGGTCTTGGATAATCTCTCCAAAGGTCATCAGGAAGCAGTCGATCCCAGAGCAAGTTTCATTGTTGGTAACCTCTCCAATCAAGATCTCATCATTCGAACCCTTCAGGCCCATAAAATAGAAGTTGTTATGCATTTTGCGGGCCTTACTGATGTTCGCGAAAGTGTTCATGAGCCTTATAAATACTATTTCACTAACTTCTCCCTTACTCTCAATCTTCTTTCGGCGATGATTAAGGCCGGAGTAAAAAATCTCGTTTACTCCTCATCAGCTGCTATCTATGGAAATCCTGATCTCATTCCGATCGTTGAAAATGAGCACCCAGAACCCATTACACCTTATGGTAGAAGTAAATTAATGGCGGAGACGGCGATTGAAGACTTCAGTCATGCTTACAATCTAAACTACATTATTCTTCGCTACTTCAATGTGGCAGGCGCAAGTACAGACTCAGTCTTAGGGGAAGACCACCATCCAGAGAGTCATCTCATTCCGCGAATTCTTCATGCTGCTCAGGAAGAAGGTGTGGTTGAAGTTTTTGGTACCGATTACCAGACTCCCGATGGCACTTGCATCAGAGATTTCGTTCATGTTTTGGATGTGTCTCGAGCGCATGTTCTTGCTGTAGATCATTTAAGACCTGGTATTAAAGAAGTCTTCAACATAGGCAGCGATAGAGGCTTCTCAGTAAAAGAAGTCATTACAGCTTGTGAGAAGGCAACCGGAAAGAAGATTGGAACGATTGAGCTCAAAAGACGCGTCGGTGATCCTGCTATACTCATTGCCAACTCTCAAAAGATAAGAAAAGTACTCAAATGGCTGCCACTGTATCCATCGATTGATACGATTGTTGCGCACTCATGGCATTGGCATTCTTCTCATCCTGAAGGGCATGCGGAGATCTTTAAAGATTCGAGTCAAATTCAACACTAAAATCTGACGCTCTGCCAGTCATTTCATTATTGTGGTCAAATCTCCTTCGGCTCTTTAAAATTATGGCAAAGGATTTTTAAGGAGAGGACATGGGACTGATTCTCAAACAGCTATTTGCTTTCATTAAGTTACTCAATTCGGACACTGGTAACATTTCATTGGCCCTAGGGATGACCTGCGGTTTTATTTTAGGAATGACTCCAGTTCTTTCACTTCACAGTTTACTCATTTTTCTGATTCTCTTTTTCTTTCGCATTCAAATTGGGGCCGCCCTGGTGGCAGCTTTCTTTTTCAAATTCATCGCCTTCTTATTAGATCCCGCGTTTGATTTTGTCGGACAAAAAGTTCTTGAAATGGAATCTCTTCAAGGTTTCTTCACTACCCTATACAACATGCCGATCATTCCTTTCACTCGTTTTAACAACTCAATTGTGATGGGCTCAGCGGTTGTTACTTTTGCTCTATCACCAATTGTGTTCATTCTGAGCCAGTACTTTATTGTTAAGTATCGTGAAATCGTAGTTGCTCGCTTTAAAGGCACCAAGTTCTGGAAGGCCCTTCAGGCAACTAAGTTTTATCAGTGGTACTACAAGTACGAACAATATAGCTGGAAATAAGCGGGGCCCTATGACTGACAAAACAAAAACAGAAGAAAAGAAAAATAAAAAGAAGGGCCCAATTCGTTTTGAGGCCATCATTCCGGTCTTGGTACTTACTGCCATTACCTTTATCTATTTTACATATTACTTCGATCATCACATGAAAAAGCTCATTGAGTATGTGGGTACACAGGCCAATGGAGCAGAAGTGAATGTGGATTCAGTTAGAACGAGTTTCATTAAGGGATCATTTGATCTTGATCGTCTGCAAGTAACAGATAAAGAGAAACCTTCTCAAAATATTCTTGAAATCGGTAACATGCACTTTGGTTATCTTTGGGACGCTCTTTTGAGAATGAAATTTGTAGTTGAGGACGCAAGTATCAACAACATTCAGCTCTATAAACCAAGAAAATCTCCAGGTAAGGTCCTTCCTCCGGAACCGGCCAAACCAAGTAAGCTCAACGAACTTCAAAACGAAGTCATGGCACAGGTTAAGAATAAATACAGCTCAAACATGCTTGGTGATATTCTCGCAATCGCTGGTGGCGGTGACTATGAGGCACAGATTCAACAAATCCGTGGGACTCTTAAATCAGAAGCACGAGTGAACGCCATGGTGGCCGATGTGAATGAAAAGAAGAAGTTCTGGGACGGTAAAGTTAAAGAACTTTCAGACACTTCAAAACTTAAGCAAATCGAGAACGAAGTTAATGCCATCACGAAAGAAAAAGATTTCGTGAAGCAAGCTCAAGGTGTCTCTAAACTTAATGATCTTCTGAAAGAAGTGAACAAGCAGTATAAGGAAATCGATAAATCAACCAAGCAGCTTCAAAGCGAAGTTAATGCCGTTGCAGCTTATCCGAAGGAACTTCAGGCGCTGGTTAATGAAGATATCGCTTCTTTAAAGAACCGCTTCTCTATCCCAAAACTTGATTTTAAAGACATGGCCATGCATTTATTTGCCGGTCAATTCGCCGAATACATCGCAAAAGCACGCAAGTATCAAGCACTCGCCAAACAATATCTTCCAGAGAAGAAAAAAGAAGAAGATGTTGTGGTTCCACGCAAACGCTCAGAAGGTAAAAACTATGAGTTTCCGATCACCACTGGTTACCCACTCTTTTGGCTAAAGCGTGCGGCCATTAGTTCTAAAGGTACAGCTGATTCATATTCTGGTCAGGTATCTGGTGAGCTTACCAACGTAACAACGGCGCCGAAGCAAATCAAAAAGCCCATCGTGCTTGATGTTCGTGGTGATTTCCCAGGAGTGCAAGTGAATGGAGTAAAAGCGGTACTCACCGCCGACTTCACACGCGACGTAGGCAAACAATCGGCACTTATTCAGGTCAACTCTTTTGCTGTTCCTGAAAAGCTTTTTGTTGAGAACAAAGATCTTAAATTTGGTTTTAAAAACGCAGTTGGATCAAGCACCATCTCGGCAAACCTTGTGGAACAGAAGATCAGCATGAACTGGACTTCAGCACTTACGAGGCCTCAATTTTTAGTCGATACCTCGAATAAAATTGCCCGTGAGATGCTTAACAATGTCGTTAACAACATTCCGGTAATCAATATTAACGGATCTGCCACTGGAAGTTTCAGCAATCTCAGCATGCACATCAATTCCAATTTGGGAGATGAGCTGGCCCAGGGCTTTACTCGCGAAGTGGGCAACAAAGTAACTGAGGCCCAAAATAAAATCAGCGCTTTGGTAGATGAAAAAATCAACCAACCGAAGGCCGAGCTTATGAAACTTATCGGCGGCAACAACGCCAATTTGTCTCAACTCACGAACCTCGAAGAGCTTTATAAGAAGAACGAGGACCGCATCAAGGCAGAAATTGCCAAGCTCAAGTCCGGTGGAAGTAATAAGGCCATCGACGATCTTAAGGAAAAAGGCAAAAAGATATTTAAAGGCATTAAATTGTAAGATTGGGCCCCGAAAGGGGCCTTTTTTTATGGCACAAAAACCAGAACCCTTTAGAATGAAATAAAGGGGTTTTTATGTCATTCATTGAAAGGATTCAATGCTATTGCCGTGAGCAGCTTGAGCCGGGTTCCCGTCTGGTACTTTCCTTGATTGTGACCCTATTTATCTATCTGATTATCCTTCTTGATTTCAAACTCACAAAATTCGAATGGCATTTCCTGGTTCCGGCCTTCAGTACTTTTTTCCTTTTGCTCTACTACCGCATTAGCGATGAATTTAAAGATTTTAAAACTGATCAAAAGTTTTTTCCTGACCGCCCTATTCCATCGGGACGCTTAAAACTTTCGGATTTAAATGTCCTACTAGTCGTTGTCACAGTTATTAGCGTGATCATTAATATAATCTTCCCACACGCTCTTATTGAATTTTTGTTGGCCCTGTTCTTTACGTTTTGCATGGGCAAATGGTTTTTCATGGAGAAGACCATTTCAAGTAATAGGCTCTATGCTTTTTTTACTCATGCTCCGGTAGGTCTGTTCTTATACTGGTATGCCGAGGCCTATCTTTTAAATCAAAATAACGTATCTTGGTCACTACCGGAGAAACTTTCTATTATCGGTTTCATTGTCCTTCCCGGACTTTCTTGGGAAGTTCTTCGTAAAACCTATCTTCCGGAAGATGAAATGCCTGGCTATCAAATCTATTCAACGATGATGGGATTTAAAGGATCTCTCGCCTTTGCGGCCTTCTGGGTCGTTGTTACGATTCTGAATAACCTCGTGATGGTAAGTCTGTTTGAAGGCCTTGAAGGGATGAACATACCTTTACTCGCTCTGAACCTTCTATTACTTCTTGCGATCTTGTTCCATGGTATGAGGCCACGACTAAAAAATCTTAAGCCTGTGGCCGAAATCTATATGACCCTACACTTATTTATTCCTCTGGCCGCTCTCACATATAAGGCCTGGAGACAATTTCATGTTTAATGGTAAGGCCGGCTCTCTCAAGTTTCTCGCATCTCTTGGATTGAATGTTCCGCCCTTCACAGTGATCACTCACGAAGAGTTCATTAGTTGGGGAGACAAAAAAATCTGGGACGAACTCCATGAAGCACTAGCAACAACTGATGCCAAGAAAATTGAAAATCTCGCGAAGAGTTTCATTCATTCTGTTCATATTCCTGATACTCGTTTAGATCTCGGGAAGAACGTTCATTACGCCGTGAGATCTTCGGCCTCACTTGAAGACTCTCCTGAGCATTCGTTTGCGGGAATTTTTGAAACTAAACTTTTCATATCGCAAAAGTTAAACGAAGCGATCAAAGAAGTCTGGCACTCGCTGTTTCATACCAAAGCTTTGCAATACTGTGTGGACCGCCGACTCTCTTGGACCCTCCTAAAAATGGACATCGTAGTCCAAGCGATGATTGATGGCGAAAAATCCGGTGTCCTCTTTCAGGCAGATCCTCTAGGAAAAATTACCGAGCAAATTATCGTCGCCGGTCCTGGTCTCGGACAAGGCATTGTTGATGAAGAGACTGATACCGATCGGTACATCGTGGAAAATTATATTGTAAAAGAAAGACATATCCACAATAAGAAGCACTACATCGCTTTTGATCAAGGCAGTAACACTCTTATTAAGAAAGAGCTCGCCGACAATCAAAGAGAACTTTCAACTCTTTCCGACTCAGATATTGAGAAGCTCCTTAAGGCATCATCAATCTTAAGTTCCAAAGTCGAGCACTTCCTTGATATAGAATTCACTTTTAGAAACGGTGATTTGTTTGTTCTTCAGGCCAGACCCATCACGACAGTGCCATCGCGCAAGCACATCCATATTTTTGATAACAGCAACATTGCAGAGAACTACCCAAAGCAGTCCACTCCCCTGACATATACAGCTCTGGCACGTGGCTATTCAGCGAATTTTAAAAATCTCGTGCGCTACCTGGGTTTCTCAGAAGATGATTTTCGTTACATTAACCACAGTCTGGAAAATTTAGTGGGCCAATGGGGCGGTCAGATTTATTACAATTTAAATAACTGGTACTCGGTCTACACTCTTCTTCCATTCGGTGGCGAGAAGGCAGCTTCTTCATTCGAGGAAATGGTTGGAATTGGAACTTCCGGCATGATCGAAGTGCCAGAGCGCACTCTATTCCAAAAACTTCGCATCATCGCCAAGATTTTACCGAAATTTGCGAGTTTTTATTTCATGGCCGGCCGTCACCACCGCCAATATAAAAAAGAATTCAAAGAGCTGTATGAGCGTTTTAACCGTGATGCTCATAACACCAAAGATGCCTTTGAAACGATTCATTTACTAAGCCGCCTGGACTCAGAGTTCCTGGCGATTATTAAAATTCCTCTTTTAAACGATTTCTTCTCATCTGTGCTTAATCGCTCATGCCGTATTCTGGCGGGCCGCCTGGCAGGGAGTCGCGGAGATCAACTGTACAATGATTTATTAAGCCACCGAGAAGATTTAGAGAGCTCCAAAGCGATCTATTCCCTTATTGGCCTCGCGGAAAGTGTGCGGGCCAATCATGCACTTGTAACTTTTTTAGAAAAAAACCTGCAGGATCATCACATTCTGGCGCGTCTTCTCGAGCATTCAGAGTTTAGAGATTTCTATCATAAGTTCAAGGCCCACTTGGATCGCTTCGGGGACCGCTCACAATGGGAAATGAAAATTGAAGTTCCCACTGCCAGAGAAAATCCTGAGACCACGATCAAGCTCATCCTCGAGTATGCAAAATCAGGTATGAGTGAAAAGTCTCAGCGAAGCCGCGAACGTGAAAAAAGTGATTACGCTCATAAAGAATTAAAAAAATATTGGTTCGCCAAACCTCTGACTTCGCTCCTCTTCTGGCAACTCTTCAGGAAATGCACTGAGGTTATTTGCTTCCGTGAAGACGCTCGCTTTGATCGTGTTCGATTCAAAGGTCTTTCTCGTAAGCTCGTATTAAGCATCGGGAAAAATCTCGTGGCAAAGAAATGGATCGAGCAAACTGAGGACATTTTCTATCTCACTTACGATGAATTAATGTCACTGGTCTATGATACTTATGGGCCAGGTTATTGGAGGGAGCTGATTTCTCTTCGTAAAAATCATTTAGAGAAATTCAAAGATTTAAAACTACCTGATCGCCTCATTGTGAATGATCTAACATTTGCCGAAAAGCTTTCAGACAAATCAACTGTCACTTCTTCCAACTCTGTTCGTGGTGTCCCATGCTCTGGTGGCATTATCGAAACTCAGTGTGAAGTGGTACTCGACCTCAATCAAGCACCCTCTCTCAATGGAAAAATTCTCGTGGCAGAAAGAACCGATCCCGCCTGGGGATACTTCTTCGTTGGAGTGAAAGGAATCATCATCGAGAAGGGCTCCATGCTCTCTCATGCGGCGATTATCTCTCGTGAACTGGGAATTCCCTGCATTATCAATGTGAAAAATGCGACAGAGCGTTTTAAGAGCGGAATGAAGATCAGAATGAACGGTGACACTGGAGAGATTGAAATCCTTTAGGGAACTACGAGTGGAATCATTTCATTGACTGCGCCGACGATACGTTGTTCGTATTTAGCCAGAACACACACTCCACTATTATTACCACAATCAGTAATTTTAGTTAATTCTCGACCATAAAGCATGTTAATGAGGGTGTAATCATAGGTAACAAACCAACTCTGATCAAATTGGTTCTGGGCCCAGACCCGATTGTTATCATCTAGGACATAGAGTCGGCCGACAGTATCTAATGCGAACTCCTTAACTTCATTCAGTGTAGGCGTGCCATCATAAAGGACTTGCCATGAAACTCCATTGTCTGAAGTCTTCATGACGGTGTAATAAGACTGCGCCAGGACATCACCATTTGCGAGCCTCTTTATTGTCTGATGGTGAAGTATCTGGGACTCTCGGAAAACCTCAGTAAAAGTCGCTCCACCATCGGTTGAACGATATATGACCCCTTGATTAACAGGGCCCACACCAAGCTCTCTTACTGAAAGCCACAGAGAACCATCACTGAAGGCCTCCAAAGCTCTTGTATCGCAACCTATACTTCCTGGTTTAATCGGAAAAGTTTGAATCGTACTCCAAATAGTTCCGTTTGCGGTTCCCTTTCTTAAATTACAGTTTGCTCCGTTTTTGCCCATGTAATAGACAGTTCCATCTGGAGAAACCGTCACATGAGGATCACTGAGGAAGGCCGGATTGGAATCAACCAAGTTCCAAGATGAGCCACTGTTATTTGATTTTCTTAAATAAAAGCCAGCTGCACCAGCGTTACCTCCGATATAGATTTCATTTGCCGATGGTCCAGAAGTTTTGCTTAAAATAAACAATTCCTCTATCGCCCCAACTCAATCCATTATCAACCGAACGAACATTTATAATTTGATTGGGAGTGTCTCTGAAAGTTCCGAACACCATGATTGAACCATCGTTCGCAGGAGTGATTGTTACTCCTTGTTTTTCAACTGTATTGTTCTGATACTCAATGTTCCAGGTGGAACCGTTATCCGGACTTTGTAAAATCACGAAGCTTCGTACTGCAGTTTCAAAAAAACCCGTTGCAACAAGATCACCGCTGCTCAAAATCTTTATATCCTGGCCGCCTGAATTGGCGGGACCACTATACACAATGGTCCAACTCGCTCCTCCATCCATCGTTTTAGCTATGCTCCACCTGCCATTGTTACCAGAATAATAGGCCTCCGTTTCTGAAACTATCTCGAGATCACCTCGTAATTGATAAAGACCATAATTAATGATCCCACTCAATATTGGACCTTGATTGACCCAATTCCATGTTCCTAGACTGAAGGTTCCTTTCCACAGCTCACTCTCTTTGGAAATTGCCCAAATTACTCCAGAAGGTGAAATTTTGATTGAAGAGAAAAATTCAATTGCAGGAAAACTTCCAATCACCGTCCAAGTAGCACCATCATCAACACTTTGTTTAACTAATGCACCTATGCCGTCATATCCAACGGCGAAAAGTGTTCCTGAGGCCTCATGCAAATCAATATCAAAACAAATATGGTCCGCACCAGGTACGTTTCCATACTGATCAACTGTGGTCCAGGTACTTCCACCATCAGATGTTTTTCTAATTATCCATTCTGAACTATATATTGGAGAACCGTATTCCCATTGATAACCACATACATATAAGTCATTATTTTTTGCAATCATTGCAAGAGGATGAGATTCCCCTTCTTCATGAGGGGCATAGTGGTCAACTTGGGTCCAAGTTGATCCAATATCAGATGTTTTATTAATGACCCATCTTTCCCATCCTGGTGAATCCCCAACAATACTTGAAATAAATATGTTCCCATTTGCTAATGTGGCCGAACTTGTAACAAAGTTCTGCTCTCCAAATGAAAGTGGGAAATCAATTCGTTCTCCGACTTGAAATCCCGCAATCTTTACAGTGTTAATGCCATTCATTCCCGCTCCATCTGTGGCAGAGATGGGATGAGCGAGCGGAGGTTGATTTAATGGAACAGAATAAATAAGCGTATTCGGATCGAAGGTTCCGATGCCATTTGCATTAGTAGTGTATCCAGAGGTCCCATTAGAAAATGCGAATGGAATGGATTCACCAGAACGAAGGACTGGTTGATCATAGTTCCAGATTAGTGTTGGTTGACTCGAAGGAACTTCAGCAACTTTGCCATCCATGATCACGCGAATAGAAGGCTCACACGAAACCAATAATTGGAGGCCCAGAAAAGTTCCAAGTATTAACGAAGATCTCATCTATTAAGACTTATCGACAGATTATCCAGAGTTTGGGCCAAAAATTCGCTCAAGGAAGATTTGCTGATGGCAACCCATTGTCTACGCAACCTTAAGCTAAACTGAACAATCCCTTCCTGATTTCTGATTATTATTAAATCCGTAATTCCAGTATATTGCTTACTAGGAGGACTTATGAATAAGGTCTTAATTGTAGGTATTATGATTCTAATGACTATCGCTATGGCGAAAGCTGAATCCAATCCTTGTCAGGAGATTCAGCCGGTTCGTGAACCGATCGGTACCTTGCGATAGTAAAACATAGGTGTAGCTCGTAAGAGCTACACCCCATTTTTTCTTGGATTAGTAAGCGAGTAATTTTCTTAAAGCATCAACCACATTATTTGTCTGTGGAAGAATCACTTCTTCAAGGTCCGGACAGTAAGCTACGTGAGTATCTTCTGAACATACACGAAGGATCGGAGCATCTAGCGTTTCAAATGCTTCTTCATTCACGCGAGCAGCGATTTCACCGGCAAAACCAGATGTCTTATGCTCTTCGTGACAGATAAGAAGACGGTGAGTCTTTTTAAGTGATTTGAATACAGCTTCAAAATCGAAAGGAGCAATTGTACGAGCATCCAGGATCTCGATTGAATGGCCTTCTTTCTCAAGCTCTTTAGCGGCTTCTACTGACTTCTGAACTAGCGCACCCCAGGCAACGATCGTTGCTGATTTACCTTCTTTAACTACGCGAGCTTTACCGAAAGGAATCATGTATTCCTCACCTGGATCAGCAGAGCGGTTATAACCTTGGTAATAAAGGTGTTTGTGCTCAAGGAACATAACAGGGTCATCACAACGAATTGCTGTTCTTAGAAGACCGATAGCATCCTGTGCGTTCGATGGGTAAACCACGCGAATACCAGGGTTATGTGTGAATAGAGATTCACCAGATTGAGAGTGGTACATAGCTCCACCGCGAAGGTATCCGCCGATTGGAACACGCACTACCATTGGACATTTAAAGTCACCACCAGAACGGTAGCGAGTAGTCGCCATCTCGTTCTTAAGTTGCATATAAGCAGTCCAGATGTAGTCAAAGAACTGGATTTCAACTACTGGCTTAAGCCCTCTCATCGCCATACCAATGGCACGACCGATGATGTTTGCTTCAGCAAGTGGTGAGTTGAAAACCTGGCCAGCTTTCGCGGCCTTCTGAACACCGTGAGTAACTTTGAATACCCCACCCTTACCTTTAAGGTCTGGGTTGTCGTATTTTTCTACTTCAGTGAAATCCGCAACGTCCTCACCGAACACCATCATAAGAGGGTTCTTCTTGATCTCAGACTTTAGAGTCATGTTGATCGCAGTCGCTAGAGGAATATCTTCCTTACCAGAGAACTGAGGAGCAGTATCGAACTCAGATGAAGTTGGATCGATGTCTGAGTATAGGTGATCTTTGTAAGTTGATTTATCAGGCCATGCTGTTTCAAGAGCACGGTTCATAGAATCACGAACTTCTTTCGTAGCTTCATCCAGGTGAGCTTTCACTTCGTCAGTTGTGAATAGACCTGTACCTGTTAGGAAACGTGGGAAAGCGTTGAATACGTCACGGTAGTGCTCATCAGCTAGATCGTCTTTCGTACGGTAGTAACCGTGGTCATCAGATAGTGAGTGAGAATATGGACGAGTTACAGAAGCGTGAACAAGTACCGGGCCGTTTCCAGCACGAAGGTATTTTTCTACTTCTACCATTGTATCGTAAGACTCGATTGGACAGTTACCGTCACAAACGAAAATTTTAAGACCAGGGAAGTTTGCAAGAGCTTTTGAAATTGATCCGCCTGGAGTTTGTACCCAAGTTGGAGTTGAGATCGCGTAACCGTTATCTTCAACCATGAATAGAACTGGAAGCTTGTTTACACAAGCAGTGGTTAAACCTTCCCAGAATTCACCTTGAGAAGTTGTACCGTCACCACATGAAACGTAAACGATCTCACGGTCGTTATAAACCGGAGAATCTTTTAGCTTCATCTTTTTAAGGTGAAGACCTGCTTCAGCGATACCTACAGCTTGAAGGAACTGAGTTCCAGTACAAGATGATTTAGAAACGATGTTTAGATTTACGTTACCCCAGTGAGCTGGCATCTGACGGCCGTGAGATGCTGTATCACCAGTGTTACCATTGGCCTGACAAAGTTGTTCGTAAACTGAGTGACCAAGACCAAGCACAAGCGCGCGGTCACGGTAGTATGGGATGAAGTAATCGTGCTTAGCTTTTAGAACTTTCGCCGTAGCTGAAAGAATACCTTCGTGACCAGCACCAGAAATCTGGAAGAAAGCTTTGTTTTGTTTCTTCATTGTGATTTCAGCGTCGTCAGTTTTGCGTGAAAGGTAGATGTTCTTTAAGAACCAAGAAAGATCAGCTTTTGTAAGCTTATGCTTTTTGATGATGTCGAGTTTCTTATTGTACTCTGGGTTTGATTTCGAATTCACGGCAGTTGCCTCGTTTTCTGAGATGTTTGTGCGCATAGTAATTCCCCTAAAAAAGATGCCCCATCTTACCCTAATGACGAGGGAAAAATCCAGTTTAGATGGGATATGGGTATTATTTCTCTATGTGCTGGTAACGCAGGAGATTTACTAGGTAAACGCCTTGGGCGCGGACTGAAAAATACATGATCTGGTTATCTTCGGGATAAATCACTGTGAACTGCCATATTCCCTCTTGAATATGCTTCAAATCTTCAATTTCGCCTCGACCTTCGAGAACGATCTCAGGTTGATCCGGAAGGAGCACCGGCCGATTCGATTTATCCGCCAATCGCAGCTGGAAAGTGATCTTCCCTTCACCTTTGGTTTTAATGCTGATGCTTGAATATCGTCGGTCAGGTTGACGGAAATTAAGACTTACTTTTTCTTTTAGCGTTTGATTCTGAACCACAAAATCGACACTCTTAGCGTGCTCTGATTTCTCTACGATTACGTAGTAGCGACCATTCAATATGCGCTCGAGTTTAAATTTGACGGGCCTTTTATTTTTAGCTTTAAGAGCAATTTCAGAGGGAGAAACATCTACAAACTGGCCCTTACTGTCCTTCAGTTGAAGATAAAAGTAATAAGTCAGGGAATCATTTTCAGCAGAAGGAAAAAGTTGAACAGAGCTATGAGAACGCGAGACCTCCCCTAACTGAACCGGAGACTCAGAAGCAGGATTACGCCGAAGAGGTGCTTCAGCGCAACTGACAAGTAAGACGAATAGGAGAAATAATCCAATCCTCATATCTGACCTTTTCGGTCAGTCAGTAAAAATACTTAACCTAAGATTAGATGAAGAAGGGCCCCAAAAGGGGCCCTCAATAAGCGATATTGTTTAATTATTTCAAAGACTTAGTAGCTGAAAGTACGTCTAGAATAGTTCCGTACGTTGAAAGCGTGCTGAAAAGAACCGGAGTTTCAGTTCCAGGCAGGTTAACCTTCAGATTAGGGTAACGACGAGAAGTATCGATCATAAGGGCTTTAACCGCGTCTGCATCCATTGAAGGATCATATGAAAGAAGAAGTGTCGCCACACCAGCAGCAGTCGGAGACGCCATCGATGTACCAGAGTAAGTATCGTATGTGTTGTCCGGAGTTGTTGAAAGGATATCAACACCTGGAGCGAATAGATCTACTGTCTTCTTACCGTAGTTAGAGAAGTCAGCTGGAAGAGTTAGACCTTTTTCGAAAGAAGAAGCACCGATCTCTAACCAGTTATTGAAATCACGACCCTCTTTTGAATAAGTTCTTTGAGGGAAACTTGGAGTAACGTCGTTGTTCTTATTGTCGTTACCAGCAGCGTGAACTAGTAGAACACCTTTTGATTCAGCATAACGAACGGCCTCATCTACCACTTTCTTAAATGGAGAATACATTTTACCGAAACTCATGTTGATCACGCGAGCGCCATTATCAACAGCGTAACGGATACCGTTCGCAACGTCTTTATCGCGCTCATCACCGTTTGGTACAACTCTTACGGCCATGATTTTTACGTTAGTAGCAACACCTTTGATACCAAGGTTGTTGTCACGAACAGCGGCGATTGAACCAGATACGTGAGTACCATGGCTTGAATCTGGACCGATTACATCGTTGTTACCGTAAATACGCTCATTCATATCAGAGTAGTTATCACCAACGATTGAACGAGGATTGAAATCTTCATTGTAGTAGTACTTAATTTGGTCTCCGTAGTACTCAAGCACACGGTTAAGACGAGCTTCGTTCTGGCCATTAGCAAGAAGTGTGATCATCACAGATTTAGCTTTAACAACTGCTTCGTCCTCTGATTGAACTGCACGAACGGCTTCAAGAGTCATCGTTGTTACGCCAACTGATTTAAGAACAGCCTCAGCTTCTTTGTATGAATTAAGACGAGTTGTATAAGTAGCAACTACACCTTTAGCGGCCTCAAGGTTCTCAGTTACGATTGCTTGAATTTTTTCAAGGTGAGCTTGTTGAGCTGGAGTAAGAGTTTCACCTAGTTCTTCAGTGCGAGCTTTAAGTTTTTTCATACGAACTAGTTCACGAGTTACTTCAAGTGAATCAGCATCTGTTTGAGCAGCTGGATTACCTTTCACAAGACGGATACCGTTAGCAAGAGATGAGTCTTCAACCATCTTCGCCATACCATTTGAACCACCGATGAAGTTCCAACCGAAAACGTCATCAACGTAACCGTTACCATCGTTATCGATACCGTCGTTAGCGATTTCGCCTTTATTGATCCAGATTTTACCTTGTAGATCTTCGTGGTTAACGTCTACACCAGAATCGATTACCGCAACGATGATGTCTTCAGATTGAGCAACACCGAACTGGCGGTAAGTTTCTTCCGTACCAACACCTTCAGCACCTTCTGCCGGAGAAAGGTTGAACCAGTTCTCAGGGCGAACACTTAGAAGTGACTTCGCTGAAGTTTGAAGAATTGTGCCTTTAGCATTTTTCAGAACGTATTGAGATTGGTTCTGCTTAAAAAGTTTAATATCTTGTTCTGCTTTTGGGATTACTTGTACACGAGCGAATGCTGCTGTAATTGAAAGTGGAAGAGCAAGCGCAAGAAGCGCGGTCTTTGACATCATGGGGATCCTTCCTTTGTTGATGAACTGCCCTCCTTTATGTCCCAATGAAGAAATTCAGACAAGTGTTTAAATTTGCTGTCAGAATATTTCTTAAAATTGGTGTAATTCTTACACCAGATAGAGACTGGCCGGGGCCAAAAAGACTATAAACTTTTCATCATTAAACCCGGAGGCATTATGAAATTTTTAATCGCATCTCTCACTGTGCTTTTCTCTTTCTCAGTCTTCGCTCAACAAAAAATGGGTCCAGAAGCAGTTGAAATCTTTTCGATGATGAAGCATCCACAAGTTGTAGATTGCTTTGCTCGCGAGAACGTTGATCTCGTAAACATTGAAATCAAAAAAGTTGTCGCACGTTGTCCTGGATGTAACACCTACATCATCACTGGAAACAGAAGAAACATCGACACTCCGAATCCAGAAAAAACTGTCATCTCAATTAAAGGGAAAGCAGTTCCAGGAACCTTCAGGAATTTCATTCAAACTTATACATGTGATATTAAAAATTAATAATGGAGGGGACATCCCCTCCTTATTTTTTAGATGTGCTCACCATGTTGAGATAAATCCAAACCAACCGTTTCGTCTTCTACACTCACTCTAAGTGGTCGAGTGAAATTACTGATCCAGTAAAGTGCATACGACCCCACAAAACAGAAAAGCATCACGAGGATTAAAGCAATACAATGATTCACGAAGGTCGTTGTCTGCCCGTAGATAAGGCCCACGTCTTTTGCAAACACCGCAGTTAAAATCATTCCCACAATTCCACCCAGTCCGTGACAAGGAAAAACATCTAGAGTGTCATCAATATCGGTCTTGGCTTTTAGGGAAAGAGCAAAGTTTGAAATCGAAGCGGAGATAAACCCAATTAGAATCGCAGCTCCTACACTTACAAACCCTGCAGCTGGAGTTATTCCCACTAGACCCACCACGGCTCCAATGCAAGCACCTAGAGCAGAAGCTTTTTTGCCTCGGAGGCGCTCTAAAAACATCCAGGTAAGCATTGCAACTGCGGAGGCAGTATTAGTGTTCATGAATGCCAATGTTGCAGTCTCATTAGCTCCAAGAGAAGATCCAGCATTAAATCCAAACCAACCAAACCACAAAAGACCCGTGCCTAAAATCACATAAGGGATATGATGGGCCTCATGATTAATTTCCTGACGAGGTCCAAGATAAATTGAGCCCGCCAGTGCCGCCATACCGGCCGATATATGCACGACAGTTCCACCCGCAAAATCTAAAACTCCCCAACCACGAAGAAGACCATCTGGGTGCCAGGTCATATGGGCAAGAGGCGCGTAGATGAAAATTGAGAAGAGAAACATGAAGATCAAATAAGAAGAAAACTTCACTCGTTCTGCGAAAGCACCGCTAATAAGTGCCGGCGTGATAATGGCGAATTTCAATTGAAAGAGAGAAAAGAGAGCAAAAGGAATCGTTGGAGCAAAATCCGGATGACTCGCCATCCCTACTCCGCGATACATGAAATAGGTCATTGGGTTTCCGATGATGCCTCCGATGGATTCACCAAAACACAGACTGAATCCAATCGCGACCCACGTGACTGAGATCACTCCCAGTGCCACCATCGATTGAAGCATGGTCGAAATCATGTTCTTCTTTCGAACCATTCCTCCGTAGAAGAATGAGAGTCCAGGAGTCATGAGAAGGACTAATCCAGAAGCGGTTAACAACCACGCCGTATCACCATAGTTAATGGGACCGCCGGTTTTAGCTTGAGGAATTTCAGGAAGGAAAGTGGCCAATAGACCGCAGACAAAAATAAGACCGAGATGAACGAGATAGATGGGTTTCATTGCTCCTCCTCGACGACCAGACATACTGGATGAGGAGGAGCAGAAGTTTAATTTAATTTAGAATGAAGATTCCATCTACTTCTATGCATTAAGCTCAATCGCAACCTTGATTGGACGCTCAACAACAAGGCCTTTGCCAGAAAGCAGCTCAATGATTTCAGAAGGACGGATACTTGTCCCCTGAGTCACTTTTGCCGTTACAAAAATTCCCGGCATGCGGCACGGAGAAACTTCATCGATGATTTCCATGATTTTCTCATTGAGACTCAACTCACCGGTCTTGATATCAATCAACATCGGACGGATGTCTTTATCCAGAAGCTTCTCTTCTTTTTTAGAGTAAGATTGAATAATGATCTGCTCTTGAGATTTTAAATTCTCAACCACAGTTCCAATATCGTTCTTTACTGGCACGAAATAAGTGAAGGTCTTCGCCGAGTCCTGAATTGAAGGAGTCTTCGAATTAATCACTGAGATGGCCTTAAAGATAATGCCCGGCTCAGAGTGAGTCTGAAGACGCTTCATCATATCATCGAAATCAGTCCATTCAGCAGGAACACGTACATCAAAGTATTCAGTCAGAGAGCTAATACCCAAAGTGAGTGCCGGTCCAAATGAAAGAAGCGGACGAATGTTATAACCTTCAGAGTGAAGAGTTTCTAAACCCGCGCGTTTAAAGATTCGAGTCATCACCTTTTGTAGATCAAGGTGAGAAATGAAAGTAATAGGCCCGAGTTTTGAGAACTCAATACGATATTTAAAGCCAACCGCTTGGTTACGTTTCTCACGAAGCTCCACGATGTCTTTCTTCAAGACTTCTGGCTGAACGTAAGGGGTATCTTCAATGCTGTTCATGCCTTTAAGGAAGTCACGGCGCTCTTCCACCATGCCTTTAAGGTCACAAGCAACACCACAGTGGTAACAAACTAGTTTCTTTTTATCGATATCGAAGGTCTTCTCAAGCGATTCAAGGTTTGAGTGGTGAACAATCATCCCGTGAACTTTTCCGCATGGAGGTGAAAGACGGTTATGAGTCGCCTTCTTCCATTCAATTTCCAGGAATCTTTCAGTCAATCCAACATCAATGTGGTCCCAGGCAAGTTTTCCGTTCATCGGAATTGTGCCAAGGAAGATCTGAGTATCAAGACCAGACTCTTCTACACATTTAACCCATAGATCATATTTAAATGTTTCATCCCATCCATCAAAGCGAGCACCCTGAGACCAAGCTTTGTAGATGATATCGGCAATACGTCTGTCACCACGAGCAACAATTCCTTCAAGAGCAGAAATGCGTGCCACGTGCTTTCTGAAGTTCAGACGGTATCTTTCAGCGTGATCTTTAAGCATGTTCTGCTTGCGCTCAATTTCCGGAAGCGTGATCATATTCGACCACTGAAACGGTGTATGAGGCTTAGGAACGAATGAAGAAACCGATACAGTAACAGTTGGGTTACGAACACCGCACTCAGTTGCCTTCTTACGTGCCTTAGCAGCAGTTTCCATAATCGCCACAACATCTTCATCTTCCTCAGTTGGTAGACCAATCATGAAGTAGAGCTTCATTTTCGTCCAACCACGAGAGAAAACGTTCTCGGCAGTTTTTAGTAGATCGTCTTCTGAAACGTTCTTGTTAATAACATCTCTCATTCTCTGAGAGCCGCCTTCTGGAGCGAATGTAAGAGAAGTGTTTTTCACTTCGGCCAGTTTATCGAGAATTCTCTCATCGAGACCGTAAGCACGAAGTGAAGAAATACCAAGTGTCGCATTCTCTTTGTGTAATTTATCGAGAAGTTCAAGCACTAGTGGAGTAACTGCAGAATAGTCCGCAGTTGATAGACAGGTAAGAGAGGCTTCATCAAAGCCCCCGTTCTTAAGTCCATCCATCATCATCTGAACGACGTTCTCTGGATTTCTTTCACGAACCGGACGATAGATCATTCCTGCCTGACAGAAACGACAGCCTTCCGTACAACCACGAGCAAGCTCAACTGAGAAACGGTCAAAGATCGCCGTCATGTGAGGGATCGGAGATTTTGTCGGGAACGGATAATTTGCGAGGTTATCCACAAAGTAACGTTGAACGCGATCAGGGATCACGCCTGCGAATTCAGCTTTTGGCCCTGTCACAACTTCCATCTGAGTCATTGGATCAATGGCCGTATCGTAAAACTTAGGAACGTAAATCCCTTTCCACTTCGCTAGTTCAAAAAGGATCTCATCACGCTTCATACCGCGAGCACGTGCTTCACCCACGAAGTGAGTTACTCGAGCGAAAAGTTTTTCACCATCACCGATCACTACGAAATCCATGAATGGAGCAAGTGGTTCAGGGTGAGTCGCACACGGACCACCACAGATCACGAATGGTTCGTGTTCCTGACGGTCTTTGGTCCAGATAGAAATTCCACCCAGATCAAGCATGTTCAGAATATTTGAATAACTCATTTCATACTGAAGAGAGAAACCAACAATATGGAAGTCTTTAAGCGGTTTGAAGTTTTCAAGAGAAACGAGATGCAATCCACGTGAGCGGATTTCTTTCTCCATATCAATCCATGGAGCAAACACGCGTTCAGCTAAAAGAGATTGATGCTGGTTGATTTCATCATAAAGGATCTTCATCCCCAAGTGACTCATCCCAATTTCGTATGTATCAGGAAAACACAGGGCCACGCGACCGATGGTCTCGTCCCAATTCTTTTTCGTAACGAAATGTTCGCCACCAATATATCGTGCAGGTTTTTCAACTTTTTCTAGAAAGGATGCATAAGGATTGTGTGAGGCCACAAAAGTCTCCGTCTGGTTTGTTTCACTCAAAAATTTGGTTGAGTGGAAGGATTGGAACCCTCTAATTAAGAATGAGGATTTTTAACAGATGATGGAATTTTTGGAAAGGAAAAGAATAGAATTACAGGGTATTAAATGTGACTTAAGTACCTGAACTTAGAAGCCCGAGGCGAGAGAAAGAACCCAGCGGCGATCTTCTTCTTCGCGGAAGCCATCCAAAGAGCGGTCAACAGCATAAGTTGTGAGATCCAAAATGAAAGTACGTGTACGCACACCTAGACCGGCAGACCCCCAACCATCACCCCAACCCGCACGCACAAATAGACGGCGATTGAAGTCTAGCTCAGCACCAGCGGCAAGACGGCGTTTGTAATCAGTATCGTAAGCATCATTTAAATCTTTGATGTTGGCCTCAAGGTGAAGACGAGAAATCTTTCCAATTTGAGGAGTGATAGAAACACCAAGGTCTACTGTTTGCTTAATTGCATCAGGAAGTCCGCCACCCGAAGCACCTTCAAAATCATTGTTGGTAGCATTTCTTAGAACCGCCGAAACAGTTGGAAGAAAATCCCATGGCAAAGTTAAGCGTGCACCGGCAGTTACTTGTAAGCTCTTACCATTTTTAAAGTCGTTTCCACTTACATCTACTGGATCAGTTGGTCCGAAAGATTTATAAAGATCTTTTCGCATCAGATACACTGCTGAAGCACCAATCTTAAAAATTCCTCCGAAGAATGAAGCATTCAGTGCCATTACTGGACCCTGATCTTTTCTTTCTGCAATCTCATAATTATTGGCAACATCATCATTGATGATTGCTCGGTCACGCTGCGAGTACATATAACCGAGAGTTAGACCTCTCACCGTGATGTTCGGGAAGAGATTGATTCTCGAGTGGGCAAGTTCACCTTGATTTTTAGCAAGTTTTGATCGCATATCCTCTGGATCAAATGAGTCGATGTAGTTTTGAGGAATTTCATAAGCAGGACCGTTTCCAATCACATCAAGGAGTCCACTACTTGCTTCTAAGTGAATGTTAGCAATATGAAACTGCGGCTTACGAACTGTACCTAACCCTGCGGGGTTATAAAATGCAGACCATGAATCATCTACTTTATTGATATAAGCATTACCCATCGCAAGCGCGCGAGCAGATGTCACTAATTCAGGAAAAGCGTGGTCTTCGAAATCCAATTTAGCGAACGCTGGTTTTACAACCAGCAGGACCGAAGCAATGAAGAAAATTTTGTTCAAACTTAAGAACTCTCTCACTCTCATATTTTAAAAGAATCGGGTATAAGACTCAATGAGGGGCAAAAGCGGCTTGTTACCACGATAATCCAATAGAATAACCGATGATTATTCGGCTCTTGTCTTTAGTATCATTTGTCTTTAATTGCTGATAAGTCGCCTCAAGTTTAGCAAAGGCGGCCGCATATGAAAGTTCCAGACCGGCACTCAAAGATTGGATTTTAGTATTAAAACTAGGATCTGCCCCGTTTAAACCTGGGTCACTTGAACGTATGTCTCCGTCAAAACTATAGGTCGCCATCGAGTAACTTGAATATGTCATAAACATATCTGAGAAGCGGTAACCGTAGAGGAGTAAAAATTCTTTACCTCCTAAATTGAACTCAACAGATTCATCTTCAGTCTCGTGTTCGTTTTCGCCCAAGGCCCCCGCAATACTCATTTTATGACCGGTTGTTTTGGCCACCCTGGAGTCCCCTAAAAACTGAAGCTTCAGACCCACCATTGAATTGGCACCACCGATATGCGACCAATAAACATCGAGCTGATCAAATATTGAATTAGAGAGTAAAAAGCCCGAACGGCTGAGATCGCTGTATTTCACGCCTTGATCCACCGTTCCCTGTGAAGTATCCACGGTCAGTTGGTTGGCGCTGGTTTGTTGAAATTCAAATTGCCCGCGCAGGGCCTGCCCCTGACTTTCAGGCGTGAGAAAACGGTTTCCCGGCACAATATACTTTGTGGCACAACTCACCTGGAGTAGCAGAGCAAGTAATAAGAGTATTCTAACCATCACATCTTACTATTGCCTTATCTCATGGAAAAACCTAGCAGTGGCAAGTTTTACCTAGCCGGGTATTAGTTAAAAGTGCCAATTAAAAGAGCCGATAAAGAACATAGGTATGAATACGCTAGGATTGGCTTTTACACTTCTCATTACCCTCTTTATCTCCTCATGTCAGGTGAAGGAGAAGTCGTCTGATGGCGGATTGATTTCTGATCACGTACCTACTACTAATAAATTTACTCTCCAGACTCCAACTGCCAAGGCCTATGACGAAGGTGAAACCATCACTTTCACGGTCACTTTTCCATTCGACATCATCATGGATACGACCGGGGGAGATCCGCGACTTCGTATCACTGTAGGAGCAGTAACCGAGTACGCAGATTACGACATCAGCCCTAACGCACGTACTATGACTTTTAAGTATGTGGTGGGTGCCACTGATAATGACACCAATGGAATTGATGTAAACGCGCTTGAACTTAATGGCAGTACATTAAAATTTGATAACAACGGCACTATTACGGATTGCGCGATTGCGACAGTAACGACAAAAAATTTTCCGAACGTTAAAATAGATACTGCCGGCCCTACTATCACGGCCCTAACCGTTACAAACTTGCCTGGTAATTATCACGCCTATGCAAAACTAAATTTTCAAATGACTTTTAGTGAACCTGTTTATGTTACAGGGACACCAAAGTTTACTGTCAACTTTCATGCGGCAGCTCAAACGGCTCCGCAAACTCAATCGGCTGACATTGAGTATGTCTCCGGCTCCGGCACAAACAAACTTGTTTTTTCGTACGAGATTGAACCAACACTCTTAGATACGAATGGCTTTGCTTCCATTTCTTCTTCACTCGATATTGGCACAGATACTTTAACAGATGCGAATGGAAACGATGCAAACTTAGATATGTCAGGAGTGACTGGAGCGGCGATCACATATAGTGCTACCGTCATGCTTTGGGGTCAATATCCAAACTTCGTTGATATTGTTATGCCAGCAGATAAAACTTATCTCGCAGGTGAATCATTAGATTTTGTGATTGAATTTGATCGTAATGTTAATGTGACCGGAACTCCTTATTTGGGAATCACGGTTGGCTCGACTGTGAGACAGGCCCAATATGTTTCAGGTACTGGAACTGAATTTCTCACTTTCCGATATGCTCTCGTTCCAGGTGATGTTGATGCAGACGGGATCACTGTACCTACTTCTATTACTCAAAACGCTGGCAACATCCAGGACGTGACATCTCCAAATCGTAGTTTCTTTGTGAATGCTACAAACAATAAACTGGTTATTCCTTCGACCGCTGGAATTAAAGCGAATGCCGTTCAACCAATGGCGATCTCTGCAACTCGTGGCACTGATATTACTAATGCAGTCTGGGGCACGGCCCTGGATAATAAATGGATCATTGGACAAGATTTAAATGTAACAATTGGTTTCAACACACCCATTACTGTTACTCAAACCGGTGGTACACCTAGTATCGGACTTGTGATTGGTTCAACCACGGTTCAAGCGCCATATATTTCTGGTGATGGTCAAAGTTCTTTGATTTTCCGTTATACCATTCAAGAAGGCGATCTTGATACAGACGGGACAATTGCATTAGGAACAATCACATTAAATGGTGGTGTGTTAACAGATGCTCATGGAACTAACGTACTGAGTACATTACCAGCAAGTATTACCACAACATTTGTTGATGGTGTTCGACCAACTATTTCCTCTATAACTCCAGCAACCAATGGCACTTACTCAAACGTAAACCTTGCGACCATGAACTTTATTGTGAATTGGTCTGAGGCAGTTAACTATAGCGCAACCGGTACTGGTGCTGCTTATGTTCCCATGAACGTTGGTGGATCAACCGTTAATTTACAATATGCTGCCAATAACAATACTGCCGCAATTACTCACAGACCTGTGACAAATGGTCTATCGACTTATACAGATACCGATGGCGTTATTCTTTCTTCTCCGTTAATGGGAACTGCGGTCATAAAAGACGCTGCAGGAAACACGGCCAATGTTTTAACTTTTAATGTTCCTTCTACAACTGGCGTTCTCGTTGATACAACAGCACCCACTATTGTATCTGTCACTCCTGTCACAGCAAATGGAACCTATCGAGTCGGTGAAAACTTAGATTTCACAGTAACTTTTAGCGAGCCAGTAACCACTAATGTGACGGCAACTCTACCGTGTATTACAGTAACATTGAACGCCTCTGGGGCAGGAACTGAATGTTTACGTCCAACTGCAAGCACGACAAACACAGTACATACATTTCGATACACAATCGTAGCGGCCGACAATGACCCAGATGGCATTGCTGTTGGGACCACTATTTCTAGTAGCGCTTATCCGACCGCAACTGGATATGTACGAGATGCTGGCTCTAATTCGGTTGCGGCAGCCTTCACTTCGCCAACTACGACAGGTATTCTTATTGACAACACTGCACCCGCACAACCAACAGCCACTAGCTTTTCAGGAACTCACGAGAGCGGAGAAACATTATCATTTGTTCTAACTTATTCTGAACCAATGTATGTTACAGGCGGAACACCGTATATCAGAGTGGCACTCACGAGCGGTAACATTGATTTTCCTCTCACTTCCGGAGATGGAACAACAACTCTTACCTTCTCATACACACTTACTGATAACGATTATGATTTCGATGGTCTTTCTTCTACAGTAAACACCATTACGCTTAATGGTGCCACGATTCTCGATGGTGGGCGAAATCCTGCAACCGGAACCAATACTTTCCAAACACAGAACTTAAGCACTGTCAGAGTAGTGTTTGCGAATACAAAACTGTGGGTAAAAAAAGATTTTGTAAGTCTTGCTAAAACTGGTAGTCCTACTGTTAGTAACAGCGGTTCCATTTCTTATACAACATGCTCAAGTGCAAATGACTGTCGAAATTTTACAGGTGATGATGCTCTCAATTTAGGCGGTGCTCTCAATAACGTTGAAACCGTTTTCATCGTTGTTAAGAATCCAGCGACTCTTGCAGTCCATGATATCTTCAAGAATGCGATTACTCTTTCACCTGGTGCCACAACTTATGACCTTACCATAACTTATGGTAACCTCTGGTTGAACGGAACTGACCGCGGGACGAACACATTCTTTAACGTAAATAGAGCGACTGGCTCCGTTAACGTCATCCAAGTTGATTTCGATACTCCTCAAGACTTTACGGCGGGAGCATTGATTGGAACTACTTTTGATGGTGCGATTGGTGAGGTTATGGCAATTTCCGGATCATTAACTCCGGCACAAAAAACGATCATTAGTAATTATCTGAACGGTCTATACTAAAAGGGCCCTTCTCGAGGGCCCCTTTCAGTGGGTATAGAATCTCTTATCCAAGTCTGAATTCTGTTTTCGATCTCGATACGTCTGATGTTCATCTGCTTCTTCAGGATCAAACGTGTCTTCTTCTCCAAAACTATCAATCCCATGGGCCGCCGCTTTAGGAGCTCCACGAGCAAACTCCGAGTTCTCAGTGTAATTGTATCTAACACCAGGTCCTGGATCTTTATTCAAAGTAAGCGGAAGATCATCCAAGTCGTAATCGACATCAATGCGATGTGATTCATAGTGATAGTTATCAATATGAATCGGATGAACCGAATCTGTTTCTTTCATTCTTTGAATGCGATCTACCACGAGGTGAGACATGTCTGAGAACAAATGTTGCACGTTGCTCTTCAGATGATTAAAGCGTCCCATAATTTCTGCGTTATTCATAAATACCCCTCTTTCCAGTAGGTCTTTAACCTTCTGACTGTTGTAAGAGAAGCATGAACGATGCCAACGATAAGTGTCTGTACTTAGATTAAAGAGAAATGTGTTTAGGAGGTAAAATGGGTCATAACCGAGAAAGTCGAGCAAAAAAAAAGGCCCTCTTTCGAGGGCCTTAAGATTAGAATCTTCTTTTTTGACCAGGCATTCTGTGGTTGATTTTAACACCAAGGTAACCGTTCTTGATGCTTCTCATAGCAGCGATTCTGTTCTCTGCCATTACGTCCGCAGCTTTGTTAACTGGAATGTTTTGCTCGTCAGAGATTTTGAAAACTTCAAGAGTCTTATCGTAGATTGTATCAACCATACGACGAGATTTAGAGTCTGCCCAACCTTCGAACTCGATCGAAACGTTCATTACACCACCAGCATTTACTAGGTAGTCTGGAGCGTAAAGGATGCCTTTCTCTTTAAGGATAAGGCCGTGACGGTCTTCTTTAAGTTGGTTGTTAGCAGCACCACAAACGATCTTAGCTTTCAATTGAGGAATTGTTTCGTCGTTGATTGAAGCACCAAGTGCACATGGAGCGTATACGTCACAAGCAACGCTGAAGATTTCATTTGTAGAAACGAACTTAGCAGTTGGGAAAGCGTCTTTCATACGCTGAATTCCACGCTCGTTTACGTCTGTATAAACAATGTTTGCACCAGCTTCAGTAAGAAGTTTAGCAAGTTCGAAACCTACTGAACCAACACCTTGAATGGCCACTGTTTTGCCTTTAAGTGAACGAGAACCGAAAGCTTTTGTTACAGAAGCTTCGATACCGCGGAACACGCCAAGAGCTGTATACGGAGATGGGTTACCAGAACCACCGTTCTGTTGAGCAACACCAGTTACGTGATTTGTTTCTGTAAAGATGTGTTCGATATCTTCTACTGAAGTGTTTACATCTTCAGCTGTGATGTAACGACCGTTTAGAGATTCAATGAAGCGACCGAATGAACGGAAAAGAGCTTCGTTTTTGTTTTTTGGATCAGCGATGATTACCGCTTTACCGCCACCAAGGTTAAGACCTGAGATAGCATTTTTATAAGTCATACCACGAGATAGACGAAGAACGTCGATTAGAGCTTCTTCTTCGTTAGCATATGGCCATAGACGAGTTCCGCCCAGAGCTGGACCTAGAGTTGTATCGTGGATACCTACGATAGCTTTAAGACCGCAAGACTTATCCTGGAAGAAGACAACTTCTTCGTGGCCCATTGAATACATTTTTTCGAGAGTTAACATACCGTTCTCCTTCGGCACCTTTTTACAAGTGACCAAAATTATGACTTAGGTTAGACTAGATTTTATTGCGACGAGTTTCTTAAACCCTTAAGGTTTTGACAAGGAAGAATCTTATGCCCAGGGTGTCAATTACAGACACGACGAAGACCTTTGACGTGAATGAAGGTGAGATTCTTTACGACGCTTTATACGAGCATGGAGAGGTATTACCTCATGGGTGCCTATCTGGGTCTTGCGGGGCCTGTCGGGTGGAAGTCACAGCAGGGAAAGAGCATTTGCAACCCCCTGGAGTCATTGAACAGAATACCATTGATGCCCTTAAAGACGAGTTTCGAGGGCAGCGAGGAGAGGATTTCATTAAAAACAAAGAAATCCGACTGTCTTGCCGGGCCAAGGTTCATGGGGACGTCACTATCGTCCCGATAAAATAATCTTAATCTTTTTTGAATTGTTGACGCTTTTTCGAACGAATCTTCATGTTGATGGCATTGGCCGCGTTCACAGCATTATCCCAAGCGGTATAAATCTGTTTCTTGGTATTTGCCTTCAAATCCCCTGCTACATACAGACCTGAAATTGAAGTAAGCCCCGATTCTTCGGCCTTCACAAAACCACGCTCATCCAAATCTGCACCCAACTGCTTGGCGATTTCGTTATAAACAATCATGCCCATCGATACAAAACAGATGTCGGTTTCAAATTTAGTTCCATCCGAAAGCATGAAGCCTTCCAGGATTTTCCCTTTCTCTTGGCCCAGAACATCTGAGATCTCTTGCTCGTAAACTTTGATTCCATACATCTCAATGAGCTTTTTAGTGTCGTCCTGAAACTCGGCTTTTTTCCCATTCGTCAGAATAGCAAAGTTCTCGGGTTGATAGCGCTCATAAAGCATAATCGCCACCCAAGCAGCTCCATTACCGTGTCCAATCACGGAAGCGCGTTTTTGAAAAACGTGATGACCGTCACAGATTAAGCAGTAATCAATGGTCTGAGCATTGGCGTAATCAAAAACGGTTTCAATTGAACCTTTGATCTCAGGTTGAACATCCATCACTCCAGTACAAAGGATAATATACTCAGCGAGATGAACCTGGTTTTTAGAATCAGTGATTTCAAAAATCTCGCCCTTCTTCACGACACTCGTCACACCCACGTTTTTATGAATAAGAAGATTATCTTTGAAAGGAGATTCCGCGATCCACTTTAACGTTTCAGCATTCGGCTCTTCAATGCCACGCTTGTATTGAAAGTGGGCCGGCATGTTTTCAATCTTTCTTACCCATAGAGCGCGCGAACGCTTCTTGTCCTTTGGAGAACCAGGAAAGAACAGACATTCATCGTTATTAAGAACAGTACGAAGAACTGCCATGATACCGGCGGAACCTCCGCCGATAACACAGACAGGATAAATTTTTTGATCCATGATTACTTGGCTCCAATGGCCTTATGGTGATCGTTGTCAGAAGTTTCTTTAGACTCTTTCTTATCTGGCTCGCGAAGGTGCAGGCCAGTAGTCGACTTGATCTTAACTTCTTTAATCTCAGAACTCTTTACGCGTACTAACTCGAATGAATAGCCGTCCCAAATAATGAGGTGACCTTTCTTCGGAAAGCTATTACCAAGCTGCTCCATCAAAAAGCCGTTTAGCGTTGAGTAGTTATCGTTAAGCGGGATCTCAATATCGTATTCATTATAAAGATCACGAAGAGAAATCGTTGAAGGTACAAGTACCCCTTCTGCACTCTCCACACCCGGAATTAGATCTTCTTCATCATCATGCTCATCCTGAATTTCACCAAAGATTTCTTCCATGATGTCTTCCAAAGTCAGCATTCCTACGACGATACCGTTCTCGTCTTTCACGAGGGCCAAGTGAACTTTCTTACGGTTCATGTGATCGAATACGGCCTGAATTTTCATGTGTTCGTACACAAAGAAAGGTGGCTTCACATACTTAGTGATGTCGAAGTTTTTCTGTTCATCCGGACCCATGAAGGCCAGATCTTTTACGTGTAAAAATCCTAGAACATCATCTAAATCTTCGTCGTAAACCGGATAGCGGCTATGAGCGACTTCCCGAACCATTTTAATCACTTCAAGGAAGCTGGAATCTTTTTTGATCGCTTCAATTGAAGTACGTGGAACCATGATGTCTTTTACTTTGATCGAAGGAAACTCAAGGATTGAGTTCAGTAGATCAATTTGTTTTGAGTCCATGGTGCGGGTCTCTTCCGCCATCTCAACCATGACTTCAATATCATCTTTCGTGACGGCACGACTTCTTACGTTCGCGTTCTTACCAAGTACCAATTGAATGATTTTGGTGAAGGCCTTCACAACCGGCCACATCAGATAATAAAAACCAGTTAGAATTAAAACTGATGTTGCAGCAAATTTCTCAGAGTGACCACGACCTACCGTCTTCGGCGCAATTTCTCCGAATAACAGAATCATCATGGTAGTCACACCTACGCTAATGGCGAGGGCATCATTTGAGAAAAACCTTTCCGCAATACTTGCAGAGAGAGTCGCAATTAAAATATTAACGAAGTTGTTTCCAACTAGAATGGTCGTAAGAATATCGTTTGGCATTTGCAGCCAACGCTTCATGGCCCAAGAATCCAGGCCATGCTCTTCAGCGATTTGCTTCGCCTTCTCGTGAGGAAGTGAGAGTAATGCGGCCTCAGAGCCCGAGAAAAAAGCAGACAATAGGAGAGAAACAACAAGAACTAAAATCTCTTGATCGGTACTCATAAATTAAAATTGGGATTTAGTGGTTAGAGAAAAAATATAAGATCGTTCAGCCGGGGGTTCGATGGGAACTAACTCCTGTTAAGTTAATGAAATAGCAGAGCTATTATAGCACACCGGCCCCAAGAACTGCAAAGGTACGCAATTTATTTTATTTAGCCCCTATGGTTTTAATGAGATAGAGGCTTGCCCTTAAAGTCATGGTCGGCATAAACAATACGGTCATTCATTTCGTGATCGAAATCACGGATGTCGGCCATATTCGCCACCCTACGGAAATTGGTCTGGCATTTGTAACAAATGGCAACCATCGCAAGACGACGGAACAAGAAAAGATCTACTAAATAAAGCGCCACTAAGCTCAGACCGTAGGTCCAGATCGAAAGAATGGCCGCGATTACGAACAACAAAACACCAATCTTACGGTTGAAGTCTTTCTGCTTGTAGAAGTCCTGACGTGAACAAACCGGACACTCTTTTAGAACACCTGCTTCATGTTCATGAGTAAAGTGAACATCCGAAACGTGCTTACAAACACCACACTCAACTTTATGAGCATTGTGATCAGGCACAACTTCAACGCTAGAACCGCATTCTTTACAAGTAATCTGAACTTCCATCATAGAGGTAAACCGTGTTTTGCCATGAGATAGACTGATATTAATTCGCCCACAATAACAAAAAACTCCACGATGTAAAGCACACCGGTAGCGCTCTGAATGGAACGGATTTTACATAGGCGAAAAGTGAAAAAACTGAGAATGACAGGTGCTACAAATCCCCAGAGGTATCGCATAGATACAAAGAGCCAGTTATACATGTAACCGTCTCCTACAATACTGCCTTCAGCAAGATAAGGAGCGCCGATCGAGAAGATTACCGCCAGTGACGAGATGATTTTTAGGAAAAAGGCCATCCAGAATATAAACAAACAATAGATAAGTGGCTCTTCCGAGAGCTTCGGTACAACCAGATAATAGTGACCAAGAAGCATTGAGAAGTTACTAATTCCCAATAGCGCCATCGACATAAAGAAGAACATGATCCAAATCGGATCAAAGGTAAACACGTGGAACGCGAGTACGCAGAAAGTAATGATCTGCAGAACATATAGAACCCACATGAACCAATCTTTTTGATCTTTATGAAAGATGGAAGTGATGACGTTGGTACTGATGAGAATTCCGTAGCACCACCATTCAATCGGAGTTAGTGCTGGTGCCATGAAAAAATCCACACCCAGTGCCAATACTAAACTCGCCAGAACAATTGACGTTCCTAATTTATAAAAGCCCACACCGGTAAGTTTTGTACTTACCACTGGTGAGAAGAGCTGAGTTCCAAAGGCCAATGAAAATAGGAAAAAATGCGTGATGATCTGGGTAATGCTATTCATGGGCCCTATCATATAGCGCATGATAGAGATCATCAATGATCTGATGGTTTGGAGAAGGAATCTGGCCGGTAAAAGGGCGACTTAGATCAGGATTTTCAACCTTTAACCACTGCCCTCTTCCAATCAGGCTCGGCTGATCCGGAAATAAAAATACATTTAATAAAATCGTCTTATTAGGAAGTGGGTTGGTGTAAATCCCCATGAAGCGTCCAAGTTTTGGATCAACCTCTATCCCCACTTCTTCCTGAACTTCCCTCACCGCTCCCATGACTGGTTCTTCACCTGGCTCGATTTTTCCACCGGGAAATTCCAAAAGACCATGATAAGGCCCATCGTCCTCACGAACCTGGGTCCAAACCTCTAAAACGTTTCCAGGAAGTTGGCGGTAAAAAAGAGCAAGAGCAACCGGGAGAAGTTTCACACACTTTCCTTGTGCTTTTTAAAGAGAGAGATTTCTAAAAGAAGTAGTTCAAAAACCGCGCTTCCTAAAAAGGTCGCCCACCAAGGCATATGACTCTCATTAAGATAAATGACCAGATACCAAAAGATTCCAGCAGGTAAAACTCTAATGATCCTCTTCACAATTTCAGGCGCCCATCCAAATGGTTTTAAGATGAGATTCTGGAGGTTAACTACCATTTTGAGCATCGACATGCGGTAGCGTCTATCTTCAAACAAGGCAGTTAGATCATTTGAAGCGGTCCAGTTCCAGATATACCCGAAAGCAAAAAGACTCAAGACTTCAATCTCGGGCCAGATGAAATAGGCCACGACTAAAAAAATGGGAAGCAAACAAAGTTCAATGACCTTACGTCTAGGAATCAGGAACGATTGAAATTTCATTCCAAATATCCTTCGCGGTGAAGGAAAGTGATTTCTGGAAATTGAATGCTCGGTGGAGCGTGAAGAAGATAGTTAAACACCGACATAAAATCTGAAGTTTTCAACATTTTCTCACGACCAAACTTCGGCCCCATCTTGTCCCAAAGTGGAGTGTCAATTGCTCCAGGGAAAAGATTGGTGAAGCGAACTTTATGGTTCTTCCACTCTTTCTTTAAACTCTCAATCAGGCCCAATTGGCCAAACTTCGAAGCATTGTAACCGGCCACATTTGGGTAACCGTAGTGAGCGGCAGTAGAAAGAATCGAGATGATATGAGTTTCTTCTTTTACGATAAATGGCTCGAGGTGCTTGAACATCAGGAACGGGCCAATGGTATTGGTCGCCAGATGCATTTCAAAAGTCTCAGTTTCCATTTCGGTCAGAGGACTCATTTCGCACATTCCGGCGTTATTCACCACCAGGTGGATAACATCAGTAAACTCACGAACGGTTTCGTAAAATTCTTCAACTGATTCTTCGGAAGTGATGTCGAGTTCAACATCATAGAAATTATCATGTTCGATTTCGGTTCCAGAACGGGAACCACCGAACACTGTATGGCCTGCGAATAGAAGGGATTTTGTGATTTCAAGACCAAGACCGGAGGAGGAACCAGTGACAATCGCACACTTTTCCATAATTTCCTCCTCCGTTCTTTAATTACTTCGCGATTCCGACTGCTCTTGTTTCTCTGATTACAGAAACCTTGATTGTACCAGGATATGACATCTCCTGCTCAATCTTACGAGCGATATCACGAGACAACATAATTGTTTGTTCATCAGATACTTTCTCGTTCTCAACCATAACGCGGATTTCACGACCAGCAGAGATGGCGTAAGAACGTTGAACACCTTCGAAACCGTTAACAATTTTCTCGATATCAGAAAGACGAGATACATAAGACTCTTTAAGGGCCTTACGAGCGCCTGGACGAGCACCTGAAAGAGCATCACCAGCAGCTACTAAGTGAGCAAGTACTGATTCTGGTTTTTCATCATCGTGGTGAGCGCGGATAGCGTGAACGATATCCGGAGACTCTCCGTATTTTTTAGCGAAGTCAGCACCGATAACCGCGTGAGAACCTTCTGCCGAAGCATCAAGTACTTTACCGATATCGTGCATAAGACCAGCACGACGAGCTTGTTTTACGTTCATGCCAAGTTCAGCCGCCATGTTACCAGCAAGGAATGCTGTTTCTAGAGCGTGCTGATATTGGTTTTGTGTATAAGAAGTACGCCAGTTAAGGGCACCAATTAGTTTTAGAATTTCAGGGTGGATACCGTGAACACCGATTTCCATCTGGGCCTTCTCACCAAGTTCACGTAGACGAGATTCAAACTCGTGTTTACATTTTTCGTAGAACTCTTCAATTTTAGCAGGGTGAATACGACCATCGGCGATAAGACGCTCAATTGTCATACGAGAGATTTCTTTACGAACAACGTTGAATGAAGAAATCGTTACGACACCAGGAGTATCATCGATAATGAGATCCACACCACAAATCTGCTCGAAAGCACGGATGTTACGACCTTCACGACCGATTAGACGACCTTTCACACCATCATCAGCGATTTCCACTGAAGAGATTGTTTGTTCAGCAACATATTCACCAGCAAAACGCTGGATGGCGATACCAACGATACGCTTAGATCTCTTCTCAGCTTCTTCGTTGGCCTCTTCTTCAATACGCTTAACTTTCTTAGCAGCATCAAGACGAGCTTCTTCTTCAACTTGAGCGATAAGTTCGTTTTTAGCTTGTTCTTTTGTAAGACCAGCAACCTGAGTTAGCTTGTTAGCAAGGTCGTCCTGGATTTCAATGTTCTTTTTGATTTCAGCATCAAGTTTCTGAACGCGAGTTTCGATTTCAGTTTCTTTTGCTTTAACACGGTCAGTGTCTTTTTGAATTTGTTCAGTCTTCTGCTCTAGGGCCACTTCTTTTTTAGTCAGGCCGCGCTCGAAATCAGAAAGGTGCTTTTTCTTTTTCTCCATTTCATCTTCAAGTCGGTTTCTTTCATCACGAACAATTTGTTTCGCTTTTTCTTCAGCTTTCTTCTTAACTTCTTCAGCGTCTGCCTGAGCTTTTGCCAGGATATCTTGTGCCGCGCCCTCTTTGGACTTCTGAGCTGATGCATTCTTCATAGATACCGCTAGGTAAGCTACGATTGCACCAACGATCACGCCAACTACGGCCATCATCATTGGATTCATATATTCCCCTTAAAATCTTTTCTGTTGGTTTACATCCCAACAAAATTCTTCCGTTATTATATAGTCCATGTGGCTGTCATGTGCCTCCACTGGAATCTTGTCTACTATCTGCTCGCTCCACGCGAGACCAATCTTCAAAACGTCTTTGCCTTCGAGGTAGCGGTCATAAAATGCCTTCCCTCTTCCTAATCGTGCGCCGTTTTTATCAAAACCGACACCGGGTACCAGTAGCCACTCAGGATCAACCATGTGGTACGGAGGCTCCAACCAAGTCGACCCCTTCGGCATTCCTTGCGGAAGTGCGAAGTGCATTTGTCCTTGTACTAAAACCGGATACGCGAGGCTTAATGGAATTGCTCTAAACAATTCTTGATAAACCGGAGCGATCTCCGCCTTGAGTGGCAAATAGCCAGCGCCAACTTGACCTTGAAGTTCAGGGATAAAGTGAAAAAGTTTGATGAGCTGATTAGTAAGCGAAAAACTTAACGATTGAATGGAATCATTGGGCAAAGAAGTAAGTCTTAATAGCAATTCAGCTCGTAGACTTTCTTTATTCATTAATTCGCTTCAACGCTCACAAGTTCAAGTACTGATTCCAAAGAATTCTCTAACTTTAAGATGTTTGATTTGTACTCATCTTCCAGCTGCAATTTCTCGGTCGCAATTTTTAGTGCAACTAAAACGGCGACATCAGTATCTTTAAGCAAAGGTCGTTTCATCTTGAGATCCTGAATTTCAGACATAACAAGATCGATCACTGCCTTTGCATTGTGACTATCGTTCTGATCAGGTCGCAGCTTTACCTTGCAACCCAAAACATTAAACTCTTTTTCCTGACTTTCGGTCATAGAAATAAGGTAGGCCACACCCGGATAAAAGTCAATGAAGACGGACGGGCAATACTTGTCATTTCAGTAGCTTAAGGTGACTCCAGGCCAACTAAAGTTTTGAGATACAAATCGAGGTCGAAGAGGTGCAAATCATCCACCGATTCGCCCACCCCGATATAGGTAATCGGCACGCGAAGTTGGTCCACAATTCCAACCGCACTCCCCGCTTTCGCCGAGCCGTCGCACTTTGTGAATATGATTCCAGTAAGTTGAAGAGCTTTATGAAATTCCTGGGCCTGTTTCAAGGCATTTTGTCCGGTAATCGCATCTAAGACCAGGAGGACCTCCTGAGGAGCTTCCGGGTTGATTTTCGCCATCACTCGCTTCGTTTTAGTGAGCTCATCCATTAAGTTTTGGTTGGTATGAAGTCGTCCGGCGGTGTCGATTAAGCAGTAATCGTAATTTTCACTGAAAGCCTTAGCAACTGTGTCATAAGCCACGCCACTTGGATCCGCTCCATCTTTAGCACGAACCATGTCCACGCCGGCGCGGTCACACCACACCTGAAGTTGGTCAACGGCCGCAGCACGGAACGTATCACAAGCTCCCACGATAACTTTGGCACCTTGAGATTTTAATTTCGTTGCAAGCTTACCAATCGTTGTTGTCTTCCCAGCACCGTTCACACCCACGATCATGAAAACACGGGTCTTCTTTTCGTTAGCATGAAAATTAAAAACATCTTTATGAATGTTATGCTGAACTGGTTCCATCTTATCTTTCATGAAACCATAAACAAGTTTTTGAATATCGCCGGCCTCTTTGCCTTTGCCTTCTTTCTCTAACTTTTCAAGAAGCTGCTGAACCATTCCAGTTGGGATGTCAGCCGTATAAAGAACTTCTTCGATTTCATCTAAGTGAGGAGTTTCACCTGAAAATAATTGTCCGATTTTTCCCCAAACTTCAGAGCGGGATTTTTCCAAACCAAGTGATAGACGTTGCGTCCAAGAGATTTTTGGAATTTCAACCGGAGCTTTAATCTCTTCGATCTTCTGCTCAAGTATTTCTTCAATCTTTTCAACTTTATCTTCGAGTTTTTTCTCGGCCTGTTTTAAGCGATAGAAATAATAAAAGAGGGCCCCACCAAGAACGATAAAACCACTAACGTAGACTTCAATATTTTCCAACACGAGACTCTGCAAATCCATGAAAGCTTCCTTTTAATGCACGCTAGTATTAACCGTCAGATGACTTATAGTAAAGCCGTAAGAAATCCCATACCATCGCGGCCGTCGCTCCCCACAATAAATGGGTATGATAGTCCTGAGAATAAGGAATGAAGCTTCCTCTACGCATTGGGTGAAATAAAACCGGGAATTTAGCGTAACCATTACGCCAAGCGAACTGCCAGTTATCTTCCTGAATAAGTTCTTTCCAAGGGTAGGCCACGATATCGACCCACTCTCCATTAGATTTAACATCACGAAGAAAGTCCTGAGTGCTCATTTTAAGGAAACACATCACTGGAACAATGGGCTGCATTCGGGCAGTCATTACAATCGGCAAGAAGCCCATGAAGTCGAGACTTTCTCGCGAAAGACTCGTCTCTTCTTCAAACTCTCGTTGGGCCACTTCCCATGGATTCTCTCCATCTTTTTTGTGGCCACCGACGAAGGCCATCTGACCACCATGTGTAGGCATCTTATCTGAGCGCTTAATGAAGAACACAAACTCTTCATTACACAAAAAGACCACGGCCCCTTTCCACTCATTATCCTGGAGGGTATGCTCTGTCTGAACAATTTGTTTTATACGGTGAAAATCCATGCGTCTTCGTTACCAGTTTGAACTCATCCAGATTATACGGAACTATTTCCAGGAGCAAGGCTTCTTGGATGTATTAACTCCCCCGGCCGTGGAAAATCCTGGAATGGAAGTGCATATCCACCCGTTCCAACTTCATTCAGTTCAACAAAAGAAAAATAAACCACTTTATCTTCACACATCGCCAGAATTTTGCATGAAGGAACTTTTGGCCAGTGATGAAGGTTTCGATAAAATTTTTTCTCTGTCTTATTGTTTTCGTGATGAGCCTGAATCGCCAATTCATCGTCCGCAATTCCTCATGCTCGAGTGGTACAGAAAACACGAACGTTATGAAATGATCATGCGAGATGTAGAAGGGCTTATTCAATTTGCCATGAAAGAAGGCATGAAGAAGAAACTACCACTTCGAAAAGAAATGCAGGGACAAGTGCTGGTGAAAAAAACCATGCAGGAACTTTTCCAGGAAGAACTTGGAATCGATGTTCTAAATTACTTAGACGTGCCTTCAATCAAAGAACTGTTAAAACAGTTCCCTGATGTACCTGTGCCTCAAGCTGAACTGCAATGGGACGATTACTTCTTCCTTCTTTATCTCAATCGTATTGAGCCTGTGCTGACGAAGTACCCGCTTCTCATGATTACAGAATTCCCAGCTCCTTTAAGTGCGCTTTCAACTTTGAAGGCAAGTGATCCTCGTGTCTGTGAAAGATTTGAGGTGTATATAAACGCCATCGAGCTATGTAACTGTTTTAACGAATTAACTGACAGTACTGAGCAGGAAAGACGTTTTTCCGAGCAGAACCTCCTTAAAAAGCAGCTCTACGGATATGAGTTACCTAAGCCCCTGCAATTCTATGCAACTATGAGAAAAGGACTGCCTCCTTCCGCCGGAATCGCCCTAGGGGTTGAGCGCCTGCTCCACGCCCTATTTGAAGTGGAAAATCCCTTCTACACTTAATTCTAAATAAAAAACTCCGATAAGATCGGAGATGAATAAGCTATTAATTTTAATCCTAATTTCTATTCCTTTGACCGGGTTGGCCGCTGCTGACTTTAAAGGTTGTGGTGTCTATTCCATGCACGGACGACTCATCAAAAATGAGAAAGACCAATTGGTGTATCTCGTTCATGGTGGCACTCGTTCGCAGCTTGATTTCGCTGTTAACGGTGATGACGTTGCAACGTTCGCTGCCTACCTAGATAAACCAACAAGTATTGAGGCAGTCATTCCTAAACCGATGGAAGGAACGAAGGGCTCAATCAAGAAAATTAGTAAGATTAACATCCGTCTTCCTGATCCACTAAATCCTGAACACGATTCTTTCATCTCGTTAAAATCCAAAAAAGATTGTGAGAAATAATTATGAAACATTTTCTATTCTATTTCACATTCCTCATTTCTCCAGTGGCACTTGCTGAAAGTAAGCAGCTCTATTTTATGGGTGCTGGTGGTGAGCCAAAAGGATCGGAAACAATCTTTGATGAAAACATTAAATCAGTCGGTAAATTCACTAAGAGCCCTGGTTGGGACACCACTCTGAGTGTGAATGGTGGACATTCAAAAACTGAAAGCATCATTCGTGGTGAATTCTCAGGTTCAAAGAATCTGGGAAGTTTTGATCAGGCCAATTACGAGCGCATTCTCAGTGACATGAAAACCAAACTTCAAAACGGAACGCTTAAATCCGGTGATAAGCTCATGGTGGTTTTCGAGACCCATGGAGCGAAAAAACGAGATGATCAAAAATCTCATAGTATAGCGTTCGCAGGAGCTGAGGCCAAGAATTTAGAGAACCTTGAAGGTGCTAAGATGGGTTCGTTGGACACTCTTGAAGAAGTGGTAAAACTAGCGGAAGAAAAGGGTGTTAAACTTGCCATCGTCGACTTGAGTTGCTACTCGGGCAACACTCAAAAACTCGCGAGTTCTAAAACCTGTGTCATCTCAAGTACGGGTACAGATCACCCTGGCTATACTGGCGGATATACTAACTACTTCTTTAAAAAAGTTAAAACTGACTTCCCCGGAAATTTCACTGATGGACTTAAATCAGGACGAAACCTGGAAGAAATTTTTTTAGAAGCGAGAGAAAAAAGTCAGGCAGCTGACTATCCTATGATTTCGACTGAAGCTGGAAAATATACGAGTGAATATCTCTATACTCTGATGCTGCCATTTTTAAAGCACGAGAAAAAGTACAATGGTTTCACGAGAAACTATGGTCGTTCGCAGGCCGAATTCGATCAGCTCTCTTGTCAGATTCGCGATGACTACACTGACCTCATGAAATTTTTAGGCGATATCGATCAAGTTCAAGCAAACGTGATTGATACCAAACCGCTGCGAGCGGCCCTTACAAATTACAGAAACTACCAGCTTGAATATGAGCAAATGAAAAAAGGCATCTTTGATGTAGGTTCAGAAGTTAAGAAGATTCTGAATCAGAATTATTCAAATGAGGCCGAACTCTTTAAGCATGAAGAAGGAATTGCCATTTTAAAAGCAGATTACAATGCCGCTATCGCCTCAGTTCAGAAAGACCTGGAGATGTATCGTAATAATCCACCGAACTATCTTAAGGCCGATGTGGTGGCGATCCAGATTCAGAGAAAAGTCGATGAAATCAAAATGATCGAACGAAAGAGAGCAATTCAATCTGACTTAAAACGTAGAGTTGGCTCTACTTATGAAGCACTTAATTCAAAGTTAAATCAGAAATTTTCTGATGAGGCGCTTGAGAAGACTTATGACATGGCAGAATCAGTGAGGAAGGAAACGAAGAAGCTCTATGGTGAGCTTTACCGTCAGAAAAGCTCACCGGCCAATAATCCTTGTAAGGACTTTACTCTCTAATCATTTAGCAGTTGAAGCCCGTTCATCACAGTGTGAAGTTTGATAATGAATTCAGACTTAATGTGCTGAATGGGCATACTCTTCGCCCACTCATAATGATATTTCGCAGATGGCTCTTTTCTGATTTCAGACTTTAAAAGTGGTTCGTAATCTTTAGCCACTTCTGCAGAGAACAAAGCGTACCAACGATAAAGAGCATCCAAATCTCTCGACTCATAATATTCCATCAGATCCAGACCCTTTTCTGTAAAAATTCTCTTCAGCGAATAAAGATTCAGCTGATTAAGAGATTCAGTCTTAAATGTCTGATTCAGAAATTTCTGGCTGAACATTAAGCAAAAGTTCAGAAGTCTGGCAGATGGTTTTTCTTCAATGCTCTCTAGACCGTTATACACTTCATCTAAAACCAGCGCCTGATAAATCCCTTCACGAGATCCACCCTGGTCTAAAGTGTTTAACCAGCTTGAAAGATCTTCATCCTTCGCTTGAGTTTTTCTTGTGACTTGAAAGAGTTCTTCAACAAACTTGTAATCAAATTGTTTTTTTCTTTCTACAGGAAGACGATCGTATTCAGTCGGTTCTTTTACTTTCTTGCTGTAACTCTCAACATCAGTTGCTTTTTTTACTTGTTGAGGAATGGTCGGCATGACGACTTCCGGAGCTTCGGGAGCAGGAGCTGCTCCGAGTAGTTTATTTCCCCACTCTGCTCCAGCTACTCGAGTGACAAAACTTCTAAGCGACGTCTTCCAACCTGGTTCACTCACTACTTCTTGAGCGAGAACGTTGAACGCAAGTAAAAGACCAAGTACGATTGTCAGCTTTTTCACCAGATAACTCCTTAAATTTTCATTTATTATAAGTCAAAAAGCGACCTCAACTACTAGGAGATTCTTGCCTTGGGAGGCACGTAAAGTCATTTTGCTCTATGATAGGACTAGAGGTGCTCTATGCTTGAAAGACTGTTTGGTAAGAAAAGAAAGATCAAAGATGACGTGATCGTAACGGCCGTTGTGACGCAAACTTCTGCTCTCATCAACAACCTTCATCAGCAAATTGACCTGCGCTTCAAGGAACTCTCCGCTCAAGTCAAAGAAGTTGAACTGGGTCTTGCTCAGATGGAAACAAAGCTTCTAACTAAGGACTTAAAAGATAAGCAGGCCTATGGTCTTCTTCACTATAAGCTGCACGAAGCGAAAAACAGCAAGCTTAACGATGAAATTCGAGATCTCGAAGAGCAACTAAACGCGAAAAAGAACGCGCTGAAAGATCATTAGTTGCACGTATGAAATCCCATCTCTTTAATTGCCACCTTTGATCCCAGATAACGATCAAGGTCCCATACTCGCGGCTCAGTCCAGTTTGAATCAAGTACCAAAAGTTTTCGGCGACCTTTCGAAATGAAAGCTCCGGCCGCCACAATCACGTGACCACTTGTCGCTCTCTGCCCTACTTTACGGGGAAGCCAAAGACGTGGATCACGACTCACCGGCGTCTCATAGTCCGTCACTTCATAAGTCGAGGCCACCATATCTGAACCGATATTGAAATCGATCAGCACTGGTTTTCCTTCAGAGGTTTTCTGAAAGAGGAAGTCCGCTGCCTGTCTTGAATTATTGAATGGATTGTTACGACAGTTGAAACCAAAACGTTTCCCATGCATTTTCATGAGACTCGTAATGTTAGTTTTGTTTTGAATATAATAGATATCAATCGTTTCTTCTAAGAGCTGCATGCGACGACGATCAGACTCCATCACGGACATTAGTTCCGGAGTTCCTTTCCAACCTACCTCGTACATTTGTCCCCAAAAATGAAGAACTCCGTAGGCGGTACAAGTTGAACCTTGTTGATCTATCGGACTAATAATGGCTTGAAATGTGTTCTTTCTAAATCCACTGACATTTTGTGGATCGATCATGGTGATGCGAGTTTTTTGTTCATCTAGAAATAGAAATTCAGCGGTCTTCCCATCCTGAGTCACCATTCGACCAAGAAAAATCGCAGGCTTTTGCTCACGATAAGTTTTGAAATCAAGTTGAACTCTTGATCCAATTCCTAAATCAGTAATTTGATTTTTAATGGGATTCACGACTCGAACATTTACCTCTTGGGCAAAAAGCGAGAGTGAGAATAATGCGAGGGAGAGGGTGATGAATTTTTTCATGTGCCAGATGTAGCACAGGGAAATCGAGACTTTTATTTAGTGTGAAACTTATATAGGAAGGGCAGCCGAAGCTGCCCTTAAAATTTAGATAATTCTGCCAACTAGGTCGTAATCAAGAACGTCAGTGATCTCCACTCTTACGATGTCACCGGCCTTCGCCATACCATCGTTGATGATCACTTTACCGTCGATATCAGGGGCCTGACCAGCATGACGACCTTGCAGGAGTAGCTCAGTCTCTTCATGCTGCCCCTCTACTAACACATCGATGACCTTGCCCAGGTATTCCTGGTTAAGTTCTCGTGCAATTTCTTTTTGAGCTTCATAAAGTTGTTCGAATCTTTCATCGATCACTTCTTGAGGAACTTTGTTCTTAAGACGAACTGCTGGAGTCCCTTCCTCATCAGAGTATTTGAATACGCCAAGGTGATTGAAGCGAGCTTCTTTGATACCTCTTAAAAGGGCCTGGAAGTCTTCTTCTGTTTCACCAGGGAAACCTACGATGATCGAAGTTCTAAGAACGATTCCTGGAATCTTCTCGCGAAGAGTTTTAATTTTTTGGTGGATAACTTCTTCAGTTACACGTCTATTCATTCTCTTTAACACACCATCAGCAAAATGCTGAACTGGCATATCAAGATACTTTGTGATCTTCTTAGACGAGGCCATAAGGTCCATCACGTCTTCAGTTAAATCATCCGGGTAGAAGTAAAATACGCGTACCCAATCAATGCCTTCAACTTTCTCAAGACGAGAAAGAAGCTCATAGATCATTGGGTTTTTGCCGTCTTTCTTCCCGCCGCCCTCTAGATCAACGCCGTAATCAGAGAAGTCTTGAGAGATAAGGTTCAACTCACGCACACCTGTTTTTGCCAGCTGTTCAGCTTCAGCAACAAGTGAATCAACTGTACGAGAGCGAAGTTTTCCACGAAGAGTCGGGATAATACAGAAAGTACAGTTACGGTTACATCCTTCTGAGATTTTTAACCATGCCATATAGAATGGAGAAGTATTCAGACGAGGATCGAATTCAGTGTGAATGAATTTTGGAATTTCTACGAATGATTTCTTTTCAAGTTTTCCATCTTCCATTGCTTTAAGAAGTGGAACGATCTTGTGATATTCACCTGTACCGATGAACATATCGATTTCTGGCATTTCAGCTTCAAGCTCACCCGCATATCTTTGGGCCATACAACCTGACATAACAAGCGCCTGGCACTTACCATCTTCTTTGTAAGTCGCTAGATCTAAAACTGTTTCAATTGATTCAACTTTCGCAGCCTCAACAAATGAACATGTGTTAACGATAATCACTTCAGCATCTTCTGGAGCTTGAGCGATTGTGAAACCATCGAGTTTTAGGTGACCCAACATAACTTGTGAATCAACTAAGTTCTTAGAACAACCCAATGAGGTAAAGTAGAGAGATTTCTCTTGGAATTTTTTTGTATCGAGACTCATTCGTGCACCTATTTTTTGAATTGGAACTTTCTAGTGGATTCAGAGGGAAATGTCATGCGGATACCCCTGCTAACCTGTAAAAAAGTCATGGTAGAGTAGCAAACATGACCCACAGTGACAATTTGCGCAAAATTGCAGAGTTTTCTGGTCTAAGTACAAAAAATCATTACACTTTATTCATAGAAAAAGCCGAGTCTCAGGGTCAAGCCGGGGAAAATGTGCCTTCGAGTACAATTTACCTGACTTAAAATATAATCAGAGACGAGTCTGCTTTTTTTAATTATTAGAGAGGGAAACTTCTCACATTTTGAATTGAATTTTTGATATGGGCTACATCCGCAGAGGATACGCAAAAGTAAAACCGGTCGCAAAGAAACTGCACAAGATCTTCTTGTGGAGTGTTTTCGCCTTTTTTGTTTCAACTGCCCTGACCGTTTTGGCCTACCGTTGGTTACCAATCTACGCCACTCCACTAGTTCTTCTTCGTTCTGCTGAATATGCACTTGATGGTAAATGGGTCTCTGTTCACAAAGACTGGACTCCCATTGAAGAAATCTCTCCGCATTTACAAAAGGCAGTGATCGCTTCAGAAGATCCAAAGTTCTTATCACATAATGGTTTTGATTTTGAGGCCATCGCCAAAGCGATCGATGCTAACAAACGTCGTAAAGTTAAGATGGGTGCTTCTACCATTTCTCAGCAAACTGCCAAGAACGTGTTCCTCTACCCTTCAAGAACTTATTTGAGAAAGGGCCTTGAAGTTTACTTCACGGTTCTGATTGAAGCGATGTGGGACAAGAAGCGTATTCTGGAAGTTTATTTGAACGTGATTGAATTAGGTCATGGTATTTATGGTGCTGAAGCCGCTTCTCAATACTACTGGAAAAAACCTGCGAGCAAACTTGCTCAAGGTGAAGCACAACTATTCGCAGCTATTCTTCCTAACCCTCGTCGTTGGAGTCCTAAGAAGCCAACGAACTTCGTTTTAAGACGTCGTAATTTTATTCGCAGAAATCTTGTTCTTCTTGGACACGGTTATTTCAAACCGCTTTCTGATTCTTAAGGCGTGTAATAAGGCGCGCCAGCTTCGACGGCCCCTCGATCAGTTCCCGCGCCCCAAGATCTGACGTTTCCTTCATAATCTCTCAATCCATTTTCTTCCGAAGCGAAAGTAAAACCAGTATCGATCGCCGGAGAGCCTGCTCCAGGAGTAAAATTCGCACTGCCGGGATTAATAAATAAAGGATCTCCCTGATTTGCATGCGCTTCTAATCCAGTACCGGCCTGAAAAGCAGCGAGCGATGAGTAATTCGTTCCGTTGAAACGCCACGATTTAGTTCCGGAAGCGGTATGATACAAATTGTAATCGAAAGAAATAGCAGTATTTGATCCACCACTCATGTAAACCATGATGTTTTCAGCTCCGGCATACATGATATTGTTACCAACACTCACATTTTGGTTGTTATGTTGAATGTAAATCTCACCAGCTCCATCGTTGGCCGTGTTGTTATTGAAGAATGTATTGTTATAAATATAACACTCTCTGCAACCACCTCGGGTCGAGGTGTACCCGCCCATTGTAAGACCAGCAAGATTATTGAGACCAACAATGTTATTTCGAACTAAAACTCGATCAGCAAAGAAAGTTCCCCCAGTTTTCTCAGAAGCCAGTTCAATTCCATAGTCGCTGTTATAAATGAGGTTCCCATCGATAATGATGTCCTTCCCTCCATCAACATAAACCCCGACTGCACCTAAAGAACCACCATAGGCAGGGTTACTTGCAGCAGTAATTCCATAGATAGTGTTACTATAGATGTTTCCGTTTCGGGCACGATCATTTTCTCCACATCCAGAGCATGTTCCTTCGTGTCCAATTACATCAATAGCAATGTTGTTATTATCATAGATGGAATTTCCCGCAATCCAAAAGCCATCCACGTTACCATTCACGACCACACTCTCACTAAATCCAAGCACCAGATTATGCACCTGATTTCCACCAATATTGATGGTGGTCATTGGAATAGGATCATCACCAGAGATCAGGATGCCATGGGCATTTCCGTTAGCATCATTATTTGTTACACCATAGATGTTATTGCTTTCGATAGAGATATTAGAGCCTCGACCCGAGAAATAAATTCCAGTTGGCACAGTAGTGGCACTACTTAATACAGTACCTTTAATCTCGAGACCAGCAACAGTAATGTATGAAACGTGACGACCTTCGACTAACCCGAATGTAGTGCCAGTTGGATGAGTCACTAAGGTCCCATCTATAATCGGGGTCTCGCCAGGAAAATTTCTAAACGTTATTGGACCATCGGTGCTATTACCGGAATTAACAACCACTAAACGTGAATCATGAATACCATCTCTAAGATAAATCGTATCACCAGCGATGGCCTCATTTCCTGCAAATGTAAGACTTCGCCAAGGAGCGGCCTGAGTCCCGGGGTTGGAATCATTACCAGATGGGGATACGTAGAACATGCCAGGTGGTCTTCCAATTTGGAGCGCCGGATACCCACTCGCATCCACATTCCAAACTACGACGAAGTTCCAGTTCACGAATGTAGCTTGAGTTTTTAAAGCAGCATCAGATACGGCTTCAATTTGCCCTGAAGCTAATCCAACACTCGCATTAGCGGCCTTGGCTGTATCATAATAGTTGCTGGCAAAAGTATTTGTGCCTGGATCAATAAAACCCAAAAAACCCGAGGTCGATCCAGTTACTGTACCTCGAGAATAGCAATTCTGAATTGTTCCATTAACAACACCGCCAACGATCGCTCCAGTTGAACTTACCGTAGAAGTAACAGATCCAGAGAAATAACAGTTAGAAAGAGTTGAAGCATCTAAAAAGCCTACAACTCCTCCGGAATCATCTTTAATATTTAGTGTGCCGGAAACATGGCTCTTATTTATGATGGAACTATCAGAGTAACCAACTAAACCACCGACCTGGTAACTTGCACCTACAGCAGTTACATCCCCGCTAGAGCTATTTCCAATGAGAGAGGCACTAACGATTTGTCCAAAGGCCCCACCGACCTGACTCTTTCCATATACAGTTCCGATGTTTGTATTGGTTTTGAAAGTACAGTTCTGGCCGTCTCCAGCAATTCCCCCTTGGAAATTTTTAGTATTACTTGAAAAACTTATTTCAGAACGATTGCTGTTGAACTCTAGGCAATTTGTCACATTTCCGGCGATACCACCAGTTCTGTTACCACCTGAGATTGTTCCCTTCGAGACATTAGAATTGATAAAAGAGTTTGTAGTATGACCGACAATTCCACCAACATTAGTAGATGCTACTGTTGAAGTAGAGGTAACCGAACCACTCGAAGTATTGCTTGTTATTGAGGTATATTTATCACTTATACCTACAATACCGCCGATATTAATTCCTGCACTTGTTATAGTTAGATTATTTGTTGAATTGCCCGTTATAACCGCATTCACGGCACTACCAACAATCCCACCAACTGCAGACGTTCCAGAAATCGTAGACCAGGTCACATGGACATTATAAATAGATGCAACCGTGGTCATATTATCATCATATCCGGCCACTCCAATGAGACCCGTATTAGCTCCGCCATTAATTGTGAGCCCAGTGAAAGAGATATCTTTTAATGTTCCATTGAAACAACCAAAGACTCCTGCTGAAGCGACTGGATTGTTATATGACAAACCGGATACCGTATTAAAACCACCAGCGATTGTTCCAGTAAAATAGTTACCGGCCGTACAAGCCCCTGTTCCTCCAATGACATTGTAGTTTGTTTCATTGAAGGCAGACATATCGATGCTGCTCTCTAATTTGAAGTTTTTGTCCTTGTAAGAAGCACTACTACCAATATTGTTAAACTGAGTTCCATTACAAATGATGTATGGATCATTCTCAGTACCCATTCCTCGAGCGAATGGTGTGCCTGTTAAATCCGCAGCGACACAACCGCTCCTATACTCATAACTAACAGTCGCACTAGAACAAGCTGATTTGATCCCGCTTACCGTTTGAGTTGCATAGAACACATGACTTCCAGGGGCCACTGTAGGAGTAAAATTTGCGATCCCACCACTTTCACTTACTTGCAAAAGGCTGGTGGTACAAGAACTGTCCTCATACAGATCAACTTGAGCTCCAGTTTGAAGGCCCTGAGCTTGAATATTTGGATTGCTATTTCCGCCAGGAGAAGATGGAAATAAAAGTGCCAAACTTGGAACTCTTGGAGGAGCATAAGTGTATGTGGCCGGAGTTGTAGAACAAGTTGATGAATTTCCACCAATCGTCTGAATGGCATAGTATTCGTAATTACCTAAAGCACTTAGCGTGAGATTGAAAGTTGCAGTTCCACCGACTGAAACTGCTGTTCCAACTGAGGTGCTACAATCATCATCGGAGAATAATTCTACTGAAGCCGTGCTTTCGGCAGTGGCATTGATCGTAATGTTTGGATCATCGGCCCTATTTGCAATTGGAAGAACACGAGTAAGTGTTACTTCCGCTGGAGGAGTTGGAGTTCCGCCAGTTGTCCCACCCGTTGTTGAACCTGTAGTTCCACCCGTCGTTGATCCACCAGTCGTAGTTCCACCGGTGGTTGTACCACCTGTTGTTGTTCCGCCGGTAGTTGTACCTCCTGCCGTGCTCCCGTCAACCTGTGGATCATCTGTATTTGAAGTAACCTTTATCTCTGAGTTACAAGCACTCAAAAATGCGAAAATGAATAATAGTAAAAACACCTTTAACATCAATAGTTAGATCGGCATTTTTATGAACATTCTTAAGGAGGGCCTAATCACTGAGACTCTCCTAACCTACTTAAATTACTGAGATTATTTATTCTTAAGGTAGAAACAACCCACTGATTGCTTATTTCTTAACGATGCGTTCAACACCATGAAGGCCACCTCGACCCCATTTCGTAGGCCGATTAATTCATCATGAAGTTGTGCATTTTTGTAGAATTTTGAGATCTCATCTTGAAGCTCGATGAACATAGCTCTTGCTCTATTCAGTCGATTTTGTGAGCGCGAAAGTCCAACATAGTTCCACATGGTTTGTTTAAGTGTTAACTGATCTTGGGCAATCAAAGCGAGATCAACTTCTTCAGTCGCTTGAGTCCAATCTTTGATCTTCTCTAATTTGTAATCGTTCACATCATCCACATAAGTCAGAATGTCCTCAGCAGCGATGTAGCCCCAAGTAAGACCTTCCAGAAGTGACGTCGATGCCAAACGGTTAGCACCATGAAGACCAGTACAAGCGACTTCACCAACAGCATAAAGCCGTTTTAGATTCGTGCGGCCTTTAAGATCTGTCTTCACACCACCACAAGTGTAGTGAGCAGCAGGTACCACAGGAATCGGCTCAACTGCCATATCTACTTTGTTCTCCAGACAATATGAGTTGATCGTTGGAAAACGATTTCTAAGATAGCTCTCATCTTTATGAGAAATATCCAGGTAAACACAGTCTTCTTTCTCTGCAATCATCTCTTCGAGAATTGCTCGAGCAACCACATCACGTGGAGCAAGTTCAGCGTCCTCGTGATACTTCTTCATGAAGGCCTCACCCTTTGAATTGATGAGACGTCCGCCCTCTCCTCTCACAGCTTCTGAAACCAGAAAACGTCGATGAGAAGAACGGTTATAGAATGTTGTTGGGTGGAACTGAATAAATTCCATATTCGTTACATAGGCACCCGCTCTGTGGGCCATAGCATGACCATCGCCACGAGCACCTTCAGCATTTGAATGGTGAAGGTAAAGGGCACCAATCCCGCCAGTTGCGAGGATCGTAACTTTAGCGAGAATCTTTCTTACGTCTTTTGATTTTTGATCAAGCACATAAGCACCAAGCACTTGGTTCTCTTCATAACGTTGAGTAATGTCCACACCGTGGTGGTTTGGAGTAATCAAGTCGATTGCCGTATGTGAAGTAAGGAAAGTCACATTAGGGAAAATTTCAACATTTGAGAGATAATTCAGAAGAGCGATTTGAATCGCTTTCCCCGTCATGTCCCCTTTATAGATAATGCGATCACGCGAGTGAGCGGCCTCTTTTGTGAAGAGCAACTCTCCTTCTGCATCTTTAGCAAAATCTGTATTTGATTTATGAATCAGGACTTCATCAATGATTTCAGCAGAGCGAGTGGCAAGTATCTTTGCTGCTTCAATGTTTGAAGTGAAGGCAGAGGCCTTCATGATGTCTTTAACCAGATCTTCCTGATCATTCAGGTCTTTCGGGCTATAGATGATTCCACCTTGGGCCCAGAAAGTGTTTGTGATCTCAGGTCTCTTCTCACGAGTAACAATCGTTACTTTCTTTTTGGTTTCTGCCAATTTGATGGCAGTCGAAAGTCCGGCGATACCGGTACCAATGATCAGAACTTCTGTATTAAAATCTTTCATACACTTCTAAATTTAAGCGAGAGATCCACTCTTGGTGCTGAATAAGTCAGTGAACCCAAGCTAAGTGCATCCACGCCAGTAATTAAATATTGAGGAATCGTATTAAGGTTAAGCCCACCGGATGCTTCAAAGGTCATGCCTGGTTTTTTAAGCTCAACCGCTTCTTTAATCTTATCTGGAGAGAAGTTATCCAGCATCACGTGTTGAACACCAAGACTGATGGCCTCTTTCAGCTCATCAATCGAGTGAATCTCAACTACAATATTGTTATAAAACACACCCTGATCTTCGAAGAACTTCAATGCGCCCTTCATTCCACCTAGTGACGTTTTATGATTATCTTTAACCATCCATGTATCAGTTTGACCAAGACGGTGATTAAAACCACCACCAACTCTCACTGCGTATTTTTCTAATGAGCGAAGACCTGGAGTCGTTTTACGAGTATCAAGAATCTTAATGCCTTTAGGTTTTGCCAGATCAACATGTTTAGAAGTCCATGTCGCAATTGAGCTCGCGTGCTGAACTAGGTTCAACGCTAAACGTTCACCAGTTACAGCAAGATTGAATGGCATGGTTTCGGGAAACTCAATTGTTGTTCCATCACCAAGCTCTTTAGCTTCATATGATTCAAGAAATGAGAAATCGTTCTGACTTCCAAGTTGTGTGAACACTGCCGCTAAATAATCAGTACCGGCCAGAACTAGTGGCGACTTAATTCTTAGAACAAGTTTAACCGGATGCTTTGGAAGCATTCTGGTGTAGTGAAAATTGCGGGTCAGATCGTCTTCGTCCAGCCAGTTTTGAATCTGAGGAAGAAGGCTTTTGATACTCATATCCATATGGCGAGTAAGTATACCCTTTTGCCCGAGGAGGCAAGGGAATCCATTTTATTCAGTGCACGGGATGAGTAATTATTTCCTGCACTTAGGTTTTAGAACTATGGCCCCAGAGGTGCTTGTAGACCGGCATGAATAAAAGCTGGTTATTGGCCATTCTGGGCATTTCGCTCTTTCTCCTGACGGTTCAGAAGGCCCATGAGTTATGTGCTCTGGAGCCTTTCTTTAAAGCGGAAAGAACCATCAAGCTTAGGCACTTCCAGGAAGCGCGAAAAGAAGTCTCTAAGGAAGATTTAGAGCTTTTAAAACTCTGGGAATCCATCATCACAGGCCGCTCGGCTCCTCTCTCAAAATGGATGAAGGAGCGCTACAAGATGCTGGGCCTAAATCACCTCTTCACCCCTTCGGGCTTTCATATCAGCGCTGTGCTCTTTCCCTTTATGAAGCTTCTTAAAAACAATTTTCACCAGCTTGGACTTCTCATCCTTCTTGGATTTGGAATCATGTTTTTACCAGGGCTCGGTGCTCTCAAACGCATGATCCTCATCAAGTCTCATCAAAAGGTGCTGGGACTGCATTTAGGATTTGTAGTGGCGCTCATGATCGATATGTTCTTTGGAAGTTTTCAAAATGGAGTGTTGAGTTTTACTTACAGCTTTCTGTTCATTGGAATCATCTATTCGGGTCTTGAAGGTCTGGCCTTGATCATCTGGTTTTTCATCGCCCAGATTATCCTCGCCTACTTTCAGGGAACAGATATCTCACCTCTTCTGATTCTATTTTCTCCAATCGTAAACCTCGCCTTTGGAGTGGCGATGCCTGTGTTGTTTCTATTGGCATTTCCTCTATGGAGTTGGCAGCTTCATTCCGGCATTTTCATTCTTAAATTTCTTCAATATCCGATTGATCTCTTCATGACTGTCTCACAACATGTCCCTTTCTTGGAGATTCACTCAGGAGCAATTCTTCTCGTGGCCTTCATTCTTCTCAAGCGCTGGAAACTCTCCCTCGTACTGTTGTGTTTATTTAGTTTTAGTTTAAACCTCGACCGACAAAAATCTCCCTCATTACCAAAAGAGTTCCTGCCTCATGGCCATACGATCAAAACGGTTTATACAGAAAAAGAAATCAAAATTTATAAGGGTGATGGAATTTGTAGAATGAAACTAGTGCGGGGATTTTGGTGGGAAAACTGCTCTTCCCGAAGGAAGAGCAGTCGAAAAAAACTTAAGAAACTTTCATATCCTTCATAAGAGAAGCAAATGTCTTCTCTTCGCGGATTGCGTACATAAGATTGCGCTTAATGTTCTCGTTAGACTTGTAGAACTTAGCGATTTCTTCTTTCTTCATGCCTGATTGAGATACCATCTCGTCGATTTTTACATCTAGATCAGCATCAGTAGCTTCGATATTGTATTTCTTAGCTAGTTTATCAAGGATAAGACCTGAACGAACTTGGAATGTTGCTTTAGAAGTAACATCAGCATCCCAACGCTCAAAGTATAGACCGATCATTTGATCGTTGAAACCTTGTTGCTTAAGAGTGCGAGAAAGCTCTTCTTTTACTGATTCTTTTTGATCATCAACTAGGGCCTTAGGAACTTCGAAAGAGTTTTCAGAGATTAGTTTCTCAAGGATTTCCTGTTGAAGCTTAGAAGTTACTTCGCGCTTCTTCTGGATCGCCATACGCTCTTTGTTTTTAGTTGTGAAATCAGCAACTGATTCAAAACCAAATTCTTTAGCGATTTCATCGTTGAACTCAGGGAAATTCTTTTGCTTAATTTCTAGAACTTCAACGTGGAAAGTTACAGGAGCATTTTGTAGATCAGCTTCATGGTAATCAGCAGGGAAAGTAACTTTTACGTCTTTCTTGTCACCTTTCTTAAGACCAATCATACCATCTTCGAATCCTGGGATAAATTGGCCAGAACCGATTTCAAGCATGTATTCAGAAGCTTTCATGTTTTCAGGTTTTGAACCGTCAGCTTTTTCACCTTCGAAGTTGAATACAGCGAAGTCACCTTTAGCAAGCTTGTGGCCAGCATCTTTCACTTCAGCGATTTCTGCTTTAGATCCAAGGTAGTTCTTCTTAAGAGTTTCGAAATCTTCGTCAGTTACTGTTTCAGAATCTTTCTTGAAAGAAAGTTTTGAATAATCTTTTAGTTCGAAATCAGGAATGATTTCAACAGTAGCGTCGAAAGATACGTTCTTACCTGATTCGTATTTTGTGTTACCGAACTGAGGGTAACCAACAGCACGGATATTTTCTTTCTTAACAGCATTGTAATATTGCTCAGAAATGAAACGGTAAAGAGCATCGTTCTCGATTTGTGGTCCGAATAGTTTCTGAACCATCTCAAGTGGAGCTTTACCTTTACGGAAGCCTTTAAGGTTTGAGTTAGCTTGTTTTGCAACAAGGGCCTCTTTGATTTCTTTTGTTAGGTCAACTTTGTCGAAATTGAATACTAATTTCTTCGTGCAACCGTTTACGTTCTCAATGGTGTAAGACATAGAATCTCTCTTGTTCTAGAGTGAAAAATTTGAATTAATGTTTCTAACATAAAGCTAGAATTTGTCAAAGTAATCAGTAATTGACGCGAACCAAATAAAGGCCTTCTGGAGGAGCAACTGGGCCCAAGCGATGAACTTTGGTGGGACCTAGTGCACCCTTCAACTGATCGAGCGTAGTTTTGCCTCGCCCAATGTTCCAAGTGGCACCCACCAGAAGTCTAACCATCTGTTTTAAAAAGCCATTTCCCACTACTCTGAAAACGTAGTGTGGAGGGAGCATGCCCCAATCTCCTTGAGAAACTTCCAGAATCTCACATTCGTAAATTTCACGAATGTTACTCGCGACCTCGGTCCCTTCACAGTAAAAATTGGTGAAGTCATGACGACCGATAAAAACTTTGCAGGCCTCACGCATTTGCTCGAGATTTAGCTCGAATGGACAATTGGCGATGAGATCATTTTGAAAGGCCGAAAACGATCTGTGGGCAGTGAAACGATAATGGTACTCTTTGGAAATAGCATGAACAGTTGGAAAGAAAACTTCATCCGAATTTTCAGCGTGGATAACTCGAATATCATCCGGAAGGTTTCCATTAAGCGCCTTAACCAAGCTTCCCGGGTCAATCGTCAGAGGAATGCTCGCCTTCACGACCTGGCCAAGAGCATGTACTCCGGCGTCAGTTCGACCTGATCCCAAAGTCTTCACTTCGCCCGACTTTGAAACCACCGCCAGCGCCTTATTTACTTCCCCCTGAACGGTAAGACCCGCTGATTCCGGTTGAACTTGCCAACCGAGATAGCGGGTACCTTTATACTGAACAATTAATTTGTAATGTTGAATCACTTCAATTCTGTTTCAGGCTCATCAGACCAATCGAAGATGCCTTCGAATTTCTTCAAGTGAGTTAGCCAGTAAATCATTGAGGCAACCACATAGAAAGTGATGATAGTTGGAATCATGATCTCTTCATTAATGAAGAGTGAGGCGAAGATTAGGAAGATAATCATCAGAACTTGCTTCTTATGAGTTCTCACCCACTCTGATTTCTTAAAACTTGGGAACGGGATGTTTGAAACCATCAGGATCGCGTAGAAAAGTAGGTACGCAACTGTAAGTGGCTTATAAAGAGCGATTTCTGGAAATGTGAATGAAAGGAAGATCAAACTGATTGCAGCAGTAGCTCCGCCTGGAATCGGAAGACCTTGGAAATAATCTGATTTGTTTTTATCAATGTTAGCATTGAAGCGGGCCAAACGAAGAGCACCACAAAGCATGAAGAAGAAACAGGCAACCATGCCTGGACGACCAGCTTCAGTTAAAAAGCGGAAGTAATAAACGATTGCTGGTGAAACACCAAAAGATACAAGATCACTTAGTGAATCAAACTGCTCACCAAAAGCAGATTGAGTGTTTGTCCAACGTGCAACACGGCCATCCACGCTATCGAAAATCGCACCGAGAACGATGAACATACACGCTTTATAAAACTCTCCATGGAAAGCATATAAAATTGCAATAAATCCACATCCCATATTCAGAGCAGTGAAAGTATTTGGCAGGAAGTATGCCAGTTGGTGTCTTTGGATCAACATGTTTAACCTTTTTTGTCTTTCAGCGCGGCCACAACCGTTTGGCCGGGAACCACAATTTCTTTCTCATAAACCAGTACATCACTAGTAGCTGGTAAATAAATTAGCAGAGTTCCCCCAAAAGGATAATACCCAAAACAGGCTGCTCCGCGTCCTCTATCACCTGATTTAAGCCAGATAGTTGGGCGCTTGCCCCACTGACAGTCAATAAATCGCATAAGTGTGGCGGTTTGATTCTTAGAAGTAAGAGTGAAATCAGTATGGGCCATATCTTCAATCGGGCCATAGAACACTTCATCCGGTGAATTGCGTTTCACCTTCTTCCCTTTGTTGGCCTTGAGATAAGTCACTTCACCTGAGGTAGGAAGATAGAGTCCTTTCTCGTCCCAAAAGTTCATTGAAATGCGAATTTCATGACAAAGATGTGGGTAATTAGGAGATGTAGAGTTTAAGCGAACAGATTCAACTCGCCCGTGCACAGGGGAAAGATAAATCTCTCCATCGTTTTTAATTGTGTCTCGATAAGGCACTCTGCCCTTTCTAAAAATAAAAAGGATTAAGGTATTGATTAAAATGAGCGGAATCAAAATCAAAAGCGGGAGCTTCATGAAGCCATAAATCAGAAGCCCAACTAGTCCCCATGAAACTTCAGTCGAAAGAAAGAAGAACCTTCTCATGGGTTCGCCTTGAACTCATCTTCCGGAGCACGGAAGTAGAAGGCCTCTTTCTTGAGTTTTTGATCAATTACGTTTTTGAAGATGATTTGAGGATTCTTCTGAAGCAGTTCAAGAGTTGAAGTTGAATGCTTAATAAGCCCACGACTTAGTTCATCCAGCGAAACATCCGAATGAATAAACACGTTATCTAATTTCTCGAGCACGGCCGGGATTTCTTTTCCAGTCAGAAGCTCCTGACGTGAACCAGCTTCGTCCCAATGATAAAAGAAGTACTCTCCACGATAGGCCTTGGTGAACCAAACTCCACTCTTCACTCCACACCATGCGGGTATGTCGTAAGAGTAAAATGAGAAATGAGGAACTCCAAAAAATTGGAATACGTCTGCAAAACCTTCGGCCAAACGAAGTCCAGTGTAGAATCCCGGACCGTTTATTGAAATGATTGATTTTAATTCCTGAGGATCGATCTGGTGCTTTTTTAAAAGTTCATAAGCACTAGACTGAATAACGACCGAGGCCTTCTGCCCCTGGAGTCTTTCAAACGTAAGCCAGTTTAATCCATCATCCAGGACACCTAAACCGAGGTCATAAGTGGAGTCGATGAATAAAGAGCTCAAGGCTTAAAACAGTCTCGTAATATCGTTAAACAATGCCACAAAAATCAGGAAGAACAGCACAGAGATACCAAAGCGCTGAGCGATTTCCAGTTTTCTGCGAGAAAGCGGTCCACCGTTAATTGTTTCAAAAATCAGGAACATGATATGTCCGCCATCCAGTACTGGAATCGGGAACAAGTTAATCACGCCAAGATTGATACTGATGATGGCCATCAGACGGAAGAACATTGAAAGACTGATATTAAGTGAATCAGAAGCAACTTTACCAATTGCCAGTGGTCCACCGATATTGTTCAGAGATACTTCGCGAGTGATAAGTTTTTTATAACCGCTGAAAGTTTTAACAATTCCGTCCCAAGTACGAGTGAAAGCACCAGTTACGGCCTCACCGAAGCTATCGGCCTTCGCCACGATAAGCTTTGGTTGAACATACTCAACTGCACTTTCGATACCGATGAGTTTTGTTTTCTTCTTATCAACTTCTTTTACTTCAGGAATCAATTTTTTTGTCTGTAACTCACCATTCGAAAGAACGGCAACTGCCACTTCTTTACCATCTTCAATTCCTTGAAGTGTCGAACGAAGTTCTTCGAAAGATCTCAAAGTAACACCATTTACAGAAGTTAGGATGTCGCCTTTCTTGATGCCAGCTTTATCGGCCGGCGATCCCATAACAATATTACGTACAGAAAGATCTACTGGATAAAATTCCAGCTTCTCAAGAAATTCAACTAATGACTGAGATTGGTCAGAAGTAATTTCAGACTCAGAAGCAAAGTCTAATGCAATAGCATCATCCTTCTGAGCATAGTTATAAAGAAATGCCTTACCCTTGAAGTTCGTATTAATTTCTTCAAGTGAAGGAGAAAGATCGGCCGGCTTTTGAGTTAAGCTCACGTAGAACTTCTCGCCTTTCTTGTTAATAAAGATCGGCTTCTTAACCACTGAAACGATATTCACGAATTCATTGATGAATGGTTCAAGCTCCATTCCAACTGGAAGTTCCAGTTTTTCGCCATGACGTTGAACAGTTACTTTTTCAACATTAGAACCTTTGATATTAAAATCATCAAAGCTCAGAACTTTTTCATCGTTGATTCCAACTAGTACGTCACCAGTTCTTAGACCTTTCGTGTAAAGCACCGACTTCTCAGTCACTACACCCACTTTCGTCTCAGGAACTTTCTCACCTGAAGCTAGAAGTCCTACATAGAGGAAGTAAGCAAGTAAAAGGTTCGCTAGTGGACCGCCGAAAACAATCCAGAAACGGGCGATTTTACTTTTGTGATTGAAGGCCACTTTCTTCTCTTCATCAGTTAGCGGAGTTTCAGAGAACGGATCATCTCCGAACATCTTTACGTAACCACCAAGTGGGATGATTGAAATAGCGTATTCAGTACCTTTGTGAAGGTACTTGAAAATCTTTGGACCAAAACCGATTGAGAATACTTCAACTCTTACGCCAAAAAGACGTGCGAAGAAGAAGTGACCCAATTCATGAAAGAAAATTAATGGACCAAGAAATATAACAAAAATGAGAATCTTTTCTAGCATAGTTAATCCTTAGCGGAAGTTTGCCATCAAATAGAAGGCATAAAGTGGGGCCACAAACAGAAGGCTATCCACACGGTCGTAAACACCACCGTGGCCAGGAATCAATGATGAGCTGTCTTTAATTTCAAACTGTCTTTTAAGCTTAGACTGGGCAAGGTCTCCAACCTGAGAACAACAGGCCACAATGAAAAAGAAAGCGATGGTGAACGGAGTAACAGGAGCAATTAGGTTGTGCCAGAATAGAGCGGTCGCGATTACTGAACAAATCACGCCCCCTACAGCACCTTCAATAGTTTTCTTAGGGCTTACGGCCTCCCATAACTTATGCTTTCCGAATTTTTTGCCCGAAAAGTAGGCCGCAGTATCAACCATAAAGTTAAGCAGAAAGAGACCAATAAGAAGAAGACGCCAATTTTCGAAGTGAATGATGTAACTCAAGCACAACAAAGGAATCAGTGTAAAAAGACCAGTTCCCCACGAAGTAATTCGGAAAACTGTTAATAACAGCTCCGACTTCTTGTAGATCAGGAACAAGTAGGCCAAAAGTAAAATATCGAGAACGATTCCCGCCGAAATCCAAAAGCTGAACGACGACTGGCTGATTTGATAAAAATTGAAGAAATAGTAACAAAGAACATAAATCGCCTGGGCCAGGCAATAACGGATCGAAAAACGGCGTTGCCCATAAAAATTCGTAATGATCTCATCAATCATCAATGGTCCAATCAGACCAAAAAGAACAAGAGTCGCCTGAGGACCTGAGTAGATACAAAGTCCCACCAGGATGATCAAAGCTGCACCAGAAATGATTCTTACGGTTGTGTTAGACATCTAGAGATTCGCCCCTTTAATGAATACTGACTTATTAGTTTCAGCTTTCTCCATTGAATGTTCAAGGGCTGTTTGTCCGCATACATTTCCGAAGCGTCTTTCTCTGCAAGAAACGTGTTCGATGATTTTTTTGAATTCACTTGGGGTGAAATCCGGCCATCTGGTCGGCGTGAAATACATTTCAGCGTAGGCCATCTGCCATAATAGGAAATTTGAAATCCTCTGCTCGCCACCAGTTCTGATCATAAGATCAACGTCCCCTGTTTCAGGACGATACATAAGATCATTCAAATCATTCTCAGTCATAGTGCGACCAGGATAATTCAAATGAAATGCGTTTACCGCACGCAGGATCTCCGCTCTTCCGCCATAATTAAAGGCGAAAGTAAGCTTCAGTCCTGTTGCCTCCGCAGTAAGAGCTTCCATCTCTTTAATCAAAGAGATCGTCTCATGAGGAAGATTTTGAATTTCGCCAATAACTTTGAACTTAATATTATTGGCGAGAATTCTGGCCTTTTCTTTAATCAGGAATTTTTTGAGAAGTCTGAAAAGTGTCGACACTTCTTCAAGTGGACGGCTCCAGTTCTCTGTTGAGAAAGCATACATCGTAAGCGCTTTAAGACCGATATCATCGGCAGCTCTCACAATATCAGAAACTACGGCCGATCCTCTCACATGGCCCCAAATGCGAGGACGAAGGCGTCGATTGGCCCAACGTCCATTCCCATCCATGATTATGGCAACATGCTTGATACTCGACATAAAGAACCTTAAACGGTTAGTAGCTCTTTCTCTTTAGCATTAACCACATTATCAACTTCTTTAATGAAGTTATCTGTGATCTTTTGAATCTCTTCCTGAATCTTTTTAGATTCATCTTCAGAGATCTTCTTATCTTTCTCGTTCGCTTTAACTTTATCGTTTTGCTCACGACGGATGTTACGAATTTGAACTTTCGCGTCCTCACCCATTTTCTTAACGTCTTTTACGAAAGCTTTACGCTTATCTTCAGTAAGAGCGGGGAATTGAATACGAATGAAGTTACCATCGTTACCCGGAGTAAGACCGATGTTAGCAGCAAGAATTGCTTTCTCGATTGCCGGGATAAGAGTTTTATCAAATGGCTGGATCTGAAGAAGACGAGCTTCTGGAGTTGAGATCTGACCCATGTTCTTAATCGGAGTTTGAGAACCATAATAGTCAGCAGTGATACCATCTAGAACCGCAGCAGTTGCTCGGCCAGTTCTCACTTTGCCCATTTGGTTGTGAAGCGACTTGATCGCTTTATTCATTTGTTCATCAAGTATAGGCTTTAGCTCTTTCATCATAACCTAATCTCCTTAAGCTTTTTTAGTAACTACAGTTCCGATGTTTTCACCTTGAACAACTCTCGCGATATTGCCTTCTTCAAACATGTTGAAAACGACGATATCCATGTCATTGTCCATACAAAGTGTAATGGCAGTTGAATCCATCACTTTTAGGTCTTTGTTCAACACTTCGATATAAGAAAGCTTATCAAACTTCTTAGCATCTTTGTGTTTCATAGGATCTTTATCGTAAATTCCGTCCACCTTCGTTGCTTTCATAATTAGATCAGCATTGATCTCGTTAGCACGAAGAGCGGCAGTTGTATCAGTTGTAAAATATGGGTTACCTGTTCCTGCTGCGAAAATCACCACACGTTTCTTTTCAAGGTGGCGAACAGCACGACGGCGAATATAAGGCTCAGCAACTTCCTGCATAGCGATTGCAGAAAGAACTCGAGTGTAAACATTTCTTCTCTCTAGAGCATCTTGAAGAGCCAAAGAGTTGATCACAGTGGCCATCATGCCCATGTAATCCGAAGTAGCGCGATCCATACCAGAAGTTGCACCAGCAACTCCACGGTGAATATTACCGCCACCAACTACGATAGCAATTTCACATCCAGTTTTTTGAAGTGATGCAATTTCAGAGCTGATCTTATTAAGAATTTCGCCTGAAATACCATTACCTTGATCACCAGCAAGGGCCTCACCAGATAGTTTAATTAGTACGCGGTTATATTTCATGAGTCCCTTTAAAAGGAAAAGGGGACTTGTGAAAGTCCCCTTCTCTTTAATACTTGTTTGGGATTAGTTTTTCCCAGTAAGCTTAGCAATTTCTTCAGCGAAGTTCTCAGACTTCTTCTCGATACCTTCACCAAGGTTAAGTTTGATGAACTTAGTAACTTTGATTGAAGCGCCAGCTGTTTTACCAGTAGCTTCGATAAGTTTACCAATTGTTGTATCTGGATCTTTAACGAAAGACTGCTCGTAAAGACAAACTTCAGAAGCAAGCTTCGCAAGTTTACCTTTAACGATGTTTGGAATCATAGCTTCAGGCTTACCTTGCTCTTTTAATTGAGCAGCATAAATCTCAGCTTCTTTCGCTTTATAAGTCTCATCGATCTCAGAAGCGTTAAGGAATTGAGGGTTAGCAGCAGCGATTTGCATACAAAGATCTTTTACAAGAGTTTGGAATGCTTCGTTACCGTTAACATCTTTATCCGATTCAACACGACAAAGAACACCGATCTTACCAGAGTGAACGTATGAACCGATCATACCGTTACCTTCTAGCTTCATTACTTCTACACGACGAACATCAATTTTCTCACCGATCTTGATCGTAAGTTCAGAGATGTTATCTTTGATTGTTAAACCGTTAGACGATTTAGCAGTAAGGAATTGATCAACGTTTGAAAGTTGTGTTTCAACAGCAAGTGCAGCTGCATTTGTAGCGAACTTTTGGAATTCGTCGTTTTTAGCAACGAAATCTGTTTCACAGTTAACTTCTACAAGAGCACCAACTTTTCCAGTTACAACAGCAGCGATTACACCTTCAGCAGCAATACGAGATTGCTTTTTAGCAGCGGCAGCTAGGCCTTTTGCACGAAGATAATCAACGGCTTTTTGGAAATCGCCTGTCTCATCAAGAGCTTTTTTACAATCCATCATTCCTGCGCCAGTTGTCTCGCGAAGGTTTTTTACGTCAGCAGCTGTATATGCCATGGTCGTATCCTTTATTAATTAGAAAAAAATTATTCTGCGTCTTCACCTTGAAGATCGATATCCTTCTCGTACTTAGCAAGGATTTCTGATTCAAGATCCATATCACGGCCAGACTCTGAACCATCATCTTTACGAGACTTAGATCCGCCTTCTACGATTGCGTTTGAGAAGTAGTCTAGGAAAAGAGTGATTGATTTAAGAGCATCGTCGTTACCTGGAACAACGTATTCGATACCTGTAGGGTCACAGTTAGTATCTGTAACAGCAACTACTGGAATACCAAGAACGTTAGCTTCTTTAACAGCAATGTGCTCATTGTTTGGATCGATAATGAAGATAGCTCCTGGAAGCTTTCTCATGTTCTTGATCCCGCCAAGGTTCTTCTCTAGTTTTTCAACTTCTTTCTCAATGTTAGATTGCTCTTTCTTAGTAAGAAGTTTGAAATCACCGTTCTCTTTCATTTTTTCTACTTTACGTAGTTTATCGATCGATAGAGCGATTGTTTTGTAGTTAGTAAGCATTCCGCCTAACCAACGAGAAGTAACGTGGTATGCGCCACACTCTTCTGCTTTCTTCTTCACGATGTCTGAAGCTTGTCTCTTCGTACCAACGAAAAGAACTGACTTACCAGACTGAGAAGTCTTCTTAAGAAACTCGTATGCTTTTTCAGCCATTGGAAGAGTTTGTTGAAGGTCGATGATGTAGATGCCGTTACGTTCGCCGTAAACATACTTCTTCATCTTTGGATTCCACTTGTGTGTTTGGTGACCGAAGTGGGCGCCGGCCTCAAGCAATTGCTTGACTTGTAACTTAGACATGAAAACTCCTTGGTGGTTTGATCGAATCACTTTGTGCCATCACATGATGGACCAACCAATTAAAGTGATTAGATTTGCCCTTATGGGCATTGTAAATAATGGTCAGATGTAAATAGCACGCTGACTCGTTTAGGGCAAGGATTTTAAGAATGAAATCAAGGCTTTGAACGCCTCAAAAGAGGCGTTCAAAATCGAGATATTTAAGGGGTAGAATCAGCAGGTGGAGGCACTAGAACTTTCCGTGGTTTAGACCCTTGAGCAGGCCCTACCACACCATGACGCTCCATTTCTTCAATCAAGTTAGCAGCTCGGTTATAGCCAACACCAAGTCTTCTTTGAAGGAATGAGGCACTTGCCACTCGATGCATTGCAACACAACGAACAGCTTCATCATATTTTTCGTCTTTTAGACCGCCGCCCTCGCCGTCCATAGTGATGCCTTCAACATCAGTATCAACAGTTCCGTTACTATCCAGGAACTCCATGGCACCCGTATCGTATTGGATTGGAAGAGTAGCGAGCTTATCAACTAGTGCTTCAATTTCTTCTTCGTTCACAAAGGCCGAGTGCATACGGAGAATATCGATACCTTGTTTAAAGAGCATGTCCCCCTTACCCAGTAGTTTCTCAGCTCCCACACCATCCAAGATTACGCGTGAATCGATGTTCGTGAACACTCGGAAAGATACACGTGTCGGGAAGTTCGCTTTAATAACACCGGTAATGATGTCAGTAGATGGACGTTGAGTTGCAAGCACGATGTGAATACCAGAAGCACGTGCTTTGGCCGCAAGTCTAGAAATCGATGTCTCAATTGCTTTACCAGACTTAGAAAGCATAAGATCTGCGAACTCATCCACTACCACAACGATATATGGAAGTTCGAAACCAACAACTTCAGCATCTGGATAATACTTAGTAATTCGACAAGTAAGATCTGTTCCTGCCCCTACAACTTTCTTGTTAAAGCCTTCGATATTTTTCACCGCGAAGTCTTTAAGAAGCGAGTAACGTCTCTCCATCTCATCAATTGCCCACAGGAGCGCTGCTGATGCAACCGAAGGATCAGTTACAACTGGCATAATCAAATGCGGTAGACGCTGATATAGCGCCAATTCAAGCTGTTTCGGATCCAGCATAATGAGACGTAGTTTCTTCGGCGAAAACTTAATAATAAGCGAAACTAGAAGCGTGTTAACGAATACTGACTTACCGGCACCAGTTGTACCCGCAACCAGTAAGTGCGGAGTCGATGCAAGGTCAATCACGGCTGCATCACCGTAAGCATCTTTACCCATGGCGATTGGAAGCTTGTAGCTTGAGTTATTAAAGTTTGGAGCACGAAGAACTTCATCCAGGTAAATCACATCACGAGGATTACGAGGAACTTCGATACCAATCGTTGATTTTCCTTTCATCGGATAAACCATACGAATCGGAGCACCCATTAGAGCAAGTGAAAGATCGTCTACACGATTTGTAACACCCGCAACTTTTACACCAGCGCCAAGTTCAAGTTCGAAAGTATCTACTACTGGCCCTTTCAGAACATTAATTACGCTGGCAGAAATGTTGAATTCTTTAAGCTTCTCTTCAATCGCTCTCGCAATTGTCTGGAAGTAAGTATCAGATGGATCACTGATCTTGTTGGCCTGATTTTTTGCAACAATACAGTTAATAAGTTCTTCAGCCTCAAAGAAAGTATCTTCAGCTTGAACTTTCTTTTTAACAAACGGACTTTCAACTTCTTCAAGCTCTTCGTCTGATTCCTCAGAGTCTTCTTCCTCTTCGGATTCTTCATCGACTACTTCATCAACTGAATCATTGAATTCTTCTTCAGACTCATCAACGATTTCTTCTTCGTCCTCTTCTAATTCCTCTACTTCCTCTTCTTCAATCTCTTCCTCTTCAATTTCTTCCGCCACTGGTGGCTCTTCTACTGGAAGACTTCTCTGAGCTGGAGCTTCTTTGATTTTAGGAGATTCAGTAATTTTTAGTTTTTTAGGAGTGGTCGCTGCTTTGGCAGGAGCAAGCTCTTCTTCTTTCTTAAAGCGGGCCAGAAGTTCCATAGCACGCTCTCTAATGGCCATCGGCCATTTCTTAGGTTCAATTGATTTAAGCGCAGAATAATCTGCTTCTTTAATCATTGTTCCGATAGTCACCATTTGCTTCCAGATAAAGCGACAAGTTTTGAAGAAGTTTTTCTCTGAAACGAGATAGAAAAATGCAGCACCAAATATAAGAACTGATGAGAATACGCTCAGTAGACTTAGGTTTTCTTTGATGAGAAACATTAAACCTTCACCTAAAGATTCCGGCATAAGCAGATAGCAAAGACCAAGAGTTAAAGGTAGAAGTGCAGCGATAACGATTTGATTTTTAACGTCTTTCTTCTTAGTAAGAACAAACGTATGAAGAATGGCGAAAGTAATAAAAGAAACTGTTACCCAAATCCCACACCAGTAACCAAAGTTAGCTAATAGAGTGAAGAAATAGTAAGTGAAGAAATTGATCGAATGGTTTTGATACGTGATCTCATAATAATTATCAGGAAGATTATCGCGATAATAGAAGTAGATCAGATTCAAAGTTGTGAGAATAAATAGAGAGTATAATTGAACTTTTAAGATTTTTTTTTCCATACCTAAATTGTAGGAAGCGCTGAGATAAAGCGCAAGGTATTGAATACGTAGGACCACATAGGGGCAAAGATTTTCTTAGAAGGAATTTGAAACAAAAACTGCGTACATTATTGGGATAAAAAGGAATTATTCGAAAGGATTTTGATTTGAGGGAATAAAAAAGCCCTCGTAAAGAGGGCTTTTCTATAAAAATGGAGGGTGCATCTTGCTATTCTGACACCAAGTTCCCCTGGCACTACCTTCGCCGCAAGTGAGCTTGACTTCCAGGTTCGAGATGTTACTGGGTATTTCCTCACCGCTATCGACACACCCAAACTGTATTTCAATTTAGGTAGACTGCACTTTTACAATCACAAAACAAGATAAGCAAGACAAATTTTGAACCATGTAGTTCCACACTTTAAAACCCCTCTCTAGCGTAGAGAGGCAAAGAAAATAAAGCAAAACGGGTTATTAGTATTGGTCAGCTCAACGCCTTACAGCGCTTACACACCCAACCTATCAAGCTCGTAGTCTACAAGCACCCTTAATAGATATCTAATCTTGAGGGGGGCTTCCCACTTAGATGCTTTCAGTGGTTATCCCGTCCAAACTTAGCTACCCGGCGATGCAGTTGGCACCACAACCGGTACACCAGAGGTTTGTCCATCCCGGTCCTCTCGTACTAAGGACAGCTCCTCTCAAATATCTTACGCCCACGGAGGATAGAGACCAAACTGTCTCACGACGTTTTGAACCCAGCTCGCGTACCGCTTTAATTGACGAACAGTCAAACCCTTGGGACCTGCTCCAGCCCCAGGATGCGATGAGCCGACATCGAGGTGCCAAACTTCCTCGTCGATGTGAACTCTTGGAGGAAATCAGCCTGTTATCCCCGGAGTACCTTTTATCCGTTGAGCGATGGCCCTTCCACTCGGAACCACCGGATCACTAACACCTGCTTTCGCACCTGCTCGACGTGTTTGTCTCGCAGTCAAGCTCCCTTATGCGTTTACACTCTACGCCTGGTTTCCATTCAGGCTGAGGGAACCTTCGTGCGCCTCCGTTACTCTTTAGGAGGCGACCGCCCCAGTCAAACTGCCCACCAGACATTGTCCCCTCGCCAGATTATGACGACAGGTTAGGATTCCAATTAACCAAGGGTGGTATTTCAAGGTTGTCTCCCCGTACGCCGGAACGCACGGATCAAAAACTCCCACCTATCCTACGCATGGTTAATCGAAACCCAATGCCAAGTTACAGTAAAGGTTCACGGGGTCTTTTCGTCCTTCCGCGGGTAGCGCGTTTCTTCACGCGCTCACCAATTTCGCTGGATCTATAGTTGAGACAGTGGGGAAGTCGTTACGCCATTCGTGCAGGTCGGAACTTACCCGACTAGGAATTTCGCTACCTTAGGACCGTTATAGTTACGGCCGCCGTTTACTGGGGCTTCAATTTAAAGCTTCGCCTTGCGGCTAACCTCACCTTTTAACCTTCCAGCACCGGGCAGGCGTCAGCCCATATACTTCCACTTACGTGTTTGCATAGACCTGTGTTTTTGGTAAACAGTCGCTACCCCCATTTCACTGCGACCCTCATACGCTACGCCAGCAAGTGACTTCACGTTCAAGGGCAAACTTTATCCCGAAGTTACAGTTCTAATTTGCAGAGTTCCTTAACTACAGTTCATCCACGCACCTTAGGCTTCTCGCCTCAGCTACCTGTGTCGGTTTACGGTACGGATTAATACTTATCTCCCTACGAAGCTTTTCTTGGAAGCTTAGGGTCACACACTTCGGCTTGCGCCTCGGCATCAGTTCTCAGTGTTAATGGACCAGCGGATTTGCCTACCGATCCCACCTACGACCTTACACCAGAACAACCAATCTCTGGATGTGCTACCTTTCTCCGTCACTCCTTCAGTCAAACGATAAATACTAAGTTCAGGAATATTAACCTGATGTCCATCGACTACGCCTTTCGGCCTCGCCTTAGGATCCGACTTACCCTGGGAGGATTCACCTGGCCCAGGAACCCTTAGCTTTACGGTGGGAGGGATTCTCGCCCTCCTTATCGCTACTCATTTCAGCATCAGCTCTTGTGGGACCTCCAGCGCTCCTTACGGTACGCCTTCATCAGCACACACAATGCTCTCCTACCACTTATAAAAAGTTCATAGCTTCGGTACGACGCTTAAGCCCCGTTACATTTTCCGCGCAGAACCACTAGTCCAGTGAGCTATTACGCTTTCTTTAAAGGATGGCTGCTTCTAAGCCAACCTCCTGGATGTCACAGTAGTTCCACAACGTTCTCCACTTAGCGTCAATTTAGGGACCTTAGCTGATGATCTGGGCTCTTTCCCTTTTGTCCACGGACCTTAGCATCCATAGACTCACTGCCTATCTGTACTTAACGGTATTCAGAGTTTGATAAGGTTTGGTAGCACGGTAATGCCCCTAGCCTAGTCAGTGCTGTACCCCCGTTAGTAATCAATAGACGCTGCACCTAAATGCATTTCGGAGAGAACCAGCTATCACGGAATTTGATTGGCCTTTCACCCCTATCCACAAGTCATCACAGACGTTTTCAACCGTCACGTGTTCGGTCCTCCACGAAGTTTTACCCTCGCTTCAACCTGCTCATGGATAGCTCATCCCGTTTCGGGTCTACAGCATGCGACTAACGCCCTATTCAGACTCGGTTTCCCTACGGCTACACCTGCAACGGCTTAACCTCGCCACATACCATAACTCGCTGAATCATAATGCAAAAGGTACGCCATCAGGCTTTACAATAGCCCTCTGACTGTCTGTAAGCATGCGGTTTCAAGTTCTATTTCACTCCCCTCATCGGGGTTCTTTTCACCTTTCCCTCGCGGTACTAGTCCACTATCGGTCAGTAAGGAGTATTTAGCCTTGGAGGGTGGTCCCCCCAGCTTCAAACAGGGTTTCTCGTGCCCCGTTCTACTCAGGATACTCGCCCAGTTCGTTCAATTTCGGATACGAGACTTTCACTCTCTATGGTGGGCCTTCCCAAACCCTTCTCCTATCGAACTCCCCTTGATGCAAGTCCTACAACCCCAATGTGCACGCACATTGGTTTGGGCTCCTCTGCGTTCGCTCGCCGCTACTAGCAGAATCTCAATTGATTTATTTTCCGGTTGGTACTTAGATGTTTCAGTTCCCAACGTTGGCCACTCATCTACTACTTTACTCATAGAAGGTTCTTCATCACTTTCGTGAAGAGGGGTTGCCCCATTCAGAAATCTCCGGATCGAAGCTTGATTATCAGCTCCCCGAAGCTTATCGCAGATTAACCGCGTCTTTCATCGCCTCTTACTGCCAAGGTATCCACCGCATGCCCTTAGTAGCTTTATCTTAGTTTTTTAGCATGGATTCTTTTAAAAAAAATTACTACATGGTTCTCGTCTGCTTGCTTATCCTGTTATGTGATTGTCAAAGAACGAAAGAAACTGAAGTTCAAAAATGGTGGGACTGGCAAGACTCGAACTTGCGACCCCGTCCTTATCAGGGACGTACTCTAACCACCTGAGCTACAATCCCATTTTTAAACTAGGATCATAGAGACTGGTAAGTACCCTATGAATTTTCAATTTCTCTTATTTTTATGATGAGATGATGATGAATGGAACCGCGTTCGATTGATTGACCCTATAAGGTTTTCCTTTAAAAAGGAGGTGATCCAGCCGCAGGTTCCCCTACGGCTACCTTGTTACGACTTCACCCCAGTCATCGCTCCCACTGTAGACGCTCTCCCCCTTGCGGTTAGAGTCACGTCTTAAAATGAAAACAACTCCCATGGTGTGACGGGCGGTGTGTACAAGGCCCGGGAACGTATTCACCGGAGCGTGCTGATCTCCGATTACTAGCGATTCCAACTTCATGGAGTCGAGTTGCAGACTCCAATCCGAACTGAGGCGCGCTTTTTGAGATTTGCTCCCCCTTGCGAGTTCGCTTCCCTCTGTACGCGCCATTGTATTACGTGTGTAGCCCTAGACATAAGGGCCATGAGGACTTGACGTCATCCCCACCTTCCTCCTGGTTAACCCAGGCAGTCTCGTCAGAGTGCCCAACTTAATGCTGGCAACAGACGATAGGGGTTGCGCTCGTTGCGAGACTTAACCCAACATTTCACAACACGAGCTGACGACAGCCATGCAGCACCTCTCACTACATTCCCTTGCGGGCACCCCGTCCATTACAACGGGTTCGTAGGAGTTCAAGCCTAGGTAAGGTTCTGCGCGTTGCTTCGAATTAAACCACATAATCCACCGCTTGTGCGGGCCCCCGTCAATTTGTTTGAGTTTTAGTCTTGCGACCGTACTCCCCAGGCGGAATACTTAATGCGTTAGCTGCGTCACTGAAGGAGTCAATACCCCCAATAACTAGTATTCATCGTTTACGGCGTGGACTACCAGGGTATCTAATCCTGTTTGCTCCCCACGCTTTCGCGCCTCAGCGTCAATAGTCGTCCAGGCAGGCGCCTTCGCCTCCGGTGTTCCTTCACATCTCTACGGATTTTACCCCTACACGTGAAATTCCCCTGCCCCCTCCGACATTCTAGACTAGCAGTTTCAGACGCAGTTTCGAAGTTGAGCTTCGAGATTTCACATCTGACTTGCTGATCCGCCTGCGCGCGCTTTACGCCCAATGATTCCGAACAACGCTTGCACCCTTCGTATTACCGCGGCTGCTGGCACGAAGTTAGCCGGTGCTTATTCTTTAGGTACCATCACTTTACAGGGTATTAGCTCTGTAATCATTTTTCCCTAAAAAAAGAGTTTTACAATCCGAAGACCTTCCTCACTCACGCGGCGTTGCTGCGTCAGGGTTTCCCCCATTGCGCAATATTCCCTACTGCTGCCTCCCGTAGGAGTCTGGACCGTGTCTCAGTTCCAGTGTGTCCGATCATCCTCTCAGACCGGATACCTATCGTTGCCTTGGTAGGCCATTACCCCACCAACTAGCTAATAGGCCGCAGGCCCTTCTTTCAGCATGAGCCCTTGCGGCGCCCACTTTCTTATTACTAACGTATGCGGCATTAGCTCAGGTTTCCCTAAGTTATTCCCCACTGAAAGGCAGATTACCTACGTGTTACTCACCCGTGCGCCACTTTACTAAGGGTTGCCCCTTTTCACGTTCGACTTGCATGTATTAGGCACGCCGCCAGCGTTCGTTCTGAGCCACAATCAAACTCTCCAAGTATATATTTAAATAAAACTTAAAGTTTATTTGGTGACTCTAGATTCTTGTTTTGTTCAAGAATTAGTTCAAATTTGTTTTACAACATAAAAGACTTTCGTCTCTTAGCCGTCTTCCTGTACCGAAGTACTAAAACTTACGGAAGACTAGGCAATTGAACGGGTTCCATTCTCATCTCATCTTGAAACCCGAAGGTTTCAAAAAATTTATTCGTTATTAAGTTGTCAAAGAGCTTAGCGTTTTATCAGTTCATTTTTTCTTCTGCAAGCTTTTTTTTCAAAAATCTTTAGAAAAATTTTAGAAACTTGGTGGAGATGACAAGGATCGAACTTGCGACATCCAGCTTGCAAAGCTGGCGCTCTCCCAACTGAGCTACACCCCCAGTTTCAATAAAATCGCGAGACGCCAATTTAGTGGATTTGGTCGAAATTCGTCAAGAGAAAATTGCGTTTAATTTAAAATATTTTTTTGAGGACCAAATAACGCCCAGTATTAATTTTGTCGTTTTTTGGGCGGTTTTGAGAGTGAAAAACACTACTTTATTTTCACCCAATGTCGGCCTTTAACTTCAATCTTTTGACCTTCAGGTCCCCAGAAATTTTCCATTTCTTTGCGCTTGTAGATACCAACAATGCGTTCCGGGTATTCCATTTTCTCTTGTTTCGTCATGGCGGTGAGGTTCCCGAACTCATCATTTGTGAGAGGAGTGCCACATTCATACTCTTGATCTACGTAAGCGAGAACCCATCCTGCTACACCAATAGGAACTTCAGAATTATTTCCACCTCGACCTACACCATACCCAAAAGTATCAGAAGCAATACCTATCACACTCATCTGGCAGCGTTCATTACAAATCTTCGCCCCATCTTTGGTATCGAAGTAGCATTTTCCATACTCTAATTTGTCGCAGAGAAGTTGATAGTCAGCGATGTCGTTCCAGACTGCGTTCCAGACTCTCGGAGCGATGAAATCAACATTGGAATAAAGATAACCTCCGTTCGGATCTTCTGCCGGTACAGAGACGCCTCCCCCCCAGGTGGCTCTCGTTATTTGAAGTCCACTGGCCCCGACTCCACCAAATTCAATTTTATAAAGTCGATTTGATAAGCGTCCCATATTTCACCTCACTGATTAAAGCATTCTTTTGATTGATTGTTTTTACAGATCATCTTTTTCAAATTCTCCAGATCACCTTGCATTCTGACCTGCTCATTTTTGAGTTCTTTAATTGTGCTTTTTAGTACTTTGTTTTCGATATCCATTTCTTTCAGACCCTGAAGCAAGAGAGGGGTCAACTGAATATAATCTACAGTAAGTGAATTGTTGGGACCCTTTCTTCTCACGAGTTCAGGGAAAATTTCCTGTAACTCTTGAGCGATAACACCGTAAGCTTCTTTATTGTTTGATTTCCATTTATATCTTACGGGTCTGGTTTCTCTGATCTTAGGTAAAAGTCCATTTAGATCACGTACATCGTATTTGAATTTTTGGTCAGAGGTAAAATCGATGACGGATGAATCTTGCATAACGATTGAAGTTCCATTTTGAGCAACCAAAGAAGATCCGGCCTGGAGAATAATTAATGCATTATTCGACATGGTAAGATTACCTGTCATCACTCCGGCCGTTCCTCCTACTCGCCAAATGTATCTAGCGTCCCATCCAAGTCCTCCAGTTGAAGTACATCCAACTAAAGTGTTCGCAGCATTTACTTCTACATTTAAGCGGATTTTTCTTTCGATCGTTTCTGCACCTACAGTTCGGCCTTCACCGAAGTGAAAAGTAACATGTAGATTGACTGCACCTAATTTAGTCGTTGCCGGAGGTGCAGGAGCAGCAGCGGGAATTCCAATTTCAGGATCAGAGGGATCTGGGGATGTTGTAATTCGATAGGAGAGAATTCTGACTTGCCCGTTCCCGTATGCTTGGGCCAAGCGCCAGTTGGAGTTGGCCTGATATCTAGGTTGAGGGGAGTTGTCAGGCGCAAGAGAAATAATTCGTTGAGAGGCAGGGGCCGCGATCGAGGGCGTGGATAAGTTGATTCCATTAAAGGTAGATCGACAATTTTCAGCGACTGCAAGAATACTTCGAATATCAGTCAGTACGGCCTGGTACTCACCACGTACTTCAACTGTCTTCATATTTTTGGTTTGGTTTTCCATTAATTTGGCACCGGCAAGGGCAAGTCCCCCTAGTAAAGCTGAAGCCACCATAATTTCAAGAAGCGAGAACCCACTTTGTTTATTAGACCACATAAGTACGTACCCTTGATTTATATCAGTTATAAACTATTATAAGTGAGAAATTAAAAAGTATTAAAACTTTATGAACAATTATGCCGATAAGATCAGGTATGAATAGAAGAGAGCTCTTATATTCGATCATCGCAGTCGCAGTAATCAGCGTAATGCCGAATACTCAAGCTTTTAACTCAAACATCGATCAGATTGTCCCTGTTAAAAAGTTTCGAAGGAAAAAGAAGATAAAAACACTACGAAATGGGGAGGTCTATTCAACGGAAGAAGACACTCTAATCGAACTTCCATTTCGGCCAAAGGATAATGATCACGTCCATATCATTGTGAGAAACTCTTCGGTAATAGAGTACTATGAAAATTGCATCCTCGGGAAACCTGAGCCACTTAGGCTTGATACCTTAGCAATAATTAAGCTTACCTATAATTCTGACTCTAATAATTGGCACCTAAGCTAAACATTACATTGTTTTGAATTTATAATTTAAACATCGGTAGCGATCATATGACCTTTGAAATTGAGAGTGTGAATATGCATCTTCGCTTAATTTTGTTTTTTATCGTTATGGGTGGATTGTTCTGGTTCTTCAGACCGAAACCGCAGGCACAAAGCAAAGAACAGCCCAAGCCCTACGTCATTCCTAAAAATACGAATCCTCAACCTGAGGTCGTAAAACCAGTGGAACCAACAGCGCCGATAGCGGTAACAGAAACAACGCCGGGGACACCCGCAGAAGTACCAGCAGAGCCGGTTGTCCGCCCTAGTACTGAACAAACTACTCAAGCGACTCCATCGGTTGCTCCTCCGACTCCTGAATGGGCGAAAATTCCGGAACAATCTCCAAGACCGGTCATTCTAGAAGATAAGCTTGATGACCTTCATGACTACGCTCCACTATTAAAGAACCGCCTTTTGGCGAAATATTCGCAGGATCAGTTTGATCATCTGGTCCAACAAAGTGACCAGTATTTAAGAAACGAAGCTGAGTACGAAAAAGGCAGCCCGGCAAAGGCAAAAGAAGTGAGAAAATTCATTGATGATCTATATGAGGCAAAGAAGGCGGCTGAGATGGAGAGAAAACTCTAATGATTCTTGCCGCAAACGTAAGCGTCTATTTAAAAACAACTGAGACTTGTAATTTAAATTGTAAGCATTGTTTTACGAGCGGTACCAATGGCAAAAAAATCTTTTTCTCACCAAAAAAAACCATCTCTTTTTTTGAAAGACTAAAACAAGAATGCGGTTGGATCAAAAGCATCCGCTACATGTTCCATGGAGGCGAGCCACTTCTGGCCCCGATGGAGGACCTGTACGAGGCCTATCACGGTCTGAAGAATATTTTCCCGGAAACCCAGTTCTCTCTTCAAACCAATCTTGCCTATCATCTCACTCCGGAGAGAAGAAACTTTATTAAAGAAGTGTTTTTGACTGAAGGCTTCGGTACTTCCTGGGACTATGACATCAGATTTACCTCTGAATCTCAAAAAGAACTTTGGGAAAATAACGTCAAAACCCTGATTCGTGATGGGCACTACATCACGATGATTGTTTCGATTACCAAGAACCTCATTGAAGAAAAAGAACCTATTGAAATCATCGAATATGCCAAAGGCCTTGGTTTTCAGAATATCCTCTTTGAAAGGATCACATCTGACGGAAATGCCAAAACCAATGAAAGTATTCTTCCTTCTAATCAAAAGCAGGACGAATGGCTGCATCGCATGTTCAACCAGAGCCTTGAATACAAAACATATGAATACATCGGCAATATGTTGATGTCAGAGCTTGCCCGGGCCTATGTTAATCATGAACACACTGCTAATCGCTGTAGAATGTGTGAGCAGAGTCTCATTACGATTAATGCTGATGGAACCATTGGGGGCTGCCCTAATACAGCACCTTCTGAACATTGGGGTCACATCGAATGGCCGGTGCTTCAAAGCCTGAAGGCAGAAAAGAGAATTAAAGCAATCGCATGCGAAAGCCTGGATCGACCGGAAGAATGTTATAAGTGCGAGGCCTTTGAGTACTGTAACAGTGATTGCAATAAACTTCCCTGGGACAAAGAAACCAATTACTGTTCAGCTCCTAAAAAAATCTGGCAGCAGATGATAAGAGATAACGATATTCCATCTTATAAAAAGCTCATTGTCGGCGCCAAAGGAGACGGACCCCATGGAATTTAAAAATTTTCAGGTCTTCTCCAAATTAATCGAAGCGAAGACTGAAGAAACTCGCCTTATTGATGAGGCAGACGTTTTAAACATGCTTCGCAATGAATATCTACATGATCAACACTCTCATTTCATTGTGAGCGCTGAAGGCACTTATGATGATACCCGCACCTTTAATTACGGCATCGTACCGGAAAGAATTAAATTACTGGAAGAGGCCTATAAGAAAGGAAACACTATTGTCATTAAAGAGGTGGAAAACTGGAATGAAGCCATTATAAAAAAATGTGCTGGTTTTAAGCTTCCTACCAATGTGCACCTCTATCTTTCTCCTCCTCATGCTTCAGGTTTTGGATGGCACACGGACGACCGTGACGTGTACGTGATAATGCAAAAAGGTGAGAAGTATTTTGAAGTTGAAGAACCAGATCAGAGTATCAGTGGCCATTTATTAAAAGAAGGCACGATTCTCTATATTCCCTATGGGGCCCGCCATCGCGCAAAAGCAGGCGAAAAGGCATCAGTTCATTTGGGGTTTGGGGTGTGGCCTCAGGATCTTACGATTTCAAAACAATATGAGATTTTCGATTTACCAATAGACTTAAAGCTATGAAAACGAGTGAAGTTATTCAACAGGATCCGAGAACTATGGACTTGATTATCAAGCCCACGGAGGCCTGTAACTTCGCCTGCACTTTTTGTAGTTCTACTCATCTGGTGGATGATAAAAAACTGACTCTCCATCTTGAAACCATTTATGAGTTCCTCCAGCGCTTTCCCAATACGCAAACTATCATTGTGAACGGTGGGGATCCCACCATGATGCCAGTTAACTACTATTGGCAGCTGATTGAACACATTGAGAAAAATAACTACCCTACCATCATTTCTATCACGACTAATCTCTGGAAGTTTTGGCTTGAGTGGGAGAATGATTTACCGGAAAAGGCCTGGACCAAACTCTTCAGACACCCAATCGTGAGAGTGGGGACTTCCTTTCAATACGGGGAAGGAAGACTCATTCGACCGGGCCGAGTTTTTTCTGAAGAAGATTTCATTAAAATTTCGGATTTAATGCTGGAGAAAGTGGGCTATCGCCCCTCTTTTATCGCGGTCATTGAAAAAAACAATCTTCACACCGCTCTGGATACGGTCCGCCTGGCAAAACGCCTGGGAGTTGATTGCAAAATTAACTACGCCAATATGAGTGGTGAGTGTAAAGAGCCCCTACCCCTCGCCTATGTTTACCAAATTTATATTCAAATCTGGAATGAGGGACTTGCTCAACATGAGTGGAACACCCGCCAGATGGCCAATCGACTGACTAAGACCCGGTTAACGATTTGTCCACTTCACCGCAGTTGCGATGAAGGCATCAGATTACTTCAACCGGACGGGAAATATTTCAGCTGTGGGTCCTTTGGTGATGATAGGGAATATGAAATTGATTTTGACCAAGAAGTCAGAAAGAACAAATTTTTCACTCCCCTTCAGGATGATATCCAAATCGATGCCATTAAAATGGAATGCTACTCATGTGAAATGTTCCAAATTTGTAACGGCTGCCGAAAACACGTTAAAGACATGAAGACCTCTGGAATGGCGGAAGAGCATTGTTCCAATATGAAGGCCATTGCCTCCGATATTCTTCGTATCAATTATGAGGAACCGAACATTGAAATCATGAACGATGATTACTATGAAAAAACGGGCGGTAAGGTATGAAAGAATTTGAATACCGCCGGACGGTTTTTTATCAGATGCACGGACATGAGTCTTTTGAAGACGAGCACAAGAACTTTGACTATGGCATACACGAGTCCTCTGTCGTTAAAGATGCTGTAACATACCTCCTGGACGGGAGTTCCTATTTAAAATTTCCCGGGGCCGCCCGAGCAGTGGCCATTGCGGTGGCCGATTTCATTGCCCGAGAGTTCAATGAAGACTTCTTCTCCGTTCTAAACAATCCAGAACTCATGCATGGAAATGATCCCTTCTTCAAGACCTATCAGGAAGACAAAAGTACTTATGATGAAATCCTGAAGCTTGTGCCTCGAGAAAAGATTGTTTGGGAAAGTCCGCGAATGGCGATCACTCATCGGCTTATTCGTCAGGAATACATGTTAGATCCAGAGGGGCTGCAAACTCTCCCAAGGAACACATGGATACCTTAGGATATCTAAAAACAGTTTTGGGTAACAAAAAGCCCCGCGTGGCGGAAATCGAACTCACTTTGTTCGAAAACTGCGATGTGAATTGCACGTTTTGCGCCCATGAGAAAAGCTCGGTCATCGGGATGAAAACTGAGGAGATGCTGTCTAAAATTCCTTTAATTGAAAACTTTTTGGATGAAATTGATTCGGATGTCGAAATGGTGAACCTCCACCTGGTAGGAGGAGAACTTTTACAGGACCGACTTATTGATGGAGTTGATGATTTCCTCGCTCGCTATGAACTTTTGATTTCTGAGTATCAACGAATCTGTGAAAGACGTCAGATTGAACCCAGAATAATCCTGGTGAGTAACATGCTTACCACCAAGTCAGATGTGGTCATCAAGTGGCTCGAAAAACTTAACGAAACGGTGTTCGTACGATTAATTGCTTCCTTTGATCCTTTTGGACGCCCCTTAACTAAGCAGTACTTCTTAAACCTTAAAATCTTTCGGCAATTCATTTCAAATATCAATGTGGTCGTAACAAAAGAGGCCATTCGGGAACTTAAAAAGGGAAATGAGCAATTTGACCGGCTCTACCAGGAATTTCCCATATTCATGGACGACTTTTTACCAGATGTAGAAACCAGTCGCATGATTCCAAGTGATGAAGAGTATCTGGAGTATTTGGAGTTAGTTGTCAAAAAATATCCAAAACTCCTGCCATTTGGTGAGGCGATTTCAAAAGTGTTGACCCAGTCTCCGAACGAAATCCAATTCACGACATTCAATAAATGCAACATTCTTCCCAATAATAAGGTCACCAACTATTTATGGGAAAGACACCCCCCAGAGAGCTTTGTCACAGAGGTAAATTATCAGGACAATTCCAACATGCTCTATCGCTTTATCGAAGAAAATCAATGTTTAAGTTGCGAGTACTATCAAAGCTGTCCCTTAAGATGCCCAGTTTCCTGGTCATGGAAGGACAGAGTGCGATCTAAAGGTTGTGTTAATAAGCGGTTTTTTGACTCTCTCGCAAAATAGGCAATATAATTTAGTCATGCGAGGAATTTATGGCAGGTGAACGTTTTAACTATGCTTCTCTTTTGACCAAACTTAGGTTTGACCATAACTACACTGTGGCCCGTGCCAACGGGATGGTGACCGCCGATTTCATCGATGCTCAAAACTCCGGTTATTATTTTGGCGGAGTTTGGCAAATCACCACGGCATACTATCCGACTCAACCCGCAAACCCTTTTCCAGTTGGAAGTATCAATAACTCAGGCGCGGTCAGGGCCTATATTCACACGCTGGTTAGAACTTATGCTGTTCTAAGAACTTTCAACATTGTGTTTGAAGGTGCCCCTCCTTCTTCAAAAACCGTTAAGGCCTATTGGGCAGATATTTCAAGGACCTCATACATCGCAAATCCAGATGAAATTAACTACATTCTTAATTTTAACGGGGCACCAGGAGTGAGAATCGGTGATGATAACTTTATAACTTCAGTGGCAGACTCGGAAGTGTGGGCAAAAATTGTGGAACACTTTTCTAACCGTCTGGATGGTACTTTTAATTACTGTCATACCAATGTTCCTACACCACCTCCTTGTCACGCTTCGAGAGGAAGAAGATAGTGAGTGAAGATAAACCAGCCGTAGAGCTACTGCCGGTTCATGGCTATAACCATGCCATGCTTTATCTAAATATTTTGGATAAACACTATATCTGTGTCTCACGTGCAAGAGCACACATTGATCCCCATCCAACAAGCGCCAGTATTTATATTGGCGAGTACTGGAAAGACATTACCTTTTCCCATTTCGCTCCGCTCTTTAACGCCGGAGACTTTTTTGAATTTATTAAGCATGCGCAAAGAGAATACGGAGGACTGGCAAATCTTCTCCATTCAGAAAAAGACAACGCGATTAAAATCTATGTCGGCTACGACACGATGGTCCCCTTTTTCCTATATTCTCTGGTTCAAATTGATCAGACCTTTGGTCTCAGCCATGAAATTCTCCGAAGTATTATCAAGAAAACCAATGAGCGGTTTTGGATTTGGGACAATAAGCGTTTGAATCTAAGCGTAGAATTGTACAGGGCCTTTAAAGATGATATTGGAGAAATTCCAGAGTGTGATCTCCTGTTCAAAGATAAAACTATTGTGAGCCTACCTTTTGAATATGTATTTTTGTTTTATGCTCATGGAAAGATATCCAAACAGGAACTTAAGGCAAAGTTTCAAAGCCTGAAATCCTACATGGTAGGCATGTCCCTTATTCAGGTGGTTAAAAGCGGTCTGGAAACACTTTTGAACGATGCAAGAGTCCTCAAGGACTTTAAAGGTATAGATATTGAGGCCTACGACGATATTGTTCCCATTTTAGAAGAAGACGAACTATTAAATGGTCTTTTCATAAAGCGCATCAGTACAAAGGATGTGACTTGGGTGGAAGAACGCCTGGAAGAAATTAAATTTCTTATGTCCCTTCTTAAGGCCTATGATCTGGACTCTCATGATCCATTTCCAAGTTATGATGAGTTTAAAAAGATTCAGGAAGTCTACTACGGTCCAAATCAGGATAAGGCGCTGGATGAAATCTTGAGTGGTGCCGGACCCAATCTCCATGAACTCGATTTTTTCAAAGAATACACCAATAAGATGAATACGACGTTAATTCACTATGTATCAGTTAAATTAGCGCGCAAAGACCAGGTGGTTTTAAATGACTAATCAGCGCATATTAGATGTGACACTTCCCTTGTCACCGCAAAACCAGATTGAATACTTCAAAGATAAGAGCATCCTGTTCCGTATTGATATGGCCAATAGCCGAATCACACCTAAACAATGCTTCATGACTCTGAGTAATATGAGAATCAAGGCGGAAATTGGGAACATCACTCCTGCGGTTCTGGAAGAGTACATGACGGCCAATTTTGTGATTGAAACCACTAATCTTCCGCAAATAATTGCCAATATTATTCTTGGTTATAAATATCAAAGAATGCCTTATGTAGATGTTGAGAGTCACTTCTCATTAGAAAACTATGCCAACTTTATCGTGAACCATGAAGAAATGATCCAGCAGTGGTGCGGACTTATTAATTCAATTCCGCTTTACCTCATCATGTCGACCAATAAGATCCATAGTGAAGATGAAATCAAACAATGGAAACTGGATCATCCGAAAGTGGAAGGTAAAATTCCAAATATTGGTGTGAACATCAGTCAACTGCTGGCCCTGCCTGATTTCCTGAGCCTCTTTTTTGATCCGACCGAGATGAAGACTCTACTTCAGCATCCATACTTTCCTTACTACTTCGATGAATACATTTACGGCGGTGAAAAACTCATTAACTTTCTTGCAACAGAGAAACATTTGAGTCACTTCGCCTATTTCTCGATGGGAATCATGCTTCAGATTAAAAACGGTAAGATTCCAATGGTGGAAACTGATGATCAGAAAAAACCTGTTTGAGAGAATGAACATTGCAGGACATGTAAATGTGGAGCTTCAACGCTCCAGCAATTTCTATGTCTTCATGAATGTCGATCTTTTAAATGGGTGCGGACAAACCTGTGCCGGATGCTTTGTTAATAAAGGCATTAATTCCTATGATCTTAATCGCGATCTGGAAACCATTGCTCGCCTGGCAGATGAAGTGAATGCCAGTAATCTGCATTTGGAAGAAATAGCCCTGGGACCTACGGATTTTTTTAGCGCTAAAAACACCCTGGAAGTCATCACTCATCCGGCCTTTAAACGCCTTTTTAAAAACGAAGACACTAAATTCGTAATGACCTCTACACTTAAGGCCAGCGGTGAAGAAATTCGCCAAAAGCTCAAGGTGCTGGAGGAAAGTGTCGGTCACCTGGATATTGATCTATTGATCGCCACTGATATTGATGAATTCTTAACCAATAAACAGTACCTTCAGGAAATGAAGAGCAAATGGCAGATTCTGAAGGAGTCATCCTTAGAATTTGATCCCGCCTTTCAGATCAATATTCATCCGGCAAATCTCATTAAATACAATCCGGATAACTTAACGAGACTGGCCCAGGAGATTAAGGCCGAATTCGACACCATTTTAGAGTTCAACCCTTCGATCCTTCGAATTAAGCATCAAAAACAAAAAGATAACCTGAAATTCTGGATGAGAACCATTCGGGAAAACAGCCTTAAGAATGCTAATAACTTCACCTACACCATGGTGAATAAAAGCCATAGCGGTATGAATAATCTGGTGGTGAATTTTAGGGAAGGGAATTTCTATCTGTGTCCCTTCATCTACGAAAACGTCTTTTCCTATGAAGACTCCTTTTTAATTCAAAAGCAGCAATCGGAATACACATTGTCTGATCTTTTAGAATCTAAGGAGAACTCATTTGTTAAACAAATGAACTATTCATCCAAAACGAATCACTGTGAAGGCTGTGAATATCTGGTGTCCTGCACTTATAAAAACGTCCTGACCTATATGGAAGCAAACGAAATCAAAGACTGCTTTTTGGGGTTAGGAAATGGAGAGGCCCATGGCCGTGCTGTTTGATGCTTATCGAAAGCACATTAGCGGAACGAAGCCACTGAAATACACTCCAACCGTGGAACTAGATATCATTTTTGATGTCCTGGACGGATGTGACATGAAATGTCCGGGATGTTTTGTGGAAAGAAAGAACAAATTCACCACACGGGATTTGGAAAACATCCATATATTGACTCAGGAGTTTTTGAATCAAGGAATTGATGCCAATGAACTTTTTTTGGGCCCGACTGACATTTTTGAGGCCGGTAACTTCGATCAATTAGTCGATGCTCCTCTATTTGACCGCCTGGTAGAGCAGTATGCCGCCCTGACTTTCACTTCAACCATGTTGACCGAACATGAGGAATTAAAGCGTCGGGTAAAGAAACTCTCCAATATCATGGCCCCATACGGAAAGAGATTCGAGTTGTTCGTGATTCTGGATATTGAAAAGTATCACGCAGGCGACAAAGAATATCTGGAACAATTTGATCGAAACCTGAAAGTCATCGCTGATATTGATGGCCGCTTGAAGAAGCAGGTAAACATCTTTTTCATCGCAAATTTCTATCCAGAGATGTTCGACAATATCAGTATCACTGAGCTTAATGCCCGGATACGCTCCGATTACGGTACTAAATTTAAAATCAATCCTTCTTTTGCTCGTGCCAAAAATGCAGCTTTAATTGAAAAGCAGTCAAAAACATTGAGCCATCTTCTTGAAAATCAGATTGATGACAGCAAAATCCGAAATGTTTTCATGAACATGATTGATATTTATTTCGGTGGGGACACTTTCCACCCTCTCTCTTACACCGATGGGCGTCTTTTTATAGCCCCGTACTTTTATGAATTCGTGGCCCTGAAAAAGCCGGAACTGGAAATCAGAGCACGTGAAGATGGTCGCTTTTATATGGGTGATGTCTTTGCGAAACGTGAAGAATTGACTATTCAGCAATATGCTCACGCCGAAGACCTTCCTGAGTGCGCGGGCTGTCCGTTTCTACCGAATTGTGTTTCCCGGAACCATATTCAATTCATGAAAATGAATCAGATCACGAGTTGTGTGGTACCTAAAAAGCTTTATCGATCTTCGTATAAAACAGTGGAGTACTGATATGACAATTGAAACCAACTTCCTGGAAAAAATGTCCAAAACCAATCTTGATAATATTGAGAACATGGATTTTGTACTGAGTCTGGATATCCTGAATGGCTGTATCCATTCCTGTGAAGGCTGTTATGTCCGGAAGGTTCGAGATGTAAATAATTGGGAAGAGGCCCTGGAGAGAGCTTATACCATTGCTAAAGGCCTGGCCGGCGAAGGGCTTCGCTTTCGCGAAATCATTCTTGCCCCCACTGAGTTCTTTAGTGCTCACAATACAAAAGAAGTGCTGCTTCATCCGACATTTCAAAAACTCCTGCAGCTAAACGAGAAGACGCGTATCACGGCCGCTTGTGTGTTTGATAATCTCAATCGCGAACACTTTAAGGAGCTGTTTAGCATTCTGGATAACAATGAGCTCTTCCGGGAAAAAATGATTTTGGAATTTCTCGTCCCGCTTAACACAAAAAAGATGCTCGCTAAAGAGACCAAATATATGGAGGACAACAAGTGGGCGTTGGACTACTTCAAAAACCACTCTCCTAAAATCATCGATTGGTCTTATGTAGTGAATATTCACAACAATGAACTTCTGAAAGAAAACTATATGGAAGTGATTGAAACTATTAAGAGTGAATTCAACACCATTCTGGAATTTAATCCTGGGTTCTTCCGCAGTCAGAACAATACCTTAATTGATAAGAATCTTTCTTACTGGAAAGGGTTCTTGCAGGATATTCTGGAGAAGAACGATTATCGTAATATCTATCTCACCAACATTGATAAGCACCACAATACCAGCAATACCATCTGCTTAAATCTCATTGAAAATGATGTTTATTTCAGTCCGTTCATTTATGAGCAGATCATCGATACTCATAATGTATTTAAACTTGAGGCGATGGATGCTCATTCCATCATGAATCAGCACATTGAACTTCAAACGAAGGGCTTTGCTTATGCTGACAAAACTACTGAATGCTCAGATTGTCAGTACCTCACTGCCTGCGTAGGAAGAAAGGTCTTAAACTACATGCAAAACAAGGGAATTAAGAACTGTTTATTCCCTCGTAAGTTTAAAGATCTAAACTAAGCCATGATTCTCAGCCTCAACCCGACCTATTATTGTAATTTTAGGAACGGCAAATGTGCTGAGACCTGCTACCTCACGAGTTCTCAGTTGAGTGATCCAAAAATTTTGGACGTAAAGGACATATCTGCCAGAGTTACGGAGCTAGAGCAACAAGCCCAACTGGAACATATCGATCTCTACGGAGGGGAAATCACCATTCTCCCAATTGATTATCAGTACGAATTACTGGGATATCTCGCGGGCCTCAGTTGTTCTCTTAATCTGGTGACCAATTTATCCAATGTAAATTCGCCATTTATACACCATCGGGGGAACGATTTTACTCTTTCAGTTAGTTGGGATTATAGGGCCCGGCAGGGACATGAGGCTATCTATGAAAAGATGAAAACCTTGAGCAGGGACTTCACTGTCCTCTCACTTGCATCTCCGGAGTTTATGACTTTTTCTCCTCTCGAAATACTGAAGATTTTGAATCAGCTCCCCTTTCTCAGTGCCTTTGAGATTAAGCCCTATAACCAGAATCAGGGTAATGCCTTAAAAATTTCTCACCGCGCCTATGAAAAGCTCATTCAAAGTTATGTGGAAATTTATCGGTCTCGTAGCTGGAACTTCAGCTTCACTAATCTTCACGAACTGCAAAATGCGATTGAAAAAAATCGCCGCAGCTGGAGTGATAATCACATATATCTGACCCCAGCCAATAGATGGGCCGTACTGGACTTTGATCAACAGGGACGTGAATACTTCTTACATTTACAGGATTTGAATGAATATCAGTCCTGGGCAAAAAATGAGAAAGCGACCTACACCATAGATCCTCACTGCCAAGAATGTCGCTTCCTGGGACATTGCCTTAGCGAACACTTAAAACCCATCAACGATTTTGAATCGACCAGTTGTAGCGGATTTAAAAATTTATTGGATTGGTTTGAAAAGAGTGCGAAGTAGGATTACTCCTACCCCGCACCTAGAGAATTAGTTGTTCTTTGGGAAAGGAGCTGGGCTTGTGTTGTAGCCGAACTCTTGAACCAGTTTTCTAACTGCACGGATCTGACGTTTCGGATCGTTATCAAGAACGCCGTCTACTGCAGGGATCAGGTTACCACTTCCATCATCCCAGAATGCTGGCATTGATGTGTATGGAAGGAACGACTGAGGATTTGTGATCCAAGCATCCATGAAAGCTGGACGTAGACGTTTCTTCGCATAGTGAAGGTTCGGAGCCTGAGGAGCATCGCTGTTGAAACCTAGAGTGTGGCATGTTGTACATGCTAGCTCGTTCCAGATTTTCTGAGCGGCCTCTTTCTCGCCTGGTTCCCATTCAACTGTTTGTGGAGCTTCAAATGTAGGCTGGTCAGAACCACCCTGGAAGCCAGTTACAAGTTTATTAAGTTCGTCATGCTTGAAGTTGAATGTTGGCATTCTTACTTTCACGTATGGACGAATTGGGTGAACGTTCTGAAGGAAGTCATACAACCAATCAGTTTGAACACGTAGACCTTCTTTCGTTAAGTAAGGAGGACCATAGTTCTGATCGTCGAAAGCTTCAGACAATTTACCGCCGATACCATCGATTTTGTGACAACCGTAACAGTTGTACTGGTTAGCAACTTTCATACCTTCGTAGTACTGCTTCTCACCAGCTGATAGACGTTTCATACCAGCAAGAGGAACTTTATCAGATACAAGACCAAGGATCACACCAACCATCGACTCAACTTCTTCATCAGTTAAGTAGAAGTTAGGCATACGGTTAAGGTCTTTAAACGGCTTAGGTACACCAACATCCCAGATACGCGGTGTTTTTAAGTGCTGAGTAATCCAGCCCTGACGTGTATGAGGAACTTGTTTCTGCTGACCGAAACCGAACTGCTCGATTGGTTTAGAACCTTCTTTTGTAAGTTCTGGACCGATCTGAGGAAGGTCACCTTCGAATCCATTGATGTTGTGACAAGAGTAACAGCCGTACTTGTTAATTGAACGGCGGCCAAGCTCCATTGTTCTTTCAGCATCAGATAGCTTCTCTAGTTTGCCTTTCGCAGCTTTAACAGTTTCGAAAGCTGAGAAGTAATCAACCAGGATTTCATCACGAACAGCTTTGTTGATTTCAGGGAACTGAAGATCAGCAAAACGTTGATTCTTAAGGCTCATTAAGTAAGTAGCAATATCATTTGCTTCACCGTCAGTTAGACGGAATGAAGGCATTGCCGTGTCTTCTTGGTAGTGGGATGGCTTCTTCAACCATGAAACTAGCCAGTCGCCATCTACTTTAGAACCTACACCAGTTAGGTAAGTTCCTTTCTTGGCGCCTACTGCGTTCCACTTATCGTCGATGCCTTCAACCATGTGACAGCCTACGCAACCGATAGTTTCGATAAGCTCTTTACCTTTTTCAGCGTTACCGGCCGAGAATTTCTGGAACGGCTTGTAGTCGCGAGAAGTTTGGTAAATGTATTCGGCCATAGCATTAACTTCGGCCATGTTCTTATTTCTGAACTCAGGAGTTGAGTTGTTTTCCTGGTTGAAGAAAGAAGGCATTTTCGACTTAGGATTGAAAGTCTTTGGAGACCAGATCCAGTTCTTAATGAATTCTTTCGAAAGTTTGCCAGAAACCTTTTGAAGAGAAGGACCTGGTTTTTTCAGGTGCTGCCATCCTTCGATTTTGTGACAAGCGTAACATCCGTAGTTCTCAACAAGCTGACGACCGTGGTTCAGTTTGTCTGCCATTGGAATACGTTCTTGTTCTTTGTGACACTTCATACACATACCTTCTGCGTATTGAAGTGGAACCATCGGCTGCGGAATCTTGTGTGGTTCATGCCAGTGGTATTTCTCTTTCCACTCTTTAGCTTGTTCAGCGTTCTGAGGGATGTGAGCAGGAGAATTGAAATCGTTTACACGGTCACCAACACCACCGTGACAAGAAGTACAACCGAAGTCCTTGATTGGGTGAGCAGAGCTTACGCCAACAGCAAGTGAATCAACTTTCGGGTGAGTCTTATATGGGTTCGCTTGATCTTCGTAACCTGGCTTATCAATGAATACGTGACAAGTAGTACAACGGTCGATCTTAGGAACTTGTTGGAAATAGAAATCGTTAGTCGCTTTTTGAATTACGAACTGACGAATTTTAATAGTTGGATCTAGGTAATCGATGAAAGGAGCGTTACGAAGGGCCCAAATTGGATTCTTTTCCGTAGATGCCATTGCCTGAAGCATTCTTTCTTTATCACCAACCATGTTCTTAAGTTCTTTCTCGGCCGCAGTTTTGTTGGCCATAATAGCTTTAAGTTCATCGTTAGCAGCAGCTTCTTGAGCTTGAAGAGCTTTAAGGTGGTCTTTCCCTTCAATTTCTTTTTTCTTCGAATCGTCGAATTTAACTTTAAGTTTCTTCGCGTCTTCTGGATGGTTCTCCATCATCGCGTGTTCATACTTAAACTGAAGCTCAGCAGCTTTTGATCCGTTCACACCGTTTACCATGTTTTGAACGTAGATTTCGCGCTGGATTCCAGTGATCTTTTCGTTAATCTTAGAGATTTGCTCTTCGTGAGAAGCAACACCTTTTTCAGCTTCAGCAATTTTCGCCTTAATTTCTTTCAGCTTATTGCCATCAATAGATCCATCGATCTCTTTGATTTTTTCCTGAATCTTTTGTTTTTCGATATCAAGAGCTTTAACTTGTACAGCTTTCCATGGACGGATGTAGTCATCAAAAACCATCCAAATCACAACTAAGAGGAAAACTACGGAAACAACAGCAAAGACCTTATTCAGGACTTTAGTGTCATATGCCATTCCAGGTTCACGTTTCATTTAGAGCTACCTTATATAATAACGATTAGAGGTTTAATTCAAATTCTGGCATTGCCACGATGTACTTCAGAGTAAAGAACCAACGAAGGTACATTTTCAGTGGAAGTAGGGCCATACCAAGAAGTAAGAACACCATTAAGTAGTAACGGATAGCACCCATACGAGGCAGGTACTTGTATCCCCACTTCTTAGTGATAAATGGAACCGAGGCCACGCAATATAGTCCCATGAAGATGATCCCTACGATTTCGCGAAGGAAGATGTTCTTAGGGAGACCAACGTTAAGCATCTTGATCCAGAAGTATTCAGATAAGTTAACGTTGTTTTCGGCCACAACTTTGTGGAAGTCCCAGTACTCAAACGGACCATAGAACGTCCAGTTTGGACCACGAAGGAACGTACCTACTTGAATGAGGTAAACCCAAAGAGCAAGCCATCCAAAAAGGAAGCCCGCGATGGCGAATTTTCTCTCTTTAAAAGTGTAGTAACCGTTTCCTTTCGGGTTGATATCGATGAAAGGAATTGCGATTAGACCAACGATAATGAAACCAGGAAGTACCACACCGGCCATCCATGGATCGAAGTATACAAGCATTTCTTGTAGACCAAGGAAGTACCAAGGAGCTTTCGCTGGGTTTGGTGCCCAAGTTGGGTTGGCCGGTTCTTCTAGAGGAGCTTTGAAGAAAATCGCCCACACAATGAGGAAGATCGTACAAAGGATACCGCAGAAAAGTTCTGTATAAACAAGGTTAGGCCATGCCCAAACTTTTTCACGGTTCTCAGGAGTACCTTCAATCGGTTGTTCACCGGCAGCGATTCGTAGATCGTTTTGGTGACCTCTATATAATGCATACCAGGTAGACCAGAAAACCAGACCATTCAGGATAATGATAGGAATGTTATCTGGAAGTGAAATTACTGAGAAGAATACCGGATCTGTTACCATCCATCCGAAGATGGCCAGTACGCCGATAAGTAGAGCAAGTCCGAACTTCTTCGTCCCAACGATATCCATTCTCTTCATTGCAAGAACGAAAAGAATGATAAACAAAGTAAACGAGTAAAGAGGATCGGAAAGGTAGTTAATCGCTGCCTTAATCATATATTTCCTATTCTTTCTTTATAGTGGAGCTGAAATTCCGCCGTCTTTACGTACGCGCCAGAAGTGGACTGCAATCAGGATTGCAACAACTAGTGGAATGAATACGCAGTGGAGAATGTAGAAACGAAGCAATGCTGCTTCACCTACGAAACGACCACCAAGAAGTTGGAAACGAACGTCGTTTTTATCAGAAACCATAACGAAGTCACCGATCTTAGCAAGGGCGGCACCTGGACCACCGTGACCTGCGAACGGAGTTGCTTTCGCCATGTTCGAACCTACGGTAATCGCCCAAATAGCAAGCTGATCCCAAGGAAGAAGGTATCCTGTGAACGACAGAAGCATTGTAAGAATAAGAAGAACTACACCCACACCCCAGTTGAACTCGCGAGGTGGTTTGTATGAACCAGTCATGAATACACGGAACATGTGAATCCAAACAGTAATTACCATTAAGTGGGCGCCCCAACGGTGAAGCTCACGCATGATCCCTAGAGGTACGTGTTCGCGAAGACCGATGATATCTGTGAATGCGTATTCAGCAGTTGGACGGTAATAGAACATAAGAAGTACACCAGTCACTGTTAGTGCCAGGAACACGAAAAATGTAAGACCACCCATACACCAAGTGTAACCAAGCTGAACGCCTGATTTTTTCAACTTGATTGGGTGAAGATGTAGGAACACGTTACCAGCAACAACAGCGGCTCTGTTACGAGCGTTGTTTGGTGGACCGTGACGGAAAATCGCTTTCCAGACTTGGGTATTAGCAACTTTTTTAGCAAAACCTTCAGACATATATATCCTCTACTAATTAGACATCAATGTAAGCGCCGTCGTTGTTCCATTCGCCTTTCTCGTAACGGAAAACTTTTGTCTTATCGACGATGATTTTCCCTTCAGGATTGCGAAGAATTTTAAAACGCTCTAGCGGACGTGGGGCCGGACCTTCGAAGTTAATACCATTCGGGTAGTAACCAGATCCGTGACATGGACATTTGAATTTTGATTCAGCTGGAAGCCAAGTTGGAATACAACCAAGGTGAGTACAGATGTTCGACATCGCTACGAGGCGACCATCTTTTTTATAGATCCAAACACCGAATCCGTTTTTCCAACGCTCGTCTACACCTTCAGCGTAATCATCAGGGAAACCAGCAATGAAATCCATCGCGGGTTCAAACACAACGTTTGGATAAAGAAATCTAAAGATTAAACTCGCCATACCTGCGGTAGCAGCACCGAATGTGATCCATCCAACAGCTAAGAAGCTGAAGAACTCGCGGCGGTTAAGACTGGTTTTGGTCTCTTCACTCATGAGAGATTCTCCGGAAATAAAAAAATCTAGGCCAAAAATTTGGCGCTAGAAATGGGGGCTATTTGTTTTCACCCATTATGGGTGTAAACTTCTAATTTTTCAATACTTTTAGAACCTGTTTTGCTTTTGTCGTGACCTTCACGTTTGTGTCGTCTTGTTCGACTTTTTCAACCAGTTTCGACAATTCATTCCATTTGGATTTTTCCAAATTTTCCAAAACGTTTACTTTCAGACCTTCAACTTGGGCACCGTTTAGTTCCCCGGCCTGCGCCACGTCATATCTTAAGTTAAGGATCTCTTCTAACACCGGGATTGCGTCCGCTGATTTGTACTGGATCAAAACAATTGCTGCTGAGTATCGAAGTGTTTTTTCAGCAGAATTGATTAGCGAAAGCGCCTTTTCTTGCGTGGTTGGGCGATTGTGCGCCGCCATCGTCAACAAGGCCACTTGCTTCATACCGGCATCTTCGTTTTCATTGAACAATGCTTCAACTTTGTCCCACTCGATCGCCGAGCCTTGAGACATATTCCCAACGGACACAACCGCGTTAAAGCGAACCTGAGGATCAGGATCAGATAACGCAGCATTTAAAACATTTAATGAAAGAGGATTGTTTAGACTGCCGAGTGCCAGCACAACAAAATTTCTTGTACGAGCATCAACCGACTCTTTATACACGCGACCAAGGTTTTCAATCACCCAAGGCATATCTTCGGCCGGGATTTTCTGAGAGGCCAAAAACTTCGACAACTCATAGGCAGCAACCCAACGGTTACCAAACGTCTTAGAGTTCATCTCTTCAACAAGGTCTCGGTGGTTCTTTCCAGTAGAAAGCATCTTGGTCACGCCAAAAATAATTAGCGCACCAACAAGAACGATGGCGATAGGTACAGCGATACCCGAAAGAGGCGAACTCTCGAGCATTTTTTTTGCAGGAGCTTGGTTGCCCTGATTTTGTTCGGACATTTGATTTCCTTATGACGAAAAAGGCGGTAAATGTACGGGGGAAATTAACAAAATGAAGCTCAAATTGGAAGTCTAATGGCCTATCTTCTGCGTTTTTTATTAGTGATTATGGTTCTCGGGATTGCCCTCACTGCGAGTGTGGCCCTGGGTTGGATCAATATTGATTTTGGTCATATTCAATTGGCCATTCCAACCTTCATGTATGTGATTTTTATTCAAGCTTTCGTGATGTTCTATTTCATTGGAGTGGCCAGATTAGTTGAGAATGTTTGGAACGCCTTAAACAGTGAGGCCAATCTCTCAGAATTATTTGATGAACCACCAATGGATCTTGAGCCTTATAAAAAGAAAGTGGCCCGTTATGTTCATGAGTCACAACTTTGTAAGCGACAAACTATTCCTTGGACCATGTTAATGCTGATCCTTGGAACAATTGCATTTCTTCTTGGTGGAGCACACGATACTGGTCTTGTGACGAAGGTCGTACACTCTGGTGTTGCCTATGGCTTTATTGCCGCCATGTTGATTGGGTTTGTTCGCCAGTGGATCTACTTAGGTAAAAGCCATAAATTGTTGGGCGAAATGAAGGCCCTTTTCGGTATCTCTCGCGACGCTATGTAATTGATTTTTCAAGATTATTAGGGGGCCATATATAGATGTAAGCCTCGCCCCCTATTCTTCCGATAAAATAAGCATATGAAAAAGCTTATTTTAACTCTCCTCCTACTCTCCACTCATGCCTGGTCTGCTGATGAAATCAAAGAAATCAGCGATGATGAATTAAACAAGAAACTTATCTCAACGATTAAAGACTTCGAAGTTGAAGGTGCTCTTGAAGGCTCTGCTGAGTTCAAAGATTGTAAGGAACAAAATAAGTTCGATGCATCTCTAAGCCCCACACAAAAAGAATCAAATGCTCAAAAGGCAGTTGATTGTATTAAAGAAAAACTCTCAAAGAAAAAAAATGCTGATGAGTTGGCAAAACTCTCAGATGCGCTTGGACTGCAGTCCTATGGACTTGTTGGTTCAAAATCTACCAAAGACATCACTGAGTACTTTGGTAACAAGATGTACAAGGCGCTGACGGGTGTAGATCGCGACGAAAAAGATTATAAGAAAATGGCCGAAGCGATGAAGTTCAAAAATCGCAAGATGGTGGATCAGAAAGTTTTCATTCAGCTTTATCGAACACAGTTGATGAAGAACAGTATGTTTGAAGTTTCGCGTTTTTGTTTTGAGAACTTTCGTCAGGCCGATACTGAGGGTAAAGAAGTTAGTTCTACTGGGAAGAGCTTTGGGGAATACTGGATTGGATTTTTCAATAAACATCCCGCTCCTGACCAGAGTGCATCTGAAACTGACAAAGCCGCTTACGCTAAACTATTCACAGACACTGGCTCAAAGGGTTTTGGAACTTTTTCTGATACTGGCTCTAAAGAGGCCATCTACCAGAATATTTTTCAAAGTCTGGATGTAAACCAGCCCGACAAGTTCAAAATCGTTGAGACTTTCTTCATGAACTGTGCCATGCAGATTGTTCCGCTTTGTAAAATATTTGAAGCAGATCCTAAAAACGAAAAGACCGGTGCTAATGCCTGTCTGGCGAAAGACAAAACTCAAAAATACCGTAAGGCCATTGCTGATGCTAAAAAAATCATTGAAGGCATGGAAAAAAATATGGACGGAAGTAGTTCGGGGATGAAAGTTGCGGATGTTACTTTCTATGATCCAACTGCCGAAGGAGAGAACTCTATCGACAGCCTTACAAACTATACTTCGGCTGATTTCGTAGGCGATGGCTCTCCGAAAGATTCTCAATTAACTAAGAAACAAGATGAGTGTGCTCAAAATCCAGAAAACTCTGGTTGCGAAGATTTCATTGTAGTGGATGATTCATTGGCAAAAGTAGAACATACGATGGACATGGATCTTCGAATGAAAAAAGAAGTCGAGATCGCCCGCGTGAAAGCACTAGTCGCGGACGATAAAAAGAAACTCGAAGAATACCTCACTGAAAATGGATATTTGGATCTATTAGAGAAATTAAAGAAGGACCCAAATCTGAATATTGAAAAAGAGATTGGGAACGTCTACGAGGCACGCCGAGAGGCCGCTCTGGCAGAGCTTAAAAATAAAATGGGTAGCCGCCAGATGACTGCGGACCAGGCAAAAGAAGGAAATAAAAAAGCAGATGCCATCAAGGCCAACGTTCAAGAATCAAAAGAAGAACGCACTCGCCTCGCTCAAGTCGTCATGTTTAATAACATCATTACGGGTTACATCGGACTATCGAATAAGAAAGGCGAAACTCTCGGACGAAACATCAACGTGCTTAAAAAAGAAACTCAAGGTTTAGAAACTGCCAATGTCGACAGTTCTCTATTTGAAAATCTCAAGACCAGCGTAGATGGCGAATCAACTGTAAAAGGTGGATTGTTTGAAGATGCTGTGATCCTCGACAATATTTTAGGGAAATCCGGAAACTAGATCGACTTCACCCAAATAAAAACTCGGTTCTTACCGGCCTGATCTCCTCCTTGTGAGCGACTTTCAAAGATCGTGGCCTCACCAAGTGTGGATACTTTTGTCATGAAATCTTTGAGGTTATTCGAAGGCACCATAAGGTTGAAATAAAGCCCGCCAGGAATCTGCATCCCGGGTCTTACGTTATCCACTTGAGCAATGCCGAATTTCTTCATTAAAGGTAAAATCTTGTTTCTGATGGCTGCTGGTTCAACTGAGGCCATCAGGATTCGATAGGCCTTCTTATTTGAAGCGGCGTATGCGCTGTCGCGGTAGCCACCCTTTGACTTCTCTTCGTATTCAGACTGCTCGGTTTCGGCTTCACCAAAACTCTTGGGAACATTTTCCACAGAATCTAGAACTACCACATCTGACTCTGGATCATAACGAGAACCAAGACGTTCATCTGTGAATACTTGTTGGGCCTCGATTCTTTCGAGTTCTTCTAGTTCTTTATTTGAAAGATCGATCTGCTGTTTCGCCAGAAGATCTTGTTCCTGGTAGGAAAGCGTTTTATCGAGCCAGAAGAAGTTTGGCTCAAAAAGCGTGATCTTGTTCACAAGATTATTTTCATACCATTTGTTGAAATTCTTAAGAGCGAAAACGATCACACTTAAAATCAAAAGCAGGATGATCACTTCCTGGAAGAAGCGAAGTTGCTTTCGGAAAGCGGTCTTCTTTTTGAAGTTTTCGAAGTCAACTTTAAGCGACAGCATGTCCTTACGAAGCTCTTTCACGAGATTTGGCCAATCTGGATAAAGAGTGACTTCCATATGGGCCAGGATATCGTCTTCAAAAGTTCCTTTATTCCTTGCCTCAGCACCTAATACTGGTTCCAGATCTTCGAACTTTAAAAAGAGGTTTTTTGAACTAACGTTACTAATTTGGAAGTTCTCGTTGATGTAATCTTCAAACGCGGGATAAACCTTGATCAGGTGATCACGAAGAACAGTAGAGATATATTTTTCTTGAAGATCGAATTGAAATGCGATTTCACGAACTGAGCGACCTTGGTGAATAAAAGAAAAGACCACGAATTTTTCAAACAGCCAGTTTAACCATGAAATCAAAGGGCCCGATTTAGCGATTCTTTTGGCGTAATTAAATCTGTCCGCCAGCTCTAAAGGCTCAATCTTATCTTTAAAGAAAGAGTCCCAGAAACCACTAAAAGAATCCGCGTAACGGCCTTCCCAAGCGATAGAGTTGATATCGAGGTCTAACCAGTTCTTAAAATGTTCAAAATCAGTTCGTACTAATGTCATATTCTTTTAATAAGTAGAGCAATTCCCTGCCCGCCACCAATGCATGCAGAAGAAATACCATAGTTTTTGTGAAGATGCTGGAGCTGGCGCGCCAGAGTCAGAGTAATTTTTAATCCAGTGGCACCCAATGGATGTCCAAGAGCGACCGCTCCTCCCCAAATATTAAGTTTATCAGGAGAGATCTCAAGTGCCTTACGGCAAGCAATCACCTGAGGAGCAAAGGCCTCGTTGATTTCAAAAAGATCAATATCAGTGATTTTCAAATTTTGTTTTTTAAGAAGATTTTGAATCGCAGGTACCGGGCCAATGCCCATCTTAGACGGATCTACCCCGACGACTTCACCGGCGATAATTTCAGCGATGGGTTTTAGATTATGTTTTTTTACATACTCTTCACTCGCCACAATCATGGCGCAAGCACCATCAACAATTCCTGAGGCCGAGCCTGCTGTAACAGTTCCGTCCTTTTTGAAAGTTGGTTTTAACTTCTGCATTTCACCCAGTAATACATCTTCACGCAGATGCTCATCTTTTGAGCAATCCACACGATCAAATTTAACGGGGGCCAATTCCGGTTGAATTAAACCCGCTGCGTATGCCTGGTTGGCCTTTTGATGTGATTCGAAAGCATAGGCATCAGACTCTTCTTTCGTAACGGTATATTCGTGAGCAAGATTTTCTGCGGTCTGACCCATCGGCATATTGGCGTGCTTATCATAGAGCGTATCAAGAAGGAGGTCCTTACTTCCAAGTCCACCATACTTCGTTCCGAAACGAGCTCCATAAGTAAGATGAGGAACCATACTCATATTTTCAGCCCCGGCCACTAAAACGGCATTGGCCTCTTGAGTTCTGATTAAACGAGAAGCATCGATTAAGCTTTGAATGCCTGAACCACATAAACGGTTGATCACAATACCCGGAGATTCAACCTTCATCCCGCTTTTAAGACCCAAGTGGCGACCGGCATATAAGGTGTCTGGAGTTGAAGGGATCACATTGGCAAAGATTACTTGATCAAGAGACTCAGGTGAAAGTTTGGTCTCTTCAAGCAGGGCCATTGTAGCAATTACTGCTAGTTCCACCGGAGTTACATTGCTCAAGGAGCCGCCGAACTTCCCAAATGGAGTTCGTTTTCCCTGAACTATGAAAACTTTCCCTGGATGGTTACCCATCATTTTTTGCCTGCCTTGTGAGGGAGCTTATACCAGTATGATAATGAATAATGCCATGAAAGGCATTAGCTTTCATAACAAGGAAAAGTTGTCTATGTCAGATGGAGTAGCACAGGCCAAGGCCGCATCGACTAAAGAGATGATGCATAAACGTCAAACTTTCGAATTACGAAAGTTGGGCGACAACTATGAGAAAGAGCTAAAAGAAGTTCAAGAAAAGAATGAGAAGGAAGTGGCCAAGGTCAAAAAAGACTACGAGGTCCAACTCAATAAAGAAAAGACCGATGCTGAAGTAAAACTTACGAAAGTAAGAAATCAATATTCAAAGAGAATCGAAGAAGAAACTCAGCGATTTGAAAAACTGATGGCCGATTTAAAACAATCACAATCTGATCGTATTTCTGAACAACAGATGGGTAACGAGCAACAGATTGCAAATCAGGAAACAAAACACCGCGAGTACCTAGAGAAAGCTCGTCAGAAATTTGAACAAGAAAAAGCCAAGCTAGAAGAAGCGTAAGTTAGATATTTTGGTCCCCGACATCTCAATCCAGGAAGGAGAATAGATGAGTCAGAAGAATTCAGAAAATGGTGTTTATATTAACGGCAAGAGACAAGTGATCGAGCTTCTTCAAAAGATGGATTCTGCCGATAAAGCGCGCCTTCTAAAAAATCTCCGCACTCGTAACCCTGCTCTAGCAAAAGAACTTACTGAGTCTTGTATTTCATTTGAAAGCATCTGGGACTTGGACGATTCATGCTTAAAGACCGTAGTGTCTCAGGTTCAACCTGCTATCCTAGGACTTGCTCTTAGTTTAGTTCATGTAAAGAATCAGCGTCGTGCCCTATCACTTATTTCACGTGAGATGGCATTGAAGGCATTCGATATTATGCAAAAAGATCTGACAGGAAACCGCAATGAGTGTTTCCGTGCTCAGCAGAAGGTACTGGAGCTAGCTCTGAACCTTCACCGTAACCGCATAATTCAATTTTACTAAGATAATAATTTCTTGAATTCAACTTCGATGGCCGAAGTGAACTGATCTTCATCAATAATTGACGGATGAATGACTCGGTTTTCGGCTATCAAGTTTGATGTATTCTGAAAACGCAAGATCATCGTCGTCGCAAGTTCCGTTAGCCAATCCGGGCCCTTCTCCATGACAATCTGTAAATTATCCGCCGGTATTTCAATCAAATGGGCGTATTGAGGTACAACAGCGGAGTAAGTGTGATTCAGATCCTGAATAATGGCACTTTCCCCAATAATGTCCCCTTCCTTGGCCATAAAAACTGGAATCAAACGATCTTTAGAGGCCTTTAAACAGAGGACTTCACCGTTCTTAACCAGGTAAAGCTTAGAGGCAGGTGTGCCCTCTTTAAAGACAACGGAATGAGGTCCAAGAACGCTGTTATTTTCCATTCAGGAATTCCTTTTTGATTTTGCCTTCTAAAAGCGTACCAAAACGGAGTCCATATGTGGAAATAGTAATTTCTTTGACCAAAAGACGGTGGGCCAGGTGATAAACCAGGTGCAGGCCGCCGCGGATACTTTGAGAACGTTTTTGTAAGAACGGGAACTGCTCTAAAAACTGCTCAGGGTTTGAGTTTGAGTATTTCTTGAAGAGATTATCAATGTCTTCAACTTTAAGCTTTAGACCGTGAACCTCGTCCTCTTCGAACTCTTTTCTTTGAAGATGCATATTACCGAGAGAAGTCACGGTCCCCGCTACACAGAAAAGTTCTTTCGTTTGGAACTTATCAATTGAAGTACGGAAATCCAGGAATACCTTCTGAAGGTTCTGAACAAACAAATCATCATGAAGCCACTGAGTAGATCTCACGGCACCGATTGGCATACTAATTGTTTCCAGAATCTGGAAATTTTTAGTGTTAACTTTGATAAGCTCAGTTGAAGCACCACCAATGTCCATAATGGTGATGATTTCTGAATCAAATTTCGAGTCAAAGAGAATCCCTTTTGTTGAGAAATAGGCCTCTGCTTCGGCAGTAATAATATTGATATGAACTTTTAATTCATCTTCGATTTTCTGGAAAAACTCTGCTGCATTACCGGCCACACGTGCCGCTTCAGTTGCAGTGGCAATGATCTTCTCTCTTGGAACCCCGTGCTTATCACAGTCTTCCGCATAAGACTTAATCGCCTCATAAGTTGCCTTCATCGAATCCGCATGGAAGGCCTTGTTCTTGTCCAGGTCTTTACCAAGTTGCGTGATCTCGCTTCGCTTAGAAATCTCTTTTAGCTTTCCATTAGAAACGTCAGCAACTAAAAGGAGAACGCTGTTAGAACCAATATCGATTGAGGCACGAATGTCGCTCATCATGATTGCACCACTCTTACTAATTCACCGGGATTTTTAGGATTAATGAAACCTTTTTCGCAGATGATCCCTGTGATGAACTGATGATCAGTAACATCAAAACTTGGGTTCACAGCATTCGCTCCTTCCGGAGCAAGTTTAATACCTTTTAGTTCGGTAATTTCATTAATAGGACGCATTTCAATTTCAATATGTGAGCCGTCAGGGATGGTCACATCGAATGAACTCACCGGGGCCACAACATAAAAAGGAATGTTGTAGTGCTTAGCTACGATGGCAAGAGTTGATGTACCAACCTTGTTGGCCGTATCACCATTAGCAGCAATACGATCTGCACCCACGAAAATTGCGTCGACTTTATTATGAGAAAGAAGATACGAGGCCGCACCTTCAACTACAATGCTATATGGGATATTTTCTTTACTTAGTTCAAATGCAGTCAAACGAGTCCCTTGCATATAAGGACGAGTCTCATCTGCGTAAACGTATTCAACCTGGCCTTGAGAATTGGCGTAAGAAATTACACCAAGGGCAGTACCAAGACTGCCGCATGCAAGGAAGCCAGTATTACAATGAGTCATTAGACGCCATTTTTTATCTCCGACTTTCTTTTTCAGTTCTTCAAAACCAATTTTCGCCATGGCGGTATTTTTCTCATGACTCTCTTTAATTTGAAGGTCACCGAAGGCAACAAGCTTCTTATAAAGATCTTCCTTGCTTTGATTCTCAGCAAGGCCGTTTTTCATGATTTCAAAACAACGGTTCACTTCAAACGAAAGGTTTACAGCAGTTGGACGAGCACTAATCATTTCATCACAGGCATTTCTACAAGAAGCAACTGTTAGAGATGACTGGGCCTTCACCCACAGGGCCATGCCGTAAATAGCTGTGAAACCAATACAAGGAGCACCACGAACAATCATGTCTTTGATGGCAAGAGCACAGCCTTTCAGGTCCTTCACTTCAACAAACGTTTCCGTTTGTGGTAAAAGGCGCTGGTCTAAAAGTAATAGTGTGTCGTCTTTCCAGATAATCGGACGGTATGATTGGCTCATTTCTCTTCCTTCTTCCAATAAGGTGCCAAAACTTCTTTACGTACGGGCTTCCACTTTTTGTTTTTTGGATAGGCCAGAGTAACATAAGACTTATGTTTTGGTTGTGAACTTAAAGAACCCGTGATGTTAGCAGATTCATTTGTTTCTAACATTAAAGAATTCAACGTGATGACGTTATTCTTGTTGGAAACATTGATTGTTTGTTGTTTAGCAGTTCTACTGTCGATTTCGAATAAAGCTGCAGTTTGCTGAACAAAGTCAGGTACTGTGCCTTGAATTTCGGCCACATCTGAAGCGTTTAACTGCATTAGCCATTGGCCCGCTTCCCATTCGCCACTTAGCCAGCGACCTTCAACTTTTCCATTGATGATTGCCGTTTGAGCGCTAAAAAATGGCGCCAGGAATTTATACTGAGCTGCCCATGGGAATTTAGCAAAATGAATATCCAGAGCATTCTGAACACCCTTGTTAGAGTAATTCATATCAAAGGTATTGGTTTGATCAATCAGACGGGCCTGATAAAATTTATGATCAGGTGAGCGGCCGAACTGGAATTGACCATCAATGACTTTTTCCCCAAGGAGAGCTTTTTTATAGGAAATATTTGTCGTGTAAAAAGGTCCATCTGGTTCGTTAACCAAGGCGGAGAGAGATTTTACCGGGGCCAGGGCATGAGTCAAATCAAGTCCTGAGAAACCCAGCTCTTCCGTATACTGAGTAATGATGTTTTTCTTCATGTCCACCACGGAACGACGGAAGAAGCTGGCCTCGCCTTTTGGGGTAATAAAAGAAGTCTCCCAACGAGAGTCATCTAATCCAATTTGCCATTTACCATCTAGTTTTAATTCAGGAGAAAATTGAAACGGACCTTCGAAAGTGAGTTTCCCTTTGATGCTCGCTTGCTCTATATCAAATTGCTTTTGAAAATCAATTTTACCCTGTGCCTCACCTTCAAGTTTGGCCAGATACGGGTTCTTGATTTGATCATACATAAAATTGAAGTAGCTCATTGGAAGCTTGGTAAAATTCATTCCCAGCTTCAAAGAATCCTGGGTGGCATCAAGGCCACCTTCACCGATCATATCCTTCTCAATGAAAAGTTCTACCTTGGAATTGATGTCCAGGTTGCTCGGTTTGAAACTTGCTTTACCGTTGATAACAAGATCTTCAATTTGAAACTTGTCGTTATTATCAATGGTACGGAACTCACCACGGTAGTTGAGCTTCCACGAGGCAGGATCAGGAGTTACATCTCCAAAAAGCCAAAGATCAGAACGGAAGGCGTTGCTACCATGAGTGATTTCGATTGGGATATTAATCTCAAAAGCAGAATTCTTACCGTATTGAAACTCACGAACAAGTAATTTAGAAACTCGGAAATAACGACGTTCATTATGAATATCTTTAATCGAAATTTCTTTGGCCCTTAAGGTGTATCTTGCTTCAGTCAGGTAACTTGGAAGATTCACCGAGATCATATGTTTGGCGTGAGACGCACCATCACTTACACCCTTCATCTCGTGAGTCTCATGGTGATCGATGAAGATGTCTAGCTTTGAAAGATTGATCTGAGCGTTCCCGCGATTCATAAAAATGAGCCACCAAGGAACTTTCAATTCTACTTCCCCAATACTGCCTAATAGTTTGCCCGATCTTCTTAACTGAATGTTTTTAAGAGTTAGATTAAAATCCAAAGAGAAACCATAATCTATGGTTCCAACTTCCAGTTTCGTGTTTGGATAATTTTTCTGAACTTGCTCAGTTATAATCGCAATGAAAGTTTCAGGTTTGAGCTTTGAATAAGCGTTATAGAGAAGTCCTCCTACAATCATGAGAAGAACTAACCACGCAATCGCCAAAAACTTTAAAGAGATTCTCATTTATGCCTTTTGAAGTGGAGCAAATTTCACCATGAATTTCTTTCGTACTCCATCACGGAAAAGAATGGTGACTTTTTCATCTTGTCCCAGTCCTTCAGTATCTAAAACGGTTCCTTCCCCATAGAGGGCGTGAACAATTTTAGAACCTGACGGATAGTTTGAGAGATTCGCGACCGCCTTCTTCGTCTGATAGACTTTCTCTTTGTAGAAGACCTGATCATCAGAAGAATGATTAGATTGGTCCCAATCATCATATGATTGAGAGTAATTATCGAATTGGGCCTTCTTGGAACCAGTTTGAAAGAAGTCCCATCTGTAGTACTGCGCCGGAATCTCATGTAAGAACTGGCTTGGGCCATTAAATTTGATACTTCCCCACAAAAGTCTGCTTTGGGCGAAGGTAATTGTTAATTGTTTCATCGCTCGGGTCATCGCCACGTAGAAAAGACGACGCTCTTCTTCAAGTGCGACTGGACCCACTTCTAAACTCTTATAAGAAGGAAAAATATTTTCTTCAATTCCAATTAAGAATACGTAGGGATATTCAAGACCTTTAGAGCCGTGAACGGTCATGAGTGATACTTGATCAGTTGAACCATCTTCTGAAACAGTGGTATCAAGCGTGATGGTCTCAAGGAACTTCACCATATTTGGTTCATTCTCCGAGTCCTCAAACTGCTTAATGGCACTCATAAGTTCTTCTAAGTTCTCTAAGCGAGCTGCACCCTCGTAACTTTTGTCCGCGCGAAGAACTTCATAATAACCTGATTCATTTAAGAGTTTCTCATAGCTAAAGCTTGGAGAATGGTTCTGGGTCTCAAGGACCTGAACCTCTTGAATTAAATGAACGAGTTGATAAACTGCACTTTGAACTTTTCCAGAAAGAGAAAGATGTTTGAACTCCGCAGGAGACTCCACGATCTTTTCTAAAAGTTCAAATAATGAAAGCTGAAGGCGAACGGCCTCGTCTTCAAGTTTTCGAAGTGATGTAGCACCTACCCCACGAGCAGGAGTATTGATAATACGAGTGAGCGCCAGGGAGTCTTTTTTGTTCACCACTACACGCATATAAGAAATCATATCTTTGATCTCTTTACGGTCGTAGAACTTGATCCCTGCCACAACTCTGTATGGAAACTTTTCTTTTCTTAAAGCGTCCTCGATGGTTCTCGAGTGAGCGTTGTTTCGGTAGAAGACAGCAATATCTTTTAATGAAACGCCTTCTTGAACCAAATGCCTGATTTGCTGACCCACAAAGTCCGCTTCCGCTTTATCATCACGACATTCAACGATACGGATCTCTTCACCTTCATCATTGTCTGTCCACATCTGCTTACCTTTACGGGCAAGGTTTCGGGAAATAACTTCTGATGCGGCCTCAATGATCTTTTTCGAAGAACGGTAGTTTTGCTCAAGCTTAATGAGTTTTGCTTCCGGGAAAACTGATTCGTAATCCAGGATATTTCTAATATCAGCTCCACGCCAAGAATAGATGGACTGATCTTCATCACCTACTACGCACAGATTGCGGTGAGTTTGGCTTAATTGAAGAATCAGATCAAACTGGGCCCGGTTAGTATCTTGATACTCATCCACCAGAACGTATTTAAACTTCTGTTGATACTTTTGTAGTACTTCAGGATAAGAACGGAACAGATTTAAAACACCAGTAATTAGTCCACCAAAGTCCACGGCATTTGAACGATGAAGCTCAGCTTCGTACTCCATGAAAATATCAAAGAGACGCTTGTCTTCAGCATATTTCTCAACATCTGCATTGCGGGCAAGGCCCATGTAGTAACCAAGATTCTTTAGACCATCAATGAAGGCCGCCACCGTATACGGTGAAAGCTCTTTTTGATTGATCCCACGCTTAGTGAGAATTGCTTTGATAATGGATTGAGACTCACCGTCATCGTAGATGGTGAAGTTTTTACTTAGACCTAAGTAGGTCGCTTCCATGCGGAGAACCTTCGCACAAAAAGCGTGGAAGGTCGTTACCTGTAGAGTTCCAACATTCACCGAAGTATTGACCGCCAGACGCTCACGCATTTCACGAGCGGCCTTGTTCGAAAACGTTACTGCCAGGATTTGATATGGGCTGACACGCTTCTCTTCCAGTAAGTACTGAATTCGTGCTACCAGCGTTCTGGTTTTACCAGAACCTGCACCAGCAAGTATCATGACCGGTCCATCGGTCATGAGTACTGCTTGTCTTTGAGATTCGTTCAGAAAATCTAAATTCATTATTCTACCGTAACTGACTTCGCGAGGTTTCTTGGTTTATCAATGTCTGTGCCTTTAAGTTTGGCAATGTGATAAGCAAGGAACTGCAACGCCACGTTCACGTATAACGGGCTTAGGTTTGGAAGGCCGTTGAAATCAAGCGGGATATAAGCATCAGCAAGGTGCTCAATCTCTGGTGAATTCTTAGGACCAACAACAACCATGATTCCGCGACGAGCTTTAACTTCTTCAACGTTTGATACTGTCTTCTCAAGAAGCTCAGGACCGACCACTGCGATGTTTACGATGTTCTCATCGATCAGGGCGATCGGACCGTGTTTAAGTTCACCGGCCGCATAGCCTTCAGCATGAACGTAAGCGATCTCTTTAAGTTTAAGTGCACCTTCAAGAGCGATTGGGAAATACTTCCCACGGCCAGTGAAGATGAAGCCTTTCTTCGTATAAATTTTCTCTGCCACTTCTTTTAGTGAATCCGATTGAGCACAAAGTTCGCCAATGCGGTTTGAAAGAAGCTGGATCTCAGAGAACAGTTTTGGATCATCAAGAGTTCCTTCCATCGCACGGCTCATAAGATAACCAGTCAGAGCCTGAAGCGTGAAGGCCTTCGTAGAAGCAACACCGATTTCTACACCAGCGTGGATCAGGAAGTTTTTATCTGAGTTTCTGAAAAGAGTAGAACCTTCAGTGTTCACGATTGAGAAAGTCTCGATACCTTTTTCTTTACAAAGTTCCTGACAAGCAAGCGTGTCGGCAGTTTCACCTGATTGAGAAATGAAAAGACCTACTTCACCTTTGTTAAGAATGGGTTCGCGGTAACGGAACTCAGAAGCAATATCCACATCAGCGCGCTGACGGTTGATTTGTTCAAAGTAGTTCTTAATCACAAGACCCGCGTGCCAAGCAGTACCACAAGCAGTTAAGTGCCATGCCGGGGCCTTGAAACCTTTAAGTGAATCAAGCTCTTTTCTACCTTCGTTCTTGATGTAGAAAGCAGCAAGCTTATCCACAAGAGCTGGTTGCTCATGGATTTCTTTAAGCATGTAGTGCTCGTATGGACCTTTTGTTGTTGTGTCCATCGACATTGAGTTTGCTTGAAACTTATAACGGCTTGATGGAGTAAGATCTAGTTCATAGAAATTGATTGTTACATCATTTGCAGTAACAACACCTTCACAGATCACGCCGTCTTGGGGGAAATAAATTCTTGGAGCAAAGCCAACCAGTGCGAAAGGATCCGAAGATACGAATGCTTCACGATTGTCTTTGTTCTCTCCCACTACCAGTGGAGCTGAACGCTTGATGGCGTAAAGTTTATCACTTGCCTTCTCTGTGATTACGAAAGCTGAGTTACCAGTGATGAGGTTGAAAGCTTTTGAAATTGATTGAAGAGTGTTTCCGGTTTGTTTGTAAAATTTTGTTAACAAAACTAAGAACACTTCTGAATCGGTTTGAGATTTAAACTGAAAACCTTCAGCAATAAGATCTTTTTTAAGTGATGGAGCGTTTTCGATAATACCGTTGTGAACAACTGCGAAGATCTCATTTCCGTGTGGGTGAGCGTTGTCAGTGGTAACTGCACCGTGGGTGGCCCAACGAGTGTGACCGATACCTGTATTTGAAAAAGGCTTACTCTCATTTAAAAGTGCTTTTAAATTATCGAGCTTACCTTCTTTTTTAACGATTTGAAGTTCGTTGTTGATCTTGAGACAGATCCCGGCCGAATCGTATCCGCGATATTCAAGACGCGATAAACCTTCAATGATAGGACCCACAGAATTTTGTGGTCCGGAATAGCCTACGATTCCGCACATAAAATCTCCGAAATATTAGAGTGAAACTTAAGGGCTACAATCTAACATTTCAGAGGGGATCTTACTAGTTTAACGCGTGGTTCCTTAGGACTTTTTCGTCTTGATGAATCGCTTGGCGGCCCCTTCTTTAGTGACCTGTTGTGCTCGGGTTATAGCAAAGGCGCCGTCAGGGACACTTTTACTGATAGTTGACCCTGCTGCTACGAATGCGTCATTGCCGATTTCAATCGGAGCAATCATCTGAACATCAGAGCCGATGAATGAATTCTTACCGATTTTAGTCTTGTGCTTATTGGCCCCATCATAGTTACAGCTGATGAAACCACAACCAATGTTTGTGTTCTCGCCAATCTCAGCATCGCCCACGTAACTTAAGTGAGAGACCTTCACACCTTTATCAAGTTTTGATTTTTTAACTTCAACGAAGTTTCCTATCTTGGCCTCTGGACCAATGTCAGCACCTTGGCGAAGACGGGCCATAGGACCAATGGTTGCATCTTTGTGTACCAAAGCGCCCTCGAGATAGCTATGAGCAAGAATTTCTGCCCCATCGTGAACAATACTGTCTCGGATAAATGAGCCAGTTTCAACCACTACCCCATTACCAATTTTAGTATTCCCCAGAAGAGTCACTCCTGGATAAATAATCGAGCCAACACCAATCGTGACGGCATCATCGATATGAACTGAATCGGGATTCAAAAACTCAACCCCCTCCGTAAAAAGCTTTTTAAGCTTTTTAGCTCTGAAAAGTTTCGTTACTTCGGCAAGCTGTTCAAGCGTATTGATTCCCAAAAATGGAACTTCCGAGGGAAACTTCACGGGCTTCACAGAATATTTATCTTGGAATAAATCAGTGAGATAGAATTCACCAGATTTATTGTTATTCGAAATTGTTCCTAGCACTTCTTTAACGTGTGACGTTTTAAGAATATAAACACCAGAATTTACCTCTGTGATTTTTCTTTGTTCAGGAGAGGCATCTTTCTCTTCAACGATCTGAAAGCCATTCTTGCCGTGAACAATTCTTCCGAGACCGGTTGGATCATGTGCCTCGAATGTAGCGGCCACTCCTACTAATTTTGGATCGGCCTTTAGTACTTCAAAAAGTTTGTTGAATTCTGCTTCTTCTAAGAGCGGAGTATCTGCACATGCAACTAATGTGTAAGTGTAGTCCCAAAAATGAGGTTGATCGTGGAAGCAAGATTTCAGAGCGTCAGCAGTTCCGTTTTGCTCTTTCTGCCAGGCGGTTTTTAGAAATTGTTTTTGACTGTGAGTACTTAGCCATTCCTCTAGTAATTCTTTCTTGTGACCTACTACCAATCCAATCTCTGCTTTCAGAGAGGAATGAGAGGCAAAATTAAGAGCAGCATCGACCACATATTCCAAAAGGGGCCTACCCGCAGTTTTTGCCAGGGCCTTTGGGGTCTCAATTTTCATCCTGGTACCCTTACCAGCTGCAAGGATTACTATACCGATTGAGTCGCTCATAAAAACATACCTTTTTGATCAAAAAAAATAAGTAATGAATATCATGAAAATTTAAACGAATTAGCTATGAGAACCTTAGTAATTTAAGCCGTAACATTTGAATTTTCTTTATAAATATTTCTTCATTTTAGCGCAAATTTCTTTAAAGCGCCCCTTTAATTATCCCGATTTGGCTTTTGTAAATGTTCACGGAAGAGACATACGCTAGAGGAGACAATGTATGGTAACGAATTATGAGGGCGAAGCAATTGAATTCAAGGAAACGCTCCCTCTCCTGCCGGTTCGCGATCTTGTGGTATACCCTTTTATGATCCTGCCTTTGTTTGTGGGTCGTGAGACTTCTATTAAAGCAGTAGAAGAATCTCTGAATAACACAGACAGGCTGATCCTACTTTCTTCTCAGAAAGACATCACTGCCGAGACACCTTCACCATCTGAGATTTATGAGATGGGAACAGTGGCGATGATCATGCGTATGCGCAAACTACCCGATGGTAGAATTAAAATCTTAATTCAGGGTCTGGCAAAAGCTCGTATCAAAGAGTTCGTTGGCACAGAACCTTTCTATCAAGTGAAAGTTGAGAAAGTAGAAACTCAACAAGTAACTGCTGCACCGGCGACGATTGAAGCTCTTGCTCGTACAGTAAAAGAAAATCTGGAAAAAGTTATTTCTCTTGGAAAAGTTCTTTCACCAGACATTCTGATGGTGCTTGAAGATATCCAGGATCCAGGCCGCCTTGCTGATCTGGTCGCTTCTAACCTAAATCTAAAAGTATCTGAAGCTCAAAAAGTTTTAGAGATCCTTGATCCGGTTGAGCGTTTGGGCCACATCAATCAAGTTCTGGTAAACGAACTGGATGTTCTGGTTCAACAAGCGAAGCTTAAGGCCAATAATAAAGATGATCTTGCCAAGAACCAAAAAGAGTTCTTCCTACGCGAGCAGATCAAGGCCATGAAACAAGAACTTAATGATGAGAACGGCGATAAGAACGATGAGTTTGCGGAGATCCGCGAAAAACTTACGGCAAAAGCACTTCCAGCAGATGCTGAGAAAGAAGCGCTTAAGCAACTTGGTCGCTTAGAAAGAATGCACCCGGATTCTTCTGAGGCAAGTATTCTTCGCTCTTACCTTGAATGGGTATGCGATATTCCATGGTCTGAAGAATCAAAAGAAGTGACAGATCTTCAATACGCAAAAGACGTACTCGATGAAGATCACTTTGATCTGGAAAAAGTTAAAGAACGTATTCTTGAATACCTTGCAGTTCGTTCACTTAAAGGAGCCAAGGCCAAAGGACCTATCCTTTGTTTCTCTGGTCCTCCAGGTGTTGGTAAAACTTCTCTTGGTAAATCAATTGCCAAAGCAACAGGACGTGAGTTCGTAAGAATCGCTCTTGGTGGTGTAAAAGATGAATCAGAAATCCGTGGTCACCGTCGTACATACGTAGGTGCAATGCCAGGTCGTTTCATCCAGGCCATGAAGCAATGTAAAACAACAAACCCTATTATCCTTCTCGATGAGATCGATAAGCTTGGTTCTGATTTCAAAGGTGATCCATCTTCAGCACTACTTGAAGTATTGGATCCAGAGCAGAACTTTACGTTCAGAGATAACTACCTGAACATGAACTATGACCTTTCTAAGATCATGTTCATTGCAACTGCCAACATGCTTGATCAAATCCCAGGTCCACTTCGTGACCGTATGGAAGTGATTAACCTTGCTGGTTACAGTCAGGAAGAAAAAGTACAAATTTCTAAAAAATACCTCATTCCAAAACAAATGGATGAGCATGGAATCACTGACGAACACATTGAGTTCCATGATGAAGGTGTTGAATTTGTCATCTCAGGTTACACTCGTGAAGCGGGCCTTCGTAACCTAGAGAGACAAGTAGGTGCTCTTTGTAGAAAAGTGGCAAAGAAGATCGCTTCTGGCCATGGCGACAAAACGCACATTCTTTCTGCTACGGTTGAAGAACTACTTGGACCGGCAATCTACTCTCACGAAGACTCAAACGAGTACGATGAAGTGGGTGTTGCTACAGGTCTTGCCTGGACGGCCGGTGGTGGTGAAATTCTTCACATCGAAGCAACTAAGATGAAAGGTCGCGGTATCACGCTGACAGGTCAACTTGGTGACGTCATGAAAGAATCAGCGCACGCAGCAATGGGTTTCATCCGTAGCCACGCAGCTGAACTGGGAATTGAAGATAAGTTCTTTGAAGAGAACGAAATTCATATCCACTTGCCAGCAGGTGCCATCCCTAAAGACGGTCCTTCAGCAGGTATTACATTAGCAACAGTAATCACATCGCTTATCACGAACACTTACATCAGTAAGGATATTGCGATGACTGGTGAAATCACTCTTACTGGTAAGGTACTTCCAGTAGGTGGTATTAAAGAGAAAGCTCTTGCGGCCATGAGAGCGGGAATTGAAACAGTAATCATCCCTTGGAAAAACCAAAAAGATGTACTGGAGATCCCGGCCGCATACCGCAAGAAGCTTAACTTTATTCCGGTGAAGAACATTCAAGAAGTGCTCGAGATCGCCTTAGTAGACTGGAATCGTCAACTAGACCTTGACCAGACGAAACGTAAGGACGAGAAGACCACCAAACCCCGTACTAAAAACGACCAAGTCGCCGCATAAAAATAAGGGCCCTCTTCTGAGGGCCCTTTTTCTTTTCAACTTCCTTAAATTTGATATCCTAATCTGCATGAGTGACAAAGCAGATATTAAAGTAGTTATCGTTGATGATTCAGATTTCTCCCGCAGCATTATTAGAAGAATGCTTATCGAGGAAGGAATTGAAATTGTGGGTGAGGCCAATGGCGCCGAAGCGGCACTGCAAGTCATCAAGAGCAAGAAGCCAAACATCGTTATTACTGATATCGTGATGCCGGAAGTAAGTGGCATTGAACTCACTGAAAGAATCACTAAGAGTTATGAAGACATTTCAGTGATTGTGGTTTCTTCGCTATCTCAAGAGCACATTGTGCTTGAGGCGATCGGTGCCGGGGCAAGTGACTTCATTGCAAAACCTATTCAAAAGCAGCAACTCATAGACTCACTGGAAAAAATTATTACGCAAGATTAAAAAACATTGGCGGAAAACATGGACGTTTCTAAACCGATTGAGCTCGCAAGAATTTCAGAAATTAAGATCCTTCATAACGTAAGGCTGATCCATAAACTGGATCTGAACCCTATTTACTCAAAAGACAATTTAAGAGTGCAGTTTGACATCAGCGGAGAAATCCGTGGTGGCATCACATGTTACCTTTGCCTGGATGGACATGAGCTGACTCAAGCAGAAAGAAACTACATTCTTCCTTTGTTTGTGGAATCAATGAACATCCTGATTGGTCGCCAGATCACTCTGGATGACGAACTAAGTAACTTCAAACTAAACCTATCGTCGCCTAAGCTAAGTATGATTGCTAAAGAGATCAATACATCCCTTCGCGCTCTGACTCAGAAGTATGACCTGGAACTAGAAGAACAAATTTTTAACGTTCTGATTGAATATAATCTCACGGCACTGAACTAAAGGTATTAAATGAAAACTGCTCTGAAGATCACAGGTCTTCTTTTTGGATTCCTACTTTTCCTATCGATTGAAATTAAAGATAAACCGATTTTCGCCCACATCTACGGGGTCATCTCACCGGCAACTCAATATGCTCAGAACACTACGGAAGATTTTTTCTCTCGCTCAGTGAACAAAACCGAAACTTATTCTAAGAAGCTTTTTGATAATTCAGTTCCAAAAGTTAAGGATTCTGTGAAGTCAAAATTAGCGGCCCAGAAGAAGATCCTCATTGAAGAGCCGGCCGAGAGAATTACTGAACAAGAAAAGAAAGAGCTCGATGCTCTCATCAAGAACCATTAAAAAAGGCCCCAATTAATCGGGGCCTTTCTTATTTTACTGAGCTGATGCTTTGCTTCGGCTTTGAGTGGTCTTCGGTTTTTCTGTTTTAACGATTTTCTCACGGCTCTCATTCATCGCCGGACATTCTGTTTCTGTTTCTGCTGCCATTGATACTGAAACGATACACATACAAACGATAAAAATAAGTGCTTTCATAAAACCCCCTCGAGTTTTGATATTTGTAATTTAATATCCAAGTCTCGTGCCAGTTTTAAGAGTGATAAATGTGTGATTTCTGGAAGGGTGATTGTGTAAAGATTTTCAGGGTGTCTAACAAGTAGACACCCTGGAAATAAAAAGATTACTGAGCTGTAGCTGAAGATTTAGTTTGAACCTTAACTTCTTGAGAGCCGGTATTTGCTTTCGGATTACTTCTCTCGTTACGTTCTGCCATCATCGGGCAGTCTGTTGCTGTTTCACCTAGTTCGCTTTGTTCTTCATTAGCGAAGCTGAGGCTAGTTAAGAATGTAAATACCAGTGCGAATGCTAATAGATGTTTCATATACTTCCCCCTAGGAAATGAATCTATGTACCAACTAGTGAAGCAATCAGCGTGCCAACACCTAATAGGGCCAAGTCACTGAAATGTGTTCAAAGGGTGTTAAAAGTTCAGACAGGGCCGAAAAAGTGTCTAAGAAATAGTCAGATTGTTCGATTTGCTGGTCTATTTGAACAGAAATAAAAAGGCCCCTTCAAGAGGGGCCTTCCTATCAAAATCGATTTTAAACGAGATTATTGGGCTGAAGCTTTGCTCTTACCGCCCCTTTTAGGCTGAGAGCTTGCCGTGCTTCTGTCTTCTTTAAACTGGGCACGGTTGATCATGGCACAAGAGTTCTGACACATCTGAGATGGACACTTGTCTTCGCCAAGACAGTTTTTATATTCAGGGCTGGCATTCTCACCAACCATGGCCTTCTCATTGTTAGCGAAAGCAGAGGCAGAAACGGCAATCATTAATGCGAAAAGTATTTTCATAAAGATCTCCTTACATGTTTAGATTTACGCCAGCAGGCTTAACGATAGTTAGTAAGTTTTGGAAAGCCTGAGTTACCTGAAGGGCCATCTTGTGACCGGCACTCGATTCAACTTTCTTGATCTCACCATAGTTATCGTAAGCAACATTGATTTTACCGACTTTTTCCATTTCGATTTCTACCGGCTTACCAAGAGCATTGTACTTGAAAGCAAGTACGCGACGTGAGCTTGCAGACTCTTGATCAACCATCTTAGAGATCTTGCCTTTCGTATCGTAAATAAGGAACACAGTCTTACCTTGGTTATTGGCAGCTTTAACAAGGTTCCCTTTTGGATCGTATTCGAAATCAGTCGTACCTTCGTTGTTCACAACTTTTTTGATCTTGTTGATCTTGTCATCGTATTCGATGTTAACAAAGTCACCTTTTGTAGAAGATTTCTTTGTAAGAAGACCTTGAGCATTGTATTCAAAATTTGTTACGTGATTACCACGAGCAATTTTGATTGGAAGTGAGTTGTCACCATAGATAGTGTCAGTCTTGATACCGTTGATCTCAGTCAGAATACGGTATGTATAACGAGAGCCATCTGTCTTCGCCTTAATTTCATATTCATAACGGTTAGCAACTGGCTTACCATCGAAGCCTGGCTTAGTTACTACAGTCCAGTAGTGATCATCTGGTCTCTTAGGATCAGAACCATACTGGTACTTTGTATTTTCACCGTTACGATCAGTTACGCTTGTTACGAAGAAAGTCTTCTGGTCATAACCGATAGAAAGTTTTGTTTTATCAGCATAGCTGATTGAAGAAAGGTTGTGAGACTTGTCATAACCAAACTCATAAACGTTTTCACCAATGTCTTTTGAGTAAACAAGATCTGAGTCCTGATACTTATAAAGAGTTTTCTTGTCACCAGCAGACCAGATTTCTTTTACCATTCCATCCGGGTACCAAGAGAAGAAAATTTGCTTAGCTTGTGAATCTTTAATTGAATCAAGATTACCGTTCTTATAAGCGAAAGAAATGAAGTAGCCAGACTTGTCCGCCATCTTCACTAGTTGACCTTCGTTATTGAAGAAGTCTTGCTTACCATCACTGTGAGAACGACGGTAACCTTCTTTCGTTACAGAAAGCTCTTGAGGACCACGGTCATTTGAATAAAGAACTGTTCCTGGGGCCACAGCTGCCTGAACACCAAAGTTCATTGCGTATGTGTGACGAAGTTCAGCGTTTGTTGCAAGTTTTTGAACCAGATCGGCCGCCGCCTTTTCAGTTAGGGCCGTTTTCTTTTTCATCTCATTTACGATTTTTGTAGAGGCCGCTACAGCATCAACTTCTGTCTTTGGAGTAAAGCGTGTTTTCGCACCTGATCCGTGTTCATGCACAATGATTGAACCATCGGCCGAAACTTCAAGACGAGTTTCATATTCACTACCCCAACCGAAACCGAACCAGCCGACTTCTGTTGATTTAGAGTTGTAGGTACGGGTGATTTCCAATTTTTTACCACCGCCCGGAACCACAATGTCCGTGTATGAAATGTAAAAGTTTCCATTCTTTAAATTCACTCCGGCATGAGCAAACGTTGCAATCATGAGCGCAACGAGGGCCAGAGCGAGTCGTTTCATAAACATCATATTTCCACCTTTTTCCAGACAGTTACATCCGTTATAAGTATCGGTATATTTACCACTAAACTTTAATATTAATAATCTTCATAATAATCCACATTCCCAGAGCTACCATCCCGCAAATCACGATCAAAGCGATCACTCCTAAAACGGTACCAAACAGAAGAGGAAAGTAGTCCGGATCACCACTACCAAACATCAAGATCATGGCAAACGGCATGGCCCCGATGATGTAGGCCTGGATCTTACCGGAGGCCACATATGTATCGATTTTCAGTTGAAGACGAACACGTTCACGAATCACAAGCACAATAGTGTCGAAAACTTCGGCAAGATTACCCCCGGTTTCGCGCAAAATGTTGACACTTGTGACGAACATCTCGTTGTCTTCTGTATAAACTCTTTTCTTTAGGTTCTCGAGGGCCTCATCCAGAGGAACACCGATCTTTGCTTGTTGAAGAACCAGATTGAATTCCTGGCTCACAGGTGCCGGAAGCTCATCCACCACCATCCCGATCGCCTGAGGCATGGTCAAACCAGCTCTGAGACCGTTGGCCAGAAGGTTAAGCGCATCCACCATCTGCATCTGATATTTCTTCTTACGACGGGCCTCAAAATAATCAACAATGGGACGAGGTGATTTCCAACCAGCAATAAGAACTGCGATGCCTGCAATTGTTCCGAGTAGAAGTTTTCCAATGAAGGCCAGAATACAGAAAACTAAAATTCCCATACCGAATGACATGATAAGAAGACCAATAGTGATCTTATTCGGGTCGACTTCGATAAACATGATTTCGAATTTCTTTAGAATGTAATCTCGGGTCCCGTAGGTCTGATCATCAATCCAAGCAAAGAGCTTCACACTATTTACATAAGCGTAAGCAAATACCGCCAGACCAATTCCAAACAACACACCTTTTAGACCGAGCACATCCAACCAGAAATCAACCTGGCGTTTCGGTGCCACATCCTGAGCATAGACCTGGATGCTGGCCAAAAGAAGAATGAGTGAAACAAAATGCTTTCTCATTTGTTAATGAATAATCCTCTCGGAACTTTGTAGCCTTTTTTCTCCAGGGTCTCGATGAACTTCGGAATGAATCCGGTGGCCATGAATTTCCCTACGATCTTCCCTTCTTTATTCATCCCTTCTTGTTTAAAGACAAAGATGTCCTGAAGAGTCACCACTTCACCTTGGATACCGCCGATCTCAGTGATGTAAAGACACTTACGTGAACCATCATCAAGACGAGATTGCTGAATAATCATGTGAACAGCAGAAGCGATCATTTCTTTAATCGCCTTTTGAGGAAGACCGGCACCAGCGTACTGAACCAGAGTTTCCAGACGAGAAATCGCATCACGCGGAGTATTTGAGTGAACTGTCGTCATCGAACCATCGTGACCAGTGTTCATTGCTTGTAACATATCGAGAGTTTCACCGCCTCGACACTCACCCACCACAATTCGGTCAGGACGCATACGAAGGGTCTGCTTTACAAGACAACGAATATCAATTTCACCATCACCTTCAAGCGAAGGAGGACGTGTTTCAAGACGTACCACGTGGTCTTGTGGGAAGTTCAATTCCGCCGAGTCCTCGCAGGTAATAATACGTTCGTTCGACTGAATGAATCCGCCGAGCATGTTAATGAGTGTTGTTTTACCGGAACCGGTACCACCGGAAACAACGATGTTTCGGTGAGCTTCAACCGAGATACGCAAGAAATCCGCCATCTCTTCAGTCATGGCACCAAAGTTCACAAGATCTTTATACGTGAGGCGTTTGTCCGGGAACTTACGAATGGTGATACAACAACCATCAATCGCACAGGGTGGAATGATCGCGTGTACACGGGAACCATCTGCTAGACGAGCATCTACGTAAGGAGTTTTTTCATCAATACGGCGACCAATCGGGGCCACGATACGTTCAATAACGTTCATTACCTGACGGTCATTGGTGAAAGTGATTTCGGATTTCTTCACTTTCCCTTTTTGTTCATAATAAATTTTCTTCGGGCCCACCACCATGATCTCGGAGATGGATTTGTCCGCAAGCATATCTTCCAGAGGTCCAAGCCCCAGGGCCTCATCGAGAATTTCTTTCACGATGCGGTTCATATCATCACGAGTGGGAAGAATATTTTTTGTGTCCTCTTTCCCGAGAAGTTCTACGACCATCTTCTTCGTTTGCTCACGAAGAATAATCTTTGCCTTTGGATCACTATCGTCTTGTTTCTTAAGATCCATCTCTTCCACAAGAGATTTGTGAATACGGCTTTTTAAATCCGTCCAATGATCACGTTTCTTCTCATCTGAGGCCCCACCTTCACCATTGGTAGAATTACCGTTGGCCGCTTTTGCTCCAGCGTCCTGTGGTTTCGTCAGCTTCTCTAAGGTCTTTAGAACGTTTTTCTGAATAAGTTTTCGTGCACAATCTACAACACCTGTTCCAAATGGCGAGTTTTTGGCGCCCACTACCACAGGTGTCGAGCGAGAAAGGGCAGCAATACAACTGGCATCGTCACGAGGGATGGCATGAAAAACAGGTTTACCAATCTGCTTCCCAATCACGTCCGGACTTACCGGGTGACCGTTAACTGCTTGGTTAACGAGAATTTGAATCATGTCTTTTGGAAAAAGCATCGTGATGAGATCAGTGTACATACGCTTACACTGGTTCACTGCCAGAAGATCCGGTGAGGCCACGATGAAAATGAGGGTAGAAAATTCCATTGCTTTTAGTGCAAGAGGACTGATCTCACTTCCGGCATCGATCACAATTAATGGATAGATATTTACCATTGCCTTAAGTGCTTTCCCGAGACCCTCTTCATTGATCTGGTTAGCAGCAATAGGCTCAGTCGGCATACCGATAAAAGAAATTCCTGCCTTATGATCGGCCGTGAAAAGCTGAATTGAACGTGGATCAATGGCACCTGAGAAGTCCGCCAGTTCCTTCACGTTTTTTTTTGATTTCAGACCAGTAATAATATTCTGATCACCACATGCTTTCTGGTCAAAATCCAAAAGCAAGGTTTTTGCGCGAATTTCTCCCGCATAGGCAAGGGCGAGGTTGGCCGCGACCTGAGATTTCCCCACGCCTCCCTTACCACCGATGACTGTAATAATATGTCCTGGCATCTCTACTCTCTTCTTCTAAATTTCTTCCTGATTTCTTCTGAACCTGCTGAGGCCGATTCAATAATTTCAGGAGTCACAAAAATCACGTACTGACTTTTGTTAGTCGTATAACTTTTTGCTCTATATAGACGGAACAATGGAGAACCTGCTCCTGCTCCACCTGTGGATGACTGTTGAGGGGCCGGATCGTTTCCGGTGTTGTCATAATCAGTGACTGATTGACTTTGAACCACACCACCGATGGCGGCAGATTCTTTTGATTTTAAGATCAAGTTGGTGTTCACACTGTTAGAAGTTACGATAGGCGCACTACCACCACTCACCTGAGTGTTTACACTCATGTTAATCCCAAGCTCAATTTTTTCCTGCTCAAGAACTTTTGGTTTCACGTTCATTGAAAGACCGACCTTGGCCTCCGTTGCCTTAGTAAAGTCTCCGGTACCAACAGCGAATGGAATGGTTGTTTGCTTGTTGATATCTCCACCTTGCTCGAAACCGTCACGTACAATCACCATACCGGATTGAATCACGCGAGCATAACCGGCACTCTTCGCAGAGTTCAGTTTCGGGAAGAGATTGGAAATCGTGGCACTCAATGTTCCCGATGAAGTTGAAGTCACGTTACCAGATTCAGTCTGACCGAAAGAAATCTGTGAACCATCTTCACCCATTAAGGGGGCCCATTTAAAGGCGAAAATTTTATTGTAACTTTTCGACAATTCAACAAATTGTGAAGTGATCTTCACCATCTTCGGTGCTGGTTGTGGGTCTTTCTTTTCGTTTACCGCAATGAAATCGATGATGTCTTCGGATTGCGGAGTCGCATAGCGATTACTGTTGGCCGAAAGGTTTATAATTTTTGGCGGAAGATAAGCTTTTGCGATTGTTACCGCGAGCTTCTTCTTATCACCACTACTCACGACACCTTCAAGCCAATAGACCTTATTCACCACTCGAACTGAAACGTCTTTTAAGTTGTTTTTTGCCAGTTCATCACTCATCTTACGAGCGATCACTCGCTGAGTTTGCGGAGAAAGTTCAATCAAAGTCAGAACATCCTGATAGTTGGCAAGAACTTGTGAAACTCTCCCGATATCATCCGGTACCACAATTTCACCGCCAACGAAGACCTTTCCACCTTTAATACCGATCTCTAGACCTTCAACGTCACCAATCAGTTCGCGAAGTTCAGAAACAGTATTGGATTTACCGGTGGCAGTCACCACTACGGTATAACGAAGACGAATGTCTCCTAAGTTATCCCGGATAAGGACCGTAGTTCTTCCCGGTTTAAGACCTTTAAAAATTACTTCTTTCTTTTGCGGAACCAGAACCAGTTTCAGAAGCTGGTCGTTACCAATGGTCATCTTGGTGCTGTAGTCGAAATCCAATTTCTCGATGGCATCAATCCCCATCGCTACTTCGAGTTCTTTCTCAGCAACCGGTCCAGAGGTCGATGCCCCACCCGTGGTTGTGGTCGCAGGCGCAGTTGAAGAATCCTGGCCTAAGGCCATACTTGATAATGTCAGGAGTAATAAGAGAGAGAGAAATCTAACGGCCACCCGGTCCGGTCCTTTTCGTTTCTTTGGCCATCTGTTCAGCGAAATAAGTTTTCGCTTCGGCCGCATCTTCCCCTAATACGTCATAGAGACGAGTGGCACTGATACGCTCGATGGACTTATCGTCGTTATTTCTAAGAGAAAGGCTGATTCCGTTTCCGGCAGAAACAAGAAACACCATTTTTTGTACTTCAAAAGGAGTTAGTTCCAGCGTCACAGTATTGTAGTTTGTGTAGCTGTTAAGTTTCATCTGACGAGTGTCATTATCACTCTTCAAGTTAACCAGTGGAACTGAGTTCGTAACAAACAGACCTGTTGATAAAACCAGAACGTCTTGAAGAACCGTTTTAACTTTCAGTCTTTCTTTCTTACCTGAGGCATAGTCAACCAGAGCAAGTACATCAACACGATCGCCTGGTTTTAGTAGACGGCTGACAGCAGAGTCCTCTGTCACACGAATTGAAAGCGCACGTTTACCAATTGAAATTTGTCTTGATAGACCTGATTGAGCACCTGGATAAGTCACTCTGGGAGCAGTGATTTGTTCACCTTTCTTAATAGGAACGGCCGCAATCGTGTTATAAAGATCTTCCACTCGCTTGAAGTTACCAGGCATCTGAAACTTTGAAGGAACGTTGATCAATTGAACTTTTCTATCATCGATGATTTCAAGTTCTTTGATGTCTTCTTTCGCCACAACAACCGGTGTTTGTTGTCCGTATTCACTTTGAAGTTCTGTTTCACGGCTTGAGATATATGAATAGATCATCAACACAGCGACTGCTGCTAAAATTAGACTGGTAGTAAATGCCCGGCTATTCATTGTTCATCCTAAACTTTGAATGGAGTTTCGATGACTTAATGATATCAGATTTTCCCAAGCGTAGAGGAAAATGACGTTTTTTACCTACTGGATTAAGCAACTGCCAGGATCAACTACTTCTCTAAAAGACATGCCAGTTGCATCTGGTGCGAAATAGGTAGATCGATTGAGGTTGACGAAGGTGGCGCCACACATTCCGTATACAGTTCCCACCCGGATGAAGAGAGTATTTGTATCGGTGTATTGGTCTTCACACTTATCGGTGGGGGCCGAGGCCAGGGGAATACTGATCCGGTAACAAGGCATTACCGGTTGCTCGCCATTTTGGAACTCTAATTTCCAACCAATGAAGAACATCCCAAATCGACTCCAGCTTTCATAAGGGGCCGGTGATGGATCCGGTTTAGGAATAGTCGAGTTATTCTGTACTCTATAATAAAAATACGCGCGGGTGACTTTCTGTTGATTGATAGAACCGTTAATAGCGTTCGCAAAACCACTGATCACCGTATAGAGGGTGAAAAGAAGTGGCAAAAAGATAATGAGCTCAATCAGGGCCTGGCCTGATTCCTGGTCTTGATCTTTCATTTAGCAACCATCATCGAAAACAGTTATATCGTCATTAATTGTACAATTATCTCTTCCCGTAATGGCCTTACAGGTTCGAATAAAACATTCAGCGCGTGTTGGTTCTTTTCCTAGAAAAGACTCTGAAACATAGTCGAGCTTACTTTGACCTGCGATTTTACCCATGACATCAATACTTAAACTAAAGGCCGTGTATGCACCCACTGTTAAGTAAGTTTGAGGAGTCGTTTGACCGGCAGGATTAATCTTAAAACTGCCCTCCGGAATTTTAAAAATTCCAAGCGCGTAATTGTTGAAGGTTTGACGGGCCCTCTCCTCCGCTCCATTCAAAGAACCTTCAGGAGTCACGAGATGAGAATCAGCAGTCAGATAAACTCGACTCGCCATGAAGGTCGCATAATGGGCAAGATAACCAGAAATATAATTCATCGAAGAATTAAAAATCATTAGAATCATGCTCACCCCAAATACGAAGGTGAAGATGAACTCAATGGTAGATTGTCCGGTTTGATTATTTGCTTTCATTGACCGTAAGGATCTTTTGGACCAAAAAATCTAGTCCCGCTATTTTTAATGTCATAATAGGAAGGATGCGCCGTTATGTCCTTCTCGCCAATCGAAACATCCGGATCAATTGAGCCATCTTGGTTTTTAGAAAGATAAGCATGACGGTAAGCAAACTCACTGTCCTGTTTAATCTTAGTTCCAAATTTTCCCTGACTTCCAAATAGTCTTCTGTAGGCCTCACTATTATAAAAAGTCAGAACCAGTGAAACCACCACTGCCAAGAGGAGAATATATTCAACCATGGTTTGACCACGTTGATTTTTTATCTCCATTGATTAACTCCCAGAATAATCCATGCAATCAGAATAACCGGTGCATAACTAAAACGAGACTTAATTATTCCTTTTATCCCGCTCCAATAGTGTCCAATGAAGTAGGCCCTGAGTTGCGCAAAGTTTTTGATGACCTTGGCACTTAATAAGAAAGCACCCACAAGCATGGTGCTTAGAATGAGGCGTTCAAAGAATCCTAAGTGAAGTTCAACTGGCACAATCAGAAAAAGTGAAGCGAGGTATTTAGAATCCCCTGCTCCCATGATGTTGACCAAAAATAAGAAGAAACCAATCACAATGAAACCAACCGGAAAAAGCAGAACTTCCCAGTCTAATGGATAATGAGAGCGAAAAAATAAATGCAGTACTACTGAAAGCAATACATTCAGCATGGCCCAACGATTAGAAATTTTATGGGTCTTTAAATCAATCCAGGCAACTGCCAGGAGTTGAATGAGGATAAGGCCAAAAATAATGGGGGTCATGGACCCTCACCTACGAAGGAGTTCTTATAGCCTTCATACCAACAGTCCTGCTTACACATTCCGGTTGTGAGATGAGTCGATAGCACGTGACCAACGCTTCCCAATGAATCGCGGAAAAACTCAGTAAATCGGTTTACAAATTGGAATCCCAACATGACTGCGAAAGCAAGAATGAAAATGTATTCGACTGTGGCTTGACCACAGCTTTTGAGCGCTACCATCAGATTATGATAGCGAAGGGCCGGATAACCGTAAAGCTTCTAGAAACTGACTAGAAGCCTACGGGTTAGCGAAATCTGAGAAGTTGCTTTCATTTAGAACTGTACCGAGGATACCCCCGTTACCGTCTCCGCCCTCACCAAAGAGCTTCTTAACAATCGCGCCTTTAAACTTAATAACGATCGTTGCAACTACAGCTACGAGTAGAATGTACTCTGTAGATGTCTGCCCCGTTTCGTCTTTAAGATAAGCGATAAGCTTGTCTTTCATAAATCCCCCTTAAAGGATACTTAAGTCTTATCGACCTTAGTCCTTAAAAACTTTAGTACCTTTTGGTAATTCACAAACTAATTATAACACCCATTGTCGTAAAACTGGCTTTTTTCCGTTTACTTTTACAAGTCAACGATTTTATTAGCCTTTTTTAGCTCTTTTAGAATAAATTTTGCTAACTTTGCCTCTCCTGATACCACCAAAAATGAGATATGATGGATGTGGGTCTGGGACGAAGCCATAAAGTTTCGCCCCTACGATTTTATTTTCGGGAGCGGTCCCTGATCATGGTGTGCATGCTTGCCTGGCTCAGTATTGTGCCAGAATGTGAGAAGCCTAAAGTGATTACTAATTGCGCCCACCTAGTTTTCTAGGGGCGCGAAACCGTATTAAGCCTTCCCCCAGACCTTTCTTACTTTCCTCTCGTACTTTCATTCATTTATCCTTGACGAGACTGGCCTAAAACCAAACAATTAAAGAATGGATACTATTAACGTCAATGATTACCAAAATGTCTCATGGATCGAATCTCTAGCACTTGAAGAAGTGAATATGGAGGAGTCCGGAATCATCCGTTTCAATGATCACCTGAATACCCAACAACTTCTTGAAGAATCTTCACTGAATTTCGTGAATAAGCTGAAAGATCGTTTTGAGTTTTACGTGGCCCTGTTTAATCAGTATCGCAGTAACCGAGACACATCTCGCTCAATCAAAATCTTCCGCATTTCAAACACTGTGAATGACTTCATTCTCTTCAGAAACTCTCTGAAGCTGATTGTTGCTCGTCGTGCTCCGGATGTTGTGAGCATTGGTTTCCTGGCAAATAACGGTGGATTATTTTCTGCTCGTCTTGCGAATGAAAATCAATCGATTCACGCCATTCATGAGATCAAAGCTCATGTTGGTCCATTCAACACCATCTCTTGGAGATTCCAAGGTGAACCGGTTGAAGTGGAAGCTCTGGTGAAGTACTACCTCACTGAGTTCGTAAAACAATCGTCTCGTTAATTTAAGCGTTTAATCTCTTATAAGTGAGCATCAAAGACTCTTCGATCTTTGGCATCTGTACGCCCAAAATCTCTTCGATATTTGAAGTGTCCATACGGAAATGGTGAGAAGTTTGATTCTTGTTATTGTTCTTTGGAGACTCTGCCGGGAAGAGACCGGTTGTCTTCTGAATGAGGCCTTCATCTTTTTTGAAAATTTTGGCATAGAGTTTAGCAAACTCATAGCGAGTCATGGTGTCTTTCGTAGTGATTTGCAACAAGCGATTCGTCACACCTTTTGCAAGTGTGGCCTTGATTACTTTGCCTAATAACTGAATATCTAAAAATCCAGTTGTCACTGTATCATCCGCATACACTGGTTCACCTTTGGCAAATGCCGTTTGCAATGTCTCAAACCAATTAGCGTGAGTTGGATTGAAGCTTCTGCCATAAAGAGGCGCGCATCTGAAGATCAAATAATTCAAACATGATCGCTGAATATAAAATTCGGTCGTTGAAAGTGAATTACCGTAGCTGGTGGCAGGAAACGGCGTGTCCCCCTCACGATAGAGTGTGTCCTCTCCACCCAGGACGAAACCAGATGAGAGGTAAATGAATTTCGAGCCATATCTTTCGGCCGCTACACAACAGTTTACGGCACCTGCAGAATTCAAAGCGTCTGATTGCTTAGGATACAACTGACATTCCTTCAAGGAACTCATACCAGCGGCGTAAATTGTTATATCAGGCCGAAAAATAGCGGTGAGATTTGAAACGTAGTCTTTTCTGAGAACATCACAAGGTAGACAAGTAACTCCTGGAATACTGACTGGAGTAGTATGGTAGGTCCCGATTATACGAAACTCGTCCTTCAGTGACTCTAGTAAATTTGAGCCAACGAAAGAGGACACTCCAAAGATCAGGATGGTTTTCTTCATAAGGTAAATTCTAGCGGAGATTTGGTTTTAGACAAAAAGAAAAACCTTCCCCCATTCGGGGGAAGGTGTAGTGAGTGTGTGATTAGCCAATCAGCTTTAAAGCTGCGTTCGGGGCCTGGTTCGCTTGTGCTAGGACTGAAACACCGGCCTGAGTAAGAATGTTATTCTTGGCCATGTCCGCTGTTTCTGCCGCTACATCCACATCGCGAATTCGAGAGTTGGCGGCACTAAAGTTCTCTTCTGCAATTGCAATTGTGTTACTTGCTGATTGCAGACGGTTCTGTAGGGCACCAAGATTAGCGCGAGTCCCGTTAATTCGCACCAATGCATCGTCCAGCTTAGCGAGTGATAACTGTGCGCTCTCTTTACTTGCGATACCTTCGCCAGTAAGTGCCAGGCTTTCAACAGTTGTGTCCGTGTCGGTTGAGTCATACTTGATTCGATCTTGCATCGGATCGTTGTGAATCCCAACTTGGATTTCAACCATGCCACCTGTTCCATCAAGAAGCTTTCTGCCGTTGAATTCTGTACCTTTTGAGATACGTTGAATCTCTTCGAGAAGATTCTGGAATTCAATGTTTGAAAACCCTCTTTCAGTGTCGCCAACAGTATCAGAGGCTGCTTGGATAGAAAGCTCTCTGAGGCGAATGATAATGTTAGAAATCTCATTGATTGCGCCTTCTGCTGTCTGAATGAGTGATACGCCGTCATCTGAGTTCCTTTTCGCTTGTCTGAGTCCTCTGATATGAGCTTTTAGTTTTTCACTAATCGCCAATCCAGCAGCATCATCCGACGCGCGAGTTATCCTTTCACCGCTGGACATCTTCCTAAGGTTGTTGTCCAGATTATTCTTCGTAATTCCTAGAGCACGCTGAGCTGCAATGCTCGAGATATTTGTATTAATTCTCATTCCCATAATTTAGTCCTTCGTTGTCATAGTGAACCTCCATGTTCGTTTATGAGCTTCATGCTCAAATTGGTTGTTATTTTTTGAGTAAAAAAATCAACCTTAAAAACTGATTACTTCTCTACACACTCACTGCAAGGTTTTGCAGGATTTCGTTTTACGTCAGTTGTTGGTGTCGGCCTATTCGGCCGTTCTCAGGGATTAACCCTGAGAAGCGGCATTAATAAGGCTGAGAGCGTTCGTCGTAGACTGGTTCGCTTGTGCCAATACTGAAGTACCTGCTTGCATCAAGATGTTCGTTCTAGTTAATTCAGAAGTCGCTGAAGCAATGTCTGCATCACGGATTCGAGAATTCGCAGCTGACAAGTTTTCATTCGAGATCTGGATGTTGTTAATGGTCGACTGAAGACGGTTCTGAAGAGCACCGAAGTCAGCACGGATACCAGAAACACTTTGAATAGCTTGGTCGATCGCTGCTAGTGAGTTCTGAGCAGAAATTTTGTCAGAAACAGAAGCAAGGTTAAGACCAAGAGCTGCTACGTTAACGTCTGCTGATGAAGCATCGAACGTCAAACGGTCAGATAAAGGGTCATTTCGTGTACCGATCTGGATATCAAATACAGATCCTGTACCGTTTAGAAGTGGAACGCGGTTAAACTCAGTTGAGTTTGCGATACGGTCAACCTCTGACATCAATTGCTCGAATTCAACGTTAAGGAACTTACGTTCTGTTGGCCCGATAGTATCAGAAGCGGCCTGTACTGCTAGTTCGCGAAGACGAATCATGATGTTCCCTACTTCCGCTAAAGCACCTTCAGCGATTTGTACTAGAGACACACCGTCTTGAGCGTTTCTTTCCGCTTGGCCTAGACCGCGGATTTGCGCTTTTAAGTTTTCAGAGATTGCTAGACCTGCAGCATCGTCACCAGCACGGTTAATACGCTGACCAGAAGATAGTTGCTCTAACACTTTCTGTTGAGCACCACGTGTTTGACCTAAGTTTCTTTGCGCGTTTAGCGACGAAACGTTAGTGTTAATCCTTAAACCCATAAATCCTCCTTGATTGGGCTTCACTCGTTCTCGATCCTTGAGAGGAGTGATGAAAGACATTTGTGTCTCTCATGCAAAACTTTTCGACATCGCAGCAAAAGACTTGAGAATGAATGTAAAAAAATTCGACAATTTTTGAAAAACGGGGTTAAATTATTGAAATCATGGAGTTTTAAGTATGGGCAAGATTTTCCCCTTAAGTGATAAGCCCTCATGTTTTGAGGCCACAGTTAAGTTAATTGAGAAGTCGTTCCACTATAAGAGGCCAAATTCCTTCGAAATCGACTTCGCTCCTCTTATTGATAAGAGTAATCACAAGAATTGTTTCATCATGCTAGATGAGAATGAAAATGTGCTCGCTCATATTGGTGCGAAAGATCAGTTTCTCACTCTAGGAAACAAGCAATTTCCCATTACGATGTTAGGTGGAATTGCAGTTGATGAAGCTCGCAGAGGAGAAGGACATTTTCAAACTCTCCTGCAAGATGTTCTGGCAGAGAAAAGAAGTGATACCACTCTCTTTCTACTCTGGAGTGACATGGAAAAACTCTATAACAAATTTGGGTTTCATCTTTGTGGGAATCAATTTGAGTATTCTTCAGAGCGAGAAGAGAGTCATTTCATTAAAACGAAATACAAAGATCTCTCTGAAACAGAACAAAAAGAAATTCAAGCGCTCTATAAAGAATCATTCGCAAAAACATATCTGACTCTGAATCGTAAAGACGCAGACTGGAAGTTAATTGAGAAGATTTCGTCTGCTGATCTCTTTATTAAGAAGCATAATGGGAGAATCTCTCATTATTACTTCATGAATAAGGGTCAGGACCTACCTGAGATCATCTACGAATACGGCACTAAAGAAGATATGAATGCCTTTATTAAAGAGATCGGAGCTTTTGGTAAGGTCTGGATGGGGAAACCTCTGGTTGAGACTGAGAGCCTTCAGTATCAGTTCTTCATGACTCCTGGTGATTTAAGACTCTTCACTGAATTCACTCTCGCCTTCACAGATAATAAGGTCAGCATTCGTAATATCAATCCTATGAAGCAAGAAGTGTACTTTGATTATAATGAGGAACTTCTGGGGCTTGATCTGGATGAGTTCTTGAGAGGGCTGTTTGGACCAGGGACTTTTGAAGAGATTGATATGCCGACGATTTTTCTATCTGGATTAGATAGTATTTGAAATAAAAAGGCCCTCCGAAGAGGGCCCTATCTCTTAGTTACAAGCTGTAACTTTAATACCGAAATTACAAGCGTAGGTCTTTTTAAGTTCCTTGATGGCAAGCATTTCTGCTTCCACTGTATTGCGACCGCGAGCGCCTGCAGAGAATCTCTCGTCTGCGCGGCCGTTCACGTCTGAACAAGCCACTGTACAGTAGTTCATTTGAGCTTCCCCTCTCATCGCTTCACACTTATAAGTCTTCACACCGAAGTTACAAGAGTAGGTCTTGTGAGTAAGTTGCTTGGCCAACATTTCAGCTTCAAGTTGAGTTGGAGCTGAAGCAGCTTCCATATAACGAGTGTCGATACGGCTATTCACATCGTAACAACCAGCTACACAGTAAAATTGCTGATAACCACGACCTTCAAGCTCATCGATACGGAACTGAAGCTGACGGTTTTGTTCAGTTAGACGGTAGTTTTCCTGGCGAAGGTATTCAACTTCTCCATAACCACCACCAGTACCTTGCTCACACGTTCTTAAACGTGCAGTTAGGTCTCTAAGTTGGAATTGAAGTCTGTCGTTTTGAGCACGACATTGAGAAAGAGCATCTGTTTGCGCGAAAGCTGACAGGCCCGAAAGTAGAACAGCAATCATCATTACGAATTTCATTAAATTTTCCTCGTTGATAGGTCTTATAAGAAGTCATACCAATGAGAGTCCGCAGTGAAAATACAAGATTAGTAAATGTAAGAATTAGCTGCTGTCTAGAACTTCCGGAGCATCGCAATCCGGATCATAAGGTAACCACCAAAGGCCCAAAAGATCCAAGTTAAGAGAGGAATGTCATAAAAACTGAGGACATTGACGTTCCTCACGAAGATAGCGCCGCAGAGAATAAAAATACAGGCCATAAGAGAAAGGCCCAGAGAATATAAAGAGCGATTGAGACCTTTGGATAATTTATCCAGATCGCGGATTCTAAGCTCAAGAGAATAATTATTCTGCGAGATCTCTTTCAGGAACCACTTTAGATGTTTTGGAACAATTCGAAGCGACGTCACTACGTCCTTCGCCACCCACATAAGTTCTTCTTGAGCATTCTTTCTTGATAGAAGTTCTGATACTAGATTTGGAAGATCCTTCTCCAGCACCTTGAAGATGTTTAAATCCATTCCAATCGACTTACCGACTCCATCCAATGTCATGAGAGCACGGAAAATGATAAACCACTCGCGTGGAAGATAAAGTTCGTGCTTACTCAACGTGCGAATAAGATTTCGCACCAGTTCCGTCATATTGGTTTCTTTTACACTGAGACCAATATAAGGAGAGATGGAATCCTTAATGTCACGGATTAACTCTTCGTGATCAGGTACTGATTCATACTCGGCCACATCCAAAAACTCATAAACTAGATTATCAAAATTATAAGTGATAACGGCGTAGAGAATAGAAATGAGATTGGCGCGGTTCTTCTTTGAGAGGGTTCCCATCAAACCAAAATCAATGATTCCGATTTTACGGTTCTCGAGAACGAAGAAATTCCCGCCATGAAGATCGGCATGGAAGAATCCATCCGCTAGTAGAGTGTGTGTGAATAGCTCAATACTCTTCTCTAGCTTCACTACCATGTCAGAGCCAAGCTCTTCCATCGATCTGAACTCATTGAATGGTCGCCCATCCAGATACTCAAGCACCAAAACTTCTTCCGTCGTAAATTCTCGGTAAACTTTCGGCACAACCAGATACTGATCTTTATCAATCAATTCCAGATTTTTTCGAAGGCGATCACAGTTCTGTGCCTCAATCATGAAATTGAGTTCGTTTTGAGTGCTTTTGAAAAAATCAGAAATCATCTTCGACATGCCCAGGAACTTGATCTCAGATGAGACCTTTTCAAGTTTCTGAACGATGAAAAGAAGAATTTCAAAATCAGTATGAATAAGTTTGGCAATTCCAGGACGACGGACCTTAACTACGACTTTCTGGCCATTGTGAAGTTGTGCTTTATACACAACACCAATGGATGCGGTCCCAATCGCTTCCTCATCTATTGTGAGAAAGATATCACTTAGGCGCTTTCCGAGGTTATCTTCAATGACTTTTTGAGCGGTCTCAAACGGAATGCCTTTCACTTTATTTTGGAGGAGTTTTAATTCTCGAATAAGTGCGGGATCAAGAATGTCTTCACGGGTCGCCATAAGCTGGCCGAGCTTAATAAAACTTGGTCCGAGTTCTTCAAAACTTTTTCGAAGCTGTTCCCCAAAGACCTGCCACCACTCTTCATTAGACATGTCTTCACTACGTAATTCTGAAACTCGTGCCGGAAGCACGAATCCAGGAATGACTTTATCAAGACCAGATTTGATGATGAGTTCAGAGAAACCATGGCGACTCAAGACATTAAGAATCTCTCTAAAACGAGAAACGTTTTTGATCGTTTTGGAAATTCCTATACTTGTCTTAATTAAGTCCATAAATTACAAGGTCGCTTTTTATTTTATGGTAAGTTAAAATGCCGATAGAACCAAAGTTAAGAACTAGAGAACTAATTTACCCCATGCTAAAGCTGACTGTTTTGATTACGTATCTTCTTACGACCCAACTTGCTTGGGCGGCAGAGACGTGCAGTCGAGTGGCCACCATTAATTACCAAGAGGTCTTAGTGGATGTCAGTAGCAATAATAAGGGCGAGGGCCTGCGCTATTATCTGGAAAAAGATGAAGTGGCGAAGGGTCTCCTTGATGAGTATCAGGCCAACAACCGCTCATCTTGGAAAAGTGCTGCCATGAGTACACTGGGAACAGTGATGATTCTGGGTAGTCTTATGCGTCCGAACGATGGCGAGAACGAAAGTTTCACCAGCAAAAACTTTCTTCTTTTTGGCGGTGCAGGCTTAATTGCCATTAGCTACCTTGTTTCAAAAACTGAGACCTACAACAACGAGTATTTACTTTCGAAGTCGGTTGAAGAATATAACAAGCGTAATACACCGAAGATTTATTTCTCCCCTGTGGGCGATAAGAATGGAATGGGCCTGGGAGTTGGCGTGGGCCAGGAGTTTTAAGTGTCACTAACTTGCTATAAATGTGGGAAACCGCTTTCAGATACATACAAAATCATGGTTGGAAGAAGAGATGTATGTCCTTCTTGCAATACCGACCTTCGCTGCTGCAAAATGTGTCAGTTCTATGATCCTAAGGCCTATAACGAGTGCCGGGAAACCTCTGCTGATCGCGTCCAGGATAAAGAGAAGGCTAACTTTTGTGATTATTTTAAGATAGGCTCTCCTGGTAGTAATCCAGATAAAGAACGACAGGATGCCCTGGCAAAGGCCGCGGCTTTGTTTAAGAAGTAGTTGAAGGAAGAGTATGAGCGATTGTCCAATGACATTAAAAGGCCGCAAACTTTTGGAAGATGAACTAAGTCATCTGATCCGAGTTGAGCGTGAACAAATTAAACAAGCAATTTCTGAGGCCCGCGATCTTGGTGACTTAAAAGAAAATGCTGAATACGCTGCCGCTAAAGAACGTCAATCAATCATTGAAGGTCGTATCCTAGATGTGCAAAGTAAAATTGCGCGTGCTCGCGTAATCGACGTTGCCACTCTTAATACTGATAAAATCGTATTCGGTGCTACTGTGACTATTTTTGATAATCAAAAAGAAGTCACTTTCACTTATCAAATCGTTGGTGAAGACGAGGCGATGACTGATCCAAATAAAATTTCATACAACTCTCCGTTGGGCCGCGCTTTGATCGGCAAAGAGAATGGAGATGAAGTAATTGTTAAGGCCCCTAAAGGTGATCTGACTTATGAGGTCCAAGACGTTAAGTACAGCTAATCTAAGCTGGCTTTCACCTGTAAGCGATCTCGCCAAAGGCAAAAAGCCCTCTCCTACAATTGAAAAATTGGAAGAAGTAGGGCTTTCGACTCTTCATGATCTGTTATGGATCCTTCCTCTAAGAATTCACAAAATGCCAGCTGTTCAACCGTTTCGAGAAGCGGTGATGAATCAGTTTTTTAAAGGCTCAGGAAAAGTCATTCATGTTGAAGTGAAGCCCGCATTCGGTCGTCGCGGTCGGGGGAACATTCTTTTGTATAACGGTTATGTTGTCCTAAAAGATCATCACTCATCAGAAACCTTGGGTCTTCGTTGGTTTAATCTTTATCCTAATCAGAAAAAACAGATTGAAGGCCTTGAGAGCATCACGTTCCTGGGACAAATGCAGGAATATAAGGCCCAGAAACAAATCATCAATCCACAAATCATTGTGAACGATGAAGGTAACTCAGATTACATTCTGGAATACCCGACCGTAAATAAGATCGCCGGCAATCATTTAAAGAAAGTCTTCGATCTTGTTCCCCCTACTCTCTGGCAGAACATTCCGCAGACTCTTCCGGAACTGGGTTATGACTCAAAAATGAGTCTGGGTGACGCTTTCAAGGTCATCCATGGAAGAATTCCTGCTGCGAGTTTTGATCTGAAAAAGAAAGATGCAGCCGAAGAACGTCTTATTTACGAAGAGTTTTTAATCGATCAATTAAAGATTCAGACTCGTCGTAAGTACATTAAACGCAAAGACGCTCCGGTGATCAGTCTTGAACCAAGCAAGGTCAATGATCTCGTAAAGCATCTGCCATTTGAACTCACCACTGATCAACTTAAAGTGTTCGAAGAAATCGTGAAGGACTTTAAGTCTGGTCACCCGATGATGAGAATGGTTCAAGGTGACGTGGGTTGTGGGAAAACCATTGTGGCGTGGCTTGCGGCGAGAGTAGCCAACAAGAGTGGATTTCAAGTCGGGATGATGTGTCCAACCGAAGCATTGGCAACTCAGCACTACAATTCTTTTAAAGAACTAAACCCTGCTCTTAATATTGAGCTTCTGCTTGGATCAACTAAGGCCAAAGAAAAGAAAGCAATTTTAGCGAAACTTGCCAGCGGCGAGACGGAAATTGTCGTTGGTACTCACGCTCTCTTTCAAGACTCTGTGGTTTTTAAAAAACTGGGTCTTGCGATCATTGATGAACAACATAAATTCGGCGTGGAACAGCGTCTGAGATTAGTTGCCAAGGGTGAAGGCACTCATAGTTTAATTATGACTGCCACTCCGATTCCAAGAACACTTTCACTCGCTCAATATGGCGATCTTGATATTTCTTCTATCAAGATGATGCCAGCGGGCCGTAAAGGTATTAAGACTCGTATCACTGAAAAAGTGAATTACGGGAAGTACGTGGAATTTGTAAAGAGTCGCCTGATGCTTGGTGAGCAGGCCTACTTTGTTTTCCCCGCCATCGATGAATCAGAAACTTTAGATCTGCAAAACGTAAAAGAAAGTCTTAAGCGCTATCAGGAAACCTTCAAAGGCTTCAAGGTAGAGATGCTTCATGGCCAGATGAAGCCAGAAGAAAAAGACCAAGTGGTGCAGGCCTTCCGTGAGAAGAAGGTGAATATCCTGGTTTCTACCAGCGTCATTGAAGTCGGTATCAACGTTCCGAATGCTACGATCATGAGTATTTATAATCCTGAGCGCTTCGGCCTCTCTTCACTTCATCAATTAAGAGGTCGTGTGGGTCGTGGTGATAAACCAGGATTCTGCTTTTTAGTTTTAGATAAAGAGGTCTCACCTGAGGCCCATCAACGCCTTGAAGTCATCGAGAAAAATCTGGATGGGTTCGTCATTGCAGAGGAAGACTTGAAATTCCGCGGTGAAGGTGACCTTTTTGGAGTAGATCAATCAGGAACAACAACCAGCAAAAAACTCGCGAATTTCCTTACTCATACCGCTATTTTAGAGAAGGTGGTGGCCGATGTTGAGCGTCTGCAACAGACCCATCCGGAACTCCTTGCTCCTCATTTTGAAAGACTCGCAAAAGATCAGAAAATCCTCGATACTATCTAGGTATGATTCAGATTGAAATCACCCAAAGCCCGGACTTAAATGTCGTTTCGACTTTTAAGTATTATCAGAACCAGATTTATCTGGGAGCAAGTACTGGCGACCTTTGGATTAAGGACAATGAACTTTCAGCGTCTCATGTGATGCTGGAAGTGATTGGGAATGAACTTCTGATTCATCCTCAGCGCGGAGTTGAGTTTTATCTCATCAATGGAAAGCGCGCATCGGTCATTCGAAAATTAAAACCTAATGATCAGGTGTTGATTGGTAAAACCACTTTCAAAGTCCTGGGCTTTGAAGACACCGTTCGTGATAGCAAAAAAAATATCCTGGATAAAAAGCTTTCTCAGCTCGTAGATACTAACTCTCCTCGCCTTCCAGTGATTGAGGGCCTAACGAGAAAGATGAAATAGTATGTTTAAAAACAGTGACGCCAACTTTTTTCGCACATCTGACCATGAACAGATCTTCTTCGTGAAAAACTTCACCAAAATTGATCCAGCTAAACCGGTGTTGGTTTTCAACTATGGTCTCGTGTGCAGTAATCATCACTGGAAATTTCAGACTGAATATTTTGATAACTTAGGTTATCAAATTCTTATTCACGATTACCGCGGTCACTTCCAGTCCACTGGTGCGGCCGATGTAAAAAAGATCACTTTTCAACAAATGGCGAAGGATGTTCATGACCTTTGTGAATTTTTAGGAATCCACAAAGCAGTGATGCTTGGTCACAGTATGGGTGTGAACGTTTGTCTTCAACTTGCGAAAGACTATCCGTCTTTAGTGAGCGGCATGGTTCTTATTTCGGGAACATTTATTAACGTCAAAGACGTGATGTTTGATTCAAACCTTATGGAATTCATCACTCCGTTCTTAAATTTAGGAATGGAAAAGTACCCAGGCGTCTTTAATAAGATCTGGAGCTCAGGTGGGATGAATCCAATCGTGCGTGAAATTATTCACACCACAGGATTTAATAAGGGCAAAGTTTCAAAAGAGTTCATCGAGATTTACCTCAATCGAGTTGGCCAACTAGGGGCCGAAGTCTTCTTCCAACTCTTCAATGAGATGACTCGTCAGAACATCACAGGTAGCTTAGAACAAATGTCGATGCCGGCCCTGGTAATGGGTGGACATAAAGATAATGTGATTCCAAATCACGTTCAGAGAACTCTCGCGACTCTCCTGCCAAATGCTGAGACTTATTTCATGAAGGATGGCTCACACGTTCCCCAGGCGGATTATCCGGCGATGGTAAACGAGCGCATTGATCTCTTCATCAAGCAGAATCTTAATCGACTTTAAGGTTATTCAATTCAATGATTGGACGGAAGATACGCTTCATTGCTGAACGAAGCTGAGACTTCTTGTACTCATTATGTGAGGCCTCGCCCTGAGTATTTTTCAGGTGGCTCTCATAATCTGTGACCTGAACTTCGAATGGATAAAAGAAACGTACATCTCGAGAAATGGCCGAAGTATCAAGATGCAGGAGAGCTTGAGAAACCGGATTTTCACGGTCCTTCAATGCCAACTTTCTCACTTCATTAAAAGAAGACATAAACGGGTTACGATACTTAATTAATTGTCGGCCAGTGAAGTGAATCGCGCGGTACTCATCAGAAGTATGACGATTATCGTGATGAGACTTCCCAGTTGGACAATCATCAATCAGGGCATTTAGGCGCTGATAAAAAACATCTTCCGGCATATTGTTACGAATCGCCTCTTTATAGAGAGAGAACATACGCGTGCGAAGACGAGGAAGATCCACCAAAGTGTTCTGAGAACGACTTGGTTTAATGTTGTTAATCATGATCACGTGATTACGGTGAAGAAATTTAATCACTCGTAAAGCATCGAGCTTATTGTACGTGATGATTCTCACCCCAATTCTGTCAAACAGCTCTTCGGCAACGTTCTCTTGCTTATGAAGAAGTTTAATCACAATTGAGTCACGGGTCTTTTTCGCTTTCGTCTGAAAATCGTACAGAGGAATCGAAGTTCCAGCGTCGTTTTTCAAAAACAAACGGTTCTGCTCATCACGATGAGTGAACTTATAAAAACGATCGAAAATCTGCTGCTGAATAGTTGAGAAATATCGATAACGGAGATCTTTATCAGTGTGAAGAAGAGTATGCATGACCTTCAAAACCACACCGGCCCAAAGTTCTTCTTCTTTTTTCAGCTTCACTGATGAGTGACCAGTGGCCGCGAGGAAAAGTTCAGAAATATTGGTGATGGTAAAAAGATAGTGCGGTACGCGAAGATCTAAACCCTCAGGGTTTCCTTCAATCAAGAAGTAGCGCTTAATGAATTGAACTGCTTCCTGGAAAATCCCGAAAAGCTCGGCACTTTCAACTGGATCTGAAATATCAAATCCATAACCGTTTAAAAAATTAGCAACTTGGCTTTTGTCTCCAAGTTCAGTGAAGTAGTTGGTGGCATCTAGTGATGATTTACCACTACAAACGACATCAAATGTTTCCCAGTTAAATCCATATTCAGAAAGGTAGCTTGGACGTTGGGTCATATTTTGCCAATCTCTCGAATCGCGTTTAAAGTTTAGAAAAGGCAAACTAACGTAAATATTATGAAAGAGCAAAAAATTCAGGGCCCTTCTATTCCCGCAGTCCTCTTCTTATCTTGGTTTTACACCGGAAAATCTCCGAAGGCCCCAGGGACTATTGGAAGCTTAGCAACGATTCCCCTGATTTATCTTCTGCATTACCTTCAAATAAACATTTATAGTTTGATTGCACTTATTGCTACACTTTTTGTTGCGGCCGTCGTGGTTACAGAGAAGGTGCAGCAGAAGTATCACCTCCATGATCCACAGTGGATTGTGATTGATGAAGTGATTGGCATGCTTATCACTTGGGCATTCGCTATGACGGTGGACTTTCCTACTCTCTTTCTCGTCTTCGGAAGTTTTCGCTTCTTCGACATTGTAAAATTCTGGCCCGCCTCTTACTTCGATCGCATGGAACATGGTTTTGGAACCATCATGGACGATGCTGTAAGTGGAATTTATGCGGGAATTTTTACGTTTATTCTCCAGAGATTTATTTAACACGCGCCGTTAAAAATCTAAGTATTTCAAATTCTTAGTTATCCGTAATTTTTCCGTAAAATTTGCAGAAAACACGTTGTCGAAAACGAAGGGCGATGTTAGCTTCAAATGTATAACACACACCTTCATAACTGTTATTTAGAGGGAGAATCTCATGTCATTGAATCACGCGAACACTGCAGACGCTGCGAACAAAAAGAAAGCGCTAGACCTGGCCCTTTCAACAATTGAAAAGCAATTCGGTAAAGGTGCAATCATGCGCCTAGATTCAGCTGAAGCAGCTGAAAAAGTTCCTGCGATCTCTACTGGATCTCTTGGAATTGACCTTGCCCTAGGTGTGGGTGGTATTCCTCAAGGCCGTATCATTGAAATCTACGGACCTGAATCTTCTGGTAAAACAACAATGACTCTTCACATTGCAGCTGAATGCCAAAAAGCTGGTGGAACAGTTGCTTTCATCGATGCTGAGCACGCGCTTGATACTGTATACGCTGCTAAGCTTGGTGTTGATATTCCTAACACTCTTATCTCTCAACCAGATTCTGGTGAGCAGGCCCTAGAAATCACAGATATGCTTGTTCGTTCGGGCGCAGTTAATCTACTTATCGTAGACTCAGTTGCTGCTCTTACGCCGAAAGCTGAACTTGAAGGCGACATGGGTGACTCTCACATGGGTCTACAAGCTCGTCTTATGTCTCAAGCTCTTCGTAAGCTAACTGGTTCAATCGCTCGTTCGAACTGTACAGTTATCTTCATTAACCAACTTCGTATGAAAATCGGTGTTATGTTCGGTAACCCTGAAACAACGACTGGTGGTAATGCTCTTAAATTCTACGCTTCAGTTCGTATGGATATCCGTCGTACTGGTGCTCTTAAAGACGGTGAAGAAGTTATCGGTAACCGTACTAAAGTTAAAATCGTTAAGAACAAAGTTGCTCCTCCTTTCCGTGAAGTTGAATTCGATATCATGTACGGTCAGGGTATTTCGAAAGAAGGCGATCTTCTTGATGTTGCCGCTAACGAAGGCATCGTAGAGAAAGCTGGTGCTTGGTACTCTTACAATAATTCGAAACTTGGCCAAGGCCGTGAAGCTTCAAAAGAGTTCTTAAAGAACAACGTTGAGCTAATGAACGAAATCCGTCAGAAGGTTCTTGCTAAGCACGGAATCATTAAATCTGCTGAGATGGCGAACGTAGATATGTCTACGGGCGAGATCAAAGAAGAGAAAGCAGCTCCGGCCAAAAAGACTGTTAAACAGTAATTTGATAACTAAGCCGCCTTCGGGCGGCTTTTTTTTTACTTCCGCTGGTGGCGGCCAATCTTAAGATGAATGAAGAACTAGAAAAACTCAGAGAAAAAGTAAAGCAAGCTAAGGGCACTTCGGTACTTGCTGAAGAGGCCGGCGACGCTCGCAGAATTTATAATTACTGCATACATCTTCTCGCGCGCCAGGATTACTCTGAGTACAAGCTTCGTCAAAAACTTCGCTCTAAGCCTCAAAATCTCCCTCATATGATTGATGAAGTTATTCCGAAGCTAAAAGAGCGCGGATTACTTCGGGAAGAAAGCTACCGCCGTTTATTTATTCGTAAATGGATGATGAAGGGTGAGTCTGAGGACAAAATCCGTCGTAGAGGTTCTCAGGAAAAACTCACTTTCGAGGCCGAAGAGTTTCGTATGGTGGAACAAGAATTGGGCATCACGGATGAAGATTCGATTGAAAAGCTCGTGGCGAAGAAACTTCGCTCGAAAGAAATTCCTAAAAACCCACTCGAGAAACAAAAACTTCGAGACAAGGTTTTAAGGTTCCTCATCTCGAAGGGTCATGATTTTAGTGATGCAAAGAAGGCGATCAATCAATTCTTTGGTAATCAATCTACCGCTGACTTTGAATAATTATCGTTCTGGATAAGTTTGAAATTCCTTGCAAGTCATCGGCACTTTTTCAAATGAGTCACCTGGATCACTTCCTGTCCAAGACAGCATCATAGAAGTTTGATTAGAAATTACCGTGATGTCTTCATCAGGATTAATCAAAGAACTTAAAGTCCCATGTGCCTTTCCATCAAAGGATGGGTTTCTATCTGAAATCGCATCAGACAACGGTGAGCTTGTTAAAAACAAATCAACCGTTTTCTCTGAGTAAATCTTATGACCATTCAGGTTTATAAAGCTAAAACGCCACTTGTCCTTGACCTCATTTAAAGGCATTGCCATAAAGACTGTTCGAGAATCTTCTGAATAGCAAATATGAGTCGAAGGATAGTCCTTGATGGGCGTAAAAAGGTTTTTTTCACTCAGAGCGAGGGCCGTGATCCATCTTGCGTAACGAGAGTCAGTGACTTTTCCAAATCTCTCTTTGGCGTAAATGACTTCATGAATGACTAGAGCAAGACGATTAAAATAATCCATTTTATCGTAGAGGTTCCCATCAATATAAATCACATTCTTATTATAATAGTTCGCAAGCTGTTTAATTTTGCATCCACGAGGAAGATAAACCGGCCAAGCATCTTGAATTAATTCTAGTTCTGCATCTCTCGGAATCTCTTGAAACTTTGATTCAAGTTGAACCATATCTTCTATGAGCCACTCTTTCCCTAAAACGGATTTATCAAATCTTTCTACAATTGTTCTAACATCCTGATTGAGATCACCACTGAAATTTAGGAATTTTAGGCCTCTCGTTTTACCTTCGTAGACATCTAAAAGTTCTACTGATTTGAGATCACCATCCGGAGTGTAACAAGCAACCACACTTCCGCCGCCGCCGCCTTTTGAATCTGACTTAATGGCAGCAAATGAAATTGCAGGCACCATTACTAATGCTAATAAAAACTTATTCATGAGAATCTCCAATCGTCGTTAATGGGTATAATGAAACTGAAATATTATAAACTTCGTCTTTTGAATCACCGGTTCGCAAATGATCATTCAACTCTTCAATGAAATTCAAAATCATTGATTTCGCCTCTGCCACTCGCTTTTTAGAAACTGCCACAGTCATTGATGATTGAACCCTCTTCTCATAAGACGTTTTATCCAAAGCTTCGAGTGCCTTCTTTACCACCTGTCGCTGGTGTTCCGTAAAGGCCGGGGCCATGAATTCATTTCCTAGATTGTTAAAGTCACCCAGGCGATCTATCCACTTTCCCTCTGGAGTTATCTCGAGATAATTGAGACGCTTAAGTCGCTCAATCGCGTCCAGAGTTTCAGCAAATGAAAGACCCAGCACTCGTGATATCCACAAAGGGCTTCCTTTGAAGTCATCACACTGAGTAAGTTCCAAAATGGCGTAATAATGCCAGTCAGAAATAACTTTGAAGGCATCCGCTTCCATTCGGCCGAAAGACTTAAAGTTCTCCTTCATCACCTTGGTCTTGGTGAGACTTTTAATCTTGGCCGGATTGAAGCCTAATTTCGTTCCTAAGCGCACACACATCTTGTCTGTGAACTTTCGTTTGCCTGAGAGGAGTTGGGCCAAGGAGGAAGGCTCAATATCCAATTGCCGGGCAAAAGATCGGATTGAAAAATTAGGATTTTTCTTGGTCCGCTTTAAAAATTCATCACATAGGGCATTTCTAAAATTATGTTCCGTGTTCATAGAAAGAAATTAGAACAAGTGTATCTGTACCGCCTAGCCTCTTTGACACAAAGTGTGTCAAAAGTTGCCACAGGGACTTAAGCGGATGGATGTACAAATTCTAGTGTCTAAACTTTAGACACTGTCTGTACTTTCTTCACTCTCCTTCGAGAAATCCCCTATTTAGCCTCTTAAATTTTGGCACTCACCTTGCTTTATTAAGGGCAAGGGGAATGATTATGAACTTAACAAAACAGAATAAAAGAATCGCACTAGCAGCTTTTGGACTATTTGTTCTAGTTGGTTGTTACAACGCTGTTGTAATCAACACAGAATCTCACCTTAATGGTTCAGATGCTAAATTCGTTAAGCGTTTGGATGAAAGAAATGGTGTAACTATTGAAGGCCGTGCCATTGCTTCTTCTTGGCAAAAGCTTTCACCTTCTAAAGTAATGCCTAAGCAAGTAGAAGCTGCTGTTGCTGTAGCTCCTAAAATTGAAAATACTCCGGTTCCAACTGCTGCTCAAATCGTTGAAGAAGCGGCCGCAGTTCAGGATGATTTAACTCTTACACTTGTAGAAGTTATTAACCCTAAGAAATTTGAGAAAGGTCTAAATGCTTCTCAATTTTCAGGTTCACTTGCTTCAAATAATGGTGTGATTGAATCACTTTCAGTTTCACTACCAAATGGTGAAGGCGTTTCGGTTTCATTCTCAGAAATGACAGGTAACGTTTTTGAATATGATATGAACGGTGAGAAATTCACTGGAATGATGTACCAAGTTGACCAGCACGCTTATATGGTTACTCTTTCTAACGGTCCACTTGAAGGTACGCGTCTACGTTTCTCGACTGAGACTCCTTCTGTTGACCAGCAGCAAACTCAAGAGACTCTTGCTCAGAATCACAACGTAGAAGTTGGAAACTTCGGTGAAGCAACTTCAGAAGTTGCTTACGATGCGGCCCTTCAACAAGAAACAGCTGAGGCTCAAGGCTTCAAGCTTTAAGAGTCTGACTCTCCACTGATTTACACTAATCCAGGATTCTCCTATAAGGTTTCGACTTCAATCTCGAAGTAACCCACAGGAGAATCTCTCATGAAAACTCTCGCTTTGGTCTTTGGTCTTGCTCTCTCTGTCACATCTGCTTTCGCTCAAATCACTTACACTGACTCTCAGGATCTTCCTCGTGAACACAGTAATTTTCATCTCTCTGATGCAACTTATTGGCTGATTCCAACTAGAACTGAAACCGTACGAATTCCCGGCTGTCGTGAAGATGGTGAGGCCTCACGAGTTTGTACTGAGACTCGTGTGCTTGAAAGCAAAGCGGTAGTTAAAGTTGAAGTGGAATACCGTGACGGTATTAATCCTCATCACGAAAATCGTGGTCGCGCTTGGACATATTTCTATCTGGATACTGCCAAGTTTCCAGAGGCAGAGATCGCACGACTTGCCGCGAACACTAGTCTTTGGGATTTTTCAGGAAGAAAGTTTCGAGCCCGTAAGGCCTTCGTGAAAAAGCATCTTCAGCTAACTGCCAAGAAAGAGCCCCGTACCATTCAAGTGGTGGACGTTCGTAACTCTCGCCTTTGCCAAGAGGGAGAATCAGGTGAACCACGTCCAGGTTGCGTGGAAGACATCCGTTACCGTCCAGCGACAACCATCGTAAATGCACTCAAAGTGACCATTAAGTAAGCCAGAGTGCCGGCCTAAGAATCGGCACCTTTTTTTCCTCTCTTGGCACGCCGCACTCATGATATTCTTTTTGAGCACTTTTTAACTCTCAAGAGGACCCTATGCGCGCCCAAGAAATCCGTAATGCTTTTTCAAATTATTTCATCCGGAATGGCCACGAGAAACACAAGTCATCGAGCCTTGCTCCCCATAATGACCCAACTATTCTTTTCGCCAACGCGGGAATGAACCAGTTCAAGGATTTCTTCACCGGCAAAGCTGTTCCTTCACATCGCCGTGCTGTGACCATTCAAAAATGTGTTCGCGCCGGTGGTAAACATAACGATCTAGAAAACGTGGGCTTCACTGCCCGTCACCATACATTCTTTGAAATGCTTGGGAACTTCTCTTTCGGTGATTACTTCAAGAAAGACGCCATTCGTTTTGCTTGGGAACTTCTCACAGTTGATCTGAAAATTCCTAAAGACAAACTTCTTGTAACAGTTCACGACTCCGACGATGAAGCGCTTGAGATCTGGCACAAAGATATGGGTGTGCCTCGTGAGCGCATTTTTAAACTTGGTGATAAATCAAACTTCTGGGAAATGGGTGACGTTGGCCCATGCGGTCCTTGTACGGAAATTTTCTATGATCATGGTCCTGGTCGTTCAACAGGTGTTCCGGCCGGTCATCAGGAAATTGATGATGAAGGTCGCTACGTAGAAATCTGGAACCTGGTATTCATGCAATTTGAAAAATACAAAGATGGTAATGAGATTAAGCGCAAGCCTCTTCCGAAACCATCAGTTGATACAGGTGCGGGTCTAGAGCGCGTGGCCGCTGTTCTTCAAGGTAAATACTTTAACTACGATACAGACATTTTTGAACCAATCATGAAAGCGATTGGAAAACTCACAGGCCAGGATTACTACACAACAACATCTGAAGACGTAAAATCTTCTTTCCGCGTTGTGGCCGATCACATCCGTTCATGTACGATGCTCATCACTGATGGTGTGATTCCATCTAACGACGGCCGTGGTTATGTTCTACGTCGTATTATTCGCCGAGCTGTTCGTCACCTTTCACTTCTTGGATTGAAAGACATTTCTTTCTACAAACTAGTGCCTGCAGTGGTTGAATCTCTGGGCGAAGAATATCCAGACAACGCTCACAACGCCGCTCTTGCTGAAAAACTTCTAAAACTTGAAGAAGAAAAATTCCGTAAGACCCTTGATACTGGTCTTGCTCTTATCAATGAAGAGCTGGGCAAACTTAAGGCCGGTCAAAAGCTTCCGGGTGATGTTGCTTTCAAGCTTTATGACACTTTCGGTTTCCCACTGGATCTGACTGAAGTGATCCTTCGTGAGAAGAACCTTGAGCTAGACAGCAAAGGTTTTGAAGAAGCGATGGCAAAACAAAAAGAACTTTCTAAAAAGAACTCGAAGTTCAAAGTTCAGGAAGATAACGTAAAAGTTTTCTACGGCATCAAAGAGAAGTTTGGTGCAACTAAGTTCACTGGCTACGAAGAAGTTACTGGTAACGCTAAACTTCTAGCGAAAGAAGAAGTTGATGGTCAGTTCTACCTTGTGTTCGACAAAACTCCTTTCTACGGCGAAGGCGGTGGTCAGGTTGGTGATAAAGGTGAGATCGATTCGAAAGAAGGAAAACTTGCTACCATCACTGATACTCAGAAGCCGGTTGATGGTCTACACGTCCACATCTCATCAGACGCTGATGCGCTAGTAGTTGGTGAAAGCTATACCTTAAAGGTGAATCACGAGGAGCGCGAGCTTACGAAACGTAACCACTCTGCGACTCACTTACTTCAATCAGCTCTGATTAAAGTTCTTGGTAACCACGTGAAACAAGCGGGTTCTTCAGTTGGTCCGGATCGTCTACGTTTTGACTTCACTCATAACGAAGCGGTGAAACCAGAAGAACTTCTACAAGTTGAAGAACTTGTAAACTCAGCGGTTGCTTCTTCACTCAAAGTTACTGCCAGCAATATGTCGAAAGACGAAGCGACGAAGAAAGGTGCGATGGCACTTTTCGGTGAAAAATACGGCGATGAAGTTCGCGTACTAGAAATGGGTGATTTCTCAGTTGAGCTTTGTGGAGGTACTCACGTTTCTAACACTGGTGAGATTGGACTATTTAAAATCATCGTTGAAACATCTCTTGCTTCAGGTGTTCGTCGTATTGAGGCGATCACTTCAACCACGGCGATTAACTACCTTCTTAACCGTTCTAAGATTCTTGCCGAAGTTGAGAAGAACTTCGCAGTGAAAGAAGAAAGAGTTTTGGAGAAACTAACTGCTCTATTCGCGGACGTTAAAGATAAATCAAAACAAATTGAAACATTGAACGATAAAGTTCAAAGCTTTGAGTCTCAGAACCTCTTTAAAGACAAACAAGATATTAAAGGTGGACTGACTCTTACTATTGCCAAGGCCGCATCAGCTGATCAGGGTAACATGAGAAAGCTGGGTGATATCTTTGTTGAAAAGTTCCCACAAGGCGTGTTGTTCCTTTACGCAATTGAAGGCGACAAGGTTTCATTCATCATGAAAACTAACCGTGCAAACTCTTCGGTGAACTGTTCCGACATTCTCAAAGGTGTCATGCCGATCGTGAATGGTCGTGGCGGTGGTAAACCAGACAATGCACAAGGTTCAGGTGATGCTGCAAAAACTCAGGAACTTATTAAAGCGGTTGAAGGAGCTCTTAAGTGAAATTCCTTCTTCTAGCTCTCACTCTTGCTGTTGTTGGTTGTACCAAAAGCAAGAACAAGTCGGATCGTATCGAGATTTCTATCCCAAGTGATATCTCGACTCTCGATCCTGCGAACTGCTTTGACCAGGTTTGCTACATGGCAGTGACACCTGTTTATGAAACGCTGTACGAGTATGAATATCATAAGCGTCCCTACACTCTCCGTCCGCTTCTGGCGGAAGGGATGCCGATGGTCTCGAAGGACCGTCTTCGTTATACGTTCAAACTTAAAAAAGGCATTAAGTATCACAAGTCTGAATTCGTGGAAGAAGGTCGCGAAGTTAAGGCCCGTGATATCGTAAACCAGATTAAGCGTCTTGCTTTCCACGGCACGCGCTCTCAAGGTTGGTGGCTTTTTGATAATAAGATCAAAGGCATTAACGAGTTCCGCGATAAAGTAGGAACTGATCTGGACTTGATGTTTAAGACGGAAATCTCTGGGGTCACAGCTCCGGATGATTACACGTTAGTAGTGGATCTTATCCGTCCTTATCCTCAGCTCTTGTTTGCCATGGCCATGAACTTCACTTCACCGGTTCCGGAAGAAGCGATTCGCGCCACAAACAATGATCTGTCACTTAAGAGCATTGGAACTGGTGCCTACTACATCACAGACTATAACTCTGCTCAGGAAGTAGTTTTAAAAAAGAACGCTAACTACATCACAAGTGTTTATCCTGCTCAGGGTGACCGCTATGCCCATGAAAATGGTCTTTTGAAAGATGCTGGTAAGAAGCTTCCTTTCGTTGAAAATGTTCGCCTGGTAGTGATTAAAGAAGCTCAGACTGATTGGTTGAACTTCATGGGAAAAAAGATCGATATCGTTAACCTCACGAAAGATCACTTCCCACTCGCTTTGACTTTAGAAGGAAAACTTAAACCAGAAATCACTGAACAGAAGATTCAACTCTACGCTGCTCCGACTCTGACTTACTGGTGGTTGTCTTTCAATATGAAAGATCCAATCATTGGTAAGAATCTAAATCTGAGAAAAGCGATCGCTCACGGTGTGAATAACGATAAGTTCATTGAACTTTTCACTTACAACATCGCCCAGAAGGCCAACTCGATTTATCCTCCGGGTGTTCCGGGTTACTCTCCTTCGACGGAAGTCCCTTTTAAGTACGATGTGAAGCTTGCTAAAGAATATCTAGCGAAAGCGGGTTACCCTGAAGGAAAAGGTCTTCCCACACTTAAGTATGACGTACGTGGAACTGATTCTCGTAAACGTCAGATGGGCGAATTCATCCAGCAAGAACTTCGTCCTCTTGGGATTAACATTGAAGTTCGCACAAACACTTTCCCAGCATTCCTAGAGAAGTCACGTAATGGTGAACTTCAGTTTTGGCAAGGTGGCTGGATCCTGGATTACCCGGATGCAGAGAACGTGCTTCAGCTCCTAACGACAGCGAATCTTCCTCCAGGACCAAACTCATCACAATTCTCTAATCCAGAATTTGATAAGCTTTTCCTGCAAGTAAGAGAGCTGGAAGATGGTGAGAAAAAATTCGCTTTAATGAAGCAGATGGAAGAAATCGTAAACCAAGAGCTTCCATGGGCCATGCAGTACTATTCGCGAAACTATGTACTGTTTCACAACTATCTGAAAAACTACCGCTATTCAGATATCATCAATAATAACTTTAAGTACCTAAGATTAGAGGGCAAATAGTCCTTACCCGACCATGATGCTTCGGTATCATGGTCTTCCTCTTAATTTCCCCCACGATCCGTCGATAAGTACATTGGAGACACCTGCGAGGATCCAATGAAACTGTTAACCCTGCTTACTACATTACTTTTGTGCCAGTCACTTTGGGCAAAGTCTTTTGTCATTTTCAGTATGGCGCAAGATCTACCAATGGGTGTGGAGAATGAAGTTGTTCGTAAGAACTACTACATTAACATGGGCACAGGTCAGGGAATTCGCAAAGACAGTGTGGTTGATGTCTTCCGGATTATCTCAGTCCAGAATCCATACGACGCTAAGTCACGTGTGAATTACAAAGTTAAAATCGGCGAACTTAAAATCATTCACTCAATGGACAACGCTTCAATTGCCATGGTGAATGAGTACGAAAAAGAAAACACACCTATCTTCGAAATCCCCCAATTCATGATTGGTGATCACGTTGCTGTAAGTGTCGACTAAGATCGGTCCCAGCACTCATCCAGTGGTCTAAATTTCAGAATTTCTCCTCTGAGAACTCCTTCTACACAGGACAATAGCCGCACATAGATTAAGTATTCTTCACCCGCTTTAAGCGGTGGTTGATTACTTCCTTGGAGCATGACTTTTTTCACTCGCTCACCAGCATAGGCCCCTTTAAAATGGAATTCATACCAACTTGCTTCAGAGTTGAATTTAGTGACTCGTAAACATTTTGAAACTATAATGACAGTCTTCATGTTGACCGATAAGGCAAGTATCGGACCAGCTTTTGCACTCATCAAGTCACTGAATTACTTCAGTGTCTAATGCGTGGCTGGAAAAAAAGGACCACACGGATGTTACAAGGACCACGGACATTAGGCAGATTACTAAAACTTAGAGTTCAGAAAACGCCAGAGCGAAATGCGATTGGTTGGATTGAAAATCACGAAATCAAAAACCTCACGTTTCTCGAATATAAAAATCAAATCGAAATTCTTATCAGCGCTTTTCACAAAATCGGAATCAACGTTGGTGATAAAGTGGCGCTTCTTTCACAAACTTGTAAAGAGTGGCACCTACTCGATATGGCGACCATGTGTTCACGTGCTTGCCTTGTTCCAGTTTATCCGAGTTATCTTGCTCACGAGGTGAGTTTCATTTTCACTCACTCCGACAGTTCAGTGCTGGTTGTTGAAAATGATAAGCAGATGGAAAAGGTCATTCCGGAACTTAAGAACTGGACCAATCTGAAAATTGTGGTTTCAATCCAGGAGCTTTCAGAAGAAACACTGAAGAAGTTCCGTAACTCTTATCCATATTTTAGTTACAAAGAACTTATGCGCATCGGGAAAGATGAACTTAAATCTCATCCTGACCTGTTTGAAAATCATATCAATAATCAGTTACCAGAAGATTACGCATCCATCATTTATACTTCTGGAACTACCGGTGAACCAAAAGGTGCTGTTGTTACTCACAATGCTTTCGTGACCATGCTCATGAATGTTGAGACGACTGTTAAAGGTGCTTTCAGTTCAGCAGATAGAACGCTTATCTTCCTTCCGCTTTCCCACGTTCTTGGTCGTTGTGACTCTCTACTTCCGATCATGTTTGGCTGGCAGGGAGTTTATGCTGAATCCATGGAGAAGCTGATAGAGAATATCGCACTAGTAAAACCAACTATCATGATCTCTGTGCCGCGTGTGTTTGAAAAAATCTACAACGGTATCATGGATAAAATTAAATCCGGAAGTGTCTTTGAGCAGAAGGCCTTTACCTGGGCAGTTGGTGTTGCTCAAAAATACTTTGATAAAATTGATCGCGACCTTTCACCAGGTGCCACTGAAATTCTTGAATTCAAACTTGCTCAGAAAGTTGTGTTCTCTAAAATCTATCAACGCTTTGGTGGACGCATCCGTTACTTCGTTTCCGGTGGTGCTCCTCTTTCACCTGAGATCATTAAGTTCCTTCGTTATGCTAATCTCACTATTCTTGAAGGTTATGGCGCCACAGAAACAGTCGCTCCTTGCTGCTTAAATCCTTTGGCAAAACAAGTTCCAGGAACTGTGGGTCGCCCAATGGGTGACGTGCAGATTTCTTTTGGTCCGGATAAAGAGATCCTGATTAAGAGTGAAGCCCTGATGAAGGAATATTATAAGAACCCAAAAGCGACGGAAGACTCACTCAAAGACGGCTGGTTTTATACCGGGGACATCGGGGAATTCACTCCGGACGGGTTCCTGCGCATTACTGACCGTAAAAAAGACCTGATCGTTACCAGTGGGGGCAAGAACGTGGCCCCACAAAAAATCGAAAATATGGCGAAAACCAAGCCCCACATCTCGCATTTAGTGGTTATCGGGGATCGCCGCAACTTCCTCACTGCCTTAGTGGGAATTGAAAAAGAGCGCTTTTTGAAGAATCTGGAAGAGCTGGGTCTACCAAGTGACTGCAGCGTCATTGACCTCGCTCAGAGCCCTAAGGTACGGGAAATTCTCCAAAAAGAGCTGGATGAGATTAATCATGATCTGGCCCAGTACGAGACCATCAAGAAGTTCAGTATCATTTCCGAGGAATTCACCACGGATAATTACCTGACTCCTTCGTTAAAAATTAAAAGAAAGGTTGTCTCGGAGCGTTACAAGACTACAATTGAAGCAATGTATCAATAATCTCCTTTGACAGAAGAGGCCTTCTCTTTTAAAAATGAAGATTCTAAATTCCCCAAGAGGTATGTATGGCACGAGTCACAGTCGAAGATTGTCTAGAGCATGTTGAAAACCGTTATGAGCTAGTTCACCTAACAGCTAAGCGCGTGAAACAACTTCGTGAAGGTGACGATTCTCAAGTTAAGAGCAAAAACAAAGAAGTAGTTACTGCTCTTCGCGAGATCGCTGCTGGTAAAGTGAAACACACTTTAAAAAGCGAATACGACTCAGACGAATTCTAATTCTAAAAAGACAGTTGTAATAAGAAGGCCACCTTTCGGTGGCCTTTTTATTTTACGTATAAAATTCCTGCATCTTTGAAGCTACAAACACTGGGCGGTTCAGCCTTCTGGCAATAAAAAGCAAAATTGAATTCTTCCTGGGACACTTCTTTGCCGTCTTTGATCTGAATGATCTTCTTCATATCGTCAGACAACTTCATCCCACTCTTCTGCTTCCACTTCTTACCTGCCAGGCGATCATAGATGGCCTTCACTTCCGGATATAAGTCAGACTCCTGAGAGATACGATAATCGTCCAAAACAAAAAAAGCTTCGTGAGGAGTTTTCAATGAGAGATCATTGAAACTCTCGTTTCGCTTTTTCATGAACTCATCGACCCGTTTGACCTTTCCCAAGATCGTATCAAGTTTTTTTAGATCTTCTTTGATGCCCTTAGTATCTGAGCTTTCAAATGTACCAAGGCGATTATCTGCTTTTTCATCAAAAAAATTGGATTGTTTCTGATAGGTGACAGAAGAATTTGTCAGAACAAACTTCTGAACTGAAGTGCCCTCAGTCGCGCTGTAATAACGTCCCAAGGTCGTTGCTCCCACTGAAGTCGATAATAAGATCACAAGACCTAAATATTTCATTGTGGTGTTCCTAGGTAGTAAGAGTCATCCTGACATTTTGCAGGAGCATTACAAGAATACTTATCTCTTCCCTTATACGCCCAATCTGCGCATTCAAGGTAACCATCCACGACTCCACGACAATTTCCAGCGAGAATCTTTTTAAAATGATTTGGCTGAAGCAGACTTGGCATTGTTGGTTCAGATTTAAATTTAATCACATTCGCTAAATTGGCATTGGCCTTGTCCGTTCTGTCCGCTCCACCAGGACATATGCCACGAATACCTATACTGGCAATCTGAGAAGGAATTTTGCTTTTTTCGGCCAGACAAGTTTTGTTCCCATTACATGTACAAGTGATCTGTGTTCGATTGATTCTAAAATTAGGGGCCCTCTGATCACCGGAAAAGGTTCTGTTCTCAATGACAATACTGTCTGAGCTCTCAGATTGAACCAAAGCAGTACTGAGAGGATCTTTCATGTTCTTTTGGTAAGGCAGATCAGTGAACCTACAAAAGTCTGATCGAAATTTATAATCAGAGACATCGTAGAAGTTGCCCTTCAACAGCATTTTCTTGGCGTTTTCATCGCCGTTTTTTTGAACTGAACTACAAGGAAAACGATCGCACTTACAGTAGACTTCCTGGGCGACCGCCTTAGGATACACGTCATAGCTGTTTCTCATGATTGAATCGGCCTTCGGTACCACACGACAGTTCCACATTCTCTTCAGATCATCACTTTTCTCTTCATACTCATCACAGAGACCGAGTAAGTGAAGCATTTCATGCACAATAGTGGCACAAGGAATATCTTCCGGGTAGGCACCAGCATTGGCCCGTGCTCCTGGTCTTTCAATAGTAATATCTTTTTTATCCGGACGTTCTTCCTTTGGAAGTTTCTCCAATTCACTCGGAGAAAACACCATCATCTCAATGCGAGTGCCATCCGGACCTTTCATATAAGGAGAGGCCTCTTGAAGACATTCCTTAGATCTTTGCATCATCGCCTCAGGCGAAACAGATCCAGATCCTCTTTTAAAATTCACATTCACGAAGGCCTGGTAGTTACCGTCCTTCTTTCGCTTAAGAAGATAATCGCCGGTTGAATAGTAATTACCATTGTCCTTCTCAAAAACCTTATGCTCTCCAGGGGACAATTGCTTACAGCCTTCGACTTTTCTAGTGGATTGAAGCTTATTAAGAATATCTCCAATGGGAGTAAGATTATCGTCGGGATCGCACTCAAGCATCTTGGCAAGTTCTTCCGGGCCACGGCTGCCGTAAATTTTTCCGAACATTTGATTTAGGTTATCGAGGACGGCCTTTCTCTTAACTGGATCACTTCCCTCTTTAAGGTACTCTGACTTTGCAACCATATAGTTCTGGGCAAACTGCTTTCCCTCTTCCGGACTTGAGCCAGAGAAAATCATATCAATATTCTTTCCGATCACTTGATCAAAATCACCCACTCGATATGACTTGTTCTGAAAGGTGAAAATGCGATTAAGTTCTTTAGGATTGATCACCTTTGATCTCACCATAGAATCTAAAAACGCTTCCGCACTATCAGGTCCCGAAGAAACTGGACTTGTCTCAGTTTCCACTGTTGGATCTTTCGCCTTTGCAACAGGAGTATTTTCAACTTCAATCGGCAACACGCGCACATCTCTAAACTTCTTCATGAAGTAACTGCCGCGAATTTTTTCCAGAACTTTTAGATTGGTATATTGAACGGCCGAAGCACAAAAGCTGTCCTTCGCCTGAGGACACTTCTTTTCCTGATAAAGTTTAGTGCCAGTGCTAATTTTCTTTTGGAAATCATTGATACACTTTGAGTAATCAACATTCTTTTCTTTTTTAATCTCGCTAAAAATTTCCGGTTCAAAAATTAACTTACCACTTTCATCGTAGAAAACTTCTACTGAGATTTTTTCGGATGAATCCGCAGGACACGACCAATTAACAATGAACCCTTTCGCCCAAAGAGGCGAATGGATGAGCATGACACCCATTATGAGAAATAGAACTTTCATTGATCCTACCCTGTAACAACACGGGATTACCCCGTAATAACATGATAGTTGATTGAAGGAATGAAGCAGACCCTGGGCAAGAATGGCCGCAGACTGAAACAAGAAGGGGCCCTTAGGCCCCTTACTTATTAACGACTCTTTAAAGCGATTTTTAAAACTTCATCGAAGTGTTTAACTGGATAGAATTTCATACCCTTACGGTGACGTTCTGGAACTTCCTTAAGGTCCTTCTCGTTCTGCCAAGGAAGAATGATCTCTTTAATTCCCGCGCGTTTTGCTGCAAGAACCTTCTCCTTAATACCACCAACCGGCAAAACTTTCCCAGTCAGACTAAGCTCACCAGTCATCGCGATATCACCACGAACCATTTGATTGGTTGAAAGCGAGTAAAGCGCCAAGGCCATTGTAATACCGGCCGACGGACCATCTTTTGGAGTCGCACCAGCTGGTAAGTGAAGGTGAATTTCATGCTTCGCCAGGAAGTCAGTAGCCTCTTCAGGATTCGGAGCAGCTACTGCAGGTGCAGTAACTGTGGCCGGAGTATCGATTTTTTTCTTCGATACTTTCTTCTTAGAAGCTTTCTTCTCTTCTAATGCCTTCTCTTCTTCAATCTGGGCCTGAAGAATGCTCTTCACGTAACTGTAAGCAAGGTTCGCAGACTCACCCATTACGTCACCCAGTTGACCTGTAAGCTTAAAGCCACGGCCTTTAAGCGGAATCGTTTCAATGAAAAGAATATCTCCACCAAACGAAGTCCATGCCAGACCGGTCACGATACCTGGTTGAAGTGGTTTTTGGGCCATGTCTGTTTCAAAACGTTTTGGTCCAAGATACTTTTCAAGATCAGCAACTGCCGGAGCAAACTTTTTAAATTTCTTATTCGATACTTTTTCAAGAGCGGCACGACGACAAAGTTTTGCCACCATTTGCTCCATCACACGCACACCTGGTTCACGAGCATAATCAGAAACGAGGGCCTTAAGAACCGGAGCACCCAGAGAGAACTCCTTACTTACCAGACCGTGCTTCTTAAGCTGCTTAGGGATCACCCATTTAGTAGCAATCGAAAGTTTTTCTTCAATCGTATAACCAGATAGATCAATCAACTCCATACGATCAAGAAGCGCTTCAGGGATCTCACCAACGTAGTTGGCAGTTGCAATGAAGAGAACTTTTGAAAGATCGAACGGAACATCAAGATAGTTATCGATGAACGTTTTATTTTGTTCAGGATCCAAGACTTCAAGTAGAGCTGAAGCAGGATCACCTTGATACGACTTACCAATTTTATCGATCTCATCCAGCATGATTACCGGGTTATTCACTTCAACTCGTTTAAGAGCTTGAATGATTTTACCAGGCATCGCACCTACATATGTACGGCGGTGACCTTTAATTTCCGCCTCGTCCTTCATACCACCAAGTGAGAAACGATAGAACTTTCTACCAAGTGCTTTTGCAATTGAGTGACCAAGTGAAGTTTTACCTACGCCAGGAGGACCCGCTAGACAAAGAATTGTACCATCGTATTCCGGCTTAAGTTTTCTCACCGCCAGGAATTCCATGATTCTTTCTTTTGGCTTCTCAAGACCATAGTGATCTTTTTCAAGCATCTTCTTGGCCGATTCAATATCTACCTTATCGTCAGTGGCCGCGTTCCAAGGAAGTTGAACCATCCAATTTAAGTATGTACGAGTAACGTTGTACTCCGGAGAAGAATCAGGAATCGACTCAAGTCTTTCAAGCTCTTCCATAGCGGCTTTCTTCGCCTCTTCTGGAAGTCCACCTGCTTCAAGCGTCTCTTTGATTTTCTTAATGTCTTTGGCCTTATCATCTTCATCCAGACCAAGTTCATTACGAATTACTTTAAGTTGCTCACGCAAGAAGTATTCACGTTGATACTTGTTAACCTTGTCGTTAACTTCATCAGTGATTTTTTTCTGAATGTCCGCCACGTCTTTTTCACGTTTAAGGTAAACCAGAAGCTTGGCGAAACGCTTCTTAACGATCAAAGTTTCAAGGAAGTCCTGAGCTTCAGGAACATCTAGTGAAAGCGCGAAGGCCACCAAATCTGCCAGTGATCCTGGAGATGGTGAGTTGAGCATCGCAAGCTTCATCTCTTCGTTGAAGTATGGATTGATCTCAGAAAGTTTTTTCACCTGATTGATTACTGAACGAGTATAAGCATCCAGCTCTTCATCCGGCTCATGAATATCATTAAATACTTCAGTGCGTGCCACTAGAAGTGGAGCGTCCGCAATGTACTCAACTGCGCGGTAGCGCTTCATCCCGTGAACCAGAAGGTTTACCGAACCATCAGGAAGCTTAAGCTTCTTAATCACCTTACAAAGAACACCCACTTTATAAATGTCTTTTGGAGTGATGCCTTTAGGTGAATCGGAACTTGAAGTTACCGGAAAGCTTTCAGTATCGTCTTCGTAACTAACTTGCTCTTCATCCATTTCCTGAAGAACAGCGTCTGAGTTCTCACCAAAGTCCTTGAACTTAACAAGGTTCAAGGCCACATAATTGTTCTTCGTTAAGTAAGAGTCTAGCTCTGGAGTATATTTATCTTCCGAAAGAATAATCGGTGCGATCATTCCTGGGAAAATAGGACTATTCACGATGGGAATAATCACCACTTCTGATGGAATTTCGGCAACAATACTTGATTCAGTATTGGCCTTTGCGTTTTTATCCTTGGCCATTTTTTTTCCTTAGGTTAGCGGATATCAATAACAAGACGACCTGGATTCTCGAGATAGAAAATGTCGAAGCTAGATTTGCCCTTAAGAGACATTTCCATCGTCATGGTTTTTCCATCAACACTAATAAAGTCGACTGATTTTACAAATTTTGAGTTCTTCATGTTGGGCTGAGACGTCTGAATGTTGGTGTCGAAAAAATCGATCGACACTTTCTTGTCAGTTGTGATGTGCCCATAAATCTTAGGAATTGAAGCAGTGTTAAAATCAACCACAACTCTTTCATAACCCCGACCATTCACCGCTGAGTTTCTTACACCCATGATGCTGGAAGATTTTAAGTTCGAATTGTAATGAAAAACGCCTGAATCTAAGAAAATAGATTTCTTACGGGGAGCCACTTTCCAGATGCGCTCTTCCATGAGGTTTTGCGCAAGCACCGGGGTCACTACGAGTAAACACAGCCAGATAAAAACGAACTTCATTTAAGCACTCCTCGCGATAATGAAATGACTTATTTATTTTAATAAAAAGGATGGGTTAAGACAAAAATTTCTTACGGGATTTGGCAAACAAAGATGGTAGCAGGGCAAGCATAAATCCTAGAGTGATGATGGGAAGGGATGACCCAGGTCCAGAGGTAGGAGGTTCAATGGTGCCACAACTCGCGGCCGCACCCGCAGTCTTAGAGAGATCATTCTCATCATTGGCCTCTCGAGCGCGAGACACAGCGTAAGTATATGGTGCTTCTAAACAAGCATAATTATCTGACAATAATGCACCGGTATCAATGATTGGTATCATTTGGGGGCCCGACTGCTCCCAAATACTCGCGACAACGAGATAGGGTAAATGCTGGTCACTGGCAAACTGAATGTAGGAAGGAAAAGTTTGCGCCGAATAATTGTTAGAGAGTCTTCTGGCACGAATGTTTACCTGGAAATTATTCATGGCAGTTGAAGCATTGAGAGGAACAAAGGCCTCAAGGTCAGTATTATAAGTCTCAGTCAACGATGAATAAGACATGGCACGATTAAGAGTCGTATCAGTTACTCCGTTCTTTTTAATGCTCCACTCATATTCCATTCTTGTGCCGAACGGAAAAGAAATTAGTGAGAGTTTTAAAAACTTCGGATTTCCACTAAGGTTAATAAAATCTGTTAGATCAATGTTAAGTGAATCATGGCCTGACCATAACGAAGACGTAGTAGATCTGAACCAACCTACGAAGGCCTTTTCATGTCTATTCTCTGACCCATAATCATAAATGGTAATCGGAGTAAAAGTTGTTGCTACTTTTTGAACGCTATAAGACTCATCAGATTTAAGATCACAATGAATAGACACCACTCCTACATCCACCGAAGGGTTTGAGGGAGTTAATGTAATGGTCTGAGGTTTGCCCTCATTCTCTTTTCCACAAGCTGAAAAAAATGAACCAACATAAGAACCCGGACAAAACTCATTCTGTGTATTCGCAAAATAACCTGGAAGTGAATCAGTGTTCTTTACTGGAGAAACATAAAGATAGTAAGAATCATTCAGATCCAAACCACCTAAAGTGAAGGCCCCATTCTCATCTGAGATGGCCCCACTTGACTCTCCCGTTCTGCGAGAAATTGCCTGAATATGAGCACCTAAAACGCCAATATGGTTTCCACCCTTAACATAGCCAGTGATCGAGCCATAACTTGAATCATATTTCTGACGAATGCCAGAACGATCATCCAATGAAACCGTGCTCTGGCCTGAGAAGGCAGAATAAAACATGGTCGAACTTAAAACTTCCGAGTGAGAAAGACCGAATAAATGTCCTAATTCGTGAGTTACCACGTCCCCAAGAAAGACCTGTCCAGCAGCGTAGAATCCGGGAGTGTTATGGAAAAAGTAATCATCATTTAACAAAATCGATGCTCTTTGAATCGCCCCAGCTGTATTGTAAGAAAGCTCAGTGACTCCCAATACCGCTGACCCATAAGGAAAGTTCGATACGAAACGAATTTCATTCACTGAAGCAGCTTCAGTCACCGTCGCAGTCGAACTCGCGTTCCACTGATTCATTGAATTTAAAATGATGGTTCGAGCATCAGAAGCGGAAAGATCAGAAGTGTTTGTCCGAATGGTTAAGGGAATAGTCGGAGTGGCCCAGAATAGTTCTCTACCCGTCGTCGTTAATGACGACTGATGCGCCCAAGCGGACGCCACCAGAGTTAAAACCACTAAAAGAAAACTCATTCCAATCCATCGGAAATGGGAACATTACTTGGCCTCTTTCTGTCTCATCAGGCGAAAACAGCCGCCTAAAACTGCCAGAAAGGCCACCAGCCAAAACACACTAATGTGCGGCTGATCTTCAATATTCTCTACTTCTTCAGTTTTTGAAGCAATGGAGCGATTTTTCCCTTCATCCACAGAGGCAGGAGCGCGCAAATCTGCACCTTGGTCTGTTTCAGTCGGATAATCAGGTGCCATCACCACTTTCAGGTTTGAGCCCTTGATAACTCTGACGTTTTTTTCAAACTCAGAAAGACTCATCTGCCCTACTTTGCGATCATTCGGAAAGATGGTGTTAATAATCATGGTTTCATTGCCGTAATTTACGACTTTGAAAGAGCCAAAACCAAGATTCATCCCCCAGTAACGGTCCTGATTACTTTTAATCATCAGGACAACATGTTCACCTGGGACAAACTTTGGAACTCCATCAACATGAACTTCCATCCCATCCAGCTTTCCACCTGGGTAGTGAACAATGACCTCATCCATCCCAAAAAGATCAGACTGAAGTCCGTATTCTTTATTCATTTTGAAAATCATTTGAGTGGCGATGGAACCATCATCAAGCTTAATCGCCTTACTTTTTAGGTAATGGCCAATCATGATGCCGTCAGATTCTTTGATTTGTTGGACCACCGGTTGCGGTTGAAAAACCGTGGCATAAACCGGGAAGGTAAGAAGCAGGAAAAATAATCGAACAAACACAAAGTTCTCCTCGAATTGACCTACTTAACTTGTCGGTCTTTCCAGAGGAGAACTTGAATAGATTTATCAGTCTTTTTTCACAGGGATAAGATCAATGGACTTAGTATCAAAACTAAGCTTCCAGTTGGCCAAGTGCTTAAAACAATTGGATGCATCGATGATAACAATGGTGTTTTTAAGCTGAATCAAGTCACCCAGGAATGTACCCAGATGCTGGAGCTCTTTTTCCGAAAGACCAAAGGAGATGTTTTCGAATACTAAAAGAGAATTTTGAATGTTCTTCAAGAGTTTTGAGAGCAAGAAAATACGCTGCTTCTCTCCTCCGGACAAAGAATTAAGAGCTCGATCAAGCGAGAGATAATCCAAATTCAAAATTTTAAGATAGTCCCACACTCGACGAAACTTTGGAGTTAGTTCGATTCTCTCCAGCACCTGACTTAGAGGAAGATTGTAGGCCTCCGCCACCGTCATGTGTCCGTCTGAGATATTAGCATAAAGGGGTTTGATCTTAAGACCCTTACAATCTTCACACTCAAGGACAATGTCTTCAAGGTACTGCATCTCAATCGTAATCGAACCACGTCCTTCACAACGAGGACACATACCTAATTCTGAGTTACTCGAAAGATGACCCTCTTTGAGATTCATACTTTTTGCGACTGGAAGTTTTAGAAAGTGTTTTCTAATGACAGTTGAAAGTTCTGTGATGGTTCCCACTGATGAACGCGAAGTAAATCGATTCAAGTCAGAAGCAATCACAATCACATCTTCAAACTTCGCTCCGGTTTTTACACCCTTGCTATAAAATTCTTCTTCCTCAAACCACTCTCCATAGATCTTTTTATAGAGTGTATTGGCCATGACTTTAATCACGGTGGCGGTCTTTCCCGTACCAGAAGGGCCAGTCACCCAGGTCATATCATTCAGGGGAATTTTGAAATCATGATAAGTTTTGCCATAGATTTCTGGAGACAAAACTTCAATATACTCTGGATACTTGGTTGAGGATTTTTTCTTCTCCCAAGTCACGACTTCTTTTTTCTTAAAGTACTCATTCGGAAGACCTTGATAAAGAATCTCCCCACCTTTTTTTCCAGAACCAGGCCCCATCACAATCAAGTGATCTGAATGCTTCTGAATATATTCAGTGTGATCGATCAGGATGACGGTATTTCCTTGAGCAATGAGATTGCGAAGACCCTGAATAAGTTTTTCCAGTTCTTTCTCGGCAAGACCCAAGCTTGGTTCATCTAACACAAACAAACTGTCTGTGCCTTGAAACGAAAGATACTTAATAAGCAACAATCGCTGATACTCTCCGGCGGAAAGAGTCTTCGCCTTTCTTAACAGTGAAAGGTGATTAAGCCCCATCTCCATCGCCATTTTGAGATTTTCGCAGATGCTGGTGAAGAGGCGTTTTTCATGAGAAGTTGCAAGCGCTCGAGTCGAACAGAAAAGCGGATACGCTTCTTCAACTGTGAGACTCATGATTTCATCGAGTCCCCAGTTTTTATCTTTCAGTTTTACTTTGTAATGATGAATGTTTTTATTCAGTCGAGACGAGTGACAAACCAGACACGGCTCTTCTCGTTGCAGTTGTCTGATGTAAATGCGAACCGAGGGTTTGTATTTTTTACTCTCGAGATAACGCTTCAATTCACCATAACCGGGATATTGTCCCTGTCCTTCTTCCAATAACTGAAAAAAGTCTTTCGGTAATTTTTTTATCGGAGTATCGAGAGGAATTTTTCGTTTCTTCAAAAGTTTCAAGAGCTCTTCATAGGCATCTTGAAAAGGGCCATAATTTAAAAGCTTTAAACCACCCTCTTGAATTGAGAGGTCCTTATCCATGATTTTCTTTTCATCATAGATCAAGATCGCACCATAACCATTACACTTAGGACAAGCTCCCAAGGCACTATAAGGTGAGAAAGCACTCACAGTCACAGCTGGAATTGATTCAAAGTCACACTTAGGACAAACTTTCTCAAAGTGAAATTCAAGAAGCTGAGGCCTCTTAAAACCTTCACCGAAAAGCTGATAGTTCAATCGGTATTGATCGAGCTTCAGTTCCTTCCACTTCTTCTCTATACTTCCAAGATTGTCCCATTTAAATCGCAGAACTTCCCACAACTCATCTTCCTGATTGAAGACGTCAATGGTTTTACGTTTCTGCGAATAAGATCTGGCCGGCAAAAAGCCCTCGCCAAATACACGCAAAAACTCATTGGGAGTCAGAAGAATATAACCTACACCTTGGATGTTTTTAGGTGCTTGAGATTTTAACTGGTCCACTACTGGACGAACTTCTAGTTCCATCTCGTGAGTAGGACAAAGCTCTTTAGCGAAGCTGAAAAAGAGATTCTGCAAGCTATCCGTGAGTCTCATTACATCTGAGACCACAGTCCTTGAACCTACTACCGGGTTGATCTGAGGTAGTCCAAATACAGGTAGAACCGGGAAGATCCGATCCACATCCACTGCCGCCGGACGTTCGGTGAAGAACTTCATGGAGTTTGGAAATGAATTCACGAAACGGCGTTTCGACTCCGTTAAAAGCGTATGGAAGGCCAAAGAGGTCTTCCCCGAGCCTGAGGGCCCTGCGAAACAAACTAACTTTCTGAGAGGGATATCGAGGTCAACGTTCTTGAGATTATGAACCCTGGCGCCACGAATTTCGATCGATTCAACGTCGTGCTTTTCCATGAAGAATAATATGCGCCCAAAGTAGAAATATGACAATGAACGGAATATCGACAGTAACCGATTCTAAAAGACAAAAAAAAAGGGCCCCATGAAGGAGCCCTTTCTGACGATATATATCTGTTGGATATTAACGTTTAGAGAACTGGTACGATTTACGAGCACCAGACTTACCATACTTCTTACGCTCAACTTTACGTGAGTCACGAGTAAGGAAGCCAGCAGTTTTAAGTTCGCCACGAGAATTCGGAGCTAGCTTAAGAAGTGCACGAGCGATACCAAGACGGATAGCACCAGCTTGACCAGTAACACCGCCGCCTTTTACGTTAATTTTGAAATCGTAGTTATCGTTAACTTTTAGAAGGTTAAGCGGTTGGAATACGATGTAACGGCTTGTCGCTTTAGGAAAGTAGTTTGAAACGTCACGGTCGTTGATAAGGATTTTACCTGTACCACGAGAAACGTATACGCGAGCTACTGAAGTTTTACGACGGCCAATTGTGTGAAGATCGTAAGATTTTGCTTTAGACATATCTTTCTACCTTATAATTAAAATTTGAAAGTTAGAGCTTCAGGCTTCTGAGCTTCGTGAGTGTGAGTTGGACCAACAAACACTTTAAGCTTAGTAAACTGAGAGCGGCCAAGAGTGTTTTTACCAAGCATACCGCGAACTGCTTCTTCTACGATTGCAGTTGGGTTCTTAGCAAGTTGCTCTTTAGCTGTACGTTTCTTGATTCCACCGATGTGGTTTGTGTGCCAGTGGTAATCTTTATCATCCCACTTCTTACCAGTGAATTTAACTTTCTCAGCGTTAACAACGATAACGTAATCGCCAGCGTCGTTGTGAGTTGTAAATTGTGGCTTATGCTTTCCGCGAAGAACTCTTGCGATTTCTGAAGCAAGACGACCAACAACCATATCTGTTGCGTCTACTACGTACCACTTCTTGTTCGCCATTTCGGCTTTAGTGATCGTATACGATTTCTGAGTAATCATAATCAACCTTCCATTAATTAATAAAAATTTTTGTCCCTTATATTGGACTTTGCGGCCGCACGTCAAGAACTACTCGCTAGGCCAACTTGCTAAGGGTCAGCATGAGTAAATCAGGCTCTTCTAAAATTCGGGGGATTAAAAGAAGCCAATTGACACGTGGAAGCGTCCGGGGTCCTCTAAACTACCATCCTTGTTTCTTTCTCTCAAGAGTTTTATTCCGTAGTCAAAGTCTAGGGTACCTACTGGGGTGATGATCTTAAATGTAACCCCGACTGAGTCTCTCAAGTCTCCTAAATCCACACGGTTCACGAACACGCGCCCCGCATCATAAAATACCCCGGCCATCAGGGCATCATTGATAAAGTAACGCGGCTCAAACTTGAAATTGGCCAGATAGGCACGGTTATCGATCCTTTCTTCCGAAATGTCGTTCCCGTTAGGCAGGCGGTTGGCCTCCTCATCACTGAACCCCCGGATGATATCCATACCGGTTAAACGAAAAACCTTGATGTTTGGAATATATCCAGCGGTCTGCGTCACACCATTAATTTCGACCTTGTCCCGGGCAAGGTTTTCCTGGATCCCCCCACCATCGAAATCGCCACGGTCCCATTTTTGAACGGGATGTAGAAACGGTTTCGCGAAATGAGCTTGTAATAGTTAATAGTCAGGTCTGGCTCTTTCTGGGACAGGAAGTATGGGTTGGCCCATTCTGTCGATAAGTTAAAGAAAGCTCCCTTTACCGGGTTAATCTGAGAATTACGAAGGTCGTAGGTTAAGCTTGGTGTGATCGCGCCGATCTCGAAACTTCCGTTATCAATCTCGTTAGTAGCATTGAATTGTTGAATATCTTCATATTGGTAACGAACTGAAGAAGACATACGTTTAGTAAGGTCACGAGTGAAGATAGTGTTCGCTCTCAAAATCTCTGCATCGAAAGAGTAGAATCGTTTTAACTGATATGCACCCGAGGCCGAAAAATCAATCAAGGTATCAAAAATATCACCCTGAGTATAAGTAAGAGAGGTATTGTGCTCGAGAATCGGAACAGCGTCCTTTCTACGTTGAGGATCAAGTGTCTGATAACTTAGACGTTGGTTAAGTTGAGTTCTAAGGGTGATGGATTTGTTTTCTCCAGCGATGTTTTGGTACGAAAGAGTACCGGTTAATTTAAGACCTAAGTCGGTACGATAACCTGGTGCCACCTCAATTAATCCATACTCTCTTTCAACCACTCTCACTAATAAGTCAGTAGAAGCGTTCTTGGAGTTGTGTTTTAGAGGAACAACGTTAACGGTATTAAAGAGACCGGTGGCAGAAAGAGCAGACTCGATGTCACGGGTTCTCATTGGGGTGATGGTATCACCTGGCTCAAGGGGAATCTTTTTCAGAAGGACTTTCTTTCTGGTTTTATTATTGCCTAAGAAGATAATGCGATTGAGTTTAACCATTGGACCCAGATTGATCTTGAAACGAATATCAACATCTGCTCCGGTCTTGGTATAGCGAACCAAATCTTCATCGTTGGCATTGGTTACTTCTGCATAGTAGTAGCCTTCTTCCTGAAGTGTTGAAGCGACCTTTTTAATGTCGTCCACCATCTTGATGGGATTAAAAGGCCTCGTACTCTTGTTATGCATGACGGTCAGAAGTTTATCTTCGTATTCAAGAGGAATTCCTTGAAACTCAATCTTGCGAACGTAAGCTCTCTGGTTCTCCTGGATAATATAATCTACAGTGGCCGTGCGTTTTTCGGCATCAAAGTTACTAACGGGACGAGGAATTCTTACCTGAACAAAACCACGTTGGATGTATTGGCCACGAAGATAGTCGACAAAATATTCGTAGAATTCCTGGTCATAGTAATTGATTGAAGCAAGTTCAAATGCCTCTTTATCAAACATCCCCTGGAGACGCTTATTACTAAAATAGTTGTTTCCAGAAAAATTCACCGATGTCACACGGGTCTTATATTTTTCATCGAGATATACACGATAGAGATGGACCGTTTCATCATACATATTGATGAATTCAGAATTTTCGATTTTTACTTCCGCGTTTAAACGGGCCTTATTCAGATAGTGCTCTCTAAGGGCACTCTTAATCGTAGAATCTGAAAGTGGTCTTTTATATTTACGGAATAAATCCAGAAGAATGTTGTGAATAACATTTCGGTGCTCTTGCTTCAGATTTTTGAAATCAAAAGCAAATAACTGGTCATTTGTGACCTTAATATCTAAAGTGACACGGTTTTCTTTGATCTCCGGAGTGAAGTCCATGGCGATCAAGAAGTAGCCATAATTGAAAAGCTCTTTCTGGGCATCATCCAGATAAAGCTTAAACTTGGTCATCTCGAAAGGCCTGTTATAGAGATTATAAAATTTCTTTACCAGGTAATCCTGCACATACTTCGACTTTGAATTTGAGCGAATGTTCTTGAAGATCCGGGGCTGACCAAGTGTCACAACCACACTTACGACAACTTTATTGCCCTTCTCCTTAACCTCATAGGTATGAGTGTTTTTCGGATAACCCATGCTTTCCAGTCGCTTTTGAAGAGAGGTCATATTCTCTTTTAAACGCTGAATCTCAAAGAAGTCCCCTTCCTTAATACTAAGAAGTTGATTCGGGTCGTACTCGAGGTTTCGGTCCGTAAATCCAATGTTGATTTCTTCAATAATGGGCTTTAATTGGAAATGAATATTTAAAGAATATTTTCCAGCATTCTCATCTAGTTCATAGGTAAAGCTCTGATATCCACCATCAGAGGCCAGAACTCTGAGAGTGTCCTTCATGTGGACTAAACTTCGGTAATCACCGATCAATGTGGCAAAACGATTTTTTCTTTCGTTACAATTATCGGACTTTAAACATTCAACATTGACCTGTGACAGAGTCAGGCCTTCAGCAAAAGCAATTATAGGTAAAAGAATCAGGAAAAGAGTGATCAATAACTTCATTTAAACGTCCACCTGAACTTTACATCGGCCCCGATGGAGTTATCAATGATGTCTTCTTCACCTTCAGCATTGGTTCTTAATTCGTAAACACCTTCCAGTTGTACTTTCTTGGTTAGTCCGTAGTTCAGGTTCATACTCTGGCGCTGACCGATACTTCCACCCATGGTACTCGATACCGAAAGTGTAAGTGCCTCATCCAGACGTTTCTTTAATTCAATTTTTGTGGCGGATCGGGTTCTTCCCAGGGCTCCCCCACCTTGACCAAACTGACCTTCTTGTGATCGTCCAGTGAGTAGACTATCAGTGCCTGATTGTTCAATCACTGTTCCCAGATTTACTTGGAGACCAAACTGCTTATTTAGAATGTCACTGATCTTGAAGCGGTCGAAGACAAATGAACCTACCCCTACTTGAGTTAAACTCTGCTGGTCTTTTTGCTGAAGGTTACTCTGGCTTTCTTCTGTATAACCAAAAGCAATCAAAGAGAGAATAGAGTTACGTGGAAGTGGTGGATCTGAAGTCAGATCAAAATTAAAGCGTTCTAAATCACCATAGGCCTTAGGGAAGACCTTATAGTTTGAAATCAGAGTCAAGGCCTGAACATCAAAATCTGGATTAGAAATTTCTTTTTTTGGACTAAAGTTGATATCGGCGGCGGTGATCAGATACTCATTATTCTTAAAGAAAATTCGAGAAGAATTCACCGGAGTAAAGAGTCGTCCATCTCCACGAGGTCTTGAAGGATTTCCAGTAAGCTGAATCTCACCTCTCAGCGCCACGTCCATCAGAGAGTTCGTCACACGGACTGGATTCTCCGCCTTAACATTCACATTTAGAGCAAACATTTTTGCAACTGCAGATTCTTGATTCTTAGGAAGATAACGAATTTGAGAGAATGAGGCCGACTTCGAAGAAAAGTCGTTCAATTCATTAACGATCTGTGCCTTATTGATGAGAATTTCGCCACCGATAGTGTATGGTGGATTGTTTCCTAGAATAATCCCTTCGCCTGAAATGTTGATGACCGATTTCGAAAGGATAGGAATTTCGGCACGATCAAACTGATATTTAAGATTAATGTCTGGATCATTCTCATCGAAGAAAACATCACCTTTAAGGGCAAGAGTTCCGCTATCAAGAGTAGTCATCAGATCCTGAATTAACAGACGTCTACCGGCATACTCTATGTCATACTTCAGATGATTGATTGGGAAAGGTAACTGTTCAATCGAGACTGACATGTCAGTTGCCTTAGATGAAATAGAAAAGTCATATTTATTTTTCCGTCCATCTACTCTTACGATATTACGGATGAATCCCTCTGATGAGAGGACTGGAGCGATGAGAATCTCGAGAAGCTTAGAATTCAAATGAAATTCATGGATCAAAGAAACATTCTTTCCAAAGGTCCCTTCACCTTTTGTAACAAGGAAAAGATCTGACTCCCTGATATTTAGGTTCCAGGCCTCAATCTCACTATTTCTCACCACGAACTCAGGTCGTTTAGACTGATAATTCACATTAAAGTCAGGATGGTTGAAGACCAGTTGCTTTAAAGTTCCCGTCAGGTTGAGATTATTGAAACCCTTATCGAACGAAGAGGCCACTTCAAGATTGACTCTTCCGGTGATGTCTTCTGATTCCAGATGTTCGCCGAAAATCCCCACCGCTAGTGGCTTTATATCAGTATTGAGAATCTTCAAATTCAATTTTGATTTTCTGTGATCAGCGACCGCCAGATCAAAATCTGACTTGATGATATCGCCAAAGAGATTAACGTCCCCCGCAATGTGATCAGGATACATATCGAGGGAAATGTCAGAGTCTTCGAAAGTATAGTTCTGAGATCTCGTATTAAAGAGTTTTGAATCTAATTTTAAGTGATAATGAGTTGGAGTTCCTGAACCCTCAAATTTCCCGGAAATTTTGGAATCAAGATTTAATCCAAGCCTTTTAACAGCATTGAAACTATTCAATTGAAGATTGTCCCAACGGTACTTCATCTTCATGATCTTATTACTTAGATTAAATGAGAAATCCCCATCAATTCGGCCCTGGCCTTTTGTACCTTCAAGGTTACTGAAGGCCAATACTTCATTGAATAAAGAAACATCAAAACGCCCAGTCGGGATGTTTTCACCGTAAGCAGTTAGTTCGGTGAAATCAACTTTGGATTTGATCTTAAGCTCAGGCAAAAGATATTTTCCGAAGATGTTAACATCCACCTTCCCTTTGAAATCTAAATCACTTGGTAAAAAATCAACTTTTGAAAGAATCGGGTGAAGAATCTCTACTAGGTCTGTAGAAGTAGCATCGTTAGAGTTAATGCCTAATGCGATATCACGATTTCCCCAATTCACGAGACCCGTTCCCGAAACATGGGTCTTCCCAAGTTTCGATTCCATCTTGTTGATGAGAACCTGATCTTCTTTCAGCTCAATGGATAAGTTCTTTTCCGTCTCATCCAGGCGGTAACCCAGAATCTCAAAGCCTTTGGTTTTCCCCTTAAGATTAATAACCACATTATCAAGCGGTCCGGAAACATCAACTGAAAGGTGACCTGCGCCTTTGATATCCAGGTTGGCAATGTTACCCAGATCTTCCAGATTGACCTGTGAGTCCGGCACAAAGAATTTCACTCTGTGTTTATTTACGAAGCCATCTACTTCTAATTTTGAGCGTGGAAGTACTGCAGTGGTACTCATCTGGAATTCATTATTCACAATTCCAAATTCGGACTTCTGAAGCCTGACGGTCTTGGCCATTAAAATGGTAAATGGGTCCTTGGCATCTCCAACCACGAGTCCCAGGTTTTGCACATGGAAGTTATCTTTCGGGGTGAAGTAAAAATCAGTCCCACGTTTTTCAAATACCAATTGGCCCGTTAAGTTACCTTTGAGAACTTTTAAAGATGGACCCAAGAAACGTAGAACGTTATTGAGAGATACGTTTTCCACGTAAGCAGAAACTGGCTTGGTTAACCAGGTCTTGCGAGTGATGTCTGCAACTAGAACGGGAGCGAGAAGCTTAACCTTTTCATTTTTGTTTGTTAAATCGATCTTGGTAACGGTGATTTTGTTGTCTTGAAATTCAAGTCCAGCTCGGAGCTCATCTGCATGGAAAAGATTTGATTTGAATTCTGTTAGAAGGACATCACTTTTTGCACTTAGTTCTTTATTGAGATACTGAACATTGAAACCGATTTTCGCAAAGCCATTTTTAACATCGATGAATTCGGGTAGTTCAAAATCACGATCGAAACTCTTCAGATGGAGCTGGGCCTCGCCATTTAAGGCGACTTCACTGTTCTTTAGAAGGCGATAGTTCTTAACCTTGCCTTTTAGCAGTAGTGTTTGAACATCGTGCTGAACCTTCAAACGATAGATGTTCACATCATTACGAGTAACTTCAGCATCACCCCAAACTTCGTCCAAAGTGAAATCAACTTCCGGCGTCGGTTGAATATTGGCGAGATGAAAACGCGCCGTAAATGAGTCTCCACGTTTGAAGACCTTTAATCGACGAGCTTCTAAAAGATCATGATTGGCAAAAATTCTTGAATTCTCAATTAATAGGGTATCAACTCGAACCGGGGCCTTCTCAGAAAGATCAAAGATCTTTTCGATGACGGCTTTATCAATTTCTTTGAGCTCCTCGTCTTTTTTGGGGAACGTGTAGTTAATGGAAGAGTCGGCAATTCTAATCTGACCGAAAGTTAACTTCTTTTCCTCAACTTCAATTAGACTAATGTAAAAACCGATCTTTCCCAATTCTGCTTCAAAGTTTTCCACATCCGAGATTTTTTTCTTAACTCGAACTCGGTTGAGTTCAAGCCCCGGTGGAAAAACACTGATGGTGAAGTTTTTGATTTTAACGTCGGTCTGCGCCTTTCTCATGGAAAGGTCTGAGACAACTTTTGTAACGAGCCCGCCAAAAGACTTGGTCTGAATAAAGACCACAAAGGCAATGAAACTTGCCAGAACAATGAATAAGAATGCTCCTAGAACACTTTTAAATCTCATTCAGTTTTTCTAGCCTTTCCTTGGCCAGGCGATACTTGCTATCAATCGAAATGATTTTAGATAGAATAATTTTCGCCTGTTTTCTTTCATTCAAACGGATATAAAGCTCCGCCTGCCCATACATGAAGGACAAAATATCATCCCGAGAAGTTGCCTTCTCAAGGGCCATGAGACAAACATCCAGGGCCGCGCGGTAGTCTTTAAGTTGTAATAAGCAAGTTAACTTCAAGTAGGCCGCTTTCAGAAAGTCTTTATCAGATTGAACTTTCTTCATCGCCTCATTCACGGCCATGAGGGAGACCTTTGGCATTTCACTTTGAAGGAAGCTCACTGCCAGATCGCAAAGCTGATCTAGGCCAAAGTCCTGATGCTTAAACAAATGGGCATAATTATGTTCCTCAGACTCCTCGTTTTCAGGGAGTGCTGAAAAAATCTCGGAGTTATATTTGCCATCGAGCTTTAAATCCGGAGTCTCAAGTTTCGCCTCATGCTTCTCTTCCGCTTTTCGAGGAGCAACAAAGTAAGGTTTCAGATGACTGAAATATTTATCAAAGTACACAAAGTCATAATCAGAATTACTTCTCACGACCTTTGAGTAACTCTGAACTTCATCCAACATGTCCAACTGATGAAGAAGATTCATCACGAGGGCCTGAAACTTAAAATCATCGAAATAGATCACCATCTCAACCAGTTTCTTCAACTCTCCCTTCTCAGTTATTCCCTGAGAAGAAATAAGGCAGAAGCTCTGATAGATCTCAAGCTGTGCTTTCTGCTGACCGGTTTTGAGAATCTCAGCAATAGACTGAAGCTTCTGAGCAGTGCCTTTGGGGGAAGACTTCTCTACGCAAGAAAGAATTAATGATCTCACCAATTCTTCGCCCGCTTTTACATCGTTAAGCAAGAGAGCGAGACTTAGTTTTTGAAGGCGTAAAGCAAAGTCGAATTTAAAATACTTTTCAATAATGCTTTCAAGCCAAAGAGGAACATTGGGTATTTGTCTTTCAAACTGTCTCAGAAGAAACGTTGTCACCAATTGGTACAACTCATTCATCTGGCCCTTGTGTTCGGCCGCTTGAATTTTTAATTTTTGAATTGTGAGAAAATATTTTTGTGAAACATCTGTTGGGATGTTTTCCAGCAACTCATGAACTCGTTCAAAGTTGCCTGCATGAGTTTCAAGTTCACAGAGTTCTAAAAGAAAATGTAATGGAAGAGTTTTTTGTTGGCCGATTAATGCTTCTTCATACAAATGCAAAAGCTCTCGGCGAGTCGAGGTATGAGGAAGCGAAAGTTGTACTTCAATCAACTTCTGAACTTCAAAAAAATTCTGCTCGGCCATCATCTGCCGAAATTGAATAATAAAATCCAAGATGCCCCTTCCTGTGGCATATTAAACACTTGGATTTATTATACTTTTAAACTAGTTTTTTAGCTAAATAATTGGTCGAAAACTTACTTTCTACGAAGTCAGGATCGTTCAAGATTTCCTTGTGGAGATCGATGTTCGTTTTGATTCCGCTTACCACTGTTTCATTCAACACGCGCTTAGCACGGGTGATACAGTTGGCACGGTTATCGGCCTGAACGATGATCTTCGAAATCATAGAATCGTAGTGTGGTGGTACAGTATATCCTGTATAGATATAGTCATCTGTTCTTACGCCAATTCCGCCAGGTCTGTGATAATGCGTGATATGACCAGGAGATGGCATACCAGTTTTTGGATCTTCAGCGTTGATACGGAATTCCATCACGTGGTTTCTAAAAGTGATATCTGACTGTTTGAATCGAGAAACTTCACCTTGAGCATGACGAATCATCTCAGAAATAAGGTCAACACCGGTACGACCTTCAGTCACCGGGTGCTCTACCTGAATACGAGTGTTCATTTCCATGAAGTAAAATTTTTCCGTATCAAGATCATATAAGAACTCAACTGTGCCGGCAGAATCGTAGTTTACGAACTTCGCCAGACGAACAGCAGAATCACAGATTTCCTCACGAACTTTTTGAGAAAGAACCGGAGAAGGTGCTTCTTCCAGAACTTTCTGGAAACGTCTTTGAATTGTACAATCACGTTCACCAAGATGGATTACATTGCCATGTTTATCAGCAAGAATCTGAACTTCGATGTGACGAGGATTTGTAATATATTTTTCAATGAAAAGAGTTCCATCCCCGAAAGCAGCTTTTGCTTCTTCGTGAAGACGAATAAGTGCCGGCCAAAGTTCCTCGAAGTTTTCGATTCGCTTCATACCGCGACCACCACCACCAGCTGAAGATTTAATAAGAACTGGGAAGCCCATTTTCTCTACTTCTTTTTTGATGAATGCTTCGTCTGTATCTTGAACCAGGATCGGTTCTAGAGTCGGAACTTTTGCTTTTTTTGCAGTAACTTTCGATTCGATTTTATCACCCATTGCTTGGATACAAGAAACAGATGGACCAATGAAAGTTACTCCCCACTTTTCACACATTGCCGCGAACTCATCATTCTCAGCAAGGAATCCATAACCAGGATGGATCGCATCTGCACCAGTGATTTCAGCAGCAGATAGAATTTGTGGTACATTTAAATATGAATCTTTTGATTTCGCCGGACCAACACAAACAGACTCATCGGCCATCTTTACGTGAAGAGAATCTTCATCGGCAGTTGAGTGGATTGCCACTGTTTCAATGCCTAATTCTTTACAGCTTCTGATTACACGAATTGCAATCTCACCACGGTTAGCGATGAGTACTTTTTTGAATTTTTTAGTGGTCACGGGACTACTCTCTACTTTTTATTTTCTAATCTTGAATAGCGGCTGACCGTATTCAACAAGAGACTCGTTATCAACACAGATTTCAACGATTTCACCATTAACGTCTGAGTCGATTTCGTTCATGATTTTCATTGCTTCAAGAACACAAAGCGGCTGACCAGTTTTCACTTTGTCGCCAACTTTTGCATAAACTGGTTTCCCAGGAGATGGAGAAGCATAGAAAGTACCAACGAATGGTGATTTGATTACGTGAAGACCAGCATCGTTTGCAGCGGCCTTTGCAGGAGCAGCAGCAGCTACTGGGGCCGGAGCGGCCATAGCAACTGGAGCTTGGTGAACGATTGGTTGAACGTGGTGAACAGCTGCCGGAGCAGTAGCGAAGTTTACTGATACTTTGAAGTCTTTTGCTTCAACCTGAAGTTCAGCAACACCTTGTTCTTTAGCAACTTTTACGATTTCTTTTAGAGAATCAATGCTTAATGTATCTAGTTTCATAAATTATGCCTTCTCTCTTCCGATATATTCGCCAGTACGTGTATCGATCTTAAGAACTTCACCTTCTTTAATGAAAAGTGGAACGTTCACTTGAAGACCAGTTTCCATGATGGCCTTTTTAGAACCACCAGTAGCTGTATCGCCCTTCATACCTGGATCTGTTTCAACAACTTTTAGGTTAATGAAGTTTGGAAGCTCGATAGAAATCGGACGACCGTTGAAATATAGAATGAATACTTTAATGTTCTCTTGTAGGTAGAACTTGTTGTCACCAACTTGATCGTGAGAAAGGTGAACCATTTCAAATGTTGATTGGTCCATGAAGTTATAACCATCGATGTCCGAATAGTTATATTCCATTTCTTTTTCTTCCATGTCCGGCTTACCAACAGTCTCGATTCCAGCTTTGAAAGTTCTTTCTAAAGTTTGGTTCGTTTCAAGATTGCGAAGTCTTGTTCTAACAAACGCAGAACCTTTACCAGGGTTTACGTGTTGGAAATCAACGATGATCCAAGGTTTTCCCTCGATCTCAATTTTAAGACCTTTTCTAAAATCAGTTGTTTGGTACATGAAATGTTCCTTTAATCGATCAGCGATTTTATCGCGATGTAATAACTCTGTTTTCCGAGCCCGCTCATTATGGCGGAAGCAGCTTTTGCCGTCAACAAAGTATGTCGGAACTCCTCGCGTCGGTAGACCTGGCTTAAATGAACTTCAATTACTGGAATTTTAAGGATTTTTAATGCGTCATGAATGGCGACACTGGTATGGGCGTAAGCACCTGGATTGATCACTAGAGCGTCAAAATCTTGAGAGTGAGCGGCCTGAATACGGTCAACGATTTCGCCCTCAATATTGGATTGATACCATTCTGTGGTGGCCTCAGATTTAATTTTTGAATCTGTCCACACACGGATATCGTCCAGGCTGTCTTTTCCGTAAACCTCAGGTTCACGTTTTCCCAGCATGTTTAAATTTGGTCCATTAATAATGAGAATTTTTTTCATGAGCTCTCTCTTTCAATTCATTCAGGAAGCGGTTGAATGTTTCTTCAACCTTGATCTCTTTCGGTGATTTCACCTTTACCTGAGTTTCTATGATTGAGATGAGTTCGTCATGACCTTCCTGCTCAGTGACAGGGCCAGAAGGTTTCGTTTCGACATTTTGATTTTTTAATCCGCGGACCTTGTCCAACTTCTGGATCGAGGCCACATCATTAGGGTTGAGCTCCAGGATTTTTTCCAGAAGTTCAATTGCCTTGTCGTAATAGTGTTGAGCACAGTAAAGATCAATTAGTGTATGCGAGACAATTGGTGTGTCCGAAGTAATGGCGCTAGCATTTACTTCTTCGGCATCACCAAATTCTTCTTCAAACTCGTCGGCATAATACTCATCTTCAAGATCTCTTTCCTGAATTTTTTCCGTTTTAAGAATCGGATGTTCGTCCAGGCCGGGCTTTTTCATCACCCATTCGTTCTCTTCTTCTGGTTCAGGAATGGCGGCCGGCTTCTCAGGTTGTTTCTTTTCTTCCTGGGCAGGACGATTGAAATCAACTTGCACCCAATCATCATCAATACTTTGAGCAGGAGGAGAAATCGCATCTTTCGGTGCCGGTAAATCAGGGGCCTTAATGATTTGATCGAGACTCAATTTCTTGTGTCCCACCATGAGATCATCTTCCAGACGTTTTACTTGTTCAGCGAAGTAACGGTCTTTTGGATTCATGAAGAGAAGATACTTGAACGTATCAAGTGCTTCTTCTAGATGACCTAAGTGGATACATGCCTGAGCGAAGATTTTTTGCAGAGAAATATTATCCGCGTTCTGCGCGATGATTGGACGAAGGGTATTGTAAGTCAGCTCATACTTTTGCTGATCGTAATAGCAATGAGCGAGAACAATGTAACCCAGAGTATAATTGGGATGATGACGAATTCCGTCCTTCAGAATTTTGAAGGCGTCATCATACATTCCTAACTTACGAAAAGATTCCGCGAGAGGTGCGAACACTCTCGAGCGCGGATTCTTTTTATACATGTTGAAGTATTTTGCCAGTAAGGCAGATTGGTTCTTTTTCCCAAACACGGGTCAACCTACCTACAGCTCAGTGCTGTTTACACCTGATTTCGCCTGACGATCAACCATTCCGGCCTCATCCTGATTCATAATTCTTGGAGTCATGAAAATGATGAGTTCGTTTTTGCTTGTGTCAGGAGCGTACGGCGTACTGAAAAGCCATCCAACAAGAGGAAGATCTCGAAGGTATGGAATACCTGAGCGAGTTTCAAGTGTTGTCGTTTGGTATAAACCACCAATTACAACAGTTGAACCGTTATCAACTAAAACGTTAGTTGTAATGTTTCTTCTTGTAATGTTTGGTGGGGCGTCCACTGTTGGTCTTGTACCGAAAGCAGATTTGTTAAGTGCAATTTGCATATTAACAGCACCATCGTTCGTTACCTGAGGTGTAACTGTCAGGTTAAGATCCGCTGTGATGTTCTGGAACGTAGCAAGAGCAGGTTGGTTACCTGTGGCCGGTTGTTGAACACGGAAGCTGGTTTGTTCTGAACTTGTAATCGTCGCGGCCTTCTTGTTCTGAGTAACTACTTTTGGAGTAGAAATGATACGGCCCTTAGATTCTGATTCCATTAACTGAAGGTTCAAATCCAAGTTTAAAAGTCTCTTATAGATACCAATCGTCATACCCAACGCAGTTGGAGTTGTAACGTTTGGAGCAGAACTGAAGGAGAAACCAGGTCCAACCGGAGCTTGGATAGCACCGACAGGATCATAACCGAAAGAGATACCTTTCGTCAGACCGATACGTTTTGAGTAACTCTCAACCGCTTCAACAATTTTGGCCTCAATCATGATTTGTGGAGTTTGAGTATCTAGCGTCTCAATGATCTTCTTGATTCTCTCGATCGCATCGATTGTGTCCATAACGATCAAGCTGTTAGTTCTTTCATCCAGCTGAATCGTTCCGACATTTTTTGTGATGTAGTCTTTAACGATTTTTTCGATGTCTACTAAGGTTGCGTAGTTAATTAAAAATACTCTCGTTACCAGTGGAGCCAGATTGTCTTTCAAATCAGCGAGTTTCATCTCTTCTTCTTTTTCTTTTGTAGCAGAAGCAAGAGTCTTCACAATTAGAATGTTGGCGTTCTTCTGGGCAACTAGTTTTGAAAGGCTAATAACCGTATCAAGTGCCTGGTCCCAAGGAACGTTCGTAAGTGTAAGGGTCAAATTGGGAAGTTTCGCAACTTCCTGATCAATGATGATGTTGAAACCTGAGGTATCAGCAATCATATTTAGAATATCTGGAACTGGAATATCACGAACGTTGATTGAGATTCTCTTTCCAATATATTTTTTTGGACCTGAGAGAGTCAGGTTATGAAGGATGTCTTCAATAGAATTTGATTTGGGAACGTTAAGACCTACGACATCTTCAACCAGGTCACTTTGAGCGGCCTTATCGTTGGTTTTGATTTTACCCTTAGAGAAAACACCAAAACGGTTTTCGATATTAAGGACAATCTTGTTACCAGAAGGTTCCAGAATTGAACGAACGTTATCACGAAGTTGAACTGCAAAGCGCACGTCATTAGCGGTACCTGGTTTTTTGTAACCAGAAATATAAACAGTTGAACCAGGGAATTCTGAAGTATCAATTCCGCGGAGAAGCTTTGGAGAAACTTTTACGTTTTTAAGATCAAGGATGATCTGCTTATCTTCGGTCACATGGAAGCGTTCAGCAAAAACATTTTCCTTATCAGTTTCAATGATAAGTTTACTGACTTCGCCTTCTTGAACAAAATTTACGTTTTTGATTTCCTGAGCGGACACATTATAGGAAATGCCCAAAATAAGCGTAATTAGAAAAAATCCTTTCTTCATGCTTCTCTTCCTTAAGATGAGCCTATGTATAAAAGTGTAAGTAGATTATCTCGAAATTGGTATAACCGTTTCTAAATATTCTTCCTCACCGTATACATTGACTATTTTCTCAACCAGGACAATCCCACCTGGGAGAATCGCTTTCAATTCTGCTGAATCCGGCCCGATCTTCATTCCTTCCTTAAGAATGATGACTGGTCCTTTTGAATCCTTTCCGTCTTTACTAGTGGAAACCAGAGCGCGGCGTTCTTTTCCAATCAGAACACCCACTAAACGGATATCGGCCACATTGATTTGATCAAGTGCCACATCTCCAATATTACTATATTGGCCCTTACCTGAGACATAAAATCCCTCTTTTTTATCTTTTCCACTTTCCGTTCGACTGGACTGAGGGGCCTTGAAAGGATCACGGAGTTCAAAAGGGTTTTCGATTTTAGTCTTGCTATCGAACATTTTATCAATTTTTTTCGCAGGGGCAGCGAATGCCCCTACAGATAAAATCATTAATAACAAAAGAATCCAGTTCATGTTTTAAAATCCTCGATCGACTTTAAAATCGGGATTAAAGCGGAAGGCCTGAATGACACCTTCACCCGAAATAACCTGAAAGCGACCCTTTTGTGGAGTGGCCGAAGTTTCAAGCTTTAGTGTCTTAATATTATAAATACGATCAGCGGTGCCGATTCTTTCTAGGAAAATCAGGAACTGGAGAAATGTGCCTTTCGCCTTAAGAGAATACTCTTTAGTAATGTAGTATGTGCTCTTGTCTTCTTTACCTGGGGTAAAGTTAGAATCCTTAATGTTAAGTGAACTCATTTCACCTTGAAAAAATCCAAGAATCTGAGAATCGTTAGTCTCAGCAGGAAGTTGTTTTTGAACTGCTTCAATATTTTTGGCCACTTCTTCTACGCGAACTTTATATTCGTTAGTTTTTTTAGAGAATTCCTGAATCTCGCGAACTTTTCTCTGGTTTTGTTCAATGTCCCCATCCAGGGCCAAACTTTGGTTTTGAATCTCAGTTACCTCTAGATTATGTGTTTCATACATTCCATAGGCGCTATAAAGACCGTAAAGAAAGAGAACGATATGAATGTTCGCGATGAGTTTATTGATTAAATCTTTCATTGATCAAACCTCGCGATTCCGAAAACGACCTCGAAAGTTTCAATTCTTCGCTTATCTGCCCTTACCGTGCTATTGGTTTCAGAAATATTGGCGTCCTTAATAAAGATGGATGAGCGCAAGCTATTCACAAAATTTCCGATACTCGTGTAATCCAGGGCCTCACCTTTAATCGTCATTTTATCCTGATCAATGGTCAGAGACTTAATCCAAAGTTCAGCTGGAATGTTCTTTGCAATATAAAGAAGAATGTTTGACGGATTACGTTTTTCAGAAATGGCTTGTTTTACGGCAAGAAGCTTTTTCCCAAGGTTCTCTTCCTGGGCCTTAAGTTCCTTGATCTGCTTATCCATATCTTTAGAAGCCGCAACCTTGCGCTTCAAAGAATTCAACTTGGCCTGCTTAGTTGATAGCTCCTGATTAGCAGCTTCTTTCTGCTCTTCAAGAATCGGCGCCAATAAAACATCCGGTAAATAAACCAAGACCATCACCAAAAGAAGTGGTTTGATTTTTACTTTGGAAAAATCAAAGCCACCTACGTTGGCTAAGTCGACCTGTTTTTTTTCATTGGAGAGGTTAATCTTAATCATAGGCTATGAAAATTTCCTCATGGCCAGTCCAATCACCACTGGTGAAATGGCTGCTAGTTGCTCAAGATTATGACCTATCTTTTTCTCATCAACTTTAACTGCAGAGAAAACATCCAGTCTTTCAACTGGTAGGCCCGATACCTCGGTTAATTTTTCAAGAAGCCCAGGGAGTAATGAACCACCGCCAGTTACGAAACAGTGACTTACTCGTTCGGCACTACCTTGAGAGATATAGAAATTGATATTTTTTCTAACATCAGACATTTGTTTTTCAATCTGAATGTTAATGATATTTAAAATTTCTTCCGGAAGGTTTCCATTTTCATCAGTTGTCGTCTTGAGGTCTTCAGCTTCTTCATAACTCACACCCATCTGACGTTGAATCTCTTCGGTGATGAGACCACCACCTACCGGAATTTCTTTTGTGAAGATCGGTCCGCCACGTTTGAAAACAACGATCTTTGTGGTTTGCGCTCCAAAATCTAAGAGCAGCGTCCCTTGAGAGTACTCTTCAATATTACCCCCCGCCACTTGCTCAAAAACATTTGAGAGGGCGAGAACGTTCAGATCAACCACTTTAACCTGAATCTTGGCAGATTTTAATAGCTCGGTGAAACTATCGATAAGATCATTCTTAGCAGCAGCTACAATGGCGTCTTTACCACCACCTTCGTTTTCACCGACAATATCAAAATCAATTTGCGAATCATCTGCACCAAAAGTGATGTACTGTTCCGCTTCCCACATCACATGATCTTCAACTTCTTCTGCTGTACCTTCAGGAACATTCAGACGTTTCGTCATGGTGTTTGGTCCAAACAAACCTAAACACACAGTGCGTGATTTAATTCTCGCTTGATTGAACGCTTCTAAAATCCCATCCGAAACTTCCGATGGCTTTTGAACTTCATCTTCAATGAGTGCCGCTTCTGAAAGTGTGAACACACCAAAGCGTTCTAATCTTAATTTTCCCGGGGAGCCGGCAAGTTCGCACACCTTGATACTATGAGAACCAATGTCCACGCCAACAATCGTGCCTGGATTGAGTTTCCCTAAAAGCTCATCAAGTTGTTCTTTTAATGATGGTCCTGCCAAAGTCGTCCCTGTCTTTGATAGATGGATAAATAAACTTAATTAATTATAGGCAAATCACATATGAGTTATCAAGGATTTAGTGCCTCATGCCATTAGAACAACCAAGACTGAACGATGCGAGCATGTTCTGGAAAAAATATCTGAAAAGCGGCCACTAAAAGAATCGAAGGTCCAAAGGCCATTGGTTTATCCTTGGTCATTTTTTTACCAGCAATGAGACCAAGACCAACAATTGCCCCTACAAAACAACTTAAGAATATCGTGAAGATAATCCCCGTAGGACCAAGATAAATTCCAAGAATGCCATATAGTTTAATGTCCCCACCACCAAGACCAACTTGCCCGCGCCATTTGTAAAAGAGCCATGTCACTAAAAGTGGTCCGAGAAAGCCGATCAATCCTCCGATCAACCAGTATTCCCATGAAAAAGTAAAAACGGAGAACGCCATGAACAAGGCCAATAAATACAGATTAAGAGAATCAAGTAATAGGTGATGATCCAGGTCGATCATAAAATGGCATATAAAGATGCAGGCAATGGTGAAATAAAAAAGGAATAGCCCGAGAGACATTTGAGTAAACACTGCAGGCATAAGCCACAGGGCCACTAAACCGGTAAATAACTCAATCAATGGATAGCGCCAAGAAATTCTGGTCCCGCAAAAAGCGCACTTTCCACGAAGGATCAGAAAGCTAAAAACGGGAATATTGTGGTACCACTTTAACTGTGTGCCGCACTTTGGACAGGCCGATCGTTTGGTCACTAGATTCATTTTCTGCGGAAGACGTATAATCACCACATTCAGAAAACTTCCGATCAAAAGCCCAAAAACAAAAAAGTAGACCGCTAATAAGTATTCCATTAATCGAGATTTTTCCGGTTAAAAAGGAAGATAATGAGTACCAAAACAAATAATGAATAGATCACGCCATAGGTTAAGTTAATCAGAAGATAATCTAAAGGAAGTGTCTGATTATAAAGCATAAAATCTTTTAAATTGAACTTATAAAAAGCCGGCAAGATCAAATGATAAAACTCTAGGACTGATTTCAGTAACGGGCGACTTGTTACGAAGAGATAATTTTGGGTTTCCTGAACAGCGTGGCCCACGGTTAATAGTAAAAAAGAAATGATAATCGCGAGAATATTGTTAGCAATTAATGAGAAGAAGATCACGACCAACAATAATAAGATGGCCTCAAGTAACGTAAAGCCCAGTGTCCAATAAACAAGATCACTAATTTCTCCACCCAAAAAAGCAGATGCTAAAAGTGTCATACCAGCGAGAAGAGCAATATTAATCACCAAAACAGCAATCAGACCCGCAATCTTTCCCAGGACAAAAGCATAGCGCGGGACAGGACGAGAAATAATCATGTATACGGTACGAGAATCAATTTCCTTCGAAATTAGTCCCACTCCCATGAAAAGAGCAATTCCACATGAGGAGAACCACAACATACTAAGCCCAAAATCTAAGGCGACTTTTTGAGGAACTCCGTAAGTGAACTCAGAAGCCACATAAGAGATCACCATCATGGCGAGACCAACCAAGAAAACATTGATTAAGATCTTACTTTTAAGAATCTCTTTCGTTGTATAATAGGCGATGACGCCAATTTTCTTGGTGATACCCAAAACTTATCCCTTTATGTTGTAAAATATTTCTTCGAGAGAAGGCTTTTTGGATTCAACACCAACTATCTCGAGATTATGTGAGTAAAGCTCTTCAATGATCTTTCGTAAGTTTTCTGGCATGACCTCAACCACAGTTATGCTGCCTGCAAAGGTAGAAAGATTTTGAATAGGAGCATTCAGTTTAGGCAAACTCGTTGCCATGACCTTTATTTCAAAGCTCGAGTGACCCTGGCGCATGAGGGAGTCAACTGACCCATCATAAACGAGCTTTCCTTCTTTCAGGAATACCACACGATCACAGATTTCTTCGATATCTGGAACAATATGACTACTGAAGAACACTGTTTTCCCTTGTTTGTGAACTTCAACAATTACATCTTTAAGTTCTTTTCTACCGATAGGATCAAGTCCACTTAAAGGTTCATCAAGAATAATGATCTTGGGCTCATGAATAATTGTGGCCAGGAAGCCAATACGTTGAAGCATTCCCTTAGAATAAGTTCTAATTTCACGATTCAAAGCGTGATCGATTCTGAAGCGGGGAGCCCAGTACTTAATTCGCTGTTGGATATCTGAAGCGTGAACATCCGAAATATTCCCCAAAAACTTTAAGAACTCTTCACCTTTAAGGTTTTGATAAAAATAAGGTCTCTCTGGAAGAAATCCGATGTTTTTAAAAACTTCAAAATTTGTTTTACCGAGTTTCTCAGAAAAAAGAACTTCACCAGAAGTTGGACGAATGAAGTCCATAATAATTTTCAATGATGTTGTTTTTCCAGCGCCATTGGCCCCAAGAAATCCGACCATACTGCCTTCCGGAATTTCGAAACTCACATTATCCAGGGCAACGAATGGTTTTACTAAAATATCAGATTTGAATATTTTTGTAATTTGATTGAAATTTATCATACAATTCAAGTGTATGAGTTTAAGTCACATTGGCAAAGTAAAATTCTATTGGGCGACCTACCGATTAATCTTCGTGGCACTCGTGCTTTTTACTTGTGCCTTATTCCTTCATTCCCTTACTCAAAAGCCAAAAGTTTTCATTTCGAAACAGGAATCGGCGGTCAACTTTAAAATCGACTTCATTAAGTTTTTTTCTTTGGGTAACAAGAGGCTGATCTCAGACTTAATTTGGGTGCAAACCTTAATGGAATCTGACCAGGAACACTATAAGCAAAAAGATCTGAACAGTTGGATGTATCTTAGATTCGCATCTATCAGCGAACTAGATCCTAACTTCTATCAAAACTATCTATATGGTGGACAATTTCTTTCGATCATTAAAGATGATTTGCCAGGAGCCGCAGTCATTTTCGAAAAAGGCCTTTCGAGATATCCGAACGATTATGATTTAAACTATTACGCCGCTTTGATGTATTACTATGAAATGGGTGATGCCCAAAAAGGGATTTTACATTTTGAGAAAATCATCAATGATCCAAGAGCACCTTCTTTTTTTTCTTCTATTGTTAATAAGTTAAAGCTTGAAACCGGCGAGGATCTAGACACCATCTACCAGCTTGTTTCTTACAACTATGAAAATACTGAAGATCCAACTTTAAAAGCAAAGCTTGAGCAGGATTTATACGCGATTAAAGCAGAAATTGATTTGAAATGTTTAAATCATCAAGGAGTGAACTGTGGGACGAGAGATCAATTTGGCAGTCCCTATGTTCTAAAGAATGGAACCTATTATTCAGAAAAACCATTCAGTCTCTACCGGATACGAAAAAGGGGGGACTTGTCCCCCCTTTCCGAAAAAATCATTCGTACAGTTCGTTAATTAGAAGCCGTTTCTCACAACGCTCATTACTTTCTGCTCGTTAATTGTTAGTTGAGAATTGTTAGTATTCGCAGTGTAATCCCCATCAATAATACCACCGGCGCCAGCAGTAAAAGTCATAGTTCCTTGGTCTGCTTGAGTACCAAGCGGAGTATCAGGTAGATGGTTTACAGAAGTAGCGATTAAGTTACCGACACCTTTTCCGGCTGGATACCAAGTCACTGTCGCCCCAACTGGATCATTAGCCGCTGCTGGAGCTTGAACAGTACCGTTGTTAGCAGGACAAGAAGTTGCTAGAAGACCCGAGTTTACAGCAGCAGCGTGAGCGTTGGCATTGATCGCCGCTGTAATTTTAAATCCTACAGCATAATAACGATTTAGCATTTCTCGATGTGGGTTATAGCCCATGTAAGCCAGACAGTTGTGATAGATGTTAAAGTCAGAGAAGAAAGCAGTTTCAGCTGTATAAACAGATGAAAGCTGAAGCTTCGCTTCTGACATCTTTGCCTTTGCTTGATACTTACGGAAGTTCGGGATTGCTACAGCAGATAGTAGACCGATAATCGCTACCACTACCATCAGCTCGACGAGGGTAAACCCGTCTTGTCGTTTTAACGACCTGAAGAAAGTTTTCATTTGCTACTCCTTGTTTCAAGTCATTAAGAGACTTGAAAGTTGTTTATAAACTGGCCCGAATTTCCCTCTGAAATTAAGATTCAAAAAGTCCTTAGAGTCAGTACAGTTCAGTTTAATATCGTTATCGCTATTAACGTTATTTTAATATATCTCAAAATCCGCGCTACAAGTTTTCGGCAACTTATTCCTGATCACTTCGGTCAGACCAAAGGAGAAATAAGGCTTTAATCCCTTATTGCCTCTAATCTTTGGCGCTTACTCTGTAACCCCACCGGCCGACATAAAGATCGGAAGGTACATGGCAATCAACACGAATCCGATAATCCCCCTAAGACCACAAGGATCAGGGGTTCAATCATCTTGGTTAAGTTTGCCACAAGGTCTTCAACCTCTTCTTCAAACACATCAGCAACTTTAATCAACATCTGATCGATGTTACCGGTAGATTCACCAACCTTAATCATCTGAGTTACAAGTGGTGGAAAATAATGAATTCGAGAGAGAGGCTCAGTAATCGACTTACCTTCAATCACTGCTTTTCTTACCTTCGTAAGATCTTTGGCGATTTGAGTATTGTCTAGAGTATCAATACAAATCTCAAGCGAATCAATAATCGGCACACCCGCCGCTAGCATTGTGGCAAGCGTTCGAGTGAAGGCACCAAGATTCCCTTTGATCACAAGACCACCAAACAAAGGAGCACGCATAGTGAAGCGATCCCAGGCCTGTTTACCTTCTTTGGTTTTAATAAAATTGATGAACAACATGAAGGCAGCAACTAAACCAGCAATGAGAAGCAGGGTATAGTTCTGAAAGAAATTTGATGTATCGATTACCACTTGAGTTACCCAAGGAATCTCTTGGTTTGATTCTTTCAACATACCCACGAATTGCGGTACCACAAAAGTCATAAGACCGAAGATAACCACAATACCTACGAACACTACGATCACGGGATATGTCAGAGCAGACTTCACTTGCTTCTTTAACTTCTCGGCCTTCTCTAAGAACTCGGCAAGTTTCACAAGAATTGAATCAAGGATACCCGCTGATTCACCAGCGCGAACAAGTGCGCAGTAGAGTTTATCGAAGCCTTGCTGACCCGACATTGCATCGTACAAGCTCTTACCTTCCTCCACCTGCAGTGAGATGTTTTTCAAGACACGCTTCAAAACAGGATTTTGTTCCTGCTTGTAAAGAATCTCAAGACACTCAAGGATGGGAACACCGGCATTAATCAGAATTGATAGCTGACGCGTAAAGCGCATGAGGTCCGCGCGACCAAATGGTTTTGCGAGACCTTTATCCACCATGAACTGACCAAGATCAGCTTCAAAAAATGATGGTTCAATAACTTTGGTAGGACGGATGTTTTGACGACGAAGAATTTTCTTCGCATCACGCACAGTTTCGGCTTCGACCGAGTTCTCGACCTTTTTACCATCTGCTGTGAATCCGACGTACTTATACTTAGGCATACTCTATTATGGCTTCTTTCTTGGATTAGTGTTAAGTCCAAGCATCCGGGTTAATTCTTCCGGGTTGTTTGAATAAGTCATGGCCGTTTCCGGAGAAATAATACCCGCATCCAAGTGCTTTTTAATATGTTGATTCATTGTGTTCATACCAGTCTCTTCCTGACCAATTTGCATTTGAGAGTAAATCTGGTGAACCTTGTCTTCACGGATCAAGTTTCTGATCGCAGGAGTGATTCGAAGAATTTCCTGACAAAGAGCTCGACCTTTCGGTATTCGAGGAAGAAGTTGCTGAGCGACCACTCCTTGAAGAACGAATGAAAGAAGAGTTCGGATTTGTTCCTGCTGATCATGAGAGAAAACGTTAATAATACGGTTAATCGTCTGAACAGTTGAGTTAGTGTGTAGAGTTCCAAACACCACGTGACCAGTTTCTGCAATCGTCAGAGCGGCCTCAATAGTTTCTGGATCTCGAAGCTCACCCACCAGAACGATGTCCGGATCCTGACGTAAAAGAGACTTAATCCCTTTACCGAAACTCAAAGTATCGGCACCAATTTCACGTTGGTTCACGAGAGACAGTTTGTGAGCATGCACGAACTCAATCGGATCTTCTAACGTGATAATGTGTGCCGGAGAAGAACTGTTAAGCTTATCAATAATCGAAGCCAGAGTTGTTGATTTACCCGAACCAGTTGGACCAGTTACCAGAAACAATCCACTCGATACATTCACCATCTCCATCAGAACTGGTGGAAGACCAAGGGCCTCAAAGTCTGGAATCAAACTTGGAATCTGACGAAAAACTGCCGCCACAGCACCTTTGGAATAAAAGACGTTAGCACGGAAGCGAGCAAGACCTTTAATCCCGAATGAAAAATCCAGCTCGAGATTTTTTTCGAGTTCCGCCTTCTGTTTCTCTGTCAAAATTTGATAGATAAGTCGTTTTGTATCTTCAGGCGTAAGACTGCCTACTTTTACTCGTACGATATCACCACTGATACGCATACCAGGAGCGGTTCCCACGGTTAAGTGAAGATCGGAAGCACCATTATCCACCATTACTTTAAACAGCTGCTGAATCTGTAAATTACCAATGCCCTGTTCGACACTGGTCTTGGTGCTAGTACTGGTTTGGTCTTGTGATGACGACATATCTACTCCTACAATTGATCCGAAGCTGAGTTAGAAACTGCTTCTTCCAAAGTCGTTAAACCTTGGGCAACTTTTGTCAAAGCGCACATTCGCAATGTTTTCATCCCATCACGGATCGCCTGTCTCTTAATATCATCTGAGGAAGCATTTCTCAGAATGAGTTCTCTTACTTTTGGTGTTACTGACAGAACTTCATAAATGGCCACACGACCTTTATAGCCGGTGTTATTACAAATCTCACAACCCTTACCTTGATAGACCTTGATCTTCTCCGCTGAAGCAGGAGCAAAACCACAGGCAATAAGTTCATCAGGTGTCGCCTTTCTTTCTTCACGACAGTTGATACAAATCTTACGGCAAAGACGCTGGGCCACAATCACGTTAAGCGCGGCCACCACCAGGAACGGTTCAATGCCCATGTTTAGAAGACGAGTAATTGTTGCTGGAGCATCATTGGTATGAAGAGTTGAAAGTACTAAGTGACCCGTCAGAGCGGCCTCAACTGCAATCTCTCCCACTTCAAGGTCTCGAATCTCACCCACCATGATGATGTCTGGATCCTGACGAAGAAATGCTTTAAGCGCAGTAGCGAATGTTAGACCTACTTCTTTTTTTACGTTCACCTGGTTAATACCTTCCAGGTTAAATTCCACCGGATCTTCCGCAGTTGAAATGTTGTTGTCCGGAGTATTGAGATCAGCAATCGCTGAATACAGAGTTGTAGTTTTACCAGAACCAGTTGGACCTGTTACAAGACACATTCCATATGGACGATGAATCCCTTCTTTAAATACTTCTAACTGCTTTGGTTCAAAACCAAGTTTTGTCATATCTAACTGAAGGTTTGTCGAATCCAGAAGTCGCAGTACGATTTTTTCGCCGAACAAAGTCGGAAGTGATGAAACACGATAATCAATCGGGTTACCACCGATCATGAGTTTAATACGACCATCTTGCGGCTTACGTTTCTCAGAGATGTCCATTTGGGCCATGATCTTTAAACGTGAAAGAACTGAGGCCATCATGGTCTTGGGAGGTTGAGCAACCTCAACTAAGTTACCATCCACACGCAGACGCACGCGGAAAATTTTCTCGTATGGTTCAACGTGAATATCAGATGCCTTTTTAATAAAGGCCTCGGCCAGAAGACGGTTTACAAAAGTAACAACGTCATCAGAAATATCTTCTGCTTTGATATCTTCTTGTTGAGCGGTGTTAGCAGTAACTTCCTGGATGTTATTGATGAGGTCATCCACCGAGTCTTTAATACCGGTGTATAACTTTCTCCAAGAAGAGATATTGGTAAGGATGAATTCAACTTGTTTCTTGAAAACGTCTGATAGTTCTTTTGTACCTTCTGCCACAACACTTGGATCAAATGTCGCAAGAGTTACTTTGGTTCCGGTCTTCTGAATTGGAATCGCACGAAACTTAATAACAAGTCTCTTCTTCAAAGTTGAAAGCGTATCAGTTGGAACTTTAGCGTTACGAAGATCAATGAAGGTGATTCCGTATTTCTCTGAACAGATCTTCGCAAATTTGTTTTCATCGAAGTATGGCATCGATAAAAGTTCAAATTCATTTATTTCATCGTCTTTACCCATAGAGAGACGACGCAACTCTTTTAGGGTCGCCATCCCTGTATTGGTAACAATGTCGATGAACTCTTTGCGAATCATGAAATAAATAACCCCTTAATAGTATGTAACCTATTTCGGATTATTCACTACTTAAGTTTAGGGTTTGTTTGCGACCAAAATTTGACTGCGGCCTTTGCCTGCAAAAAGAGCATTTCCTGACCATCGTGGTATGTTTTCACTCGAGATGGCAGAGTATTTTGATGTGGTAAAAAAGAGTAATTATAGTCCCAGAAGACTTCTTCTTGTGTAAGTTCCCCGTGGAACACAAATTCTCGTGAACAAGCATTGATGACAATGTTCTGATGACCGGGTTTAAGATGAGGTCTTAAATCCAGATGGGAAATATCTCCATTTGATTTACGAGAAAATTCCTGCCAACTAATTTTCTGTTCATTTGCAACCAATTCAGTCATCTTCGCCATGACCCCTGAGCCCAGAATTAAAAGATGAAGTTGTCCCCAGTCCTGTTGATACTTTGTGAGAATTTCTTGAACCGCTATTACATCGGTATTCGTCCCCTGGACTCCATCAGGTGTAAAAGAAAGGGTATTAACTGCGCCGATCTTTTGAACCAAAGGAGAATCGATTTTAATCTCATTCATAAAATGAGTTTTGTAGGGAGATGTGATGTTAAGTCCATCTAGCTTAGAGGAAAAAAAAGTAAGTGCCGGAACTAAATCTTTCCTCTCGTATGAAAAGAGTTCGTATGAGGAAAGTTTAGAACCCAGAATCTCTTGATAAAGCTTCGGTGAAAGCGAGTGAGTTATGGGGTAACCAAGAAGACCTAGCTTCATTTCTCCCTCAAATACTCTTTTGCAAACTCGACATCGGATTTGATCTGACCAATGAGATCATTCACGGTCGGGAACTTCTTCTCATCTCTGATTTTATGTAAGAACTGAATATCTAAAAGCTCACCATAGATATCTGTATCAAAATCAAAAAGATTAGTTTCGATATGAATCATATTAGTGTCTTTGAAAGTAGGATTGTTACCGATATTAGTAATCGACTTAAACATCATTCCATTATAGACAGTGCGAGTGACGTAAACGCCCTTCTGAGGAACCAAGAGGTCTTGGGAAACTTGAATATTGGCCGTTGGAAATCCAATCTTCTTACCACGTCCTTCACCTTTAACAACCACACCTTCTAGGTGAAATGGTCGCTCAAGGATGTCCTTTACTTCATCGATTTTTCCAGAAAGAAGGCGCTCACGAATAAGACTTGATGAAACCACCTGGCCCTGGAATTCAAACTTAGGCTGGATCTCAACTTCAACACCACGAGGATTACAGATCGATTTAACCAGGTCGTAATCGCCCTCTTTATTTGCACCGAAAGCAAAATCATATCCAAGATAGAAGTCTTTCAGATTCGGGTAGCTCAGAAGATATTGTGAAAGGAAATCTTCACCTTTGAGTGTGCTGAAGTCGCGAGTGAATTTCATTTCTACCAGAACATCAACACCAAGACTCTTCAATAGAGTGCGTCGCTGTTCATAACTATTAATGAGAAAACGTTCTTTGTCAGGCTGAAGAATCTTTTGAGGATGTGGAACAAAGGTCACAACCACAAACAACAAGTTCTTTGACAGGCAGTCATTCTTAATTTTCTTCAGAAGCTGACGATGGCCAATATGAACACCATCAAAATTACCGATGGTCAGACCAATTGGAGGATAATTGCCATTGATCTTAGGTATATCAAGAAGGTTGTGTAGTATTTCCATTTTTAACACTCTCTATGTATCGACCCAGCTCTTTAAAATGCGCGGATTGATAACTAAACTGCATTTCAGATTTTCTAGCAGAGTAATCCTTGTAATCATTGGCACTCAATAAATCAATGAAATACCGTTTTGACTCTTCAGGCAAAGGTGATTCGCGAATGATCATAATGGGAGATTTCCCAGTCTCTTGAATTACCGGGGCCATCCATTTAACGAATTCATTGAATTTAAAAGGCCCAGATTTTAACTCTCTTGGAACATCACTTTTTAAATGAATACCGGAAAAGTTCTTTTGTCTTAGAAGTCCAAATGCCACGACCATTAAAGCAATCACACCAAGACCTAAGTTAATGTAGGGAAGCCATGTCTTCCATTGCCATTGGTCAATAGTGATGGGGCCGGCCAATTCACGGGCCTTTTGGGGAAGAGTTTTTTCTTCTTTTGGTTCAGTCTTGGCCTCAGGTTTGGTCGAATCTTTTTTTCTCTCTCCAGCTACACCACCAGCAACAACGATTTCAGGGAAATTCAGTTGAGTGGGAACATAACGGCCAGTATTTGAATCGAGGTAACTTAAAGTCACAGTCTTTGGAGGAATTTGAAGATTCTCTTTCGCGAGAAAAGTATAATCAAAAACCTTTGTGGCCTGCTCGGAATCGGTAATTTTCAGATCACCATTTGATTCGAACTCTTCTAGACCTTGATGCTTGATTAGTTCAGGGGCCTCTAAATTTTCAAGGGCACCAGTACCAGTCACAGTGAGTTTCACTTCCAAAGGCTCATTTACAATGAGCTTATTCTGACCAACTTGAAGATCAAACTGGTGCGGGCCCACTAGGCCAGTAAAATGCGGGGGAACCGGCTCGGGAAGAGGTTTAACTAGCACCTTAATTGTCTCGCTATTCATCGTGCGAGTTTTATAATCACGATTCATGCCAAAAGCGCCAAAGGGATCATTAGGTCTAGAAGTAGGGTATGTGGCAGAAAGGTGAAGTGAATCAACCTTAAATTCGCCTGCCTTTTCTGGGAAGAGCTTGGCGGCGTAAATTTGCGTACGCATGTAAAGCTGGCCATCAACCGAAACTCTTTCAGTGCGCTCAGGCTCTTGTAAGAAACGTTTCAAAAAATTATCCAGCTTTGGATACTTCTTAATATCCAAATTGCTCACAGGAACTTTGCTGTAGAGGAAATAGCGGGCAACAAATCCTTCACCCACATAAAGCTCTTTCTTTGGAACATCGGCCATGACGAAAACATCGGCGAGAACTTCTGCTTCTTTTAAGACAGTCACATTCAATGAAGGATGTCTCAAAGTTTTATTACCAAGTTGAACTGTTATGTCCCTTAGTGAATTCATTCCAGGCTTTCCGGCCACGAGATCATAAACGATTGTTAACTCACGGGTCACCGTCAGCTTTCCATTGGCATAAATCGTTCGCGTTGAAACACCTTGATTAGATTTACCCACAACTTCAATCCCGGCAGGACTAAAATTAATCACCGGTTCTTCATCAGAATCTGTGAAGACCCTGAAATAGGCCTGGAATACTTCGCCCATAACCGGACGAGGAGGATTTAATTCTACTTTGACTTCATCAGCAAAAGCGATTGAACTTAAAAGCATCGCTAAAATGATAATGATATATTTCATACTACCAGTCCTTGCTCTTTCTGGATTTCTTCTTATTTAAATCTCTCGTGCCTTGTTCAATCATCTTCATTTGAAGTTGACGATCATCAGACATGAGTTGTTTTAACTTTGCTGGAACTTTTTTAGGAGGCATTGGCTTTTTCTCACCCTGGTTCTCCTGATCTTTTTGTTCTTTCTTTTCTTGGTCTTCAGATTCGTCTTTCTTTTCTTCAGACTGATCTTTCTTTTGATCTTCTTTTTTCTGATCCTGGTTTTCGCCAGATTCTTTCTTCTGCTGTTGACCTGACTTTCCGTTTTGGTCCTTCTGGTCTTTATTTCCAGATTGCTGATTTTGATCCTGCTGGTCTTTATTCTCTTTCTTGTCTTTGTTCTCTTTGTCCTGCTTCTTCTTTTGCTCTTCTTGCTTTTTAAAGAAAGAAACGATGTTCTTATTCATCGTCTCATTGAATTCATTTGCTTTAGGATCACCTTTTAAAGAATCTGAAAGCTTTTGGTAAACTGAAAGACCTTTTTGAATATCACCCTTCTCAAGAAGTGCGGTACCGTAATTTAGATAGGCCTCAGGGGGAAGATCTTTATCAATTTTTGCAGGCAAATTTTCCTCAAAGAGAGCTAATCCTTCTTCTTTTGAACCACCCTTTTGAAGATCGTCCGCAAGTTTAAGTTTTTCCAGTTGGTTGAGTTCGCCTTTCTGAAGAAGGTTTAAGCGCTCAATGGCCTCAGGAGACAACTCGGGGCCGGAGCTTCTTCCTGAGCACGAACTGGAGCGATCATAAGAAGAAGGCCGAGAGAAAAAACTTTTAAATTCTTAAAGAAGAATGAAAGTACTAAAAGAATAACTGAAGGCACAACGATCCATTCCATCAAAACTGGTTTAATCACCATATCTTGTTGTTGGTCACCTTTAACATTCTCAGATTTGAAGAACTCAATAATTTCCTCAGAAGGTAGAGAATAACTATTGGCGATCCAGTATTTTGCTGAAGGCATATCGGCCGCAGCTCTTTCGAAAAATTTTTCGTTTAACTTAGTAATAACGTCGCGACCTTTATCTTTCTTATAACCAAAACGGAAACCACGACTATCATCCAAAGGAATTCTTCCGCCTTGTTCTGTTCCTACGCCAACCAGGGCCACATGAACTTCTTTAGGTACTTTAAGATTGATACCTTCAGCGGTCTCTTCCCCATCAGTTAACACCAAAATATTTCCGCGGGCCTCACTTCCGGTTTCCTGGAAGTACTGAATACTTTCCTGAATCGCCAGAGTTAGGGCCGAAGAGCCGTATTGGTTTCTTAGAGTTTTGATACTATCTAAACGCGCATCAATAAGATCAATGTCGGTTGTGAAAGGGACGATCTTCTTTTGAATTTCAGCAAAGGCCACAATGGAAAGTTGTTGTCCGGCCGCTTTACGAGCAAAGTGTTTTGCAATCAGTGCGGCCTTCTGGAGGCGACTAGGCTTAACGTCTTCCGCTAACATACTCGCAGAAGTATCAATAAGAATGATTGTTCGATCTTGAGGAACTTCGGTCTTAATTTTTTCTTCCGGTCCACGTGCATCCAAGAGACTCAACAAAAGGCCACCCATGCCCGCGATAAAACATAGTGTCGAGAGATAGCTAAAGAAACTCCGATTATAAAACCAGTAGGTGCGCACTATCTTGAAGAAACGACGCTCTAATAAAACGACAATGACAATAAAAACTAAAAAGCACACCAGGAGGGCGGGCCAGAATGTAAGTTGATTAAAGTTCACACCACATCCTTCAGAAGTAAACGGCGAAGAACTTCCACTCCGAAGATCAATGCCACTCCAATTAAGAGATATGAATAATATTTTTCATCGTAAACAATCTGGTTGTTTACTTTGATTTCGGTTTTTTCAAGTTTCTGGATGTCATCGAGAATGTCTTTCAGTGCCTTCTCACTCTTGGCAGGATAGAACTTACCACCTGTCAGATCACTGATTTCTTTCAGCACCTTGTAGTCGATTGATCCACCCGGAATAAGCTGATACTGAGTTCCGAAGATTCCATTACCCACCGGAATTTTTGCGTCTTCATCAGTACCTAGGCCAATTGTATAAACCTTGATTCCATACTGTTTAGCTTCTTCAGCTGCCTGCAATGGCGTCATGGTTCCAACATTGGCCACACCATCAGTCAAAAGAACGATAACTTTATTTTTAGTATCACTATTTACGGCACGAGCAACACTTAGGGCGAGACCGTCACCGATGTTTGTTCCACTACCTAGATAGCCGATTGAAATTTCAGATAACACTTTATCCACCAGAGAAGGATCTGTAGTCAGTGGTAGAAGAGTGAATACTTTCTCAGAGAAAATAATAATTGAGATACGATCCGTAGGACGCAGACGAGCAAACTCTCTGATGCGTTCTTTAGCAACTTCCAAACGATTTGGTTTAATGTCTTCGGCCAGCATAGAACGAGAAACGTCGATACAAAGGACAATATCGTTCACTTCCACACTACTTGGTGAAAACTTCTGGGCCTTGCGCGGCTGCATCATAGAATAGCTTAGATATCCCCAACCAATAATGCCCGCCAGAAATAAAATGATACGCAGGCCGTTCTTCCACCATGAAACTTTGTGTTGATTTAAAGGGAAGTAGAGTTGAGCACGCTGAAAAATTTTCCAGTAATCAATGGCCCAAAGAACACCAGCAACAACACCGACCCAAAGAAGAAGAGGATTTTTAAATTCCATTTAATCCTCCTTCGATCTTACGAACGAAATCTCGATAGGCCTCGGTCACTTGGGCCATCTCAGTTTCGTTTTGGCGAGGTTTAAACTGGTATTTAAATAAGACTGTTTCAAAGCCTTTGAATGATTCTTCAATCTGAGGAAAGGTATCCAGGAATTTATGCTTCTTCTTCCAAACCTCGACGACTTCCTGGTAGTTTGTTGCACCCAGAAGTTCACGTTTAAGATCTTGCATCTTCTTCTTACGAGCGGTTTTAATTTGGTACTTCTTTCTTCCCCAAATGACTAAGAAGATAAGAACGCCTAAACCTAAAATAATCGATAGCCACAAAATGATCTTCGGACGAGAAGGGATTTCAAACTTTCCAAAAATAAAGCCCTTCGAAGCTTCAGTGGGAGAAATTTGAGAATTACCCCAAGTCACGAGGAGATCTTCATTTCCGAATTTTGTCCCTAAGGCGTTTGTTTCAGGAGTCTTAGCAAAAATAACTTTGGCCTCTGCCTCAAAAAAGTCACTTCCTTCTTTTCTCATCAAAGGAGACACGTCATAGAAATAAATGGTCTCGGCAAGAGTCTGGCCCTTTAACTTTTGAAGAGGAACTCTTTGAACCGCATCGGCCTTAAGCAGAATCTTGGCCGTTTCAATGCTACCTTGCTTGATTTCATTTTTACCAAAATCTAAATTTAGAGCGGTAGCTCCAAAGGCCAGACAAGGTATAAGTAGGATGAAGAAAGCGATATATTTAATCACACTAGCTCTTTTACAAATTTTTCCAAATAACGTTCATGTACACCAATCTCTTTAAAACGCTGCTTCATAAAGAGAGGATCTTTTTCACTGCTTCTCAAATCAGTCACCACTCCACGATTAGTGAGTGGATTTTTAGCTTTAAAGAGAAAAGGGAGATCCGTGTTCTTATCAACTGGTGAAAACACGCGAAAGCAATGCATGTTCTTCTTATCCAGTATCTTGCCCCAAAGTTCTTTATTCTTAACGAGGCTCAAATCTCCCAGATAAATCACTTCTTTTCTGCGAGCGAGGAAAGACTTAATCTGGGCAATTTTATTTTCTTCAGTATGGTTATTCAGAGGACCCTTCTGCTTCAAAATGACTTTGCCATCTTCATCAATAAGCCCGAGACGTTCGAGCATCGAGATGAAAAGAGTCAGACCTTCCTTGCCTTTTTTTGGAGGAAGATTAATGGTCTTGTTTGACCAGATGACCACTCTCACTAAGTCATGAGTCTCACCGGCAAGGATATACAGCAGACCAATGATTTCAATCATCGCCTGTAATTTTGAAACATCTTCAAAGCCATACAGAAGAGTTTGACTGAGATCCATCATAACTACGATCTCAACGTTACGCTCTTCCTCAAAGGTCTTAACGTAAGTGTTCTGCGATCTGGCCGATAGTTTCCAATCAATAAAACGTACGTCATCTCCCGGAACATAAATTTGGTGTTCACGGAACTGAAGACCAGAACCACGGAAATGCGATTTCAGCATGCCCGCAGAGTAGGCATTGGAATTTCTGAAAATATGCGTCTGGATCATCCCGACGACGCGTTCGATTTCCTTTAAATTCATACTTAGATTACGTTCGCAGCGATGGTCGCCACTAAATTCCTTGTATTAAGTTTATCAATTTGTGCTTCATAAGAAGGAATCACACGGTGACCCAACACTGATGGAACAATTGATAGAAGGTGATCTGGAGAAACGAAATCTTTCCCTTCCATGAAGGCCTTAAACTTCGCAATTTTAAATAACCAGATCGAAGCACGGGGAGAAGCTCCCGCAATGATGGCCCCATCGTATTTTTTAAGAAAGAACTTACTGCCAGGACGAGTGGCGTGAACAATTCTGATAATCATGTCTTTGATTTTCTCATCGACATAGACTTGTTCTACTTTCTCTTTCATTTCGAATAAATCATTTTGATTAATGACCGGTTTTAGATCCAACTGAGCTGGTTTAAGACCAAGCACACTTTTCTCGGCCTCAAAATCAGGATAATCTACCGAGATTTTCATCATGAAACGGTCAAGTTGGGCTTCAGGAAGATTATATGTACCTTCTTGCTCGATCGGGTTTTGAGTTGCAAGCACCACAAACGGTGTCGGAAGTTTATGGGTCTTATCACCAATGGTTACTTGCTTTTCGGCCATTGCCTCAAGAAGTGCGGCCTGAACCTTGGCAGGCGAACGGTTAATCTCATCCGCCAGAACCAACTGAGTAAAGATTGGACCAAACTTAGTTGAGAACTCCTGCTTCTGCTGATTGTACATCATGGTACCGATCAAATCAGAAGGTAAAAGATCCGGAGTAAATTGAATACGCTGAAAGTTTAAATCACATAACTTACTCATGACTGAAACACTGAGAGTCTTACCTAGACCAGGAAGACCTTCAATAAGTAAGTGTCCTTCACACACAAGAGCGGCCACAATCGATTCAAGAAGTTCATCTTGTCCGAAGATAATAGTTTTGGCCTGCTTAATAACCGAGTGAGCTTTTTCCTGTAAAACCATATTTTACTCCACGAAATAAAAATAACTTTTAATGTAATTAGATTTGTCTTCAAGAGAAGTGACTGGATGGTCCCACCCTTGCATTCCACTATAGATCAATTGAACTTTACGTCCTTCTTTTCTGGCGGCGTCCATCACGTTCTTCTGGAACTCATCATGTCCAACATAATGAGTGCAAGATGAGAAAGCACAAATACTTCCAGCGGCGGCACACTTAAGGACCTTACGATGAAGCTTACTGTAGCCTTCTAGGGCCTGATCTTTTTGTGAAGCACTCTTGGCGAAGGCCGGAGGGTCACAAAGGACAAGATCAAACTTAGTTTGCTTATTGATCATTTCATCAAGATATTTAAAAACGTCCTGACGATGAAAAGCACCACGATCGGCAAAGCCATTAATTTTGAGGGCCTCAGCTACTTCGACCGCAAAGTCCCCCTGATCAACGAATTCAACTCTTTCAACTCCACCTGACAAGGCACTCATGCCCCAAGCACCAGCATAACTAAAAAGATCCACCCCGCGCTTAGGTTTATGACTTAAACGTTTCAAGAGACTCATGAGTTGAAAACGATTCTCACGATGGTCGTAATAAAAACCAACTTTCTGAAGAACTTCAGAACGAATCTTGTAACGAAGACCGTTTTCAATGACATCTAGATCAGGAAATTTTTCTGTTTCAAAAGTTGGGAGATATTCTTTCTCACGGTACTTAGGATTATCTAAAAAATATCCCTTCGTTCCCGTGAGAGTTTCTAGAGTTGATTTAATCTGATCACGAAACTTATCCACACCGGCCGTATTGATTTGAATGATTGAAGCGTTTTCAAAACTATCGACAATCAATCCAGGCAGGCCATCACTCATACCGTAAAAAAGACGAGCACCAGAGTGATAAGTTTCATAGCGCTGACGCTTATCAAATGCCTTCTTAATTTGTGCTGATACAAATTTATCCGGAGAAAATGTTTTTAATTCTTCAGCAGTTACTTTTCCTACCAGATAAGCACATGTGTACTTCTCTTCAATCATTGGATTGATGAAGCCCACATAAAATTCAGTTGGAGAAAGCTGAAACTGGCACCATTCCCCTGGAGGAACAGATTTAATTGATCCTTCGAAATCTGCAGCTTTTAATTCTGTTGAATGACTTCGAACTTTATTGATACCACTTTTAGAGAGAACTATTGAACGCACGTGCACACCTTAAGAAAGTTATTAAATCATTATAACCTCTTACATGCGCCACTCAAGGAAGAAGGCACTCTAAAAACGAATAAACTATTCTGATCAGGTTTATTTCTTTTTGATCTCTTTGGTGCCTTCACCAAGAAAGAATTTCAGGGCTTCACCGGCATTGATTTTGTAGTTTTTGAAAGTAAGTTCATCTGTCGCAGAGACGGCCTTTCCGTTCTGACCTTTTTGTTCAGTGGTCACTTCTACGCCTGTTAAAACACCGATGCCTTGAGATTGGCCATATTCCAACACTTTCTTGATTGTAACAGTCTGGCTACCTTCTGTACTGGTCGTAGTCTGTTGTTTAAGAACATAGCGTCCATCTGAGAATGATTCTTTGGCATAAACCGGGGCAATATTTAAAGTTCCGATTGGTTTTTGTCCCACCACTTCAACCAATTTGTCTTCCTGATCAAACTTCAATACGAAACTTGGAATGGGTGCCACTCCAGTTGTATCTTGGGCAATAAATTCTTTCGCTTTATTTCCGTTTGCAAACTTATAACCATTAAAACGTTGGGCCATCGTAGGAGGGATAAGGTTATCCATCATCCCCAATAGAGAAAGTTTAAGTTCTTCTTTGATCTCTTTAAAGCCATCAGGAAGTCCTTCCACTTCAATTGCTAAACGCTCTGGATTCGCGGTCCAATAAGTACGGAAAACGACTTCTTTAACTTTCCCGAAGACCTGCTGATCATTCATTTGTTTCGTTAATTTTGTGCTTTCGATATCAACCACAAAATCTTTCACACCCTTAGTTTTAAGAGAGTAAACTTTGGCATCAAAGTTCTTTAAATATGTGGCAGCGTCTTGTGCAAATGCAGTAGAAGTAACGAACAATAAACAAAGTAGGGCCTTCATGGTCAGTCCTTAATTACGTTATCCAGATTAACTCTGGGACATTGTAGATGTTTTTCCTTTTTGTATATTACCATACCCGCGGCCCCGGAAACACCCTTCAAATTTTTCACCTGGGTATAGATGATGGGAATCCAATCAGCATTAAAGTGAGAAAAATGGGCAACTATTGAGGCCCCTAAGTTTAGCGTTTGTGGGTCCAACGCCTGCCCAGTAGGAAGCTTAATCACGACATGGGAACTTTTCTGTCCATCAAGATGGATCCAGTAGTCTTCTTTGTTGGCCCATTTATTTCTGAGCTGATCGTTTCCTTGGGAATTTAACCCAACACCAATCTGACAATTTTCTAATGATAGAATTTTATACTCATCAGCTGTATTTTTTGGGGCCTGGAATGTTGGAGTTTTTTCTTCTCCCCAAATTGGCTTGGTGATGGGAATTGTTGATGTTGCAGCAACCGTTGTCTCTTTTCCGGCCAGCTGATCTGTTACAGTCTTAAGTCTTTCACTTAGAATGCTTTCGCCGCGTTTGAGTTTTTTGATCTTTTGAAAGAGAAGGTTCCTTCGTTCATAAGGATTGAGTTCACCTTCAAACTTGATCTTATGATCACCGACTTTTAGCTCGTACATATCCAGCGACTCTCCTTTATCAAGGATCGCCTGAAGCTTGTCCCACTGCTTGGTACGACGTAAATCATCTTCGATATTGTCTTTTTTCCTCTGAAGAAAAGTCGGAGCAGAGCCCATACCTTTAAGGTTGGAGGCCTTAAGCTCATCTTCCAGGAGTTTTTCCATTCCATAAATTTCGGGAGAGGCCATGTCATGTTTCATGTCATGATGGCGACCGATCTCATCAAAATATTCATAGAGATCAGTTATCTCAATTCCTGGAATAAAGGCCTTTCCCCGCCAACTTAATAGCAATTTAAAAGGAGCTTCAGGTTGCTCCTGGTAATGATGAAGGAAATAAAGTTTGCGGCCCTTCCAGAAGAGAAGGAAGGATTGTTCTTCACCAAATTTTTGATAAGTAAGTTTAGCGATACGATCGTATTTATCGAGTGATACATCGAGGAAACTGCAGGCACTTAAGTGACGACGAAAATATTCCAGAAAGTTATCTTTTCGTCTCAGCACAGAGGGAGGAGGCGAATCATGCAACCACAAACCTTCCTGGCCGCCTCCCCGCCCAATGAATAAATGCCAGGTTTTTCCAGGCGCGCGAATTGCTAGGGAAATAAAGTAGGCCGTACTATAAATCTTCTGGATTTGCCCTTGGGAGAGGGCCTTTTCTTTGATATTTTTAACTTGTTTCTCTAAATCTAGATAGTATTGGATCATATGACGATTAATCTTATCACTACTCAACACTCCGTGCATCACGCACAAGTCGAATGGGATGTCCTTTCAGGCATTATATCTCAATTCGCTTATTTTGAATCGAATAAGAAAGGCCTCGTGACGCAGCTCTTTGCGAATCGTTGGGAAGACCTGTCTGCTGAACTCATTCGTACTCAGACTTACTTACAAGAATTTAAAGATGACTACCGACCGATCGTGAGTCAACTTTTTGGAAAACTTCCCGCAGACGAATCACTCGATCGTCATATTCTGCATCTGGCGAAAGAAGGTGTGCTGCACTTTAGCGAACTCAATAAAGTTGTTCTCCTCATTGAAAGTGCTCAGTTCATAAAACAAGATTTTCCAAAGTTTAAAATCGCTGAATTTCAAAAAATCACAGAAATGGATTTCATGCCGATTCAAAGGAAGTTCCTGCGTGAGTTTCGCCATCTGGTGGACAGCTCAGGCGAGGTTCACTTTGAACGTCATCCGGAACTAGCGGATCTGAATCGCCGTTTGCGTGAACTGGAAGACAAAATTAGAAAGACGGTCCAGGAATGGATCAACAACGCCGCCAACCAAAAAGTCCTTCAATATAATAGTTATGACGTTCACTATGATCGTTTCGTAGTACCAGTGCGTTCAGATTCTTATCGTTCGGATCTTGGTCTCATTGTTTCTCGTTCAGAATCTGGTCAGACCCTTTTTGTTGAACCATTTGAAGTCAGAGACGCCTGTAACCGCCGACTAGAATTAATTGCTAAGATTGATGAAATCATAAATCAACTCGCCATGAAGTTCTCCCGCTTGTTGGGTGAACACGGTGATCTGATTAATGAATGCCTATATGTCGTGCGAAGAATTGATTTCTATCTCGCGAAAACAGATTTTGCGACTAAGTATCAACTGGAATGCCCTTCCATCAGATCTAATCCTGGATTTAAATTCACTGGGCTTTTTCATCCCTTGATTAAGAACCCAGTTAAAAACAGTGCCGATTGCCATCAGAGTAATCACGGAATTGTGATCTCTGGCCCGAACACTGGTGGTAAGACGGTCTTTCTTAAATCAGTAACACTTGCGTACTTATTGTTCTATCACGGCTTCTTCGTCCCTGCGGCCGAGGCCGAAATGTATCCTTATGAAGGCGTGTTTTATTTCGGCAATGACCTTCAAGACCTGCAAGTCGGTCTTTCATCCTTCTCAGGTGAAGTGAAAAACTATATCGATCTCATGGAAAATATTCTTCCATCGAATTTAATTCTGATCGATGAAATCTTTAACTCAACATCCTCTGATGAAGCTTCAGCACTTTCACTTTCATACTTTGATGAACTTCATAAACGCGCAGTTTGCCACATTGTGGTTTCTACCCACCACCAAATGTTTAAGACCCTGATTCACCAGGATCGAAACTACATTTCGTGTCACGTGGGCTTTGATACCACCAACATGAAACCCACTTATAAAATCCAGTGGGGGACCCCAGGTGCCTCCATGGCGATTGATATTTTCCGCATTCTTTCACGAGGTCATGATGAGGTGAAAGACGTGCCTGCCAAGGCGCTTTCGCATTTGAGTGCTAAGAACGTGAGTTATGAAACTCTCCTTCAGAAAGTTTCTCAAAAACAAATTGAGCTCGATCAGATTCTAACTTCCAATCGTCAGCTTGAAGTGGAACTTAAAAACCAAAAAGGTGCCATGGAAGGGATCCTAAATCTTCGCATGAAGGAAGAACTCGCCAAGGCCCGTCAGGAAGTGGATAAAATTTTGAACGAAGCGCGGGCCCTCGTAGAGGAAGCTCGTCGTAACGAAATTCAAAAAGTTAAACGCATCGATGATAAGTCTTACCAACTGAAAACTCAGATTGATAAACTTCGTGGCATTGAAGTCGTAGAAGAAGAAGTTCCGATAGGTGATCTAACCATCGAGGAAGTTAAATCCGGCGATACCGTTTACTCACATACTCTGAAAAAAGAATTCACGGTACAAGGAGTGGATCTTCGTCGTCGTGAAGTCACGATTGCCAAAGGCCCGATTAAGCTTACGGTTCCGGTGGCCACCCTTGGTCGCTCAAAACGAGCACCGTTGAAACCAAAAGTGTCTGTGAGTTTCGTGAAGACCTCAAGCTCTCAATTAGAGTTTGATGTTCGTGGGATGCGACTTTCCGAGTTTCAAAACTTAATTGAGAAGGCGCTAGGTGATTTACTTTCAGGAGACGTGCCATATATCAGTGTGATCCATGGACACGGTGATGGTGTGCTTAAAAATTGGCTGAGAGATTATTTAAAACGCTCGCGAGATTTTCAGGGCGAGCTTCCAGAAACTGGGAATGATGGTGAAACAAAGATTGTCCTAAAATAAAAAGGCCCCAAACGGGGCCTTTCTTTTTATTTAATAATTGTTCCAATTCTCCAAGGACGGAATTTCCACGATTCCTGCTCATCCTCACTCCATGGCCATGGCACTGAAAGTGAGAACCAGATCATCACGGCCTTACCTTTGATATGGCCGAATGGAACCGTACCCCAACGACGAGAATCTGCTGAGAAGTCACGGTTATCACCCATTACGAAGAAATTGTCCTTCGGAACAGTGAACTTATAGTAGTTAGCGAAGTAATCATTCCCCATATCAACTTGTGTGATGTGAGTTTTGTCACCAGTTTTAGTTTCCATGAAACGGAACTGATAAGACTTATAACGATCATCCATATCTTCCAGGATCTTCTTCCCGTCCACGTCTTTTGTTTCAATCGGCTTGTTGTTCACGTAAACAACTTTGTCGATCACTTCAATCGTGTCACCCGGAAGACCAATCACACGCTTAATGTAGTTAAGGTTCGTGTCTTTTGGATATTTGAACACGATCACATCACCACGCTCTGGAGTGCTTGGACCAGTCAGATAAATAGGATCAGTGAACCAGTCACTGAAAGGAACTTTGAATCCGTAAGAGAACTTATTCACCAGGATAAAGTCACCAATTAATAGAGTTGGGATCATTGAGCCAGAAGGAATCTTGAATGGCTCGAAAAGAACAGAACGGAAAACCAGAACTGAAAGAATGATCAAGGTAAATGACTTCACTTCCTTGATGAACTTCGCCTTCTTGTTAATAAGCGGCTGAGCGGCACCAGCAGCAACCTCTGGTGTAGGCGTAACAGTTTCAGGGTTAGAATTTTCTTCCATTAGGTCCACCTTTTATTTTTTATGTGGATAAAGGTTCGCGTAGTAGTATTCCATGATGTTCTTGGCGAGAAGCGGAGACTTTATGTACCACTTCTTCTGGTTCACGATCATGACACAAATTGAAATACCCTTATCATTTTTATCTTCAAGTGACTTGGCATAACTTACAAACCAATCACGTTTTCCGTATGGCTCTCCACCAGTAAGACTTCCGGTCTTCCCACCAATTTCAAGTTTCTCCAAAAGATACTTGGAACGACGGAATGAAGAACGGGCCGTACCTTGAGTAATAGTGGCCATGAAAAGAGTTCTCAAATCTTCAGCAGTTTTAGGAGTTAAAACAATCTCGTCCTTCTTTAGCGGAGGAAACATTGTTCTCTTATCCGAGATCCCTTCGAGTTGCTCAATCACAACTGGATAACGAAGAAGACCACCGTTAGCGACCACTGAACCAATGACAGCACCATGCACCGGACTCATCATGGTCTTGTTGTTAAGACCAGAAGAGAACTCAGCAAGATTGTATTGATCCTGGGCCATGTTGAAGACCGAAGGAGCTAGGTTAATACCTTCAACCAGTCTGCGGTTGAATCCAAACTTTTCCGCCATCTTTTTAAGACCGGCAGGAGTTAGGTTTTCAATTGCAGTACGTCCGAAGATCACATTGTTAGATGTGGCGAAGGCCTTCTCTAAATCAAGTGTTCTCACCCAACGACGAGGGCCATTTGGTTCTTTTAACTGGCTACGATATAAAGTCGTAGAACGACCAGTGAAGTGAAACTCAGTATCAGTTTTAATGTGAGTGTTTTCTAAAAGATCGGCGGCAGTAATAACTTTGAAAATACTGGCAGCAGGGTGAGTGGTAGAAAACGCGAGGTCTCGACCGTAGATATTCTGCGCGCGAGCGTAATCCACCGCTGCGAGAATTTTCCCTGTCTCATTGTCCATTACAACCACTGACGTGTAGTCCGGCCTATAAAGGGACAATTGCTTCTTGATGAATGTCTCCAGTTCATCATTGAAGGTGTATTTAACGTGATATTTTGAACTATCGTAATCGATCTGATCAACCCAACTTTGGTGACGAGACACGATCTTGCTCCAATCGTCTGCAACTGGATCCGGTTTCACCGAAGTGGCAGGTTGAGCAAAGAGTGTATTGTCCTTAATAAAATTGAGATTTCCCCAAGCAGGGAAAGTAGCCAGCGCGACCACGCCTAGAACGCCTAGAAGAGCAAAGTTGCCTTTGCGGTTTAAATCCTTAAAAACCATGAAAGAGATTATGCCTTAAAACTCTTTCCAATGACAAAAAATTCTTTGCTAATACTGCGGGTAGATTTTGGTTTTAGATAATGGAACTCTTTGAACAGGTTTTTCTGCTCTTTCAGATAATTCTGAGCACTTTGAGAATCGAAAACCTTGATGACGAAGTTTCCACCTGGTTTTAAGAAACGAGGAAGAAGGCCAAAAACCGATTCAACCAGATTGAGACTGCGGTCTTGGTCCAGAGTTTTGATCCCAGTTGTGTTTGGCGCCATGTCAGACAGAACCACATCGAACTGTCCGTCGACTTCTAACTGGCTAAGATCATGAATATCGAAAATGTCTTTTTGATAAACGCGTACGTTTTTAACACCAGATAATTTTTTATTAACCTCACGGACATCAATTCCTACCACGCGACCTTCATCACCAATCACACGGCTGGTGTACTGAATCCACGATCCAGGATGATAACCGAAGTCAACCACTTGCATGCCGGGTTTCAAGATCTTGTATTTCTCGTCGATCTCTTCCAGCTTATAAACTGAGCGGGCAAGAAAGTTTTCGTTCTTTGCCTTATTAAAATAGTGGTCTTTGACTTTAAAATTACTCATTCCCTGTTCTTAGCAGGCTTTGTCGATTTAGGCCAACTTTGCTACTTTGGATGTATGAAAAAATCTGAACTTGCCTCTGTGGTGTATGAGCGACTTTCTAAAGTCCATCCTGATGCCCATTGTGAATTAAATCACTCTAATCCATTTGAATTACTAGTGGCGACCATCCTTTCTGCTCAATGCACGGATGCACGCGTGAATATGGTGACTCCCGCCTTATTCAAAAAGTACCCAACTCCCGAAAAAATGGCGAAAGCGAAGCTTGAAGATATGGAAGAGGCGATTAAGTCGATAAACTTCTTTCGTAATAAAAGTAAGAGTCTGATTGGCTGTGCTCAGGACCTGGTGGCCCTTCATAAGGGTGCGGTTCCTAAGACTGTTGAAGAGCTAAGTGAGCTTCCGGGTGTGGGCCGCAAAACCGCCAATGTGGTTCTTGGAAACGCTTTCAATATCAACACCGGCATCGTGGTTGATACTCACGTTAAACGAACCGCTGGCCTTCTGGGACTGACTAAAGAAACAGAACCAGAAAAGGTCGAACAAGATCTCATGAAGCTCTTTCCCAATGAGCAGTGGACGATGCTTTCACACCTTCTGATTTTTCTTGGTCGCCGCACTTGTATTGCTCGTCGCCCGCAATGTGATCTTTGTAATTTAAAAGACGTCTGCGCTTCTACGGGTAAATCTTTGAAAGCTCCGAAAAAAGCTTCTCGTGGCACCAAATAAGAGGAGGCTCATAGAGCTTCCTCACATCTTTGACTTCTTTTCCTTGAGAGTAGAATTTAAATCCCGCTTGTTCACAAAGCAGGGTTCCGCCCGCAATGTCCCAGATGTTTTTGGGTCTTAAGCTAACTACGTAATCACATTTTCCATAGGCAAGACGACCGAGCTTATATGCGATACTGCCCACCGCCTGGAGTTCAAATCGCTCCGTGAACTTGTTTGTAAAAAGGCCCTGTTTCCACTCGGAACGAGAGACTTCTCCACGATAAGTGGACTTCTTTGGGAACTCAATTTTTGCAGGAGCATCGAAGAGTTCTTGAGTCACCGGATTATAGACCCAGCCTTCACCCTCAAACTTATCTGTTTTGAATAGGCCAATAGAAAGGGCCCATTCGGGACGACCTTCAATATACTCACGAGTTCCATCAAGGGGATCGAGTGCTAGTAAAGGAAAGCCCCAATCCGAAAACTTCTCTTCCGAGTAAAACGTTACACCTTTAAAGTGCTCTTCCATCAAAAGTTCAACATGGGATGATAAGAACAAATCGAGTTCAGTAACTGGTGAGCCGTCTTGTTTAAACTGAATGTCCGCTTTGGGATATCTTTTTACGAGTTCATTAATGGCCGACAATTCTGCAACCATAATTTTGGCCAAAGAATTTCTCAAAAAATGCTGTTTATCCACAAATAGTCCTCAGTTTTCCACAATTGTTTTTGTTGTAAATTCTGAACTGTTCTTACAATGCACTGAAGTACTATAGCAATTTCAAGCACATAAAAAAAGGGAACCTGCGGCTCCCTTTTCATTTTTTTCAATTCAATTTGTTGACTAAATTAGTTTTCCACAAAATTAATTAACTCGCTTCATACAAGGCCAGCATCTCTATATATCCGTCCTGGGCCATCGATAGAGCGAAAACTCCATCACTTGCAGTCGCCTCTGCGTCCACAACATCTGTCACCAACTTCACACCTGAAGCATCGACATAGACAAATGGTTGATCGGGGTTACGGGACTTTTGAGACGAGAAATGTTGATAGCAAGACGAGAAATCTTTGAAAACAGTAGCGGTTAAGGGTGCCTTGTACAAAAGTCCTCCTTGATCGCGATGAAGAGATTAATTCTCTTCTCGTTCTTACTAATATTCTAACAACTCTCCAGAATTCGGTGCAAAAGAAATTTTCAAAAAGTAAGTAAATCTAAGATCTTAACCTAGGGCTCACGATTGATTAGCTCAACTATATCCGGTGGTGATTCATAGAAATTGTACATGATTCTGATGCGTCCCTCGAAGTGAGAATCAAGCAGACACAGGATCACATAAATCATGTAGATGAAATTTCGCCGCGAACGAAGACGTGAGATTGATTGGAAAATCCACTCGAGTGGAAGAATGCACAAGAACACGACAAACCACAGAAGACCAAAACTCTGAGCAAGATCTTTATCAACTGTGAGGGACAACAAAATCAGACACAGAACAAGAACACTAAATTCACGCAGACGTTTTACATCCAGAGTTAACACCGTAAGTGTTTTGCGTTCTGGTTTGAAGTTCATAATGAGAAGAGAAACCAGACCCAAAAATGACAACGCATAGAAGGCCTTACGCTTTAGGACAATCGAGACATAAGCACCCAATTGTTTCAGCGTAAAAGCGTTTTCAAAGAACCGGAGATCTATATGAGTGATCATGGTTATCAGGATCAGGAACATGCCGAGGGAAGTGTATTTCACAAACTGCGAGCGGTACCAATCCGTGCTTTCTTTTAAGAAGAAGAAATAGAGAAGCGCCAGTCCCACTGGAAATAAAAAGATATTGTTATAGTTCAGCACGACCCCGGTATAACAAAGGAGCCCGTACATCAGACCCGAGCGATAGGTTGAACTTTTCACACACCAAAGAATCGACCACACCCATAAAACAGAAAAGCATGTGGCGGCCCCAATATAAGGATCTTTCTTTAAGAAGAGTGAAAAAGACCAGGTAGAAACCAGAGCGAATAGTCCCAGAATCGAAAGTCTGCGGGACATAAAGAAGCGCATTATTCCGTAGAACGCGAGGAGATAAAGCCCAAAGTTTACGAAGTAAAAATGCATGCTCCATCCCAGATTCACCAGGTGCGGAATCTTGCGGAATGGATAGAAATTCATGAATAAATAGTTCCAGATTTGAGAGTGCATTTTCTCTTCCGGATCTACGATCAGTTTAAAAGTTTCAAGATTACTAAAGAACGGAAAGCTCGGCATACTGGCCACAAACATGGCGAGAGTCAGAAACAAAACCGTCTTCTCAAATGAGTCGAGATATTTATATTCCGTGAACTGAGTTGAAACGGACTCTTCAATAATTTTCCCGCGGGTGGGCCATGAGTAAAACAATCCCAGGACCACAAAGAAGCCCCAGAAGAAGTGGCGAACAATCCCCTCCGGGATAAATGTCATGATGTTGAAGATGATCATCATGGTCGCATTCCCAATCAACACGCGGTAAAGGACGCGGTCGATGCTGGAGTTGGCGCGGAAGTAAATTTTTAAACGGTGATCAATCTCTTTACCTAATAGATACCACTGGCCCGCCATGAATAAGATATATGCGAGCATGAGAAGAGACTGAACGAAGATGTTGATCTCAAGAGTCTTCTGAATCCAGACCGGTAATAGCAAAAAAGAAAAGTAGATAAGTAGTCGATTTATAAAGAACTTCGACTTTTCCCATATAATATTTGAGTTTTTCGCTAAAGCATTTTCCATATTATCCGATCAGAACAGTGGGACTTTTAAAAAGCTCCCAGACCTATAGACTGATTTTGAAGAAGAGAGAGGGAGTTGTTCACCTTCTCTCTTTTTCCTTTCAAGTAGATATCATTCTACAGCAGTTTCTTCCCGCTTGCGACAACTAACCCACATGATAATCTTTAGTAGGTTCTCAGGATGAGAAACCGACTCCAATCGTCTCTTACTTTCATGGAGGAAAGATTTGGGGATTTCGTTCGGATCAATCAATTCAGGTCTGCCTAAGGACATTGTTCAGCAAATTGTTGAAGCTGAAAAAATTCCTATTCAGCAGATGGAAGTCCGTAAGGGCAAGATCAACGACAAAAAATCTCTCGTGCAGCAGCTTACTACGCTGGTGGAAAACATGCGTGGTGAAGTTCTAAAAAATAAGAACGCCCGTTCACTCCGCGAACTAGCAATCAATACCGGTGACAGCAAACACATTAATGTTACGGCAGATAAGAACATCGCCGATCCTGGTAAGTATCAACTTGAAGTCGTGCAACTCGCTCAGAAATCTTCGGCCATTAGTAATGGTGTGGAAGACAAAGATAAGACCTATGTTGGGGTTGGATATATCCGTGTGAATCTTCCTAACGGAGATGAAAAAGAAATCTACGTGGATGAAAAGCACGCGACTCTCTCTGGAATCGCCAAACTCATTAACGGTGACTCGGAATTAGGCATCAGGGCGAACGTCGTAAACGATGGTAAAGACTCCGATGAACCATATCGCTTGATTGTCTCAATGACGGAAACGGGTGATGGGAACCGCGTTGAATTCCCATATCTTTATCTGGTAGACGGCGAAGTGGATATTTACTTTGAGCAAGAGCGACCAGCTCAAGATGCCAAGGTAAAACTCGATGGATTTGAAATTGAAGTTCCAAGTAACAAAGTCACGGATCTTATTCCGGGTGTGACGATTGATCTTAAAAAGGCCCTTCCGGGTGAAGAGATCAATATTGAAATCACGGAAGACGTTCAGAAGATCGGTGGTAAGGTCAACAGCCTCATCGATAACATCAACAACGTTTTAAAATTCATTAAAGAGCAAAACTCACTCGATGAGAAAACTGATACGCAACGTACACTGGGTGGTGACTCAACACTTACTACCATTGAAAGCAGGGTTCGTTCAGCGGTCTTCACATCGGTAATGACTGACGCAGGTCCCATGAGAATGGGTGACCTGGGTGTGACTTTCCAACGTGACGGTCTTTTGAAATTTGATCAGGCCAAATTCGAACAGGCGCTTTCAAAAGATTACAAGTCAGTATCACAAACCCTGACTGGTAAGTACTCCCTGGAAAATGGAAAGTCGAAGGGCTTTATCGACATCCTGGATGAGACAGCACAAACGCTACTTTCTCAACCCACCGGTGTGTTACCAACACGTAAGGGTGGTCTACAAAGCCAAATCAATCAGATTGATCGTCAGATCGCCAATCGTCAGCGCACGATCGCCCAGAAAGAAGATATTTTGAAGGCGAAGTTTGCCCGACTGGAAGAGACAATTTCTAAGATCAAAGGTCAGGGTGCGGGCCTTGCAGGTTTTGCCGCCCCACCGGGCATTCAGCAATTATGATAAAATAGTAAGCGACATTGGAGGAGGGTCCAAATGAGCTACGGTTTAGGTGCATATAAAAAGACATCGGTAGAGACAGCAAGTAAGGAACAAATCCTACTTATGCTTTATCAAGCTGCTATTAAAAACTGTAAGAAGGCCATCGAAGCAATCGAACAAAAGAACGTTGCTAAGAAAGGCGAGTACATCGGCAAAATGCAAGACATCATCGTTGAACTGTCTAACAGTCTCGACTTTGAAGTTGGTGGTGAAGTGGCAAAAGAACTTGCTTCACTTTACGACTATATCCTTTATTCAAGTACACAGGCGAACATCAAGATTGAGAAAAGTCATCTTGAAGGTTGTCTGAAAGTACTTAACACTCTTTACGACGGTTGGACTGAGGCGATTAAAAACCTTAAAACTCAAACCCCAGTTAAGAGCGCTTAATGGATAAACTAACCCTCCTCTTCGAAGAATTTATTATGAAGGCGATCACGATGACTGAGGCCATCCTCGAGTGTGACTTTTCACAAGGCACACAACTGGACAGCTTTACAGAAAATCGTGAGCGCTTGCTCCAAATCATTGAAAAGATCTCGGTTCAAATTGACTGGAATGAAGTCACGGACGAAAAACGTGCTGATCTTAATCGCCAGATTGAGTACATCAAGAAGCTGGATGAAAAACTTCTGGTAAAACTTCAAGAATACCAGGCGACCCTTAAGCTTGAGATTGATCAGACTTCACGCAGCCGCGAGAACATCAAGGGTTACAACTTGAATGATGTGAAGTAGCTGTGAAAAAGCTATTAATCATCCAACAAGACGACGCCTATTTTTTATTTGAAACGATTCAAGTCCTCGAGAAATATCACTCGCATTTAAAAGATTTTGAACTGACTCTTCTGGTGAATGAAGAGGCATTCGGAATCGTTTATGATCGCACCTCACCGGTCCTTACCGGATTTACAACAGATTCAAAGAAGGTCCTGGCCTCTCACTATGACATCAGCGTAAATCTTTCTCTGAAAGAAACGAGCTGGGAAGTTCATGGGAATGTTAATGCTATTTCAAAAATCGGTCCTCATTTAAAAAATGGCGAACTGATTGTTCCTGATCTATGGTCATCATATTTACTGACCCTTAAAGCACGTGCACCGTTTTTAACGTTTCATTTACAGGACGTTTATCGAAACATTCTGGGCCTTCGTGGAAATCTACGTGGCCAGGAAAGAATGGGTTCGATACGCCAGATTGCTTATGGCATGACGAGCACGAGTTTATTTCCTTCAAATGAACAGGAAGAATTCATTAATCTTCTCACTCAGACTTATTCTCATCTTCAAGTCAAAGACATTTCTGAAGTCGATTTGGTCTCGGATGTTTCCCAAACTTTGTATATTGGTCCGGCCACTCTATCTGCCATTAAGTTTTGTGAGGCAGGTGGACGAGGAATTTTCCTTTCTTCAAACTTTCAGGGCTTCAATCTTGTTCCATATGGAGAAGGTCATTTCTTCATTAGCTCTAAGACCAAAACTTTTAAGGCCCATGCTCTTTTGCCTTTAGTGGCACCGGTCATTGAAAATAAAGAACGCTCCCTTGATTCTGAATATGCCGTCTACAGCACGGATCACGAAAACATTTTCGGGGCCTATTTAAAGAATCACAACAGTACTGATGATCACTATCCGTTTTATCAATCACATCTAGTTCTTTGGAATTTTCTTCTTAATCTCTTTGACGTGAATCTTGAAGTGACGAAGTGTCTTCCGGCACAGATTGAACTTCTTAAAACTCATCACGAAGTTCTGACAAAGTTTTTACGTCTTCATGATTATGCGATGGTTTCAATTGATACCGTTTATCACGAGTCTAAGGCCGAGACCTCGGACGCGAATAAAATCGAAGGTCATCTTAAGAACCTGCGCGAGATCGACGTGGTGGCAGAACAAATCTCGGCCTCACATTCTCTGTTGAGACCATTTCTGGACTTCTATCGCATTCGCCGTGGACAAAATAATGGTCAAACCCTCCTTGAGCAGGCCCAGAACAGTTTTCTGACCTATTCTGAGGAACACCAGGCCCTTGAGGCCCTTCACGAATTATTTTCTGTGACATTAAAAAGAAACGAAGTTAACATTTGATTATAAATATCAAGGATGGACCTATGTCAGGGATGACGTCTCCTTCTTATAATCAAGATTTCCTCGTTGACACTATAGGGTTAACCTTAGAGTTTTTATCAGATATTATCCTCGACATTCAGACCATTGGTGAATTTAGTCCAGAACGTGAATTCTTCTGGAACCGGAAGATCAGTAAACTGACCCAGGATATTGGCCAGTTCGTGGAACTGACGACCTTGTTATCCAAGACCATTATGTCCCGGAAGCAGCAAACCATCCCCGGGATCAAAGAATCTCATATCCACTTACTGTTTATTCTTAAGGCCATGAACCAGGCGCAAACAAAGCAAGACCTGGTGGCGCTGGAAGAATTGATTAAGTATGAATTAAAAGATAACTTAACCCAGTGGAAAATAGATCTCATCCCTCAGACCAAGAAGCTGCTGAATACGTAAAGTTATTCATCGATCCCCTTATCCTTTCTGATTTTGAAAATCTGAATCTCGACCGTTTCAAAATGGTGGAAGAGGCAGAGGCGCAAATCGCACTTTTTAAGAAAGGCGACAGGCTCTGGGTGAACTTCGCCGATGGCGAGCATTGCGATTTTCCCTACTATCGAAAGAACATTGCCTGCACTCTAGATGGGGCGACCGCCGAGACGGGACTTCTTACGCGTAGTGATGCTTTTGATAGCTTTATTAAAACCACCCAAGGAATTGAGAAGAAAATCTATTCCAGTGTTTCCCTGAATCCTGGTGAAAACGTTAAAGACCTGTGGGATGAGATCATTAAAAAAGTGAATCTCATTTCCAATGAGTCTCATAGTCTTCGAAGCCTGGTTGAAAAACTTCTCGATGTTCCGTTTCTTCAGAAGTTTGAAAGTTCCATTATTATTCTCCACCTCAAAGGTCAGACCAAGGCCGAACTTCTTGGAACAATCTGGAGAGGGGAAAAAACTCAAGGTCTGGTTGAGGTTAAAGAATTTAACGCTTTCTTTAATTCGATCAAAAAATCAAAAATCAAATCTTTTTCGACTGACTCTTTTACCAAAATGAATCTTCCATTCAATGGAAGCTTTCTTGCTAAAGAGGTCATGTCTCGTAAATATTCATTAGTTGCAGTGGTTTCTCGTCATGACTTTTTAAGTTACAGCAAAGACGAAATCGAGCTGTTTGAAACCTGTATTGACCTCTTACAACCTCACTTTGAACGTTTAATTGATCAAGAGTTCTCAGACAAAAGAATCTCTGAACTTCGCGTGTGCCTGAAAGACTTTCCACTTCCACTGCGTATTCGTGATGGTGTGACGGGAACATCTTTCATGAATGACCTCTACACCAGCGAGCTTCAAGAGAAAGACATTTTCTTTAATAAGAAAGTTGAAGGTCCATTTACTCTGGATCTTTATGATAGCGATGAACTTCGCCACTATGCTTTTGATTTGTTCCACTTTCAGCGTATTTCTCTTCTGGGAGAACTCCTGAATACTCTTCGCCACGAATTAAGTAATCCACTCTTTGGGCTTAAACTGGGTTCTCAGCTTTTTGCCACCATGGATGTGAGTACAGACAGTAAAGATCTCATGGCAGAAATTCAGAAGAACATTAATCGCTGTCAGGTGATTATTGAGAACTTCTCAAATCTTTATCAGGTTCAGACTGAAACCAAGCCAGTTTCAATTAAAAAAATTGTAGACGAGTCAATCACCCTTTCCAAGAGTGAGGGCCGTGAGGTCAGAAAGACCATCAATTACAAAGATGACACTGAAAACCTTATGTTGGATGTGCCTTTAATCTTCGTCGTACAGATTCTCTTTAACTTAATCGTGAATGCCGCTCAGGCCATGAAAAACATGACCACGACACGCCAGATTGAACTCTCGATGAGTTCGGACGCTACGTCGGTCTTTATTGATGTTATCGATAACGGACCAGGTATACCTGAAGACAAATCTTCTCAGCTCTTCAAACCATTTTTTACGACTAAATCTCAAGGTACTGGACTAGGGCTGGTGCTCTCTCGAAATCTGGCAGTAAAAATGGGTGGTAATTTAGAATATTTGGTTAATAATAACGGTACAGGCGCTCACTTCCGCCTCACACTACCTAGAACATGAATACCATTTTGATTATTGAGGACGAGATCCTCATCCAACAATCTCTTAAGAAGCTTTTTGAGCGTCGTGGGCTCAAGGTGGACGTGTCTGCCAGTGGTAAAATTGCCATCGATCTTATTTTGAATAATCACTATGACCGAATCATTTGCGATCTTATGCTTCAGGACATTTCTGGATTTGACGTCATTGAAGAGTCAAAAAAGAAATTCTCCCCGGAAGAGATCAGTCAAAAGTTCGTTATCATGACTGCTTATAACTCACCTCAAGTTCTTTCTCGTGCCAATGCTTATCAATGTCGATTACTTAATAAGCCGTTTGATGATCTCGAACAGGCCATGCGGACCATGACGGAATAAACATGAAGAAACCTTCGTTCAAAATTATCGGTATTACACTTAAACCAAATTCCACTCCGGAATTTTATAATTTGTTACCGAATCTCTGCGCCTGGCTTCTTCGTCGTAAAAAACAAGTGGTCTTCCGTGAAGAAGATAAAGAACGAGTTCATAAATTCTTTAAACAGAAATCTACTGAAGGTCTTGAGTTCTGGAACTCTAAGAACTTTCATAACAAAGTAGATATGATGTTCTCCCTTGGTGGCGACGGTACTTTGATTGGCGCCTGCCGTAGAATCAATACCAAGATTCCGGTTCTCGGAATTAATCTGGGACGTTTGGGTTTTATTACTGAGTTCAACAAGAATGAATACTTTGACCTTCTGGCGAATATTATGGAAGGGAAGTATGAGACTACGACCAAGCCCCTTTTCCATGTAAGCATTTCTAAAAAAGGCGAGGAGCATTTCTCGGATTACTTCTTTAATGATGCTGTTCTGGCGAAGAATGATATTGCTCGTATGATTTATCTTCGTGCAGAGATGGGCCATGAGCACATCTATAATCTTGCGGGAGATGGAATCATCATCTCTTCACCGATGGGTTCAACTGCTTATTCAATGGCGGCCGGTGGACCGATTGTGCATCCGGATGTGAAGGGCCTGGTACTCACTCCCATTTGCCCTCATTCACTTATTCACCGCCCTTTCGTCGTACCAGATACTGCCCCTATTCAATTAAAAATTCTTCCTCCGCATCATTCCGTGACACTTACATTGGATGGGCAAGTAGCGATTAATGTAGATGATCAGGATGTGGTGACTATTAATGGTTCAAAGGTGAAAAAAATCACCCTGATTAAGAACCCTGAACGTCTGTATTTTGAAACTATCAGAGATAAATTTGTCTTTTCTAAAAAAGATTAGTGGTCCTACGTAAAAAATACGGAAAAGTATTGACCCATACGTAAATCATCCGTAGTATTGTTCTCAAGCGAGGACAATATGGACGCCAAATTCCATCTCAAAAATCTAGTCATTCAAAATTTCGCAACCTTCAAAAACCAAAGCATTCGCTTTCGTCCCGGCTTTAATGCCATTATCGGTGAAACCGGTTCTGGTAAAAGTCTTGTCCTCGATGCTCTTCAGCTTATTCTCGGTGGCAGGGCCGACAAAAAGGTCGTGCGCCGTGAAACTGAATGCGCTCTCATTGAAGCTTCTTTCACCTGCACCGATGACAAAGTTAAGGCGTTTCTGGAATCAGAAGGCTTTCCCATTGAAGGGAATGAAATTGTCATCAAACGTCTTATTTATAAGAACGGTACTACCAAGACCTACATCAATCATTTGACCTGTACAGTGACGTTTCTTGCAAGCTTTGCCCGTAAGTTCATTGATCTCGTGGGACAGTTTGAAAACCAGAAACTTCTCTCAGAAAGTTACCAGCTATACTTGCTGGATCATTACTCAAAGCAACTGCCTGAACTCTCTGCCTACCAAGAAGAGCTAAGAGAACTCAAGGCCCTTAAAAAAGAGCAAGCCGAATTGATTCAATCAAAGACCCATCGGGAACAGCGATTGGATTATTTAAATTTTCAACTTCAGGAGATTGAGAAACTAAATCCCTCCTCCCAGGATGAAGAAGATCTCCTGAAGAAGAAAAATTTATTAATGAATATCGAGAAGACCCAAAAGCTTTGTTACCAGGTAAAAGAAAGTTTTGATGGAAACGATGGCGTTCCAGGAATGCTGGGACAAATAAAATTTTTGAATTCCCTATTCTCTAAAAACCCGGATCTCTTTCAAGACCAGATGGAACTTCTATCAGAGATTGATGATCGTATTCATAGCCTAAATGACATTGTAGATCGCAAGCTCAATATGGAAATCGATCCTGCGGATCTGGAAGGTGTCTTAGATCGTCTCGACTCGTATCAGAAGTTGAAGAAAAAGTTTGGCGGGAATGTTGAAACCATCCTGCAAACACAAGTGGAATTTCTAAAAGAGAAAAATACCCTTGAGAGCTTGGAAGTTAACTGTGATGAACTAGAAGGGAAGATTCAATCGCTGCAAAAGAAATTGATGACCCAGGCAGATAAACTTCATAAGACCCGCTCTCAATTTTGTAAAAAGTTAAGTACAGAACTCACTCAGAAAGTCCGTCTTCTTAAAATGAACGGGGCCACTATCCGTCTGGACCTGGAAATTCTAGAAGAGCTTTCTGAGACGGGATATTCGCGTGTGCAATTTTTGGCAGAAACCAATCCAGGCGAAGGTTACTTCAAGATTAAAGACATCGCTTCTGGTGGTGAGCTATCTCGTATTCTTCTGAGTCTTCGCCAGATTCTTGCGAGTGACGATTCCATCAGCATCTTCCTCTTTGATGAGATTGATACCGGGATTGGTGGAGATACCGCGAATAGCATTGGTAAAGCGCTGGCGGAAGTGGCGGCCCATGGCCAGGTCATTGCCATTACTCACCTTCCACAAATTGCTCAGTTTGCTGAAAGTCTTATCATTGTGAACAAGGATATTCAGTCGCAAGACAAAGAGGCGAGAACAGAATCTACCGTGAAAGAGATTTCGGGGAAAATGATTCTGAAAGAAGTTCGGTCAATGGCGCAGCTTTCTTAAGCTTGGCCGCCACTAGCGGAAGTACTTCCGCTGGCGAAAGTGATGAACTTTGGAACGTGGTTATCAATTAAGAGAAAGGTGTTCTCTCTTAAAGCGTAACCGTTATTGAGATAAACACTGTTGGAACCAGGTAACGTATAATTATCTTTCACGTGACTGTGGCCACCGATCACAAAATCAAACTCGCCCTTCGTGGTAGTTTGCACACCATTGCGGAAACGATTACGCACAAGTTCAGCATCGAATTTTCGCGAGCCTTTTTTACGAGAGATCTTCGAGGCCTTCTCGCCTACGTAATTTAAAACGGCGTAAGGCATGATCTGATTTGCCACAAAACGAAGTGGAGCGGAGTGAATGATTTCTTTGTAGCGCTGATAGGCCTCATTATCTACTTCATGCTCATCACCGTGTGAGAAGTAATAAAGTTTTCCGTCGATCTTTTCAATCACCGGAGTTTGCTCTGAGAGAATCTCAAAGTTGGGCCAGCGTTTTAAGAAGAGGCCTTGCAAATGAACATCGTGATTCCCTTCCAGGAAAAAGACCTTCTTGCCTTTTTTGTGAAGGGCATCCATGCGATCAAATAAATGCGAGTAGAGTTTAATATACTCTTCATGCGGTCCGCACATGAGGTCGAAGATGTCACCCAGAAGCAGGACATAATCAGCGGATTGGACCTCTGGATGATCCAGAAACGCCGACAGAAGCTTATCAGCTTCGTCGTGAGGCGTTTTAACGTGGACATCAGAGATCGCAGCAATTTTCATACTAATCATTTATAGCATGAAGCTCGTCCTTAATCCGCTCAAAAATAAATTTCTCGAAGTACTTCTTACTGACCTGATCAATTTGTGAGAAGCGACAGCTTACTCTCCAGACCTTATAGGAGAGGCCATTGTATTCGTCAGGTTCTACCTCACGAATCGTGGCGATCTGGGCACTGATCTTTGTGGTCCAATTTCCCGCCTTGAGCTCAACCAATGGAATGGCGTCATCAATTTGAAAGAACTTGGTCTCCATTTTTGAGATGAAGAAAGAAAAACCACCGGCACTGATATCAAAACATTCTTTTAGAAAATGCTGACTCATGGGTTTAGGAATTGTGACAGATTTTCCGAAGCTCAGTTTAACCTCTGAACTACCATGCACATTCAGACGAAAGCTTTGTCTTCTTTCAACTTGAGCAACGAAATTTGGAAGCTGAAGGTAGTATCGGTAAGGAGCATCAGTTTGCTTGATTGCACAACGGAGAAGAAGTGCAGACTCTGGAATGTAGAGATCAACGTGATTGTGGCTCCCCATTAAATCCTGAACAAGACGATCCTGACCTTCGGCCGGAATGATACAAAAATCTTTTCGGGTTTTCCTGATCGATTCAATTCTGACCTGACCAAGATGTTTTTCACTCCCGATTAGCTTCCAAATAAATACTTCCGAATTACCGTGTTTCGCCCCTGACAACAAGTTCAAGATTGTCGCTTCATCTTTTACTTTTTTAAGTTTGTTGTCGTTTGCCAAAGCTAGTTTCTCCAAAAAGACCTCCTGGGATTAACCAGGAGGTCCTGGGCTTAAGTAATACGGAACACCTAATACAGAGTACGATTAACCGATCAATCTCAGAGCACTGTTACCTAATTGGTTGGCCTGAGACAGAGTAGCGGTACCTGCAGCATTTCTGATTTGAGACGATGCAAGTTTCGCTGTTGAATCTGCCACATCAACATCTTCAATACGTGAACGGGCAGCTTCCTGGTTTACAGTGGCAACATCAAGGTTGTTGATGGTCGACTGTAGACGCGATTGAATCGAACCAAAGTTAGCGCGGAATGCACTCACCTTGTTGATGGCGTTGTCGATTCGCTCTAGGTTATCAATGGCACCTTGTTTATCCCGGATATTCGAGCCACCGATACCTAAAGACTCTGATGAAGCATCCGTCGATGCGGCATCAAATTCGATTCGGTTATCTTCGCCACCATACGCACCGACTTGGAACTGTAGTGTGTTCCCTTCACCCTTTAAGAGTGGTCGGCCGTTGAAAGAAGTGGTTTTTGAAATACGATCGGCCTCTTGAACTAGTTGTTCATACTCCAGCGAGAGATAACCTCTTTCAGTATCACCCACTGTGTCCGATCCGGCCTGAATGGATAATTCACGCAAGCGGGTAAGGATGTTACTCGTTTCGTTCAGACCACCTTCGGCAACCTGAACCATTGAGATAGCATCGTTTGCGTTTCGACCAGCAACACGCAGACCTCGTGTTTCGGCCTCTAACTTCTTAGCAATCGCCAAACCGGCGGCATCATCCGCAGATTTCGTGATTCGTTTACCAGACGAGAGTTTTGAAAACTCCGCTTCCTGTTGGGCATTACTGACCTTCAGGTTTTTTTGTACCTCTTGCGAGGCAATGTTGGTGTTGATTCTTAAGCCCATCAACGTACTCCTTGTAAGAATCGAGATCCAAAAATTTAACCGACCACAATGGTCAGTCTCGTTTTCTTATCGAAAGACTCAAGTACTTATTTGAGGGCTATTTTGCATAACTGATTAAAAAAATCAGGAAATCTAAAGAATTCTATGGCTTATAATTTGTTAAGAAAGACTTTAACTCTCGGATATTCATGGATGAATTGGAGTAACCGTTGGAAATTACACTGAGGCTTCGAGGAGTGAGCCAACACCAGTTATCACCTAGCTGCCAGCGCTGAGTCTTATCCATGGCAGGGAAAGAGCTTACTTCGGACTCTAAAATAAGCACTGATCGTTTGCCTCTGAGGCTTCCGGTGAGTGTCTTCCACCAAAGTTTTTCATCAGCATGAATAGCATGATTCACTCTGAAAAAGCAGATGATATCAAAGTCAGTTGTCTCCGGCAGAACGAGATTTTTCTCAGTGTCTCCGAGAGAAAAAATCATGCCTGAATTTTTTGAATGATTGAAGTTGTTGAGTAACCGTCAACGAAGTTCAAAGAGAAAACATCTCCACCATTGGCCAGAACTTCTTTCGCTCCCACGATCTGATCAATCTTCCAGTCGCCACCTTTCACAAGAATTTTTGGTTGCACTTTAAGAATGAGATTTAGGGGAGTGTCCTCGGTGAAGATCTCAGTGAAGTCCACAGACTTAAGTTGAGAAAGAACATACGAGCGATCATTCTCATTATTGATCGGACGCTCAGGTCCTTTAAGACGCTTCACGCTCGCGTCTGAATTCACCCCCACCACTAAAAGGTCACCAAGCTTTCTTGCTTCAGCAAGATAAGTAACGTGTCCGCGATGAAGGATATCAAAACAGCCGTTGGTAAAAACTATTCTTTTACCTTCGTTCTGTTTTAAAAAGTGTTCTAGAGATGGTGAAAACATTAGTCGATCCGAATTACTTTTGAGTTTGTAACTTTATTCTGCAAATCAAAATAAGAGAATAAACCAAGACTCGCAAAGTTTAAAAGACTCACGATGGAACGCATGAGTAAAGTTGTAAGAGATAATGAACCATTGTCCATACTGGTCACTCTTAAGTTAAAGAGATTCTTCCCAAGCGTAGACTGACTCGCCTTTTCAAAGATGGCGAAATAGATCAGATAAAAACCACAGAAAAGAGTCACAACCAGGGGAGTGATCTCGTGAGGGTATTGCTCCCAAACTTGAATAAGATCCAGGTCCACTGACTTGGCCATGATAGTTAATACACCTGTCAGAAGACCCGCAACGAAAGCAAGATCCAGAAGGTATGCAAACACACGCTGGGTTTTGCCGGCCATGCGATAGAATTTTTCTTCTACCATTGGCTCAAGCTCAACCGGCGCCTGAGGTACTTGCTGGGCCTGATTATAAAACATAGATAAATCATTTTGATAAACGTTCATCTCTTTTTTCATCGTCGGCACTGAAGTCGGAAGAGGACTTACTGCCACAGTTCTTTCTGTGAACATCGGTTTTACTTCCGTGGCTTTTTGATGATGAAAACCTAGACCCGAAGTGATCGGCTTAAAATCAAACTCTTCCATGAAGTCATCATTCACAGGAGTGTTATTCTTTTTATTCTGAACGCTTTCTAAATTCATGATTTGGTCCTTTTCTTAATTTTAGCCCGTCATTCTTCACTTAAGCAAACTTTCAAGCATAATCCCTGCACCTGCGGCCAAGGCAGTTGGGGTTCGCAAAATCGGAGTAGGTAAATTGACGACTTTTACCTGATTTTGTGAGTGAAGGTATTTAAGCTCTTCGGGCGAAAAACCACCCTCTGGTCCTACGATCAATAGATGAGGACTTGTAGGAGCTGAATCAAAAACCGGTTTTTTAATTGAGGTCTGAGAATCTAGTAGAAGGGCCGAGTGATAGTGACTCCAGGGAATCGATTCCCACTTCACCTCTTCGATTTCCGGCATGAATGAAGCGTTAGATTGCTCTAAGGCCGAAACCAGAAGTTTCTCCATGCGGTCCATTTCCGGGGCCTTCATTTGTGAATAAGCTGAACGTATGAGATAGATCTTCCGAAAGCCCAGCTCGGCCGCTTGCTTAAGACAAAGTTCAAAGGCATCTCGTTTCGGCATCCCGAGGGCGAGATCAAATACATATTTTCTTTCCGCAGGAATCTCAGATTTAAATTTCAGACGCAGTTCGCGCTTGGCGATGGCATCAACCACAGTCAGGATCTGGAGGCCCTTACCATTTAGCAGTAAAAGCTCCTCACCGACTTCGATACGAATCACATTGACCAGGTGATGAAGTGACTCATCTTTTAGGACATAGCTGTCCAGAAGAGTTAAATCAGAAAGCCAGTGGGCCCTCATGCCTCGCCCTTTTTAAATAAGATCGCCGCCCAATCACCTTTTTCAACATGACTGATAAGCTTCATACCCGCATCTGAATAAAGTTTGATGATATTTGCGGCCTGGTGTCTCAAAAGACCAGAAAGGATCAGTGATCCACCTTTCTTTGTATGAGCGATCAATGCTTCTTGCTCGAGCATCAAGATGCTCTCAAGAATATTGGCGAACACCACATCGTATTCCTCCATGAGTTTCTCTCTCACTTCCGGAAGTAGCAGGCGGAAAGCAAAATTTTCTAATTCGTTGGTCTCGGCATTTTGATAACAGTTCTTGTTGGCCTCTGGATCGATATCGTAGAAATCAACTTTCGCTTCCGGGAAGAACTTGAATGTTGCCAGACCTAAAATGCCCGAACCTGAACCGAAATCTAAAACCGTTTCCACTTTTTGATTTAAAAGATGTTCAGTGAAAAGTTTTAGACAAAGAAATGTGGTCTCGTGGCTACCAGTACCAAAGCCCATGCCTGGATAGATATAGATCTTCTCACGACTAGTACTATTATAATCTTTGTTCCAAGAAGGAATGATTTCTAAAGAATCATTTACTTTGATAGGAGCGTAGTGTTTTTTCCATTCAGCGTTCCAGTCTTCAGTTTGCTGAGTTTCAATTTGTGATTCACACAAATAGACCTGGCCCACTTTTGTATAAAACTCGGAAGCTCCTTCTTCATCACCGAAGAAGAAACGATAATTGTTCGGACGACCAAGCACACGGCTTTCTACTTCATCCAAAACATCTTGCGGTAAATCACCACCCGAATATGATCGTTCGCCTAAGAGGGCATCCACCTCGGGCTCGTCGAGAGAAAACTCTTCAATACCAAGAGAGCCATAATCGTTTATTGCCATGCTCTCAATATGAGACCACTGCTCCGTAGTCGGTTGGAAATGAAATAGGGTCACTACCCAAAATGCGTCCATAAAAATCCTTTAATTTAGTGGCTTTATAACCTAAGAAGGGCCCATTGTGAGGATAAAAAAATTACATTTGTGAAGGTTTTCTTGGGCATATGGCACTTTCTTTGTTAGTAAAACATCCCGATATGCAAAACAAAATCTTTCTCATCGGAATCGCAGGCGGATCGGGGTCTGGAAAAACGACTTTTGCCAAAAAAGTCATGAAGAGCATCAATAGCTCTGCATCCGTACTTCTCCACATGGATTCCTACTACTTACCTATTCAACCTAAAACGAACTATACCACTACTGGTAAAGCGAACTTCGACCACCCGGATGCTTTTGACTGGAATCTTCTCCGTCATCATCTGTCTGAGTTGAAGCAAGGCATGGGGATCAAGTGTCCTATCTATGATTTCGCCACATCAACTCGCACTGAAGAGTATGAGCAAGTAGGTCCTTGTAAGGTCGTTCTGTTTGAAGGGATTTTTTCTCTCTACGATCAAGAAATTCGCGACATGCTTGATATTAAATGTTTCCTGCATGTTGATTCAGATATCCGCTTTACTCGTCGTCTTCACCGTGACGTGAAAGAGCGTGGTCGTTCACTTGAATCAGTCATCGCTCAGTACTACGATACTGTGAGACCAATGTATCAGAAGTACCTTGATCCTCAGAAACAATACGCAGACTTCACAGTCGGAGAAGAGACCGATGTGGCCGCCTTAATTTTGGCCGCCCGCATTCGTGAACTTCTTGAATCTTCTCATGTCGAGGCCTCAAATACTGAGGCGATCTAAGTTGATTAAATAGGTCCAAGTCTAGACCATTGCCCATGCATTTTGGGTGATGGTCTGTTACAATTTCCAAAAGGACTTATTTTGAAAAACAAATATTTTAATATCATTCCTATTGGTGGAGTCGAAGAGATCGGCTCGAATATGACCCTCATCCGCACACCAGATGAAGATATTCTGATTGATTGCGGGATGCTTTTTCCTTATGAAGAATGCTTCGACATCAATTACCTTATTCCGGACTTTTCACTTCTCGATGCTAGTCGTTTAACTTCCATTATCATTACGCACGGACATGAAGATCATATTGGTGGATTGGGACATCTTTTAAAAGAGTTTCCTGATATCACGGTTTATGTAACAAACTTCACACATCATTTGCTTCAGAAGAAATTAGAAGAACATAAAATCACGATGAAGTATGAGCTCTATCATGAGACGTCTCATCTTCAATTTAAAAACATTGAGGTCTTCCCGATTCATGTGAATCACTCGATCCCAGAGACTGCCGGTCTCGTGATTCGTAGTAATGATAAAAAGTGGGGCGCTCTTTATATTTCCGATTTCAAAGTGGATCTTTTCTCAAAACATGAGAAGCCAATTGATCTGGCCCGCATTAAAGAAAAACTTTCTGAATGCGCTCAGACCGCCTATTTCATCGATTCTACCAACATCCTGAATGATGGTAAGACCACCTCTGAAAATGATCTTCATACCGATTTAAAAGCTTTGATGGAAAGGGAAGAGACTCGTGTCTTCATTACCCTTTTTGCTTCTAATGTCCACCGTATGAACGCCATTGCTAAGATGGCGAAAGATGCGGGTAGAAAAATCGTGATTATGGGTCGCTCGCTTAAAACCTATATGGAAGCGGCCACCGAAACCGGACATTCTGAACTTTCTCCTGATGATTTCCATATGACCGATCAAGTGAAAGGCGAGACGGGTAGAATGCTTATTTTCCTTTCTGGTTGTCAGGGAGATTTCTTATCGGCGCTCAGACGTTTTAGTTTTGGCGAAGATGGAACATTTAAACCAGGCCCCGGTGATCTGGTGGTTTTCAGCTCTAAAGTCATTCCTGGAAATGAGAAAAAAATTTATCGTATCTACAATAAGCTCACAGAATTCGGGGCAGAGATCATCACTGCCAGCGATCATTTAATTCATGCTTCGGGACATCCGGGCAAAGAAGATCTTCATATTCTGTTGAAGAACTTTACTCCTGGATTTTATTTTCCGATTCACGGCGAATCTTATTTTCTAAAAAAGCACTATGAGTTCATTCATACTGCCTATCCTAAAATCTCAGCGCATCTGATCTATAACTATAATGAAGTGATCCTGGGCGAAGGAACAGTAAAGATTGAAGAGCTTGACGCTAAAGAGCCTCGACTGATTCATGGTAAGGCCATGGAGATTGAGAAAACTCAAATTTCTCAACGTCGAAAGATGGCGACTCAAGGAGCGGTCTTCATAAGTTATCACCGTACGATGGGCCATATGGAAATCACAACAGTAGGACTTCCTTTGGTTGCTCAGGAATGGATTGATAATTTAAAGAAGAAACTTCTAGAGCAGATTAAAAACAATCTAGGTGGCAGAGAAGAAACTTACATCAAAGATCAGTTAAAGATCTCGGCACGCCAATTTTATAATAATTTTCTGGGTTATAAACCGGTAACGGAAGTACACTTGTACTAATGGAACAAACGGCACTCGTCCTCATTTCGATCATGAATCTTCTCCTGGTGATTATTCTGGGAGTGCTGGGCTTTTTGATTTACCGCTTGTTCCAACAGAAGTTACCGACGCAGAAGCAGCCTGAAACAACTGCTGATCCCAATTACCATCCTGACATCATGATACGCATGAAGGAGATGGAAAAGCTTAAGCCTAAACGTTCAGATCTTTTTTGCCCTAATCATCCCGATGAACCGGGCGAAACGACTTGTGCCATTTGTGATCGACTTTTTTGTAAGGCCTGCATTCGTCCATTTAAGACACTTCATTTTTGTAAAGAGCATCTTCCCCTCATCATGAAAAACGATTGGGAAGAGGTCTTCACCTTAAAAACTTCGACCCATGATCCAGAAGAGGGCGTTCGCTTATACGATGCTAAGAAGCGCCTTTTTGAAGATAAAAACATTCCGACTTACGTAGAAACGCATTACAAAATTAATGTGGACCAGGATTACATTGAGACCTATCTCGTGGTTTATTCGATTCCGGAAAACACTGAAATTGTTAGAGAAAACCTACAATAAACTTACTAAAGTAATTTAATCAACCTTCCGACAAGATACCCATGAAGCTCATTTTGCTTGTGGGTCTAATTACATTATCAATCAGCATCAATGCGAAGCCCACCGTCCGCGGTGAGATGATAAAACTCTTACCATCAGAGTTAAGTGCTCTTACGAATAAAAGCACGGAGGGCGAGATTGAAAAGGCCTTTAAAGCGAAAATCAGATCCAAAGATAAAGATGCTATCTACCTTCAAGATCAAACCACCATTGGAATAAAGAAATCCCACTTTCATTATGTATATGTCGTGGCGACACAAGAGATGAAAGAGAAAACTAAAGGTCTCTTTCGCCAAGTCTACTCAAATCTTTATCCACAGGAGAAGGCCAGGATTCAAAAATCACTCAGTGAAACTGATCATACGGCCGGTAGTACCATAACGATGGAAGTTCCGGGGGAAAATTTAAAACTGGAGTTTATCAACAACGAGTCTAAAACACTTCGCTCAATGGTGATATGGCCCATGGATGGTGATCATCCATGAAAATACTGTTCCTTACTCTCACTTTGCTACTATCAATGTCATCCTTTGCACACGAAAGTTGTGGAGAACCTGAATTTTCGGAACTTAGTGATCTCATCAATCTTCAAAGAAAAATCACCTGGGAATCAGCCACTCAAAATGAAATCAAAAATGCCAATTGTTTAAGAAAAAATCCCTTTTCAGTCAGTGAAATGAGTGATTGGTTGAGGTCACACGAAACAAAGGCAAGATTAAATAAGAATATCAATGGCATTAACTTTGAGAATGAAACGCCGGAGAATCTTGAGGCATTTTACCATTTAACAACTTACGTTGATATCCTAGGTAATGCCGATCCTAAAAAAAATAAAATGCGTACCTCCACTTGTAAGAAAGTGGACTGTGCTCTGAAAGAAATTTTCGGCCCAGAGATTGGAGTTCAACTTCACTTTATGCAAGCAAGATTCGGTCTGAATGGATCGCATATTGTAAGAGAAGACTCGGCTCCCTGGAAAAAAGAAGAGCTAGATACGGTCCTCCTGGCAATTTCAGATTTTCCTGAAGGGGTCATGCCTTTTGAAAAAAGCCGCACCTTGGTCCATGCACCACGCGGCATGAACAGTGACCGCACACTGGCCAACGCCACCATCATGATTTTTGATTTATGGAACACTCAATCACCAGAACAAGGTCGCTCGACAATTGTTCATGAACTAGCACACGCAATCGGAGGAGTGACTCAAATTGATCAAAGTACTGAATGGATGGAACAAGGGGGTTGGGTAAGCGCAGGTAAGATGAAGGATGGAAAACTTGAGATAAAGGCCAAAACTTCAAGACCCGAAACCGCGGTATCAAAATACGGGATGACAAATGAACGAGAAGATTTCGCGGAAAGTGTTGTTGCTTATAGATACAGCCCTGCCCACCTAAAAGAAAAAAGTCCCGAAAAGTATTATCTTATTAAAAACACCATCTTTGATGGCGTGGAGTACACTTCAACCAAGGCCTGCGCGGAACCATATCGGATGTCTCAAATGGCAAAAGATAATGCTGCTGCTCAATTAATGAATTGGTCACCATCAAGTGACGAAATTAAAAAAATTGCCGACCGCTGCAGTGAAGAGGCCGTTACTCAGTTCGCCAATGATGGAGAACTAAAACTAGGTTCGCCAACGATGGAAGATTGTTACAAAGAATCAATCAAACTCAGCGCTAATAATGTTATCAAAAGCAACTTAAAAGATGATCCACACTTTAAATTCATGGACCCGATGTTTAGAAATCTTGATCCTGGTCTATCAAATGAATTTATGGCAAAAACTTTAAATAAGACAAAAGATAATCATCGTCATATTCTTCGAAACCAAGTTTCTCGGGCCATCTCAGAAAAATACCACTGCAAACCTTCATTCAAATCTTATGCAAACCAGGACTACAAGAAAGATGAACTTGGCTTTAACCCATATTACAAGAGTAAAGAATTTACCAAGATTGCTGAGATTGCTTGTCCTAAATTAATAAATTCAAATGCCAACAAAGTGGTCGAGGAACTCATTCAATAACAAAAAGATGCTTTTTCTTTTTTGCAGATAAATTCCAACATCATCTTGTTCTCAGCTTCCAACTGAGAGATTTGTTTTTCTTGAGAAGCTTTTATTGCAAACAAACTCTTAAGTGCTTCAACCACCGGTGCCACTAAACCAATATACGACATGGACATTTTTCCGTCCTTCTCAGTCGCAATCAGCTCAGGAAATACTTTCTCTACATCTTGAGCAATAAATCCAAAGTTCTTTTCAGGATAATTTGAATCCTTCCAATTATAGCTCACTCCTTTTATGGCAAGGACCTTTTCCAGCGAAGCTTGTAATGGTCTGATATTTTTTTTCAATCTTACATCTGAAGTCGCAGTGAATTTAACTGTGTCTGTATTACCCCGTACCCAAAAGTCCGCATCGGAATTCAAAACACCATTGAAGTTATTTGCGCCATTATTATTGGTCCAAAACAGAAGATTACCTTTAAGGGTTGAACCCGCCGGAGAAACGATATGACCGGTGATTACACCTACTCTACGATCAGGACCAGCGCTCTTAGCGGCCGAGAAACCGACTCCGCCCGCGATACTGCCATCTGCCGCCGAATCCGTCGTTAATACTAACTGAGAAGCATCAACTGGTCCGGCGGCATTACTGTGAATATGTAGAAACCTAGTGGTCGAACAATCCGCCAATCCACATGTAGGTTTTTGAAGATTAGTATTAATTCCGACATTCCCTTGTTTGGTTATGAGAAAGCGATTTAATCCTGTCGTAGTGGTGGGTCCTCCACCAATACCAAATCCACCTTCTCCTTCATGGGCCGCAACTCCAAACATTGCCAGTGACCAGAAGTAATTACTACTTTGATCATTGAACATGATTCCCGCTCGATTCCAGCCCGCAGTGGTGGCTTCGTTTCCAATGATAGAAATCCCAGAGGTGCCAGGCAGAGTTCGAGCTTGGATTGTTAAATTATGAGTTGGCGTGGTGGTTCCAATCGCCACCGCTCCGGTGTTGAAATAGATATCAGAATTATTGGCCGCAAATTTCCATATCTCATTTTTTGACGAACTGGTTGAAGTACAGCCTGTTATGTTTCCAGCTCCATCGGTCTTCACATTCAATGTAATACGTTTGGTGATGGTCTCAGTTTGAGTGCCGGTCTTACCTCGATTGAAAGTAATCACTAAATGAGTCGTCCCATGAGTAAGAGCGCTGACCTCAGGCGCAGTATCTGAAAGAGCGTAAGAATCAATTTTAACTCTTTTGCTGCCATAGACTTTCTGAGGATTTAAGACACTATTTGGGTAAACATCTGCGAAGGTCGTTTTGAATTTTTGCTTAATTGCTTGTACGACATTTGGATTGGAAACCGCATTCTTACCCTGAAAAGTCATGGCGCAATTTTCGGGAATGACAAGAATCTGCTGGATTTCCTGCAAAGTCTGCATCACATCCGTATTAATCTCTAAGTTGGCAGCAACTTTATGTGCATTCTGATTAATACCACTAATAAGGAGAACCAGTCCTCCTAGCATCCCAATAGCAATCAATACTTCTACCAGGCCAATACCGGTTTCATCTCTTTTCATCTATGACCTTTCTGACAAAAAGAAGCATGGGATTCCCGAAGACACAGATAGGTTTTCATCGCCAAGGTGTCGTCCCTTAAAGATGTTAAGTCATCCTCGTGAGTCATTATTTTTTTATAAAATTCCTGAATGGCATCAACAACCGGCGCCAGAAGACCATAGTAAGAAACAGACTTAAGACCTTGTTCATTTTCAAAAACTAGTTCTGGATAGACCTTTTCAACTTCTTGAGCGATGAGCCCCAGATCCTTCTTACCAGATTCTTTCCAGGTAAATTTTACTCCTCTTAACTTCGATATCTGTTTCAATGAATTTTTGAGCGGCCGAATATTTTTTTTAAGTCGTCGATCTGAAGGAGCAATAAGACTAATGGCCGCAATGTCTCCGCGAACCCACAGATTTCCCACACGGTCCAAAATCATGTTCCACTCATTAACTCCATTATGAGCGGTCCAAAAAACAAGACTCCCTGATGTGGTAGGTGTGGCAGAAAAAAGTTGTCCCGTTATTACTGCGGCCCTTTTATCTGCACCTGTAGTACCTAAAGTCCCCATGGCAAGGGCCCCAACGAGGCTATTTGTTAGAACTGATTCTGAACTCAATATAAGATTGGCGCCCTCTAAGGGATTAGTTGATGGATTATGAACTTGAAAATCAATACCATTGGGACAACCCACAAATGCGCAAGAAGGATTCAAAGTTCCGATTCCGACATCCCCATCTTTGGTAATAATAAAACGATTCGTTGCTGGTGCTCCTCGAGGTCCACCGTTTATTCCAAATTTTCCTTCGCCTTCACTTGATGCAGAACCAAACATATTTATATGCCAATTGTGGGTGCTGCTCTGATCAATGAAACTAATACTTGATCTATTCCAACCCGCACTGCTGGCCTCATTACCAATGATTGAAACTCCGGAGGCCACTGGCATCGTGGTGGCACGAACTGTGAGGTTTGCAGTCGGAGTGGGTACTCCTATAGAGACATTTCCCCCAGAGAAGAATATATCTGTGTTATTAGTAGCAAACTTCCAGAGCTCACTCTTGCCGGTGTTATAAGCTCCGCAACTGACGATATCTCCGGCAGCGTTCACCACCACCCGAAGATTAATTTTTTTTGAAATACTTTCGGTTTGTGTACCTTTTGTTCCGCGATCAAAATTAACCAACAAATGGGTCGTTCCGAGACTTGCCACATCTACATCTTCAGCAGCATCAGATAACGTATAAGAATTAATCTTCAGGAACTTCTGGCCATAGGTCATATTGGGATTAACTGTCTTGGTCTGAAACACATCAACAAAGCTAGAATTATTTTTTAGACGAAGTGCCTGAACAGCATTCAGAGTATTATTTGCTCTTTTACCAATGAAAGTATTTGTACAACTTTCAGGATCCGTAAGAATTGCCTGTATTTGTTGAAGAGCAGAAACAATATCATTATTGGTCTCAACGTTGTTGGTGACTTTATTCGCATTATTACTAAATTTAGCAATAACCAAGGTCAAGCCACCCAGAATTCCTACCGCCAATAGAACTTCCACCAATCCAATTCCAGAACTCTTTAACTTCATATTGAGTTCCTCTTACAAAATGGGGCACTCGGATCTTTCTCACACAAAAAATTTTTTAATTCTTTGTTTTGTTTTTTTAAATTTTTTAGTCTTGTTTCTTTGGCCTCCCATAAGGCATTGAGTTCTTTAACAGAGTTAATAATGGGGGCCAGCAAACTTGAATAAGCAAGACTCTTGAAACCATTCTCACCGGTTTTCACAATCTCAGGAAATTCTCTTTCAACTTCTTGTGCGATAAAACCCAGATGTTTTCCTGGTCTATTTTTAAACTCATAACTCTGACCCTGTAGCTTATTAAGCCTTTCTAGTGAATGCGTAACCGAGACAATGTTGTTCTTAAGACGTACATCCGAACGTTCAGTTAAATTATTGGTGGCAAAAGTTCCTCTAATCCAAAGGGCCCCTACTTCAGTCAAAACCATGTTCCAGACAAGCGTTCCGCTGGTATTGGTCCAGAAGAGCATTCTGCCTTCCAGTGGAGATCCTGCGGGACTGATGGTGTTCCCAGTGATTCCCGCCACTCTGGAATCTGATCCAGGACGAGTTGAACTTCCGAAGGCCAGACTTCCAACAATGTTATTTGTCCCAATTGAATCAGAACTAAGCAGGACAGTTGCTCCATCTCCCAAACCTGTGCCAGAAGAATGCACATGAAGAACTCTTCCACTATCCGAGTTTTCGCAAGAAGTAACTTCGCAATTGGGTCTTGTGGTCCCAATACCTACGTTGCCATTTTTAGTAATGATGAAACGATTAATGCCATTTTGATTTATTCCGAATTTCCCTTCTCCTTCGAGGGAAGAATTTCCGAATACAGCAACTCTCCAGCTCTCAGGACTGGTACTATCACTATATGAAACACCTGCGCGATTCCAACCAGCAACGCCCGATTCATTTCCTAGAATGGCAATACCGGGTTGCAGAGGAAAGGTCGCGGCCTTGACGGTAAGGTTTGCAGTAGGCGCAACCACACCAACCGCAACATGGCCTGTGTCGTAGTAGATATCCAAGTTATTGGTCGCTAATTTCCAAATATCAGTCGTTACCGAATCAAAGGCAACACAACTTGTAATATTACCGGCGCCATCAACAACCACACGAAGATTGATTCTCTTGGTGATGGAGTTTGCCTGAACGCCTCTTCCGCCCCGATTAAAATCAACTAGTAGTTGAGTCGTGCCAGAGGTAGCAACTTCAACATCTGGTCCCGCGTCGGAGAGAGAGTAAGAATTAATTTTGAGCGTTTTTTGACCATAGGTAACTGTGGGACTAGCGGTCATTGTTTTGAAAGTGTCAGCAAAGCCAATGGCAGTTTTTTTCTTAAGCGCTTGAACAACATTGATCGCATTGTTGGCACGTTTGCCAATAAAGGTATTCGTACAGTTTTCACTGTCAGATAGTGTGGCCTGAATCTGTTGCAGAGTAACTTTGATGTCGTCGTTCATTTCAAGGTTGGTCACAACCTTGCCGGCATTTCTACTAAATTGATTGATCACCAGGGCCAATCCACCCAGAACTCCAACAGCCAACAGGGCCTCAATGAGACCCATTCCTTGCTGATTTTTTGTAATCATTTAGGAAGCGTAGAAGATGGTATTAAGATTATCCACACAATTTCTGGAGCGTTGAATTTTAGTGAGGTCTTTGAGTTGTCATCGGTAGTGAAAAGAAGCAAAAAAAAAGGCCGGTTGCCCGGCCTTTCGTTTTTAGATTTGTGAGTCGTGATTGCGCTCATTCTTCTTCATGAAAGATGGAGTATCGAATTCATCTTCATCGAAGTTGAAGAAACCAAGTTTCTCGGCGATTGACTTGATTCTGCTCTCGCGGTTTTGAGCGGCCTGGTTAGATGCATTTGCTACTGGCTCTGTAGCATCAAAGTGATGATACTCAGTACGCTCAGGAGCAACTTGAGCAGGCTTCACTTGTGGAGCTGCCGCAGTATTTGTTTCGAAATTTTTCTGTGACTCATACTTAGAAGCTGCGTTCTGAAGTTTTTCTGCCCAGTTAATTTTCGGCTTAGCAGGAACTTCAGTTCTTACTGGAGCCGCTTCAACTGCTTGTGGCTCATCGAAGTCAAAAGTCATTTCTGACTTAACGGCGTAATCAGTATTTTTGTTCATCGTTGGCGCTTGAGTTGGTAGCTCTGGACGAACTTCCATGCGCTGAACTGGAGCTTCAGTTCTCATTGGAGCCGCTTCAACTTTTGTTTCCATTCTTGGAGCTGGAGTTTCAACTCTCATTGATGGAGCGGCCGGAGCTACTGGAGCTTGGTAAGTTTCAACAGCTGGTTGAGACATAACCGGTTGAGCAGCAACAGTTGGCTGTGCCATCACTGGCTGGGCCATTACTGGAGCCGGACGCGCAGTTGTATAACCATTAGTTGAAGCTTCTTTACGAGCAGTCACTAGACCTGTTGCGATCACAGTAACTTTTACGTTTTCACCCATTGATTCATCGATCACTGTACCGAAGATGATTTCTGCATCTTCATCAGCAGCTTCCATGATTAGAGTAACAGCCTGGTTAGTTTCATGTGTTGTAAGAGTTCCGTTACCAGTGATGTTGATGATAATGCCAGTAGCACCGTCGATTGAAACATCTTCTAGTAGAGGAGAGCTGATCGCTTGCTTAGCGGCCTTAAGAGCTCGCTCAGCACCTGACGCCATACCTGTACCCATAAGAGATAGACCCTTATTAGTCATCACAGTTGAAACGTCTGCGAAGTCAGCGTTGATTAGACCTGTGTTATTGATCAGGTCTGAAATACCTTGAACAGCGTTCAGAAGAACTTCATCAGCAGCTTTGAAAGTATCTACTAGAGATAGATTCTCGCCAGCAAGTTGGAGAAGACGCTGGTTAGGAATACAAATGAGGGAATCAACTGATTCTTCAAGAGAACGGATACCTTCTTCAGCTTGGCGAGAACGCTTCTTACCTTCAAACATGAAAGGCTTCGTTACTACACCAACTGTAAGAGCACCCATTTCGCGAGCAAGTTTTGCGATTACTGGAGCAGCACCAGTTCCTGTACCACCGCCCATACCGGCAGTTACGAAAACCATATCAGCACCGTGAAGAACTTCAGATAGTTTTTCATAATCTTCGATCGCAGCTTTACGACCAACTTCCGGGTTCGCGCCTGCGCCCAGACCTTTAGTTACGTTACCACCAAGTTGGATTTTAGTTCCAGCAAGGTTAGCCGCAAGGGCCTGAGAGTCTGTGTTAGCAACGATATATTCAACCCCATTAAGGCCTGAACGGATCATGGTATTAACAGCGTTACATCCGCCTCCACCAACGCCAATGACTTTAATCTTGGCACCGATAGTATTGTTTTCGTTGTCGGCGATATCGAACATATGAATTCCTCCGGGAATTAAAAAATCTCTTTGAAAACGTTTTTTAAAGACTTACCTAGTTTATCAAACATATCTGTTTCGTCTTGTACTTTCTCTTCACGTGTCACAGCTACTGAAGCATGTTTAGACTCTTGAAGAAGACCAAGTACAGTTGAAAACTTCGGGTGTTGCATGGCCGTAGTCATTCCACCAAAGGCCGTTGGATAACCCATCTTCACTGGCTTTTCCAAAATAAACTCGGCCAGCTCAGGAAGATTCTTAATGAGAGCACCTCCACCAGTAAGCACGAAGCCTCCAGTGATCTCTCCATGCAAATTCTTTTCCAAGATCAGTTCACGTACCACTGAAAAGAGCTCTTCTGCCCTAGCTCCAAGTACTTCCGCGATAAAACTCAAAGAAACCTCACGCGGTCTGGTGCCAGAAAGGCCCTGAACTGTGAGATAAGTTTCATTTAATTGGGCGGCTTTTAGGACCGTTCCGTGGGCCAATTTGATCCTTTCCGCTTCATTGTGAGGGATCTTCAAGGCCACAGCTAAGTCATTGGTAAAGTGATTTCCACCAAGTGGAATAATTTGAGAATGGAGTAGGCTTCCGTCTTTCCACACCGCTACGTCAGTTGTTCCACCACCGATATCGATGAGAACTACCCCTAGTTCTTTTTCTTCGTTAGAAAGAACTGAACGAGAAGAGGCGATAGGTTGAAGGATGACTTCGTTAGCATTTAGCCCTGCTTGCTCCACACACTTAACCAGGTTATGGATCAGAGGAGTCTTACCTGTAACGATATGAACGTTTACTTCTAAACGTGAGCCACACATACCAATTGGGTTTTTAATTCCAACTGTATTGTCGACTTTAAACTCTTGTGGAATGACGTGAAGGATTTCGCGATCAGATGGAATCAAAACTGCTTTGGCAGCTTCTACTACACGATCAACGTCAGATTGATTGATTTCTTTGTTCTTAACTGGAACCACACCCGAAGAATTGAAACAGTAAATGTGGTTACCTGCGATACCAACAGTCGCAGACTCTAAGTCCTCGATCCCTGCCATGAGTTTTGCTTCTTCGATTGAAGTGCGAATACTCTCGACAGTTTTTTCAATATTAACCACTGAGCCTTTTTTAAGGCCGTGACTTGGATGAGAACCTACTCCCAAAATTTCTAAATTTTTGGCTGATTTGTGCGCGATCAATGTGCAGACTTTCGTCGTACCGATGTCTAAAGCGACAATGACACTTTTGGTGCTCATGAGATTCCCTTCTCAATAACTCTTCCGAAGAAGAGGGCAGATTCATTCTGACTAAAAATATTAAGGCGTTTCTCGCCTCTGTTAAAGTTTAGATTTTGTCAGAAAACTTGACAACAACCTTTTTCGAATTTACCAGGTTGATGCTACTTGGGTAACGTTTGTTCTTACTCACGTATCCTACAACCTTAGTAAGCTTCGTAAGTTTTTCTTCCCAAAGATCAGCACCCATAAAAACGCTAGTGGCCTTTCCACCAAGAGCAAAGATTATTGTTAAATCGTTGTTTTTGCTCAATATAATTTCTGAAACTTGTTTCCGAAGATCAAGCTCCATTTTCTTAATGAAGATCGCCAGATCAGTAGGGGCATTTCCCTCGAGTTGTTCAGTCGTGATCGCAAGTAGTGGTAAATTGTGATTAAGACGTTTCTCGGCCTTCATCAAATTTTCATACTGAGGCTCATACATCTTGGCGTTGTCGCCTAATATCGCAGAGTAATGTTCTTCGCCGTTTGGTTTGTAAACCTGCACTTTTGCAAGGGGCTCAGGACACTCGAGTTGAATTTTCAATGTTTTAATAACTGGGTTGTATGAAATGCGGTAATCAGATAGGAAGTATTTCTCGTCGAGTTTTTCATCCAGGATTTTTTCTTTCACACTTTTCAGTGATCCCGTCTTTTCGAATTCCTTCATTAAGATCAAGGTCAACATGCCTGACGACTTTGACGGACACTCGCCAAAATAAGTCCGGTAATTAATATTGTTCTGAGTAAAACGGTCAGGAACAGTTGCCTGAACATTAATAGACAGAAGGATCACCATTGATACTAAAAATAATCTGATCATTAATTAATGATAGGGGATTTTTACTTCCAATTCAAACTCAATTCCGTAGAAGTGGTCCATTTGAAAACGGATGGTGTCCACCAGGTCTTTGAATTGATCCCAATTTGAGGCGCCACCGTTCTCAATAAAGTTGGCGTGCTTTGGACTAACTCGTAGTCCGCCCACTGTGAGGGCCTTGAGTCCCATAAGATCAATGAGTCTGCCGGCCTGAAGTTCCTTGTGAGGATTTTTAAACACACATCCACAGTTCTTAGTTGCGAGTGGTTGAGTCTTCTTACGATATTCCAAATAGTCTTTTATCTTTTGAGGAATGGTAGAATCCATTCCAAGATGAACTAACGTTGCCCCTACAATCACTTCACCATCTTTTAAAAAGTGGTTATGGCGATATGAGAAACTTGTCTTATCAATGATCTCTTCGCGAAGCTCGCCGGTTCTAGTCACCACTTGAACAGACTTTACCAATGTTCCGATCTCACCTAAGTTCGTTCCCGCATTCATATAGATGGCGCCACCGAGTGATGCAGGAATTCCCGTGAAAACTTCCCAACCCTTTAGACCAAACTTCACCGCATGTGAGGTGAGGTGATTAATTCCAAGAGATGCCGGAAGTATGTACTCGTCACGAGCAACCTCCAGATAAGTTGAATCGAAGGGAAAATCTAAATGAATAATAATCTTGTCGCAAATCGCAGGAAGAATTTGATTGGCACCCCAGCCTACTACCAGATACTCGCGCTTCTCAGCCGTTAATAGTGGCAAAAGTTTCTGTAGCCCTTCAATCGAACGAACTTCAATCAAGTTACCTTTCGAAGACAGTCTCATCGTGGTGTAACTTGTGAGATCACAGTTCGGAAGATAAGAGCAATCCTGAATGGCCGAGACTTTTGTTTCTAAACTCATAGGTTCTTTACGAGTTCACGGATCTTTTTAGAAATGGCACCCGCGCCTAAAGTTACGAATACGCAGTTCTGATTCTTTCTGTGTTCCAAAATCCCCTTCATCTCATCAAGTGATGAAATGAAAGTCACATTCTTACCTTTGGACTTCATTTCTTTTGCCATCGCCTCAGAGGTAATTCCATCTATCGGCTTTTCACTGGCAGCATAAATGGGAGCGAGGTAAAGTTCATCGCAACCTTCAAAACAATCCTGGAACTCTTTCCAGAAGTTTTGAGTGCGGGTATAGCGGTGAGGTTCAAACACCACACAGAGTGGACGTTGATCTACACGTCTCAAGGTTGATATAGTGGCACGAACTTCAGTCGGGTGATGTCCGTAATCATCAATCACCACAAACTCCTTGTTCTCATGGAGCTTTTCCAGACGACGACCAACGCCCTGGAAACTCAGTAGACCCTGCTGAATCATTTTAATATCTAGACCCGCTTCATGAGAAAGCGAGATGGCAGCAAGAGTATTAGATACGTTATGCATGCCCATGAGATTGGTTTGGATACGAGTCAGTTTCTCACCTTTAAAATAAAGATCAAACTGAGTTCCACCTGCAGAGAGTTCTACGTTCTTTGCCACGTAGTCCGCTTCGCCTCTTTCTAACTCAATTCCGTACCAAATAATCGGACGCTTTACTCGCGACTTAATTGAAAGCGAAGTGGCATCGTTAGCATTCAGAGCAACTCTTCCGTAAAAAGGAAGTCTGTTCACAAATTCCACGAAAGCATCAACAATTTTATCTTCAGTACCGTAGTGATCAAGGTGATCGTTATCAATATTGGTCACTGCCGCCATGATGGGATTCAAGAGCAGGAATGAACCATCTGATTCATCCGCTTCAGCGATTAAATACTGACCATCACCTTTCTTGGCGTTACCACCAAGGTTACGAACAATTCCGCCGATGATGTGAGTCGCATCTAGTTTTGCTTCCTGAAAAATTGTCGCAATCAAACTAGTGGTCGTCGTCTTACCGTGAGAACCCGCTACTGCAATACCAAACTTTAAACGCATAAGTTCTGCCAGCATCTCTGCTCGACGGATCATCGGAATTTCTAATTCAGTGGCGCGAATGACTTCCGGGTTTTTAGTATCAATTGCAGAACTATAAACGATCAGGGTCGAACCCTCGACGTTGGAGGCCTTATGGCCAATGAAAATTTCGGCACCTTTCTTCTGAAGATTCTCAGTCACGGCCGAAGCATTGAGATCAGAACCAGACACTTTATAACCAAGGTCCAAAAGAACCTCAGCGATACCGCTCATGCCGATTCCACCAATGCCAATGAAATGAAGTTTCGTTGCTTTAAGCCAGCCCAACATTTGTTTTGATCTCTCTCAGAATTTCATCACAGGTATGGTTACCTGGTGACGGTGTTTTAGTGTACTTTAACTCCTCACGAGAAGCCTTGACTAGGAATTCCTGTGTTCGTTTAACGCACTCTTCATGAGAGAGTTTCGGGTCGAGGATCTCGACGGTGAAATCGGCCTCTTCCTTGAAAATCTGAGCATTATAGACCTGATGATTATCAGTAGCTTGTGGATAAGGGAAAATGAGAACAGGCTTCTTAATGATCGCTAGTTCTGAGACAGTGCTGGCGCCAGAGCGCGAAATAATCACGTCCGCCCACTCGTATTCCTGCTGCATATTATCGATGTAATTCATCGGCTGATATTTAACCAGCGTTTGAATTTCTGGAGCTTTCTGATCACCACCCAACTGATGGTGAATCGCCATGCTGTTTACACTTGGCCGCTTAAGAATATCGAAGATCACTTTATTAATTTGAGTCGCACCTAAGCTTCCGCCAAACACCAAAACTTTTAGTTCGCCATCAAACTTCTTTGCCGAGACTGGCTGAATGGCCTTACGAGTAGGATTACCAACTACGCGAACTTTTTTAGAAAGCGTATTTGAAAGACCGCGAGTCTTGGTGAAATGAACAAAAATACGAGTCGAAATCCAACCCAGAATTCGATTGGTAAGTCCCATCACCGCATTCTGCTCAATGATAAAAACCGGAATAAAAAGAAGGTGACCCGCAAGTAGCGTTGGGCCGCACACGTAGCCGCCGGCACCAACAATAAATTTCGGACGATTCTTTAAGTAGGAAGCAAAGATAATGAAAAAACTCATGAGGTTCATCATGACGTTTTTGAAAAGCTGAATCGGATTATTAGTTCTGAGTGGCTTTGAATCCAGGTGACGAACGTTCTGTCCCTTAAAGAGTTTATAATCCAGCGGGCGTTTTCCAGTTAGATACTGAATGTCCCAACCTTCACTCATTAAAGCTTCACCAACTGCGAGGGCCGCATTGATGTGACCACCGGTACCACCGGCAACTAGAACTGCATGTTTCATAGATTAATTGAAAGCACTTTTTAGAGCACCAATTGGTGACTGCTTTCCCTTATTTTTAACGTCTTTGGCATCGCCTGGTTGAATCTTAATACAAGCAAAGATTAAACCCAAGGCACCAAGATTTGCCACCATCGAAGATCCACCATAACTGATGAATGGAAGATTGAGACCCTTGGTCGGAAGAACTCCAAGTACTACGCCCATATTAAGAAAGGCCTGGAAACCGATGGCGAAAACAATTGTTGCCACCATGATTGAACCCACTCGAGATTTAAGTGAGATCGCCATTTTTAATCCGATAAAAATAAAACTGATGAACATAAGAATCGTGACAATGACACCCACGAAACCAAGTTCTTCACCTACTACTGAAAAGATAAAGTCGTTGTAGGCCTCAGGAAGATAGAAGAGTTTTTCATTCGAGTTACCAAGACCTTGTCCAAAGAACGCACCATTGGCAAAGGCAAGGAAGGATTGAATCACCTGAAAACCACTCCCGCGTGGATCTTTCCATGGATCAAGGAAAGTCAGAAGTCGCTTCACACGATAAGGAGCTGAGATCAAAATTCCGAAAGCACCAATCATTCCCAACACCAGGGCCGAGTAAAAATATTTTCTCGGGAATGAACTTAGGAAAGCGATGAAACCAATAATCATGGCCGAAATAAAGAACGTACCGAAATCGGGTTGAAGAATAAAAATTCCAAGCGGATATACTAAACCCGCCATATAAAGAGCACGTTGCTTCGGTGTATAGGCATTGAAGTTTTCAAAGTAACGAATCGCCGCCAGCATCAATGTATATTTTAAAAACTCACCCGGTTGAAGATTCATAAAACCAAGATTCAACCAACGACGTGAACCTTTAATCACTACTGATAAACCTGGAACAAGAGTCAACGTAACTAAGAAACCAAAGAAGGCATTGATCTTGTAAGCTTGTTTATAGAGATAAAGAATTTTGAGTTTTGAAAATACTAAGGCCACGCCTAAACCAAGCGCGATGTAGATCAACTGCTTTGATAGGAAGTGATAACTTGAACCCATGTTTTCGGTGGCGTACATATAGCTCGCCGAGAACACCATGATCACGCCAAATAGTATTAAAAAGAAGACATTGATTAAAAAGTAATTAGTTAATTTTTCTAGTCTGGTATTTTCACTCATAGAAATTACGTCCATGTAATTTGATTTGATACTACTAATGTATCTTGAGTTGTTTTGACACTCAATCTTATTCAGACTGGAATTGATATAGGGGCAAAAAAAAAGGGAGGCCGAAGCCTCCCTCATGGATTGATTAGAGTTGGAAAATAAGCTTTTTGTAATAGTTCCCTTTCTCTTCGAAATCACGGAACACATCGGTTGATTCGTTACCCGGACACAGTAGGATTGTGTCACCAGTACGAGACTTCTGATAAGCAAGCAGAACTGATTCATCGAATGAACCAACCAGGTAAGTTTGAGTCACGTCACCAAGAATACGGTTCATGCTTTCTTTTACTTCACCAACCAGAACTAGTACGCGTACTTTTTCACGGATGATGTTGGCGTATTTATCGAAAGGAATGCCTTCGATTTCTTTACCACCAGCGATAAGAATGACGGGATCTTTAAATGCTTCAAGAGAGACTTTAAGTTCATCCATCGTCTCAGATTTAGAATCGTTGTAGAAACGAACGCCGTTCTTTTCAACCACGAACTCAAGACGGTGAGGAATACCAGGGAACTTCTCGATACACTGTTGAATAGCAGCGTCTGAAACTTTGAGCGCCTTACAAGCAGTGATCGCCGCCATAAGGTTCTCACGGTTATTCACACCCACGATTCTCATATCTGTAACTTTAAATTCAGAGTGGAAGTGAATGTTTGAGTGAATACGCTTATCGTGGAAGTGGGTTCCTTGAATTTCTGAAATCACACCCATCGTTACGAAAGACTTACGAGAGTACCAGAAAGTCTGAGCTTGAGATGAGCGAAGAACTGAGTTTGAAGCAAGCTTATCAAAGTTTGCCACCAAGTAATTCTCTGGACCCAAGTTGCGAGCAACTTTAAGGGCAGTATCAAGGTATTCAGATGAAGTTTTAAAGCGACCAAGAAGGTTCTTCTCTTCAAGGTTTGGATAAACTGCAAGAACCGGCTTGAATGATTCAACCGTTTGAAGCTGCTGAGGAGAAACTTCAATCACGCAGTAATCAATTTCTTCTTTGTTTTGTAGAGAAAGGAAATTGATGAATGGCTCATCAGATGTTCCGCCCACAAATACGTTCTTTCTATCAAGCTTAAGTGTGTAACCAATCATGTGAGAAATGATGGTACGGCCATGAGATCCACAAACTGCCACGATTGGCTTTGTGCAGTTTTCGTAAGCAAATGCGAAGTCAGAATAAACCTGACGGCCGTGCTCACGAGCAACTTTAAGTTGTGGAAGATTAGGATCTACAGAAGAAGAATAAACGATGATGTCCGCTTCAATGAAGTCCTCGTCCTTGTGCTCGCCCAGAGTCATTGTCGGAGTTGGATTGATCTTTTTAAGACGCTTCACTTGTTTGTTTAAGTCGAAGATCGGCTTAATATCTGTAACTTTAAGGTCGCAGCCAAGTTGTGTGAAAAGGTTGATGAGGGCAAATCCTGTTTTACCAAGACCTACGATCAGGACCTTCTTTCCTTTATATTTTTCCATCATAACGATCTCCTTAAAATTATCTTAGTTTGAGTGTGGCAAGAGCAAGGATCGCAAACACCAGACTGATGATCCAGAATCTCACGATTACCTTAGTTTCAGGCCAACCCATAAGTTCAAAGTGATGGTGAATCGGGGCCATCTTAAAGATTCGTTTTCCACGAGTCTTAAATGAGGCAACCTGAAGAATCACCGACACTGCTTCAATTACAAAAATTCCACCAATCAGAACAAATAGGAATTCGTTCTTCGTAAGCACTGCGATTGTTCCAAGACATCCACCAAGAGAAAGTGAACCCACATCTCCCATGAAAATCTCTGCCGGATAAGCGTTGTACCAAAGGAAACCAACACCCGCTCCGATAATGGCAGATACCAGAACCAATAACTCACCCACATCTGGAACGTGAGGAATCAGAAGGTAGTTGGCCATTTCAATGTGACCAGCAAGGTAGGCCAGGAAACCAAGGGTCGCAGCAGACGTGATCGTTGGGCCAATTGCCAGACCATCAAGTCCGTCAGTCAGGTTAAGAGCGTTTGATGAACCAACGATAACGAAGGCAGCAAACGGAACATATAACCAACCGATGTCCATTACTGGATCTTTAACGAACGGAAGATAAACCTGAGAATCAGTTACGTTAAACTTCCACATCACAAAAGTTGCAATCAATGCAGTTGAGAACTGCCACACAAGCTTTTGGCGAGCACTAACACCCTTAGTGTTTTTCTTTAAAACTTTAAGATAGTCATCAAGACCACCCAGGAAGAAATAAGAAATCGTTACGAATAAAGCGATCAGAAACGGGAACGAAACAAAGTTACCGCAAACCAAACACGCGATCATTGCCGAACCAAGGATGAACACTCCACCGAAAGTTGGAGTTCCTTTTTTCTTTTTATGAGATTCAGGACCTTCTTCACGGATGATTTGACCAAACTGACGAAGTTTCATGTAGGCGATAAAGCGCTTACCCCAAATAATCGAGACCACCGTGGCGATAATAAAGGCCAGGAATGATCTGAAGGTGATGTACTTAAAAACGTTGAGCAAATGATTGTTTTGACTTAGCGGGTAAAGCCAATGATACAGCATGTTTATCCCTTTAAAAAAGATAAACTTAAGTTATATCGAATAGTGACTCCAATTGTAAAGAGCGTGACCCTTTAATAAAGTGAATTGGGAATTTCTTTAAGCAGTCCCCTCGATATTCACTCTTAAAATCCGCACTCGAAGTCTTTGGCTGACCTTGTGGATCCCCACTTACATAATGAGAGGCAAAGCGGCCCACGAAGTACACATTGGTGAATCCAAGTTCCTTCACATACTGGCCCACTTCTCTATGATACTGGGGAGTTGAATCCCCTAATTCGTTCATATCACCAAGTACGACACACGCGTCAGTAAGCTTAAAGCCTTGCTCAAGGACACTATCTTTGAATCCAAGAAGCGCGGCCTTCATTGAGGAAGGGTTTGCGTTATAAGCATCTAGGTAAACCGAGCGACCCTCGAACTGGATCCACTCAGAGCGGTTCTTCGTTGGGCGAAATTCCGCGGCCGCTTCAATGAACTTCTGCTTTAAAGATGGATAAAAATGGGTGGCAATAAATAAGCAAGTGATGAGGTTGAGCTTATTGTGTTTACCAGTGATGTGGGAATTGAAGCCCATCAGCTCCTGACCTTTGAAGTGAATGCCAGCTCCGTTTTCGACATATGAAATACGGGCCATGGCCGAACTACTTTCACCATAAGTAACTGCACCAGCAAATGGTTCAAGACTCTTTAAAAACTTGTCATCGATATTGATCAGATAAAAGCCCGAGCCTTTCGTCACAGATTTAACGGCGTGATAAAGATAGGCCTCTTCTTCAAATACTTTTTCTTCTGTTCCAAAAAACTCTAAGTGAGTAGCACCGATATTCGTTGTTAGACCTGCATTGGGTTCAGCGATATCACATAGAACTTTAATTTCGCCCGGATGGTTACTCCCTAATTCCAGAACTACCATCTCAGTTTCATCAGTCACATTTAAAAGTGTTAGTGGCACACCCAAGTGATTATTGTTGTTCTTTTCAGTCGCAACAATCTTTCCTGGCATCACCGTTTTAAGAATGAAAGACAGCATTTCTTTATGTGTGGTCTTGCCGTTAGAACCAGAGATCGCAAACACGGTGTTCTTTGGTGATTTAGATTTCCACTCTTTAATATGTTCGTGAGTCGCTTCCTGAAGAAAGGTCACGCTATCAGTACAAGGAACGAATTGAGTTTTAGGAAATTGCTTTTGCAGCTCTTTTACTTTTGCTTGGTTGGTAGCATCGTCCTGGAAAATAACCAGCGGACAGCCCTTACCTAAAAGTTCAGTCAGAACATCCAAAGGATTAGTTTTTACACCTGGTATCGCCACAAACGCTGAAGGGTGATGATACTTTCTGGTATCAGTGATAAAAGGCAAATGAGTGTGCGAAGTCAACACTTCACCTTTTAAAGAAGGACAACGTTTTAGGAGACTCAGGTTAATCATAAACTCTTCCTTGAGAGAAACTTTTCCACTTCAGCGATGTCGCTATAAGGGTGTTTCACACCATTAATTAAAATATAGTCTTCATGACCTTTTCCGGCGAGGAGCAGGATTTCATTCTCGGTTAACTCCGAGAACGCAATTTCCACAGCTTTGGGACGCTCCACTATCTGAGTAATATTCTTCGATGACATACCTTGAAGAATATCTTGAATGATTTGTTTCGGATCTTCAGTACGTGGATTGTCACTCGTAACGTAAACATGGGAACCGAATGATTCCGCAATTCGGCCCATTAAAGGTCTCTTGGTGCGATCGCGATCACCACCGCATCCAAAAAGTACTTTAAGTTTATGAGTTGGAAACGATTCACGAATACCACGGCAAATATTCTCAAGTGCATCTGGCGTATGAGCAAAGTCCACCACGATATAGTTAGACTTGTAAGGCTTAATAAAAAAGCGTCCATCTGGAGGCACAATTTTATCAAACTGAGCGGGAACTTTAATATTGAAAGTTCGCTCTACAATGGCAATTGCCACTTCTAGATTGTTGCGATTGAAACTCGTGCTAAAAAAAAGCGGGAGTTTCTCTTCACGAACCGGTGCTTTTAAAACTTTGTTTGTTACACCTTTGATTTTCTCAAAAAGGTGTTCTTGATTGTCTGGCACATAAACACGGGCACTGGCCTTCAGGTAATTGAACAAGAGGGCCTTTGCAGCAAAATAAGATTCCATCGTCTGATGGTAATCCAGATGATCTTGTGAAAAGGAAAGCCATCCCGCCATATCAAATTGCAGTCCATAAAGACGCTCTTGCATGAGTGCGTGTGAACTCGCCTCAAGCACACAGAAGTCTTTATCTTGTCCGTATTGATTTAAGTATTTTCGTAGATCAATGAAAGGAGGAGATGTAAGTCCAAAATCCAGAATCTCTTTATGATTCTCACGAACACCCAGTGTTCCAATACTCATGCCTCTCTTGCCGCACAGTTCTCCCAACTGAAGAACGAGATCAGTAGTAGTGGTTTTCCCATTGGTACCCGTGAGGGCCATGAGTTTTAGGTTCGGCATTGGATAAAGAATGTCCAAAATCGCTTTCTGTATTCTTGGCCATTCACTCTCCGGAACGATTGTGCTGTTAAGCGGGCGACTCTCATGATCACGGTTGATAACTAACCAGGCAAACTGAGAATTCTGAATGCGTTCACGAAATAGTTTTTGCGACTTCTCATCGTCAGGGAGGCGATAAAAAAGAACGGACTCCTTTGTGGAGTCCTGTGTTTTCCAATGAATGTCTTTAATTGAGAGAGAGGGTATTTCCGCTCCCAAAATTTCACTTAACTTTTTCTCATTCAGCATATGTTGGTGCTTCGAACTGAAGTCGAAGGCTTGCTTCGCTTCCGGCAATCACTGTTCCCGGAGCAATCGATTGTTTTGTCACAACTCCGAACCCATTCATCGAGACCGGAATTTTTCTTTCTTCCGCAAGGCTGATGGCACTTGCCTTATCTAGACCAATGAAACTTGGCATATAACCAGGAGCAAATGATTTTGTGGTTGCTGCCTGTTGGTTATGAACGACGTCGAGATTTACCTTGTTTGATTTCTCGTCATACTTAGCAAACTGAGCGAAGTCTTTTTTCTTATAAAGAATGTACTGAGTGATCTTCTTAAAGATCGGGCCCGCTACTTTACCTCCGTAATAACCGTTCTCAGTCGGATGATCCACGTAGGCCAGAACCACGAACTTCTTATTTACGTTGACCGGGAAGCCGGCGAAGCTTGCGATATATCCAGAGTAACCACCAGTGGGAGAAACTCTTTGGGCAGTTCCGGTTTTACCCGCGATCTCATAGTGAGGAATTTTGGCCGCACCACCGGTACCTTCATTCACAACACCCACGAGCATTTTTGCTACTTCGTTGGCAGTCGTTTCAGAGAAGACACGATTTTCTGGTTTAAGTTGGCTTTCTTCATTTTTTAAAAGCGTTGGCTTTACCAAGTAACCACCGTTAGCGATGGCGGCGTAAGCGCGAAGCATCTGGATACCAGTTGTCGCCACACCTTGACCGAAACTGATGTTACTTAAAGTCAAAGGGCGAACTTTGTCCGCTGCCTTGTAACTTAAAATACCTTTTGATTCACCCTTAATTTCAATCCCGGTTTTCTGGGCGAAGTGAAGATTATCAAGAGTGCCACGAAGTTTAGGATATTTGAGAGCGAAGGCGAGCTTAGTCGTTCCAACGTTTGAACTGAATTTTAAGATGTCCGAAACTGTTAACCACTCAAATTTTTCGTGTGTTTCAGCTTCCGAGATCCAGTGGTTCTGAACTCTCATTTTTCCGTATTCACAGAAGAACTTCGTTTCAGGTTGGGCCACTTTATTTTCAAGAACTGAAGCGATCGTTATCGTTTTAAAGATTGAGCCTGGTTCAAATGGATCAGTTACGAATGCAAGTTTTCTATGTTCTTGTGGGAATGTCGCCGCTTTGTTGGGATCGAAAGTCGGGTAGTTCGCAATCGCCAGGATCTCGCCTGTTTCCGCGTCCATCACCCCGGCCCCACCACGGTAGGCCTTGTGAAGTTCAACCGCTTCTTTTAAGTAACTCTCAAGGGCACCCTGAATATCTTTATCAATAGATAGATTGATATCAGTTGCCACCAGATCAGAGGCCTTCGTTTCATACTTAATAGGTCTGCCCTTAGCATCACGAATATACTTCACGACCTGTGGCTTACCTTTAAGTTCTGCGTTCATGCTGTTTTCAATACCAGCAAGACCAGTGTTATCAACACCTACGTAACCAATCACTTGGGCCATAAGTTCGCGATTTGGATAAACGCGCTCAGAGTGGGCCTCAGTGAAAATGCCTTCAAGCTTTTTGATTTTCTTTAATTGATCTTCATTCAAACTGATCTTACGACCGAGCCATGTATAACGGCTGCGGTTTTGAACCAATGAGCGAAGTTTTTGATAAGGAAGTTCCGGAACAATTTTAGAAAGCTGCTTTAGTTGTTCGTAGAATTCAGCGTTCTTGTTTTTAGGAATCGTGAAAAGATTATACACGTGAACGTTAATCGCCAGCGGGTTACCGTTACGATCCAAGATGTTTCCGCGATTCGGGTATTCTTTCACTTCACGGATGAACTGTGATTTTGCGTAAGCAATGAGCTTCGCCTTATTCACCACTTGAATATAAAACGCTTTACTGCCCACAACAGCGAACAGGAAGCAAAACACCATGAAGCTAAAAAAAATTCTGTTTTTCACCGGTCGCCTTAAGGAATTAGAATAATCTGTTCAGGACCTGGTTCTTTCAAATCATACTTGACCGCAAACTCACGAAGTTTCGGAACCGACATCTCGCTCGCGCGCTGAGCTTTTAGTTCCTTGTTTCTGATTGTGGCCTTGTGAATGTCTTGTTCGATAGTGTTTAACTGGTAGGCCTGTTCGATGCCCTTCATACGAAAACCAACGAAGAGGACTGCTAGAGTGGTGAAGGTAAGAGTAAAAGGCAACGCTTTAGGGTTGAAGAGAAACTCCAACAAGCGATTGTTAAACTTGAAATTGCCTTTTTTTCTTAGTGCCATCAACCCTCCCTAGTTGAGACTCTCGCTGTAATAAGCGAAGTTTTGCACTTCGCGAGCGTGAGTTCTGTGACAGCTCTTCTTCCGTGGCTGTGAGTGGCTTCTTAGTCAAAATTGTAGCAGGAAAATCTTCTTTCTCCACTATTTCTTTGAAAGTGTGTTTCACAATTCTATCTTCCAAAGAATGGAAGCTGATCACTGCAAGCACTCCACCTTCGGCCAAGAACGGCAACAATTTTGGTAGGGTATTTTCTAAGACAGTAAGTTCTTCGTTAACAGCAATTCTCAGGGCCTGAAAAGTTCTGGTCGCTGGATGAGTTTTTCCATGACGATCTTTTGGCGGGTAAGCATGGAAACAGATGTCTTCGATCTGACCGGTGGTCGCGATTTTTTCTTTCTGTCTGAGCTCCACGATCCGGGCCGCGATCTTTCGTGAAAGGCGCTCTTCCCCATAGTTAAAAATGATATCGGCGATCTCTTTTTCAGAGAGAGAATTAAGTAAATCAGCGGCAGTCGGGATGTTGTTATCGCCGTAGTTCATGCGCATATCGAGAGGAGCGTCGGCACGAAAACTAAAGCCTCGTTCCATCTTATCAAACTGGTGAGAAGACACTCCAAGATCCATTAAAATCCCGGCGAACTTACCGTGCATTTGATTCTTTTCACACCATTCCGGGAACTCCTGAAAGTTCATCGGAAGTAGATTCACCTTACCTTCTTTGCCCCTACGACGAATATTATCTTCACCATTTTTTAAGGCGTCCGGATCCTGGTCAGTTGAATAAACCGTAGAACCACTTACATGGTCCGACAGCGCGAAGGTATGTCCACCGGCCCCAAACGTGAGATCGGCGAAAATAAGTGAGCCTGATGCTTTAGAACCAAGTTCCAAAGCATCAAGGCATTCTTTTAACATAACTGAGTAGTGGGCGAGGTATTCGCTCATTTTTTTAAAACGACCTCAAGAATTTCTTTGTGATGTGGTTTATGAAGAGAAGCATCTGTCATGACCGCGTATTCATTTTCAGGAACAAACTTCACTGGATTTTTTACCAGATCAGGAATCGCTTCTTTAACAAACTTCTGGGCCGAGATGTAGTTAGACTTCATCACGTCCATGATTTCCTGAACTGTACAGTGCTCTTCTTTCCAGCAGTCGTAATCAGTCACCATCGCAACTGTCGAGTAGGCCATGCCCGCTTCTTTTGCAAGAAACGCTTCTGGTACGTTAGTCATACCGATTACTGCAGCTCCGAACCCACGATAAATTTTTGACTCCGCACGAGTTGAGAACTGAGGACCTTCGATACAGATATAAGATCCACCAAGGTGAGAAGTCACGCCTGCTCTCTGACAAGCATCATAAAGACGCTTTTGAAGAGATAGTTCAACCGGGTTAGCAGTTGAAACGTGGCCCACGATTCCTTCATCAAAGAACGTGCGCTTACGAAGACCTTTGGTCCAGTCGATGAATTGATCAACCAGTACAAAGTGCTTAGGAGCGTACTCTTCTTGAAGAGAACCCACTGCCGAAATACTTACGATTGTATTAACACCGAGTTTTTTCAGAGCAAAAATATTCGCGCGGTAGTTTACTTCACTTGGAGTGAAGTGGTGACCGTGTCCGTGACGTGGAAGAAAATAGAATGAATTTCCATCAACTTCACACTCCATGATATCGGCACTTGGAGAACCAAATGGAGTTGTTACTTTAACTTGGTTCTTAACTTTGATGGCATCCAGTTTATAGATGCCACTTCCGCCAATGATTGCAACTTTAATATCGGCCATAAATTTCTCCGATTATGCCATCATCCCGGTAAGGTCTACGACTTTACCCAGAGATTTAGACTGTCTGCCAATGAAGCTGTTAGATTCATCTCTTTCAGATTCTTCTTTGCATACGATACACATTTCAGCAGTTGGACGGGCCATAAGGCGCTCAAACTTGATCCAACAGCCACAGTCTGAACATAGACCGTATTCATCTGTATCGAATTTCTTCAGGGCCTTGTCGATTTTCTTCGCGTAGAAAACTTCACGGTTTCTGAAACGAAGTTGGTGAGAATTGTTGTAGTCAGAGATCGATTGCTCAACATCATCCCCGCCATTAGTTAAAGCGAGGTCAAGTTCTGCAGCACCGTTCTTGTCATTGAAAACTAAGCTTTGTTTTTCTTCAAGCAGCTTGTTTTTAAGCGTCTCAAGTTGCTTCTTAGTTAGTGCCTTAATCTTTTCAGCCATGGGACAAAACTCCTTACGAGAAATTAACTATTCCAATCCACCCTTAATATTAAGGAGTACTGATTTAGAGACCATTTTTAATGTTTCAAATACGCCCTGACCGTTTGTGGCCACCGCCTCAAACGCCGGAAATTTTCTTTTGTTCAGTTGATATTGAAGGTCTTCAACCGGAACGATGTTTGGAAGATCACGCTTGTTCCATTGCATAACCATTGGAACCTTAGAGACGTCATAGCCTTGCTCGGCCAGGTTTCTTTCAAGACCCTGGTATGATTCAAGGTTGGCCTCCATTCTTTCAACTTGTGAGTCCGCCACAAATACCAATCCATCTACTCCACGAAGAATAAGCTTACGGCTTGCCTCGTAGAATACCTGGCCCGGAACTGTATAAAGGTGGAAACGCGTTTTAAAACCGCGGATTTCACCCAAATCAAGTGGAAGGAAATCAAAGAAGAGCGTTCTTTCATTCTCAGTATTGAGAGTGATCATCTGCCCTTTATTTTGAGAGCTGGTTTTTTGATAAATGTATTGGATGTTGGTGGTTTTACCGCCCAGACCCGGACCGTAGTAAACGATCTTACAGTTAATCTCTTTTGTATGATAGTTAACAAATGACATACTTAAATTCCTGCCGAGAAGAGACGATCAATCTCTTCATCTGAAATGTCCTGGAAAAGAAAACCATCACGAACTGCCGTTTTAGGTTTTACCGCCACCGGTTTTGCCGCTTCATCTTGAAACAAACGCACCATCTCTTCTTTAATAAGAGCGATCTGACGCTTTAATTGTCCTGGATTTACACAGTCGTGGTAGATGGCCCCAAGAAAGTAACGTTTACCAAGAAGAGAAAAAGGAAAAAGGTAAATTCCCTGAGAAGATGTATCAAAGCCCAGACGGAACTCCATTACGTCCTGGTTCGGGTGAACCAAATCCATAAGGGCCTCTGATGCCTGCCATACACCGCTCACCAATGCCGACACTGAAGTCGTTGTTTGGTTTTGAACTGAATCATAAATTGTGATTCCGTCTTCGCGAGTGACAAACAGACGAGCTTTAATCCCGGCCTTTTTAGGCTCGAGAATAACTTTCATCTTTTCCGTTACATTCATGTTCTTCATTAGAATCTCTTCCGGTTTTCTAATGCTTTAGTGATTGTCATTGGGTCCAGATACTCCAGACTTCCGCCGATCGGCACACCAAAACCAATGCGCTCTACTCTGATTGTTTCAGGCAGAAGCGTTTTAAAATAAGAACAAGTAGCATCACCTTCAACCGAAGGGTTGATGGCCAGAATCACTTCTTCGATTTCTTTTTGCACGATACGATCGCGCAGTTCATCCATACGAAGCTCGTCCGGACCAACACCAAGAAGCGGATTTAAAACTCCACCCAGGATGTGATAGACGCCGCGGAAGTTTCCGCTTTTTTCAATCGCCATTAAGTCAGAAGCATTTTCAACCACACAAAGTGTGCGAGAAAAAGCACGGGCCTCATCAGCGCAAATTGAACACTTATCTTCATCAGCAAACATTCCGCAATCCTGACAGAGTTTCAGATCTTTCAGGTTTGTCAGAGAGTCGCCCACAACCTTCAGCTCAGAGGCCTTCCAGTTGGTCATGCTCATGACCATACGGAATGCGGTCTTCTCACCAACTCCAGGGAGCTTGGTAAGCGCATCGACGGCGTTCTTGATAACTTCAGGAAGTTGAATCATCTTAGAAAAGTCCTGGGATGTTCATGCCGCCAGTAACTTTCGACATTGCTTGTTGAACCATGTCTTGAGATTGCTTAAGACCTTGGTTAACCGCTGTAAGTACTAGCTCTTCAAGTGAAGCAACATCGTTAGGATCTACGCACTCTTTATTGATGGAGATGCTAAGAACCTGCTGCTTACCGTTCACGCGAACTTTCACCATGCCGCCCGCAGAAGCTTCCACTTCGCGCTCAGCAAGTTCATTCTGAAGCATCGCAAGCTTAGCTTGCATTTGTTGTGCTTGTTTCATGAGATTGTTCATATTCATAAGTAACTCCTAATCCTTTAAAATTATCTTATCGATTTTTGCGTTAAATAGTTTCTCTGCTTCTTTCACGAAAGGATCGTTCAAAATTTTCTGACGACGCTCTTCCACGATATTGCTTCTAATCTCTTCATCGATCTCAACCTTGGTCTTGAAGTTTTTGTCTTTCTTCTCTTCCAGGGTCATGATCTGAGTTTTGAAATTGATCTTCTCAATATCCATTTCGAAGAAATCGGCCAAGTGATTTTTCAATCTGGCGTAGATTTCTTTTTCTTCTACGAAATCCTTGAATACTGCAGCATCTTCCGGGAAGGTCACTTTGATCATGAGAGGCTCAACATTTAAGTCGATTTCCTCAAGTAAGTTCCCGTGTTCAAGGTTTGCTGCTGTTGCCGGAGCAGTCTGGCGAAGATAAGTCAGAAAATCGTTCCAAGTTTTGGCCAATTTTACTGGTTGAACTATCTTCTCCTCTACAACAACTCCGGCCTCAAGCTTTCCCGCAGTCGGTACTCCCTGGGCCACTTCTTCAAGTTTCATTCCTTCACCAGTTAAGATCTGGCGACGAAGACAAACTTTTTGAAGCTGAATTAATACCACTTTCTCCGGATTCATGCTTGTTAAGGCCCAGTTAAGATCTTTAACAAGTGTTTCGTAGATCCAGAAAAGTTCTGCGATCGTGATGTCTTTCAATGCACCCTGAGCAATCACTTCTTCTTTATAAAGAACGTTCTGTTCATCAATAGAATTGATGATGCGGTAGAAACCATCAAGAACCTGATCAGAAAGTTTTTTAAGATCAATGTTCTCTTCAATGAGTTTGCGGAAAATTTGCGAAGTTGTTTTAGCGTTACCAGTCAGAATTCCAGTCAGGAAATCTCTCATGGCAGTTGTTCCTGCCAGACCCAAAGCTTGTGAAAGAGATTCCTCAGTCACATTGTTGGTACCTGAAAGACCAAGAACTTGATCAAAAATTGAAAGAGTGTCACGAACTGAACCTTTACCAAGTTCGGCCAGCTTCACTGCAATTTTTGGAGATGAGAAAGTAATGCCTTCAGCTTTAGCTATTGCTTCTACATGAGCAGCAAGAGTCTCGACTGAAACGTTTTTAAAATCATAGCGCTGAGTTCTTGAGATCACAGTTCCCAGAAGCTTCTGCGGATCAGTGGTCGCAAGAATGAAAATCGCGTGTTGAGGTGGTTCTTCTAATGTCTTCAACAAAGCATTGAATGCTGAAGTTGAAAGCATGTGAACCTCATCGATAACGTAGATCTTGTGAGTTCCACGAGTCGGAAGGTACTGAACGTTTTCAATCAATGCGCGAACATCATCTACGCTGTTATTTGAAGCACCATCGATTTCCGTGTAATCCATTGAATTACCCGCATCGATATCACGACAAGAAGCACAGACTAAGCATGGGTTGAAATCAGGTTTGCGATTTTCACAACGGATGGCCTTGGCAAACAAACGAGCGATCGAGGTTTTGCCTACACCGCGAGTTCCGGTGAAAAGATAAGCATGCGCAAGCTTGTTTTGCTTGATCGCATTTTGTAAGGTCCGGGTCACATGGCCTTGCCCAACAACTTCTTCAAATTGCTTGGGACGCCACTTCCTGGCCAGTACTTGGTAGGCCATAACTCTCCAAAAATTTTGGGTTTTGAGAAGCTGCAAAATAGGGGTTTAACGACGCGAAGTCATGGCGCAGCTGCTAGAAAAAACTGCGATAATTAGCGATGTAAGAAGTTGTGAGAATCGACAAAATTTATAGTCAAATCCTCAATTTACCAGAGCTTCTTTTCACTTAATAAATTGATCGCCATTTCCTTGGCCTCTCGTCCGGCAAACGTTCCAGCAGGTACTTTTTGTTTATCGGAAAAATTCACAACCACGATGTACTCGCGATCTCCTTTTTCCAAGTGTCCAACGTACCAACCTAAACGAAGATCATGATGGGAATCCGAAAAACCTGAACCCGTTTTTCCAACCAGCGTGTATCCACGCGGAGAAACATCCTGGGCCATAATTTTTTGCGTCAAAATCTGAGACTGACTAGAAGCTTTTAACTCTCCTTGCCATAGCTTTTCTAGAAAGCTCACCTGCTCAAGGGCAGAAACTTTTAAAGTGTTCCCCATAGAGTCGGCAATGAAAGGAGCGGGTGTTAGCCAAGCGTATTTAAGACCGCCCGACATATCATGGTTCCCATAATTAAAATCTTTCAGATACTGCTCGATCTTTTTGATACCCAACTTCGGTGTGATCTCTTGTGAGACCCACACTGCCGATTCGCGCATCCACATCGTCGGAGTTTGATTCTGGTTCCAGGCATCAATCATCCGCTTCTGACCGTCCCATTTAAAAACGGGAAGGTTCTCGTCTTTCAAAATCCCTGAATCATAGGCCATTACGGCCAGAGGAACTTTGAACGTTGAACAAGCCGGCAGACGCATTTCACATCGACCCCTATTATGTTCTTCGACGTATCTTTTAGTTTTTACATCATAGAGTAAATAGCAAACGTCTTTTCCGGGGAAATCACGTTTTGTTGAGCAAGAAAGTATGAGGGATAAAATGATGAAAAGAATAATTTTCATGAAGGCGAGTATAGCAGCAGCCTGAACTCAAACACAACACTCCAAACCGCTACCGTTGCTCCATTCCTGGCCTGGCGGGGTTGACGGCGAAATGCTCATCTAAGTCAGACTGCCGAGAGTGATACTAAACGGCTTTACCAGTTATGTAAAGAATTTGCTCATGGCGCCAAGATAATCGACTTCGTAAGTTCTAACTGCTCTTGCAAATACTGCTCAAGCACTGAGCCTTTCTGATCGATATCGAGTTGATTGATGAGTTTCAAATAATGCGCCTGCCACATTTCTGCATTGGCCTTAAGCTCAGAGTTTTCCGGAGTCATATGTTTCTTTTCATACTTCTCTGGAGTTGAGAGAAGTTTTAACGGCGACTTTGGACGTGGAGCAGTTAACACTTTGAGATCATCCGTATTGAATTTTTCTCCACTTGGGAAGGCGGGATAGTTCGCAATCAATGAACCAACTTGCACTGGCGAAAACGTTTTCTCATTAAGTGTCTTAGAGAGTTTACGCAGAGAAGGTTTTTTCTTAAGAGCTGTCTGGTCCGCATACATTAAGAATGTATTTGCCGGGAGGGCCATGCTGAACAACTTTTTAATTCCACCTTGATCGAGCTTAATCGATTTATTTATGCCCATGGCGTTTGAAGTGTTGATGGCAAGGTGAGCACAGTTGTTACTGACTTTCGACCATTCATAACCTGGGCCATCTTTGTACTGATTATTTGCTTCATTCAGAAATTTTGCCACGGCCGGAAGTGACTCAACTGGGGCAGGAATTCTAGTGCAGTGAAGTTCACGCGCCCATGAAACTGCATATTCAGTTCCTAGAGTTGCATCTGCAACTTCCTCCAAATATTCCTGAGAATTGAAAGGAAGTGACTGAGCTCGCTCACCTTTATGAACAACATCCTGGAAGACTTTTAGTTCAGTGACTTTTTGAATGATGTTCTTAACGTCATCATTTGAAATGGCCTTGCGTTCTATATCACCGAAGAGGGTCAGGTTGCGACCAGGAATAGCGACCCACATTACGTTAGAAAAGTTTTTATCCAGCGATACACCCACACCCTCGTGAGGATATTTTTCTTTAAGCTCTGCTGAAACCTCGGAACAAGGAATCACTTGCGGATATGTTGAGCGATAATCCTTACAAAGACCATGAATGTAGGTAAAGCCATGTCCCGGAATTCCCCCTTTCTCACCGTTCTGCAACTTCCACTGTGTGCCAGTGCAATATTCAAAATAGGCCGGAAAATGATCTTCATAGGCAGCATGAGCAACGGCCGATAACACCAATAATGGAAGTGTGCGAAGAAGGTTTTTCATAAGGATCCTGGGCTAAGTTTATGCCCATATTCTAAATAAGAAATGGGCCCATAAGGGGAACACCTGTAAATTTTATGTATCATTCGAAGCGGCCTAAATCACTGAAAACTTGCGTTAGCTTCCCCGTGACTTGAGAAGAATAATTCACCGTGATTTGATCTCGGGGCCCTCCCTCCTGCCAGAGAGAAAAATGGAATACAGAGGCACTAAAACCTACCTTGAGACCCTCTTTCAGCACGCCCCCGCGGCGATGGCAGTTTTAAATACTGAGATGAGATACATAGAGGTTAATGAGCTCTGGTTTAAAACTTTCAATTTAAACGAAACCATTATCGGTAAAAGTCATTACGAAATTTTTCCATCCATACCTGAGGCCTGGAAGGAATACCATAAACGTGGAATGGCGGGAGAAGTGTTGCGCCAGCAAGAAGATTTTCACATGTTGGTGAACGGGGAAAAAGTCTGGATCAATTGGGAAGTTCGTCCTTGGTATGCAGACGAACATAAAATCGGTGGCATTGCGATCTTAATAAAAGATGTTACTGAAAAAAAACTTATTGAGGATGCTCGCCAAGAAGGAGAAAGAAAATTTAAGGCCATCTTTGATCAGGTAGGAATAGGCATTATTCAAACTACACCCATAGGTGATTTCATCACTGTGAATGAACAATTCGCAAGAATGATTGGCTACAGTATTGAAGAATTAAAACGAATGAATTTTGCAGACATCACTTATCCTGAGGACATTAACAAAAGTTTGAATGAGCGTGACAAAATGCTCAATCAAAAAACTAATCAAAGTGAGATCGAGAAAAGATATGTGAAGAAAGACGGATCAATTTTTTGGGCCCGTTTAACTGTTTCTCTTTTAAGTGATGATCAAGGAAATCCCAATTATTTTATTTCTACGATTCAGGACATCACAAGCAGGAAAGAGGCCGAAGAGGCCTTGATAGAAAATGAGCAAAAATTTAGGGCCATCTTCGATCAGACCGCCATGGGAATGGCCCAGGTTTCTCTGGATGGAACCATCATCACTGCCAATGAAAAGTGCTGTCATGTTCTTGGTTACTCTTTAGACGAACTTCAAAAGATGAATTTCACGCAATTCACTCATCCAGAAGATGTAGAAAAAGACATGACTCTCTTAGAAGAACTTATTGCGGGAAATATTCCAACTTACAATATTGAAAAGCGTTACATTAAAAAAGATGGAAGTGTGGCGTGGGCATTTCTCACCGTTTCCCTGGTGAGAGGAACAGACCTTGCTCCGAAATATCTCATCGCCGCCATTCATGATATTTCCGCCAGAAAGGCCAATGAAGAGGAACTTAGAAGATCCCGAAGAGATTTGAAGAAAAGAGTCGAAGAAAGAACTGCTTACTTAAGTCTTCTTCAGACCATTTCAAGTGAGGCCAACAAATCAGACAATGTGTTTGAAGCACTAAAGATAAGTCTTTTTGAGATCTGCAAACTCACGAAATGGCAGATCGGACACTTCTATATGGTAGATAGGGGCCATAAAGATAAGGTGCCAAGATCAGATTTATGGTGCCTTGAAGATGAGACATTCTACAAACCTTTTGTTGATAAAACCGACCAGATAAAGGCTCATGACGTGAGCATCATTAGTCGAGTCGTCAGTAGCGGCAGGCCTTTTTGGTCTAATGATATTTTTCATGACAAGCGGTTAGTGAAATCAGAAGTGGGACTTCTGGTAGGGATAAAGAGTGGAATGGCCTTTCCAGTTCTGGTTAAAGATGAGGTTGCGGGAGTCTTGGAGTTTTTCTCTGATATCAATATTCATCCAAGTCCCGCCTTGATGGAATTAATGTCACAAATTGGAATCCAGCTAGGTCGATTATTAGAACGTCAACGGGCCAAGGAAGAGGCTGAACAAAGCCAATATAGACTTCAGGCCATCCTCGATAACTTACCTGCAAGAGTGTACTTGAAGGATTTGAATAAGAAGTACTTATTAGTAAACAAAGTATTTAAAGCGTTCTTCAATATGGAGAATGAGGATCTACGCGGAAAAACGTCCCTGGATTATTTTTCACCAGAAGCAGTCGAACCATGGATTCAAGGTGACGATGACGTCATCAAAAAAGGGAAGGTTGTAAGTTATGAAGTGACTTACGGGAAAAACGGCCAAGGCAGAGCAAGAACGTTTCAACTGACTAAGTTCCCGGTGATCGACTCTGATGGAGAGATCTACGCTTATGGTGGTATCTCCATTGAGATCACAGACATAAAAGAGACGGAAGATAGAATTAGGGCCCTCCTTAATAGTGAACACAAGGCCCGCACCGATGCGGAAAAGGCGATTCTTGCCCGAGATGAATTTATTTCAATTGCTTCTCATGAATTAAAGTCACCCATAACCGCTTTGAAAATGAAAGTGCAGCTCATGCTTCGCCAGTTAAATCGGGATGCAAATCCCGCTCTGGATAAATTCAGGGGATCCATGTGCAAACTCGAACACGATGCAGACAGACTCGTTACCTTGATTAACCGCTTACTTGATATTACACGCATTCAAACCGGTCACTTTGAACTTAATCGAGAAGATATCGTAGTAAATGACTTAATAACCAATCTGGTAGAGAACCTGACTCTACAACTTGAAACGACTGACTCAAAACTTGAAGTCGATATGCGAGACACTATTCATGCCCATTGGGACAAGTCCCGCATTGAACAAGTAATCACAAATCTCATTACGAATGCTATTAAGTTCGGTGAGAAGAAACCCATCAAGCTCATTCTGGAAAGTACTGACCACCGAGCACGCATCATTGTGATTGATCATGGGCGGGGCATCCCACCTGAATTTAAAAGTAAAATTTTCGATCGATACGAAAGAGCGAATGTAGGCGAAGGCATTCAAGGTCTGGGTCTCGGTCTCTACATTGTTAAGCAGATTTTAGAGAGTCACGGTGGAATTATTACAGTTGAAAGTGAGTTAGGAAAGGGATCGACGTTTATTGTAGAACTTCCACTCAGTGAAAAATATCATATACATAAAAAAAGGCCGGATCAAAGACCCGGCCTTGGTGCACATTAATTAATTAACGCTTTTCCCACTTACAGAAAGTAGAGATCGCTGGAAGGTAGAACGAGAAGTTGTTCACTGGAGTGCCAACACTCTTAGCAGTTCTGTGTGAAATCAGAACGCCGTCAGCAGCTTTCTTGAAAACTGTCTGATCGTCTTGACGAATACATCCAGAGAAAACCTCTACATCAAATGATCCTTGGCGCTGATAACCATATCGACAAGCATCGATTGTAGGAGGATTACAAAATCCACGATCATTACAGTATCTGTATTTAGAAACAGAAACAGTTAGCGTTTTATCGGCCACTACTGACGAATACAAGAATTTGAAATCTACACCTTCAGTAACTTTTCCTAGATTGTTATCTGTACCAGATTGGCCAACGTTAACCATTTTAGAAATAAAAGCGCGGCCATTGATGGCGTCAGTAAGAAGATATTCATAACTAGCTGGAAGCTTAGAACCCCCATAAAGATGCTCAGTTGAAATTGCTAGATCCGAAGTAATACCTTTAGCGTTAACAAAAGCGTCAACGAATAGGGCCTCAGTTTTTTCTGATGAACCAGAAAAACAAGTACCGACGTAATGACCTTTTAACTCAGCAGGAACGATGTGTTCGCCGAATGAAGCATCTGACATTTGTGAACGAATTGTTTCAAGTTCAGAGGCCATTGCCACTGAGCTTAAGCATAGAGCTGCAAGAATTAACTTTTTCATTTTTTCTCCTTTAGAGTTTGGTCTCGAAATATCATCGGAGAACAGATTCAAACCATTCTAACAACAGTAACAATCACATAGGTTTTTATCTATATCTCGCAATTTCGAGTTGAGGGACGATACAAGAATGAAAAAGTTGTGAGGAGTGACAGAATTTTCAATGTGCTCCAGATGGTTCTGGAGTGTACACAAAAGTGTTCACACGTTATCGATGTAGATCTACTTAAGATTAAGAGAGGCCACAATGTGGCGCCCCATAAAACTGACTGAACTATTCTAAGCACGAAGCAGAAGTTTTGAGGCTTACAACTAGCTCTTTTAATGGCGGAGATGGTGGGATTATTCACTACGCATCCTGCTCCGTGACCCTTCGGGCAACTGAGTTGATCGCCTCGGCCTTCATGGCCTCGTCGTCGAACAGGATTCTCATCAAGCCCCAACTTCACCAGATTAAAAATAAAAAGCCACCGCAAGGGTGGCCATTTATTTTTAATGGCGGAGATGGTGGGATTCGAACCCACGAACGGATTTCTCCGTTACACGCTTTCCAAGCGTGCTCCTTCAACCACTCGGACACATCTCCAAATCATATACGGTTGAGGTCACAGTTTTAACATGTGGGTATTAAGTCAGACAACTAGATCTTAGGACGATAACCGGAACGACGCTCTCTGAAAAATTGCGAGAGAAGCTTTGAACACTCAAAGTGTTTCACTCCGCCCATAATGGCGAATTGATGATTAAGGCGCTTGTCCTGATGAAGATGATAACCAAGGCTTAGAGCGCCACCTTTAGCATCATAAGCACCAAACACACATTGCTTAACTCGAGATTGCACCAGTGCCGTTAAGCACATAGGGCAAGGTTCTAGAGTTACATACAAAGTACAATCCGAAAGACGCCAATTCTGAAGTTTCTTGGCACCTTCAGTGATCGCCAGGATTTCAGCGTGAGCAGTTGGGTTAAAATGAGATTCTTTGAGATTAAATTGCTTAGAGAGAATATCACCTTCAGGTGACACAAGAACTGCTCCCACAGGAACTTCCTGCGCTTTATAAGCGAGTTCGGCCTGCTCGAGAGCGAGACCCATGTACCATAAATGATCGGCGACGGTGAATTTCATTATTACTACTTCTGAACAGCGGCAAACTTATTACGAATTTTGATTTTTTTACTCTCGTTCCAGTAATTGGTCAAAAACTTTTGGCGCTGTCTTTGCTCAAGATCATTATTTACGAACTTAACTCCGTAAATAATAGAGCGACCGATGATCGGCTCCCGCTTAGAACGGACCTCTGCAAACAAAGTGAAGTTTTGATTCAGAATATCTAGGCTAATTTGAATCGGCTGACCTACTGAAACCTGGTTAAAAAGCTCCAGACATCCAGCACCTCGTCGTAAATCTGATAAACGACCACGATATTGTTTTCCATCGACCTCTACCCAACAGCGAATGTCAGCACGGAAGCGGAAGTCATATTCCCACCAGTGAAAGCGCGGATAATAAAGGGGAGATGAAACGATATAGCAAGCAATGGCGAGAAACACGAAACTGAAGCAAAAAAGAATCCCGATCATGGGGTGACCAATTACCAGGAAGTTTCTGGTCAATGAAACCAGATAGTAGATCCCGAAAATGAGGGACATGTTCCAGTACGAGTAAAAAAGATTTGATAGCGCGGTATAATAGAAATTGTAAGCAACTAGCAGAACGATGAACTGAAAAATGAATGAGAAGTTAAGCACACTTTGAGTCACCAGTGCTTCCGCTACAAATCCAATCAACACCAAAATGAATTGGATGATCGTAAGGAACTTAACCTTGTCGTAGGAATTTTGAAGATTTAACTTACTCAGCATATTTGGTTATCGGTTCTCCTCCCCATATTTTAAATCCCAAAGCGTTTTAAGGCTCAGATTTTTTAGAAGGTTCATATTTTTCCCCTCTGGAGTTTGAATTTCCTCGCCTGCAAATTCCTGCCCGTCTGTAATGTAACAGACATCTTTGGTCGGGATCTGTTTATCAAAACGCCAATAATCAAACTGATTCTTGCGAGAGTGATAGTTCAGGGCATTGATCTCAGTGTTAAGATAATAAGAAAGCTTCGAGGCAATCTGATAGGTGTTGGCCAGAATCGGCGTCTCACCACAGGCCTGTTTAACCTCGGAAGCCCAGGTCTTCCAACCGTGAAACTCTTTTAAGCGCTTAATCGAAATCTTATCTGCCGGTAATACGAATAAGATTCGTGCCAGCATTACAATGGCAAACGAAGCATACAGTAAGCGCTTGGGCCAAACACGGTTCCAGATTTCCGAAGATGCCACTAAATAGATTAGTGGGATTGCCAGGAAAATGGTCCAGTTGGCTTCCACACGTTTTGTGAATGTAGAAATCAAAAAGAAAATCACAGTGCCAATTGAAATGAATTTCATCGCGCGATCAAATTGATTAGTGGTTTTATTTTTAACTGCAATCCACCAAACAATTGGGCCCGCAAGTACACCCGACAGAACAATTTGCAGTCCCACGAACTCTAAACTTCTTCCCAGGCTGAACTTGGCCGCTGGTCTTTCAAGAAAATGATATCTCAAAGTAGAGAAGTCATGTTGATACTGCCAAAGCATGTGAGGCATAAAGGCAATCAATGCCACCATGGCAACTGCATAAAAACTTTTACGCTTGAATAGAGTTGGAACCGCAAGAATGGTGAAGAACACCAAAAGGACTCCGTGATATTTTGCATAGAACAAGAGAGCGATGATCAAACCTAAAAGTACGGTGTTAGTGGCATCGTCTTTCGCGAGGTAACGTTTCAGTCCTACACAGTAACATGCGGTCATAAAGAGCAGGGGAATATCCGGCAATGCCAGAAGACCCGTAAATGAAGCAAGTGGAAAACTAAAAAACAATAATGTGGCCACGATTGAACTCGAGGTAAGACCCAAAATTAAGTAAAGGCTTAGAAATTGGAGGACAATAAATCCCAATCGTACTGAAACTTCAGCATGGGGCAAAAAAGAGAAGAGCTTAATCACAACACCAACAAATGGTGGATGATCAAAAAATCCCCAGTCTAAATGTTTGGAATACAACCAGTAATAGGCCTCATCATGGGCAAGTTCAAAGCCACAAGCGATAAGAACTTGGTAGATAAAGAGGATCAATAAACCAATACGCAAAGATTTTGTCATGTGTCGCCATTTGGGTTTTAATGTGCTACAAATATTTTATTTAAATTTATAGCCAAGGCCCAGTTTTGATCAGTTTGGATAAAGCAGTTGTTATCATACCAACCTATAATGAAATTGCTAACATCGAAAAAATGTTAGAGACGCTAGATCGTCTACATCCGAGCCTTAACGTTCTCATTATTGATGACGGATCTCCGGATGGAACAGCTAAACTCATCAAAAACTTCCAACAAAAGAAAGCGAACCTTCATTTAATTGAACGTTCTGGAAAACTTGGTCTAGGTACCGCTTACATCAGGGGCTTCCGTTGGGCCCTGGAACAAAACTTCGAAGCAGTCATCACTATGGACTGTGACTTCTCTCACGATCCAGAAGCTATTCCTGAATTTACAAATAAACTGGGTCAGTATGACCTGGCAGTAGGCTCTCGTTATATTGGCGGAATTCGTATCATGAACTGGCCGATGCAGAGACTTCTTCTTTCATACTTTGCCTCTATTTATGCTCGTGTTATTACCGGCATTCCATTCAGTGATTCAACTGGAGGCTTCAACGGTTATTCACGTAAGGCCCTTCAGTCACTTAATCTCGATAAGATTTTCTCAATTGGTTACGCTTTCCAGATTGAACTTAAATATAAAGTTTGGTCACAAGGCCTTCCATGTTTAGAAGTACCAATTACGTTCTATGAGCGCACAGTTGGTAAATCTAAAATGAGCCGCAAAATTATCGTAGAAGCGGTGATCAATGTGTTCCGCCTGCGCTTTAAAAAGATGCTAGGTACTCTTCAGTGATTGAAGGCCTTCAAGCTCTCGATCGCTCTTTTTTTCTGTGGTTAAATTCCTATCACGCTGAATGGCTAAATGGATTGATGACTGTCCTTTCCGGACAATCAATCTGGGTGCCTTTTCTGGGTTATTTCTTTTGGTATAGCTATAAGCACTTCGGAAAAAAAGAAACTGCTTACTTTGCTCTTTTCCTGGTGCTTACACTGATTGCAAGTGATGTGACTTCTTCGTATGTTCTAAAGAACATCGTAAATCGTCTGCGCCCTTGTCGCGAAATCGATTTAAAACCACTCATCTATTCATTCGGACAAAAGTGTGGAGGAAAATTTGGGTTTGTTTCTTCACATGCCGCGAACTCTTTGGCACTCGTGATGTTTTCTTTTAAAACTTTAAACTTCAAACACAAATGGAAACATCTCATCTGGATCGCCCCTGTGCTTGTAAGCTACAGTCGCATTTATTTAGGTGTTCATTACCCTGGAGATGTTATTGGTGGATTCGTAATCGGTACAATCTGGGCGTCGTTCTTTGCCTGGGTCTATCGCAACCATCAAGGTGCTAATCGATAAAGTTCCCATTTACCATTTTTCTGCTCATAGCAGATACGATCGTGCATACGATTGTTTCTTCCCTGCCAAAACTCTATGTAATCAGCTTCAATTCCATATCCGCCCCAGTGAGCAGGTCGTGGAAGAACTTCAGTTCCGGCGAACTTCTTTTCAACATCAGCAAAAAACTTTTCAAGTTCCTCGCGACTAGAAACCTTATGACTTTGAGGTGAGGCAATGGCACCAAGTTGAGATCCGCGTGGACGCTTATGAAAATACTCATCAGAAATTTTAGGTTCTACTTTTTTGATCACGCCTTCAATGCGCACCTGACGGTGCAGGGGAAGCCATAAGAAAGTAAGAGAAACTTTATCGTGAAGAGCAATCTCATCACCCTTGGCACTATTGTAGTTGGTGTAAAAAATGAATTGGTTTTCGTGGATGCCTTTTAAGAGAACAACTCGACCACGAGGACGATCACCTTTAATCGTAGAGAGCACAAAAGCATTGGGCTCATCGCACTTTGCATTCACGGCATCTTCCAGCCATTTATCAAATTGCAAAACGGGATCAGGATTACAATCCTTGATATCCAGCATTGCATTCAGGTAAGTGCCTCTTAAATTTTCCAATGTTTCATTTATATCCATGGCAAAACCATAGCTCGAATTACACTTTGTTGTCATGAGTAAGTTAGTGATACTGGCGCTTACCAGTCATTATGTAATTTTTGAGGTCATCCACAATCTCAATGGCCCGATCATCTGGCTCATGCGGATGCTCAACTTCGCCTTCTTTTGCCAAAATCTGAGTTCGATCAGAGATTAATGCTTTAAAATAGCGGATATTGGAAAGTTCATCTGTGTCTGTCATCTGACGTTCAACTTCGTTCAAGAAGCGAACGATAAAAACCTGGGACAATTTGAAAACAATTTCGGTAAGCAGGAATTGAGTGAAAGCATTCTTGGCCTTAAGACCCGGAATCTTAAAGTCCGTACCGCCTTTCTTCATGCTATAGAAAGTTCCGACTGCAAAACTTGTAAGTGCGCCCAAAACTTTTAAGATGAAAATAGTTTTCTGCTTTTGATCAGGTTGTTTATCAAGCTCATGCACAAAATCATCTTTAAATTGTAAGTATCCATCTTTCACACGACGTGGAGTGACTTTGAAAATGGTGAGGACATCCATTCCCGATTCTAAAATGTCTTTAACGGAAAATTTGAATCCTGTTTGTTTGGCGCTTTTGAATTGGCCAATGCCACTTTTAAAGAGGTGAGAGACGTCCCCTTGAGATTGTTTCAGAAGACCTTTGAAATCATCTCTCCAAAACTCTGTGAAGATATTGTGCTTCTTCCGCTTAAGAACATATTTGACTGAATCTGCTAAATTCAAGGCAATCTATCCTTCGTTCTGCCGGTTGTAAGTCCACCGAGAAAGCTGATCAATGCAAAGACCAGAAAAACCACCAGCAGGATCTTTCCGACTTCGATTGATGTCCCTGCTATATTATAGGCCCCAAATATGAAGGCCAAAAGTCCTAACACGAAGAATGCAATTGCTGCTCTTAACATAAATATTTCCCTCTTAATGCTTAGACCCAAGGGCCCAGATAGGAAGGTGCAGTCAAGATGCCACGTTTTTTTTATTGTGTTATCGAGCACTTACAGATTCACAAGGTCTTGCCACTGGGTATTTCTGCCACTATATTAGGCAAAAATTCCCGTCAAAGGATTTTAGCCCCGTGAAACTCAAAAACAGCGCCACCATCACTTTAATCGACGACGATCTGGACCTATTGGACCTTCTATCAAGTTTCTTTAAACAACGTGGTTATAAGGTATTTGCCTTCGGCAATGCTGAAGAGGCCCTCATTGAAATTGAAAATAAGCGAGTTGAACCTGATGTTGTTATCTCGGATTTAAAACTGCCGGTGATGTCTGGGATGGATTTTATTCGCAGGATCAGACGTTCAAACTCGTCTCTTCCAATTATTCTCATGACCTCTGAAGGAAGCGTTGAAACCGCAGTTGAAGCGATTGAAGCAGGTGCTTACGATTTCGTATTAAAACCTCTTCATATCCCACAGCTTCTTATTTCTGTTCAACGTGCTCTCTTTTTAAATGAGGTTCAACAAGAGAACACAAATTTAAAAAGTCTTTTCCAGGAAGACCTTCTTGGACTTAAGGGCGTCATTGGTAAGTCGCAAGGATTTAAAAAGGCACTTGAACTCGCGAAAAGAGTTTCAAGTAGTCAGGCCAACGTTCTCATCTCAGGTGAATCTGGTTCAGGTAAAGAAGTTATTGCTCGAGCTGTTCACGAATTAGGAGATAAGCGCGACGGACCTTTCATTGCGATTAACTGTTCGGCCATTCCGGAGAACCTTCTCGGATCAGAGCTATTCGGTCACGCCAAAGGTGCCTTCACTGGTGCTCATGATAAGAAAGTTGGTCTCTTTGAAGAGGCGAATAAAGGTACCTTGTTCTTAGATGAAATTGGTGACCTGACTCTTCCACTGCAGGCAAAATTATTGCGTGTACTACAAGAGCGAAAAGTTAAGCGTATCGGTGAGAACCAATACCGAGATATCACCGCGAGAATTATCTGTGCTACCCATAAAGACCTTCGTAAAGAAGTGGCGGAAGGTAGATTCAGAGAAGACTTATTCTTCCGTTTAAATGTAATTCCCATTTATATGCCACCGCTAAGAGAAAGAAGAGATGATATTCTTCCTTTGAGTGAGTACTTCCTGAAAAAATTCGCAGTCATGAACAATGTGAATGTGAAGGGTTTCAATAAAGACGCCATTCAAAAACTTGAGGCCCATGAATGGAAAGGTAACGTTCGTGAGCTTGAAAACGCGATTGAAAGAGCGGTTGTGCTTACGACATCTGAGTTTATTCAAGCGGAAGATCTTCCGACTGAAGACGCTTATCCATCAACGGGTGGAGAGACACCTCAGGAGAATAAAATTGGTGTGAGCTTTGAATATGAAAAGCCAGTGACTCTGGATGAGCTTTCAAAGAAATACATTCAATATATTTTCGATAAGAATGATGGTGCCAAAGAGCAAACGGCCAAAGATCTTGGCATCGATCGTAAAACTCTTTATCGCAAATTAAAAGAGATGAACCTTAATTAAGATGTTGCTTTACCCAATGGGAAAGGTCCTTAAGGGCCTTTTCCATTTCGTGAACATTGGCCTCGGCAGCGGCAACTTCCATTCTTTTTCCGATCACGGAAATATCATCAAAACCAAATGTGACACCATTGCCTTTTAATTGATGGCCGACTTTTTCAAGTTCGGAGAATTTTTGTAAGGCAAGGTTCTTCCGGCATACTTCCAGATCCTGCTTTCTTCTCTCCACATATCGAGTTTGCATAGCTTCAGGTACTTCCATAACTACTCCCTCGGTAATGGTAGATTTTAAGCCTATTTTCTCGATTTCTTAAGCGATTTCGGGAATAACACCCCGACCTAATGTGACAAAAAACCCCGCAACATTATTGGTTAAATCGTAAGATGTTGAAATATTGTGGCTTTCCCCATGGCATTTGAAATGCTTAGTAGAGTCTGCTAACAACGTTACGGTCCGAATGGACTGACGAGAGTTTCATGAGAATCGGCAGCAAAAACACACATCCTGCACATATCTGTTAGCGTTCCCATCGAACAAATAAATTGCCGATATATCACCTTGGTTTTGCCAAGGTGGTATCCTCTCATTCGTGCTATACTCCGCTCATGACAACAAACATTCCAGAAATCAGACCAGGGCAGTCTGTAGAACTGCTTAAAGAACTTCACATCCTCACTCGTGATGGAAAACTCAATCAGGATTCACGTCGAAAGCTGAAACAAGTTTATCACCTTTATAATTTCATTGAGCCACTCTTGAATGAAGTGGTGAAAGATCCGGAGAAAAACTTCTCACTGGTCGATCATGGTGCCGGGAAATCGTATTTAGGCTTTATTATCTTCGATCTCTTTTTCAAAGCACTAAAACGTGGAGAAATTTATGGGATTGAAACTCGTGAGGAATTAGTTAAAAAATCAGAGGACCTGGCCAAGCGCCTGCGCTTTGAAAGAATGAAGTTCTTGAATCTTTCCGTTGAAGAGTCAATTACCTCACAAAAACTTCCCGAGCAGGTTGATATCGTTACCGCTCTTCATGCTTGTGATACGGCCACAGATGACGCCATTAAATTTGCTCTCGAAAAGAAAGCACGTTTTGTCGTATTAGTTCCTTGTTGTCAGGCAGAGGTGGCCTCGGTTCTACGCAAGAACAAAGGCAAAAATCTTGGAAGAAGTGTTCTGACTGAAATTTGGCGTCACCCGATTCATACTCGTGAATTCGGAAGTCAGATTACAAACGTACTGAGATGTTTGGAACTTGAAGCTCACGGTTATCAAGTGACGGTGACAGAACTCATCGGGTGGGAACACTCAATGAAAAACGAACTTATCATTGCTCAATTCAAAGACCTGCCAAAAGAACACCCAAGACGCCGTTTGGAATCACTTCTAAATGAGCTTAACTTGGAAGATTTAAAATTCAGATTTTTAGAATAGAAAGGGAGAAACTCCCTTTCTATCTGTATTGATAATGTACTTCGCCGATCGTGCTGGTAATTCTGTCTTCATGGTAGTGATAGACGCACGCCATTTTTCCTTTCACTAATCGACAATCTCTTTCTTCTTTTGCTGGCTGAAATGTTTCACCTGGTTTTGTGACAATCACTCCCAGGAAAAACAGCGCCAGGAATGTCAGGAAAAAGTGGTTTTTAACGTCCATTTGAAAACCTCTCTGCTGATTCATTTAACGATCTTTTTACCTACGACCAAGCTTGCAATGAAGCTAATGACGGCAAGAATTAAGAAAATAAAGAGAAGGGTTTTACCGATATCAACAGATAGCCCACCAATGTTATTGGCGCCTAGGAGAATGGCCACCAGCCCCAGGACAAAAAATGCAATTGCTGCTCTTAACATAACTATCTCCTTGTATTGAGAGAGACGGCCCGCATTCAGGGTATCGCAGGATTCATGCCAAGATATGTGCGTTTAAAATTTACTAAGTTAGGGAGAAATGTGGGAATTTTTAGGGGCAAACTTCCACTCAATATTTGTAATGTATGTGACTGAATGACACAAAAGAAGAGCGGAATATGACTTCCGCTCTGAGTAAAGGTCAACTATTTCGCGCTTAAAATTTGTTTCCAAAGACCTTTCTTTTCAACAAGATTTTTTGTCATATCGTAACCCTTTGCAAGGTCTTCGCGGAGTTTCAATAGGTCTTTTCTAATCACGTTGTATTGATCTTTAAGTGAAGGATCTACGTTGCTAGAAACCTTACTCTTCACAACCGGAGAGGCCGTTTGAGCGTTTTTATTCATATTCTTAAGCACCTTTTCAGTGTGTGTTTTTCTTTCTTTTGCACCAGTCTTACGGCTCATACATCCTCCTATTTGTAATGGGTCATGGAATTACAGGAGCAAATTTTATGCCACGGTTTTTGGCACCAAATATGCTTTGCACTGTATGAGTATCCAAGGAGGGTTTTATGTTGAGCGAAGAACAATTTAGAGGAAAATGGAAAGAGATAAAGGGTGGTATTAGAAATTTATGGGGAAGAATTTCTGACGATGAATTAGAACAATTAAAAGGAAATCTTCATAAGGTCAGTGGTTTAGTGGAAGAGCGTTATGGTGAAACCCGCACTGAGATTAAATCCAAACTAGATCAATTGATGGATTCTTTTGATAATCCTTCAGATAAAAATTTTGATCCAGATCGATCATCTTATCAGCGAAGTCCGATTGAAGACCGAACTTCCGCCCAATCTCAACTTGAAGATGATGTAGAAGAATTCAATACGCGTTCGAAGGAGCGAAGTGAGTTTGAAAGTAAAACATATCAGGCAAGTCACGAAGAAATTGAAGATCCTCAGCATCATTCAAATTATTCAGGGGCAAATCCTGGCAGAGAAAGACTGGACATTAAAAAGCAAGATGAGTCCGAGGAAATTTTTGAGGATGAAATCAAGGATTCCTCAACTCCTCAACCTGGATCATTTAAACCTGGAAGTTTTGACCGGAGTGAAAAGAACGCTCGTCACTAACCTGTCGTGAGCATTCCACTTGCTATACCGGTGACAGTTTCTCTCAGGAGAACGTTGTCCTTTCTTGCGAGTGAAATTTTCTGAATCACGTTCAGGGGATGGATCATACTGGAACGAAAATAAATACTTTCTCCCAACTGAGGACGGAACCAGGTGAAGCTTGTTTCACCGGAAATTTCATTGAAGAAAACAATACTTCGCTTGAGTTCTTCCTCAATGGTTGTACGCCAATATAGTTTTTCTTCCTTCGTGAGACTCGAATGCTCTACATGAAAATTCCAAACACCCAATTCAATCTTAGCGAAAGTAAATCCCAGGTTTTTAATATAAGTCTGCATAAGAGGGGATTTGGCAAAGTAGACCTTCAGATCTTCTTTCTCCGAATCAGTCAGTGTGGCCCATGAGCGACCAATCCCCCACCAAATAGGAAGAAGTAAACGTGTTTGAGTCCAACAAAGAATCCAGGGAATCGCTCGAATAGTGAATTGACCTTTACCAGAGCGCTTCGTTGGCCTTGATCCAATCTTGAGTAGATTCAGGAAGTCATAGGGAGTCGCCCGAGAGACCAAATTCTGAAAGTCCGGGTTATTAACCAAATCGCGATAAGCGGTTTGAATCTCCGCTGTGAATTTTGGAATGGCCTCACAGCTTACAATCGTTCGGGGATGGTAGTTGGCAAACTCTTCCACAATCTTTCCGACTTGTGAGCGCATGATCAGTGGTTGATGGAAGTGTCTCTGAACCGTCTCACCTTGAACTGTGACTTTATAAATATTAAGTGCTGTTTGGGGCCACCAGGCTATTTGCTCTTTAATAGAGCCACCGCCGCGGCTAACACTTCCGCCAGAGCCGTGGAAGAACACAGGGGTAAGTTTATGCTTTATCAAAAATTCTTCTAAAAGAAGCAGGGCCTTTTCAACCAGAATTCTTCCCGGTAATACTCCATTTTCTTTACTAGAATCGGAGTAGCCCAGCATCACCTCGTAGCGACTGCCCCAGGTTTTAATATGGTGTTGGGCAAGTGCTTCTTGTTTGAAACTTTCTCTTAAAATGTGAATAGCATGAGTCAGTCCTTTCTCGTTTTCAAACAAAGGGACCGCAGGAATAAGATAAGAACCTGTCATCTTTTTAGTGAGCTTTACTGCGGCCAGAAGATCTTCAGGAGTTTGGCACATACTAATGATGAAGCCGCGAACATACCACTTAGGTTCAAATCCACTTGAGATTTTTTTAAGCAGTAACAACATCTGGGCAATGGCCAGCTTCGGTTTTTTAAGCGCCTCATGAATAAGTCCCTGATCCTCTCTGATTTCCAAAGGTAAAACCAAAGCAGGGTAAATCCAGATGAGCTCTTTAATGTCTTCAAGCGCAGGAGAATTTAATTTTTTCTTCTGAGTCTTATCTAAAAAAGCTTCGAATCTTTTTTTGAAGGCAACAACCTTCTTTCCATCTGCTGTCCCAACAGTATTGAGCTTTCGAAGATCTTCATTGAGAGATACAAAATCTCTCTGAAGAGTTTCATCGGCCCACAGAACTTCTTCCTTATAAGTATCCAGCCGGTACTTGATACAACCAAGAATCTTTCGACGTGAAAGATTCAAGCTCTGCTGCATCGTAAGGGGACCTACTTTAGGATGCCCATCCTTATCTCCACCGACCCAGGTCCTAAAAAGTACATTAATGCCTTTTCGCTTAAGATAAATTTGTTCGGATAAAATCTTTGGATCTAAAACGACGTGGTAGATTTGTTCCGCCTCGTCTTTGACCTGAGGTCTACGGTTATTAGCGAGATTGAGCCTAAGGGCGATTCTGAATAAATACCGAAGCTGTTCTTCCACGCTTTCAAAAGTGGTATTTAAACTCAGAATAAGGAGATTTTCTACCTTGTCCATGAGTCGTAAGAAATTATGACTGCGCGCCTCGGTTGGATGGCTGGTAAAAACAAAAACTAAGGAATGAGGTTTTTTGCCTTCACTCTTAACGTCAAAACTTTCCAAACGATAAGATCGATAAGCGGCCTCACAGGCATTAATGAGCTCCAGCAAGAGGGAGAAGGCCTTCGCAATTTGATGAAGTTCTTCATTCGGGGATTTGCTGAGTTCGGCATAGACGGATTTAAGCGCCTCTTCAACAATTGGGCCTTCTTTTCCACGGACCGCTTTCATTCTCAGACGTAAATCTTCTATTTTCTGAAAGTGAGTCTCACCATAGATATCTTTAATAGCAAGCCCCAGAAGCTTGACTGCCTTGGAAACGATGATCTTTAAATCATCGGCTATGACCGGGCTCATTTGATGAGATATTTAAGAAAATGTTTGAGGTCAGTGGCAAAGGCATATTCATTTAGGCTTCGACGTTCAAACAACGATGTCTCTTCGTTGACTGTCTCATCTGCAGTCGATCCCCAGATAAGAGCGGAAAGTTCACCTTGTTCATTTAAAACTGGTGAACCAGAGTTGCCTGAAATAACCGGGCAGTTTTGTAACTCAAGAGATTTTGCCTTACGACTGAGATTACAATTAAGTTCTGTAATTCTCGCCTGACGATTATTGATTTGATCCACCACCCATGCGATGAGTTTTTCGCCTTGGTAGGCCTGCCTCTTTGCGACTGGTAGTGGTTTTGAATTTTGAATCTTATGATCCAGCTCGAGAACGGTGAAATCGACGGCCTTCTGGTTTAAAGTTTTACCATCAACTTCTGTATGGATAATTGACTTACATCGAGCGGTCTCAAGGCCTTTGCTGCTGTAAATGGAAATATAAGTCGCCTTACACTGAGAAAGAGTTGAGAGACAGTGGTTGTTGGTAACAAGACGATTGTCACCGTTTAGAAATCCAGAACAGACAGATGACCTGGTTGGATCTTCTTCATTCACTACGAAGAGACGGGCAATTCCATCTGGACAGTTGGATCCGTTTTCAGAAGCACACTCGAAAGTTTGCTCTGACATCATTTTGTTCATTTCTTCACTATTTAAACTAATGATTTTTTTGCCATTAGAATTTTGCCCGCAGGAAGCGAGTAAAGTTGAGAGCACAAGAAGCACTAACAGCTTGGTGAAATTCATAGTTGTATTCTACCGATGAAGATAATGGCATTCGGAATGAATACCTGATTTTGAAGTTTTTATATCAATGTCTAAGCTTTATACAGACCTAAGCCTTTGAATTTAGATAGGTTAAAGGTTTAGTACCAAAGGGTAAAATGACCCAAACTTCAGAGTTTTCTATGACTTCTTATGGCATGAAAGCTGCTGCTTGTTTATTGAGAGCCCTAGGCCCTCATAACCAACAGGGAGGGATATATGGATGAAGCATTAAAAGGAAACATTAGTGGCATCAAAGGGACAGTTAAAAAGGCGTGGGACAAAACATCCGAGGCCGATAAAACAAAAATAAAAGAAGATTTAAAGAATAAGAACTACTCTGGCGCAGCGGACACTATTAAGAAGAACTTTGATAAGGGCACAACATAAAAGTTACTTCATGCATAATTTGGATTAAATCAGTTCATCTTTTAGTACTCTCGCTTTTATACTTACCCTATGCCTCGAAATAAGAATGTGATTGTGCTGCTAGTTGTTGGTATGGTTTTGCGAATGGCCTATGTTCTATGGGTCTATTCGCCCGCACAATTTGTTGTGTCTGATGTCGCAAACTATGTTCGCATCGCAGGAATGATTGGAAGAGGGGAATGGAATGACTTCCATTTTTTCCAGCCTATTGGCTTTCCTTATCTCATCTACTTTCTAGAAACTTTTTTTGGTGAATGGGCAACTCCGCTGTCTATTATTCAGGCCATTACTTCAACCATAACTTTATTTATCATCTGGAAAATTAGTTATCAGACCTGGAGTGAGAAAGTCGCCAAGGTTTCACTCTTAATTGGAACCCTTCATGTTCCTTGGATCGTTTATAATGGCTATGGTCTTTCCGAGTCCCTTTTTACTTTCGGACTTAGTTTGCTCCTCTATTTTGGATATAGACTCGTCAATGATCAAAGTAATGGACTTAAGTGGGGATACTATTGGGGAATGACTTTCCTTCTGTCATTTCTCATCAAAGGTAATCACGCTTTTTATGGTCCGTTGTTTCTTTTAGGTCTTTTCTATTTCTATAAGATAAAGGCATTCAAAGGAATTTTTGCAATCTCGCTCATTGTAGGAGCAGGTCTTCTGCTACACGGCGCCTTCTCATATAACAAGGTTGGAAAATTTCATCTCACTCCCACCGCGGGCGGATTAAACTTTGTAGAAGGGAAATGCCCAAGTAAAAGAAACATCGATAACCGCGGCATTCTTTGGATCTCACCTCTGTATTACCAACTCGGCATGAAAACCGAAAAACGCTGGCCCGAAAGTTTTAATAACTCTAGTTACTTCATGAATGAGGGGTTTAAATGTATTAAAGAGAATCCACTGGTGTTGATTCAATCGGTAGAAGGTATTTTCTTTTTGTTTTTAGGAAACTATCTCTGGCCCGCCAGTGAACTACCGTTCCGTGGGCTTATTAGACTTTATGAACTAGTTTTTGCGTGTTTTGTTTTACCGGGTCTTGCTGGATACGCTTTATATCTTTATCGAGCTAAAAAAGGTCAGGAATTTTTGATTTGGGTCCTGCCCATTCTATCGTTATTTCTTTGTGTTTACATTTTCAAGAGCGAGATCCGTTTCCGGATCCCGTTTGATGTGTTCATTATTCCAGTGGCCGTGAGAGGCTGGTATTTTATTGTTTCCACCAGATCATACCAGCGTCCGTCATTACATTCTGATTCTGAAGTGAAGGACCAAACTGATCTTTAAATTTGGTTTCTTTAACTTTCATGAAAAAGACCTTCTCAACTTTATCAAGTTCGAGATTTATTCCGAAGCCTTTGAATAGATCTTTGAACGGTTGATAAGAATTGGTTTGTTTAGCAAAGTCGACAAATTGAGAATTTGTAGAACGTCTTGATTTAAAATTATAAGAGGCCTTGGCAATATCAAGGTTCCATTCACCGGTTGGATTAATCGCCTCAAAACCGCCAGTACTCACACCGACAACAGAGTCTGCCGGAAAGTCCGCGAATAATTTAGTTAAGATCGCCCGATGAGTAGGAAGTAGCTTGGTGAAGCTATCTTTACATTCATTCTGATAAAGTCTCAGCAGAATGTTCTTTTTAACCTTTTCTTTTTTACGAGTGATACTCCAGGTAATTTCACAGTTTTTCCCATGTGGAAGAGAATAAGTGCCTTCTAGGTCATAGAAAGCGGCATCCTGAATGGGAGACATGACCTTAGTCACCTCGGGCCTCTTTTCTTCTTTTACCTTTGTACTACATGCCGCAACCATGGCAAGAATTAAAATCCATTTCATTTTTTGTCCTTTTCAACTTCATCTTCTATCTTACTTAACCAGGTCTCAATTTCAGAGTCAGTCATAAGATCACGTTTTCCCCATTGTATCTTAGTCTCATACCGAACCAAGTTTTTATTTGAGCTGATCAGGGTCATGACAGATCTTTTGAATGCGTCGATTTGTTCCTGGGTCATAGGTTTATCATTTTTTAAGGAGCTACTTAGAATTAACAAAGACTGCAGCGGAGTATTGTTCCTATCGCGCATGCTTAGGAAAGTGCGCGCCAGGTTTTCAACGAATTCAGACCGTGCCTTTTGCTCCATAAGCTTGTGAACCTTGGTATCGATGCGAAAACGAAGAAAAAGTAGGCAGAAACAAACAAACGCGAAGACCACGATATAAAAGGGCTCGCCATTGCCGGCAATGAAAGGTTTTGAACCTAAATCCATGGCATACCAGATGATGACTGTTTCAATGGAAAATAGGGCCAATAAAATCGAATTTAGTAAATAAGAGTATGGTACCAGAACAGCGAGCATCATAAACACGACAGGAAATCCACCATAAGGCTTGCTCAAAATTTGGGCCTCAACGATTGCCACATGATTATACCATCCAGTGAAAAATATAGGTGTGTATAAAATGAGATAGGAGATGGCCCCGAGATAAGAATTCCATCCATCCTTGATTTTCAATAAAAGGATTAAAACAACCGATGTGATGAGAACATGAACAATACGGATCTGAAGAACTGTTTCATAAAAGGGTTTATTGATTAATCCATAAATCAAAATCAAAGAGCCCACTAAGTTGATCAAGGCAGTAATACCGACAACTGTTCGGGATGATGCCTTGTCTGAAACAATACCTTCAAGAAACTCTTTAAGTGCATTCATGATTGTTTCCTGATCTATAGATTATCGAAGTTCAATCCTATAGAGATTGAGAAAAGTTGATCGTCCTTATCTTTAGCACTCACGAGCTTTCTTTTGGTTTCTTCATACATTGAAGGCCGGCATTCCCTGCAATTTGTCCCAAATGCAATGGCCCGATCAAGTGACGCAAGTGCGAGTTCTCGATTACCCGTTTTCCAGTGATAGGCGGCATAGTAATAGTGAAGATCTGGCTCTTGGGGATACTTACTCTGTAAACCATCAAGGACTTCACGGGCCCCGGCCAGATTTTCTGCCAAGGCCTCTTTAATGACCAATAGGCGATCAACCTTAAATGAATTGCCTTCAGATTCGGCCAGGATTGTATCAATTCTTTCTCTCACGGATTGTACACCTGTGATCTTTTGACCAATCATCAAATAGCCCAAGTAGGCCTCGATGATCTCAGGGTCATTCATGTGTTTTGAATAAAGAAGATCGGCAATTTTGAGATTCGACACAAAACTTTCTGGTTTTAATTTATCCATCGAAAAGAACATGCGTACTAGATGAGAAGCAAGTTCTTCAGAAGTCATTTCTTCTGGCCTTTTGTTGTCAGTCAGTTCGGCCATAAAGTTTGCCTTCAACATCAGCATTAAAGAAATGCAGGCACCATTTTTATCAGTTGAGAAGTTACAACCTGATGTCTTTAGTAACGAATCGAAGGTGGCGTTGTCCTTCAACAAATCAGTGCAATCTTTGCCAAAGAAATCTTCGAAACTTTTCTTACTCTGAGCGATCCCATTGTACTCAGCAATCGTCATAGAACTTAGATCGGCCAGGGGTGAGTAGCACTCCATGGGAAAAGATATTTTCTTCTTCTCAGTTTTAGAAACAGAGTAGCGCACATCTTTCAGGGAAAGGCGCGGAGATGTTTTCAGGACTTCTTTTTGGATCGGATTTGTGACAATGGCCTTTTGAGGAGTTCCTAATAATTTGTAAGACACTATTGCCATTACCGAAATGATAACAATTCCAAGCAAAATACGTTTCATGTTTGACCCCAAAATTTGAGTTCACCATGAGTCTGGAGAAAAGTCTAAATTATGTTATCTTAATTTTATGAAGAGAATCATTGTTGTTGGGACCACCGCCAGTGGAAAATCCACTCTCGCGAGGAACCTTTCCCAAATATTAGAAATCCCGCATGTACAACTAGATGTCTTAAACTGGGGACCCAATTGGACTGAAGTAGGGGATGAAGTTTTTTTTAATAGAATTAAAACGGCCGTTCAAAATGACCGTTGGATTGTGGATGGAAACTACTCTCGTGCCAATCATCTGACCTGGCCCCATGCTGATACAGTTATCTGGATCGATTTTCCGTTTTGGTTGAATTTTTATCAAAGCACAAAGCGAGCTTTTATCCGAGCCGTTACAAAAGAAGAGTTGTGGCCGGGAACTAATAATCGAGAAACATTTCGGATGTTGTTTTCGAGAGATTCAATTCTGTGGTGGTTTTTAAAGACCTATAAATCTAATCGTAAGAAATATCTTGGGATCATGTCGGATCCAAAACTCTCACATATAAAGTTTGTTCATCTCAGATCGAGATTGGAAGTTGATACATTTTTAAGGGAGTTGAAGAGGTAGTTTTTTAAATGGCGCAATCGGCACGATTCGAACGTGCGACCTCTTGATTCGTAGTCAAGTGCTCTATCCAACTAAGCTACGACTGCGCTGATTTGAGTCCCTAGTTTTAAAGCAAGAACGCAAAGATTTCAAGGTGAAAGTTGAGAACTTTTAAAGAGTTATCGATCTGGGCCAATTTTGTGTCATTTCAGTGGGTTGTAGCGTTAAAAAAGCGCAGGATTTTGAAGAATCTTCACTAATTCCACCGAAGCCTTCACTCCTTGGGCCCCATGGACCACCAAATGATCAAAGGCAAAGCCCACTTTCAGGAGTTCCCGGCCCTCGCGCTTCTCCACCGAGCAAGAGCTAATCGTGATCATAGTCATGCCATAAGCGCTCATATGAACGTTTACCTCGGGGGAAGCGAGATTCATAAGGGAGCTGACCGAAATTCCACCTCCGCCCTTTTTAAGATAGAGACGAGGGAAGTTGTTCATCATGAAGTGAATTATTCGAAGCTTAAACTTCTTTACCCAATCAAATCCTGAACCGTGGACAATGCGGTTAACAGGTAAATCATTTAGGGTCTTATTTTTGGCGAGTTTAATCTCTTCGTTAATTTCTTTTAGGGACCTTTTATAAGCGTCTCGAATTGTAATGCCGGTTAAGACTTTCTTTCCATCAATCAAAAGTTCTAATGGCAGGTTCACGCTGTTATAAGTGGGCTCAATAATCTTTACCCCACAAATTGAATGCACGGTGGCCTTATTCACTTCCGGCATCTGGTAAATAAGATGAGAAGCGGCCTTAATGAGAATCGCGGTGTAAGGTGTTTTATCGCGTGAATCAAGCTTTTCAACTAACCTCGTAATGTCGGCCTCAAGATATAAAGGTAAATGAAATCCCTTCTTAATACTCTTTAGTTGAAGAGCAAGAAACCACTCATCAACAGTTGGTTTTCTAACTTCATTTCTCACGAGAGTCCTTGGTCCAGTGTGAAACTGGAACTTCATTAATACGACTTACTAAATCCATGACCGATTTATCACCCTCAGTTGTAAGACCAACGTTAAACCGCATATGGGGAAATGCCTTGGTGTCGTCATCCCGAAGGGCAGCCAAAAGAACAATGGAAAATAAAGTTGAGGCAAACTTTTTAATTGGGGCGAGAAGTCCTTTGAACTTTGGTCGAATGATAAAGATGTCTACTTCACTGACCCCATCTACAGTAGGTCTGCCCGCCCAGAGTATACTTACATTGGGAAGTTTAAACCCCCGACCACGAAATCTAAGATCATTTCCATAAGTCAGACTCACAATCGAGCCACCTGCAAAGAGGGCCTGATATTTAAATTCACCACCAGTTAACCACCGTGTGAAATTTAGAAGAAGAGATCCAGAAGGAAGAATGCCCGATAGGTCCCAGGTATAAACATGTTTACCGTGTTCAATGATTTGATAATCAAATTTGATATCAACCTTATGTACACTCTTAAAATGTTGCAGATCAATTCCACCCGCCATCATCACATGATGATGAGCATAGAGTTTTAATTTTTTTAGATAAAGTGCGTCCACTTCCTGATTAAGAAGTCCTGGAGGTTGAGGCACTGAATGCGTAGGATTTTTTCCGGGATAGATCCAGATGAAACCATACTTTTCTTCCACTGGATAGGATTCAAGATTTCCCTCTTTATGATTGGCGCATTTTCCGCCAGGAAGAAATATCCAATGATGAAAGTAACACTGAAGATTCTCACCAATCACATTTCCATTACCTAGATCTGCTCCCATGTGGGGACAGAAACTATCCATGGCATACAGCTTTCCGCTTTTCCCACGCCAAACAACGAAGCGATGTTGAAGCATTGTAAACGAACGAGTTTCATTCTCTTTTAAAGATGAAGCAGGACAAACTGGATACCAGGATTCAGTGATGACATGGGGTTGATTAAAAATCGGCTGATGATTTAACGGCTGAGAGAAGGCATTCTCTTTACGAGGATGATCGTCTTTAGAAACTTTTTTAATTTCACTATCTTTCAGCATCCTTCCATTCTAACTCATGCCAAAAGAAAGAGTAGATGGGAAGGATGCTTCAATTCCAAGTACTAAAGTCAGTTATAGAAGCTCGCAGCCACTGCCGGCCGGAGTTTCTTCTTGGGCAACACACTTCTTAGCAGTGTCCGGGCAGCGAATACGAACGTGCATATGGTGCTTATGATTATCAAATGGACGAAGGCTTCTTAGAACCTCAACGTGTTCATCGTGTTCACCAATACTGATGGCATGATGGCAAACTTCACGCTTAACAACTTCATCCACGAAGATACGTTGAACTTTACCGTAACGATGAAGGGTCTTCATGAGTTCCCAGTTTCTTTCAAAGTCAAAGTTTTCTGAGATTTTGCCGTTGATCACCATGTCTTCATTAAAGCCGTCAAAGACGTCCGGAAGTTGTTCCATACCATTTACACGGAAATAAGCGATGTCGGCATCAAGGCCATTTTGGTGTGAATTGTGACGAGAGATCTGACCACCCTTCATTTGAGCAATATCACCCAACTGCATACGATCGCGCATTGGATAACGAAGATTCATTTCCAGTGCCGCACGTTTGATTAGATTGAGCATTTCAAGGCTTCCAAATCCACGATCGCGGTGAACGAACAAACGCATAAAGCCTTCGCCTTCAAGTGGAAGCTGCTGAGCAAATAGAATTGTACCTTTACTGTAGAAACCCTGAGGAGATGGGAGTCTTTGAGCAAAAGCAGTAGAAATAAAACACAAACAAATGAAAACTTTAAACATAACCATCCTCTGCTACTTACATTCGCACGATGGTATCCCTTCAGATTTTTGACAGTCAAGAACTCCTTTTTCACTCGCAATTCGCAAATCTTGGATCTCGCCGTTCTCGACTGTGCGTTTTATTTCTGACCCGTCATCAAACTGAAATGAATCAATAGTTTGGAGGATTTCAACGTTCGCATTCTCTAGTTTTTTCTCTAGTGCTGCGTCTAATTTTTCCCTCTGATAAAATCTCATTTCTCCCAACAACACCGGGCCTTCATCAGTGTCCTTAAAAGTTTTTAAGACAAAGATTTCATTTCCATTTTGGTCCTGGTCTTTTACCACGTGAATAACTAGCTTCTCGCCATTGGGAGAAACGATGTGATAATTGTCCCAATTCCACTCTCTTAGATGGGCCTTTCCTTTGATCCACCCCTTGAATTGTTCATTCGTTAATTGCGATACGGCCGCCAGTCCATCGTTCACACAAGTATAACTTTTTGATAGGGGAGAAACCTTTTCGTCTGCTTTCACATTCGGTAAAGCAGAATCTTTCTTGGGCGTTGAGTCCGTAACTAAAACGGGGACGTTTTCTATTGTGAGTGTATTGGGAATTTGCTTCACCAGAGCATAAAGCAATACCAGCGAAGCAACTCCAATGATGATTTTAGTAGAATGCTTCACACTTAGTTTTCCCGTTGCTCTTTTCGCCCCAACGATTTTCTAATGAATCATTCGGATGAGAAGATAGAAGACCCTTACTCGAGCGGATACGAATTTCTCTTAGAGAAACAGTTGTGCCCGGTTTATAAGAAATCGGACAAAAAGTAAGAAGTTTCTCTAATTGATACTGAGTAGGAGTGCTGTTATAGATCGCCTCCACCAGATCAGATGTTTCAAGCGTTAGGTCTTTTTTATTAATGTCTTTGAAGTCTGCATCAAGATTTGTGATGATTTCTTTTAAGCGACCATCACGTGATGGAGTAGAGTGAGTATCAAAATCTGCGTACTCCATACACTTATTAGCGATTGATGATTTATAAGTGACGGCGCGGTTTACGATTTCAATTCGTTCTTTCACCTGACTACAAAGTTCTTTCAATTGATTCTTAATCAGGTCCTCTGGACTCTCAATTTCCTGTCTTAAAAGTGACTTCACGTGATTGAAGAATTTATTACTGTCCATTTGCTGGGCCAATAGAAACTGCTCATCACTATATGCTTGTGACTGTGTGGTCTTGCCCGGTTTCGCAGATACACCATAATCATAGCGACGGAAGCCCCACTTATAAGCGACCGGTGGGTTATACATGGCCTTAACTTTTTGATTCATCGGCGCGCCCGAATCACGAATGGCCTGAGTGGAATAAATCACTTCAAAGTTTCCACGGCGATCGATGTTCTTAAAGTTGTAAGTATGGCGCACGAACTTATCTGCCATTTTTGTTTTATACAGATAAACGTCACCCGCTTTGATTTCACTCAGCTTCATTGGATACGAATCCGATGCGGCCAGGGTCTCAGTCCCTAAACTCTTTCCAAGATAATTCATGAAGGCAACCAGACGCTTATGAGGGTCCTGGATGTTATCAAACATAGTCATGCGATTGGTGAAATGTTTCATTTTGCTCGTAGAAGTGGCCATTGGGTTTTTAGCAGAGAACGCAAGACCATTTTCAAAAGCAAAAATCACTCGGAAATTATATGAAACGTCGGCACAATCAGCGACCACTCCTTTATATTTGGAAGTTGCTGAGACAAACATGTCCTTATTTACATTTTGGGTCTTCACCCATTCGGAGAACTTAGTCTCCCACTCGGCGTCCCAGGTTTCTCTATCGACCCAGACATCAGCAGAGGCAGAAAGGGACATAATGGTGGCGAAGGCAAAGATTAGTTTTTTCATATGGCCATTGTAGTCTTCCAAATTTTTAGAGGTGATGACCCTGAAATAATGAAAAGTAGGGGTGTCAAAAAATTAGACATTACCCTGAAATTATCAGCTCTAAGTCTCCATTTTTTGAATTTCAGGCCTAATCTCATTCCAATTTAACTAAGAGGTACATATGTTAAAACTCATGTCGTTATTACTTATTTTAGGCGTTGTTGGTTGCGGGAAAAAATCTTCTTCATCTAAAAACACCACTAGTGGCAGTCAGTTAGAGGAAAAACAGCTTGAAGTCACTCAGCGTGAAACTGTGAATTTTCACCGTAAAGAACAAATGACCTCACGCTATGACTGTGATCAAAACATTACTTCACGCAAACTTGAAACTCTTAATGGTCTGAGTAAAAAATTAACCATTAACTACGAATTTAGAAAGAATGCCTGGAACTACTCGGTCTATAACCGCACGACCAAAGAAAAGAAAAAGGGCTTTCTTAAAGTAGATGGAAATTTCACAATTGATTACGCTCCAACGTTATTCAATATGCGCGTAAAGCAAGGTATTAACGACATCGAATATGCTTTCTACACTTGCACTGATATCTCTGTAGATCCCAAGGCGCCAGGCGGTCTAAAATGCAATAAAGAACTAGAAATTGAAAAAGAAGGAATTGTTCAAGTAGATGTGTATTACTCTTCTGAAGTAGTACCAGGTGAACGTCATATCTACATGCCTAAAGAGGCATGCAAAAAACCATAAGCTTAATGTTAGGGCCCGATTAATCGGGCCTTTTCATTTCTACTTACAGCTACTGGGCCGCTTAGAATTGTAGTTTGCAATGAAAACGTTCTGAGCATAACTCATGACCTTCTGTCCTCTTTGAACATCCATTGAAAGAAGTAATTGATCAATACAACGTCGAGGGAGAACAGGGTTGGGACCTTCCACTACAGGGAAAGTTGATACACCTAAGGGACTGGCCTCAAGATTACTTGAAGACAGATAGTTAATTCTGAAACTGGCGATGGTTGATTTCTCGGCTTTTACGTTTAGCAAAACACGGGCAGTTCCGGCCAGCTCATCAATTAAAAGGAGCTGAGTTTTATCCTGTGAAACACAGATAAGTTTTGTGGCAACTGCAACGACATAGGAACCGGTAATAAATTGATGTGCCAGGGGAGCTTGTGAAGTAGCATCGTAAAAGGTACCCGGTTTTTTAACCGTCAGTTTATAGTACTTAAAACGAGTAGGACTCTTATCAACATTGTCATAAGGATCAGTAGAAGTCTCTTCGTACTCGGCCTTCGTCACTATCAATCTTGAAGAAGTGAACCCGTCACCATCTAAAATAACAATCTCTTTGGTCTGCGGATCTCCACCATTAATCGTCTCATTAAAGATCTGGTTACTAAGGGTTTCACTGCGATCTAAAAAGATTGGTTGGAGAGGAGAAATGTTCTCTCTCCAAAACTTCATCATCTTGGCCGGTCGCAATTGATTGATCGTAGTGTAGCGAATAATCGAAAAGCCTTTGCGTCCCACTACATCTTCATAAGCACAATTGGGATACTTGGCCGCATCGGCAGCAGCAAGTCCATAAACACCAAGGTAGGCCTTATCTGTGCCTTTAAAAGACTCTACTTCAGTTCCTTGATCAGTTAAGCGTGATAGGTTTGCCAAATCAATTGAGATATTATGAAAGGCCTGATTCACGTCAGTGGTAACCAACATCTTGCCTTCGAAATCTGAATACTGCTTTCTGGATTTCAGAATGAATTCGTTGATAATAAGACCCACGCCCGCCATAAGTCCGGCAGCAATCATCATCTCAACTAAGGTGAAGCCTTTATTATTTTTCATCGTTTAAAAATAACCAGTTTTCTGAAGACCCTTCTTCCGGCCACAGTTGATTCACCAGTGATGTCGAGTTTATAAAGTTTTTGCCCGAGCTTAGGTAGTTTCATTACATCTGAGTTGGAAAACTCGGCCTCGCTATCGGCGACACTGCGAAACTTAATGCAAACTCCAACGTTACCGGCGCGGATGTTGAGATTATCACAGCTTCCAACTGACGTTTCTTGAAGAAGTTCACCGTTAGATTGATATTCTCTCAGAAGATTCTGGCCATAAGAAGGGAAGGTTTCACTTTTAGCAGATTTCAGGCGAGAAACATTTTTCATCACCATATCTTCTACGAAGTCACCTTGCTTTTGCTGACTGGCAGATTGGTTCATGGTCTGAGACTGAGACATATAGATATAGGCCACAATACCGATGAGGCCAAATGCCACCATCGACTCAACCATGTTTACTCCAGATTGATTTAAAAACTTTCTCATTATTTTCTCATCTTAATCATTGGTAGAGGAAGAGACATGATGGAACCGATTGAATTAAATTCTTCTGCCGGTGAAACATGCATAAAAGTGAATACCGATAAATTTAATGGAATATGCATTTGGTGAATACTATCCGTGGTTCCACGTGTGACAGGAGAAACTGAACAAGGAATCGGACTAGTCGCCGTTCCCACTTCGTTATACCAATCACCACTGTCCCAAACGTAGGAGCGCTTCGATAGATCAATCAGGTTTGTCGCGTACATGTCTACGCGGTTGTATTTAGGGACGTTGAGATTTCTTTTTCCCGAGCTGGTGTCATCCGAAAAATAAACTCCCAATCGTGTTCCTTCAAAATTGATGACTGAGCCATATACATCAATGTTGTTTTGAAGTTGAAACACATAAGGACGATAATACAAAGGCATTTTGATTCCTGCAGTCTTATCGTAAAAACGACTGGAAAGAGGCGGTACTGTTCTTCCCAGAGCAGGATGTCCTGGGGGTAGTGTCGGCTCTCTTCCGGTAACTTTAATGTAAGCAGGTTCCTGTCTCTTTCCTGAAATTGGTTCACTCTCTGAAGGACTCATCATACAGCCATTTCTGAGAACCTGGATGGCAGATGAATTCACCACACTCCAAAGGCCCCGGAAACTGAAACCTTCGTTGTAATTAAAATGGGTGGTGTTATCGATCAATGAGGTGTTTTTGATATTTACAATACGTACACCATACTTAAATCCGTCTTCTTCCTGGTGCTTCCAATCTGTGGTCGAACTGTAGTTTGGTCTAATTTTTCCACCGACAACAGGAAAGTCGAGTGAGAGTTCACCCGGTGTCAAAGGCACATGAAAAGGCGAATTAATAATGGTCTTCTCTGGACTGATATAAACGAGCTTTAAAGACGTCATGGCACCAGAGCTTGAACCATTAAAATATAGCTGACGAAATTCCAGGGGCCTCTCATCAATGGGACTGGTGGTATCCGGCTGATGTGGCCTAATGATATTCACATCTTCATTTACCACCCAAAGTGGGAGATTTTTTCTCACATCAGCACTCATATTGGTGGCGAGACCGGCGGCTTGATTTTGCACGATCTCAAGCGGCACTTCCGAATAAATAACTCTTCTTAAAGTTTTAGGAGCTGTTCCAGAATAGGCCCCTGATGAGAAGTTAGCGAGTTTGCTTTGAATGCTTTCACTATCTAAACGGTAAATGCGATTACAAGTTCCATTACCGTAAATATATTTCGTCACAAAGTTATAATCGCTCATGTCGCAATCTTCATAACTGCTTGAGGCCTTACCTGAAGTAGGACTTACATAAATTCCGCAAGATTTTGCATCGTCTTTCATTGCCTCCATGTTGTCCCACGTGATCGTTTGAGTCTGAAGTTCTTCAAAGTCATCAGTAAAGAGAACACCCTTCAAATCCGCACTCAAACGCCAGGCCTCAAAGCCTCTCGGGAAAAGATTACTGGCAGAACAATATCTCGTGTCCGCACCTTGCGCTAAGGTATAACAGCTAAAATTCGCACGGTGACCATAAGTCGAAACACCATTCGGGCCATAGGAATAGTAAGCAATAATCCAACGGTTAGGGTCATTAAAATAGGTTCCATTATCAGAAGCATAAGTGGCGTTGAGTGGAAGTGACCCGGTGGTAAATGCGATTGGATAAAAGTGTTTACGAATCAGACTCATACTCACTGCAGTTCCTGAGCGCATACTGGCGTTTACTTGATTGGCGAGCGTATAATCGCCAGTCATGAATGAGCCACCGCCACCCCATTGCCAGTAATATAATGGCCCTGGATTGGGTCCGAAAGCATCATAGGTAAGATCTTTAAAATCGTTATAAAAATTTGGATAATTGTCTGGAGCAGGCCTAGGCGATAGGAGCGGGGAATACATTATCCCGCCTTTAAAAATCATTCGCTCGGCCTGAAGAATGATATTAATCTCACCAGGATTTCGCATCGGGACCGTCGCGTTTTTGTCCCAATCAAATGAGCCTGCTCGATCGGTAATCGACTGGAAAGCAACGCCCCCCTCGAAATAAACTTTTCGATCACGAGCAATCATACTCGCTGGTAAAGTGGCACTGTATTGAGGGGCCGCAATCGTAGTGGTCTTGGCGGCCTTACTTAAAACCAGATAATCAGTTACATCGTAAATTTTTAAGTTCTTCAGATACTTTGACTCGTAGTCCTTGTATTTACCGGTCGCCACCATCTCAAGAGTTTTTGAATCAATGATGTACTTTGCGTTCACTTCATAAGTGGCGCCATTATCAAGCGTCCCTGTGACTGAAAACTCTTCATCAATCATGCAATTATTATCAGGCGGGGGAGACCATAAACGTCTTGCCATCGCAGATTCCATAATCACAAATGCAGATTGTGCAGTTTCATCAGCAATGGTTCTTTGCCATAAAGCAGATGTTTGTTCCGACATCTGTTTATTAACCTTCAAAACATAAATGGAAATCGAGGCAAGAATGCCAAGAGCGGCGAAGACGAAAATGAGTGAGCTACCAATCTGGTTGCGAAGGAATAAACGTTTCATTTATTCTCAATATTCTAGCATCAATCATAAAAAATAAAACAATGCCATTGCTCCATTACCAGAGAGAAGCAGTCTATGTTATAGATGTTAGATGAACATCCCTCCTTATATAGTTAACAGCAAACAACTTCCTGCAAACTTTCCTCGCCAGTTCGATGCTCACATTTACTTCGAGTTAAAAGATCTCAACCTTGCGGTGGAATTAAGGGCCAAGGCGATCGAACGCTTTCGTGATGAAGAAGTCTTTGTCGGAGATGTTATTGGAGAAGCGATTGGTCCCCATACTCACCCTATGCTTGAGATCAATTTCCCTAAGCGATTATTTTCGGAAGTCACCTTGTGGTTAATGTACGAGAGGAAAAACCTCAACGTCCTTATTCATGAATTAACAGGTGATGATTATCTTGATCACACTCAGGCCGCGATCTGGCTGGGTGCTGTTGTTCCTCTTCACTACGATCGATTGAAGACATAAAAAAAGCCCGGTTTTCACCGGGCTTATTCTTTTGAAAAATTTTTGAAAGTGGCGGAGACGATGAGATTTGAACTCATGGAAGGAATTACCCTTCGCACCCTTAGCAAGGGTGTGGTTTAAGCCACTCACCCACGTCTCCGCTAATTGGCTTAATAGAACACGATACATGAATTTCAATGAAACTCTTTTTGTGTGATTGAAGCTGAAAAGCTTCATCAACAAAAAGTGGCGGAGGACTAGGGATTCGAACCCCAGGTAGGCGTTAACCCACGACAGTTTTCAAAACTGTTGCCTTAAACCACTCGGCCAGTCCTCCGTCTTGAGTCATCTAATATAAAGGCTCGGAAAAAAAAAGGCAATTATCTATTTACGAATTTCTTTCAATCCACCCATATAAGGCACTAAAGCTTCCGGAATTTGCACTGAGCCGTCCTTCTGCTGGTAGTTTTCAAGGATTGCCACCACTGTACGGCCTACAGCAAGCCCAGAACCGTTCAAAGTATGAGCAAATTCGATCTTCCCTTCCTTATTACGGAAGCGAATGCTGGCACGTCTGGCCTGGAATTCACCACAATTAGAGATCGAAGAGATCTCACGGTACTTATTCTGGCTCGGAACCCATACTTCTAAGTCAAAAGTCTTTTGCGACGCGAAACCCATGTCCCCAGTACAAAGCGCGATCTGACGGTAAGGTAGACCCAGTTTTTCCAGGATCTCAGTCGCACTTGCCACCATCTTCTGATGAACTTCCTCAGACTGAGCAGGTGAACAGATTGAAACCATCTCAACCTTATTGAATTGGTGCATACGGATCAGACCTTTTACATCTTTACCGTGAGAACCAGCTTCAGAACGGAAGCACGGAGAATAAGCAGCGTATAGGAACGGGAATTCATTTTCTTCAATGATTGATTCGCGTTTGATGTTCGTAAGAGTTACTTCCGAAGTTGGGATCAGATACCAAGGTTGCTCAGAGTTTAGTTTGAACAACTGGTCTTCAAACTTAGGAAGGTTACCAGTACCAACGAGTGAGCGCTCGTGAGCGATGAACGGAGTCATCATCTCAGTGAAGCCCTTTGAACCTTGGTGATCGAGCATGAAGTTAATAAGCGCGCGCTCAAGACGAGCGGCCGCACCTTTATAAATAACGAAACGAGCACCAGTGATTTTACCGGCAGTTTCGAAATCTAATATTCCAAGTTGCTCACCTAGTACGGCGTGATCAACCGGAGCGAAATCAAATGTACGAGGAGTTCCCCAACGTTTTACTTCAACGTTTTCTTCTTCATCTTTACCAACTGGAACTGAAGCGTCCGGAAGGTTAGGGATATTTAAAAGAAGCGCATTTTGTTTTGCCTGAACTTCATCTAGTTCAGTCGCTTCTTTTTCCATGTCGGCCTTAAGAGCAGCAACTTGTGCCATTGGAGCGGCAGCATCTTGCTTGTTCTTTTTAAGTTCGCCGATTTCACGAGAGAGCTTATTAATTTCTGCTTTCTTTGTTTCAGAAGCAGTCGTTAAAGTTTTTCTTTGCTTGTTAAGGGACACGATCTGATCCAACACAGATGTATCAAAGTTTCTGTTGGCAAGACTCTTCTTAACGGTTTCAAAATCACTTTCAATCTTCTTAATGTCTAACATGGATCACCTATTGCATGAGTTGGATGTAAGCTTCGATATTGGCCTTCTCGCGAGCCTCTGGCTCCATATCAAGATACAATTTATAGGATTCAATGGCCAGAGTCCCTTGTCCCAACAGTCGATAGACGTCGCCGATCTTTTTGTGAATGATAGGCTCATCCGTTTTCTGTTTCATTGCGCGCTTGTATAAGTCCAGTGCGAGATCAAAATTATTTCGCTTAGTGCTGAGGTCGGCGAGACCAACGAGTGCCTCATAAGAGCGAGGATTAAGTTTTTGCGCTCGCTTATATAAGTTTTCTGATTCGATGAATTCGCCTTTTTCGGCCTGAATTTCAGCCATGAATACCAGGCTCAAATCATTCTCACCATTGTCTTTAATGTCTTTTTTAATTTCTTCCATCGCACCATCATAGTCCTTACTTAAGAACTTGATTTTAGCAATGTAGTAGAGGACCTTCGGATAAGAGTTTAGTTTTTCCTGAACTCGCTTAAACCACTTTGCCGCCTCAACTAATTTCCCTTCTTCATACAACACGCGACCGGCAGTCATCATGGCGTCCAGATCACCCGGTTCTATCGCCAGTAGCTGCTCAACCAGTCCAGGCACTTCCAGATAGCGCTCATCCATCATGGCCGCTTTAATCATGAATTCATAAAGTGCCTTATCTTTATAAGGAAGCGCTTCGATTTTCTTTTTGTAATCCTGGAAGTCTTTCACTTTACCAACGCGGTAATAGAAGATCGCAATTTCAGAAAGGATCTTTGCGTTCTCACCAAATTCATCCAGTAAGCTTAGAAGGTAACCAATCGCCGCCTGGTCATCTTGGGTTTCATAGATAAGTTTTGCGTAAGCAATACGATAATCCGGGTTAATCGGATCAAGTTCGATGGCATTATTTAAAAGCATTCGGGCGTTATCAAAGTTCGCACGCTTCAAAAGAATTTCCGATAGCGAAAAGATATCGGCATCGTTTAGTGGATTATTACCAACCGAGGTCTTTAACCAAGACATCGCCTGAAGTGAGTCGCCCATTTTTAAGAACAAGCGAGCATTCAAAGAAGCAAACTCCCAGCTCTCTTTCAGAGGGGTGCTGGCAAGAATCGTCATGCGATTTCGGGCATCATTAAATTTATAGGTATTGGTATAGGCCTCAACTAAAGCAATATTAATCGCCCGATCTTCTGGGTACTTCTGAACCAGGGCCTCAATTGTTTTAAGCCCCTCGCGAGCAAGCCCGAGTCTTAATTGAACTTTTGATAAGAAGAGCTCGGCGGGAATATATCCAGGATACGCGTCTACTGCTCTTGCCGCTGTACTCATGGCAAGCTCATAGTTTCGCTTATCGTAGAAATCACGGGCCTCAATTAAAAGTTTAACCGCCTTACTTTGATTAATGAGTTTATCTGTATCTGCCGGAGTTCCATCTCCAGTTGTAAGATCGGCCAGCTTTACTCGAAGCTCATCGGAATCTTTGACCTGAAGTGATTTCGTTAAAAAGATCGTGGCCTGTTTTACATTACCTTGGGCCGCAAGTAAGAGACCGGTCAACTCTAAAAACTTGGCACGGTTAATATCGTTATAATCCAATCCCTTCTCTTCAGTAACTTGCAGGAGTGGAACCATTTCCTTGTAACGTTTTTCTTTGAGGAGAAGCTCGGCCTTCAGGAAATAAAACGTCAGCACTTGTGGAAACTTCTTCAGCGCTTCATCAGCATACTCAAGCGCCAATGCTGATTCTTGGTTGAGCAGCATATATTGAATAAGTGCTTCATAGGCATAACGATTTTTTTCCGGGGCCTTCATCAGTGCCTGATAAAACTGACGAGACAATTCAATTTTCCCTAGTTTCATCAAGCTCAGGAGGTGAACCGCGAAAAGATCCTGAGTGACATTTTTAGGATTCAGCTTCAGATACTTTTGAACAACATCTACCGCCGCTCCGGGCTTATCAATGGTCATATAAAAGAGGTTAAGGCCAATCACTCCATTCGGGTCTTGAACTAAATATGGACGCTTACCTTGAATGAGCTTAAAGAGGGTCTGAGCATCGACTTGTTTATTTTTTGAATGCTTTAATTCCTCAGCATACGTTCTAACTAGAAAATTGAGGGCGTCTTTATTTTCAAGATTATTTTCATAACTTGATTTGAAGTTAACTCCCGCCTGGATGAGGCTGGCGTAATTCCCACGATTAAAAAGCTCCATCCCTTTGTTGAACTCGGCCTGCGAACGTTTAGGTTCTGCCTGATCAAATGGGATGGGGAATTCAATCAGCGGGGCCAAATGCTGAAATGGTGGCTTCTTCGGTTTTTCATCACCCGGAAACAAAAGAGCGTAAGCAATGAGTGCGCCCGCCACGATCATGATGATTTTTTTCTTTTTCTTCTTCTTTAACGCCTCGGCATCGTCCTCTGGCTTTTCTTCTTCCTCGTCTTCACCTTCAAGTGCTTTCTTTTTCTTTTGAACGACTTTACGTTCCTTCTCGATATGAGCTTCATTCACTTCTGCATCCACCAAAAGATCACTCTTCACGAGATCCAATGTGATCATTTGGGTCGAGTCGTCCTTGGCCTTCTCGGCCTCTTCTTGGCGCTGAATAGCGAGTGCGAGTTGTCGCGCATCTTCTTCTGCTTTCAGGCGTTCTGCTTCTTCGGCCTCTGCCTTGGCCCGTGCTTCTGCAGCGGCCTGCTTGCGTCTCATATTCTGAATTTCGGCCTGAGCGACAATATTGATTTGCGTCTTCTCATTGCGTTCACCTTCCTCCGGATTGAGACGGATTTCTTGTGAAGCAGTGACTGCGGTTCTAGTTGGTTCTTTTGGTTCTTCCGGTTCTGGTTCTGGCGTAGGAGCAGGAGCTGGTTCGACCTGGGAAAGCTGAACTTTTTGTTCAGCAGAAGACATACGAATGGTTTCTGTCAGCGCTTCCACTGGAACAATCGTGCCGTGATCGTACTGCTCTAATTCTTTTTCGTTTTTTTGATTTCGAAGTTGTGTGAGATCGATGACAAAAGTTTTTTCATCCGTGCTTTCAGTTTGCATCACGGTTTTATTTTCATCCATTAACTCTGGATAAAAATCAAAAGAGGTAATGGGTCCCCAATTTCCGGTTGGAAAAATTTGGGCCTCTTCATTTCCTCGAATATGTCCCTTGGCCTTTAAGTCAAAAAGCTGCGCTTTAACAAAAGGACCAATCACCCGACCACTAGTCAGCCGGATTCGGTATTTCGTCATAGCATTAATTATAAATGATTTTAAATATTTGGGGGGAAAACAAAAAAGGGAGCCGAAGCTCCCTTTTAGAAATTACTTGATGTAGATCGTAGCGTTTCCGGCGATCGTCATTACCTTTTCCCAGAAAATTCCAAGGAATAGAACCGGGATGAATAGGAACGCGATAACAGCTTGGTTAGCAGGAGTGAAGCCCAGCACTCTTTCTTCGCCGTCAGCTTGTCCAAAGATCATAGTCTTAGCAAGTTTCAGGTAGTAGTAAAGAGCAATAACTGAGTTAATCGCTGCAACAATAGCAATACCGTAATATTTCTTCTCGATAATGATATTGAAGATGTTGAACTTAGCTACGAAGCCACTAAATGGAGGCAGACCAGCTAATGAGAATAGTACTCCCACCATGATCACGGCCATTAGAGGGTGCTTGTAAATCAAACCGCGGAATACATCGTAACCATCTGAACCGTACATATCTGATAGGTGAGATGTAATGTAGAAAGCGATTAGAGTCATGAAAAGGTAAGTGATACCGTAGAAAAGAATGGCACGAGTACCAACTTCGTTAGCAACCACTACGCCCAGGATCATCATTCCCACGTGACCGATAGAAGAGAAAGCAAGTAGACGCTTAACTGAGTTCTGACCGATTGCTGTTACGTTACCAACTGTCATTGTCATGGCCGCAATCACCATCATGAGACCGACCCATGATACTGAAAGAACTGAACCATCAGCAAAGAACACGTTTGAAACTCTGATTAGGGCCGCAAGTCCCGCCATCTTAGGAACGATGGCAAAGAATGAAGTCACTGGAATCGGAGAACCTTGATAAACATCCGGAGTCCACATGTGGAACGGGAAAGCAGAAATTTTATAACCAAGACCAACAAAGAAAAGAACTGAACCCATCATTACTGTAGTCAGTTGCATGCCTTGAAGAGTTGGAATCTTCTCCATCATTTCCAGGAACTGGATAGAACCTAGAGCACCGTACATGTGAGAAATACCGAAAAGAGCAACACCCGCTGAAAGACCGCCGTAAAGCGCGTACTTCATACCGGCTTCCGCAGAAGTTGAATCTTCACGTTTGAATGAACTCATCACGTAAGAAAGGATCGAAAGGATTTCAATACCTAGATAAAGAGTCAGCATGTTATTGGCAGAAGCTAGAAGCATACCACCGATAAGAACACCAACTGACATCACCATGAATTCAGATTTTAAATTTGAATAGATGTCTTTCGAAGACTGACTGATGAAAATCGCACCCATAGTTCCGATCGTCATAATGATCTTAACCAATGTTGAGAAAGGATCGATCGTTACAGCGTTGTGGAAAATGTGAACTGGTTTTGCACCCAGATTACCGAATAGACAAATTAGGACAACTGCCAAAACTGCCTGCGTGAAGAAATGAATCTTAACTCTTGGAGCGTGTTCATCTTTTACGGCAGACTCGGCCACAAGCAGAGACATCATCAGCACTACGCTGATGACCTCTGGCATATAGTTGTCTAGAAAACCAAATAATTGGTCAATCACAAGAAACCTCTCTCTTAGTACTTACTTAACAGATCAACAAGTTGTCCTACAGACACTTTCATTACGTTAAGTAGTGGGCTTGGGAAGATACCAAACACAACCACACAGATACAAAGTGGGATCATGTAGAACACTTCGCGAGCATTCATATCATCGAAATCGTGGTTATCAGGGTTCGGCTCACCGAAGAACATACGCTTAAACATCCAAAGAAGGTAAGCAGCACCGATAAGAAGACCGATAACAGCGATTACAGTGATAGTTGTAAATCTTGGGTAGATACCTAAGAAGATAAGTGCTTCAGAGATGAATCCAGAAAGACCTGGAAGACCCATAGAAGCGAACATACCGATGATAAATACAGTTGTGTACTTAGGAAGCTGAGAAGCTAGACCGCCGTAACCTTTAGAACCATCTGGCTTCACGATCCAACGGTGGTGTGAACGCTCATAGATGATACCGATAAGTAAGAACATCATCGCAGTTGAAGTACCGTGGTTGAACATCTGAAGAACAGCGCCGTTCATACCTTGAGAAGTCATAGCGGCAAGACCAAGCATTACGAAACCCATGTGGGATACAGAAGAGTAAGCAACAAGTTTCTTAACGTCGTCCTGGGCCATCGCACAGAACGCACCGTAGATTACAGAGATAAGACCCAAAACCGCGATGATCGTTGAAGAATCAACAGCAGCTTGAGGGAAGATCGGGAACGCGATTCTTAGGAAACCGTAAGTACCCATCTTAAGAAGAACACCGGCCAGGATTACTGAAACCGCAGTTGGAGCTTGTACGTGAGCGTGAGGTAACCAAGTGTGGAACGGGAACACTGGAACTTTGATCGCGAAACCAAGGAACAAGAACCAGAAGAACACATGCTCGAAAGAAAGAGTGTAGCCAAAAAGTGTGATCGTTTCTTTAACGAAGTGACCACCTTGAAGTGCAAGAATGCTGAATGAATCAGGACCTTTTCCAGTCGCGTAGTAAAGTGCAACCATACCGATAAGCATGAATACACCACCGAAGAACGTATAAAGGAAGAACTTGATCGCTGCGTACTCTCTGTTCTCACCACCCCAAATACCGATGAGGAAGAACATTGGGATAAGCATAACTTCCCAGTAAACGTAGAATAGGAAGAAGTCTAGGGCGAAGAACACACCAAATACTGTTGATTGAAGCATCAGTAGTAGTGCGAAGTAGGCCTTAACGTTCTTCTCAACCGTCCACGATGAAAGTGTACAGATGAAGAAAAGGAGAGCGTTCAGGAACGTCATGAGCATGGTGATACCATCAATGCCCAGGTGGTAATTGATATGGAATTGTGTGATCCAAGGGATCTTTGTCACAAACTGCATATCCGCAGTTGAAGTATCAAATTTAAGATACAACAGAACTGTTAATAGTAGTGTCACAGACGTAGTCACTAAAGTGATCATTCTGATAACGTTTTCTTTTGCTTTTGGAGCAAGAAGAACAGCTACCGCACCGATGATTGGTAACCATAAAACCCAATTCAAAATTCCGTTCACAACGAACCTCTCTCTATAAAAAAAACTAACTAAACTTTTAATGTCCAAATATAAGAAGCAAGAACCATTACTAGCATAATGAAGTAGAACTGGATCTTACCTGACTGCACGATACGAAGAACAAGGTTGAAAAGATTAACTGCCACACCTGTTCCATCAACACCGATTGCATCAACAACAACGTTATCAAACCATTTAGATGCACGGTAAAGCTGTCTGTTTACCCATGCCCAACCATCGACCGCAAAACGGTCATAGATCCCCATGTCGAACCATGCAAGACCACGGTTGAAGGCCAGAAGACCTTTCTTGATAAGAACATCGATATAGAAGTTATCGAAGTAGTACTTGTTTTGAAGTGTAGTTGTAAACCCAGGGAACTTCGACGCAAGTGGCTTAATCGATTTCTTGATGTACATAAGAAACGCAATCAATACACCAGAGAAAGCAATGATGATTGAAAGGATCGCGCCGATTACGTGAGCTGAGTGAAGCTTGTGCTCATCCGGATTCGGGCCAGCGTAACCAGTCTGGTGGTGATAGTGAGCGTGCTCAAGGTGAGCTTCCGGCTTAGAATCAACTGAAGACCAAGGCTGACGTGGGCTGTTTACGAATTTTTCAACTTTCGGAGCTTCCACCAGAATCTTGAACCATTCATTCTTCTTACCGAACACCGCGATTCCATCCTGACCAGTAAGGTTACCAGCGAACCAGAAACCAAGGGTGAACACCGCAAGGATCAGAAGAGGAACGTTCTGACGAGCATCAAGGTGCTCGTGGTGAATGTCGTGTCCGTGAGCATGATCACCGTGACCGTGGCCATGACCGTGATCATCGTGGTGTTGCTTGTTCTCGCCGTAGAAAGTTAAGAACATCATACGGAACATATAGAACGCTGTCAGACCTGCACCTGCGAAACCAAGGATTGGAACGATCGCTAGAAGTGGGTTTTGACCAGACATGAAACCATAGAATAGAGCGTCTCCAAGGATACGGTCTTTTGAAACGAATCCAGAGAAGAACGGGATACCAGCAATCGCAAGCGTACAACACATCATCGCAAAGTGCGTGTATGGAAGGTACTTACGAAGGCCGCCAAGTTTTGGCATTTCTTGTTCGTGAACTGAGTGGATCACCGAACCAGCAGAAAGGAAGAGACACGCTTTGAAAACGGCGTGAGTAATAACGTGCATGAAAGCGGCGTTATATGAACCAACACCAACACCAATCATCATGTAACCAAGCTGAGAAAGTGTTGAATAAGCCAGTACTGCTTTAATATCAGTTTGAACCATCGCAATCGTTGCAGCACCGAAAGCAGTAATGGCACCAATCACGGCGATAAACCAAGTGATGTCACCAAGAACCATTAGAGGATACATACGAAGAGAGATCCAAACACCAGCTGTTACCATGGTAGCAGCGTGGATCAGGGCAGAACCGGGAGTCGGACCCATCATCGCGTCTGGTAGCCAAACGTGAAGAGGGAACTGAGCTGATTTACCCATGGCCCCTAGGAAGATACAAAGGGCCGCGAAAGTTGCTAGCGAGATACCGATTACTGATTGACCAGCAAACTTACCTTCAGCAATTGCAGCGTAGATATCAACATAAGTTACTGAACCAAGTGCCATCCAGATTGCAACGATACCTAATAGAAGGAATACGTCACCCACACGAGTGGTCATGAATGCTTTAAGTGAAGCGTCTCCGGCCTTCTCTTTCTTAACATAGATACCGATTAGAGAGTACGAACAGAAACCCATGATCTCCCAGAAGATAAAGAGAGAGAAAAGGTTGTCTGAAAGAACCATTCCAAGCATCGCTGAAGTAAAGAGCGGAAGGAAAGTGAAGAAACGACCATGCTTCTCATCGTGGTCCATATACCAAGTTGAGAAAAGGTGAATCAGGAACGCTACTCCAGACACCATAAGAAGCATGATTGCCGTCATGTTGTCGATGAAGATACCCATGTCGACTTTCCAGATGTTGGCACCGTAAGAAAGGTCGAACCATGTGAACGTTTTATGGATGAAGTAGTCAGTCGCGAACTTACCGAAAACGAAGTCTCCGAAAATGCGTGCTGAGAAGATAAAAGAGATAAAAATACTAAGTGTTGATAACCAGTCCCCGTTACGAGGAAGTTTTCTACCGAAAAACGCGTTGATAACAAACGCGAGAACCGGCGCTAGAAAAATGGGAGCAATATTCCAAACTGTGTATTCCATGAGTGAACCCTTAGTTTCTTAACTGCGTAGCTTCGTCGATATGGATTGTTTCTTTGATTTGGAAGAAACGGATCACGATAGCGAGACCTACAGCAGCTTCAGCAGCAGCAATAACGATAATGAATAGACTGAATACGTGCCCATCAAGGTTGTTTGTCACATACTTTGAATAAGCAACGAAGTTCAAAGCGGCCGCATTGAGAACTAATTCAATTCCCAGAAGAATCGCCACGATGTTTTTACGTGCGATCATCACTGTCAGACCAACAATGAAAAGAACAAGAGAGATAATTAAATAAGACGCTAAACTCATCATATATTACCCGATTAATGCTTCTTAGGACGAGCGATGATCGCCGCACCAACAAGAGCACCCAATAAAAGTACCGAAGAAAGTTCAAATGCAAGAACGTGGTTCTTAGTTAATAAGAAACCAATTTCTCTTACCGTTGAAGGAAATGCCTCACTATTTGCCGCTGCAGCAGCAGGAGCAGAAGGAAGATTCATAAGGATTTTGATGTTTGTTGCCGCGAAAACGATCGCAACCAGGATACCTACAGCATAAGTAAACTTGTTACCCATTGCCGGAGCTAGACCAAGAAGGTTCTGAGCGCGAGAAACGAAATCCTTACCACCTGTTAACATCACAGCGAAAAGCATAAGGATAACGACACCACCTACATAAACCATGATCTGAGTCACGGCCACGAAGTCAGCGCCAAGAGTGGCGTAAAGACCAGCAATACCAAGTAGCGAACCAAGAAGGAAAATACACGAGTGCATGATGTTCTTAGTAACTGCTACTGCGATTGCGGATCCAACAGTTAATAGAGCAGAGGCGATAAATAAAAATTGAGCAAACATTCTCTATCCTTAATTAATGGTGGCCGCCGCCAAGAACTAGCTGGGCGATCGATTGACCATGGAAAGCAACTAACCAGATGGCACAGCCAACTAGGTTAAAGATTGCGATCGGAGTTAAATATTTCCAACAAACTGACATAAGTTGGTCTACGCGAAGACGCGGAAGAGTCCAACGAATCCAGATAACTACATAATAAAGGAGAAGAGTTTTCGTCATGAACACGACAACTTGAACAAGTTGAAGTGGGATGATGTCGATTTTAACGTCTACTGGAAGGTTCGGACCGCCAAGGAAAAGGGCAGAAGCAACACCACAAACAACGAATACTTCGATGTACTCGGCAAGGGCGAAGAAACCGAAACGCATACCTGTGTACTCAGTGTGGTAACCAGAAACTAGCTCAGACTCTGCTTCAGGTAAGTCGAATGGAGCACGGTTAGTTTCAGCAAGAGCACCTGTGAAGAACACGAAGAAAGCGATGAAAGCAAACGGGTTATGGAAAATGAACCAGTTTAGCGGAAGACCTTTTTGAGCACCGATGATTGTTCCGAAGCTCATTCCACCAGCAAGTAGTGTTACCGCAAGGATTGAGATCGTTACTGGAATTTCGTAAGAGATGATCTGAGAAGCTCCACGCATACCACCAAGCATTGACCACTTAGAGTTAGAAGCGTAACCACCAAGGAACACCGAAACACCCACAAGAGATGAAATCGCGATAAGGTAGAACACACCAACGTTAAGATCTGCCATCATGAAACCAGATGACCAAGGTAGAACTGCCAGAGTTGAGAACACACCGATAAGGGCCAGCATCGGAGCAAGATAAAAAAGAAATTTATCAGCTGTGTAAGGCATGATGTCTTCTTTAGTAAGCATCTTCACACCATCAGCAAGGATCTGAAGAAGACCGTAAGGACCTACACGGTTAGGACCAATACGTTGCTGTAGATCGGCCGAAATTTTTCTTTCAGCGTATGTTCCGAAACCACCGATCGTGGCACAAACCACAACGATGACAAGAGCAACTAGAAGGTAGATTGTGAAAGCGAGAAGACCTTGGTTATTTCCGAAAAGTTTTACCAGGAAATCAAAGAATTCATACTGAGAGAGATAGCTAACGATGGTTTGATTCATTGGTCGCGGCCTTATTTATTATTTTTAACAGAAACTTGGAAAGACTTAACCCAATCAAGGTCACCTTTCTTCCAGCAATATGCGATACCCATTACAAGAATGGCGATGAAGCTTAGTAGAACATCAAGAATGTAGAAGCCATCACCACGTTCCATCATCTCTCTGTAGATTGTTACAACCGGAAACATAAGTACCGATTCCACATCAAAGATGATAAAAATTAGACCAACAACGTAGAAACGTACGTTGAACATGGACCAAGCTGAACCTACTGGTTCCTCGCCACACTCATACGGCATGGACTTTAGGTGAGACGGTTTTTTTGGAGCGAGGAGAACGGAAGCAAAATGTCCGCCTACAAACAAAAGAACCGCGATACCCATAAGGATAACGATAGGCATCAAGCCATCAAACTGAGCTGGTGTCATGGAAATCTCCACTGCAATAAAAGTCGCAAAAAAGTAGTTTTAAGATACAAAAGATGTTGAAAATAGGAAAGATGTTATTTTAAGGCAGACGGTGTAAAGTATCGATTGTTGATATGCATCATTAAGAATGAAAACAAACTCTTTTCATCAGGATTTAACGTGACCTTGTTTAGTGCCATCGCAACCAAAATCCAATATTGGTTACAAAATCAGCAAGAACTTTCTCTTAAGGGTGTGTCACCAAACCAGTGGTGTCTTCTTGCGGGGAGTTATTTTTCGTCGCAACTCTTTAATTCCACGCACCTGATCGTTTGTTCGGATCAAGATGAGGCCGAAGAAGTTTTTGAATCACTGAAGCATTTGAAGAACGTGCATTTTTATCCAGGGCACAATCACAGCCTTTATAGTTCCATCATGACATCCGAAAGCGCTTTGCTTGCCCGTTGGTCGGTGCTCCAGCGCTTACAAAATAATTCTCCCGAGATTATCGTCACAACCCACGAAGCCAGTGTGTTATTGGGTCCGGACCGCAGCTTTTTCCAAAAAAACTCATTTTCTATCAAAAAAGACGACATCATCTCACCTTTTGATCTCGCAAAAAAATTAACCGACATGGGTTATTTTCCGGCCTCAACCATTGAAGAGCCGGGAACTTTTTCACGCCGTGGAGAAATTTTTGATATCTATCCCATTTCTCATCCACCGGTACGATTGCAATACTTTGATGATTTAATCGAAGAAATTTTTTCAATTGATCTAGAGACCCAGAAAACGATTCGAGAAAAAACATATACTGAATTAGCGCTAGTACCAGGTGCGGGTTATCTCACGAAAGATCCTTATGCGACCATGTTGCGTTCTCGCATTCCTCAGGCGCAACCAGCTTTCAAAAATAAGTATGAGGCCCGCAAACAACTTCTCGCTCGCGTAAGTGAGAATCAGTTATTTGAAAATTATCCACTTTATATTCCTCTCTTTTTTGAGAAGCCCGAGTCATTACTTGATTACCTTCCCGCCGATGCGAAAATCACATTCATAAATAATGAAAACGGCCAAAAGAATCTTGAACTCTTCCTCGCCAGCCAGGCAGAAGATTTTGAGGATATCTCAGAAGATGTTGAAAGCTCATCCGTCATTCCAGGAATTGAAAATTTTTATCTCCCGCAATTTCCGAAGACCAAATTCAAAACTCTGTTCGTGGATCAACTCGATATCGCAGTTAACCTTGAAACACCTTTTGATAAAGAGCTGCATTTAAATTTTGAGAAGCTGAAATCTTACCTTCAAACCAAACTTCAAATGTCGGGTTCAGTACCTGACAATAAGTTTGAATACATCAAAGGTAGTTTAAAAATTCTGCGCAAAGAACTCAACGTCCATGGTCACCTCGTGGTGAACTATAAATCGGAAAATGCGCGCCAGGAACTTCAGTATCTTCTGGAAGAAAATAAGCTGACTGAAATTGGAACCAGACTTCAATTTGTTTATGGAAAACTCGACGAAGGTTTCTATTATAAAAATGAAAACATCTTTGTTCTATCGGAGGGGGACTTCTTCTCGGTCAAAAAGAAAAAGACCAAGCAAGTTAAGGCCACTAATAAAGATTTGTTCGCCGAACAAATCGCAACACTTAAAATCAATGACTATGTTATTCACCGTGATTACGGGATCGGCGTTTATAAAGGTCTTGAAACCATTCAGGCCGGCGATCAACAAAACGACTATCTTGTTATTCACTACGAGGACAACGATAAGGTTTACGTTCCGGTTTATAAACTAAACTTAGTTCAGAAGCACGCTGACTCTTCTTCCGGTCTAAAAGTCGCTTCATTAAAATCGAAGAAGTTTGCCGAACTTAAGACGAAGGCCCGTGGATCGGTTAAAAAGCTAGCTTTTGATTTATTAAAACTTCAAGCGGAAAGAAAACTGCGCGGTGGTTATCCGTTCTCCGCCCCTGATCACTTATTTAAAGAGTTTGAACTCTCGTTTGCTTTTGAAGAAACGCCTGATCAAAGTAAGGCCATTCAAGACGTCTTAGATGATATGCAACAGCAGTATCCCATGGATCGACTGGTATGTGGGGACGTGGGCTTTGGTAAGACCGAAGTGGCGATGCGTGCGGCGATGAAGGCCGTGCTGGATAAAAAGCAAGTGGTGCTTCTGGTTCCGACCACGGTGCTGGCACTTCAGCACTATCACTCATTTAAAAAGCGTTTTGAAAATTTCCCGGTAAACGTGGATATGATTTCGCGCTTTAAAACTGCCAAACAAAAAACAGAAACCATGGGTCTAGTGGCAGAAGGAAAGGTCGATATCTTAGTTGGTACGCATGCCGTTCTTTCTGACAAATTAGAGTTCCATGATTTAGGACTTCTCATTATCGATGAAGAGCATCGTTTTGGTGTGGCCCATAAAGAGAAACTAAAAGTTCTTAAGACCGGTGTGGATGTTCTCACCATGACGGCCACTCCGATTCCACGAACACTGCAACTTTCATTCTTAGGTATCCGTGATCTTTCATTGATTCAAACGGCACCTCCAAGACGTCAGGCGATTAAGACTTATATTATTAAAGAAGATGACCTCACGTTAAAATCCGCGATTGAAAAAGAACTCTCGCGTGGTGGTCAAATTTATTACGTTCACAATCGCGTGCATGATATTGAAGAGCACGAGATCTATCTTAAAAAACTTGTTCCAAGTGCGCGCATCAGTGTGACTCATGGACAGATGAATGAACGCGAACTCGAAAAACGCATTAATGATTTCTATGATCATAAGGCCGATATTCTTCTTGCGACCACGATCATTGAATCGGGTATTGATATTCCAAATGCCAATACCATGATCATTGATCGTGCCGACACTTATGGTCTGGCGCAACTCCATCAGCTTCGTGGTCGAATTGGCCGAAGTGATCGTAAGGCCTACGCTTACTTTATTGTTCCTGAGAACAGAATCATTTCAGAAACTGCGCAAAGAAGACTTCATGCTCTTCAAACCTATGCGGAGATGGGTTCAGGTTTTGCACTCGCTTCTTCCGACATGGAGATTCGTGGAGCAGGGGACATCTTAGGTGGTGAACAATCAGGACACATCGAAGCGATTGGTCTTGAGTTCTATATGGATCTCTTACAAGAAGCGATTCAGGAAATTCGTGGTGAGCAAAAAGTTTCGGTGAAGAACATCGAAATTCAAGCTCCGTTCTCGGCCTACATTCCTAATGGTTACATTCCAGATCATGCGCTTCGCTTGAAATACTATAAACGTCTTTCAAACTGTTCGGATCTTGGTCGCCTGGAAGATATCATTTCAGAACTCACCGATGCTTTCGGAATCACCCCGAAAGAGCTCGAGGCCCTGTATTCAATCCTTCGATCGAGAATTATTTTCCAGCCTCTGGGTCTTCGTTTAGTGAAGGTTGGTGGCACACAAATCGCCCTTTTCTTTGATCAGGAAATACTTAACCATAATCATCAGCTACGAGATAAGATGCTGAACTTCTTCATGAATAAACCGAAACTTTACAAGATCAACCCCGACTCTTCCGTGAATGCACTTTTCAAAGAGACAGTGAGTCATAACACGCTCTTGGAATTTGCAAAACATATTGCGGCAAATATGGGTGTATGATACCGTTTTTATTAGATTCAATAAAAACCACAGGGATGTGTATGAAGAAACAATTTTCAGTAGCAATTATTGCTCTTATGGTCGCGGGTACAGCAGTAGCGCAGAAGAATGACAACCAAGTTGTTGCGACTGTTAACGGTCAATCAATCACAAAAAAACAATTCGAAGATTATCATCTTCAAAATTTAAAATTCGTTGGTCAGAGAAAAATTACAAAAGAAGTTTCTCTTCAAGACTTAATCAATCGTCAGCTAGGAATTCAGAAGGCCAAGAAGACGGGTACTGATAAAGATCCAACGGTTGTAGCAAAACAGGAAGATATCCTTTTCCACGCTCAGACTTCAAAAGACCTTGAGAACGAATTTAAAAAAATCACTGTGTCAGATGAAGACGTAAAGAAGTACTACAATGATAACCAAGAGTACCGTACTGCTCACATTCTTTACCGCTTAAGAGCTGAGCCAACTCCAAAAGAAGTTGAGCAAGCACTTCTTCAAAGTAGCGAGATCTATGCTGCTCTTCAAAAGGATCCAGATTCTTTCGCAAAGCTGGCCAACAAATACTCTCAAACTTCTGCCGCACCTGTAGGTGGTGATCTAGGTTTCCAACCTCCAACACGCCTTGCTCCAGAGTACTTCGAAGCCATTAAGGGCCAGAAAGTTGGATTCATCTCTAAGCCAGTAAGAACTCAGATGGGTATTCACGTAATTAAGATTCTTGGCGTTAAGTCTTTTGACCAGATCGACAAGAACCTTTACAAAAAGATCATCTACGACAAGAAAAGAGATGCCATGATCGAGAATTACTTTAAAAATCTCGCAAAAGGCGCAGATATCAAGACAAATCCGAATCTTTTATAATATCCTTGGTTGGTGATTAAGATGTCATGAAGGCATTATCACTGGACCAAAGCATGAAATTTTTAATTCTTACAATTCTCCTGGGCATGAGCTCTGCCTTTGCCCAGGATTCAAAATCTTCCGAAAAACTCCTCGATAAAATTGTGGCCGTTGTTAACACACGTGTTATTTCACTTTCTGAAATTAGACGTATGGACGAGACCCTTGAAGCACGTCGTGAAGTTTCACCCATCATTTATTCAGAGAAGTCATACGATCAGAAAAAGCTCCTGGATATCATGATCAAGTCGTACATCATCCGCGACAAAATCAATGCTCAAGGTTACGTGATTAATGATGACGCCGTTGAGGGCCGTATTAAAATGACGGAAGAGCGCCTTGGTCTAAAACGCGCTGACCTTCTTCAGTTCTTAAAAAGTAAAAGCCTGACGTACGAAGAGTATTTTGAAATCATCCGCGAAACGATGGAATACAACATCTTCGCTCAAAGAATCATTGCTCCACTTATTTCTGTGACCGAACAAGAAATTAAGAACGAGTACTATCGCCGTAACTCAACTAACAATGCTCTTTCGTTCAAATATAACCTGGTAGATTTCTATATTGATGAATCGAAGCTGGTCGATAAAAACGAAGGTAAGTTTCTGGCGGTTCTAAAGGATTACCAACTTACTGGTAAGCTTCCGGAAGAATACCGCGATCTTGAATCTAACAACCTCGACGCTCTAAACGAAGACGGTCTTTCAAAAGACCTCGCTAAAGTTTTAAAGACCACTTCGGAAGGCTCTTTCTCGAAGGCCATTTCACTGAACGGTTACTTGCACGTTTTCTACGTTCAGAAGAAAGATCTGGTTGAATCACAGGAGTTCCTGAAGTTCAAAGATCAGATTCAAAATGAAATCTTCATGAACAAAGGTAAATCAGTTTCAGCAAACTGGTTTGACCGTGAATACTCGAACTATTACATCAAAAATCTTCTCTAATATGAAAGTCTACGTGACTCAAGGACACGAAGAAGGCATTGGACTCGAGGTCTTCTTCAAATCCGTGATGCTCATGCCAAAGGAAGAGCTTAAACTCATCCGTTTAATTGCCTTTGAACAATCAGTTATTGAAACTCTGATTTCCATGAGACTGCCGTTTCATATACAGGAAGATTCTATTTTCCTCGCTGGTATTGAGATTAAAGTCTATTGGTTATCGGCCGTGAACCATTCCCAGAGTTTTACCGCCATTGAGCTTGGCATGCGCTTATGTGAAAGCGGAGGAGTGCTATTCACCCTTCCAACATCCAAGGACCAATTTCCAGGATACGCCGGCCACACCGAGTATTTCCGCGCCTTTTATAAAAAACCTGAACTGGGTATGTTCTTTTCATCACCCAGGCTGCAAGTGCTGTTGTTATCAGATCATGTGGCAGTGAAAGATCTCTCAAAACTCATGACTGAAGATCTCATCTATCAGCGCCTTTTATCTGCAGTTAAAACTCTGGATAGCTGGAACTGGCCGACTAAAAGAATATTGATATCGGGCATGAATCCCCATGCGGGAGAGCAGGGGCTTATAGGCGACGAAGATGATCGCATCACTAAGGCAATTAAACGTCTAAGGTCCAAAGTAAAATTAGAGGTGCTTGGGCCACTACCGGGTGATACAATGCTTTTCGAGCAAAAGTCGAAAGAGGATCTTCTGGTATATCTTTTTCACGATCAGGGTCTGGGTGTATTCAAGGGCCTTCAAGGTTTCATTGGATCAAACATCACTCTAGGTCTACCATATCCTCGCTTTAGTCCTGATCACGGAACATCATTTAGTTTGTTCAGTAAAAATCAGGCAGACTATCGCGGCTGCGCTTATTCACTGAAAGAAGCTGTGCAAATGCTCACGAGGATTTCTGATGGAAAAAATTCAAGTCACCAAAGCAAAGGTTCACAATCTTAAAAATATTGATGTCTCACTTCCGAGGCATTCGTTAACAGTTATCACGGGCCCATCTGGTTCGGGAAAATCATCGCTCGCGTTCGATACTATCTATGCTGAAGGTCAGCGTCGCTATATTGAATCTCTTTCAAGTTACGCTCGACAGTTCATTGGACAGATTGAGGCCCCGGAAGTTGAAAGCATCACCGGGCTATCTCCGGCGATCGCGATTGATCAAAAATCCACGACTAAAAATCCTCGTTCAACCGTAGGAACCATTACTGAAATCTACGATTACCTTCGTTTGCTCTACGCCCGCTTAGGTGAAGCTCACTGTCCGGAAACTGGCGAGAAGGTGGCGAAACAATCCCCACAACAAATCGTAGAACAAATTTGTAAATTTAAGACCGGTACAAAACTTCAGATCCTCTCTCCCGTCATTCGTTCCAAGAAAGGGGAGCATAAGGAAGAACTCGCTAAATACACCAGCATGGGTTTTACTCGTGTGCGCTTAAATGGCGAGATCATGAATCTGGAAGATAATATCTCAATCAACAAGTCTCGCTTTAATGACATTGATATCGTGGTTGATCGTTTAGTAATTAAAGAGGGAGTTAAACCTCGTCTCACTGAATCAGTGGAAAACGCCCTGAAGCTTTCTGACGGTTACCTGGTTGTACTCGCAGATGAAGTGGAACACTTCTACTCAGAGAAAAACTACTCTTTCAAATCCGGGAAAAGTTATCCGGATCTAGAACCGCGTCTCTTCTCATTTAACTCACCACTAGGTGCTTGCCCGACATGTAATGGTCTGGGCATTTCAAAACGCTTTGATATTGATGGACTTCTTTTTGATGAAAAACTTTCATTGGAAGAAGGAGCGATGCCGATTGTTAAGAAGAACTCTTTTCTCATGCAGATGGTTCGCTCAGTGGCAGAGGCCGAGAAAGTCGACATCGAAAAACCCTTTCATAAGCTTTCAGAAAAATTCCGCACCATTCTTTATGACGGAAGTGACAAGGTCTATAACTACAAGTTTGAATCAGAAAACTCTTCCTGGAACTTTAAGAAAGAATTCCCGGGAGTCGTGGCCTGGTTAGAAAAAAAATACAACGAATCAGAATCTGAAAAGACCCGCGCGGATCTTGAAGAATACATGATCATTAAAAAGTGCCCAAGCTGTAAGGGAAAGAAATTAAGTCCTTTCGCCCTGGCGGCGACGATTAAAGGTCAGTCCATCATGGATGTGTGTGATCTCTCAATCAATGAAGCAGCGGTCTTCTTTGATTCGCTTGAGTTCACTGGCAACCAGGCAATCATCGCGCACAAAGTTTTGAAAGAAGTTAAAGACAGGATCAAGTTTCTCCTCAACGTGGGACTTAATTACCTGACTCTCAACCGTGATGCCATGACCTTATCAGGTGGTGAATCACAACGTATTCGTCTTGCGACTCAAATCGGTTCTGCACTCTCGGGTGTCCTTTACGTTCTGGATGAACCAAGTATTGGTCTTCACCAACGTGATAATGAAAAACTCATTAAGACCCTGATTGATCTTCGAGACATTGGTAACACCGTTCTGGTGGTAGAGCATGATGAAGATACCATGCTCGCTTCTGACTACTTAATTGATATGGGTCCTCAGGCCGGGATTCACGGTGGTGAAATTGTAGCGGCGGGAACTCCGGAAGAAGTTAAGAAGAACAAGAAATCCATCACGGGCAAATACCTTTCAGGTGATCTCAAGATTGAAGTTCCTAAAAAACGCCGGGACCTGAAAGATCATATCGTTTTAAATAAGGCGAAAGAGCATAACCTCCAGGACGTGACTTTAAAACTTCCCCTCGGTGGCATGACTTGTATCACTGGGGTTTCAGGTTCAGGAAAATCAACTCTGGTTCACAAGGTGCTAATACCAGCGGTTAAAAATTATCTCTCGCGCGGTCGTCGCGGAAGTTCTGCTAATTATCAGTCCATTACTGGCGTTGATAAAATTCAAAGTTTGATCGAGCTAGATCAGTCTCCAATTGGAAGAACACCTCACTCAAACCCGGCCACTTATACTGGTCTCTTTGACGATATTCGAAACATCTTCTCGCAAACCAATGAATCAAAAGTTCGTGGTTATAAGCCAGGACGCTTTTCCTTCAATGTAAAGGGTGGGCGTTGTGAAACCTGTGAAGGAAACGGAATGCTTAAAATCGAGATGCATTTCCTTCCCGATGTTTATGTGACTTGTTCTGAATGCCGAGGTTCTCGTTATAATAATGAGACCCTTTCTATTCTTTATCGTGGAAAGAATATCGCTGATGTTCTCGCCATGAGTATTGAAGAGGCCGAGCCTTTCTTTGAAAACCATCCGAAGGTCAATCGTGCACTTAAGGTACTGAATGCCGTGGGCCTTGGTTATATCAAACTTGGTCAACCGGCCACCACACTTTCTGGTGGTGAGGCCCAACGTTTGAAACTTTCTCGCGAGCTTTCTAAATCTACTAAAGGCTCATGTCTTTATGTGCTAGATGAACCGACCACCGGCCTGCATTTTGAAGATATTAATATTCTGCTGAAGGCCCTGAACAAACTCATTGATCAAAACCATTCGCTTCTCATCATTGAACATAACCTTGATGTGATTAAGACCGCGGACTGGGTAATTGATTTGGGACCTGAAGGTGGTAAGGGTGGAGGCCAGATTATTGCGGAAGGAACTCCAGAGACAGTTGCTAAGGTGAAAGCTTCCCATACCGGTCGTTACCTTGCTAAAGCACTGAAATCCTGACATAGCCGACCACTAAACTAAAGTATTTGTCCCTAATTTACGAAAAGGAGAGGTCCTTTACCGTAAGGGGAAAATATGTGGAGATTGGCCGCTTGCTTGAGTTTAATCGCTCTCACTGCTCACGCAAAAAATCTGGAACTTCAGAAAGATTCCCGCAGTATCTTCATAGAAGAGAAAGAGAATTGGGTCTTAGGTAAAGATCTCTTCGGCATGCCCTTCATTTATTTTTCACCCCAGACCAATGGGCAACGATCTAATATCAGCTTTACAGACACCGGTGCAGAATTCGATTTAGATGTTAAGTCCCTCTCAAGCACCCAAACTAAATATCAGGCCAATAAAAAACTCTGGGCCGAAAGAGTTGGGGCCACTCCCGTTTCTTTTCTTCCTTATGAAACTAATGTGAATCTTCGTGGTCACAAGATCCATAAAATTGGATTCGTGTATCAGCATGAAGGTAAGACCTATAATGAAAAGTCCTATTACATTGAATGCCGTGGAAAAATACTCTTCTCTAAGTCACTACGATTAATTGAGAATGAGGCCCACGAAAAAGACTTCTCAGATCTTATTAGCTCAGTAGATTGCGGAGGAGTGTAGGATGAAGAAAATCATTTCTCTTAAACTCGTTCTTATCTTATTGAGTTCCTCATTATCGGCCATCGCAAAAGAAAAGACCTGTGAGAACGGCGAGTGTATCGAAAAACTCGTAGATAAATTAGAAGACCTCGGAAAACTCTACAAGGCCCAATGTTTACCCAAAAACATAAAGCACGTCGACATTCCTAAACATCAGGAAAAGAACGGTATCACTGAAGAATGTTTCAAAATTCTCTCTGAGGTAAAAGCAAAGGAAGATGAACTCGCTAAACACAAAGAACGTCTGGAAGGAAGACTTGGATGTGAAACTGGCGACTGTAAAATGCCCAATGCCAGTGTGAGTATTAACTCGCAATTAAAAGACCTCTCTAAAGTCGGAGATGGTCTGGTTTGTGATGAAAGTAAAAAACAAGCGCTTAAAAACAGCTGCACCTCGGATCTCACATGTGTAATGACCGCTTCTGCTCTGGGAGTGGGTGGTTATCTCGCGGAAATTTTGGTGCCCGAAAAGGCCAAACCAAAAGATTGTCATCTTGGTAACGATAGCTGTGTGACTCAACTAGCTTCAAGCTTCATTAAGGCCGCAGTTTCCTTCTTTGAAGGTATGTGGTGGATAGTTTCTTCGGCCGGAAAATACGCCGGAAAGAAAATGGGCGAGTTTTGGAACTGGGTCAGCGGAGCTGAAGATCATTCTTCAACTTCACAACTGGCACTGGCCAAGGCCTCTGAGGATCCGAGTATCTTCAAAGAACTCACTGAAGATTTCCCAGGTGCCATGAAAAAAATCTTCTCTGCCTTCGTCGCTTCTCTAAAAGAGTGGATGAAAAATGATGTCTTTTGTCAGAAGTGGGCGGGAGTTCCTCGTGCCAGTAAATGTATTACGCCAACGAATAACTTTGACTGTCTTCCATGTAAAACCATGGCCACTGGTCTTTGTTCAATTACCGGAACTCTTGTGGCTGAAATTGTTCCTGCCTTTTTATCTGGTGGTATCACAGTTGCTCTAAAACAAGGTGTAAATGGTGCCGCAAAAATTGCGACTCTATTTAAGGCATCTAAGACCGGTCTTGAAGCAGTAAAGAGTACTAAAATTGGTCAGGCCGCTGTTGCTGCTTCTACTAAAACAGATGAAGTACTTAGAGTTTCTAAAGGTCTAAAGGCAGCCAAGGATTCAATCACCGTTGCCCTCAATGCAATTAAAACTTATATGCTTTCGCCTTCAAGGAAGGCCCTCAAGGTTTCCTATACTGCTTTGATGGATGGATTAAAGAAAGGTGGAGTTGCAATTGCTGAAGCTCCCGGCGGAAAGATTTTGGTCTTCGCCGGCACAACACTAAAGTATGGTGCAAAAACTGTTCTTTACCCAATCGATAATCCAATGACCAACATGGCCTACAAAGCTGGCCACAAAACTTTTGATTCGGTCTTCAATCTAGGTAAACCTAAGCTTGCTACAAAGACCACTGTAGCGGCCGCCATAATTCAGAAAGATCCAAGCGTTGAAACGACGCTTGCTAAGATTTCAAAAGCGACAGACACATCTAAAAAGCTTGCCCTTGAAGAAGAACTTCTCGCAAAGGTAACCCCTATTCGTGAAGACGCCGCTAAGATTGCACTTTCAAAAGAGGGGACTGAAATTTCTCAAGTCGTAAAAGATCTCTATCCAGAACTCCAGTATGGCCAACTCGCCAAGAAGCTTCCGGCCGAACAGGTCGCAGAAGTTGAAAAGAAACTTTATATTCAAATTTCATCCTTGGCAGATGGACCACGTAAACAAACTCTTATGTCGCAGTATAAGAACTACGTAACTGGTAACCAAATGCGAGCGCAGGTCTTAAAGGATCATAAGTCGCCATTTGATCCGGATGTTAAGTCTCTTCATAGAACTGCTGCTCAAGATAATTACAACAAGCCCCTTTCTGCCTCAGATGAAATGAGTAAGGCCTCTATTCGAGATTACATGAATGCTTCTTATGATGAGATGCTGGAAGATGCGGCGAAGACAGAGCGAGCAATTAAAACAGCCTCTACACCAGTCGTTTACGATGCTGTGGCCATTGGGGCGGGACCAAATACTAGTGTGGCCGTGGCCGCCCTCAAAGAAACAAATCCAGGACTCAAAGTTCTGGTGATTGAATCAACGGATGATCTCGGAACATTTCATAGGGTGAAAGGTTTTGATATTAACTCGGCAGAGTTCATTGGTGATTCAGGAAATACCTTTCCATCTTCGCCAGTGCAACTTCGCGACTTCAACATTAACAATGCTTCCTACGCCACTGCGGAAGAACTTGGGCACGTTACTCAAGGAGCAATGAAGGCCGCAGATGTTGATCTCATTGTGAATAACACTCTCGTAAAATGGACCAAAGAACCATCTCCAGGTGCGTGGCCCGCAAAGTATAAAATTGAAACCAACAAAGGTAATGTGGTTTACACCAACGCCGGGATGGTGACTCAAGGACTTGGTACACCAGTGACTCGTTTAAAGGACGCCGACTCCATTAAGCTTGTTACCAAGTATGAGGAAGAGGCGAAAGTTATCGATCTCGCAAAAAATCCTAAATACGTACCACGAGTGCAAGATGTTGAAGAATTCATTGAGACCGCAGTGAAAGATCAGAAACTCGGAAGAGCAGCAGTTGCTCGTTATGAAGGAAAGAAAATCCTTCTCGTAGGGGACGGAGATGGTGGAAGCATTGGTGCTGAAACTGCGGCCGGACTTAATAAACAACTAAATCCTAAAGGGACCAACACTGGTGTTGAAGTTGTATGGATGGGTCAACCTGCAAAAACCGGTGAGGAGTTTGTCAGCAGTCTTAAAAAACCAAAAGTTCCCCGTTACTCACGCATTGGTGAAGCAATCGATGACGGTCGCATCAGCACCGTGAATGGTTATCTTCAGAGAGTGGAAGAATTCATCACTGAAGCTGGTGAGAAAAAATTTAAGGCCTTCTATACTACGAAGAAGGGTGAACCAATCTCAGAACCAGTCGTGATTGATAACATCGTCTTCGCCACTGGTTACACACACTCTCACTCAACAGCGGCGCCCATTTTTGCCAACATGGCAAAGAATGGAAATCAAGCCGCCGATGAAGTGGTCTTCAAACCACTCATGGGTCGCGCTAACGAGTATACTCGCTATGAGCGTCTTAAAACTCAGAGTGATTATGAAATCAATAAACAGCTGGTAGTAAACGACACCAAAGAAGATGTCTATCTGATGGGGATGGCGAGCAAGACTCCTATTTCAAAACGTAAAATGCGTGAGGCCACTGGTGGATTCCTGGACATCACTGGTCCACGTGCTGCCGCCACTGGTAAAATTGTGGCGCAAAATCTTTCACCACAGAAGTTAACCAAGAACGATGTTCATACATTACTTAATGTTTCGAGCGGTGAACCTTTGCAAATGATCAAACGTCCGGTTCGCCCGAGTGCCGAAGGAAATTTAATTCTTAAAGACGGTAACGTGGCCGACATTCACACCAAGATAGAACTAGGTAAAGTTTTGCGAGTTCTTAAGGCCCAGCCAAACTCGAGTTTCTACATAAATGTTACACCTGATGCAAAAGGTGAATATGTTTTTAGAGTAGTGGGACTTGATCAGAAGAGCTCCGACGCCATCATTGAAACGATGATGAAAAACGAGAAGCTTACCCATGGTTTTAATGAACAATTCAGATTAGGAAGAAATCAGCTAAACATTGAGGTCTTAACCCGCGAGAGTGGGCAGATAAAGATTGAGGACTTAAGATTCCGTGCAGACAGTGTGGTGCTTTCTGAGAAAATTGAGCAACCAACAAACTACACTCGTGGTTTTTTCAAACTCATGTCGCCGACCCTTCATGGTGCCGATCATCAGTCAGAACAGGAAAAGAATCATTACAAATAAAAAGGGCCCCTTACGGAGCCCTTCTTTTTATCTTCTAAAAGCTTATTGATTAAGCTGATTTTTGAAGGATAAGGAACGCGATACCGAAACCGAAAAGAACTAGTGATTCTACTAGAGCTAGAGCAAGAATCATTGGAGTTTGAAGTTTTTCAGCAGCAGCTGGGTTACGAGCGATACCTTCAAGAGCTACAGAAGCAGCTTTACCTTGAGCGAATGTTCCGCCAAGTACAGCAGCAGCGAAAGTTAGAGCAGCAGAAAGAACAACCCATGAATTAACGTCCATTTTATTTTCCTTTGTTAGACAGTTATTTGATTCTTAGTGGTGGTGCTCGTGATCACCATGATCGTGATGAGCAGTCGCCATACCAATATAAATCATTGTTAGTAGTGTAAATACGAAGGCCTGAAGGAACCCTACGAACATACCCATTGCGTAGAATGGGATTGGAACGATGTAAGGAACTAGTTCAGAGAAGATCCCAAGAATCAAGTGGTCACCATCCATGTTCCCGCGAAGACGAAGAGCAAGTGATAGAGGACGAACTGAAACTGAAATGATTTCGATAGGGAAAATAAGAAGCGCAAGAGCCGGCATTGGACCAGCAAAGTGCTTCATATAGTTAACGAAACCAACAGCACGAATACCTTGGAAGTTAAAATAGAAGAAAGTGAAAATACCAAGAGCAAGAGTCGTATTCAGGTTCTGGTTAGCTGACATTGAACCAGGAAGAATACCGATCAAGTTGTTGATAAGAATAAAGAAGAAAACGAAGATTACGTAAGAAAAATATTTCTTCGTAGCATCTTCACCCATAACAGTTTTTGCAGTTCCGTACATTGCCTGACCAAGGGCCTCGATCAAGTTACGAACATTGATTCCTTTCGCAGGAATGATTACGTTCTTAGCTGAAGAGATTTGAGCGCGGTAAAGAACACCGGCAACAATCATAATCAACGAACCAGCAACAAGAGCTAGAGTGTGGGCCGGAACGTGGAATGCGTGAGAAGCTTCATTAAAGAAGTTGAAGCCGCCTGAAGCGAAGGCAGATTGAGCCAGAAATAAGCCAAGAAGACCTAAAAGTTTCATGTGTATGTCCTAACTATTTTGATAGTTGTTTTTAATACTTACGACCTGAATTATCAATTGGAAAAAGATAATCAAAAAAAGTTTTGTAATCAGAGCTTTTTTATAGAGATAGATGATCGCGATCAGACTAAATAAAAGTCCAAACTTAACCAGGAACAGGACCAAGATCCTTGAAGTGTGACGCTTGGCATCCTCACCATCCCGACTTGCGGCCACTACTGATTTTACGATGTTAACCAATACGGTATGGTTCAAAACCAAAACGACAAGACCACCAATTAAAACCAGGGAGTCTATGGTTAAACCGTCACCCAAAATGAGGGCGGGAATAATATTTAGGGCAGAAAGAAGGTAAAACCTTTTATCTATTTCTTTTTTTTCCATGAGACCTGGATCATCTTAATTAGCATCATAACAACGACCGCGATCAAAAAGCCTTGGGCCATACCCTGAGATATGACTTTGTGCTCAACTAGGGCCTGAAAGCCGAAAAACACACCTAAGATCGTTGAAGGGAGACCAAGTGCAATTGCGAGGGCCTTCTGCCAGCTAGACATGATTACCGCCAGTCAAAATTGTTTAAAATAAGATAAAGGAAAGTTAACTTTTGGTCTAACGTTTTCTGGCAACTCTGCGAGCGTAAACTGACTTCAAACGAGCGCGGAGCACATCTGGATTTGGGTATACCGGAAGAAGCGAATAGTAGATGTTATAGGCCTCTTTCAGCTTCTCATTGGATTCGTAGGCATTGGCGATCAGGAATTTTACATTAATGATCTGATCACGACGTCGTTCCCGCTTTAAATACTCCATCCAATATTCGACCGCTTTGTCCCAGTTCTTATTATAAAACTCGATAAGGCCCAATTGGTTATAGGCCTCGACGTAATAGGGGTTGGCAGGCTGACTCAGGATCTGAGTAAAAATCTCCCGTGCCTTATCGTATTTTCCCATTTCAAAATAGGACTCACCCACGCGCAGAAAATAATAATCATACTGCTTAAAACGCGGCTTGAAGTTCATCAGAATCTTATAAACTCGAATCGCCTCAGTGTAGTTTTTAGAGAAGGTGAAATTAATGTCCGCGATTTTTTCCATCGCCTTCACCTGGAAGAGAGGGTTCTCTTCGTTGTCCACGATGTACTGGTAGTAGTTCAGCGCCTTCACCTGTTCATTCAGATAAAGATAATAGATATCGGCCAACTGGTAGTTGATCTTGGTCTTGATAACTTTTGAAGGGTTCTTTTTTAAAACGCGTTCGTAGAGTTCCACCGCTTTGGCGAAATCTTGATTATCTACATACTCTTGAGCATTAAGAATGTCGCGATTCAGACCTGGGGTAAAGTCACAGGAACTCAACCCCAGGATGAATAGAAGAATTAAAAGATTATTGTACAGGTGTCTCAGTTGCTTCACCATCTGATCCATCATCATCTGATTCAGCAATTTTCTCAACTGCTACAACTTTTTCGTCAGGTTTAACGTTAATCAGACGAACACCTTGAGTGTTACGGCCTAGAAGCGAAATGCCCGAGATTTTCGTTCTGATCACCTGACCTTTGTCAGTGATGATCATCAGATCGTCTTTATCAGTCACAGGTAGGATCGCCATGATATCACCAGTTTTCTCAGTGAGTTTCATAGCAAGAATACCTTTACCGCCACGAGACTGCTTACGGTACTCTTCAGCAGCTGAACGCTTACCATAACCACGTGAAGTAACAGTCAGGATCTCAGATGTTTCATCAATGATTTCCATACCGATCACTGATTCATTCTCATCAAGACTCATGCCTTTCACACCCTGAGACACACGTCCCTGAGCACGGCAATCATCTTCATGGAAGCGGATCGATTTACCAGCAGAAGAAGCCAGAAGAACGTCTTTCTTACCATCAGTAATTCTTACGGCAAGAACTTCGTCACCATCAACAACTTTGATCGCCTTAAGACCGTTCTGTCTCATGTTCTTATACTCAGAAAGCTCAGACTTCTTCACGATACCATGCTTAGTAGCAAATACCAGGAACGAGCCTTCTGCGTCCTTAGGAACAGTAATGATCTCTTTTACTTTTTCGTCGGCCGGAACGTTAATGATGTTAACGATGTTACGACCTTTCGATGTACGTTGACCTTCAGGGATGTGGTAAACCTTAATCTGGAATACAGTACCCTTATCTGTGAAGATCATGAGGTTATCATGAGTATCGGCCGTGAAGATTGAAGTGTAGAAATCGTCTTCAAGGTCTGCACCTTTCACACCTTTACCACCACGTTTTTGAGCGCGGTAAGTGTCAGTCGCCATACGCTTCAAGTAACCTTTCTGCGTAATCGTCACAATCACTTCTTCGTTCTTAATCAGATCTTCCATCTGAATTTCATCTGCCTGAGCAATGATCTCAGTACGACGAGCATCACCGTAATTTTCACGGATTTCAACAAACTCAGCACGGATGATTCCGCGGATTTGATCTTCTGAACCTAGAATTCCCTCTAAGCGGGCGATCTCTTTCATGACAGCTTCGTAGTCAGCGATGATCTTATCACGCTCTAGACCCGTTAAGCGTTGTAGACGCATATCCAAGACAGCTTGTGCCTGAATCGCAGAAAGAGTGAATTTATGCATTAACTGATCTTTAGCTTGGGCAGGACCCTCGGCTTTTTTGATCAATTCAACAATCGCATCAATGTTCTCAACCGCAATTTTGAGACCCTCTAAAATGTGAGCGCGCTCTTTTGCTTTTTTGAGTTCATAAGTTGTACGACGGATGACGATTTCACGACGGTGCTCGATGAAACAAAGAAGTTGTTCTTTAAGATCCATTACCTTCGGCTGACCGTTGTAGATCGACAGGAAGATAATACCGAAAGAAACCTGCATCTGAGTTTGCTTATAAAGACGGTTAAGGATCACAGCTCCTTGTTCGCCTTTTTTGATATCGATAACAACTCGGATACCTTCACGTGAAGATTCATCGCGGATATCAGAGATACCTTCGATCGCTTTTTCAGTTACGAGCTCAGCGATTTTCTCGATGAGTTTTGCTTTGTTCACCTGGTATGGAAGTTCAGTGATAACGATTTGCTCGCGATCATTTTTCTTAACTTCAATATCAGCTTTAGCACGAACTTGAATGACACCTTTACCAGTGTGGTAGGCCTGCTGAATACCAGCAGTACCGTGAATTGCACCCGCAGTCGGGAAGTCCGGACCAGGAATGATCTTAATAAGATCATGAACTGTAACCGCAGAGTTATCGATGATGGCCAATAGACCATTCATCACTTCTGTTAAGTTGTGCGGAGGAATGTTGGTCGCCATACCTACGGCGATACCAGCAGATCCGTTGATGAGTAGGTTAGGGATCTTAGTTGGAAGAACTGTAGGCTCTTGTAATGAACCATCATAGTTGTCCTGCCAGTCCACAGTTTCTTTATCAATGTCACCAAGCATATCGTTGGTGAGCTTTTGCATTCTTGCTTCTGTGTATCGCATGGCCGCGGCGTTATCACCGTCGATCGAACCGAAGTTACCTTGACCATCGATGATCGGATATCTCATTGAGAAGTCCTGAGCAAGACGAACAAGAGCGCCGTATACAGCAGAGTCACCGTGCGGGTGATATTTACCGATAACGTCACCCACGATACGCGCCGACTTCAAGTACGGACGGTTGTGGTAGTTGTTAAGCATGTGCATGGCATAGAGAACGCGGCGGTGAACCGGCTTAAAACCATCACGTACATCTGGTAGTGCACGACCAACGATTACCGACATTGCGTAATCGAGGTAACAGTTTTTCATCTCATCTTGAATCAAAAGAGGAGTGATATTCCCGTGATTTACTTCTGAGTTGTTATTATCGTCAGCCATATTTCTTCTTCCTTAAAATTAAATATCGAGGTTACGAACATTCAGAGCATTTGTTTCCACAAATTCTCTACGTGGATCTACCTGGTCACCCATTAGAACTGAGAACACCTGGTCCGCATCGATCGTATCTTCAATCTTCACTTGAAGAAGAGTACGGTTGGCCGGATTCATAGTTGTTTCCCAAAGTTGCTCTGGGTTCATCTCTCCTAGACCCTTATATCGCTGAATGTAAGCACCTTGGCGGCCTTCGTTTGAAACGAAAGTAGCAAAATCAAGAAGCCCACTGTGCTTCGATTGATTTCCTTGATGCTTCAGAACGAATTCTGATTTCAAGTAACGTTTAAGACCATCATTCTGGTTGATAAGATCAGCAAACTCCGAAGAATCTACGAAATTCATACCAATTCTGAAGTTCTTAGTTTTAAGCGAAGACTGAACTTGAACGCGGATTTGGAAACCCATGTTCTTGATATCGTCTTCAATTTTAAGTTCGTATTTCTTAAGTGATACGTGGCCAGTTTCTTTTAGCTTGGCATTTAGGGCATCAACGTACGTAGTAAGTTTTGCCTTGTCCTTCATCATATCAACTTTAAGTGTTCCATCTTCAACCAGCATTCTTAAGAAGTGAGCGTCGTAGTGACGGTCATAAGACTCAAGGTTGCCGTTGTAATTTCTGAACTTATTCACAAGTGACTTCACTGTATCAACATCTGTTGATTGACCATCAATTGTAATTTCTGAATCAGAAAGTGAGCTTGAAACCAGGTACGACTCAAGTTCGCCGCCATCTTTCAAGTAACGCTCATTTTTACCTTTCTTATATTTATAAAGAGGAGGTTGAGCGATGTACAAGTGACCGCGCTCGATGATCTCCGGGAACTGACGATAGAACAGAGTCAGAAGAAGAGTACGAATGTGCGATCCATCCACGTCCGCATCGGTCATGATCACGATTTTGTAGTAACGAAGTTTCGAGATATCGAAAGAATCTTTACCAATCGAAGTACCGATCGCCTGAACGAGATATTTAATTTCGTCACTTGATAACATTTTATCGTAGCGGGCCTTTTCAACGTTAAGGATCTTACCCTTAAGTGGAAGAACCGCTTGAGTACGACGGTCACGACCTTGCTTAGCTGAACCACCCGCAGAGTCACCCTCTACGATGTAGATTTCACAAAGCTCAGGGTTCTTTTCCTGACAGTCGGCCATTTTCCCTGGGAGACCAGAGAAATCCAATGCTGTTTTACGACGAGTAAGTTCACGCGCTTTACGAGCGGCCTCACGAGCAGCAGCAGCATCAGTTGATTTTTTAATGATGGTTTTACCTACGTTTGGATTTTCCTCGAGGTAAATTTTGAAACGATCACCCACAAGTGAGTTCACGATACCTTCAACTTCCGAGTTACCAAGTTTTGACTTGGTTTGACCTTCGAATTGAGGGTTTGTGAGTTTCACTGAAACAATCGCAGTCAGACCTTCACGCATATCATCGCCGGTAAGAGCGATTTTGATGTTTTTAAGAAGGTTATTATCTTTTGCGTAGTTGTTAAGCACACGTGTAAGAGCAGTTTTGAAACCTGAAACGTGAACACCACCCTCTGGAGTGTTGATGTTGTTCGCGTATGAAGTCATGGTCTCAGAGTAACCATCCGTCCACTGCATTGCCACTTCCACTTCATAGTTCTCACGTGACTGAGAAAAATAAACTGGCTCTTTATGAATCGGAGTTTTTGCACGGTTAAGATAGTTAACGAACTCAGAAAGTCCGCCCTCGTAGTGGAAAACCTCGCCCTTGTCTGAACGCTCATCTTGAATAGAGATCTTTAGACCTTTATTAAGGAACGCCATCTCACGGAAGCGGTTTGCAAGAGTATCGTAGTTATACTCGTGAACTTCGAAGATTTCGTTGTCAGATTTAAATGTAACCATCGTACCTGTGTCTTTAGGATCACAGTCACCAATTACTTTTAGCGGTTCTTTCGCTTCACCATGATTGAATTCAAGACGGTGAAGTTTGCCGTGTTTTTTAATTTCTAGACGTACCCACTTTGAAAGTGCGTTCACAACTGAAGCACCTACACCGTGTAGACCACCTGATACTTTATAAGCACCACCGTCTTCGTTGAACTTACCGCCGGCGTGAAGTTTCGTGTACACGATTTCCGCAGCAGAAATTCCTTCAGTAGGGTGAATGTCAGTCGGAATACCACGACCGTTATCGATTACAGTTAAAGAGTTATCAACATGGATAACAACTTTAATTTCTGTACAATAACCGGCAAGTGCCTCATCGACAGCGTTGTCCACAATTTCGTACACACAGTGGTGGAATCCACGGAAACCCGTGTCCCCAATGTACATACCAGGACGCTTACGAACGGCCTCAAGGCCTTCAAGAATTTTAATCTTGTCAGCGGTGTATTCGGTGTTAACTTTTGCAATCGAATCAGGAGTTTGATTCATCCAGAGTGCTCCTATCCATGGTGTTTGAGCGTTCCATGTTCCATATAAAACTTTTTGGAAGCTGGTATTTTTTCCAATTCTTTTCCGAAGATCTCATTGGCCGTCGTGATCAAAACTTGGAAGTTTTTGGTTTCCAAATATTGGATCAAATTTTTCCATCTCTGGCTATCCAATTCGCCTGAAACGTCGTCAATAAGGACAATAGGATAAGACGTAAATTTATACCGAAAAAGCTCAATATAGGCAAATATAAGGCTCAGAAACGCCATTTTCTGCTGGCCTAAGGAACAGAACTCAAACGCGTTGAGTCCATCGAAACTGAAAATGAAGTCGTCGCGATGTACTCCAACCTGGGTAACTTCCGCTTTTATGTCTGCATTTTCCTGGTGACGATAGAAGTCAAATATCCGTTTTTGGTCCCAATGAACGAATAAACTGTCCAAATCCAGCTGAAGCGTGTGTTCTTCAGAGAAAATCGCCTTAAAGGTAGGAGTGATAAATTGATTTAGCGCAGTCAAAAACTCAAAACGCCTTTGAGTGATGAATGCCGAATATTCTGAAACCTGTTCATCAATGGCCCGTAACTGCATTGAAGCATTTTTTCCACCAAAACCCAGAACTGAGTTTCGGAACTTCATGGCCTTCTGAAAACGAGTCAAAACCTGACGATACTCTTTGTCCCCAAGTGAGATATGACTATCGACCCACTGGCGACGAAAAGTACTGCTGGTATGAAAATTATAAGAATCAAATGGATTAATAAAAACCGAGGTCGAAGGAGTTTTGCTCTTCTCCGGTTTATTATTGAAGAATCTCTCCTCTAAAGCGTCAGACATACGAAGCGAGTAGGGAAGAAGTCCTTCTTCACTCTCAAACACTGACTGTAAAATGATCTCAGGACTTTCGCCCTCAATGTTGATCATTTGTGCATAATCGGTGTTTTTACGAAATGATTTTTTATTCGTAATGAGGAAAACCGCTTCTAGAAGATTGGTTTTACCGTTTCCGTTTTGTCCCAAGATACAATTAATACCCGGAGAGAAATCAAAAATAGAATTTTTGAGATTTCGGAAATTTTGCGCCTGTAATTTTTTAATTTTCCAACAATTCATCAACAGCGATTACAACTTAAGCGGCATAATGATTCCCAGGAACTCTGGAAGATCATCAGCTTTAATCACAACCGGGCTTAGTTCGTTGTTAAATTCAAAAGTCACATCAGTTTCATTTAGAACTGAAAGGCTCTCGATAAGATATTTAGCGTTGAAACCAATCTCAGTTGCTTTCCCATCGTAAGTGATAGGTAAAGTTTCAGTCGCCTGACCTAGGGCCGGGTGATTGGTAGAGATCACAATTTCGTTTTTCTGAATATTAAGCTTCACCCCATTGGTCTTCTCGTTAGAAAGGATCTTAATGCGTTTAACAGCGTTTAAGATGGCATTTCTATCGATATGGAAACGGTTAGTGGTCTTAGAAGGAATTACTGTTTGATACTTAGGGTATTCACGAGCAATTAAACGAATTGAAAGATAGTACTCATTTCGTGCGTTCACGAACATGAATGAATCATCTAGAGAGATTGAAACATCATCTTCAGGATATGTATCAGCGATCTTTTTAAGTTCAGAGATACCTTTACGTGGAACGATTACACCATCTACCAGGAATTTATTTTCGCCGATAAATTCGTGAGTATCTAACAACGCCAGACGGTGACCGTCGATGGCCACTGCTCTTAGCTTAGAATCAGTCATCTGAAGATAAATACCATTAAGGTACAATCTCGTTTCATCGGTAGAGATGGCATGAGAAGTCTTGTTAATGATCTGAGCGATCTGTTTTGTCTTTAAACGGAATTCAGAACTAGAGTTTTGAAAACTTAATTGTGGAAATTCCTCAGTACTTGTCACCAAAAGTGAATAATTGATGTTTTTACAAGTAAGATTTAAAAGATTGTTGTTATCCACACTCATGATCACATCATCGTTAGGAAGTTCTCTTAAGATGTCTGCGATATTTTTAGAATTGATACAGAAAGAACCTTCCTGTTCAATTTGAGCGTTTAAAAGAATCTTGGCCGAAACTTCCAAATCAGTTGCGATCAATTCTAGTTTCTGACCTTGAGATTTAATCAGGCAGTTCGTAAGAATTGGACGTGAGTTCTTTTTATCTACTACAGATAAAACCTTGTTAATGGCATCACGAAGGATCTGTGATTGGATCGTTAGTTTCATATTCGTTCCTTAATTGGATGCAAAGGTTTTAACTTTAAGAGAAGGGTTTATCAAGGGGACTGCCCCTGTAGGTCCAATTTCTTTTATCCCTATATATATATGTATTATTATTCTTATATAATGATATCTGGGATAGTGTGGATGGATTGGGCGCCGCCTTTTAATTTTAGCTACTTATCCGCAATTTCTTCTAAAGTCTTCAACGCAACCTTTGTTCATCCAAATTTTCATGTGCGTATATCATTCAGTTATGAGTTGATGGGCCGTGCATTTTATCCAAGGCCCTTGATAGAACCTTAACAACTTTCCGCTAAGTCTCACAGCCACCTGCAATAGGCCGTGGATGGGCCGATTTTATCCACATTTTTATCCACAATGTGAACAAATGGGCCGTTGATCAACAGGCCTCCACATAAAAACGTGTTGGAATGTTGGGCCGAGTAGTCAAACTGGGCATAAAAAAAGGGCCGACTACTCAATAAAAGTTATCGGCCCTTAAGGTGGATGTTTGTTTGTGGAGAACTAGAGTTGTTTCTCGATGTCGAGAACTTGCTGAGCTAACAAACCATCAGTCTTAATTCGATCGCTAATGGTTTTAATTGCGTGAAGGACTGTTGAATGATCACGACCAGAGAAATACTGGCCATTATCTTTTAACGTCGGTTTAAGCATTTTACTTACGAGATACATAGCAACCTGGCGAGGCAGGGCCACTTCTTTCGTCTTGGCCTTACCGCGGATGTCCCCAAGCGGGATCTTATAATAATTGGCAACGGTCTTTGTGATCGTTTCAATTGTTACGTTCTTTTGGTTTTCGAGCTCTTCGTTAAGTTTCAGATGCTCTTTTGCCACTTCCAGATCGATGTCCACTTTAAGGATCGACGTTACGGCACCAAGTTTAATCAAGCAGCCTTCAAGCTCACGGATGTTACTCTTTACGCATTTAGCGACCAGGTTAACCACGTCATCACTTAAATAGACGTCTTTCTCTACCGCTTTCTTTTTAAGAATCGCGATACGAGTTTCCAGATCCGGCTGCTGAATTTCCACCGGTAGGGCAGAAGAGAGACGTGTACGAATACGGTCCTCAATTCCGTCGATTTCTTTCGGAGTTTTATCTGATGTGAACACCAACTGCTTTCCACGCTCAATCAGTTCATTGAAAATGTGGAAAAACATCTCCTGAGTTGTGGTTTTGTTCTTCAACTCGTGGATATCATCAATAATTAAAATGTCGGTTTGCTCAGTGTACTTCTTTTTAAATTCGTACGACTGGTTCTTCTTGATAATTGAGTCCACCATTTCATTCATAAAACGGTTAGCAGAAGTAATACAAATTCTCATGCTAGGTTTATGCATCTGAATGTGGTTGGCGATGGCGTGGATCAAGTGAGTTTTACCCAATCCAGAATTACCATATATATAGAGGGCCGGATAAGCTTTGCCCGGATCTTTCGCAACTGCCAGAGAAAGTGCGTGAGCGATATTGTTAGATGGTCCAATAATGAAGTTATTGAACGTCTTATTAATATCGATCTGATTTGAGTTGTTGTTTGTCTGGTGTTCAATCACCTGAGAATCAATTGCCTTAAAGAGATCGTCTTTCGTCGGCTCAAGTTCATCAATGAAGAAGGTCGTGTTCTTCACAGACTCAGGTTTCTTTGAAGGCATTGGAGACTTAAGAGAGTTCAGAATGTTTTCTGCATTTGAGCTCAGACTTTGTGTTGGTGCGCCCAGAACCTGAATGTCGATTCCGTAATTTTTGCCCAGAATTTCAAACAGTGCCTGCTTAATAGTGTCTGGGTAATGGGTCTCAACCATCTTTTTAATAAAGCTAGTTGTCACCATGATCTCAACAGTCTCGTGCTTGATCGCTGAAACCGTGAAGGCATTGGCGAAATAAGCATGGAACTTATTAGGATTAATGAGATTTTTAATGTTATCGAGTAGGGCGTCTGTGAGAGTTCTTAACTCATCACCGGAAAATTCGCTGGCCGGTGCCTTTGGCTCGGCGGAAACATTCATGGCCTTGATCGCTTGCTCAACAATAACTGGATTCACATCTACTTTCTTCGCCGCGGGGCCTTCAGATAGGCCATCAAGCTTCAAAAAGTGATTAAAAGGAAACTTTTGTGTCATTTATATAAATTTGATTGAGTTTGGGTTAAAAAAGTCCGAAAGAGGTAACACTTCCTGGGATTATAATCAATGGCCGGCCTCTAACAAGACCTTACTGTGACGCTTTGATTAATAAATAATATTGACCCAGATCGGATTTTCCTGTAATAAAGGACTTCCGTAAAATTTATCCGTTATATGGTTAAAGGATTTCAATATGAGTATGCAAAAGAGAACTTGGCAACCTAAGAAACTTAAGAGACTTCGTGATCACGGGTTTCTTGCAAGAATGGCAACTGCTGGCGGTAAAAAAGTAATCAGCCGTCGTCGTGCTAAAGGCCGCAAGCAACTTACAGTTTCTACAGGATCTAAGTAATTTTTTGAGATGAGTCCCGCCTCACTTGGCTTTTCTAAATCTCTCAAACTTACACATAAAAAAGATTTTGAATATTTGCGTGAACAAAGCTCTCGTGGCTTTGTTCACCCGTTAGTTTGTTTTTACAAACCATCACGCCTTTCTTTGTCTCATTCGAGAATCGGCTTCAGTGTTTCCCGTAAAATTGGTAAAGCTCACGATCGTAATCGCTACAAGCGAATTATGAAGGAATTGTATCGTGCTCACGAAGGTCTTAAAGCTCTTCCGCTCGATATGCTTTTTGTGATCACCAAAACTCCAGATTCAGAACAACAATTAAAAGATGCTTTTCTTCGTGTGGCCCAAAGGCTATGCGTTAGCCATGAGAAAACTAGCTGATCTCCTCATTCGCTTTTATCAATATTTTATTTCGCCACTTCTAGGGCAGAAGTGCCGCTTCTACCCAAGCTGTTCACAATATTCACGTGAGTGCTTTCAAAAGTTTACCTTCCAAAAAGCTTTATGGTATTCATGTCGGCGCATTTGCAAATGTCATCCGTATCATCCGGGTGGGTACGATCCCGTACCCTAAAAGATCGATATTTTCTTTGGAGATTTAAATGGGTTCTGAGCAACGTAATGCCTTGATGGCAGTAGTCCTTTCTGGTGCAATTCTTTTTGGCTGGCAATATTTCTTTGCCCCACCAAAGCCGGCGGCAACCGCCCCTATAGAACCAACTGCTAAAACTCAACCTGTTCAGTCGGGCACTACCGCTCCAACTGAAGGCACAACTGCTGGTCCTATAGAACCAGTGGCAGACGAGATGTTCTCGCTTTCTGCTAACGGTGTGACTGTAAGCTTCGATAACTCACTTACTGTTACAAACTTTGAAAACCCACAGGCTGCTTTTGATTTCGGCGCGACAGTTGGTAAAGAAAAGCCAATGCGTGTTGAGTTTGATTTCGGTAACGGTTTTCACCCAATTCGTTTTGCTAAAACTGCTGAAGCTAACAAGTATTTCAGCGCTGAAAATGATGTGACACTTGTTACTGGTCTGGACGAGAAGGGGAGAGCAAATTTCGCTCTTACTTCTACGAAGCCATTCAAGTACCGTTTCGTTTACAACTCGGTTGCAAAGAAACTTGAAAACGGCCAAGAGCGATTTTTCTCATTCTTCACTGATAAATTAAACAAGCACCTTCCTGGTGATGAAGACAGTGGTGACCGTGCCATTAAATGGGCCGGTATTGATTTCAATTACCATCTTTTCGGAACTTATTTTGATAAAGAACAAAGTCTCATTTACAAGAATGGAACTGATAACACTTTTAGCATGTTCTCGAATAAGCCAGAGCTATCTCTGACCTATCACATGGTGTTTGTTAAAAAAGAATATAACTACCTGACTGAGCTTGGTAACCAGCTTAACAAATCAGTAGATTTCGGATGGTGGGGTATCTTCGCTGTTTGGATTCTTAAAGGACTTCAGTTCTTCCATAACTTCACTCCGAACTATGGTATCTGTATCATTCTTCTAACTCTTGTTGTTCGAATGATCACTTTCCCGCTTCAGTACAAGTCTTTCGTTTCAATGAAAAAACTTCAACTGGTTCAGCCGGAACTAACAAAAATCAGAGAGAAATTTAAAGACGATCCTGCTCGTATGCAGAAAGAATCAATGGAACTTTTCCGCAAGTCTGGTGCAAACCCGATTGGCGGATGTCTTCCGCTTCTTCTTCAAATGCCAGTGTTCTTCGCGTTCTATAAAGTACTTTATTCTGCTGTAGAACTAGTAGATGCTCCGTTCTTCGGATGGATTCAAGATCTTTCAAACAAAGATCCATACTTCGTACTTCCAGTGTTAATGACTGTTGCGATGTTCTTCCAGCAGAAACTAACTCCGAATACAATTCAGGATCCAGTTCAAAAGAAAATTATGCTTTTCATGCCACTAGTTTTCGGATTTATCATGAAAGATCTTCCATCTGGATTATCTCTCTATATTTTCGTTTCAACTTTGTTTGGTATTCTTCAACAGCTTATGGTTTTCAACGCTAAATCGAAGAACACACCTGTTGTAGTATGAAGTTTCTTTATTCGGATGATCCAATCATCGCTTGCAGCACTTGTACGCACGCGCACGCAGCGATGGGGGTCATCCGGATCTCCGGTTTCAAATCCCTCGCACAATTCGCCCCATTTTTTGAAAAAGATCTGACTGGTCCTATAGAACCACGCCGTGTGTATTACACGAAACTGGTCCTACAGGGGCAGACAATCGACGATATTTGCCTGACTTATTTCCAAGGTCCTAAGAGCTACAACGGGGAAAACATCCTGGAGCTCTCGGTTCACGGTAATACCCTCAATATTGAGCGTATTTTAGAGCTTTTTGTGGCCCATGGCGGGTGTCGCCTGGCGAACCCAGGGGAGTTCACTTATCGCGCGCTAAAAAACAAGAAATTGACCCTATCTCAAGTAGAGGGGTTGGATCTCTTTTTAAATGCCAATACTGGCTACGCTCTTGATCAGGGACTTTCACTCTTAAGTGGAAATCTCCAGGAAGTTTATCAAGAACTCTATGATCTCTTTTTGAAACACAAATCTTCCCTCGAACTCTCAATTGATTTCGCGGAAGACATTGGAGAAGAGGCGGCCCATAAGTATTACACAGATTCACTCGAGGAATTCGCTCGTAAATTTCAAGCACTGGTAAAGCGCGTGCGTCCGATGGAACATAATCTCATTCAACCAGAAATTGTTCTCGCTGGACTTCCGAACTCTGGAAAGAGTTCACTCTTCAATTATCTTCTCTCAGAGGAGAGAGCGATTGTTTCTTCAATTGCCGGAACCACTCGAGATTACCTCGCAGAGACGATGGTAATTGAAGGTGTGAAATATAAGCTGATTGATACGGCCGGTATTCGTGAGTCAGAAGATGTGATTGAGTCAGAGGGGATTAAGCGTACGAAGAAAAAATTAAAAGATAGTTTCTTCTCGATTCTCCTCGTGAATCCATTTGAGATCATCGAAGGCTTTGATGAACTTGTGAATAATGATTTTGATCTGGTGCTATTCACTCACGAAGATCTTCCAGGTTTCCAGGCGGCCCGCGATGCAGTTGTAAAAATGCATCCAAAACTTGGTCCTATGGGGGCAATTGATCTCAAGTCATTACCGGTTACATGGGAAGCCACTCTTCATGCGCTTGTAAATGAAAAATATTTAAACACAATTGATGGTAAACCAATATTATTGGATCGACATAAGCAATTGATATTGCAAACGAATCAGGTATTAACGAATTATCAACAAGTTAGCCGTTCAGAAACGGATGTAGCTATCTTGTCGCAAGAATTAAATGCCCTAGGGCATTGTATTTCAGAACTCATAGGTATAGTTTCTCCAGATCAAATCTTGAACTCTATTTTCTCAAATTTTTGTATCGGGAAATAGAATTGTTCCACGTGGAACATTTCAAATTTTTCCCAAGGACAGTATGAAGACTTTCGACATTATGGTTGTCGGCGGCGGTCATGCCGGTATCGAAGCAGCCTACATTGCTTCACAATTTAACTTAGATGTTGCGATCATTACCATTCCGGGAATCGGACTTGGCTCGGCTCCTTGTAACCCTTCAGTGGGTGGAGTTGGGAAAGGACAAGTGGTTCGCGAGCTCGATGCACTTGGTGGACTAATGGGAATACTGGCCGACAAAGCCGGGATCCAGTTCCGTACACTGAATGACTCAAAAGGCTTCGCTGTTCAGTCGTCACGAGTACAGATCGACAAAGACAAATATTCCGAGGAGGCCGAGAAGGTTATTGCTTCTATTCCTAACATCACAGTGATTCGAGAGAAAGTGGTCTCAATCGAGAAGACTGATGTCTTTACGGTCAAAGCCCAGAACACTTACACTGCTAAGAAGATCATTATGACAGTTGGGACTTTCCTCAATGGGAAACTCCATACGGGTTCTGAACAAACTGCAGGTGGTAGAGTAGGTTGCGATAAATCTGCCGGACTTCAGGATCTTTTTGCTGAGATTAAAACTAGACCACAGCGATTTAAGACCGGAACTCCTCCTAGGCTAGATAAGGACACGATTGATTACTCAAAACTAGAAGAACAGCCATCTGATTCGACAGTTCGTAACTTTCACTGCCTTCATACACCGTTTGAACGACATATTTCCCAGGTTTCGTGCTGGCTTGCCCGTACAAATCTGAACACTATGGAGATTATTCGCGCCAATAAAGAGAAAAGTCCGATGTTCAACGGACAAATTAAAGGTGTGGGAGCGAGATATTGTCCATCAATTGAAGATAAAGCTTATCGCTATCCAGATAAACAAGTTCACCATGTGTTCATTGAGCCTGAAGGACTTGATCTAGATACGATGTATCCGTCTGGGATTTCTTCTTCTCTACCGAAAGAGGTTCAAGAAGAGTATGTTCGTTCGATTGAGGGATTAGAAAAAGCAGAAATTAAAGTCTATGGATATGCAGTAGAGTACGATGTTATCGATACGACTGATCTAAAACTCACACTTGAGCATGTTCAAATAGAGAATTTATACTTCGCGGGCCAGGTAAATGGTACTTCAGGCTACGAAGAGGCCGCTGGACAAGGCTTTATCGCAGGTGCCAACGCTGCTTTATCGGTTTTAGGACTTGATCCACTCATTTTGAGTAGGCATGAGTCCTATATAGGGGTCATGATCGAAGATTTGACCTCAAATACACGAGATGAGCCATATAGACTGTTCACTGCACGCTCTGAGAACCGTCTTTTCATTAGAGAAGACAATTCTTTGCTTAGAATGAGCCCCTATAGGACCAGCTTTATGCTGAATCTTCCTATTGATAAGTATCAGCGCGATTTCATCGCCCAGTATGAAGAACTCATGAACTTTTGTGACGAAACTATGATTTCTGAGAAATCTCCCCTGATGAAACAGTTTTCGGGAGAAGGTGAGCTACAACAACTCGTAAGGCGCATGAGTGTTTCAGAAATACTCCGTCAGGCGTGGTTGAATCCAATTACCACCCTGGAAACCATTCTTTCTCACCACGGGCTGATGTTGGACTACGATTTGATCCGAACTGTGGCCATTTCTAAGAAATATGATGGCTACATCAAACGTTCAGAGGATCAATTCGCCAAATTGAAGAAAATGGACAATATGAGAATTGACTGGGAAGCCATCACTGCTTCCAGCAATATCTCTTTTGAATGTAAGCAAAGAATTGCCCGAATCAAGCCAGATACCTTCGGACAATTAAAACTAATCGAGGGAATTCGTCCCGCTACTCTGGCCGTTGTGGCAGCAAAGGCACTCTAATGTTAGATTTCGCAATTCGATACTTAAATGTACTTAAAACAGACTTAGCTGGGCTTAACCTCACTAATATCTTAGATCAGGACGAATTTTACCATAAGCAGATCCTCGACTCGATCAATCCCTACCTGCAGTCGGAACTCTTCCAGAAAGAGATCAAAAAGAGTGGAGTTGTAGTAGACGTGGGTTTTGGCGGCGGCTTCCCAATCCTTCCTCTGGCAAAGCTTCTTCCGGATGTACAGTTCGTGGGAGTAGAGTCGAAGAGAAAGAAGGTCGATGCGGTAAAACTGATTGCGGATAAGTTGGGTCTTACCAACGTAACACTGGTCCACTCTCGTCTTGAGGACTTCCTGTTTGATGAACCGGCGACGATCACTTTCAAGGCCGTGGGTACAATTCAGGACTATCTCCCGATCATTAATCGTACGACTCCCGACATAAGTGTCTTCCTTTATAAAGGTCCTAACTTTGTGGAGCTTGAGGGCGCGATGATCAAGAAATTAGAGAAAGACTGGAAGCTTCTCGAGAATCAAGAGATTAAAGTTCCAGGAACGCAGCAAAGGTTCTTGGTTTCGTTTGCTGCACAAAATGTTCCACGTGGAACGTCTAAAACGCTTGTCAAACTCTCTGAATTTCTCTAAAAATAAGGGTTCAAAAACAATTCTCGTGAGGATCTAAATGGCTAAAATCATTGCAATCGCGAACCAAAAAGGTGGCGTCGGAAAGACGACTACTTCAGTCAACTTAAGTGCATGTCTCGCTGCAGCAGAAAAGCGCACGCTTCTGATTGACCTGGATCCGCAAGGAAACGCAAGTTCGTGCTTGGGTGTAGAGAAGGAAACGTTCGCCAAGGCCAACGTTTATCACGCTCTTATTAACGAAGAAAGCTTCGATAACTGTATCTATAAAACTGAACTTCCACTTCTAGATCTTTGTCCATCTAACAATGACCTTGTTGGTGCTGAGCTAGAACTAGTTCATATGTTTGCTCGTGAATCAAAGTTGAAAGTTGCTCTTGAAGCTCTTCACAGCAAATACGATTACATCATCATCGACTGTGCTCCATCACTTAACTTATTAACTGTGAACGCATTCACTGCTGCTCACACTTATCTAGTTCCGATGCAGACAGAATATCTTGCGATGGAAGGTCTTTCACAGCTTTTAAATACTGTGAGACTTATCCGTGCTTCGCTTAACCCGAAGCTGACTCTCGAAGGTATCCTGCTTACGATGTACGATTCACGTAACAATCTTTGTAAGCTAGTGGCGAATGATCTTATGACCCACTTCAAGGACGACATTCTTAAATCAATCATTCCGAGAAACGTGAAGCTTTCTGAATGTACTTCATTCGGTAAGCCAATCATTCTTTACGATATTACTTCAAAGGGAAGTGAAGCATATCTATCTCTCGCGCGCGAAATTATTTTGAAGTCAGAGAAGAAACCTGAAGTTGCAAATCAGGTGAAAATGCCGCTTAACCAGCAGATCCCAAAATTTGAGGATTACCAGGTTCAACCTTAGGAGATGATTTATGCAAAAGAATAAACCACAACTCGGAAGAGGAATGGCCGCACTTCTAGGGAACAGCCCGGCCGCATACGCTGATGCTCCTGAAAAAGCCGCCCCTATAGAACCAGCTGCCGCCCAACAAGCGCCTGCTGCTGCTCCTAAAAAAGAAATTCAAATTGAAACTCAACCTATGCTGGTTGAAGTTGATAAGATCGTTCCTAACAAAGCTCAGCCCCGTAAGATCTTCAAAGAGAAGGATCTTCTTGAGCTTTCTGAATCGATCAAAGAAAACGGCGTAATCCAACCGATCATCGTTGTTGAAAAAGAAGGCGCATTTGAGATCGTAGCGGGGGAGAGACGTTACCGTGCTTCTCGCCTAGCTGGTCTTACGAAAATCCCTGTAATCGTGAAACGCGCGACGAAGAAAGATATCCTGGTGATGTCGATCATCGAAAACGTTCAACGTTCAGATCTAAACTGCGTGGAAGAAGCACTTGCTTACTTCCAACTTATGAATGAGTTCGAACTTACTCAGGAAGAAGTGGCAAAGAAGATCGGGAAAGAGCGTTCTACAATTGCTAACTTCCTTCGTATTCTTAAACTTCCAAAAGACGTGATTGTTTCTCTTCAAAAAGAACTTCTTTCTTTTGGCCACGCCAAGATCCTGGTTTCAATCGGTGACGATGAATCAGTGAAGCGTTTAGCGAACGAAGTAATCGCTAAGGGCCTTTCAGTTCGTGAACTGGAAGAGCTGGCAAAAAAGTCGAAGAAACCTTCGAAGAAGTCAGATGATAATAAATTTATAGCTGAGCAATATACACAGCTTAGAAATAAGCTTGAGCAAAAAACTGGTTACCACTTCGATGTGAAAGCAAAAAAGAATGGGGCCGGCGAAATCACAATTAAATTCAGCAACGAAGCCGAATTTAATGATATATTTGCTTATCTCATGAAATAGTCGGGAGAGACTTTTTTGGCTAAAAAGAACGATATTTGCGCCATCATCGAAGAGGGTTGCAAATTTGAAGGTAACCTATCATTCAGCGGTACTGTCCGTATCGCTGGGTACGTAAACGGCAGTATCTTTTCAAATGACACGCTGATCATTTCCGAAGGCGCCGTTATCAACGCCGATATCAATGCCAATATTGTGATCATTTCTGGTTCCGTGAAGGGCACGATTAAAGCTTCTTCACGCGTGGAAATTCGACGCCCAGCACGATTTGAAGGGACTGTAACCAGTCCAAGTTTGATCGTGGAAGAAGGGGTTATTTTCCACGGAATTACTAAGATGAAAGACAAAAAATAGACCCCCCATTTCCATTGACGAAATAGCCCCTATACCTTAAAAAATTACTGCTCAATTAAATTCGCTTCATTTTTAAGGTTTAACCTATGGAAACGTTTACCGCCATCTTCACACAACTAGGTGTGGATTCTTCTCTTGTCCCTCAATTTGTTATCATCACAATTGTGTTCGTGATTGCTCATTTCTTGTTCTTAGGAAAGTTGCAAGAAGTGCTAACAACTCGCGAAGAAAAAACTGTGAAGCTTGATAACGTAGCTGATGAAACTATCGAAAAGGTTCAGAAGATGCAGTCTGATTATCAGGCGAAAATCAATGAAGCTAATAGTTCATCACTAAAAACTTCTATCGAGAAAAAACAATCGATCACTCAGAAGTATACAGACCAGTACAAGCAAACTGAGAAAGAAGTTAACGCTTACGTTGATCAGTCTCGTAATGACTTCTCAAAAGAAATTGCTAGCAACAAAGGTCAATACCTTGCTGAAGCTGAAGCACTTTCTCAATCACTCGTTAATAAGATTCTTCAATAAGGAAAAATATGCGTTTCTGGACAGCTTACGCTTTTATCGCTCTTGGTTTCGCCACTAAAGCTCTTGCAGCTGGCGGCGGTCACGGTGAAGGTCACCACAGTTCAATTACAGATCTTATCGCTCCTGCAGTAAACGTTGCGATCCTTCTTGGTGTTCTTGCTTGGAAACTTAAAGGTCCTCTAGCTGCATACTTCAACAAACAATCTGATGACATCGCTAACACAATTGAGCGCGTGAATCTTAAGTCGAAGGAAGCAAAAATGCTTCTTGAGTCTGAAGAGAGAAAAGCGGCCAACGTTGCTAACGAAGTTAAAGCCATTCACGCTCAAGCTGAGAACGAAGTTCTGGCCTTTGAAAAAAATCTTTCTCGTGAAACTGATGAGAGAACACAAAAACTTAAATCAGATGCAAATCTTAAGCTTCAAGCTGATAAGAAGGCCGCAATGGACGAGCTTAATGCTGAACTTCTGAACGAAGTAATCGCTAAAACAAAATCTACAATTAAGACCAATAAAGACTATCAATCTAAAGTTTCTTCGAAACTTTTGAAAGGGCTCTAAGATATGAAAGAACAAGCAGTAGCTCGCGTTTACGCGAAATCACTTCTTGAGCTTGGCGATGATAATAAAGTTAACATCGCTGACGAGCTTACAAAGCTTACAGAAGTAATTAACAAATCAAATGAGCTTGAGAACGTATTGTTCCTCGAGCTTTTCACGCTTGAAGAGAAGAAAACTGTATTCGTAGAAGTTGCGAAGAAGCTTTCTCTTTCTGCAATCACGACAGAAACTGTGAAGTTCCTGATCGATGAAAAGCGTATTGGCATTCTTCCATTGATCATCAAAGAAGTGATCGTTATGGACGATGACCGCCGTGGTTTCATGAAAGGCACAATCGAAGGCTCTGATGCTCAGATTGATCCTGCTTTCAAAGCTAAAATCGAATCATTCTTGAAGAATAAACTTGGTCGCGAACCATCTCTAAATTACGTTCAAAACAGTAATTTATCTGCTGGTTACAAAGTGACTGTAGAAGATCTTCAATTAGATGCTTCTTTAGACAATCAGTTAGAACAATTTAAACAATCAATTCTTAGCGAATAATTAACCCAGAAAAAGGGAAGGGATTTTAGATGAGTACATCAATCAGACCTGAAGAAATCACAGGCATCATCAAAGAGCGAATTGCAAACTTTGAATCGCGCCTTCAGATGAACGAAATTGGGACAGTCCTCACAATTGGTGACGGTGTGGCCCGCGTATTTGGTTTAAAAAACGTTCTGGCCGGCGAGCTTGTTGAGTTCGAAGGCGGAGTTAAAGGAATGGTTCTTAACCTTGAAGCTAACAACGTTGGTATCGTGGTTCTTGGTAACGACGAAACAATTAAAGAAGGCTCAACAGTTAAGCGTACAGAAAAAATCGTATCTGTTCCAGTTGGTGACGCTCTACTTGGTCGCGTAGTAAACGCAATCGGTGAGCCAATCGATGGTCAGGGTGAAATTAAAGCTACTAACTTCCGTAACGTTGAAGTTAAAGCTCCAGGAATTATTGCTCGTAAATCAGTTCACGAGCCAATGCAGACTGGTATTAAAGCAATCGACGCCATGATCCCAATCGGTCGTGGTCAGCGTGAGCTTATCATTGGTGACCGTAAGACTGGTAAAACAGCAGTTGCCGTTGACACTATCATTAACCAAAAAGGTAAAGGCGTAGTTTGCGTTTACGTAGCTATCGGCCAGAAACAATCTACAGTACGTCAGGTTTACCAAAAGCTTCTTGAAGCTGGTGCTCTTGAGTACACAATCATCGTTTCAGCAACTGCTTCTCACTCAGCCCCTCTTCAATACCTAGCTCCATATACTGGTGCTACTATGGGTGAGTACTACCGTGACCAAGGTAAGCACGCGCTTATCGTGTACGATGACTTAACAAAACAATCACAAGCTTACCGTCAGCTTTCACTTCTTCTTCGTCGTCCGCCAGGACGTGAAGCATTCCCAGGGGACGTATTCTATATTCACTCACGTCTTCTAGAGCGTGCTTGTAAAGTTAACGATGAACTAGGTGCTGGATCTCTTACAGCTCTTCCAATCATCGAAACTCAAGAAGGTGACGTAGCTGCATACATTCCAACAAACGTAATTTCGATTACAGATGGTCAGATCTACCTTGAATCAGATCTTTTCAACTCTGGTATCCGTCCAGCGGTAAACGTTGGTCTTTCGGTTTCTCGAGTTGGTGGTTCTGCTCAAATTAAAGCAATGAAAAAAGTTGCTGGTACTCTTCGTCTTGATCTTGCTCAATACCGTGAACTTGCGGCCTTCGCTCAGTTCGGTTCTGACCTAGATGAAGCGACTCAACGTCAGCTTAACCGTGGTGCTCGTCTTGTTGAACTTCTTAAGCAAGGTCAGTACTCACCAATGGATGTTATCGATCAATCGGTATCTATCTTTGCTGCTACTAAAGGTTTCTTCGATGCAATCCCTGTGAACAAAATTCAACAGGTAGAAAAAGACCTTCTTGCTACTCTTAACTCTCGTCACGCTGATCTTATGAACGCTATGAGAGCTGAGAAGCAAATGTCTGCTGAGAACGAGTCTAAGGTTGTAGAAATCGTTAAGAACTTCGTTGCTAGCTACAAGGCTTAATTTTAAGGATTAAAGACCATGGCAAATATTAAAGAACTCAAGAAAAAGATCAAAAGTACCAAAGGTACTTTTAAGATCACAAAGGCCATGAAGCTTGTATCAGCTGCAAAGTTGAACAAAGCTCAGGTCCGTATCTTGGGTCTTCGTCCATACTCGGTCGAGCTGGAAGAGACAGTGAGAACTGTCTCTGCACTTGCCGCGAACTACACGAATGAGTACTTCACACAGAAGGAAAATACGAAATCTGTGGTTCTGGTAATTTCATCTGATAAAGGTCTTTGCGGTGGTTATAACTCATCACTTGCAAAAACTATCAGACGCTTTACTGCCGAAACTAAAAACGAAGATCTGAAGTTCTTCTTCATTGGTAAAAAAGTTCGTGATCTGATTCAAAAAGAAGTGAACTCTGGAAAGACGTTCACTTTCGCTAAAGCAGATCCGACATATGAAGAAGTTCGTAAAGTGGCCGATGAACTGGGCGCTATGTTTATCAACGGCGAGGTAGGCAAGGTTTACGTTGCTTACAACTCATTCATTTCTGCGATCGCATTCGATTCTAAAGTTAGACAGCTTCTACCTATGCAGGTATCAGCTTCTGATAAAGAAACTATCAAGTCTAAGTACCCTTATGACTTTAAATATGAGCCAAGTGCTGAGCAAATTCTGGACACTCTCGTTCCAGAAGTATATCTCACTACGGTTTATACTTGTGTTCTAGATGCCATTGCCTCTGAGCATGGTTCTCGTATGAACGCGATGGAAAACGCATCGAAGAACAGTAAAGAAGTTATTAAAAAGTTATCACTAAAAATGAATAAGATGAGACAGGCGAGAATTACAACCGAACTAATCGAAGTTGTATCTGGTGCTGAATCTCTAAACGGTTAAGGAGCCATTCAAATGGAACAAAATACAGGCGTTATTCGTCAGGTGTTGGGACCAGTAATCGACGTTGAGTTTTCTAACGGAAAACTACCGGCGCTTTACAACGCTCTCAAGATCACTAACAAAACTATGCCGGGCGGAGAAGGCAACCTAACGGTTGAAGTAGCATCTCACCTAGGTAACAACATGGTTCGTTGTATCGCTATGGATGCAACTGAAGGTCTTGCTCGCGGACAAGAAGTTAAAGACACAGGAGCTCCAATTCAAGCTCCAGTAGGTCGTGAATGTCTTGGTCGTATCATCAACGTTATCGGAGAAGCAGTGGATGAAGCTGGTCCTCTTAATAACAAGAAGAGCTACCCAATTCACCGTGAAGCTCCTAAATTCGCAAATCAATCTACTAAGAAAGAGCCATTCTTCACTGGTATTAAAGTAATCGACCTTCTAGCTCCATACCTTAAGGGTGGTAAGATCGGTCTATTCGGTGGTGCAGGTGTAGGTAAGACGGTTCTAATTATGGAACTTATTAACAACATCGCTACTCAGCACGGGGGCTTCTCTGTATTCGCTGGTGTAGGTGAGCGTACTCGTGAAGGTAACGATCTTTGGCACGAAATGAAAGACTCTGGAGTTCTTTCAAAAACTGCTCTTTGTTACGGTCAAATGAACGAGCCACCTGGAGCACGTGCACGTGTTGCTCTAACTGGTCTTTCACTAGCTGAGTACTTCCGTGATGAAGAAAAACAAGACGTACTATTCTTCGTTGATAACATCTTCCGTTTTACACAAGCTGGTTCTGAGGTTTCTGCCCTTCTAGGTCGTATTCCTTCAGCTGTGGGTTACCAACCAACACTTGGTACTGAAATGGGTGCAATGCAAGAGCGTATTACATCTACAAAAGACGGTTCGATTACATCTATTCAAGCTGTATACGTTCCTGCGGATGACTATACCGATCCAGCTCCTGCTACAACGTTCGCTCACTTGGATGCAACTACAGAACTTTCTCGTCAGATCGCTGAGCTTGGAATTTACCCTGCGGTAGATCCTCTTTCATCTTCATCTACGATTCTTTCTGAAGAAATCATGGGCCTTGATCACTATACAACTGCTCGTGCAGTTCAATCAGTGCTTCAAAAATATAAAGAACTTCAAGATATCATCGCCATTCTTGGTATGGATGAACTTTCTGAAGACGATAAGAAACTCGTGGCACGTGCTCGTAAGATCCAGAAGTTCCTTTCTCAGCCGTTCTTCGTTGCTGAGCAGTTCACTGGTATTCCGGGTCAATTCGTGAAAATCGAAGACACTATTAAAGGTTTCAAAGCAATTCTAGCTGGTGAAGTTGATCACCTTCCAGAGCAAGCTTTCTACCTTGTTGGTGGAATTGAAATGGTACACGAAAAAGCTAAGAAACTTTCTGAAGGGAAGTAATTATGGCATCAGCCTTTAAACTCAATCTTTTCACGCCTAAGGGTGTAGTGATTAAAGATCTTGAGTGTAACGACATCACGATTCCAACAGTTCGCGGGGAGATTAACATTCTCCCTGAACATACTCACATTCTTACTGAGCTGAGCACAGGAATTTTGACTGCTAAAACACCAATGGGAACTCGTCACTTTTCTGTGACTGCAGGTCTTTGCCGTGTTTTAAAAGATACAGTAACTATTCTTTCGTTCACTTCTGAGCGTGCTGAAGACATCGATCTTGAACGTGCTAAGTCTGCAAAGGCCAAGGCCCATGATCGTCTATCAGGCAAAGAAACTCTAACTGATGTGGATCTTATCAAGTTCCGCAGAAAGATGGAGAGAGCTGAGCTTCGTTTAAGACTTGCGAACCTAAAGTAATTCTTTAAAACCCGTCTTCGGACGGGTTTTTTTTTGCCATTTTTCCAAAATCTGCCGATATGATGAGATGAAAGGAGTCCCTATGAAATTCCTGATCCTCTTAATCGTCTTTGCCCCTACAGCATTTGCCTTTGATCTTGAGGCCGCAAAAGCGGTTCATCAGAAGTTTTGTGATCAAAAGGTAGAAGAGGCCTGCGCCACCATCGAATGTGTTAAAAACCCAAGCGAAGAATGCAAAATGCCTGAACCCAGTGCCACCCGCAAAGTGCAGTTGGAAAAACAGGCCGCTGAAATCAAAAAGCGTTGTCCAAAAGAAGAGGACCACGAATGCATTTTGAAAGAGAACAAGGACATCACCAAAGAAGTTCTGGAAATGGATTGCATCAAAGGTGATAAGACCGCCTGCTACTTCATCGAACTCTCAAAGACCCTCTAGTTATCCACGGCCTTGTGGAAAACAAGGCCAGCTACCCATGACTACTCAGTAAATTCTCAACATTTCCAGCACTTGAATAAGCAGAAAATAGCGACCGGCAACTTTTGAGTGACGAGAAAATTTTGCAATTCAGATAAAATAAACACATATGTCGTTCATGCTTAACAGGATGTTTGCTTATTTTACGCTTGCTGCGTACCTCTTCGTAGGTACTGTGGCCCTGCGTTTTGCAATGCCAGTAATGAAAGACGTTTCTATCTCTGGCGATTACCTCGCTCTTTTCTCAGAGACATCATTTAAATCAAACGACACTGTAGATGTAGCTGCTCCTGAAATGCACTTCGCGGACATTAAGTTCCCGGTTGTGAAGAAAGAAGTTGTGGTTGCTGTTGTTAAGCCGGTTGCTAAGAAGCCGGTGGTTGTAGTTGTTCAAAAGCCAGCTGAACTTAAAGTAGAGAAAGTGGCGAAGAACGAACTACCTTTTTATGAGCCAGTTAAACTTCACCCAGTAGTAATGAACCAACCACTTCAAACGAACCTGGTTGCTCTTTATAAGGATCTTGAAACTTCGATGGTGGCAAAATCTGCCGCTCCAGTATCTGATGAAGTTTCGACTATCCAATCAAGCGATGCTGAGCCGACGTTCTTCGAATACGATGAAGAGGAAAAAGTTGCCGCTCAGAAACCAGCATCAATTCCAGAAATTCCAACAAAAGATGAAGTTGTTAACAATGTGGATAAAACACAAAATGTGGACAACGTTTCAGAAGAAGTATCTGTTGATGATTTAGTTGCCTTCGATTACTCACAAGTAAATGCCGATATCAAGTCACAGGCGATGCCAATGGTAAGCACAGTGACTACTCAAAAATCTGAGACACCGGTGCAAGGTAACAAAGCTCCAGCAACATCTTCTACTAAAGCTAAGCCAGCGCCTAAGCAAGAAGAGATCGCAAGTTCTGAAAAGAACGCACTTCTTGTTCCAAAAACGCTCGCAAGTCGCCTGACTATCCAGGCAGTAGGAACAGACTTCGTGACTACTCAATCAGAAGTTGGATTTGAAGTAAGATTCCAAGATGATTTATCTGAGGCCATCCAAGATTATGGCCACGGTGAAGTGACTATCCAAAATAAACTCGCTTCTGCCCGCATGAATCGTTCAGTAACATTGTTGAAGCGTGGATTCACACCAACAAATACTGACCTGATTGTGGAAGAAGGAGACGCCGCAGTATCAGTACCAGTCATTGAAGAATCAAAATTTAATAAGCTACTTGCTCCATATGAGTCACGCGGTCCAATCGGATCAGTTCTTATCGAGCTGGATGATTCTACTGAAGATGTTACCCTTGATGTTCCATACTCAGCGGTTATGACTCTTGATGGCGAAATGAATGAAACAAAAGAATCGGATTTCCGTTACCAACTGTTCGTTGGTGTTAAGGCCGGAAATGCGCTTCTAAGTTATAAAGATGCTCGCGGTAACGTGACTTCGAAAATTATCCACATCCATGAAAGAGAACTTACTTTCGACGCTAACTTTTTTGAAACTGTAAAAAATGAAGAAGTGAAGCTGTTTGAAGAAGATCTACTTGGCCAGGAGAAGACACCACTTATCATCTCATCTGAGCAGGTTAAACAATTTGCAACAGATAAGACTGCTAAGAAACTAAATGACCATACTTATAAGATGGACTTCGATAAGACCCTTCTAGGTGCTCGTCGTTATCTGGAACTTGGTCACCAAGATGAGCCGGTTTTTGTTGGTATGAAAGAAAATACAAACGTTGAAGTTCCTTCTGAGAATTTCATGCGCTATATCCTTTCTCGCTTTGAAGGCGCGAAGCTTGGGAACCGTTGTTTAGTTCAGGTGAACCTTTCTAAGAAAGCACTTAAAGTAGACGTGGCAGCTGAGTCAGTTGGTATGTCACTTGTGACTTATACTCAGATCCTTGATAACGATGGCAAGTTCTACGATTCACTTGGTGATAAGAGCCGCAAAATCATCGTTGTAGGTGAGAACCAAGGTGCAGAAGAGTATGGCCAAGATGGTAAAATCAATCTGAAAGTAACTTATCAAGATGGAACTGTTGAGTTCCTGGGAAGCTACTGTTCGCCAAATACTTATCTAGTAGAGCAGCTTTGATTTCTTAAAAAGCGTTCCCAGTCTTTTGGTTTCATTTTCAACAAATCCTTATACGCCACCTGATAGAACTTGTTCTTAGGCAGGATCGATTTCGTCGTAATGATGTAACCCTTCGGCAAGTTCGTTTGAAGTTCAGTAATGTGCTGGTTGTGAAAATGCACATCATCCATCATCTTTTCGTTTAGTTCTTTCGGAAGTCTCAAAGAACATTTGGTCATGTAGAAGTTGAGATCTTCATCTACGTCTGGGCGGTCATGCTCATGCAGATCACTAAAAAGTTCTTCTCGGTAAGCGAGGGTGTGGGCCAGGGCCAGGAACTCACTGTAAAAGTTCTTCGAAGCAAATCCAAAATGCTGAGAATCACTGTGCTTAATGATGTCTTCCAGGTCCACATCATTAGATGCGAGTTCACGTTTTGATTTGAGAAGGTGTTTAGTTCCTGAGTTGTAGGCCGTTACTGCCAGATCCCAGGATTTCATGATCTTAAAATTTTCGGACATTAAATGTCCGGCCGCGAGTGAAGCGACCCCCACGTTCGAGCGATAGTCGCCGTGAGTGGTACGTTTAGGAACGTAGTAACTGGCAATAAGTGGCATGAACTGCCAAACCCCAAGGGCATTTACTTTAGAATGAGCTTTCGGATTGAAGCTTGATTCCAGGAATGGAATTGCCAGAAGTTCTTTCGGAAGATTGCGATCAGTGAAGTATTTACCGAGAAAATGCTGATAAGGAAGAGACCTCATCACACCATCACGGATAAAGTTCTTCTGGCCGGTCTGAGTTCTGAGATTGTGTTTAAGCTTATTGAAAAAAATACTTCGATCCGATTTCTTGATCGGAAGCTCAACATTTGCTTGTTTCAAAACACGATAAATATCTTTGGCAGAAGAACTGAGAGAGTAAGGTTCTTTGGCGAGATCCTCAAGTTCCTTTTCCAGATCATCCAAGCGCTCTTGTGAAATTTTTTGCTGAAGCACATACAGAGTGTTTTTAGGAAGATCTTTGCGATGAAGTTCTGAGAAATCCAGCACCTTATAAATAAGATTCAAATTACTCTTATCGTGAATCACGACTTGATTCGATTCGAATTGAGTGTAGATCAAAAACCAGAAATGAACGTTGGGGTAGTAATAGTCAGTTACCTTGAAGACGTCTGCAACTCTGTCGTCGTGATCATCCAGATAATCGCGGAATGCCTCAGTCGACATCCATAATTGTTCACGAACATCTCCCTCAGTTTCCTTGGGAACAGGACGCCAACTTAACTCTGTTCCAAAATAAGGGTCAGAGGCCGTGACTAGAATCACACAACAAACGGCAATCAGGAGATACTTTATGATCATTTAGAGCCCAGAATCTGCATTGTTCGCTTATAACCGGCCTCTACTGCGTGAGCAGAAACTTTTGAGTTAAGAGAGAAAGAGTTTGCAAAGAATAATTTGTAATCGTGATGATCCGGGAAAATATCAATGAGTTTTACCTTCGGATTGATATTCAGTTTTCTTTGAAGAATCGCCATAATTTCACGACGGTGGTTCTGAGAAAATTTTTCGGATTTCATATAGTCATTAACGGTATCAATGATATCGATCGCCTTGGCCCGCTCAGCTCGAGAGGCCACGATTTTTTTCTGAATCATGAGATAGATTGATTGAATGGCAATTGGAGGAAGCCCGTAATTGACGAGAGAGCCGACCTCATCATGAAAGTGATAAGGGGTATGAGTCCAGGAACTAATGATGACTTCACAACCGTTGTCTTCCGCAACGTGCGTAGAAAGGGTTTCGCGGATTTCTCCGTCGATATAATAATCAATGCCATTAGTGAGACGGTTTTTAATTGGATATGGACAATAAAACGGTGGAACGCTCATACTGGCCGCGGCCGCATATGAAACATTCGTTCCGGTATAATAGACCGAGGTACTGTCGTGAGACGGGTTCGGATAATTATATTTTGAGAAAATAACCTTTCGTGAGTGATCGAGCTGAGTCGCCACGATAAATAAATCCGGAGCGAAATCTTCGAATCGGTCATTTTCAATGACGTTATCCAATAAATAGCGACGAACGCCTTCCGTGGTAAAAAAACCAGGAAGTGAGATCACCGGCTTCAGCATGTTTTTTAAAAGAGTCGGGAAACCATCCAGTGGAAAATAAAGTTCGCTCTTAGGGGCTTTGAGTTCCGGCCGCTTGATGGCGAACATGTCTTTATAGGTAATGCCCTTTAAACGAGATCCCTTAATTCCTAGAGTTGCCTGGATGACGTCCTGTGGAGTGTATCCGGCAGCGAGGTAAACACAAATCATTGCTCCAGCAGAAGAACCAACATAGGTTCCGATCTCGAGACTTTTTTGGTTTAAATCCTGTCCGGGTGAAGAATTTTTATTACTCTTAAGTGAAAAGCCGAGTTCTTCCAACGCCAGGGTTACTCCCAGGTGCCAGGCAGCTGCTTTAACAACCCCGCCGGATAAAACCAGCGCGATTTTTTTATTTTTCAGCTCATTCAAATCAACCGACATCTTTACTCAACTTTTCTCTATGATTTTTGCTTTTGCACATTCTTATCGGATTCTTTAAAATTAAGATTAACGCCAAAGGAGCACTATGAACGCATCGTCTGGGGTGTGGTTGTCCATCAACGACTATTCACGCTACAAAGATGTCTCCATTTCGACCATTCGAAGACATATCAAGAATAATATTCTGAAATATAAAGAGGAGAACGGGAAGTATTTTATCTACGTTCCCTCGACTGAGAAGCTTCGCTTAAGAGAAGAGGAAGAAGTCCTAAAAATTAAATTAGAGACTGAATTACTTCGTACACAAATAAGACAATTGCGCGAAGAGAATAACGAGCTACGCATGCTGGTTGAAATCTATGAGAAACAGAGCATGAATAAAGCGTCAGCTCCTGCAGCAATGGAACTTCCACCGGAATTACCACCCATTCTATGAAATTAACTCTGCTTGTTCTTGGTCTGATTCTATCGTTCTCGGCCTTCGCACAGTCTTCTATGAGACGATGCACCCTTTTACCAATCACAGACAGTGTTGGTGGAGCGATTGGATTTAAGGTCTTTGAAGAAGTGGAAAGTAATTTGAAGAAAAGAAACTGGTGTACCTATGTTTCTAATTCTTCCATGATCGGAGTTTTTAGTAAGTACCGTGAGAATCTTCCTCAATATCTAAAAACCAAAGAAGTCCTTGCTACTGTGGCGGATAAACTTAAAGTTGGCTCTCTCATTCGTGTTGCCATCGTGAATGAGCTCAATGCAGTTGAAGTTCAGATGGATGTGTATGGTGAGAACGGAGAAGATTTATACTTCTCTGAAAAAACCGTTCTTAACCGTGATGATGTTGAAATCATCAGCCAAACGATTGCGAACTGGCTTGATATTTATGCGAAGACCATTCCTTATGATGCCAAGATCAACGGCATCCTGGGTGATCAAATTACGCTTGATGTAGGTAAGGGTTATCCCATTCAGATAGGGCAAGACTTCATTGTTAAAAGACCAATTGCCAAGAAGAAACACCCGCTTCTAAAAAAAATTGTGGATTGGGACACTGAAACTTTAGCTCAAGGTAAAGTTTTTAATATTTCTGATAACCAGGCCCTGGGTATGGTGAAGGTCTATAAGAATGACCAGAAACTTAAGGCCGGTGATTGGGTTCGTCTTGAACCTTTCAGACAATCAGTCATCAATGATCCGAATCTTGGAAAAGAAAAAGATGAAGAAAAATTAGGGACGCTGGGAATTCTTTCTGTGGCCCTGTTTGGTTCATCGTCGAGTGTTGATACTTCTACTCCAACTGGTTCAAACCGCATGAGTGGAAATCTCTTCGGTATTGATTTCCGTGCTGAAGGCTGGATCACTCGTCAGTATTTTGCGGCTCTGGAACTTATGAGAAGTCTTGGTAGCTTAAAAGAAAAATCGGGTAGCCCACAAAAAGACAGCGTGGGTGCCAACAATGGTGCGCTAAAAATCACCGGTGGTTATAAGTATCTTCCGATTGGTTTCTTCTACGGACCACAGATTGATATCTATGGTGGTTACGCTAATTACAGTTTTGATCTTGATAACTCGCCAGCTGATGGCTTTGGAAAAAACAACATTTACGGTCTATTACTAGGGGTTGCGGCCAATATTCCGATTAACCGCGAATGGCGCTTTTTTACTCAAGCTGAGTTCCTGCCTTTCCCAAGCTTTAGTGAAGATGACAAGATTTACGGTTCAAGCTCAAGCGCTTCAGCACTTGATCTCGAGATCGGTCTTAAATATCAATACACTCCAAGAATGACCATCGACGGTAGTATCGAAGCGATGTCACGCAAGGCCAAATTTAGTGGAGATTTTAAAGAGGTTTCTTATAAAGACAATCTCCTGAAGTTTGGTGTTTCGTTTAATTTCTAGAATAAAAATGCTAAAAATAGAGGATGAAGACAGCACGCATCCAAGAGTTGGAAAAACTCATCCTCCATCATAAAGAACTCTATTACACTGGTCACGCCGAAATCTCGGACGAAAAATACGACAAGCTTGAATCAGAACTAAAGTCTCTCGATCCCGAGAATCCAGTTCTGCAGTTGGTTGGCTTCAAACAGGCCGAATCAACTGCCAAGGTAGAGCATCAACGCAAAATGCTCTCACTTGATAAGACCTATGATGAAACCGATCTCGCTAAATGGATCGGTAAACACGAAGTTGTGAGCGTGTTCAAGATTGATGGCTCGAGTTGTTCTTTGATTTATGAAAATGGACATCTCGTTACGGCCAAGACTCGTGGTGATGGTCAGTTTGGTGAAAACATCACCAAGAAAGCCGTCTTCATTCCAGATATTCCTAAGCATGTGGGCAATAAAGGTCGCTTCGAAGTCCGTGGCGAAGTTTACTGTATTGAAAAAAACTTCTTCACGCTCTCCAAAGAAATGCAGGACATGGGACTGGAAGCTCCGACTTCTCAAAGAAATATTGTGGCGGGACTTCTGGGACGAAAAGAAAACATTCAGCTTTGTCGTCACTTAAGTTTTCAGGCGTTCGACATTATCGATGATGAAGTGTTCTCTAAAGAGCATCAAAAACTAGATTCCCTTAAGGGTCTGGGTTTCATTACACCTGACTATGAAATTCATAAAAGCGGAAAGGATCTTAAAGAAAGAATCGCGGAAGCGAAGACCTTCATGTCGAGCGGCGATTATCTGATTGATGGTCTGGTGGTCGTTTATGACGACTTAAAACTTCACGCTGAATTAGGCGAAACCAGTCACCATCCACGTTATAAAATTGCTTTTAAATTCGCAGGGGAAACAAAGGTCGCCAAGATCAATGAAATCGAGTGGGGCGTGTCTCGTAACGGAACCCTGACTCCGGTTGCCTTGATTGAGCCAACGGAACTCTCTGGGGCCATGATTGGCCGAGTGACTCTACACAATTTCGGGATGGTTCAAAACTTCCAGCTAAAAGCAGGAGATAAAATCGAGATCATTCGTTCAGGTGAAGTTATTCCTAAGTTTTTAGGTGTCGTTGAACGTTCAAATGGTGAATACACTCATCCGACAAATTGCCCAAGCTGTGCTTCAAAACTTGTCATTCAAGATATCTGGCTACAATGTGAAAACGATATTTGCCCAGCAAAGATTAAAGAAGAAATTCTAAATTATATCTTTAAGGCCAATATCGAAGACGTATCTGATAAACGTTTGGATGAGATGATCAATAAAGGCATCGTGGCGGGTATTCCGGATCTCTATCGTTTAAAGCATGATGACTTTCTTTTACTCGATAAAGTGAAAGATAAGCTCGCGACTAAGATGTTCGATAATATTCAGAAAACGAAACACCAAAGTCTCGCGCAATTCATTTCTGCGATTGGAGTGGAAGGTGTTTCGATCGCTAAAAGTGAAAAAATAATTGCTCAAGGATACAATACTCTCGAAAAAATTCAGGATCTCACGGTAGATAAGATGCTTCAGATCGAAGGCTTTGCTGAGAAGTCGTCTGAATCCATTCTTGCTTCACTCAGAAAGAAGAGGCCATTAATTGATGAGCTTCTAAGTGTGGGCGTGGTAGTGAAGGCCGATGAAACTTCATCAGGGGAAGGTCCACTTAAAGGTCTTTCTTTTTGTCTTACAGGAGCTTTGAGTCAGCCGCGTCCGCAAATTGAAAAACTCATTAAACAAAATGGAGGAATCATTGCTGGGGTGTCTAAGAACTTAAGTTATCTCGTGACCAATGATGAGGACAGTACTTCAAGTAAGTACGTGAAAGCGACTTCTCTTAAAGTTCCGATCATTAAAGAAGATCAACTCATGAAAATGCTCGAGGGATAGATGGCCAAGATTAAAACGGTTTTTACGTGTCAGGAGTGCGGATATAAATCAGCGAAGTGGCTAGGTAAGTGTCCGGACTGTAATCAGTGGAATTCTTTTTCGGAAGAAGAAACGATTAAGCCTAGTAAGGCGTCCCCAAAATCCGTGACTGGCCGTGAATCTCGTCCCAAAACCATTGATGAAATTGAACACGAAACGGTTGAACGCTATCAAACAAAGATCGGAGAATTCGATCGCGTGATGGGTGGCGGAGTAACGGTAGGATCTCTTACTCTCATCGGTGGAGAACCGGGCATTGGTAAATCAACTCTTCTGATGGAAGTTTGTGGAAAACTTCTGAATGAATATGGAAATGAGCGCATTTTATATGTAAGTGGTGAAGAATCAGAGTCACAAGTTGCTGGTCGCTCAAAACGCTTGGGTGTGAATAACAACGGTTTTTACATTTTTAATGAAACCAACTGGCAGAAGGTCTTAGAACAAGTTAAAGAACTAAAACCGAAATTTTTGGTACTTGATTCTATTCAAACGACTCATTCAAATCAGGTTGAATCAGCGGCCGGAACACTAACGCAAATTCGTGAAGTGACTTATGAGCTCATGAATTTTGCCAAGGCCTATAATCTTACCTGTTTTCTCATTGGTCACGTCACGAAAGAAGGACAGATCGCCGGGCCAAAAATCTTGGAACACATGGTGGACACCGTTATCTACTTTGAAGGTGACCAACTTGGGCAGTACCGAATGCTTCGAGTGATGAAAAACCGCTTCGGTAATACTAATGAAGTGGGAATTTTTGAGATGCAAGAGACTGGTCTGCGAGAGATCAAAAACCCATCACAGTATTTCTTGGAACAATCGATTCCTGGATCATATGGACGATCGTTGACTTGCATTTTAGAAGGCAGTCGTTCGCTCTTTGTAGAAATTCAGGCCCTCGTGGTAGAAAATAAATTTTCCCAAGGTCGTAGAACAACTCAAGGCTTGGATTCAAATCGTGTAGCGCTTTTAGTGGCCGTAATTGATAAGTATCTGGGAATCCCTCTTTCTTATAACGATATTTATGTCAACGTAGTGGGTGGCATGAAACTTACCACACGTGAAAACGATCTCTCGGTGATCGCTTCGTTACTGAGCTCTTATTATCAAACCCCGATTCCGAATGACACTATATTCCTTGGTGAAGTGGGACTTACTGGCGAAGTTCGATCAGTGCCGATGATGGAAATGCGCTTAAAAGAAATCGCACAGATGAATTATAAACGTGTGATCACTTCCAAACGGGCTGCCGAAGATCTTAAAGGTAAATACAAGTTAGAAATCGTTGGCATCAGTAAGGCGAGTGAACTTAAAAATCTGTTATTCAAATGAATAAATTAACCAATATTCAGATAGTGACTAAAATATTATTGGGAACGTTCCTGATGTTTGCTGGAATCTCTCATCTTACCTGGTCAAGAACTGAGTTTCTGGCCCAAGTTCCTTCTTGGGTTCCACTTGATGGAGACTTGGTGGTTTTACTTTCAGGAATTGTGGAAATTACTTTAGGTCTGGGTCTTATAACACTCATCAAAAAGTCCGCACACGTAGGTTTAATAACCGCTGCATTCTTTGTTGCTATTTTTCCTGGAAACATTTCTCAGTATGTTAATCGTATTGATGCTTTTGGGTTGGATTCGGATGAGGCGAGATTGATTCGATTGTTCTTTCAACCGCTCTTGATTTGGTGGGCGCTCTGGTCAACAGGTGCGATCTCCTTCTTTCGAAAGAGATCGCAATCTAAATAATTAGAGATATAAACGCTTAATCGTTTCGTCCCAGAGTGTTTTCTTTTTCCCGTAATATGGATTCTTCTCTGGCGTGAACTCTTTCTCAAGCTTCCAGTAGCGACCCATATCTTCGATACTCACTTCACCTCGACCAACTAAGCAACCAACTGCTACGCCAAATGCCGTAGTGTCGATAACTTGCGGACGAAGAATCGTTTTCTGAGAGAAGTTTGCCTGCATTTGCATCAGGATGTCGTTAGCAGCAGCGCCACCATCAACGCGGATGTCATTTAGCTGAGGGAAATCTTTTTTAAAGCTTGAAACTGAATCATTGAGCGACAGAGCAATTCCTTCAAGACAGGCGCGAGCGATGTGACCGTTATGTGTATCACGGGTCAGACCAACGATTGCGGCCTTCGCATGTGAATTCCAATACGGAGTTCCGATCCCTGTAAAGAACGGCATAAAGAGAACGTGTTCCATTTGCGAGAGGTCAGTGACTTGCGCAGCAAGCTCCGAAACTTCAGGAGAAGATTTGATGCTCTTTAAATTATCACGAAGCCACTGAACCGCAGCCCCTGCAATGTAAGCAGAACCTTCGAGGGCATAAACTTTGTGACCGCGGAATGAATAGGCCGCAGTTGTGAGAAGCCCAGTCGTTGAATGAATAAGTTTTTCACCGGTGTTCAGGAGAAGGAAAGCTCCTGTTCCGTAAGTCGATTTAATGTCACCCACGCGCACACAGGCCTGGCCAAAAAGTGCGGCCTGCTGATCACCCAAGATTGAAAGAATAGGAATGCCATCCGGAAGAATTCCGCAATTTCTTGTTTCACCAAAATTTGTGAATGATTCACGAATCTCTGGTAAAAACTCGCGCGAGATATCAAAGAATGAAAGAAGCTCAGAGTCCCAGTTGAAGGTCTCAAGATTCATGAGCATGGTACGTGAAGCGTTTGATGCCTCCGTCACATAACTTCTTCCATCTGTCAGGCGATGAACCAGAAATGTATCTACCGTTGAAAGACAAAGATCTTTTCTATCGGCAGCAACCTTTACTGATGGCACATGATCCAGGAACCAGCGCATTTTTGTGCCCGAGAAATAGGGATCAAGTGGAAGACCGGTCTTTTTACGACAGACTTCCATATACTTTGCTGAATGTTCTTCACAGTAAGCGGCGGTACGACGATCCTGCCAAACAATGGCGTGATGAAGGGGCGTACCTTTTTTATTATAAGCACAAGTGGTCTCACGTTGATTGGTGATACCAATGGCGCCGATTTGTTTTGGATCAATTTTTGATCTTTTAAGCACAGAGCCCACGGCGATGGAAACTGATTCCCAAATGTCATTGAGATCGTGTTCAACCCATCCTGGCTTTGGATAAATTTGGCGGTAATCAGATTTTTCTTTATCGAGGACTTTTAGAGTTTTGGCGTCGATAACAAGCGCAGTTGTGCCTGTTGTGCCTTGATCAATGGCCAATAGATAATTCATGAATCCATCCTTAATTCAAAAAATTGCTTAACGTAATTGAACCGCTTTCGGTTTATTTGGTCCATCGTTAATGATGAGATTTGCAGAGTATTCCCAGTAGCGCGAAAGGTTATGATTCATGAAGCTAACAAAACCCCAGGAAATGCCCATTAGGACGCACATAAGCAATACGAACTCTACGATCGATTGGCCGCGTTCTCCTAATTTCTGGGTCTTGTTAATCAATATGTTCCAGGGCTTCATAATTCTTTCTTTCTCAGATACAATTGTGATCCATAAGGACGTTTGCAATGAAGAAAAAGCTTATTCCCATTCTGCTCTTTATCCTGGCCTTTACGGGCTTCCTCTCCACCCAAATCCTTTGGGACAACTTCAATAGTAACGCGGAATTAGTGGAAGAGGACAAACAAAAACACTCCGTATATGAGACCAATTTCCAAACGCTTAAATTAACGACGTCTAAGAATACGACTATTGAACTCAAGAAAGATCCTTCGCCAATTATCCTGCTTAATTTCTGGGCATCCTGGTGTATTCCCTGCCTAAAAGAGTTCCCTTCTCTGGTGCAATTTCAGGAAAAATATAAGGGGAAAGTGAAGGTCATTGGGATCAATGGTGACGACGCTGATTCGGCCGAACACATTCGTAAAACTGAGTCGAAGTACCATCTGAATTTTGAATCAGTAGAAGATCCAAGAAGCCATATCTCGGAGATGTTTCAGATTCGCACCTATCCGGTGTCGATTGTTTATCACAAGGGCAGAGTCATCTACGTGAATAAGAAGCTCCATAATTTTATGGATAAAGACTTCTTAGACATGATTGATAAACAACTCGGCCAGTAATTACTTTTCAGTTTCTCGATTATCGGCCGATGTTTTGAAGGCCGGGATCATTAACAAGATTCTCGGGTCGGCCTGAGTGTCATTGAGAATTTCCACTACCCATTCATCTAAGCTGCGAGTGCTGAAGGTCGACAAACGCATTTTCATTAGCTGTTTTCCATTGGTCCCCGTTACTGAAAAACTTGGGGCCAATATTTCTTTCTTTTCAGATTCTGCAATCACTTTTCCAGTGGCATCCAGAATGCTGTATTTTGAGTAGATATCAAACATGTTGTGGAAAACTCTTTCTTTTATTTTCCCTATTATTTTCCCGGCGCAATCTTTGATTTCAATTTCAGTACCGCCACTGAACATTCTCTGTCGGGCGGTCGCAATTTTTTGGCGTTTATTATCGTAAAGATCAAATGTGGTGGTGGCGCTTAAGAGACGTTCTTCGATTTTGGCGATCCGATTTCCACCAGCATCGAAAGTCATATCGGTTGCACGCGAGCTAAATAGACTCTCTCGCGCCATAAATTTTTTTGGAACTTTGAATTCCGGACAATTAGCAAATGCCGAAACTGATGAAAGGAGAATGATGGCAGAAAGTAGTGTTTTCATTTTTTCTTCTCTTCTTTTTCACGTTGTTCATTATCAGATGAAGTTTTAAAGGCAGGAATCATTACCAGAATACGTGGATCGATCACGCCTTCTTTCAAAATTTTTATGTTCCAGTTATCTACGAGCACGTTAATCATTGGACGAGTCATGCGCATGATCTCTTCTTTCTTTTTGTCCTTATGAGTGAAGACCTTGAATTCAGTGCTGAAGAATTCCATCTTTTCAGTCGCGGCGATGACATTGTCATTAGCATCCAGGATTTCATAACGAGTATAGAAGTCCCATATAGAGCGCAGGATATTTTCTTTCACTTTACCGATGAGGTTGCCCTCACAGTCTGAGACTTCAATAGTAGTGCCCCAACTGAACAGTTTTTTTCGGGCATGGGCCACTTTCTTCCCATCGATATTGTAGAGATCAAACGTAGGAGTAAGACGAACCACTCTTTCTTCAATTTCACCCAGGCGAGTTTTATTGGCGCTCAAATCCATGTCCACACCAAGAGATGCCCATTGTTCGCGGGCCTTAAATTGGGTTGGCAATTCTATGCTCGGACAAGCAGCAAATGCGGATAGAGTCGTTGCGAACGTAAGTAGCGCTAATAGACCTTTCATAGGTACTCCAAGAGGATTTGAAGTATTAAGCCATGAAATTAGATACGAATGTTAAAGTGTGAACACTTTATAGGGTCGTTACCGCGAAGTTTTTGCCCCAATTATAAGTAATGTGGGACAAGCTTTCGGTCTTAAATATTGAAAACCGCGGACGCATACCAGGCAGCAGGGCACCTTGATTAGGAAGGGCAAGGGCTGCAGCTGCGTTTAGGGTAATCCCAGTCCAAAGTTCTGCTTGGTTAAGCTTCATTTGGGCCGAGGCGATGGAAGCAATCAGGAGTAGGTTATCACAGTGACAAGAGCCGGGATTGTAATCTGAGGCAATTGAGACCTTCGCTCCACCATCTAGGATAGTACGCGCAGGGGCCAAAGGTTTTCCTAAGAAGAACGCCGTTCCAGGAAGAAGAGTCGCAACTGTTTTTGAGTTTGCCAGCGCTGCAATTCCAGAAGCTGAAATTTTTAATAGGTGATCTGCAGAAAGTGCCTCATGTTTTACAGCGAGTTTCGCTCCATCATTATCATTTAATTCATCGGCATGGATCTTGCGAGCTATGCCTAGTTGCTTGGCACGGGAGAATAATAAATCCGTGTCTTCAGCAGTGAAATAGTTCTTCTCGTGGAAGATATCCACGGCATCAATCACTTTCATTGGTGCCAGTTTTTCTAAAAGCGGCAGTACCACTTCTTTTAAATACTGAGATGAAGAAGAGAAAGTGCGAGGCACATCATGGGCCGCGAGATAAGTATTAAAAATCTGAATCTTGGGTTGATACTTTTTCTTCAGGCGATCAATTACGAGCGAAACTTCGTATTCTTTCTCAAAATTAAGACCATAACCGGACTTGATTTCAATTGTACCAATTCCATAAGAATGAAGACGCTCTATGCGAGCACAAGCTGAATTAAACAGCTCTTCAGTTGTTGCCTTATTCGTTTGAGTCATGGTGAGGAGAATTCCACCGCCACGCTTGGCGATCTCTTCGTAGCTCACACCATTTAAACGATCAGCGTACTCTTGCGCGCGATCTCCACCGAATACGATGTGAGTATGTGAATCCACCATTTCCGGTGTCAGCACATGGCCCTTCATATCGATGGAGTTTTTTTGATATTCGGCCGGAAGTTCTGAAGACTTTCCAGTCCAAACGATACGTTCATCATCAAATACAATCGCTCCGTCCTCGATGATTGATAAATCAGCGGGAACAAGTCGGCGCCCGTCTTTTTTCAGGGCGCCTTCCAGAGTTACTAATTGATTGAGATGAACGTAAGTTTTCATAGTGATGGGAACTTAATTTTAGTCGTTGGTTTTTTCGCGATATCAAGAGCGATGTCGTAGCCCGCGTCTGCGTGACGAACGATGCCCATACCTGAATCTGAGTTTAGAACGCGTGATAGACGCTCATCCATCTCGGCCGTTCCGTCACAAACGATCACCATACCAGAGTGCTGAGAATAACCCATACCTACACCACCACCGTGGTGAAGAGAAATCCAGCTAGCACCGTTATTGATGTTGATCATCGCGTTTAGTAGAGGCCAGTCAGAAACTGCATCTGAACCGTCTTTCATCGCTTCTGTTTCACGGTTTGGACTTGCCACTGAACCACAGTCTAAGTGGTCACGGCCGATCACGATTGGAGCTTTAACTTTCTTCTCACGAACAAGTTTATTGAATAGAAGGGCCGCTTTTTCACGGTCACCGTACTTTAACCAACAGATACGAGCAGGAAGGCCTTGGAACTGAATCATTTTGCCGGCCTTATCAAGCCAGTTGATCATCGATTTGTTCTCTGGGAAAAGCTCTTTAAGAGCTTCATCTGTTACGCGGATGTCTTCTGGATCACCAGAAAGAGCGACCCAACGGAATGGACCAGATCCTTCACAGAATAGAGGACGGATGTAAGCTGGAACGAAACCCGGGAAAGAGAAAGCGTCTTTAACACCAACTTTCTGAGCACCAGCACGAAGGTTGTTACCGTAATCAAATACGTGAGAGCCTTTCTTCTTAAAAGCGATCATCACGCGAACGTGAGCGCCCATTGTTTCGTAAGAATACTCAGTGTATTTCTGAGGATTGGTTTTTCTTAGTTCATTAGCTTCTGCCAGAGTCATACCAGCAGGAACGTAACCGTTAAGTGGATCGTGAGCTGAAGTTTGGTCAGTCACTAGATCTGGAACGATGCCTTGATCAAGTACGAACTCGAAGAAATCAACAGCGTTACCAACCACACCAACAGTGAGTGCTTCACCAGCGTTCTTCGCTTTAAGAGCGATTTGAAGAGCTTCATCGAAGTTGTTCGCTAGAACGTCGAGGTATTTTGATTTAAGACGTTTCTCGATGCGAGTTACATCCACGTCACAGCAAAGACAAACACCTTCCGCCATTTTTACAGCGAGTGGTTGAGCTCCACCCATACCGCCGATACCGGCAGTAAGAACGAGTTTACCTTTAAGAGTTGCGTTCTCGCCCCAGTGCTTGCGAGCAGCAGCTGCGAAAGTCTCATAAGTACCTTGAACGATGCCTTGAGAGCCGATGTAGATCCATGATCCAGCAGTCATTTGACCGTACATCATGAGACCTTCGTCTTTTAGTTTATTGAAGTGATCCCAGTTCGCCCAATTAGGAACAAGGTTTGAGTTCGCGATTAGGACGCGAGGACCTTGAGGGTTAGAAGGGAAAACCGCCACTGGTTTACCAGATTGAACGATAAGTGTTTCGTTGTTCTCCAGATTCTTAAGCGTGTTGATGAGATCATTAAGCGCTTTTGGGTTTCTTGCAGCCTGGCCGTTACCACCGTAAACAATTAATTGCTCGCGGTCTTCAGCAACATCAGGGTGAAGGTTATTGAGTAAACAACGAAGAGCGGCCTCTTGGTGCCAGCCCTTACAAGTTAATTTGTCACCAGTCGGTGGAAGAGGAATATTTGACATAAAATCTCCTTAGGCTAGTGGGCCAACTACGGCTTCCACTTCCTTAATTAGTTCTTCACTTTGAACAAGTTTAGTTAAATTCTCGATGTCTTTGTGGAAGATACGATCTTCGCCAATTGGTTGAACGTGCTTTCTCACAAGCGAGTAAGCTTTCTCGATAGCAACTGAAGACTTCATCGGACGAAGGAACTCGATCCCTTGCGTGTTACAAAGAAGTTCGATCGCCAGACAGTTTTGAACGTTCGACACAACTTCATGAAGTTTACGTCCAGCAGTCACACCCATTGATACGTGGTCTTCCTTATCTGTTGATGTCGGAATTGAATCCACTGAAGCTGGGTGACAAAGATATTTGTTTTCAGAGGCCAGGGCCGCCATTGTTACGTGAGCGATCATGAGACCAGAGTTAAGACCTGAGTTCTTCGTTAGGAATGCTGGAAGATCAGAGAAGCTTGGGTTCATCATCTTTTCCACACGGCGTTCAGCGATGTTGGCGATTTCAGAAAGTCCCATCGCCAGATAATCCATACAAAGAGCAAGTGCTTCACCGTGGAAGTTACCACCAGAGATAACGTCACCAGTTTCGATGAACACAAGCGGGTTATCAGTTACAGAGTTAAGCTCGATGTTAAGCACTTCTTCTGCGTGACGAATAGTTTGTCTGCAGGCCCCATGAACTTGTGGGATACAACGAAGTGAATATGGATCTTGAACCTTACCATCGTCCTTATGAGAAACGGCAATTTCAGAACCTTTAATCAGTGTCAGCATGTTACGAGAAACATCGACCTGGCCTGGTTGAGGCTTAAGCATTGAGATGCGAGCATCATAAGCTGCAGGTGTTCCGCGAACAGCATCAAGAGTTAGACTAGCGATGATATCGGCCTGTTTTACAATTCTTTTAGCGTCCCAAAGGGCAAGAGCACCAAGGGCAAGCATTACGGAAGTTCCGTTAATAAGTGCTAGACCATCTTTGGCACCAAGCTTCGCTGGTGTTTTACCAATCTGGTGAATGGCGAAATCAGATTTAACGATCTTGCCGCCGTACTCAACTTCACCTTCGCCGATAAGAGCAAGAGCGATGTGAGAAAGTGGAGCTAGATCTCCTGAAGCACCCACTGAACCTTTTTCAGGAATCACGGGATTAATGTCATAGTTAATGAAGTCAAAAAGAAGCGCGATCGTATCTGGAGTTACACCAGAGAAACCCTGGATCAAGCAGTTCGCACGTGAAAGCATGATAGCACGAGTAACCGTACGGTTAAACGGACGGCCAACACCTGTACAGTGAGAGCGAATCAAGTTGTATTGAAGTTGCTCAAGGTCTTCTACTGCGATTTGTTTTGAGGCAAGAGCTCCGAAACCAGTGTTAATACCGTAAACAGGTTTCCCTTTTTTCACGATATCAAGAACCACTTGGCGAGACTTGTGCATTTTGTCCCAGGCAGCTGCTTCGATTTCTAGTTTTACTTCGCCGGCCTTTGCTTTAGCGATGAAGGCCAGATCTTCCAGAGTAAGATTGGTACCGTTTAGTTTAAATACTTTAGCTTTGTCGAAATTTAACATGTGTGAACCTTAACGAATTTTATTAATACGAGAGAGATAATCTTTATTAGGAGCTCCGAAGACATAAGAACCAGCAACTAGATTGTTGGCCCCGGCTTGGATAAGGTACCCGGCATTCTCGCCATTGATTCCGCCATCAACTTGGATTTGGAAGTTGAGTTTGTTCTCATGACGAATAAGATCCAGGGCAATCACTTTATCAATCGATTCTGGCATGAACTTCTGGCCACCGAAGCCCGGCTCAACACTCATGATGAGGACGAGATCAACCATCTCCCAAATTTTCATCGGGATTGCTGATAGGGGAGTTCCAGGTTTAAGAGAAATTCCGGCAGAAGGATAAAGTGCTTTGATTTTTTTAATAAGTTCTTCAGGATTCTTCGTCGCTTCCCAGTGAAAGGTGAAGTTATGAAGACCTACGTTCTTGAAGTTTTCCACGAAGAAGTCTGGATCCGTCACCATGAAGTGAGCATCAAGCTTGTGCTTAGAAACAGTTTTAACTTTGTTAAGTACTGGTTCACCGAAGGTTAGGTTCGGAACGAAGTGCGAGTCCATGACGTCTAAGTGAAGCCATAGATCATCGATCTCATTTAAACGCTCTAGTTCAGTCTTTAGTTCCAGAAAATCTACTGACAGAAGACTTGGTGAAATGATGACCGACATACTATTCCTTATCAGAAGTTAGAATGATTTCAGTTTTAATGCCGTTTAGTAGTTCGCGATCCGTGCAGGCCTTTTTGCCTTCAAGCTGAACTTGAGTGAGGCGAAGAGTTCCATCTACGCAACCAACTACCAGTGAACCTAGATCGTTCTCGGCCTTACCTGGAGCTAGTTTCTTGTGATATTTTTGTGCTTCCAAAACTTTAAGACGTTTACCGTTTAAGAAACAGTAAGTGCCGGGCCAGGGATCAAGCGCGCGAATGTTATTTAGAATTTGAGCGACGGTCTTTTCTTTGAAGTTCAGAAGACCATCTTCTTTTTTAAGAGTCGGAGCAAATGAAACTTTGCTCTCGTCTTGAACTGTATAGGTAACTTTGTTTTCCAGAAGCTTTGTGATGAGATCATTCATCGCTAGAGCTGCTTGGAACTTCAATCGCGTATAAAGTTGTCCACCAGTTTCAGTTTCCGCAATGGGAACTGTGTGAAAGTGAACAAGATCACCAGCATCCATTTTCTTCACCATCTTCTGAATCGAAACACCTGTCTCAGTGTCGCCGTTAAGAAGTGCGTATTGAATCGGAGCGGCCCCACGATACTTCGGAAGAACTGAAGTGTGGATGTTAAAACAACCAAGCTTTCCCATGTTTAGCATGTTGCTGCCGAGGAATTGAGCAAAGGCCAGAACCACAACGAAGTCTAGTTCTTCCGCTTTAAGCTTTTCCAGGAACTCTGGTTCTTTGTTAATGTTTTCAGTTTGAAAAAATGGAATTCGCTTCGCTTTGGCGAATTCAATCACCTCAGGTGATTTTAAATCCATGCCACGTCCGGATGGTCGGTCGGGCATAGAAATAACGTAACGAAGATCAATATGAGGATGGTTACTTAGTAAATCGAGAGTAGGAACTGAAAAGTCCGGCGTCCCACAGAAGGCAACACGAAACTTTTTCATTTAACCTTCTCTTTCACCATTTTCTTTTTATAGAAATTCTTTTTGAGATTACTTAAACGCTCGATGAAAACAATTCCTTCAAGGTGATCGTTTTCATGCTGAATACAAATTGAAAGAAGATCATCTGCTTCCATTTCGTGTTCTTTGCCGTTCAGATCCTGGTACTTCACCTTGATGCTTTCGTAGCGCTTAACTTCTTCGTAAACACCAGGCACAGATAAACAACCTTCTTCATAAGTGGTTGTTCCAGAAGTTCCTGTGATCACCGGATTGATCAGAACCATGGGATTAAAGTTCGACATGCGGACTTCTTCTTTCCCAGCAGAGTTCGTAACCACTTCACGGTCATAACCGACATCTAGCACAAAAATTCTCTGGCCAATTCCCACTTGAGGAGCGGCGAGTCCAATTCCAGGGGCGTGGTACATCGTAAACAGCATGTTCTTCACTAAGTTATGAAGATCAGGTGTAAATTCAGTCACCGGCAACGCCTTAGTGGAAAGAACAGGGTCAGGATAGGTCACGATAGGGAGACGCTCTCCCTCAAGTTTGTAATTTTCGATATTCATAGGGGCTTTTATAGCACAGACAAGAGTGAAATTAAATCGAGAGTTTTCTATGTTTCCAGAAGGTAAATAGCACGTAACTGAAGAATAAAAGCGGCACAATTCCCGTCGCAAGCCATGGGGCAACTGCTCCAGAATTTCCATAAGCTACGGCGCCACTGTAAAGAACCCAAAACAGGACAGTAACCAACAAAGTCAGAACGACATTCTTACCAAATGAATCAGAACGACGGTTTGGATTGAAAATAGTTGAAACTGGAATAAGGGCGAAGACCAGACACACAAAACTCAAAAACACTTTATTCATCAGAATGATTTCGTACTCGGAAATATTGATTCCGGTTCTCGACATGCGTTTGATGAATTGATTGAGTTTGAAAAAATTCAGAGTCGTGAGATCCGCTTCAAATTCACCGAAGTCATCTGGATTTTCATTCAGTGACATGGTGATCTCTGGCTTGGTTGTTTGCATCGGAAAGGTCGGAGTACTAAGACCTGAAAGTTCCGTCACATTCGTGAGTAGCCATTTTCCTTCTGAAATGAAAGAGGCCTTTTGGGCCTTTAGGATTTTTGAACTCGTGTGATTTTCTGTAAAGTAATAGATTTCTACATCTTGAAGCACATTGGATTTTCGATCGAAGAAACCAAATGAAGCAAAATAATTTTGTGACTTATACCAGAATCTTCCACCTTCAATACTACTGCGGGTAAGGTACTTACCTTCGGATTTTCGGCTCTTTTGAATTTCCTGACGTTTTACTTTATTGGCATAAGGCTCAACGAAACCAAGGTTAAGAAACTGAAGGCCAACCATGGTAAGCGCACAAGCACCGACCAAAAAATAAATGCGGCGATAAGAATATCCGGCCGCAAGAATGGCGATAAGTTCAGCGTGGGCCTTGAGATTATTCAATGAAAAGAGAGTGGCCACGAGACAACAGATGGGAAACATCTTTCCCATAAGGTCCGGCATCTTGAGAGAATATTCAAGCAGAACTCTCATGGCGTCTTTCCCTTGAAGGAAGCCGTTAATCAAATCCGCCGTAGAAATTAAAAGGAACAACACGGTCACGGCCGCGATGAGACTTTTAAACCACTGCTTAATGATTAAGTTCGAGAGAATCATTTAGTTAGTATAAGGCGAAGGATCGTTTTTGAAAACAAAACCAGGGCCGGGCGAATGAATAATCGCGCCACGAGGTGCATGGCAGGACTTTTTTCCCAGCGAGTAACGGCGGTTGATGAATGGCCATAATATAAACGCACTAGTTCCTGGCCGGTTTTGTAATTAAGAAGCCAGTCTTTAAACTCACGGAACTCATTTGTTACTGGATGCTCGTGACCATAACAGAATGTCACGACATAACACTTCTTAGATTGAACATAGATTTGTTGATAAGCGTCCCGAAAAGCATCCGGATTTTTGAAAACTGATTTTTTTAAATGCTTACGAATCAGTTCTGAGTTCACAACCTGATAAGGTTGATTGGCCGAGAAGGCAACAAACTGCTCAAGACAGCGGCGTGAGTCTTCCTGAAACTTTGGAACGGCGTCATAGATACGGGCCATTTCAAAGAACACGTGACTCATCATGAGCATTTCTGTGATGTCGGACTTTGAATCAAAATGTCCGGTTTTAAGAGAGTAGAAATCCTTCACGTGCTTCACTTCGGCCATGATGTCCATGTACTCGGTGAAACGTTGAAGAGCGGTGGCGTAATCGCCAGCGTCCAAACATTCTTTTCCGTATTTAGTGATAGTAATGCGATTGTCGTATTTGTGTTTTAATACGAGCATCTTCTCCCGTTCTTCACGGACTTCTTTAGCGGACTTAGTTGTGGCCATACCCAGCTTATCGGTGGATATGACCGTAAAATTAGAACTTTATGATGGCAGAAAGTGAGGTGTCTACGAGTGATTCACCTTCGTAGATGTAATTACCGTCACCAATTTGGTCGGAATATTTTTGCGCGAATTCAAGTCCAAGGCGAGGACCCATCCAGGCAACACCCCAGCCGGTTCCTTTGAACTCAGTAACATTATCGTAGAACTGACCAACACGAATGAAGAAGTCACTGAAGATGTTGAGCTGAACTGCAGCTCTCCAGAGATACTTTTCTGACCAGGCCTTCGTGTATTGAGTACCCACGTCCCCAATTAACATAAAACGGTTCGTGATGGTGTATTGGAAACCAGCAATTAAACGCTCGTCCCCTGAATTGGTGCGAGTTGGATCTAGAATCACAATCCCAAGAATCATGTCATCGGCAGCAAAATGAGTCATACCAAGTGACATTTGATGGTGAGTTTGATGGCGATCTTTATAAGAATTTGGAAGAGTGTCTTGAACGTAGTTATAGCTCACACCCATAGCAGTCGATGGACCCATTGCAGCCGAGCCATGAAGCACCATTTTTTCGCGTTCGAAGTTATTCTCATCCTGAGTCAGATAGGCCACGCCGCCCTTTACCGCACCAGAATGATCGGATAAGAACGCACCTTGAGAACGGTTGTTACCCGGAAATTCATCATTTGCGGCCTTACGCAACTCGTTCTCGTCCTTCAGCGCCGTAGAATAACCCTGATAGGAAAAACTCGAACCACTAAAAAACGCCGACGAGGCTGGATTTAATATGGCGGCTTCGGTAGATAATATACTCGCAACACCGGCACCGGCAGTAGACATTAAGCGAGTAGTCTGAAAATCACGAATTTGGGCCCATGCAGACTGGCCCATGAGACATAAGGCAGCTAAAATAATTACTTTCTTCATATAGAAAAATGTAGAGAATTATTTTCTCTTAAACAAGGACATTTATGAAAATCAGAAAAGCGATCATTCCCATTGCAGGTAAAGGAACTAGATTTCTTCCAGCGACGAAACAAATCGCAAAAGAGATCATCCCCATCATTAATGTTCCCATGATTCATTACATTGTTCAGGAAGCAGTGGAAGCTGGCATTGAACAAATCATCTTCGTAACTTCTTCGGGTAAATTTTCTGTGGAAGATTACTTCGATCGTAACCAGGAACTAGAAGCGTTCCTTGAAAGAAATAATAAAATGAAAGAGCTCGATCTGATTCGTAAGATCGGTTCAATGGTGGACGTGACTAGCGTTCGTCAAAAAGAACAACTTGGTCTTGGTCACGCAGTTCTTTGTGCCAAGAACATGATTGGTGATGAACCATTCGCGATTCTTCTGGGTGACGATATTGTGATTAACGACAACCCGGCGATCAAGCAACTTATGGATGTATCACTTGTGAATAACGGTGCACCGGTGATTGGTGTGATGGAAGTTCCTAAACAAGACACGCCTAAATACGGAATTGTGAAAGGTGAGATCGTTGACGAAAAAACTCTTCGAATGACGGGCATGGTGGAGAAACCAAAACCAGAAGATGCCCCTACAAATCTTGCGACACCTGGCCGCTATATTCTCACTCCGAAAATCTTTTCAATCCTTGAGAAAATTCCTCGCGGTGCCGGTAACGAATATCAGTTAACAGATGCCATTAATGTTCTTTGTCAGAGTCAAGACGTCTTTGCCTATCGCTTTGATGGGGAAAGATATGACACTGGTAACGTTCATGGCTACCTTGATGCTACAATTGATTTTGCACTTAAAGACCCTGAGATTAGAGACACATTCCTGGCGTCTTTGAAGAGCCGACTTGTAAAACATGGAATTTCAGTATGATCAAAATTGTCCTCGCTTCTTTGTTTCTTGCCTCTGCTGCTCACGCATATGTCCCGACAGTAGAATCTTTGTTTCGTCACGGATCTAATCCGGATGTAACTGGAAACGGAATTTCACTAACAATGGTAGTGAAAAAAATGGGTGAAGAAAAAACTCCTGCCACAACCCAGGACGCTTCACTTGTTCAAGACTCAAGACCGGAAGATTTCTATAAGATCTTCATCACTCATAATCCGAACGATAGTTTGAAAATTGCTCAGACTCGTTACAAGAACGCGACTTTTTCTGAATCGTCTCTTGAGCATAAGATCTATTATCCGAACTTTACTTCTTACACAGTGAAGACGGATATCGAGCAGCTTGAGCGCGGACTTTTCTTTTCATTGATTAATAGCCTGACGCTGAATAATGGTTCACACATGGTGAACTACTTAAAGCAATTGGGTGTGCCGGTTCGTTTGAATAATGAACTTATCAACCGTGAAAAAGTGGAGTTCCTGGCGGATTATAAACGTTACCTCGTAACAATCGCCAAAGACAGAAACGCCAAGAAAACGGAAGTAAATCCAATGCGTCCGGATGATCGCGAGGCACGTGAGCGTGCGGAACGAATCATGAATGAATCTATGTACACAGACACGAAGCAGGTGAAACTTTCTCGTGATGATGGCCAGATTGCCTGGGTCGTTAATGCTGGCCCGTTTGAGGCAGTATTCGCGTATAAGTCGCGTGACCTTCAAAAAATTCGTTATAAGTCACAGGCGGGCGAACTAGAGATGGTTTGCAAGGACTATTGGCTTGCAAACGGAACTCACGCCATGCCTCGATACATTTTGATTAAGAGTTTAAACGGCCAGAGTTATCAAGTTGAGATCACAAACCTTCGTCACTATGTTGAGAAGGAAGCTGATCTAGTTCGTCGCTTGAATAATTGGGACCAGATTTTAAAAGGAAAAGAATCTTCTGAGCTTCGTCCAGAATTTCTACTTTAATGAAAGTTGCCCGCATTGCCGTAAACTATCCTCAAAAAAACGTAGGTCTTCTTTATCACTATGAAGGGGACCTCGTACGCGGCCAGGTTGTAGAAGTTCCACTGGGAAAACGTTCTGAACTTGGTTGTGTGGTCAGTGTGGATGAATCAAAATCTAAAGAATACGCTGATACTCCAGTTGATAAAATTAAATCCATTAAAGACATCGTTCCTGATTGGAAACTCGGTGAGGCCGAACTTCAACTCTATGAATGGATGTCCCAGTATTATCATTACAGTTTGGGACAATTGATCTTTGATTGTTTGCCTCATGTCCTGAAACGACCACGTGAACTTGAACAGACTTTGGGTGAGGGCCAACCTCTGGAGTTTGTACCGAACCCCGTTCAGAAATCTATCATTGAATCTATTCGCGAGGGTCTGGGCAGTTTCAAAAGAACATTGGTCCATGGCGTGACCGGCAGTGGTAAAACTGTCGTTTATCTTGATCTTATTAAGTCGACAATTGAAGCAGGGAAGAGTGTGTTATTTCTTCTTCCGGAAATTAACCTCACTCCGCAATTCATTCATACTTTCGCCAAATATCTAGATGCTCCGATCTTCTCTTATCACTCAGAACTTTCTGATTCTCAGAAGTATCAGATTTGGAAAGAAGCACGAGCAATGAAGAAGGGCGCTCTCATCCTGGGCGTGCGCAGTTCGATTTTTATTCCGGTTTCAAATCTAGGACTCATCATTATTGATGAAGAGCATGATACGTCTTTTAAACAAGACGATCGTTGTCCTTATAATGCTCGGGATGTGGCCTCAAAGAAGGCCCAGCTTTTAAATATCCCGGTTGTCATGGGATCAGCGACGCCAAGTCTTGAGACCTATAATTCATTTCACCAACCCAAGCAGAATCTATTTGAAATGAAAGAGCGTGCAGGGAATGCATTCCTTCCTGAAATCAGATTGATTGATGCTCGCGATAAGTCGGATAAGAGTGAAGATGATATATGGCCACTGGTTCCGAAATCAATTGAAACGATTAAAGAGGCCCTCGAGAAAAAAGAGCAGGTTCTCGTTTTCGTAAATCGTCTTGGCTTTTCTAGTTACATTCAATGCCGTGGTTGTGGACATCAGTTTAATTGTCCTAACTGTGCCATTACTCTTCGCTATTATAAGCGTAAGCACCAACTTGCTTGTCATCACTGCGAGTATAAAGAACCGATGCCATCTCAATGTCCAGCTTGTGGATGTATGACGATGTCTCATAAGGGCTTTGGAACTGAGAAAGTCGAAGAGGTTCTAAAAAGAATTTTTCCAGAGAAAGTCATTGAACGTTTTGATCGTGACGAAATCAAAACCTTTAAACAGTTGGAAGAGCGTCTTGGAGATTTCCACGCTGGAAAGATCGATCTCATGGTGGGAACTCAAATGCTTTCGAAGGGTCACAACTTTGAGAAGGTAAAACTCGTTCTCATTTTAGGTATCGATAACCAATTAAACTTTCCAGACTTCCGCTCTTCAGAAAGAGTTTATCAAACACTCACTCAAGTTGCCGGTCGAGCTGGTCGTTATTCTCAAGATGGAAGAGTTCTAATTCAGACTCTTAATCCAGAGAACTCACTGTTTCAGATTGTGAAGAACCACGACTTTCATCAATTCTATCAGGACGAACTAAAAATTCGTGAGCTGTGTGATTGCCCGCCTTTTAAACGTCTGGCGATGATTCACTTTTCTTCCCGCTTTCAGGACAAACTTATTGGCCATGTTACAGAGCACGCTGGAGCAATGATCAAAGGTTTGGTGGCCCAGCACTTTCCAGAAGTCTCGGTTTTGGGCCCGCGTCCGGCGAACATTGAAAAGAAGGCCAACCAGTTTACTTGGTCAATTTTGCTAAAATCTGGGGACCTTGCTCAACTCCACAACCTTTTGAAATCCTTCGAGATGAACTACAAATCCATGAGTTCAGTCAGCTACAAGATCGATATCGACCCCTATACCCTCATGTAAATGCTTAAGTTTCAAGGCCTCCTGTCCGAATAGAAGGTGAGATAACTCAACTTCTGTTTTGAGGACATTATGAAAAAGTTTTCGATCCTACTGCTTTCGATGGCAACGATGCCAGTCTACGCTCAGGGTATTTTGGGTTCCTTGAATTCATATCAGGAATCGCTGGAACCTAAGCATGTAAGTAGAACTGGTGAAGGTGGGAGCAGCACGACTGTGGGAAGTAGCTCGAAGCCAGTGCCGGAAGTTAAACCGAGTGGTGGGGCCTCTTCTACGACAAATAATAAGTGTGAAGAAAACGATCAAACCTCATTACCTTTAAGTTATATCACGTCTTTAATCATGGAAAAAGACGGTAAGCTCGATATCGTTCACGATCCTCGTCAAGGCACTCTGACAGTTAAATCTCCTGACATGATTTCTAACTGCTCAAGCATGCTTGATTGGAAATTAAAACAACCAGAGATTCAGGGTAAGAAGGCCTATGCCATTGAAGTAAAATTCAACAGTACTGGCGAATGTTCTGATCAAGGCTGTAAGTACAAAATTGCGAAAGTTAAAAATGGCGAATTCGAAAAATATGAAGAGATGGTTTTCAAACCAACACTTAAAGGTTTTGAAGAATGTCTTCAGAAGTCTGGAGTGATTGTTAATGGCAAGGTAGATCCAAAGGCCATTTATAGTTCTCAGGCGAATGAAAAATTCAACGGAATTGAGCAATCAGGAAGACTTCTGTTTCTTTCTCACGGTCCATCATCACCAATGGTGAAGGCGAAGTATGGAACGTTTGAAGCAGTAGATCGTTGTGACTATTACGAGCAAGCCCATCCACAAGTTAAAAATCTTCTGACTCTAGCGGATGAAGAAAAAGAGCGTCTGGATGCAGAGGCGGCAAAACTAAAAGATTGTCCGATCAATGAATATTACAAAGTGGCCGACTTCCTTGAAAAGTATGAAGACTACAGCGCGCAGCTTGGACAAGTTCGTGATCGTCTGATTCTTGAATCAGCGAAGAAGTCAGCAGAGGCCATTCTTAAAGGTAAATACACTGAAGATGATTTGAAGGTCATGGGTGATTTTGAGCGCTACATCGTTCAACCTAAAATTGACCTGGCCATCAGTCTTTATCAGCAAATGGTGGACCTTGAAGGTGACGCGAAGAAGGCCAAACAAGAAGAATTAAAAGTTGTTCTTGCTGAACTTTCGACTTATAGACAGAAGCCTTACTTCACTGGTGTTCAAACGAAAAAGTTAATTGAAGACGGTCGTTTCGAAGAAGCTGAGAAGCTTAACTCGATTATGATCAGTCTTGATAACTATCACCGTCTTGGTTCTAAGCAAGAAAACGTGGTGATCACTCCATCTGTAGCCGCGTCTCGTGTTACTTCTGCTCGTCAGGCATTCAAATCCCAACTTGAAACTGAGAGAGAAAACTATGAAATTCGTACTGGTCAAACGACTGGTAAATCTGATTACTACGCGCAACTGGCAAAACGCATGCGCCAGAATATTCAAATTCGTAGTCAGAACTTCAGCGCTGAAATTCAGAGCGAATACGAAAGAGTTCAACAACCAAATGGTTATTGTTTCAAATACTGGCGTAATGCTCAGAAGTGTATCCAGGACACTGTTGAGCGTATCCAGGAATTAACGGCCCTTCTTCAGCACTACAACAAAATTGATGAAGAACGTGCGGCCGAATACGATGCGAAGGCGAAATCATATGGCGAACTTGAGGCCCAAGGTCGTCGTTACATTGCCGCTCAAAATGGTGAAGAGGTTGTTGAAGAGAGAGTTCCTAAGCAGGATTCTTTTCCTGAGGACACGACTAGACCTCAGCCAAGAGCCGCAGAGGCCCAACAGCCTCAGCAAGGTCAGAATGGAGTTTACAATTTCCAATGGCCGCAACAGCAAGCGCAGATGACTCCGCAGAACTATCAGTATCCGCAGACACCGTATGCTCAGCAGAACATGTTCATGCAGCAGCAGAATCCATATCAGTATTATTCTCAGCCGCTAGGTGCTCAAGCTTATGGTGGGTATCAAATGCAGGGTGGATATAACTTTCAGTGGGGAGCTGGGAATCAGATGTATCCTCAGCAGCAGATGTATCAGAACTATAATCCGTACATGCAGTACAATCAGTACAGCATGTACAGATAAGATTAGAAAATTAGAATTCGAGAGTCGCTCTTAGACCGCCACCGTGCACGTTTGAGAGCGACAGTTCTTTAGCAGCGTTCGTGAAAGCGTAGTAATCTCCCACCATCCAGTAACCGTAGTAACCACCGATTGTAACGTTCGGATTCCAACGGTAATCAAAGCCTAGGTCGATTTCCCAACCGTAGTTTTTGTCTTGTTTGAAATCTGAATCAAAGCGGTAGTTCTCTTCATGATGATAAGATGGAGATCCGGCTTTGGCAGTCTCAAGTGCGTTAGCCATGATTAAGGCACCTTTCCAAGTCCACTTATCAGTTTTGTAGTTACCATATAGCTTGAAGAAACGAGCGTTCGTGATTGAAGAATCGAAAATCGATTTTCCACCTTCATTGAAGGCCGCATAGTTATAACGGAACATAAGGTCTGCAATTTGGAAGTTCGGGTGCATATAAGCCGCTTCAAACTTATCACTAGAGCCTTTGTCACCACTTGCTTGACCTGCAAGGAAACCCATGTCCCATTTTGGATTTAGGTCATACTTAAGATCAACAACGCCTGAGCTCGCAGAGATCTTCGAATCATCACCTTTAGCATAAACTTGGCCATAATCTCCTGTCATAAGTGCTGCTTCAGCTGTCACTTTGAACTTGTTCCATTTTTTTGAAACGAAACCATCAATAATTGTGATGTCCGTTTTGCCTCGATCAATTTCTGCATCTGCAGGAGTTGAACCATCAGTCGTTGAATTGTAGAGCGAGTTCTTCGCTTCCGATGAACGCTTCGCGTACAGGATACTCGCGATAAAATCTTTGTTCTTGTTATCGTATTTAGCTACTAGACCAAGCTCGCGCACATCAAAGTCACCCACTGGCTGGCCCTGAGGTTTGTTTTTTGTGTCGTTATAGCTAGAGATTTTTGCGTAATAAGGAGCAACGCTGAAATTACCGATCTTCATTTCAGCATCGATACCATCATACATAGTTAGAAAACGGTCCCATGGATCACGACCATCATCAAAAATCATTCCCATACCGAATCCGCGAGCGAAACGGCCTATTTTTACCAGGGCCGTATCTGCGTAAAGTTCCATGTACATTTGGTTAACATTCAGAGCACTTCTTTGAGCCGGAGTCGTGAAGAAGTAAGCATTGTTACCAGAACCATCGTAGTTATTAGCTGAATCATCCCCAGCGAATCCGCCACGAAGATAACCGCTTGAAAGCTCACCTTTAAGTGTTACACCATCGTTTACTATGATGTTTGGATTCAAGCGCATAGTATAGGTCTGAAAAGTAGCTCCACAGTCACCATTACGAAGCGCCTGGGTACCTGTTCGAACGCCTGTTCCAGTTGCATCACCCGGTAGTGGCTTTTGTGCCTCTCCAATAGCATCGCTGGTACGACAAGTGTTCGAGATATTGTGTGTATCAACCCCAAAAACCCCAGTCCAATCGATTGGAAGGGCCATGGCAGAATTGATGCTCAGTGCAGAAACAAAAAGCGTAGAAGTTAGACGTAAACTTTTAACAGTCACAGGTTCTCCATAGTGTGTCTGGTGTTCGGCAACCAGAATGGGAATAATGTATTGAAAAACTATAAGAAATCCCTTGGGATGTGTCCAACTATCCCACTTAAAAAATCTTGATTTCCTAATTGGGATATCTTGCAAAAAAGCATTTGGTACTTTATATTGCTTTGAACGCATTTATGTTCTGTAGGGGTGTCGACAAGTGGTAAGTCAGCAGATTTTGATTCTGCCATGCCCAGGTTCGAACCCTGGCACCCCTACCACTTTTGAAGGTCATCCTTCCAGGAGTTCAGAGTGAGACGAATGGTTTTAGTCTCGGGTACCTCAAACCCAATTCTCTCGAAGAAAATCTCCGAATTCCTAGACATCCCCCTTGTAAATCCTCAATTAAGACGCTTCGCTAACGGCGAAATCTACTGTGAAATCGAAAAGAACGTTCGTGGTGCTGACGTATTTGTCATCCAATCAACGTGCGCTCCAGTTAATGAAAACTTAATGGAGCTTCTGATTATCGTAGATGCTCTTAAGCGTGCTTCAGCAAAATCAATCACTGCTGTTGTTCCGCATTATGGATATTCTCGTCAGGACCGTAAGAGTGCTCCTCGTACTCCGATCACGGCTAAGCTTGTGGCGGACATGATGACCGTGGCCGGTGCTTCTCGTGTGATCACAATGGATCTACACGCGGGCCAGATCCAAGGTTTCTTCAATATTCCATTTGATAACATTTTTGCTTCTCCAGTACTTCTTGAGTACGTGGAAAAGAATCTTGATCGCTCAAACCTAATCACGGTTTCTCCGGATGCTGGTGGGGTAGAGCGCGTTCGTTATTATGCTAAGAAATTAGAGGCGGACCTCGCGCTTATCGATAAACGTCGTACTGGTCCAAACGTCGCGGAAGCGATGAACGTGATCGGGGACGTTGCTGGTAAAGACTGTATCATCATCGATGATATGATCGACACAGCTGGAACTCTGGTTCAAGCGGCCAAGGCCCTTCGTAAGAATGGTGCTAAGAAAATTTATGCGGCCTCAACTCACCCTGTGTTCTCACCTCCAGCGATCGACAGAATTGCTGCCTGTGAAGAACTAGAAGCAGTGATTGTGACGGATACAATTCCTCTTTCGGAATCAGCAAAACAACTAAGTAAAATCAAAGTCGTCACAACTGCCGACATCCTGGCGAAAGCTATCCACCGAACATTCAATCATGATTCGGTAAGCTCACTGTTCATCTAGTATGTTTCAGTTAGTTGTTGGAGTCGGGAATCCGGGAAGTCAGTATGCAGAGACCAAGCACAATATTGCTTGGATGCTTCTTGATCAAACTCCCACTTTTGGAAATGCTATCTGGAAATCGAAGTTTAAAGGCGAATACGCCGAGGCCTCGATCAAGGGTAACAAGTTTTACGCTCTTAAACCCCAGACTTTCATGAATCTTTCCGGAGAATCGGTGCAACCTATGGCGGCCTTTTTTAAGATCGCTCCTTCCGAGATTTTAGTCATCCACGATGAGCTGGATATCCCATTTGGGCAGGTTCATTTCAAGATGGGCGGAGGACTTGCGGGCCATAACGGTTTGAAATCTATTGCTGCTTGTTTGGGAACTGACAATTTCGCTCGCATGCGAGTTGGAATAGGTCGTCCTCCTCACGGAGACGTGTCGGGATGGGTTTTAGGTGGTTTCCACGGCGATCAAAAGATACAATTGCCGCTTCTCATCCAGAAATTGCATGACCCACTCGTTACCGCTATGGTAGATGGATTACAAAAAGTCGGCACTTACAATAAAAAGAATCTTTTAGCTTAAGATATAGGAGAAATTTATGGGTATGAATTGTGGAATTGTTGGTCTTCCAAACGTTGGTAAATCGACAATTTTCTCGGCACTAACATCGGCACCGGCCGAGGCTGCGAACTACCCGTTCTGTACAATTGAACCAAACGTAGGGATCGTTCACGTTCCTGATGAGCGTCTGGAAAAAATCGCAAAAATCGTTGGTCCGGAAAAAGTTATTCCGGCCGTAACTGAGTTCGTAGATATCGCAGGTCTAGTAAAAGGTGCTTCTAAGGGTGAAGGTCTTGGTAACCAATTCCTTGGTCACATCCGTCAAGTTGGAGCTATCTGTCACGTGGTTCGTTGTTTCGAAGATAACGATATCGTTCACGTTGCTGGTAAAGTTGATCCTGTTTCAGATATCGAAGTTATTAATATCGAGCTTGCTCTAGCGGATCTTGAATCTGTTACGAAGCGTATTCAAACTCTAGATAAATACCTTAAGTCGCAAGATAAGAAAGTTCAGCAGAAAGCTCTTATCTCAAAGCCGATCCTTGAGCGTCTTGTGAAGACTCTTGAAGCTGGTCTTCCGGCCCGTTCACTTCCACTTGATGCTGATGAGATCGACGCTATCTCTGATATCCACCTTATCACGATGAAGAAGATGCTTTACGTGTGTAACGTTGATGAAGCTAACCTTCTTGAAGAAAACGAGCACGTTAAGAAAGTTAAAGAGATCGCCGCTAAAGAAGGATCACAAGTGATCACAATTTGCGGAAAGATCGAGTCTGAGATCGCGGCCCTTGAATCAAAAGAAGAAAAAGAAGCATTCCTAAAAGATATCGGTATCGAAGAGTCTGGTCTTTCTAAGATGATTCGTGCTGGTTACAACATGCTTGATATGTACACGTACTTCACAGCTGGTGTGAAAGAAGTTCGTGCTTGGACTTTCCCGAAAGGTGCTAAAGCTCCTCAAGCTGCGGGTGTTATTCACTCTGATTTCGAGCGTGGATTCATTAAAGCAGAAGTTTACCACTGTAACGATCTATTCGCTCTTGGTTCAGAATCGAAGGTGAAAGAAGCCGGTAAGTTCCGTATGGAAGGTAAAGAATACGAAGTGAAAGACGGCGACGTTATCCACTTCAAGTTCAACGTTTAATTAAATCGCATTCATGAAACGGCCGCTGCAAACGACGATTGTTCTAGTTTTCAGCGGCCTTTTCTTTTTCTCTCAGTTCTATTCTCATAAGAACAATTGGATTGAGGCCTTTCCTTTCTTTCACTGGTCTCTCTATACTCACAAACAGGACATGATTCATGACTTTGCCGTCACCACACCTGAATTAATTCAAGGTGAGGAAGAGTATTGGATCATTCAGGAACTTGGTGCCGCTCAGGAGCAGGGCGATTACATTCAGATCAATCAAAGCATTAAAGAGCTCGCGAAACTTACGAAGGCCCATTCCTTCACACTTTCAAAACGCACACTTAATCCAGTGAACTATGTTTTACGTAAGGAAGTAATCAAGAACGAAGTCATGGCGACGTTTCGTCATCGGAGTAATGATTGAAAGAGATGCTTCGACTGTTTTACGTCTTCAAGATCATTGTTCTCGCGCTCTATGGAGTGGATTATGCACTTCATATGACAGGAGGGGGTCCTGAATGGCTTTGGCCGGTTGCCTGGTTTGGTTTTTTTAGGAACGCAGATTCTCTGGTCTTCTTTGTTGGGGCCCTTAGTATCTTGTTTGGATCTCAGGTCATAAAAGGTCCCTTTTCTACCGCCATGAAAGCAGGAGAATTCATTTTCTCGTTTTTATTTTTTGCGGCCTACTTTTCCCACGGGAAGATTGATCATAGTCTTCATGGATTGATCCTGACTTCCATCTTTTTAAGTTTCATCAACGGTAACGAAAAGAACGATCAGCTAGCCTATCGAAGTGCGGTGAGTGTTTTTGTTTTCCCATATTTCCTCTCTGGTCTTTGGAAACTTCGTATTGTCATTGAAGCTGGGATTGATGGGATTCTGACCTTTCAATTGGCCCGCAATATGGTCATTCAGGGGGAGAGCAATTCATTGGCGCTATCGCTTATGAATATGCCGATGAGTTTTCAGACTTTTTTATGGATGATGGTGATCGTGTTTGAACTTGCCGGAGTTTTCGTGGTCCAAAAACAAAAATGGATCAGGACCTGGGGAATTCTTCTCATCCTTTTTCACGGAGTAACTTACTTTGTCATGGGAGTTTCGTTTTGGGAGGCGCAGGTAGTGGCGCTGATCCTCATGGTTTTAGGACCAGCCTCTCACTATTTATTGAAGCCTAGTTTTACATCAAAAATCTGATTCAGTTCTCGTGGATCAACTACGTCCTGCTTTTCATTAATCAGCAGTTTATAGAAGAAGATATTACGGAAGATAAGTTTCACGTAGTTTCTTGTTTCTAAAAACGGAATCGCCTCAATGTTTTTAAGAATGGTGGCGTCCGTATCAAAGTAGAGATTCTTCCAACGTTCAACTCTTGATTCACCCGCATTGTAGGCCGAAAGGACATACACAAGGTTTCCGTCATAGCGCTTAACCAGACCCTTAAAGTACTTTGTACCAAGCTCAATATTGATCTCTGGATTCACAAGATGTTTATCACGAACTGAGCGCTTCAAACGACGAGCTGTGGCCGGCATGAGTTGCATTAATCCGCGAGCTCCTACTGGTGATCTTGCCAGTGGGTTAAACACAGACTCTTGGCGAATAAGTGAAAGCACTACGATTGGATCGAGAGGATCTTTCTTAAGTGCTTTTGAAAGCACTTCGATATAAGGTTTTGGATAAAGCACTTCTAAAAGTGAGCGATTAAAGAGCACTTCTTTTTTATCCAATACTTCATAAAGGTAGCGGAAAGTACCAAGGTAGTTCTGAGAAGTTTGAATGATTTTCGCGTTAATCAAATGAAGATCAGATTTAACAAGTTGCTGCTTGTCCGTCGGATATTTCACCAGAAGTGCCGGCATGCTGTGATTGTTTAAACGCTTAAGTTCCAGTTTCAAGAATCGAGCGTTATCAATCTTTGACCAGGCCTTAAGACGAATAAGTGATGAAATATGATCATCATCGAGGTTTTTCAGTTCAAGTCCCACTGGGGCCTGAGCGATGGCACCGTTTGTGGTGTAGAAAGAAATGAATTGAGAATCAGGCTTAAGCACCTGAAGCTTTTTCGTCGACATGATCCCGTAGTAACTTAACGGATGATTAACGATGATGTTCTCATAAAGAGCAATGGCGTCTGATTTCTCATTCAACTCTTCGTGAATGTAAGCAATCCAAAACTTAAGTCTTGGATCAACAATCGATGTGCTCTTCTTGATCAAGTTAAATTGATTGGCGAGTTTCTGAGCGTCTTTAAATTCATTAAGAGAAAGATACGTCCAAAGGTAGAAGAACAAGGCGTCTTCCTGGATCTCTTTATTGTTCTTTTTAACGATGAACTTAAAGATGTCACGTGAAAGATCCTTGTAACCATTACGGAACACAGATTTGGCGAAATCATTCATGCGCGTAAGACAGAGTCCCACGGGAAGATGATCCTGGTTAAGTTCCAGATAGTTCTTCAAAAAGTGATAGTGATCTTTGATCTTCTTTTCGTTGGCGTCTTTGCTGTCGATGGCCTTGTATCCAAGTTCAATCAGCTTGCCGTATTCAGCATAAAAAACGTTCTGGTGCTGAAGCGGATTAAAGCCCTTGTCCTGAATGAGCTTCGTGATTTGCTCATTAATCAGGATGTCTTGCAATACTTCCTGCGAAGGTACGATTTCGTGACGAACACTGTAAGTCGTAACTTCTTGCGATAGCTTTTTCAGGATTTCTGGTTTATCAGATTGAGATTGAACGAAATAAGCGAAGTTCTTTTTATTTTTCTTCGTAAGGAAGAACTTAAGATTTTCCTGAATGAAAAGTGTCGCCTCATCACTTAAGGTCTTCGTCTTATCAATGTCTCGACCAATTGATTCAAGTGTTCTTTCACGACAATAGTTACCCGCCAGACGTTCTAGCACTCGCTCAAATGGCAGAGTTTCCTTTCTGGTCGTATATTGACGACAGTAAGTAATAAAATCACTCGTGCCGTTAATTTTTGAAATATGCTGAATTGATTTAAGCCATGGAACAAAAAACGCAAAATTCTTCGACTTCTCTGATTCATTCAGGACCTTCGTTAGAATTTCCTGATTGATATAACCCTTCTCAGTGAACTTCACCATGTTCACCATGTGTTCAGCAATAATGTGATCAGCACGGGAAAGCTGGAGCTTCTCCGAGTTTAAGATATTGTCATACGCACCGGTAGATGCATGAGCAACACTAAGGCCTAAAGTAGTGAGAATGATCGTTCGGAAAAAATTCATGACTCTCGAAAAGTAAATCCATCCCTCATGGATGGATGCCAATAAGTATAACATTGAATGGGAAATTAAAGAGGTTTTTTGTAACGGGATTTAATGTCGATTAGCCGACGATTAATCTCGTTCAAAATGGGCTTTTTATCGTCTGGAACTGCCGCAGAAAGGTTCTCAATGTAAGAGGCCACTTCATCGACATATTGGAAATCGTTTTCTTGATTTTGTGCCACTGTTTCAAGGAACAAACTAACTTCATCAGCTACATCTTGAAAGTGATCTCCCGTGCGAAAAGTCAGAGGACTGATCGGCTTTCCTTCCCGGATAGAGGCCAGATGGTTCTTAAGCTTGAACATTGGGCCCGCGATCTTATGGGTCAGGAAAATGAACACGATAAAGGCCAAAAGTGTGATCACCAGTTGGATCAGCACGAGATAAATAATCAGTTCATTTCGTGCAGCAATAACATTATTTGGCAGTTCAGGGGCAGAAGCTGCAATCATCTGAAAAAAGTCATAAATAATGATCGGATAAATGATAGTTGAGGCAAGAATAATAGAACAAACGACCACACTGAATTTCAGCTGAAATGATGGATTAATCAAAAAGATGGAACGTTTGTAAAATGCCAAAGCTTATTCCTATTCAAGGTATTAATAGAATAATAAAATGAGTTCGTAATTTGTACTAGCCGGAAATTAGGGCATTAACCAATCAGTTTACTCAAGCAAGTAGGGTTCTATGATAGATCAAATCAAAGCGCGTTTAAATCAAATCAAAAATCCGGCCACAGGGGCGACCTTTGAGGCCGAAAACCGTTGGCAGCATATTGCAATGGATGGGGACAAGCTTGTCGCCCAATATAACCGTGATGGGATTTCCCCCGCGGAAAAAAGAGTGATCGAGGGCGAGATTCAAAAGGCCCTAGGTGACCTCATGGTGGTTGATAACATCATGGTGAAAACCACATCTTCACAAAGTCAGGACGTTTTCAAGGCCCTGGATAAGCAAGGCGAAGCTCCGACAAAAGCACCAGAAACTCAACCGGCCCAAATTAAAGCAGGTCACGGGACAATCGATAAAAAGAAACCTGTTCCGGGTGTTGGCAAAATCATCGCAATCGGTTCAGGCAAAGGTGGGGTTGGTAAATCGACTTTCACGTCAAACCTGGCCCTAAGTCTTGCAAAAAAAGGTCACAAAGTTGGTATCATTGATGCCGATATTTATGGTCCTTCTCTTCCGATGATCTTCGGTAAACGTGATGAAAAGCCTCGTTCAAACTCTGAGAAAAAAATTATCCCAGTTGAGGCTTTTGGCATTAAGTTCATGAGCTTTGGTTTCTTTATTAATGAGAATGACCCTGTTATCTGGCGTGGACCGATGCTTGGTGGAGTTCTTAATCAGTTCCTTTTCGATGTAGATTGGTCTGGACTTGATTACCTCCTTATCGATCTTCCTCCTGGAACTGGTGATATCCAGCTCTCTATGATTCAAAACGCTCACGTAGACGCGGCCATTGTTATTTCAACTCCACAGGACATTGCTCTTCTTGACGCCAAAAAAGGTGTTGAGATGTTCAAGAAGCTTAACCTTCCAGTTATCGGTATGGTTGAGAACATGAGCTCATTCATCTGTTCAAGCTGTGGAACTGAACACCACATCTTCGGTGAAGGTGGAGTGGCCAAAGCAGTTGAGCAGTTACAAATCGATTTCCTGGGCCAAGTACCGCTTGAGATCGAGCTTCGTACTGGTTCAGATCACGGTCTTCCATACATGTCTCAAGACCAATTCCAAGGTCGTCCGGTTTGGACAAGCTTCATGAATGTGACTGAGAAGGTTGAGCATTTCTTCAATCCAAATCCAACTCCTGCTAACAAGGGTGGATTTTTCTCTAAGATTCTAGGGCTTAATAAGTAATGGAATCGAAGTTGATGGGAGTGATTGAGGAGCAGGTGGCGGTGCAATTTACCGGGAAGGTAAATGTGCTGGCCTCTTTCAATCGTCAGTTCCTGGGTCACCTTCTTTTTAAAAACGGAGAAGTGATCCAGGTGAAGTTCAATGGTCACCTTGGACTTAAGGCCTTCTATCAACTCATCATTCAGGAGCATTCGCTTCAGTCTTTTGATTACGTAGTGGAGCCGGAGCTGGTGGAAGAAAAAGAACGCCAGATTCATTATCCATTCGCCGTCATTAAAAACAAAATGGCAGATGTCCTGAAGCAGTACCGCGAGTCGCTTAAAGTTCGTCCACCTGATCATGTGAAGATTCTGATTGATTCGGAATTCATCGACGATACTCTTCCAGTAACTCCGGAGGAGTATGATGTTCTTCAGACCCTGACTGAATGGAATAATACCCATGATATTTATCAGCATTGCCCATTAATGGATCATGAAATTACCTGGGCGTTGGTAAGTTTGCGGAAAAAGGGCGCTCTTAAGATCGTGGCCCCGAAGTGACGCACCTGGTAGCCATCAAGATGATGGTGACCACTTAAAAAAAAACCGTTAAAATGGCTGAAATTTTTTAGAGAGGGTTCTAATGAAATCGCAAAAGCACAATGAAGGCGAACTAAAAGAAGTAAGCGTAAAAATCGAAAAGCAAGTAGCTCTAGACTTAGATACTATGTCTAAGAACACAGGTATTCCTGTTGCTGATCTTGTTGTAATCGCACTTAAGCGTTTCCGCTCTTCTCACTCTGATTATCTGAAACAAACTCCAATGACTGAATAATTTCAAGGCCCTCTTTCGAGGGCCTTTCTTTTTTTATCTGTTACTCCTCTAAGCACCTGTTCAAAACTTATTCAACATTTCAGTGATAGATTCAGCTTTGGCCGGCATCCGGTTTGAAAGAGATATTTGATCTATTTATTGGAGCTATTTATGAAATCCACAATCTCAACTATATTTCTTGGTCTTCTCATGGTGACAACTGCCCAGGCCGCTTCCCTTGACCTTCAAAATTTCGTTGGAAAATATGAGCTCTCTCCCAATGGACAGGACTGTGGACAGTTCTTTGAAATCCGCCTTCAAAATAAATGTAATGGTCTCATTACCTCGATGAGTGACGATCGAAACTTCGCAAGCCATGAAAGTGAAGTGGTTGATTTCTGTTTGGGTCAGGCCTCTGAAAAGAAGAAGAGTAGAGAGAGAAGACAAACCATAACCATCACCAGAAATACGCGGGCCATCTTGAAGGACAATCAAATTGATCTCTCTGAGATTTTTAAAGAAGAGCCAAGTGAAGGTATGACCCTTAGTCAGAACACTAAGTTTTCACTAAGCGGTAATAAGCTTAAACGAAGTATTACTACTCGCTTGAATGGTAAGAAGATGGATAGCAGTGAATGCACTTATAAGAAGCAATAATGATTAAATCCCAAGGCGCAGGTCTGGCCTGCGCTTTTTTTTGACGAAATTTCAAACTGACTCTAAAAACTGTCTAACTTTTAAACATCCCTCTAATTTCTATCTACTTAACCAGCGTAAAACCCCTTTAAAACGAGTCCTGAATTGGCATCCCCCTTGCTTTATAGACGGCACAGGGGAATTTTATGACTTGGAAACTGCACAAGAACAAGACAGCTGCGTTTATGGCCTTCGGTCTATTTATGGTGATCGGAACCTACAATGCGGTGGTGATTAACTCAGAATCTCATCTGGCGGGAACAGACATCAAGTTTGTAAAACGGTTGGATGAAATATATGGAGTCACGGTTTCCGGACGTGAAGTTGCGGCTTCAATGAATTGGCAGAAACTTTCTCCACAGCAAGTGGCGGTTCATAAAAATAAAGTCCGGCCTCGGCAACTAACACAAACAGTTTCAACTTCTAATTCTGCGCCAGAAGTTTCCGCCGGTGACATCGTTCCCGCGGCCGCGGTTCAGGAAGAGCTTTCACTTAATCTCGTGGAAGTGATCAACCCTAAGAAATGGCAAAAGGGTCTAACTAATACTCAGTTTAACGGAAGTCTTGCCACTAATAATGGCGTAATTGAATCATTAAGTGTGTCTCTACCAAATGGTGAGGGTGTATCAGTTTCATTCTCAGAAATGGTGGGTAACGTCTTTGAGTATGATCTCGATGGAGAACTCTATTCGGGGATGATGTATCAGATTGATCAGGGCGCTTACATGGTAACTCTGACCAATGGTCCCTTAGAGGGCACACGTTTAAGATTCCTTGCTGATGCTCCTGCAGTAGAACAACAACAAAACCAAGAAATCTTAGCAGAGAACAATGGCATTGAAGTTGGTAACTTCGGACAAGATCCATCACTAGATCAACCGATAGAACAAAATCAGAATCAAGAATTTGTTCAAGCGGAAGAAGTTCAGGACAATAATTTGCAAGATCAACAAATGCAGCAACAGCCTTTTAATGAAGAACAAGCAATGAATTACGATCAAAGCTTACAACAACAACAACAATTCTAATCTCATAGAGGGCCGGTGATGAACCGGCCTTTTTTATTTTGAGGTTGCCTCAATGTTACGGCTACGGTTTGTAGCAGACCAGGTATGCTACAGACTGTTGCGAGAGAAAAAAATATCTCACATATATAAGACAGTTTTTTCACTCTCAAAAGTTCGTGTTGACGTTAAAAAAATTATCGTGATAGGTTCACCTTCTACTCCAAAATTTCCCTCGAAAAAAAATTCAAAATTACGAAATTCTTTAGTTGTTTTTTCTAAATCACCAACCTATAAAGCCGGCATCTCACACAACTACTTCACTCACGAAGTAATTAACCAACAGGAGAATCTCTCATGAAAACTCTCACACTTGCTTTCGGTCTTCTACTTGCTTCTAGCTCGTTCGCTGGCGTTATCTACAGCAACACTGCTGACCTTTCTACATCAGCAACTCAAATCAAAATGACAGACGCTGAGTACAAACTTCTTCCAACTAAAACTGAAGTTCGTTGGATCCCAGGTTGTAACCCAAATGGCGAGCGTCACCCAGTTGAGTGTCAAGAAACAGTAGTTCTTGAGTCTCAACCAGTAATCACAGTTAACGTTGAATACGTAGATTCAATGTTCCGTTCTGAAGGTAACGAAAAAATGAACCTTGCTCTTAACTTCCGTCTTGAAGATTTCTCACCTGCAGACGTTGCTGCTCTTAAAGCTGCTTACCCAACTTGGGCACACCCTTTCTCTCGCGCTGGTCAGAAATTCGCCAAGAAAAACTTCGACCTTCAAGTTAAACTTGCTTCTAGAACAATCCAAGTTGTAGACGTTCGTAACTCTAAACTTTGCCGTATCATGGAATCAGGCGAAATGGAGCCAGGTTGTGAAGAAGTAATCGTGTACAAAGATGCACAAACAACTGTTAAAGAAGTAACTCTTCTTAAGAAATAATCTCTGAGAAAATTTACTTTAGTACGGGGCCAGTCAATGACTGGCCCTTTTTTTTGCTTTATTAATCTATAAAGCAAAAAGTCGATCCAATGTCGCCAGGCATATTTGGTTTTAGGTGTACTTCCTTTTCCTATGAAAATAAAAGCAGCCTTCAAATTGTTAACCAATATGAGGAGTCTGCATGAAAGGTTTATTATTAGTTCTTGCTCTAATCGTAAGTGCGCATTCGTTTGCTGGTGATTTATTCACAAAAACGAGAATCTTTGATCTTGATACATCAAACTTTAAAATTGAGTACGCTCAATACAATGAAATCCCAACTAAAACGGAAGTAAGACCAATTCCTGGATGTGATGTATATGCTGATCGCCACCCAAGCGACTGTGAAGAAACAGTGGTATTGGAAAAAGTGGCAGCGGTAAGCATTATCGTTGGCTATAAAGATCCATCTAACCTTCATGAGAATGAAATTCCAACTTGGTTCGCCTTCAACGTTCGTCCAGAAGAGATTCCAGCGGTGGAGCTTGCTTCATTAAAGGCCGTATCTTGGAGAAATCCATTTTCTAAAGTTCCTGTTTCTGTTGCTAAGAAGAACTTCAAATTAGAAGTTAAACGCGTTCAGAAAGAAGTTCAGGTAATGGATGAGGCCAACTCTACAATTTGCCCACGAGAAAACAATTCTTTTGATTGTGAAGACGTTATCGTTTACAAACCAGGGTTAGCGACAGTTAACGAAGTAACAATTCTAAAGAAGTGATGGATAGGGGCCGGTCGTAAGACCGGCCTTCTTATTTGGTGTTCACTTTAAGAAACGGAATGATTTCACGATCTAAGTAACCTGTTTGCCGGCCCAAACATGCTCCTTTATAAGAGGTAAAACTCGCTCAAAGGATGCTTATGTTAAAGTTCATCGCTCTCGCTCTAACAGCTCTTTCTCTTTCAAGTGCTTTCGCAGATGTTGGTGCACCAACTGCTGAAAAATACCGTGCTAAATTCACAAATTTTTCATGTAAGAGTTTCCGCGATAAGGCCCCTGCTCCTGAACGTCTTACAGATCTCAATTTGAAGTTTGGTCACCTGGGTGTTGATCGTGATCTTAACTTCGCCATCGTTAATCTTGTTTCAACAGATGATAAAGGTTGTGAGTACCGTGCTCGTTTTGAAAGAATTCGTGCTACTCGTGAGATCAAGTTTCTTGAGTCTCAAATGATCGGTGGGGAAGAATGTCAGGCACTCAAGCTGGAAGTTGATCCAACTTTTGAGGCGGGCTTCATGTACATCTCAAAATACGATTACTATTTCGCGCTTAGATTCAATGATAAGTTCGCTAATGCTTGTGAATCGACTACTGGTAACTTCATGGCAGAATTCGAACTAGGTCTATAAAGACTTCATCTTGTCTTCAAGCCCCTGTGTTGAATAGAAACCAATTTTACCAATGTGAAGTTGGATTTTTGTGAAAGGCAGGGGCAAAGTTGCTTTGTTCCAGCTCTTCTTAAAAACAAATTTCCATTTCGGATATCCACGTACAGGCACAATTGGTCGTTTTGATTTATCAGAAACGGCCGTAATACCTTCTTTCACCTTATAGATGGGTCCACGTGGTCCATCCACGGCAATCGTCATCTTATGGCCATCAATCACTTTTCTCATACCGGCGAGTAGCCCAGCAACCCCGCCACGATGTGATGAACCACGCACAGTCTGATAACCCATATGTTCCACAGCACTGGCAAGAATCTGGCCGTCTTTAGAATTAGAGATCAGGATGCAGATGTTTTTATAAGAAAAATAGGGAAGGCAGGAAAGATCATCCTGATGAAAACAAGCATAGATCAGGTTTCTGCCTGGATTAGCATCTAACGTCGCTAGGTCTTCGAATAAGGCCTTTTTATCAGCGGGATCTTCAAAAGAAAGTTCGTAGCGAAAAGTTGAAGCGTAGATCTTATAAAGAAAGCCGGCCAAAAGGCCGGCCAATCGTTGAAGTAGCAAGTATTACTTTCCTAGAAGCTTCTTGAACTCTTCAGTCATCACAGGAACGATCTGGAATAGATCGCCTACGATACCGTAGTCAGCTTTAGTAAAGATTGGAGCATCTGGATCTGTATTGATCGCTACGATAACTTTTGAAGTTCTCATACCGGCCAAGTGCTGGATAGCACCAGAAACACCACAAGCGATATAAAGAGAAGGAGCAACAGTTTTACCTGTCTGACCTACTTGCATAGCGTGTGGAGCGAAACCAGAGTCAACAGCGGCACGTGAAGCACCAACAGTTGCACCTAGCACGTCTGCCATTTGCTCAAGAATTTTGAAGTTTTCAGCGTTCTTCATCGCACGGCCACCAGTTACGATGATGTTGGCTTCAGTTAAGTCAGTCTTCGTAGAAGCTGCTTTAACGATTTCTTTAATCATCGCGCGGATTTCGCCAGCGTTACCAGCAGCGTCTGCAGCGGCACCAGCACCAGCAGTTGGATTAGCTGTCATGCCAAGAGCGTTTGGACGAATTGATACGAAGTGAGGCTTTGGACCTGTGATTTCAACTTTAGCAAGACACTTACCAGAGAAGAAAGGACGTGTTCCAGCGAATACACCGCCATCCATTGTGAAGTTCGTAACGTCTGAAGCTAGACCAGCATCAAACTTAGAAGCTAGACGAGGAAGGAAGTCCTTACCCATAGAAGTAGCACCAGCGAAAACATAGTCATATGATTTAGATTTGATGAAATCAGCTAGAGCGTTAGTGTAACCTTCTGGAGAATATTTATCCAGGTTAGCACCTTTGATCTTGTGAACGTTTTGAGCACCGAATTTAGCAAGTTCTGCAACTTGATCAGCACCGATATCACCGATCACTGCAACGTCAGCAGATTGACCAGCAAGCTTTCCAAGAATTTCTAGTGTCACAGGTTTAACGTGACCATCATGAAGTTCAGTGAAGACTAATACGTTTGCCATATATATATCCTTTAAAAATTAAATTACTTTCGCTTCTGTGCGAAGAAGACCTACGACCTGAGCAACAACTTCTTTTTGTTTTGCTGCATCTGTAGCGTCAAACTTCTTACCAGCTGGTTTCTCAGGAGGAAGACGGAATTGAGAATACTTCACACGTCTGTCAGCATCAGAAACACCAACGTCAGCAAGTGAATACTGTGCCATTGGTTTTTTCTTCGCTTTCATGATTCCTGGAAGAGAAGCGTATCTTGGAGTGTTAAGACCTTTGTTACAAGCAAGCACTACCGGAGTGTTTACTTCGTAAACTTCCAGAGCACCACCTTCAACTTCGCGCTTAACTTTTACAGTCGTACCGTTAAGTTCGAAACCAACGATAACTGAAACTGAAGGAAGACCAAGCATCTCAGCAAGAATTTGTGGAACTTGAAGAGCATCGTCATCGATTGCTTGTTTACCAGCAAGGATGATGTCCGGCTTCTTACCAGTTTTCTCGATGGCACCTTTAAGGGCCTTCGCGATTGAGTGAGAATCCAGGCTGTCGTTGGCCTCAACAAGGGCCGCATCGTCTGCACCCATTGCCATCGCCGTACGAAGAGCTTCTGTATCTTTTACTGAACCAACGCGAACTACAGTTACGTTAGCAGCAGGATTAGATTGCTTAATCAATAGAGCTTGCTCTACAGCAAATTCATCATAAGGGTTCATGATCCACTTAATAGAAGCTGTTTCAATGAAACTACCATCACCTGTTGGAGTGATTTTTGTTTCTGTGTCTGGAACTTGCTTCACGCACACAAAAATATTCATAGTATCTCCTTTCTAGAACTAGAAATTATTTCAAAAGTTCACGGGCCATCACGAGACGCTGGATCTGTGAGGTCCCTTCATAAATCTGAATGAGTTTCGCGTCTCTCATGAGTTTCTCAACTGGGTATTCTTTTGAATAGCCGTAGCCACCATAAATTTGTACCGCGTCTGTCGTAATTTGCATACAAGAGTCGGAAGCAAACGCTTTGGCGTAAGAGGCGATTTCGGTATTTTTCATTCCTTGATCACAGAGCCATGCGGCCTTGTGAACCAGAAGTCTTGCCGCTTCAACTTTCATTCCCATTTCAGCAATCATGAACTGAATGGCCTGATGCTTTGCAATCGGTACTCCGAATTGCGTGCGCTCTTTCGAGTATTGAACTGAAAGATCAAGTGCGCGTTGAGCACCCCCAAGTGCTGACGATGCCACTAATGGGCGAGAATGATCGAGAGTGTTCATGGCGATGGTCCAACCTTCGCCTGGTTTACCCAGCATGTCTTCTTTCGGGACCTTTACGTTATTGAAACGTACGCCTCGAGTATCTGATGAGCGGTGACCCATCTTGTCTTCTTTCTTACCAATTTCAATCCCCGGAGATTTTGGGTCAACCACCAGAGCAGAAATGCCTTTATGCTTTAAATTTGGATCAATGGTTCCGTACACCACGAAGAGATCGGCGTATCCGGCATTGGTGATCCACATTTTCTCACCGTTAACTATCCAGTGATCACCACCATCTTTGATGGTGGTTTTAATTCCACCAGCGTCTGAACCATTACCGGGCTCAGTCAAACAGAAAGAGGCGATTTTAAACTCTTGAGTGAAGGGAGTGAGGAATTTCTTCTTTTGAGCATCACTGCCACCAATTACGATTGGCAATAAAGCGAGGTCATTGGCCATGAAGGAAGTGTTCATTCCCATACAACCGTAGGCCAGGGCCTCTGAGATAATCACCCCGTCAACCGAAGTGAATCCAGCACCACCATACTCGGCCGGTATACAAGTGTTTACTAAACCAAGTTCCCAAGCTTTCTTAAAAATGTCAGCAGGAAACTTGCCTTGTTCATCAAATTCTTGGGCATGCGGAATCATTTCATTGCGGGCGAATTTCAGAGCGAGTTCTCGAATTTCTCGCTGCTCAGGCGTCAGTGAAAAGTCCATAATCTAATCCTTGATTAAAAACTTAGATGGGAGAGGCATCTACATTGAATGACTTAGGAATTGTAAAACATTTTTCAATTGTTTGAAAGAACGGCAATTCCTGAAGAGGTCTAACCACAAAGCTTCGCTCGTTCCAACGAGGATGAGGGATGGTTAACGCAGGTTCATTTACAGTATCTAGTCCCCAAAAAATAATATCTAAGTCGATTGTGCGAGGACCTTTCGGAATATTTCGGTTTCTTCCTAACGACTTTTCCAAATTTAATAATTCCTGCATGACTTGGTGCGGGCTTAACGCAGGGATGCGGAACTCGAGAACTTGATTAAAAAAATCAGGCTGATTTTCATAATCAACTGCTTTTGAAACATAAACTCGACTGGCGGCAATGAGGGTAAATTTTTGTGCGAGAATCTGTTTGGCCTCTTCAAGATGTTGAAGAGAATCGCCAATATTTGAGCCGGTCGCAATGATGAGTGACATCAGCGCTTCCGTTTCGAATTGCCCATGGGTTTGGTTTCGTTGATTGGCTGCTGCAAATTAATGTCGGGATAGTTATCCATGAGAGATGGAAGACGCTCATCCTTAGGTGAAGTTGGGTCACCCTTAACTCCACAACCTGTTAGCACCAACATGAGAAGCAGAAGTTTAAAATTCAATGGCAAACCCTACGTTGATAATGTCGGAGCCAAGATCTGCTTTAATAAACCAACCGGGAACCAATCGACGAAGTGCTGTCACACCGAAAACCGGTCCGGATTTTTTTAGTTTATTGATGGCGTCTAATTCTTCAGCGTTAGCAGTTGAGCTTGTTCCGTTTCCGGCGTCAGGACTTGAAACAGTATAAGTATGGTAACCGATATACGGCATGAAGAAAGTGTAGAGCGGTCCCTTGAAGTTATACTTCAAGCGAGCGGTCATGTGGTTCACAAGAGTCTGAACACCGCCGGCCGGAAAGTCATCAATCATGGCACGACCATAGAGACCTTCAATAAAGTAGTTGTCCGAAAATTGATAGGCCCATGAAATACCAAATTCATTGGCGCGAACTTTTCCGCCTTTTGATTCAACTTCCGAAGCTTCCAGGAAAGCACCGGTCAGGGCGACTAAGTTATCCGGCTTGATATGACGGTTCTTGTTGTCTTCAAAAACACCAATCTCATCATCTACAACAACGTCACCGGTATAAAGATCATCTTCTGATTTAATTTTAGCAGTGGCACTCTCATCAACAACTGGTGCAGCTTTTTTACCAAACATCGAATCATCACCTTTAATGATTTGAACTTCTTGATCACGACGAAGGCGGCCCCACTGAGTAAGAGAATAGATTTTTAGAATCTTGATTCCAACTTGTCCTTGGTGAGTCTTCGCAACCACTGCTCGTGCAGCAAGATTGTTATCCAGAGCTAGAGAAACAAAATCTCCCGGTCCGAGTTGCTGATTGTTGTTGGTTAAAATGAAAATTTTCTTGGAACTTGAAATAATTTTTATTGTTTCAGTGAAAGTATTCTCACCATTTTCGGTTGGCGTAGATAAATTTGCGTCTTCCACGAGAGATTGCGCGAACACAGATCCGCTCATAACTAAGAGTAAATAAACAAAAATCACACTGAAATACTTCATTCAGCTTTTTATTCTAGGTAATTAACGCAGCTTTGTGAATGAATGATAAAAAATTATAAATTGATCAATTGAGTCAAGATTTCTTACAAGATTCATATTAACCTTTTACTCTATGCATATTCAGGAGAACTTCATGTCAGAGATGGCCTATCATCGCCTTAGCAGCGCTGCTAATCCTATGTTCGTTGTAGTGGCGGGAAACATTGGTAGCGGTAAGACCACTCTTACAAAGAAACTTTCTGAACGTCTGGGTTGGAAGCCACATTTTGAATCTGTTCAAGACAATCCTTACCTATCAGACTTCTATGCAGACATGTCTCGTTGGTCATTTCCACTTCAAGTGTATTTTTTAAATCACCGTTTCAACACTCACCGTGAGATTGAAGCTCTTCCTGCTAGTTCGGTTCAAGATCGTTCTATCTATGAAGATGCCAACATCTTCGCCCGTTCTCTTCATGAGCAAGGGAAGTTGGATGATCGTGACTACAATAACTACCGCACGCTTTACGATTCAATGATTCAGTTCTTGAGTCCTCCGACGCTAATGATTTTCCTACGCCGTTCAGTGCCTAAGCTTCAAGAGCGTATCAAACAACGTGGCCGTGACTATGAGCAAGCAATTCCAGTTGAGTACCTTACTAGTCTTAACAAATATTATGATGATTGGTACAACAACTATAATTTAGGTAAATCCTTGATTGTAGATACTGATGAATTAGACTTCTTAGATAACGAAGAACACTTCGATCGCTTGGTAAAACGTATCTGGGATTCAATTGACCAGAAAGATATGTTTTTCTATTTCTAAGGACTTAGTTAGCAATTTTTTCCACCTGCCCCTGGAATTCCAGATATAATACACTTTATCTGTGTGTCATTAATCGAGGAGTGATTATGAAGTCTACGGCATGGTTGGTATTGCTAAGTTTAAGCTTAGTATCGTGTTCTGGTTCGAAATCAGCACAAAAAGTTACGGAAGAAACCCCACAGATCGAACTATCTGATGCAGATGAGTTCATTGAAAATCCTACAGATGAGCAGGCAACTGCTGAAGCAACAGATACATCACTAGCAGACGATGCTACAGACGCGGATGCCGCGGCAGCTGATATGGCAGCAGCAGATTCTGCTGAACCTGATATGGCCGGTGTAACTGAAGAGCCAATCGTTGCAGACTCTGCAATTGTTGAAGAGGCCACTCCTGATTTATCAGCAGCAGATGCTGGTACGACTCCGGTAGTTTCAATGTCTGATTCAGGCACAATGAAACAATACACAGTACAAAAAAATGAAACTCTTATGATGATCGCTTTCAAACTTTATGGCGATTACGGTAAATGGAAAGAACTTGCTACAACAAACGCAGGTGCTCTTAAAGGTTCTACAGGTCTAAGAGAAGGTATGACTCTTAACTATATGGCCCCAGCTGAAGAATTCGTATGGAACCCACAGGGTCTTCCTTACTTAATCCGCACTGGTGATACTCTGGGTGGTATTTCACATAACGTTTATGCCACTACAAAAAAATGGAAACTTATCTGGGACAACAATCGTCCTCTTATCAAAGACCCAAATAAGATCTATTCTGGCTTCACAATTTATTATTTAGAAAACGGTCGTGAAGTCGCTTCAGGTATTTAATCTCCACTATTCAAATCACACTCATAGACCCTCGCTGAAAGCGGGGGTTTATTATTTTTTCCTGTTTCTTCTTGTAGCTTCTTGCTCCACTGTACGAATCCCCATTAAAGATTCTAAGGGCGGATCCATCGTTAAGAACGCTTACAGTGAAATGTCAGAGAAGGACTACAAAGATCACCTGGCCTCTTTAAAGACGCCTTTCCTGGCCACTCCAGGAGCTAAGACCTTGTCTCAGGGCCATGTCACTAAACGCTATCTCGATTCTTTGGTAAGCGAAATTATTTCGACCAACGAGATCTTTTTCAAAGAACTAAAAACCGCCAATGTGACCATTCTGGATTCAGAATCGCCGTTACACTTTTCACTGCCTAAGGGAGAGTTGTTTCTTTCTCGTGGTCTCATCTCAAAGTACATCAAGCACGAAAGCATGCTCGTAAGCATTCTGTCGTTTGAACTTGTTCGTAGTGAACGATTGATTTATCCAAAACAAACAATCATTCCTGTGGGCTATATTCCTCTGGAGCGTATGCTTTCTTTAAACCGTCTTGAACTAGAAGAAAAGATGGAGGTCCATAAGTGGGCCCACTATCTGACGGTCAGAAGTGGATATGATGGAGAGTACTATCTCTCGTGGCTTCAGACCCAAAACCGAAATACTGCAGACTTTATTCTCCAGGTTGGAGATGCCAATTTAATTAACCGCGAAGAGGCCCTGTTTAAGGCCTTCGTGATTAAAAACTCATCTGATGATGATGACGTTTTGGCAAAGAAGACATCATCAAAAAACTTTTACACATTCATTAATAGTATTAGAGACGGAGTTCTATGAAACCGGAACAAGCAGAACGCTTTTTTATCGAAGAGTTATTTAACAAGACCCAGGACAAAGACATTCTCAAAAATGAGAAGCTGGAAGAAATTGATAAGCTGACCGGGGACGCTTCAACTCGTCGTTACTATCGCATATTCACAGACAAAAAGAGCTATGTGGTTTGTCTGGATAACCCGTTTGAAGGTGAGATGGAAAAGCATCCCTTCCTTTCGGTTCAACAATTTTTAGGCACCAATAAAGTTCGCGTTCCTGCGATTTTAGACCATAACTTGTCTCGTGGTTACTCACTTCAAGAAGATCTTGGTAACGTGACACTTCTTACTCATTTGAGTGATATGACGTCGACTGAGAAGGAATACACGGTTTATAAAACCATCGTGGACCAGCTTCTGGAACTTCATAGAATTCCAGCAGGAGCGGTTAAGAATCCAAATCTATTTCAGTTGAAATTTGATTATCAGAAGTACATGGATGAAACGCGTTTTACATTTAAGTACTTTCTGAATTTCTTCAATAAGATTGAAGATGAAAACCTGATTCAGGATTTGGAAAAACTTTTTGACCCAATCATGAAGCGTCTGGCCGATCAGAAAATGGTGATCACTCACCGTGATTTCCACTCACGTAACATTATGGTGAAAGACAATAACTACATCTTCATCGATTTCCAGGACGCCCGTTGGGGTATTCCTCAATACGATCTCGTATCGCTCTTGGAAGACTGTTACTACGATTTAAAACAATCAAATCGCGAATCTCTGAAGCGTTATTACTATGACAATCTGGATCCTGCGATCCATGGTCAGAAAACTTATGAGCAGTTTCTTGAGCTATATGACGACATGACCATCCAGCGTGTGTTTAAAGCGGTGGGAAGCTTCTGCTATATCTATAACTGGCGTAAGGACGATCGTTATTTGAAGTACATTGGCTTTGCCATGGAAAAAATTCGTCGTGTGATGATGGATAATCCTCGTTACGCTGATCTTAAACAAAAACTATACCAGCACTATTATGCGAATTGATCATTGCTTAATCCTCGCCGCAGGATTCGGCACTCGCATGGGTGCCATTGGACAAAAATTACCAAAAGTTCTCTGGCCGGTATTTGAAAAGAGTCTACTCGAACTTCAAGTGGCCTACGCTCGAAGCTTAGGGATCGAGAAGATCTATATCAATCTTCACTATATGGGTGAGGAGATTGAGGCCTTCTGTAAGGGGAAAAGTGCCTTCGAAGGTGTGACTTTCCTTTGGGAAAAGCCGGAGATTCTGGACATTGGTGGGGCCATCCACAATCTAGCGTCCAAAGTTAATTACCGTGGAAAACTTCTGGTTTTAAATGCGGATCAGTTTTTCTATCTGTCGAAAGATCACCTTTTTAAAATCTTGGAACCTTATCAAAAGCATTCAGGTGTTCTGTTTAGTTACTGGGTGAATTCTTCACTTGGTTATAACGCTCTAGAGATCGATGCGAATCGTTTGGTGAAGAAGATCGTGAAGAACAAAGACCTCGCACCTAACAGCCGCGTGGAAACTTATACAGGTATTTCTTATATCGACCTGGCACAATTAACCAAGACTCCAGGTGTGAGTCCGTTCTTTGAGTCAGTGTGCCCATTTGATAAGAAGGACATTCCGGCCATTCTTCTGGACGGTGTCGATTATTGGGACTTCGGTACCGTTAAACGTTATTGGGAAACAAGTTTTAATATTCTTCAAACTTACCGTGTGAAATCAACTCATCCTTTCCTTCGTTTTCTCGTGCAGGAACGTGCGCTTAAAACCTGGAAGATTGATCTTCAGCAAATCTCATATCATGCGAAATCAGCGAATGTGATTAATCTCAATGCTGATGGAGAAGCGCGGGACCTGGGTCCTAGTATCATTCTTGCGGGTCAGAATGTGACGAAAAGGAATGTGCCAATGGTGTGGTGGAATGATTTAAACGAAGAAGTTAAGTAGCCTTAGTTTCTTTGATGCAGTCTACTGGACAGATCTCGATGCAAAGGCCACAAAGGGTACAGCTCCAGGGATCAATGTAATACTCCTGACCATTGGTCACAACGGCATTCTCCGGACAAATTAATCGGCAATTGTCACATGAGATGCAAATTGAGGAGATTTCCAGGGTGACTTCATTCATAATGCTATTATAGGGCAAATCTCAGATGGAACAATTGAAAGTCAAAAAGAAAGATATACTCATTCTAAATGTCGTGGCCTACCTCGGTTTGGCCTTCTTTTTTCTGTATTTGCAGCACGCCTACCGCCACCATATTTCGCCATTCTCGTTGGTATATTTAAAGAAAGGTCTGGAACTTTTCTGGTATGTGGCCCTGACCCTCGGTGCCTCTGCAATTTTGATCTGGAGACACCATCGTTATTCGATCATCGTGTATGCGGCCTCCATCATTCTGGTAGGGTTCAAAGTGCTTGAGGGACTTTTCATCGAGTTCAACAAGATCATCGTAGTGGCCCTGTTTTTCTACACGGTGATTTCCTACTTCCTTTATCAACTTTTGAACTATTATCTAAGTCTCGCCAGCATCAATACGAATTACAGTCACCAAGATCTCTTTGATCCTCTTTTAAAAAAGATCCCATGCAAGATTCGCTGGGAAGATAACGAAGTAGAGGGCAACCTTAGTAATTGGGATTTTGAAGGTTGCTTCATCAAGCTTGATGAGGCCAAAACTTTTCCAACCAAGGTCACGCTGGAAGTTACTTTCCAGGAACGACAGTTCACTCAGGAAGGGGAAGTAGTTGCCGAGACTCTTGATTTAACAGGCGTTGGGATAAGATTTGAGAGAAAAGCAAAAGAGTTAAATGTCTTTAACTGGACCGAGTTCATGGATTTAGCGCAAGAACTTGGGTTCCAACCAGAAAGGTTAAGATAATGAAATGGATTCTTCCCGTACTTCTCATTCTCGCAGCATGTAACCAAGATAATTTAAGCCCAGAGTCTGCCTTGAAGTCATATATGGACGGCCGCATGGGAACGATTGTTACTCGTGATTTCATTCTTGAACGTGTAACAGGTAAGATGAAGCAGAGTTTTGAAAATATGGATGATGAGGAATTCAAAAAGGCCTCGGACATGACAAACATCAAGAAGGAAAGCTTCAAGATTCTGTCTAAGTCATGCCAGGAAAAGAAATGCTTCCTCACTTATTCGGTGGCCTACCAGACCAAGGCCGAAGAAAAGACTACTTTTGCTACTGAAGTGAAGAAAATCGCTGAAGTGGTGAATGAAGGTGGCAAATGGTTGATCTCTGATGTCAGTAATATTAAGACCTATCACGAGGCCCTAGAGCCAATTAATCCCCTGGAATAAAGAATTTCTTAAAAAGTGCCGAATAAGGTCGTGGAGAAAATCCATGACCGAATCAGACTTCCTGGCATTCCTGGTAGATGAAACTTTGAAGCTGCAAAAGAGCGGCGAAGTGGAATTGTCGAGCCTAGAGCTGAAGCTCAATGATTACGGTCTGAGTTACCTCAAAGGTGAGTTTCTTCCCCAATCACAAGTCCTGCGTTTTAAGACCTCATTTGGCGTTCTTGATATTCCCATCAATTGGTCAGTCTTCGCTTTAGAAAGTACTTCGGGTCATGATGTGATTCTTTCAGAATCAAATGATCCTGATCTTTTATTGACCGTGCTTAAAACTGCCTGGGTTCCTGATCATGAACGCATGCTGATCATTCACGCTGATGGATTTTGTTACATCGTCGGTTTAAAAACCGGTGAAGAGCTGCATCTGCATGATCTGCAAAATCCTCAAGAGTGGCTGAAGGCCGCTTAAAGCATTGATTAACTCTTCTTTTTACTCATAAGACATTCTTAAGTTCCGACAAGCCGTCTGTGTGGAGGACGGCATGAAGTTTTTATTCTGTTTTCTTTTTCTGACTTCGTTTGCTTTTGCTGAATGTGTTTCTAAAAATCACATCTTTCTGATTCATGGGATTGGTGGTGGCAAAAGCACCTTTGGCTCTCTCGAAAAAATTCTCAATGCTCAGAATGAATGTTACCAGGCCCGTTCTTTTGAATACGACACTGGCAGTGATCGAACTCCCAAAGAGTTTTCACAAGACTTTCATAAATACGTTTCTTCGTTTCCGATTGCGGCCAATGACAAGATCTCGCTGGTGATGCATTCACAAGGTGGATTAGTAGGCACGCTGTGGTTAAACCATCTCCTCACCGAAAAACTCGAACTCTTAAAGCAAGTTGATGCCTTCGTGACTTTATCCACACCTTTTTGGGGAGCAAATACTGCGCATGTGGGGAAAGTACTTTTTTATTCTTTGCCTGCAAAGGTTGAGACCAATCCGGTTTCTCCCTTCGGTAGAAATGAATTAAATGAGATGAGTTTTGGAAGTGCTACGATTCATGAGATGTCGCAAAATCTTGAATCCATTTTTGCGAGCATTCCCAACTTAAGGCCCCTTGCCGTTGCAGGCATGAGAAGAAAACCAGGACCTAAACTTGGTGAGGATGATCTGATTGTTCCGACGTATTCAATGCGTCCTAATCGCATTTATTTAAAAGACGATGTTCAGCTTTTTAATCGCATGGCACGAAGTCCTGCCTCATTTGTAGAAACGAATGAAATTCCTTTCGTGATGGTGCCGGCCGATCACATTCGTCTTACTCAGGCGGGTGTGGCCTATATTCCGGAAAAGTGTGAGAAGGATCTGGACTGCGGACATCCTTCGTTAAAATTTATTCTCGATCAAATAAAGGGCAATCAGATTGGGAAGGGCAGTGATTATGACCTCGCTCGCTTTCGCTTCACGATGTTTGTGACGAATCCTGAGAACCTTGATTATGAGAACAAAGATCTCACGATTGAAATTGGTGGCCTCGATAAAAAGACCAAGGTCCCCCTGATGGAGCGTTTCACGCCCAAGCTCGGGAACGCTAAATTGAAAGAAGGGCTCGCTTTTACTTTTAGGGGCTCAACGAAAGAATTAGGAACGAAGTCTTTGGAAATCACTTTAAAGTACAAGAACCGTGCGATTAAGACCTATACAGCGCCGATTGAGGCAGGCCGAACTACCTTCCTGGATGTGGCGTTGAAATAAAAAAAGCCTCCATTCGGAGGCTTTTTCATATGTGTTTGTGTGTGCAGGAAAATTAGAGAGCTACGTAGTACTGCTTCAACATCTGAGCATCTACTTCAAGGTTTGGAGAGTTACAGATTACATATCCGCGACAGTCCATATCTTTAAGGGCCTTCATAAGGTCTTTCCAGTTGAACTTAGATTTCTCAAGGTTCAAGTGCTTCAAGTCACCTTTAGAGTTAGAGCTGATACCAGAAATGTGGATGTGCATTTCTTTAAGAGCATTAGCGCCTAGTTCGTTTTTAAGCGTCTCAAGAGTTTCACAGAAACCTTTGTAGTCATTCACTGAACCAGTACGTGCGTAAAGGTGAGAGAAATCCATACAAGGCTTACAGCTTGTTACCGACTTAGAAAGAGAGATTAGCTCTTCTAGTGAACCGAACTGAGACGTCTTACCAGTAAGTTCCGGACGGAGTTCGATTTCGATATCAAGACGAGAAAGTCTTTCTTCGATTACGTTAAGAGATTTTTCTACTAGATCGAATACATCGTACGGAGAATCTTTCATGTAGAAAGCAGCGTGGAACGTCATTGATTCAGCACCACAAAGATCAGAGATCTTGGCAGTCTGGATGATACGCTCAACTGATGAATCGATTTTATCTTGTTCACGAGCATTCAAGTTAATGTAGTAAGGACCGTGAGAAGTAAGTGGAACTCCCAGCTCGTAAGAAACTTTACGAAGTGCTGAAGAAACTTCTTCCTTCATACGTACGCCGTGAGCGAATTCTAACTGCATACAATCAAGCGCTAGCTCGTGAATGCGTTTAACCCCTTCCACCGGGTTATTTTTCTTAGCTGTGCTGTTTGGAACACCAGCAGTACCAAATAATAAACGGTCAAAAGCCATGGAAACTCCTTACGGATGACTCAACTAAAATATTTTACTAATCCAACTATCTTTTCTTTTTAAGCAGCTCTGACATCCCTGACCCATTTGAAACTGATCTTGTAAAAGATCGAGATCCACATGATCGGTGCAGACGTCACGTATGTCTTTCACGCTGACACAGAAGCATTCACAAATAAGAGTATCGTCATCAAGCTTTTCAACGGGCCGAGGTACTAGCTCATCCACGTTCTCTATGAGACGAAGAAATTCCTTATCCATTTTGACTCTGTTTGCTGTCCCGCAAAAACCTACATCTTTCATTCTTAAACGAGCTGCCGATTTATAGCGTGGACCCGGGTCAAAGTCCATGAGAAAGCCTTAAGGGTGTAATAAAGTAATGCAAATAAGAATTATGAGGTGGTAAAATAGCCTTAACTAATTAAAAAATCAGGTTTTATTGCCTATGCGTGCTGCCCTCTTTTTATACCTTTCTCTGGCCATTCTAGGAGCCTTCCTCTGGATAACCTTTAGCGGCGCGTTATTTTTCTTTGGATTTATTTTCTGGCTATTTTTCGTTGTTGTTTCAATAGGTTATACCGACACTGTGATCCTCTTTCTTTTGGGGGCCCGTGAGGTTCGCTCGAGTGACGAAAAAGAATTTTTCGAAGCTGCGTCGCAAGAGGCCTATAAGCTAGCTGTTCCGATGGCCCGTTTGTATTTCTACAACGGCACTCTCGAGAGAGCATTCGTTCTTCAAAATAAAAAAACCATCAGCATTGTTCTGAGTAAGACCTTACTCGAAAAATGTTCCGCGACCGAGCTTCAGGGAATTTGCTTCGAGCTTTTCCTACAAGTGAAAAAGGGCATGGCCCCGAAAAGAACGCGATCAATGTTTCTTCTGGGTTTCATTACCTGGATGATTCACTCATTTGTAGGCTTGATTCTGGCCCTGGTGCCTATGAAAGAAGTAAAGCAGGCGATGGACTGGCTTCTTAATTATTTACTTCATCCTTGGCTTGAGTTCATGTTCAAATTGATGATGGGTGGAGCTTATTTTAAAAAGCTTGAAACACTTTTGAATGAATTTCCGAAGGAAAAAGAAATGTTGGATCGAGTGGGCCTGAAGCTCATTAAACCACTTTCATACTATTCACTACCTTCGCGAAAATTGCTGGTTCTATCTTCTGTCAATAAGAGCCGCCACTTTCAAAGTATTCTGGCCCTTGAGTTCCTTCCACATGAGTGGGACTACTTATTTAAGAGCGAGGAGCTGGTAAGTGTTAAATAGACTTAAGTCTGTTGAGTTTAGCAAGTTCGCGCCACTATTGGTGACGCTCGCATTTATTTTGATCCTGATTCAATATTCCTTTCATCCACTAGAATCGATCTTTTTTGATTTCTGGGAAAAGACCGATTTCGGCGCCAGAAGTTTTAAAACACCCATCGTTCTGGTTTCGATGGACGAAGAAAGTGATCAGTTCCTGGGTGAAACCTATCCCTATACATATGCTTCTCACACTCGACTCATGAGTCGATTAAAGGAAGATCATCCGGGAGTTATTAACTACTTCGTTTCTTTGCGTGAGCCGGATTCTGATGTTGAGGCCCGATACCAGACGGAGTTTCATGAGAACATCAAAACCTATTCTCCCTCAAACGATAAATTTAAATTCGGAACTGAGATCGATAATCTTGGAGAGTTGATTCCGCCTGAGGCCCTTCGTGATGTGGGTTATTACCTGGGACAGCTTTATAAAGATCAGTTGGTGTTTTCAAAAGATGAAGTTGTTCGTCGTGCGATCTTGAATATTTCCGGAGAAGATTCGATTCATCTCTGGACCGCTAAACGCTTTCGCGAATTAAACAATATGCCAGTGGTGGATGCCACTGCCTATAAGGGCGCTTACTATAATTCTGAAGCAGACGCGAACTTTGCTCTGTTTAAGTATTCAGGTAATCCGACTTCAAATCGCATTCCTACGATTCCGTTTCACCGAGTGGTAGTGGGTAACTTCCCGAAGGGATTCTTTAAAGACAAAATCGTCCTGGTGGGTCCTTCCTACCTATCAAATTCCAGCGATTTTATCCTGACGCCGTTTGAAAAAGAGAACGCTAAAACGCCAAAGCTCGCCGTTCATGCAGATGTGATTGAGGCCCTGGTTTCAGAAAAAACCATTTATGACGTTGATGATTTAGTGACTCAGATTGCCTCGGTTTTGATTGCTATTTTACTTTCCTACATCATTTCTCGTGTTCAGCCGGTGAAGGGATTGATGATCACGATCCTGTTGATTATCGGGATACTTCTCACGAGTTATCTCGCGTTTGTGACTCTTGGATGGTGGATCAAGCTCTCTCACTTAGTGCTTTCCATCTTTGTGGTTTATTACATCTGGGTTCCGTTTCGAGCGATCGAAGAGTATCAAACTCGTTATGCCATCCAGGAAGAAACGAAGCTCTTGAAGCAAGTTGATAACTTAAAACAAAACTTCATCTCGCTTATGAGTCACGACTTGAAAACTCCGGTGGCAAAAATCGCAGGGATCGCGGACATATTAAAGATCAAGTTCAATAATACGCCGGAACAGATGGAGCTCATTGATAACGTGGTCAATTCCACCAAAGAGCTTAATAACTTTATTAACTCTATTCTCGATCTGACTAAAATTGAGTCTCAGAACCTGACCTTGAGAAAAGAATCGAAGGACGTTAACAAGATCATTGAAGGGATCATTGAGAAATTAGAATTTGAGGCCAACGCCAAGGCGATGACCATCGAATCTGAGCTCTCTCCGTTATATCCCATCCAAATTGATACAGTACTCATGAACCGAGTTATCTCGAACCTCATTGAGAACGCCCTTAAGTATGCCGGCCGAGAGAAAACGGTTTGGGTAAAGACCTGGGATGACCCGGAATGGGTGTATATCGAGATCCGCGATAACGGTGTGGGAGTAGGACCAGATGATCTCGCCCATATTTTTGATAAATTTTATCGGGTGAAGAACGACAGTACCCATGCAATTAAAGGCTCGGGGCTAGGGCTTTATCTGGTAAAATATTTCATTGAGTTACATAATGGGGTTATTACTGCCACCTCTCAACTTGGAGAGGGTACTTCGTTTATAATTAAGCTTAAGAACGAATAGGTTATAGGAGAATTTATGCATAAGGTTTTGGTTGTTGATGATGACAAGGTTCTTCAACAGAACGTTAAACAAGCACTTGAGTATCATCACTTCGTAGTAGACGTTGCCGATAACGGTAAGGAAGCGGTCAACAAAGTTTACGGCCAAAAATATGATCTCGTGGTGATGGATGTGAACATGCCAGAAATGGACGGGATCCAGGCACTCACTGAAATCAAAAAACATGATCCATCAGTAATCGTGTTGATCCTGACTGCATACTCAAATGTGACTGATGCAGTTAAGGCCGTGAAGGAAGGAGCTTATAACTATCTAGAGAAGCCGATCACTTCGGAAAATCTAGTGGCCCTGATTAAGCGAGCTCTTAAAGCTCGTTCAATGGTTGAGACAGTTGGATTCTCTTCACCAACACTTTCAATTGGCGAAACATCTGGCAGCAAAGATAAATTCGTAGGTGAATCGAATGCGATGAAAAAAGTCTTCGACGTAATCTCGAAGCTCGCCAAAGTTAATACTCCAGTTCTTATTCGTGGTGAATCTGGTACAGGTAAAGAACTTGTAGCAAAAGCGATTCACTATAACTCACCTAGAAAAGATGAAAAGTTCGTGACCATTAACTGTGGTGCGATCTCGGAAAACCTCATTGAATCAGAACTATTCGGTCACGAGAAAGGTGCCTTCACAGGTGCTGATCAACGTAAGATTGGTAAGTTTCAGTTCGCTGAAGGCGGGACAATCTTCTTGGATGAAATTGGTGATATCTCGGCGGCGATGCAGGTAAAACTTCTTCGCGTGCTTCAAGAGAAGACCTTCATGCCAGTGGGTTCAAACCGTGAGATCAAAGTTGATGTTCGTATCATCGCGGCCTCTCACAAACCATTTGAAGAAATGATTAAAGACGGATCGTTCCGTGAAGACTTGTTCTACCGCTTGAACGTTCTTCCAGTTTATCTTCCACCTCTTCGTGACAGAAAAACTGATATTCCACATCTGGTGAATCACTATATCTCTTACTTCAATAACGTTCATAACCTGAAAGTTAAGGGTGCTGAACCTGAGGCGATGGAAGTTCTAAGTAACTATTCATGGCCGGGTAACATTCGTGAATTAAGAAACATCATCGAGCACTGTTTTATTATGGAATCATCAGACATGATCCATGCTAATTCATTGCCTTCGATTGTTTTCAAGGATCAGAAGAAAGCTGAAACGAAGGACCAAGTGGCCGAGGACAGCGTTATTGATCTCGAAGACATTCAGAATTCCGTATTGGATCACGCAACAGTTCCTAAATCAGGAAATGATGTTCATTTCTCTTTCGGTGCGAAATTAGGTGAAGGCGGCAAATTGGATTTTGCTGTTGCCAAAGACCTTTTCGAGAGAGAGTTTATTGTTCAAGCGTTAAAGATCAATAAAGGTCGTATCAATCAAACGGCTCTTAACGCTAACATTCCTAAGAAGACTCTTCTTAGAAAGATTGAAAAATACGAAATCAATCCGAAGGACTACTACTAAATGGCACGTTTTTGGGCACTATGTTTAATGATGGCGACTCTGATCATTATTGATCAGCTGACGAAAGGCGCGATCCAGACGAATCTTTTTTACGGACAGTCTATTCCTGTAATCGATGGTCTCTTTAGCATCGCTTATGTGAAGAACACGGGTGCCGCTTTTGGTTTTGGTGCAGGTGGACCTGAATGGTTCCGCCAGATTTTCTTCCTGGCATTGCCGGTGATATTCTGTGGCTGGATCTTCTTCCTCATGATCAAAACGATTAAGGGCGCGTTCTTCATCTCTCTTGCTTATGCACTCATCATCGCAGGCGCAGTTGGTAACCTTATCGATAGATTCAGTCTTGGTTACGTGGTGGACTTTCTTCTTTTCTATTGGAAAGAAGAGGCGAATCACTTTCCGGCCTTCAACGTTGCCGACAGTTGTATTACCATCGCTGCCGGTCTCCTCATCATTGATTTCTTCCTGCAGTTAAAAGCGAAGAAAGCAGGGGAGAGCAATGCTTCCAATCCTGTGTCAAAACTCTGATCTCATTCTATACTCCTACCCGCTCCTGATGGGGCTGGGTTGGGGATAGCTTATCAAATCTTTTTTGCTCTTCTTCCCACTGATGTTTCCTGGAAAAAAGGACAGCTACTGTTCTGGGGAATCTTTTTGTCAGCATGGATCGGGGCCAAGTTACTTTTTTATTTCACGTATCCCTCAGACGCACCAATGGATTTTGTAAAAGAACTTTCTTTCTGGATGGGAGGAGGTTTTGTTTTCTATGGTGGGTTCTTGGGCGGACTTTTTTTTGTTGGTCTCTTCAAAGCGTTTGATAAAAAATTTAACTGGAATTTACTCTGGCCAATAGTTCCCGCACTCGCCATCGGTCATGGCATTGGTCGCATCGGTTGTTTACTCGCGGGTTGTTGTTTTGGTAAACCGACGGATTGGTTCTGGGGAATTTATCTTCACGAGCACTATCGTCATCCTACTCAGTTGATTGAGGCCTTGGGTCTTCTTGCAATTGGGATCTATCTTTTAAAATCAAAATCACCACGCTTCAAATTGGTTTCAGTTTATCTCGTTTCCTATGGAGTTCTTCGTTTGGTGGTTGAGGCCCTTCGTGGCGATATCGTGCGTGGCCTCTGGGGGCCTCTTACTCCGTCGCAGTGGATTTCACTTCTTCTTATCTCTGCCGGTATCTTCATTTTCATACATAAAAACAAGCAGTTAAAGCCGCTTAACTAATTTGGTCAAGTTTTCCGGGGATTTACCGATAGGTAATCAGATTTAACCGGGAGTTAGACCTTGGAGAAGATTGCAAAGCTTGATTCCGTTCAACCACGGTTCTTGCGCTATCGAAGCCATTACAAAATTTATGTCCTATGCTTCATGATCATCTCGCTCATGATGATCACGTTCTGGGCGCTCAAATTTTTTGAAGATGGTCCTGCGAATGTTTTTCGTTACCAAAGTTTTGAACTCACCATGAGTGCCATTTACTTTGTTGTGACTGGTTCCTTTTATTTCTTCTGGCTGCGATCAAGACTTAAACGTTCGGTGCAGGTATTTGAAGATCACATCTTGGTTCACAATGGGAAACAAAAAGAACCTCTTTATTATTCTGAAATTCAATCGGTGAATGTGGTGTGTTGGTCAATCTTCTACGTGAAGATGAATAACGGCTTCAAGCACTACTTCAACTCAAGTCTTGAGCGAGCTGATTACATCTGGGAAGGCATTCATACTGCTCGTCCTGAACTAGTTTCCCAGGAAGAGTTTGAAGCGCAAAGACTAAAACTGGTGCAATACGATCACCACCAGAAGAGAAAAGAGTGGTTCTTCAAACACAAGCTGGTGGATATTTTTAACTGGGCAGTCTTGCCGGTTATGTTCCTGATCTGTGCCTATGTTGTTCAATCGCGAAATATTTATATTAATCAACAAGGTCTCTACTTCTTCCGTCTCTTTATGTATGCCTTGTTGGTCATTCTCTCGACCACTTTCTTCTATTCTTTGGTTCTGAAGAAATTTGTCTTCGACAAAAAATTGGAAGAACAAATGTCTTCTTCTGAAGATAAAATTCGTGACCTGGAATTTGAAGGCGTGGTTCTGCAACGTTCGAAAATCTTCCAATTCGTGACAGCTTGTTTTGTTTTGGCGATGGTCGTGAAATTGGACATGAATCTTTATTCAGTGACCAAAGTAAAAGAAGATCTAGCGAGTTTTAATCTTAAAAAGGGACACACCATAGTGGTGGATAACCGCTTTAACTGTATTGCTTGTCGATACGAGCTTAAAGACGGAGACCTTGTGATGTTTGGCCGTGGGACCATTGGCCAGGTCCTAGCGCGTGAAGGTGACATGGTAGGACAAATTGGCCAGGATCGTAATGGTCGTACGATTGCGAGCGAAAACGTGCAGGAAGTGCCGCGCGGTCACCTCGCAGTGAAAGCAAGTAATGGCAAAGATATTGTGTTTATTAAAATAGAAGACCTAATCGGTAAAATACAAAAGTAATGCAGAAATTTCGAAAGCTTCTAGAATGGTAAATGAGTTAATCATTTATTTCTCTAGGAGCTTTTTGCATGAAATTTGCCCAACTCTTTCTTTTGATTCTTGCCTTCTTCATGATTAAACCAGCATCAGCTGATGTTCTTATCGAGCCACTTGTTGGTTTCAATGCAAATTCAAAAATCGAAGTAGACCAGGCCGGAGCTGCCAAGGCTTCTGGTGGTATGGGAATGGGTTATGGTGGCCGTTTAGGTTACTACAACTATGGTTTTTCTCTTGGCCTGGATTACCTAAAAAGTTCAATCGACATGGATGACAGTGATTTCAAAAAGAATGTTGATATCAGCGAATGGGGTGCATTCGTAGGATTCAAGTTCCCTATCCTGGTAAAGGTTTATGCCGGTTATATTTTTTCCGCTACCGGTGAAACAAAAGATAAAGATGGCGATAAAGTAGATCTTAACGATGGTACTGGTGTGAAAGTTGGTGTTGGTACAACACTTCTTCCTTTTCTTGATATCAACCTAGAGTACCGTAAAGGTACTTTCGGAGAAATTAAGACCGGCGGAACTAAGTCAAGTATCGATACAGATTATTCTGCTTATATGCTTTCTGTTTCTCTTCCTTTTACTATTTAATTTCCTAGGGGGGTCGTGGTTAAAATTCTACGATCCCTCTTAAAATTCCCTGATTCTCTCGACTGTCATTCCAACTGATCCCATATCCTGCTTGAAATCTAAGCTTTCTGTTTACTCGAACCGACACTTGCGGAATGGTGTTGATGTGAAGCTCTTTGTCGGTGAAGTAAAGTTTGTTATCGTTCTCAACTCCCACATGTATGTCATCAGAGACAGTGTAGAAAAGTGACAAATTTAAAATGCCCACATTGTGATCAACACTGTTTTCAATGCTGGCCGATCTCATTCCGCTAATTCCCACCAAGGAGAACGATTCACTTAGTTTGTAATCTACGACCAGGGTAAGACTATAATCATTGCGAGGTTTATGAAGTTGATCTTCAAAGATTCCCTGAACTCCCATCAGAAGCTCATTTTCTCTTTGATAAAAAGTATACTGAGATCCCCATTTGAGTGCTTGGATTTCGCCTTTTTCAATGGGAGTTTCAAGTTCAAATGACCAGCCATCTTTGAAAGCGTACTCCACTTCCGGACTCATCTGACCATTGGCAAGGATGAGAGAATTGATTTCGGTTTCTCCCTTTTTAGCATCTAGGCTCCGCATAAGATCGTAGACCATCGGTTCTGGGAAGCTGGTAGTTTCTGCGAAGGCACTGAATGAAAAAAGTATTAATAGAATAAAGTATTTCATGCAGCTAAGTGTGCATGAGGAAAGTTACGGGCCTATTACGGGTTGATTACAGATTGGTAAGACAAAAAAAGGCCCTCAGAGGAGGGCCTTATAGATTAGCCAGCGGCTTCTTCTTTAATTTTTGTGATCTCTTCTTCGCTCATATAAAGGCGAGAAGCGAGAGTTTCGTTACCCCAAGCAACGAATGCATCGTCGTGCTGATACATTGTGATTGTTTCCCAAGGGCAGTCCTGAGAACAGTTCTGACAACCAATACAACGAGCGAGATCGATCTCTACCGTCTGTTGGTAGCTAGGGTTCTTTGGATCTGGTCCTGGAACTAATTCAATTGAATCAACCGGACAGCCGGCAATACACACTTCACAGCCAGTACAACCAGACTGGTGAACAACTGCTAAGAGCTTAGGTGGTTTTTTACCTTTTCTCGGTGGCTTAAAGCGCGCCGTATGAAACGGGTTTTCGTATTTTACTTCGTCACTCATGAAGACTTCCTTAAACTTGCAATGAAGCCTATTATACACTCTGGGCCATAAGCTATAAAGCATTTCCTTATGGAAATTGGCCATATATACTGGGCCATGCTAAAGACTTGTTTTAAATAATATATATTTATATTAAGGATCTGTCTATGAATTCGAGAAAATTACGTTTTGTGACCGCCGGAAGTCTTTTCGACGGCCATGACGCTTCTATCAATATTATGCGTCGATTACTTCAGTCAAAAGGCGTCGAAGTCATTCACCTAGGTCACAACCGTTCGGCACTGGAAGTAGTGGAAGCAGCTTTATCAGAAGATGCTCACGCAGTTGCTCTGAGTTCTTATCAGGGTGGTCACATGGAATATTTCACTTACGTTCGTGAACTTCTTGATCAGAACGGTGGGAAAAATGTTCGTATCTTCGGCGGCGGCGGCGGCGTAATCACTCCTCCGGAAATTCAAGAATTACATAAACGTGGGATCACTCGTCTTTATCACCCGAATGATGGAACATCGCTTGGTCTTAACGGGATCATTGATGACATGATCGCAAAATGCGATTACTCAACTCTTGATGGCATTGATTTCAAGTCACTCTCTGGTAAAAAACTAACTCCTTACCAAATGGCAAAAGTGATTACCTTCATTGAAGATAATCGCGACGTGCCGTTTGATTTCAAACCGAAGAACGTTCCAGTTTTCGGTATCACAGGTACTGGTGGTGCTGGTAAATCATCACTTATCGATGAGCTTCTTCTTCGTTTCCACCGTTATTATTCGAATAAACGTGTGGCCCTGGTTTCAGTAGATCCTACGAAAAAGAAAAACCAAGGTGCTCTTCTTGGTGACCGTATTCGTCTTGGAGCTGCAGTTTATGAGAGCTTCTACGTTCGCTCGCTTGCGACTCGTGATTCATCGAATGAACTTTCTCCAGAGATCAGAAAAGTTGTGGATTTCTTAAAGTCGCAAGACTTCGATCTAGTCCTGGTTGAAACTTCTGGTATTGGTCAGGCCTCGGATGAAATTACAAAAGTAGCAGATAAAACTCTTTACGTGATGACTCCGGAGTATGGTGCTTCAACTCAGCTTGAAAAAATTGAGATGCTTGAAGTGGCCGATTTCATCGCGGTTAACAAATTTGAAAAACCTCGTTCAGAAGACGCTCTTCGTGACGTTCGTAAACAATACCGTCGTAACAAGCAGCTTTTCGCGGGTCACCCCGGTGCTCCAACCGATGATGAACTTCCAATCTTCGGAACCATGGCGTCTAAGTTTAACGATGTTGGCGTGAACGCTCTCTTTAAAGAAATCATCAAAGCGGTGAGCTTTGAGTACAATAAAGAGCTCGATATCATTCCAGCTGATCGCGCTTCGACTAAAAAACAATCAATCATTCCTGCCGGAAGCATTAACTATCTTCGCGACATCGCTTCGACAGTTAATTCTTACAACGAAAGAGCGGCCCAATCAGTTGAGAAGCTTCGTAAGTACGAAGCACTTGCTGAGGCCTCTAAGCTCGTTTCTGATTCAAAAGAACTAGTGACGAAGAAGGCCGAGCTTGAAACAGAACTTAAAGCTGAACTTGAAGAGATCGCGGCATTTGATAACGTGATCGATATGTATAAGAAAGGTGAATACACTTACGTTGTTCGTGGAAAAGACATTAAAGTTCCAACAAAGTATGTGTCACTTTCTCAGCAAGCAATTTCTAAAGTTGGTTTTCCTCGTCTTCATCACCCGTCGGCAAAACTTCAGTTCATTCGTTCACAAAACCTTCCTGGTTTTTATCCGTTTGCTGCTGGTGTGTTCCCGTTCAAGCGTGCGGATGAAGATCCAAAACGCCAGTTCGCGGGGGAAGGCGGACCAAAGCGTACCAACGCTCGTTTCCACTACCTTTCTAAGAACGACAATGCTAAACGCCTTTCAACTGCGTTTGATTCAGTTACTCTATACGGTGAAGATCCGCACAAGCGTCCAGATATCTACGGTAAAGTAGGTGAGTCTGGGGTATCGATTTGTAGGCTGGATGATATGATGGAACTTTATAAAGGTTTCGATCTTACTTCTCCATCAACATCAGTATCGATGACCATTAACGGTCCGGCTCCGATCATCCTGGCGATGTTCATGAACACGGCGATCAATCGTGCTCTTCCTGAAGCTGATCAAGAGACCTTGGAGAAGACAGTTGAGATCATGCGGCAGGTGCGTGGTACAGTTCAGGCCGATATCCTTAAAGAGGACCAAGCTCAGAACACGTGTATCTTCTCTCTAGAGTTCGCGCTTAAGATGATGGGTGACGTGCAGGAGTTCTTCTGCAAGCACAAAATCAAAAACTATTATACCGTTTCAATTTCTGGTTACCACATTGCTGAAGCGGGTGCGAACCCGATCACTCAATTGGCCCTGACTCTTTCTAACGGTTTCACTTACGTTGAGTACTACCTTTCTCGAGGTATGAAGATCGATGATTTCTGTGAAAACCTATCGTTCTTCTTCTCGAACGGTTTAGATCCTGAGTATACGGTCCTTGGACGTGTTGCTCGTAAGATCTGGGCAGTAACAATGAAAGAGAAGTACGGTGCTTCTGAGAAATCTCAGAAATTAAAGTACCACATTCAAACTTCTGGCCGCTCTCTTCACGCGCAGGAAATTGATTTCAACGATATTCGTACAACTCTTCAAGCGTTCCTGGCACTTTCGGACAACTGTAACTCACTTCACACGAATGCTTACGATGAAGCGATCACAACTCCGACTGAGGAATCAGTTCGTCGTGCTATGGCAATTCAACTTATCATCAACCGTGAGTACGGTTTGAATAAGACGGACAACCCACTTCAAGGTTCATACATTGTGGACGAGCTTTCTGATATCGTGGAAGCTGCCGTGCTAGCTGAGTTCGAAAGAATTTCGGACAAGGGTGGCGTACTTGGTGCCATGGAATCAATGTATCAGCGTGGGAAAATTCAAGAAGAGTCTCTTTACTACGAGACACTTAAAGACTCGGGAGAGTTCCCGATTATCGGCGTGAATACTTACCTTCCTGAAAAACAAGAAGAGTGGAAACCGATCGAGCTTTCTCGTGCCTCTGAAGCTGAGAAGAACGACCAGATTGACCGTCTTCATGCTTTCCAAAACCGTAACAAGGCCCGTTCAGCTGAATGCTTAAAGAAGCTTCGTGATTCGGCCCTGACTGGTGGAAATATTTTCGAGCAGCTTCTGACTGCTGTTCGTTACTGTAGCTTGGGCGAAATCACTTCTGTTCTTTATGAAGTGGGTGGCCGCTATAGAAGGAACATGTAGTGAAGAAGGCGAAGGTTTATACACGTACAGGTGACAAGGGCTCGACCGGACTTGTAAGTGGTAACAGGATCTCTAAGGCCGATTCTCGAATTGATCTTTATGGAGAACTTGATGAACTTAACTCTCGCGTGGGAGTTGGAGTTTCATACCTCGCCCTTGATGTTGAATTTAAAAATGTGGTGGATTTCCTCCACCACATTCAATCTGCAATTTTTGACTTGGGTTCCAACCTCGCTTGTGAGGTAGAAAACCGCGCGAAATACAATCTTCCGCAAATCTCAGACGAATATATCACTGATATCGAGCATGAAATTGATCGTATGGATGGTGATCTGGATCCACTTAAAAGTTTCATCCTTCCCGGTGGTACTCACGCTGCCGCCGCATTTCATGTGTGTCGTACAGGTGCCAGAAGTGTGGAAAGAAAGCTTATTCATTACTATGAAACGACTGGGGAAGAGCTTCCGAAAAATAGCGCTATTTTCCTGAATCGTTTATCAGACTATTTTTTCATTCTTTCTCGCTACATCAATAAGCACAAAGGTGTGGCCGAAATCGAATGGAAGCCCCGAAATTAATCACTGCTTTTTATAAAGATCTTCAATCCCTGTGATTTGCTCTCCAAGGGTAAAACGCATCTTCTTGAATGTAATAAAGAAGAAACTCACTGCAGACACAACTCCCGCGCCTAATAAAATGGCCGGAATGAGCTGCTTACTAAAAACAAAAATAGGAAAGACAAAAAAGAACACAATCAAGACCCCGTCAAACATGGTGGCGATGAGTGAGCGCATTTTATAACGGGCCCGAAGCTCGTGTTTATCGAGACGAATTTTACTTTTAGCTTTTAAGCGAAGGAAAACTTCTTTCTCATGTGAGGCCGCTTCCGCCGTCTTTTGAATTCTCTCGTGATATTGCTGGTTCTGGATTCGAGCGCCGGTGAAGTCCGCCTTAAGTGCATAATCGATACGATCTTTTTTAGGTCCGGGGAATGTCAGAATGTCCACTGAGTCCGGAGACATCTTATCTTCTTCAATTGTGATCAGGGTGTCACCGACACGAATCTGGTCTCCGATAAAGACCTCAGATTGTTCAATGCGAATACCATTGAGATAAGTGCCATTTTTTGAATCTTTATCTGTGAGTTCAAGACGATCGCGTTTGAGGAAGAATGAACAATGATTACCACTGATCTTTTCATCCTGGAGAGAAATCTGAGCGCTACGACTTCTACCGATGTTAACGGTAGTGTTCATCTCCATTGTGTGTTCGGATTGAACACCCTTTGATTTAATTTTGAAAACGACCTTCACTCTATCTCCAGAAATCTTCGTGGTAGTTAAACTCGCAAATACCCTTCACATTCTGCAGATACTTATGAAGACCTTCAGAGAACTGAAATTCCGGAACCACATAAAGTCCCCAGATGTGAGAGGCCAATAGAATATCATAGGCCGTGAATTTTTCTGAAAGATAAAAGGGCCTAAGATTTTTCTCGAGGACATCCAGTTCCTTCCGGATATTATCGGCAAACTGGGCCTGTTTTTTTACCAGGTCCTTAAAAGGACCGCGCTTCTGTTCCTTCTTTTTCTGGAAGTAAGCCCGCGAAGTCTCGTTAAACTCGGGAGTCCAAATCCAATATGGCATGGCAAGTGAATGTACGTCAGAACCTAGGCGCCCCAGGAGTGCCTCAAATTGTGGGTACTCCGGCGAGTTTTTCAGGTCGTTGATCTTGAGCTTATTTTCTTTATCAAGAAGAGCGATGATATCCAGGCTCTCGTTCATCGCCTTACCATCAATCTCCATAATCGGAAGCATCTTTACTCCGGTGAGCCTCACTGGTGTGGCCTCGTCATCGTAAGGCACGACTTTGGATTCGTAGGGAAGCTTCAAAAAGCCCGTTGCCATTCGAACCCGAACGCAAAATGGGCAGTGAACGTAGTGGTAGAGAGTGAGTTCCATATCTTCCTTAGTTGGGTTTCCTTTATTATATCGGTAAGTTATGGAAATTTAAAATACATGACTGCTATCGACGCGAGGCGCCCATTGTAATTGTGACCGTTTGGGAGTAAATATGAAGCTACAAGTGGAGAAATCTATGGAATCACTTATCGAAATTACTGATAAAGCTATTCAACAAATTCAACATATCGCTAAAACTGATAACCCTGATGGTAAGAAGGGCCTTCGTCTGGCCGTTACCGGTGGTGGTTGTTCAGGACTTTCTTATAAGATCGAATTCTCAGACCAAAAAGAAAAAGACAATGTTCTTACTTTTGGAGAAGTGAAAGTTTTGATCGATCCAAAATCTGTGATCTACCTTAAAGGGATCGTTTTGGATTTCAAAGATGGTCTTAACGGCAAAGGTTTTTCATTCGATAACCCGAATGCGAAGAACACTTGCGGTTGCGGTGAATCTTTCTCAATCTAATTTATGCTTAATCAATACCGTTTTCATGCGGGCCAGTTCAGCGTTCCTTTAATCGAATTAAAGTTAACGGGTGATGATGTAGAAACTTTTCTACAAACTCAATCGACTTTCGACGTAAGTAAACTTGAACCACACAGCTTTCACCTCGCGAGCTTCCTTGATCCTCAAGGACGAGTGGAGTGTTATGGCTGGATCCTAAAAGATAAAACGGAATTTAGTTTCTTGGCACCTGAGCTTATTCTGGATCAGACGATTGCTCGTCTGAACAAGTTCTTGATCTCAGAAGACGTGACCATCTCTGATCCACATAAGACTGAGATTTTGGTTATCATCGGTCCTCGCGCCCATGAACATGTCTCGACCAAAAAATTTAAAGGCGAGATCTTTGGGGAAGAAGCGTTTATCCAATTCTCTTCTCCGGTAGCTCATTTAAATATTCTCGATTCTCATCAAGTTGAAACCTGGCGCGGACTGACTGGTTGGCCGAGTTTTGATGGATCAGATTACTCTCATCAAATCATTAATAACCTTCGCCTCTTCGATCTTTCGGTGGTGATGAACAAGGGTTGTTATCCTGGACAGGAAACAGTTTCTAAAATTGCCACGAGAAGAGGAGCTGCTTACAGTCCTGTTCTGGTAGAAGTTTCAGAAATGTTAAACCCCGGTGAGATTGAAAGTTTTGAAAAGAAAATCGGAACTGCTCACAAATGCCTTACGTGGGAAGGAAAGTTTTATCTCGCTTCGGATCTTTTAAGAGATTTTCGAGTGGCAGGCATGAAACTTCATTTCAAGCTTAACGGAAAAGAGCATGATGGTTTTGTTCGTTACTATCCGCTCATTTCTGGCAGCTCTGAAGAAAAGTCTCGTGAACTTTTCTATGCTGGTTCTGAATACTTCATGCGTGATGATTATAAGACCGCGGAAGAGAAGTTCCGTATGGCCATTGAGCTAGATCCAAAATTTGGTGATGCCTATGAAAGTCTGGGCGTGATGCTGGGTCGCCTGGATCGTTATCCTGAGGCGATTGCAATCATGCAGAAGCTCTCGGAAGTTGATCCGACTTCAGTTCTTGCTCACACCAATATGTCTCTCTTCTTAATGAAGATGGGAAAAATTCAAGAAGCAGAAGAGCAGAAGTCACAAGCGACCATTAAGTCTTTCCAAATGTTCGGAGCTGAGGCGAAGAATAAGGAAGTGGAAGAGGCCCGTAAAAAGGCCCAGCAAAATGAATGGGCGCAACGTGAATCAATGTTCGAACAAGTTCTGGAAATCGATCCTGAGGACACTCTCGCCAATTACGGACTGGGTTCTATCGCCGTTGAAAGAGGTGATTGGGAAAAGGCCCGCAATCATCTTGAGAAAGTTCTGGCAGCTGATCCTAAGTACTCGGTGGCATATCTTGCTCTAGGGCGTGCTCTAAAAGGTCTTGGTTTGGTTGAGGAAGCTAAGAAAATCTGGAAGGAAGGGATTCAGGTCTCGGCCGCGAAGGGTGATCTCATGCCGGCCAATCAAATGCAGCAGGAACTTAACTTTTAATTTTCACAAACAGATCTGAGTCTTGTTGATAACCCAGCTTTTTAAGAAGTTTCTGGGCGGCCTGATTTTTCTCCGGGGCATAAACTTCAATTTTATTCAGCTGAAGCTTAGTGAAGGCAATGTCTTCAATTGCTTTGAGGGCCCGTTCTCCAAAACCTTTCTGGCGATGCGATTCAAGAATTTTGCATTCCACCAGACCACTCTGCAATTCCCCACGACGAATGTTCATCACACTCACGTTACCCAGGAGCTCGCCCTCAGCGGTCTTCACGATATACACGTAAGACGAATCACTATTGGATTGATTGTTCATCATATCCAGAAAGAAATTGAAGGTCCCTTGAGTTAAAGGCAGAGGAGCAAGAATGGTTTTCCATTCTTCGAAGTGTTTAGATGAAATAGGTTCAAGAACTAAGTTTTCGTTCATTATTTAGCGAAGTCTTTGCGGGCCTTGTTCAAAGTTGCTTTCAAATCTTTCAGATCTTTCTTATGCGTTTTAAGTTTCTTCTCCCAAGTTGGAATCAGGCGCTTAAATCGGTTAAGTTCTTTCTGTTGCTCAAGTATCAGGTTCCAACCAGTGTCTTTAATCAGACCCTGCTTGCGCGCCCATTTAAGCTCTTCGAAAGTGTAGTTCAACATGTGAAACTCTTCCACGGCACGCCAGATCATCTTCTCTTTTTCAGTCTTGCTAAAGAGATACCAAATTGAGTCAACTTCTTTTGCTTTCGCTAAATCAGCAAACAATTTGAAGGCCCAGAAGAAAGTGAAGTAAGCGTGATACACACCACGAAGCGGACGAAGAGTTCTTCTCCACGGAGAGTAGTAGATGTTATCCACTGGCTCATCGATGAGTTTCCCCAGATTTAAATAATAGTTCAGGTGGTGGTGACCATTTTCATGCAGAAGATCGTCCATCAGATCCACGAAGTCGCGGTGATAAAGATTAATCATCGAGTAGCCCGGAAGATCCTGGTGAGAGTAACTCACGAGTTGTTCCTGCTTAATCGGAATAATCACATCTGTGAAGGCCTGGAATCTTTCCCACGAAGAAGGAGAGAATTTCTTAATGAGCTTAAGTGCTACTTCAATTCGCTGAGAGAAAAGTTTCATCTCTTTCAGACTCTGAGTCATGAGACGAAGTTCTTTGCCTTCAAGATGAAGAGTCGTTTCAAGAAGCTTCAGGGTCTTTTTATTTTTAACGTATTCGCCAAGAGAAGTCTGCGCGCGATAAGCAGCAGATGTCTTGGTTGATTTTAGAATATGTTTTTCCGCAAGTGCCACGAGATGCTTATCAAAAACTTTCAATGTGGTCTGAGAGGCCTTGCCGAGAATCTGTCCACGGTTCAAAGTTTTTAAGAACACATCAGCGAACTCACTGTTGTTCCATCTCTCAAAAACCATCTCTTCATGCGGACCAAAATCTTCTTTTCCAAGATTAGCTTCTTGAGCATTGAAAAAATTGTGAGTGTCAATCAACGTGAGAAAATGCCAATTGAAGGTACTGAACTCTTTTAACTCATCTGCATGGTGATCTAACCAATCAGAGAGTGAGCTTTCAGGAAGTTTCTTCATCGTCTTAAGAGACTTAGAGAGATCCTTCTTATATTTGGCCTTTAAACGTGACTTTAGTTTTGAGTATTGAGGAGTCGTGAAAATCATATGTGAACGCACTTTACTGGAAAATGACTCTGCTGTTTATCAAAAAAATGTAGTGGATTTTTGTGCTCGAAAATAAGTGGCTGGGAAGGAGAGATTCGAACTCTCGACCAACAGATTAACAGTCTGCTGCGCTAACCAACTGCGCCACTTCCCAACTTATCTACCTAAAAGGTTTGTAATTTATAAACTTCCTAGGATTTTTTGTCCAGTATTTTTGGCAGTGAAATCGTTTAGATTATTTTGCTCAAGTTTTAGGAGTTCTTGACCGATACAGTCAAAAAAGGACCGTCCTTGTCAAAATCCTCCTTCGTCCTTCGTGCTCTGAAGATTTTAGGGCTAGAAGAGATGCTAAAACTCTCAGAAGTCCTGCATGTTAAGCAGGTTCCGCTCAAAAAAGCAGCGGGCGAGGAGCTTATTGTCTGGGATGATGAACCTGTTCAAAAACCGGTCCATAGGACCGTCTCTGCCCCGACCCCAGGGCCCCAAACTGAGGCCCGGGTCTTAAACTTCCCTAAAAAAACCATTACGGATTTGGCCCCTCAGGTTGAAGAAGACAAACCGGAAGATGCTAAGACCGAAGAATCAACATTTTTAAGTTCTGAGATCGTGCTGTGGCAACGTGAGATTGCCCGCAGTACCGATACTGCTGTCCATAAGCTCGATGCTTTCAAGGGATACAATAAGGCCACTGAAATGTACGTGGTGAAAACTCCCTCAGTCGACGGAAAAGACAAGATTCGTTTCGCTGAAACGAACGGTGTTCTCATCAATAAAAAACAGGCCTAGTTAAACGGAATGGCAGTTACCTTCTGAGGAAGAGTAATTCCCAAATCTTTCACCAATTGTGGATCGATTGAAAGTTGTCCGTCTCCATGCACTTGAATCATCGTTCTGAACGCGAAGAAATCATGCTCAGGATGCTCAAGTGAAAGAATCACTTCCTTGGCCTTAGAAACATCAAAGCTCTTATTAGTGATGAGTAGGCCCGAGAGTTTTTCTTTGATTGGCTTAATGTCTTTCAGAGGACAGCGATAGTGAGGGCCGCCATCGAATGGATCAACTTCAAAAGTGTATTTGAAGCCAATTGATTCGAGCATTTTCTTAACCGGTTCAGTCTCTTTACCCACTTTACCAATCGACTCACGAGCTTCCATGGGAAGAAGGGTCTGATAAATATTTTCTGATGGGAAAAGGCTGAGAATGAATTCTTTGTTGTTTCGAGAGAGGACGTCGGCTTCATGATAATGCATGTTCATGAATCTTCTACCTACGGCCTCCCATAGAGGAGAATTTCCATTTTTATCAAACGGAGGCATGAGTTCCGAGTGAACCATGGGCTTAAAGCGCTCTGGTGAAGCGGCCATATAAAGGAAACGCACGAATGAAAGTTGTTTTCCTAGCTTCTCTTTGTGACCACGGAAATCCGGATTTAAGATCAGTCCGCCAATCTCAGTTGGACCGTGGAAATCCAGACCCAGCTTTAAAGTTCCGTGAACGAAACCAGTATTGATAGTTTGAGAAAACTTGGCCTCTTGGCCCACCGTTAAATAGAAGTGTGGCTCTTGTTCAGTTCCGTGTTGGGCGTGAATCATTGAGCAACCAAGGATTTCTCCTGTCTCAGAATCTTCCAGAACGAAAATATAGTAATTCTTAAATAGTTCTGAGCTTGGATTTTTGAAACTCTTCATCGAGCTTTCAATCTTAGAGCTAATGAGTTCCTCATCGGCCGGAAGATTAATGAAAGTCATGATCATACTAAGTTTATAAAGATCTTTTAGGTCATCTGCATGGACCGATCTCAAAATGAACATCTAGAACTCCTGCTGGATTGTCGCTTCCAGTTTTTCTAATGCTGACAGGGGGAATGACCATGGTAGCACTAGAAGGTACGAATTTTCGAGGTCTGAACCAAAAAATCCGAAAGATTCAAGCTTCTTAGCTTGTTTTGGAAGGGGATAGAAACCTGGAGAATCTGTCCCGTTTAAGAGAGCTTTACCTTGGAGAAGGGTATGAAGTCGAGAGTGAAAACGGGTCCATTTCCCTTGTGTACCCCAAAGTTCAGGACTCAACGCATAATGAAGCCAGTAAGGCATTGTATGCTGATGAAGCTCCTGGGTAACTTCAACGTTTAGCGCCTCTTTTGAAACCACCGCCGCTCCCAAAGGCGAAAAATCAATAATGCCTTGGGCCGCTTCACTTTGAAGAAACTTATAAACATTGGCCGGAGTGCCAACGATCTTGGTGTGGATATGCGGGTATTTTAATTCTGCTGATTTTAGATCTTTAAAACAATCATAGTACCAACCAGGAATTTCTACTTGAGAAACCTCCCGCGAAGGGTCATGTTCAAACTGCAATTGGGCCCAGATTACTTTCGGTGGAACAATCGTCACGATGGGGGCCTTTTCGTTTAAATCAAAGCGGGACTCATCCATCTTGTTTTGGCGTAATAATCGCTCCGAAAATTCCGTCTCTATGGGCTTCAGTGTCATTCGATCCTTCGAACTGTATTTCTTGATTTATTTCCTGTGCTCAAGGGATAATACCCTGACTTTTTGGAGGATACTACTATCGAAGACACGTTGAAAACAGTTGAGGCCCTATATGTTCAGAAGGACTATGCGAATGCCCTTAAAACATTAGAGGCAAATAAGTCTAAGATCTCCTCTGGGCTCTGGCATTACAACATGGGCACTGTCTATGCTGGCATGAGAGAGTTTGGAAAAGCTCGCTTTCATCTTTTACAAGCTGAGCGTGAAGGTTTCATTTCAAAAGAATCAGAGCAAAATCTAGAGTTGGTTGAAAAAGAATTGGAGACAACTCGATTAGAAAAGCCCCTTGCCTGGAGTGATTACGCCGTACGTGGTGCGATGATTGCTTCGGAAGGAATTCTGAGTACTCTCGCTTTGTTCGTTTTGATCGCGGGCATGGTTGGTGTGCTGAAGAAAAAATCCCTTTCAGCTTTTGCTGCTCTCACTGTATTTGTTCTCTTGATTGTTGGTTTGGATTTCTGGATCAACTCTTGGCCCCTGGCAGTTGTCAGTGCACCTCAAGGAATTCAAGACGGTCCTTCAGCGATTTTTCCGACTCGTGAAGAATTGCCAGCAGGAGTTTTGGTGCTTGCCACTCATCAAGGTGAATGGAGAAAAATTCTTTATCCTTCTCGCTATCAGGGTTGGATTAAAAATACCGGTCTAGAGGAACTCAAATGAGTTACGAAAAAGAAGTCATGGAAAAAATGTCTCGAGGTGAATCCACTGGTGATCGTCTAGAAATTCCTATTCTTAAGTATCTTTGGGACGCAAGTCCTCTCTCGTTCTTGGCGAAAGAGAGCTATCACGATTTTTTTAAGAAGGTATCAGTTCTTAACTCATTCTCAGACAATGAGGTGAGACTCTTTACTAAGTTTTTACATCGCCGCGAATTCATGACCAACGAAGTGATCTTCAAGCAAGGTGACTCGGGTTATGGTTTCTATTTTATTTTTTCCGGCTCGGTCAATATTCACGCCAACTTTGGCACGCAGACTGAAGACATGGGTGACTTTGTCATTCGTCTGGAGAAACGTCAGTACTTTGGTGAGATGGGTCTCCTGGAAGAGTTCAATCGCAGAAGTGCGACAGTTGTGGCGGCAGAAAATACGGTGCTCCTTGGGATCTTTAAACCAGACCTTGAGCGCATGCTGGAACTTTATCCGGTATTGGGTGCAAAGTTTCTACGTGAAACTGCACTCATCATGGCCAATCGCATGGGGCAACTTACTCGTGAGATCGTGATGCTTAAAAAGAAAGTCAAAGAATTAGAGCAACGTGGATAGATGAAACGAAATCAAAAGATAAAACTCTATTTATTTTTAGCGATGTTTGCCGGTGCGGTGATCTTCGCCATTTTATTTCCCCGTCTGACTCTGCCTTTTGGTTTTGCTTATATCTTATATCTCATGGCAAAGCCGTTCACCGTGAAACTCACCACCGGTAGTAAGAAGCAGCGATTTATTTATTTCTGTATCATGCTGGTAGGTGTGTCGTTCATGTTCTTTCCGCTCTTCGCCACCCTCTACAATATGGACACGGACTTCGGAAAATTTTCTGCTCAGTTACCTGAGGCCCAGAAAATTCTTCAGGACAAGGTCTTTGGCTTGAAGGTGAAGGTGTTTGATCAATTCGGATTTAAATTGAAATTAGATCCAGTCAATTACGTCATGGCGAAGATTGAAAGTCAGGGTGCGGATTTTCTCAATCATATTCCTGATTACTTGTCCGCCATGTTTGAGTGGATGCTTCTCGTTCCTCTTTTCCTCTGGTTCTTCTTTATGGAGAGTCGAAAATTTAGTCAGGGACTTTTGGAGGCGATTCCAAATCCGATCTTTGAAAAAAGTTATGTGCTCTTTTCTCAGTTCAACACCAAGTTTGGTGAATACATCATCGCCAAATTTATCGAGGCCACAATTCTTGGTACATTGGTGACTCTTGGACTATTGATTGTGGGATTTCCTTATCCATTTATTTTAGGATTTGTGGCAGGTGTGACCAATATCTTGCCTTATATCGGTCCCGTCATTGGATTTGTGCCGGCTTTTTTCATCGCGCTTCTTTCAAAAGATCCGAATGTATCTATGCTTGGGATGGTAGTGATCTACACATTGGCCAATCTGATTGATATGATCCTGGTGTTCCCGCTACTCGTGTCGAAAATTGTAAATCTTCACCCGATAGTGGTGGTTGTGAGCATTATTATCGGTTCTCAGCTTGGGGGAATCGTGGGAATGATCGTGATTATTCCCTTTATTGCGTTTTTTAAGTTACTCTTTAAGGAAATCTACAAGGATTTATCGGTCCAGCTATGAGAAATATTGTTTTTATCGTTCTAATCGTTTTATTGGCCTCTTGTTCTTCGGACAAACCTAAGGGCAAAACAGAAGCAGAAATTCTTTATAAGGAAGCTGAGGAGCTTATGGGCGCTGAACGCTACATCCTCGCGACTGAGAAACTGAATTTGATTAAGACTCAGCACCCTTATTCGTTTTACGCCACTCCAGCGGAACTTCTTCAAGCGGACATCCTGTATCTTCAAGAGAACTATATTGAATCCGCAGCGGCCTATTTGTTGTTCCGTGATTTCCACCCTCGTCATGAGAAAATTCCATACGTGGTGTTTAAGATCGCTGAATCTTACTATAAACAAATTCCAGATACGATTGACCGCGATCTCGAGCCCGCACTTGAATCTTTGAAGTACTACGATGAAGTCATTCAGAAGTACGGCGACTCAAGTTATCGAACTGAGGCCGAGCAGAAAATTGTGAAAGCAAAAACCATGCTTCGTGAGAAAGATCAGTATATCGCCGATTTTTATTTCAAGACTAAAGAGTTCTCGGCCGCTCGTTACTGGTACTTAGACATTCTGGAAAATCACCAGGACGAAAAAACCAGAAATCACGCAATGGTGAGAACAATTCTAGCTACTTCCAAGCTTAAAGAGTGGCAACCATGTCTAGAATACGTGGAAAAGTTTTACTCATCGATTGATAAACAGAGTCAAAAAGAAATAAAATCAGCTAAAGACGAATGTCAGAAACACCTTTAAGACCTGGAGACAGCTTTGGAAAATGTGAAACTTAGCGATCTATTGAAAAAAGCCAAAGATGCCTTCCAAAAAAATGATCTTAAAACTGCCAGTCTTTTTCTAAACGAAATCATCGAACAGAATCCAAACGCTACAGAAGCGTTTTTCTACCTCGCTAACGTGTTTCACGTAAGAGGCGAGCTAGGGAAGGCGATTAAGGCCTTCAGTCGCGTGCTGGAACTTGATCCTCACCACACGGACGCTGCGATTTCACTTTCAGTAATATACAACGATATCGGCAAATACGAAGAGGCCAAGGCGATCTTCGAGAAGGCCAATAATCAGGTTAAAAATACTCAGCAACAGGGTCTTTCGGATCCTCACCTGAATAAGAAGTTCTCGCTTAAGCACTATGAGCTGGCCGAAATGTACGCTTCATATGGCCGCGTGGACGAAGCTCTATTCGAATACAACAAAGCGATCACGCTAGATCCGGATAATCTTGAAATCAGAATCAAAGTTGCTAAGACTTATACTAAGAAAGGATTCACTTCTAAGGCGTTTGAAGAGCTTAAGCGCTTAAAGAACGAGCAGCCTGGTTATATGCCAGCAAGAATTGCTCTTGGTCTTCTTTTCTACGGTAACGGAAACATCATTGAGGCCCAAGCTGAGTGGCAGAACGTGCTTTCACGTGAGCCGAATCATCCTGAGGCCACCATGTACATTTCTCTCTCGAGAAGTGCTACGGAAACCACGGTTAATCTTTAAATTAAAGCCAAAAAAAAGCCCTCTTTCGAGGGCTTTTTTATTTTAGTACTGATTGTGAGCTAATTAAGCTTCTAGAGTGCGAGAAATCGAAGTTGTGTTCGATTTAAGGTCACCAGTTTCAAGCGCAATGCTTGGCTCGTACGAAGTACGGCGAGCATCGTCTGAAGAGAAGTTCACGATGAAAGTTTTAAGTTCTTTGTACATCTCATGCTTCACTGAAAGCTTAGAATCCTGAAGAACGATCTGCTTACCAACCTTCTTAGTCGAGTTGATTACAACTGGAGCTTTAAGGTTTGCTGACATTTCTGTCACGTTCGCTGGGATCGTTAAGATAGAATAAAGCTTAGCTGTTTGAAGAGACTCAAGTTCAAGGCCATTCAGATCAGCTGGAAGAAGTTTTGCGATATAATCTGGCTTGAAAATCTTTGGTTCGATGATTGGAAATGCAACTTTCTCATCCTCAGTAGACTGAAGCCATAGAATCAGAGTGCTATCACCTGGATCAACAACGAAGTATTTTTTTAGATTTTCAAAACCGAGAAGACCTTCAGCAAAGGTAACGATATCATTTGGATTAACTTCAAGTTCCCCAAATCTAGTGGTTTTGACTTTCACGGATTCCTCCAAAATGAAATGGTAAGGTATTCTTACCATAGCACTATGATGGTATCAGTCAAACGAATAAATGAGCAAGGAGGAAAATTATTTCTTCTTGAGCTCTTCACCTAGGCGCGCGATGTCAGACATGCTGGCTTGAACTGCCTCAGTGTTCTGATCTTGGATGGCCTGATAGACCTCTTCGCGGTGAATCTTAGTTTCTTTAGGCGCTTTAATGCCCAGGCGTACTTGCTTGCCTTTTATTTGCACCACAACAATCTTGATATTATCGTCGATTGCAATGCTCTCTCCTAGCTTCCTTGTCAGAACCAGCATGGTTGATCCTTGTCTTTCGTGTCAAGAATATGACTAACTCAATAAAGTTTTGTTGCGTGTGATTTATTACAGAATGGTGGGGAAATGCAAGATAATTTCACTCAAAAGTTAAGAAATTGTAAGATTTTCTTACTTCAGGAAGTCCATCAGGCTTGTATTCATCAAATTTGAGCTCGCTCTATAGGTTGCCTTAAGGACGTTTTGCTCTTTTTGAAGGTCCGCGAACAGTTCGGTAACATCAGCATCTTCAATCTTACTTTTATGGGCCTCGTTTAATAGTTTCGTTTTCTCAATATTGCCTTCGGCATTACTAATTGTGTTGGTTAGGGCCCCGATCTCCGTACGGTAAGTCACCACGCGCTCAATGCTGTCATCCAGACGCTCAAGGAGTCCCTGGATCACTTGCGGGTTATCGGTAAGGAGTGCGTTCTCAAGGGAGCGAAGCTCATCAAAGATGGTGGCCTGCACTTCTTGCGGCTCAGGATTAATGCTTGCTGGTTTTCTCATCACAGCAGTTTCTGGATTGAGATCCGGCGATTCAATTTTTAAATCAACATCAGAGCGCTCAGCGGGCTTTTTCATCTTAGAGTAGAAAAGCTCCTGGCCCGTGATATTGATCGGAACGTAAACGTCCTTATTGATCTCGATATTCACTTTGTTTTTATCGCCGTGATATTTCCCTTCCATGTCGAAAGGACGAGTCAGAACTTTCTGACCGGCGAAGAGATACCTGTTCCCCATGCGCTTGTTAGCGAGAGAGAGAACCTGCTGACGAATCTGGTGAATTTCTTTCGCCACACCCTGGCGGATTTCCGCAGAGTAGATCGACGAAGCTTGTCCTACTGATAGTTCTTTTGCTTTTACCAGAAGATCAGTCATCTCTTCCAGAATGTTTTCTGTGAATGAGAGTTGGGTCTGGGCGAAGTTTAAGTTACGAAGATATTGATCGGCATCGATATTTTGCGAACGAATAGCGAGTAGATCCACGTTACCAACGGGATCATCAGAAGGCTTCGACACTCTTTTAAGAGTCGAACCTTTCAGTTGCAAATCTTCCACCTTGCCCTTGGTTTTACCTACGGCATAGTTGATGGAACTGACTGAACTGTTTTCTGAAACTCTACTCATACATTACCTATCCAAGTAGTCCTAAAACAGCCTTAAACATTTCATCTGAAGCTCTGATAACTTTAGCAGAAGCTTCGTAAGCATTCTGGTAGCGAACCATGTTCGCCGCCTCTTCATCCAGAGACACACCCGCCAGACGTTCTTTGAAAGATTTCGCCTGAGCAAGGATCCCGTGAGATTGCTCTTCATCAATTTTTGATTTACCGGCCTGAAGACCGATGTTACCAACTGACTTTAAATATTGTTCTTCAAAAGTCGTGGTACCAGCACCGAGAACTTTTTCGTGCTGAAGTTTTGAGACCGCAAGTGCCACACGGTTATCACCGGGCTTGTTGGCCTCAAGGGCAGCGGCGATATTATTAACGTCTGCTTCGATTTCATCTGAGATAGAGATGTACTCAGCAGCACGTTTTAGATCGAGTGGTTCTTTAAAGAAGTTAATTCCGGTTACTTGCTTTTGAGCGGCATTTGGAATCGGATTACCTTCAGCATCTACAGGCACCGGGTGGTTAGCGAAACCACGGCGGTGAATGGCGTTGGTCGCAAGCACAAGTCCGTGAGCAAGCTCGTCTACCTGTTTCTCAAGACCCACGATTTCATCATTACGAGTTTTGATCTGAGCACCAAGTGTTCCGCCCTTGATCTTGTCCGTCATCGGTACACCCGGACGGTTGGCAAAGAAGACCTGAATGTCACCTTTATCTGCAGAAGTCTGGCCCTCTGGAACTGTTGTTCCAACGGCCAGGTCTTGCGAGATACCACCAGAAACGATTGAACCCACACCTTCGATACCAACAATGAATTGGCCCTTGTTGTCGGTGTAAGTTGAAATAGGGAAGAACTCAGCAAGAGTTCTTAGAGCACGGTCACGCTGATCGCGAAGATCATTGGCCATACTTCCCGTTACTTCCTGGATGTTAATTTCTTTATTGAGTTTAGCGATGCTCTTTGTGAGAAGGTTCACTTCATCTACAGTCAAAGCAACTTTTTTATTGATGCTGGCACGAACGTCATCCAGGTTTTTCTGAATGCGGTGGAAGTCACCAACGACGATCTTCGCGTTCTCTTTAACCACGTTACGAACAGTTTCGTTTTCCGGCTGGTTAGAAAGTTCACGGAACGAGTTGAAGAAACGGTTCAAAACCTTGTTCATGCCTTCTGAGTTGATCTCGTTGAAGATTTCTTCTACGTGACCAAGCTGAAGGGTTCTTTCTTCATTAAATTTGTGACCGGTAATTGAATTGTTGAGCTTCTTCTCAACCAGCTCATCGTGCGAACGTTTGATACTTTGGATTTCAACCCCGGTACCAAGAACGTAATCGCCTTCGCCAAGAGTTGGGCTCGTCTCCATTCTTACTTCCTGACGGGAGTATCCATCAGTATTGGCATTGGCAATGTTATGCGACGTCGTCGACATGGCCGACTTCGCCGTAAACAATCCAGATTTTCCAATATTCAGTAAGTCAGCACCCAAATGAGACCCCTGTACCTTTATCTATTGAGCGAACGGGTAAGTCCGTCTGCTCCGTACGTGGAATAAGTTTTCTTCCCGGTGAAACCTTGTTTGATTTCACGAAGAGAAAGCATGGCTTTATTTAAGAACTGCTGGTTCTTCTTATTTTGTTCCTGAATCTTTTGAACGATGTCGATCAAAAGTGAGTTCAGGTTTTTAAGAGCTGGGATTGCATTCTGCCCATCAATTTCAGCATAGGCAGCAAGTAGGTCACTGGCCTTCACGATCTTGGTCGCGAAAAGACCTGTGTTGTTTAATTGTTCGATAAGTTCTGTACGATCTTTTTCAAGCTCACCGATCTTAGTGATGATTTCATCCTTAAGCGGAAGCATGGTTTCAAGCTTATCAATGTCGCTGGCAAGGAGAGTGAGGTACTCTTCGCAAGTCAGGTCATAAAGCTCTTTATGAAGTTGGCAGAAACCTTCCCACACCGCTAATACGCGCTGGAAGTAGAGTTTCTTCTCGTTCAGACGATTATCCATCATCGTTCCTTTTAAAACTCAGATGTAAGGATTTTGTCAGCTAGACCGTCGTAATCGATTTCGTATGAACCGGCCGCGATTTGAGCTTTTAGACGGGCGATCTTTTCAGAGTTGTCCGTCTCAGGAGCACTCATGGCAGCTTTCTTGATACGAGCGAAATCCTTAACACCATCACCGATGTTAACTTTCGCGTCTGTTGCAGTTTTTTCTGTTAGTTCAGTAGCACGTTCCATACTGTTACGTTGAGGAGCGTCCACTTTACCGCTTTGTTTTGTAGACTCGGCTTGAGCACTTCTGCTACGAGGAAAAAAGGCTGATCGTGTGTCGATGCTACTCATTTGTATTCTCCTTCGTCATTCCTTGACGAATTGCCGGCTGTGCATTCTTCAAATAGTGTTTCATATGCTGTGGCACAATCTGATCGAGGATGACTTTCTTCACTCCAAGACCACTGTCTGATTTTGCCATAGTTTGTGCTCTTTCGTAATCCAGCAAAGAATTGTAGTACTCCATTGCCGACGAATCAGGAGTCTCTTTAGGCACAGTCTTTCTCATTTCTGCCAGCATATGCGAAGTGAAGCTGGTTTCCATGCCTTCAGCGATGTCTTGATACGGTTTTACAGGATTGTTTCTTTGAGCGGTAGCTAAGGCTTGTGCCTGAGGGTTGATTTTCACTCTTACCATCCTGGTTTTCGGACCTCATCATCCTGATGAGATTCTTCTTACAGTGTAGCATTTTTAGAGAGGGGGGTGTTAGCGAAAAACACCCCTAGGAAAATAGTTCCCTGTCGGGATTAGATCAGTTCGATTTCAGCTAACAGCGAGCCGTTCTGCTTTAGGGCCTGGAAGATTGAGATCAGGTCTTCCGGCTTAGTTCCTAGTGCATTCAAGGCCTTAACGAGGTCATTAATGGTCGTCGTTTGTTCCATCATTTGGATTGATCCGGCCTTACCTGAGCCTTCAGCTCCGCCTTTAACTTCCACTACCAGGTCACCATGGCTGATGGCCGAGCGCTTAAGCACAATGTCCCCACCGGCCACCAAAGTACCAGTACGTTCATTGATTACGATCTTCGCCGGGGCGTCCGCGATAACTTTGAAGTTTTCGATATTGGCGATGAGTTCAACCACTTTTCTTTCGTAGTAGTTCGGGATGATCACATCAATTGTGGTGGCATCTGAAGCTGTAGCGTATTTACCACCTAGCTCCTGGTTGATCGTTCTTTCAACTCGGGCAGCAGTTGTAAAGTCCGGGTTGTGAAGTGCCATACGGATGGCCTTTTTATCATTGAAAGAAGTTTCGAGTTCTTTTTCGATTGTTCCACCTTCAGGAATACGGGCAGTCGTCGCGAGCTTTTTACCTTTCTCAAGACCACCGATTGAAAGTGAACCATTGGCAACAGCGTAGATCTGACCGTCACCACCTTTAAGTGGAGTTACAAGAAGAGTACCACCGGCCAGTGAAGAAGCATCGCCGATGGAAGATACTGTCACGTCCAGGTGTTGACCCAAACGACCAAAGGCCGGAAGCTTTGCAGTCACGATAACGGCAGCAACGTTTTTACTGGTGACTTCTTTCTGAGGATTAAGTCCAAGAGTCTGGAACATTTTTTTAAGAGACGTATTCGTGATCTCACCACCACCGTCACCAGTGCCGTTAAGACCAATCACCAGACCGTAACCAATCAGTGCGTTTTCACGGACACCTTTGATGGTCACTAGATCTTTAATGCGGCTACTTGATGCCATTGCCGGTACTGAAAGAGCACAAAGCAAGAGAGGAAGAAGCTTTAACATTAGTTGTCCCTTAGTATGTAAACGCGTGACTCATGAAGCTTGTCAGAGTTCACGTAATCATTTTCCATGATGTCTTTTCTTGAGACAAGAGCTTGGACTTCGATGGATCTTTTTTCCTTCTTAAAGATGACTTCTTTGCGGGCACTCACGATGATGTAATCTTTGTTGAGTTCCTCAGTCACAGTACCTGAAATCTTGTCGTAAACTTTTAAATCTGTCTCGTTATCAGCTGGATTTGTGGGAGCTGCTGCGGCCGCTGGAGCATCAGACTTCTTCCCATCGTCCTTTCCTTTTCTAGGCTTGTCAGGAAATGTGCGCTTTAATTCAGATGAAATCTGATTACGTAAATTTTCTAATACGTTAATGATCACCATATCACCGGTGTGCTTATCGTTGTGATAAGTGAAAAGAGAGGCATTTGAACCTTGATTGGCCCAAAGACTTCCGTCTTCATCATTGTCGACAAAGTCATTCGCTTTATAACGTTGCGGGCGGTATTCACGCTTCACCGGAGGTGCCACGCGGCCCGAAGGTCCACCATCACTTAAGCTATAAGTGACCGGGTTTTTAATTGGTCTTTTGTCTGTGTCAGTACGCCACTTTTCCTTCTCGCGGTAAGCGTAATAAGGATCACGTTTGGCCTTTTCCTGACGTTTAACTACTTTCTCATCGTTGTCCAATTGACGATGAATGTTGTTCACGAAATTCGCGCAAGAAACGAGGGTAGAGAGAATGAGTAAAAGAATAATTTTCATAGTTCCACTAATACTTTGTTAATATCTACAACTTTACCTTGGTATTTTTTATTTTTCTGAGGGTGAAACACTTCTACAACTTCGCCAAGTGTTCCGTTACTGCGGCTGATGCCATCAGTTTTGATTCTTACAAGACTGTTCTCAATCACCACTTCTGTTTTAAGACCGGCCTTCACGAGATTAATGGCGTTAAGGTCAGACATCTTCAGAAGTTCTCCCGTTTTAACCGGTTTGTTGAGCTTGTAAAATTTCAGATTATCAAGATTAGTAATGAGATCAGTATGAGGGATAGACTCTACATACTCTTCTTTTAACACGTCCTTCGGAACGTCCGCAAAAGCAGGCATAAAAGATGTTAAACGATAGGCCTTAACCATCTTCTTAAAGTCGGCACGCACAGTAAGTGTGCGGTTATTGCCATCAAAACCCATGTGGTTCACGTTCAAGGGTTGGCCGGTTCCATATAAGCAGCCGATACACTGAACCTCAAGTCTGTCTCCCGGAGCAAGAGCGATAAAGTTCTGGGCATTGATCGCTTCAGAAGATTTCATTTGAACGCCTGGAGGAAGAATCAATTGATCGCGAACGATTTGTTTAAATTGCTGGATCTGAATCACAGATGGCTCAATTCTCACGTCCTGATTTTTAATTCGGAACATGGTCACTAATTGAGGTGCCGTTATTTTCCCTTCTACTGAACCCAGAATTTGTGTGATTTCATTCACAGTTTCTTCCGGACAGTTCTGATGATGAATGGCAGAACGAAGATCAGCGTTATCTCCGATGATCACCAGATGATGAGGTAGCGCCATCTCACAAGCGAGAGCGATACCACTAAATAGAAGAGAGGCGAGAATTAAAACTAATTTCATACTTATCTAACGTTGTTGATGGTTTGAAGCATCTGATCCGCTACACCCATTACTTTTGAGTTCATCTCATAAGCACGTTGGGCCTTAATCAAATCTGTCATTTCATTCATTACGTTTACGTTGGAGGCCTCAATCGCCCCTTGCATAAGAATGCCGGAACCATTTTCACCGGCGACGTTTTGAATCGCCTGACCACTACCTGCAGTAGCAGCTAAAAGGTTTCCACCATCAGAGCGAAGACCAGTCGGGTTCACGAATGTGAAAACTGGAACTTGCCCAAGATTAATCGGCTCAACTGAATCACGAGTGAAGGCCTCTACAGTGCCGTTCTCTGCAATATTGATACGCATGATGTTTGGTGGAACAACAATTCCCGGGAACACACGGTGGCCCGCGCGAGTCACGAGATTACCCTGAGCATCGACGTTAAATGAGCCGTCACGAGTGTATTTTAGTTCGCCGTTTGGAGCGACTACACCCATAAACCCTTCACCATTGATCATAAGATCATAAGGGTTGTTGGTCATTTGAGGTGAACCTTGCGAATGAATTTTACGAGTGGCCGAAACGCGTGCACCTGAACCAACCTGGTGACCCACATTGTATTCAGTATTACCAGAAGACTTCGCCCCTGCTTCTTGAACAGTTTCATACAGAAGATCATCAAATTCCGTACGGGCCTTCTTAAAGCCAGTCGTGTTAACGTTCGCGATGTTGTTAGAAATCGTGTTAACGTTTGATTCCTGAGCTGCCATTCCAGTTGCTGATGTGTGGAGTGCGCGAATCATATATGATCTCTCCTATTAAAATTTACCAATGTCGTTGGCCGCTTTCCCTGAAATACTGTCGTAAGTATTGATGGCCTTCTGAATGGACTCAAAGTGACGGTGAGCTTTAATCAGCTCCGACATTTCTTCGATGGCATTCACGTTAGACCCTTCCAGGAAACCTTGGTTCACGGTGGTTTTTATATTGGTTCTATTAATGTTTGTTTCATCCGGAGTGATGTAAAGAGAGTTACCTTCTTTACGAAGTGCGTGCTTGTCCTGGAATTCTACAACCGAGAGTTTTCCCACCACACCATCACGAGTTAGAACTTCACCGTCTTGATTGATTGTGAGTTTCATGTTGGTTGGAACACGTAGAATGCGATCTTCCGGTTTAGGAAAGCTTTCCGCCGCTGCCGGTTCACGAAGGGCCTCATTAGAAACGTTAAGAGAGCTCAAAACCTTAAAGCCCTGATCTGTTACCAATTCACCTTCACGACTTAATGAGAGGTTTCCTTTACGAGTGAAACGCACACCAGTGGGAGTCAGAACTTCTAGAAATCCATCACCTTGTAGACCCACATCGAGCGGGTTACTGGTTGGAGTTAATTGACCTTGTTCAAAAATAGTGAAACTTCCATCAACTGCCACCATGGCGTTCTCAACACCTTGAGTGTGATAGAAATCCGCAGGAGAAAATTCTTTGCGAGGAATGTCGATATCTTCCACACCCTGAGTGAGTGCAGTGAGATGTTCTTTAAAGACAAGTTGATCTTTCTTAAAGCCAACAGTGTTAGCGTTCGCCACATTGTTAGCAATCGTTTCAACTTTGCGCTGTTGGGCCACTTGCCCTGATAACGGCACCCAAATATTTTTCAATCAGACTCCTTTATCCTGATGGAGTGGGCGAAAAATGCCCTCGTAGGCAAATTTTAGCAACCTATGTGCCAGAAACCTAGCATAGGCAATTTAGTCCGCACGTTCTAACATCGCGGAAACTTGTCGAAGTTCGTCTCTTCATGAGAAGATGAAGGCCAATGTAAGTGTCAAAACGACAACAGGATCATGGAATGGAAACCAAAAACAGCACCACTTTGGACTTTGAGACCTCTTTAAAAGAGCTTGAGAAGATTGTCCGAGAATTAGAGTCGGGAGATGTGAACCTAGATCAAAGCTTGAAACGTTTTGAACAAGGAATCGAGCTTTATCGTAAATGTCGTTCGACCCTGGAAAATGCCGAGAAGAAAATTAAAATCCTGAGCGATAGTCTCAAAGAATTAGAATATAAAGAGTAATTCTTTCATTAAATCCATTTTCCCTTAAAATAAGTAAGAACTTATCTCACAGAGGAATGTCCTTGAAACGTCTGGTAAAAACCCTCGCAGTCCTTGCGATTATGTGTCTATTTGGAGTCTTCTCAGTTGTAGGACTCTTCTTCTATATATCGATGGATCTTCCACAGATTAATTCATTGAAAGATTATAACCCTCCGATGAACTCGCGCATTTATTCAAAAGATGGCGAAGTGCTTTTGGACATCGGGACTGAGACCCGTGAAGTGGTTGCCTTTGATAAGATTCCTAAGCGTGTCGTAGGCGCCTTCCTCGCTGCCGAGGATGATAACTTCTATAACCATGAAGGTATCGATTATTACGGTATCGTGCGTGCTTTCATCGTGAACATGAAAGAAGGTCGTCTGGTGCAAGGTGGATCGACGATTACTCAGCAGGTGGCGAAGTCATTCCTCCTTACTAAAGAACGTACCATCTCGAGAAAAGTTAAAGATCTCCTTCTTGCCCGCAAAATTGAACAGAAATTTTCAAAAGATGAAATTCTCTTCTTATACTTAAACCAAGTTTATCTTGGTGGTGGTTACTACGGTGTTAAGGCCGCTTTCAAAGGTTACTTTGATAAAGATCTTAACCAAGCAACTCCGGCCGAAGCGGCCCTTGTGGCCGGTCTTCTGGTGGCCCCAGGACGTTACTCACCATATGTTAATCCGCAGTACGCTAAGGTTCGTCAGAACTACGTTTTAAAGCGTATGTATGAGACGAAGAAAATTACTGAAGAAGAATATCAAGCTGCTCTGAAAGAAGATATCAAGATGCGCATCCGTCGCACTAACGATGTGAAGGGTGGACACTTCACTGACTGGATTCGCCAGGAAGTTATGAAATCGGTCGGAACTGAAGAGTTCCTGACTAACGGCTTTAAAGTTGTTACGACTCTTGATTGGTCACTCCAATCCAAGGCCGAGAAAGCAGTACGTGATCGCGTCAAAGAACTTGATAAGCGCCAAGGTTTCAAAGGCGCGATTAAGCAACTAACAAGCGATGAAGAAATTAAGGCCTTCCTGGTTGATCAAAGAAAAAGTATTCTTCGTGAGCAATCAAGTTTCTTCACTTACACCACGGCCGGTAAAAACATTTTCGAGTTTCACGAAGATGATGATTCATTAGAAAAAACTTTTTCTTACTATGAAGAAGAGAAAGGAAAACTAAACGAACGTTTCCAGAGCCTGGTTGAAATCGGAAACTCGCAAAACGATCCCTTCTTAAAGTTCCTTCAATTAGATAAGGCCTACCAAGGTGTGGTATTGGCCGTTGATGATGCTAAACGCACGATTCTGGTTGAGATCGCAGGAACAAAGGTCATTATTCCTGAGTCTGGTTTTGAATGGGCCCATGAAAGAAAATTTGGTGAAGAGCCTCATTGGTTCCAGCCTCAAAAAACTCCATCGAAGATCTTAAAACGTGGTGCAGTTGTTCTGGTGAATATCGTGGATAAGTCGGTTTCTTCTGATCAATTGATCAGCGCAGACTTCTTCAAGAAGTTTAAAGATCCTGCTCTTCGTGCTCTATTAGCAAAACAAAAATTCATTCGTGCTTCGCTCGATCAAGATCCAGAAGTGGAAGGTGCTCTCATTGCTCTTAACACTCACACCGGTGAAATCGTAACTCTGGTTGGTGGTGTTGATTTTAAAAAATCTCAATTTAACCGCGTAATCCAATCCTCTCGTCAGCCTGGATCGGCCTTCAAGCCTTTCATCTATGCCGCGGGTTTAGAGAATGGTTACAATCCTTCTTCGATTCTCATGGATTCTCCGCAGGCCCTTGGTGGTGTGGATGATTCTTTAAGTTGGAAACCTCGAAACTACGATGGAGAGTTTAAAGGCCCAATGACTTTCAGAAACGCTCTGGAAGTAAGTCGTAACATTCCAACTGTTCGTCTGGTTCAAGACCTGGGTGTGAATAAGATTCATGAGTTTGTGAATCGCTTCCATATCCAAGCACAGATTCCAAAGGACATGAGCTTATCACTTGGTTCTTTCGGTATTAGCTTGGCGGAACTTACTAAAGGTTATGCGGTCTTCCCGAATGGTGGTAAGGCGGTTCGTCTTCGTCACATTACTTCGATTAAAGATCGTACTGGTAAATCATATCCAATCCCTCCAGCAGATGCGGCCTGGCCACCTGAGACTGAGAAACCAAAAGTAGAACCAGCTCCAGAAGTTGCTGAAGGTGAAACAGCTCCGGCCCTTCCTCAGGGTAATCCATTCCAGCAGAACTTAAGTTCAGTGCAAGTTTATGATCCTCGTCTGGCCTTTGTGATGACGAATCTTCTTCGTGGTGTTGCGACCTACGGAACTGCGGCAACTGCCGGTAAAGCTTTGGGTTACAATGTCGGTGGTAAAACAGGAACAACTAACAATTACGTGGATGCACTCTTCGTGGGCTTCTCGGATACGCTAGCAGTAGGAACTTGGGCCGGGTTCGATGACAACCGTCCTCTTGGTTATGGTGAAACCGGAACACGTGCGGCACTTCCAATCTTCATTGATTATATGTCATCTGCAATGCCGAAATACGGTGCTCCTGATTTCCCGGTTCCGGATGGAATCACTAGCATGCTGGTGAATAAACAGACTGGTAAAGTGCTCCCTCCAGGCTCTACAGATGGCTTTTTGGAATCCTTCGTAACTGGCTTTGATCCAAACTCTGATACTCAGGTATTCGATCCAAATTCTCAATCTACCGGTGGTAAGCCATCGAGTATTGATGATGAAGGATTCTGGGAAAACCAATAATAATATTTTGATTCTTTATGCCGATAGGACTTCTACGGAGGTCCTAGATGCATTCCCTCTCTAAGCAACAACGCACATTCTTTTATCTCTTCAGTGGAGTATTGTTTCTCCACTTGGCGTTTATGTTGATCAAGTTTAGAGATGATTTTGCTAAGGTCACTTTCAAGCCTGAACCGGAAGTTATCAAACTCACTTTCCTACCTGAAACCGCCGCTCCAGCAACGGCTGTTCCTCAGGCCTCAAAGCTCGTTCAGAAAAAACAAATCGTTCAATCAGAAGATTCGGCCAATAACAAGAGGCCCAAAGACTCGGCCTTCCTAAGTGACAAAGATAGAACCTTTGATCGTCAGACGATCGCTAAGAAGGTTGATATTTTTAAGAACACGGGACTAGGTGATTCAAAGGTTACTCGTGCCGCAGAGAAAACTCCGGAAGTTAATAAACAGGCCAATACTAAACCTCGCAAAGATGTGAAGCTTTCTGATCTAGGTCTAGGTATGGCGGAACCACTTCAGGAAATTAAGCGAGCGCCGGCCAGTGAATCAAAAGCTGGAATGAAAAGTGGTGATGCTTCAACGGTTGGTTTCTCAGCGACCAATGATTACGTCCAAGAAGTTGGTCTGGGTGACTTTACTCATCTCAATACCACTGAATATAAATTCTATGGATTCTTCCACCGCATTCGCCAGAAGCTAGAACAATTCTGGGGCAAAAGTATTGCGGAGAAGGCGAATAATATCTTCCGCTCAGGTAGATCTCTGGCCTCAGAGGACTACATTACATCTCTTCAAATCACCTTGAATGCAAAAGGTGAAATCGTAAATGTGAAGATACTTGGTGCTTCAGGTGTAAAAGAACTGGATGACGCCGCCATTGAATCTTTTAATCAAGCGGGACCTTTCCCGAATCCGCCACAAGATCTTCTTGTAAATGGCAAGGCGGTCATTGAATGGGGTTTTGTCGTTAAAGGCTAGTGAGTATTTCTAAGTAAGTTTTTAAGACGATCAATACCTTCCATAACCACGTAATCAGACCAAATTGAATCTAATTCACGGATGGCCTCTACAACTTGTAGTGCCGCTTGATCGCGAGAAATTTTCTGAGTTTCAGCGTACTGAGTGATGCATTTGTTAAGGATCTCGATCACTGGAGAATTACAAACTTGATTAAGTCTTTCTTCGAATGATTGATTAACTTTCTTCTCTTTGCTTTTAATAATGGCCGTATTTAAGAGCTGAATCGATTCCATTAAAAAATATCCTTAACAACTGAATATGTGTTTTACAGAAGCGTGAGTATCTATAAACCCATCTGATTCGTAAAGACTGATTTACCCTTCGAGGAAAAATTTTAGAATGGAAATTTCTTTTGTGAGTAGATTTGAGGAAGGCCAAACAAAAATGGGAATTTTTGCATTAGGTGTCACGATTTGTCTCGAAAAAGTGACACCTAAAAATTTAAAAAAATTAATGAGAGCTGTTACAAAACTCTTGATACTGCTCTGCTGTTAGCAAATTGTTCAGTTCAGAAGCGTCTTTAACCTTGACTTTGATAAGCCACGATCCGTAAGCGTCTTCGTTGATTTTCTCAGGAGAGCCTTCTAGATCAGTGTTTTTACCTACAACTTCACCAGTGATTGGAGCGTAAAGATCACTCACTGATTTGATTGATTCAACAACACCAAAAGTAGATCCGATTTTGAGATCAGTTCCAACTGCTGGAACTTCAAGGAAAACGATGTCACCAAGAGCTGACTGAGCGAAATCAGTAATACCAACAGTTACTGTGTCACCTTCAACAAGTGCCCACTCGTGTTCTTTTGTGTATTTCAAATTTGCAGGGATATTCGTAGCCATTATTTATGTCCTCCGGTTACAAACGGTTTTTTCGTTAATTGCGCTGGATAAGGCTTCTGCCTGATATCTACCATGAATACTTCATCGCTTGGTGCTTTATCAATTTGAATGCGAGCAAAAGCGATACCTTTATTCAGAACCACTGACATGGTCCCGCTGGTAATAACTCCAATTGGTTCATTTTTTGAGTTTAAAACTGGGTAACCTTCACGAGGAATACCTTTCTCAAGGATGAGTTTTACCAGCTTATAATTGGCCTTTTTAGGCGCGAGTGCCTCTTTGCCAATAAAATTTGTTTTTGCACCCTTAACTGTCCAGCCAAGACCTGCATCATAAGGATTCACTTCATCATTAAGTTCATGGCCATAAAGCGGGTAACAAACTTCCAGGCGAAGAACGTCACGAGCAGCAAGACCACAAGGAGTTACACCAACGCTCATAAGTTTTTGCCAAAGAGCTTTCGTGCCTTCATGAGTTCCGAAAACTTCGAACCCGTCTTCACCGGTATAACCAGTACGGGCCACGATCACTGGATTATTTTCGAAAGCAGTCTCATGAACTGAGTAGTACTCAATTTCCGGAAGATCTTTAAGAAGTGGTTTTAAAATTTCGAAAGCTTTCGGACCTTGAATCGCCAGAAGCGAGTAATCATTTGAGCGGTTTGTCAGGTTACACTTAAAACCAGTGTGCTTAGATTTAAACCAAGCAAAGTCTTTATCGATGTTGCCGGCATTCACACATACAAGAACGTGACCTGGAGCAAGTTTGTAAACGATAAGGTCATCAATCACTGTGCCGTTTTCGCGACAAAGTGGAGAGTAAATGGCCTTACCCATTGGTGCGTTTTGAATGTCATTAGTTACAAGTCCATCGACGAAAGCTTCAGCGTCTTCACCTTCAACAAAAAACTCACCCATGTGGCTTACGTCGAAAACCCCAACGTTATTTCTTACCGCAAGAACTTCATCTTTTACTGATGAGTACTGAACCGGCATGTCCCAGCCAGCGAAAGGAACGATCTTCCCCCCAAGCTTTACGTGTTCATCGTAAAGATATGTCTTTAAAGTTGTCATAATTATCCTTTCAATTGATTTTCAGTCGCAGAAATTAAATTTTGAATAAGGCTCACTACCGTCATCGGGCCCACGCCACCTGGAACCGGTGTAATGGCACGAACAACATCCATCACATCGTGCTGATCAACGTCACCAGTAAGTTTTCCACCAAGGGAATTCATACCTACGTCTACAACGATTGTATGTTTTTCAGGAGCAAAGTAAGAGCGATCGAAGAAATGAGCTTTTCCAATCGCTGAGATCACAATGTCCGCCTGACGAGTCAGGTCTCTTAGATTTTTAGTTTGAGAGTGGGCCATGGTCACAGTGGCATCGAAGTTAGATAGAAGCATTGAAAGTGGTTTACCCACAATCAAGCTGCGTCCCACTACCACCACGTTCTTCCCTTTAAGTTCCACCTGGTAAAACTTTAAAAGATTCACGATCCCTTTCGGGGTACATGGAAGAAGGAGGGAGAGATCAGTTGAGCCCAGATACAAGTTCTGAGTATTCATGCCGTGAAAGCCATCAATGTCTTTTGAAGGTTTCACTAAATTAGGAAGCGCTAAATTTTTTAGTTCATCACTTACTGGAAGTTGAATAATGATGCCGTTAATACTCGGATCATTGTTCAGAGTTTCCATCTTTTTTAGAAACTCGTCCGCCGAAATGGTTTCGTCTAAATGCTCAAGACGAAATTGAGCACCAATTTCTTCGCACATTTTTTTCTTATTGCGGATGTAACTCATACTGGCCGGATTGTTTCCAACCAAAACCACGCACATGGATGGCGTATGCCCTTGTTGTTTTAAGGACTCGCATCTTTGAATGAGGTCTTTTTTAATTTGTTCCACCACTGGTGCGGCGGCAAGAATTCTTGCAGTCATAAATATCTTTAAACTATAAAAGGTTCGCCTCAAAAAGTCCTTTCTTATTTAGCGTCGGTGCAGTATCTCTAGTTTTATGAAAGCAATGTTTTATGTTGGATTAGGAATGCAGATTTTTGGCCTTGTTGCTGTGGGTTTGTGTTTTATTTCCGGTATTCAAAATGGTGATTACGGAAGGTTAGAGCTAGCTCAGCTAGTTATTGGTTCTTTTGTGTTCTACGTTGGTAATTATCTTAAAGGCAGATCTGCCAGCTAGACGGCACCCGCCGTTCATGTGTACAATTTCCGTATATCTATTCTAGGAACGCGTTTTGATTGTACTCGCCATTGACCCAGGATCTGTGACAGCTGGTTACGCTCTTTTGCAAAAAGAGGGTCGTAAGATTAACTATATTGCTTCCGGCATTCTGAAGTTCGATAAGGGCGATGAATTTTTGCACAGGGTAAAAGACATCTACGATCAGACCATGGGTCTCATGGAAAAGTATTCGCCGGATGAAATTGCACTCGAGTCTTTGATTTTCGTCAAAAGCCCATCTGCCCTGATTAAGCTCGCTCAATCTCGTGGCACGATGCTCGCGGCGCTTTCGCAAACTCATCATCAAAAAATTTATGAATACTCACCAAACCTGGTGAAGTCTACGGTCGCGGGCCACGGTCACGCCGATAAAGAAGGTATTCAAAAAGTTCTCGCGCAGATTTTAGGTATCACGAATTTTAAAACTCACGATGAAAGTGATGCTGTAGCAATCGCGCTTTGCCATTTATTAAATCGTGGAACTACTATGGTAGTCGCTCCCGAAAAACCGAAGAAAACAAAAAAGATGGGGAACGGACTTGCTTCTGCTCTCGCTCATAAAATTAAGGAACCGGCAGTATGATTGGATATATTTCAGGCACAGTTGTTTATTCTGATTCTCAAAAATCAGTGCTACTAACTGCCTCGGGTGTGGGTTACGAAATTCATACATCAACGCCGATGGTTCCTAATCGTGATACGGCCCTTTTTATCTCACACATCATTCGTGAACAATCTCAGGATTTGTACGGATTTGAGACCGCTGAAGATAAAAAGTTTTTTGAAATGCTTCTCGATGTAAATGGAATTGGGCCAAAGTCCGCTTATTCCCTAATTTCTCACTTAGGCGTTCAGCAAATTATTTCATCGATCACTCTTGAGAACGTCGATGTGCTAAAATCTGCACCGGGTGTAGGAAAGAAAAGTGCGGAACAAATCGTCCTTTCACTTAAAGATAAAATCGCAAAACTTGAAATTGGTTTTGCGGTAAAAGAAAATCCGGTGAAAGCAGGGGTGAAGACGAAAAAAGAAAATCAAGTGGACGCCCACTTGGTGAAAGAAACTCTCGCCGCATGTCAGGGTCTGGGCTTCAAGGATCAGGACGTCCTTCCTATGATTCAACGTCACCTTCAAGAAGGTAGCGTGAAGAAACCGGAAGACCTGGTGAAAATGATTTTAAAGGAACTTAGGTAATTTATGGCGGATAGAATTATGGATGGCGAAACCACTCGCACTGAAAAAGAGCAAGAGGCGCAACTCCGTCCCCAGAATTTCTCTGAATTTATTGGCCAATCAAAAGTCGTGGATAACATCGACCTTATGGTGAAGTCGGCCCTCGTTCGTAAAACAGCGATGGATCACGTGCTTCTTTCTGGACCTCCAGGTCTGGGAAAAACCTCTCTGGCGATGCTGATTGCAAAGGGTCTTGGTTCTGAACTTCATGTGGTTTCAGGTCCCGCAATTGAGAAGAAAGGTGACCTCGCGGCGGTGATGACGAACTTAAAACCTCGCGATGTGCTTTTCATTGATGAGATTCACCGTATGCACATTACAGTGGAAGAAATTCTTTATTCTGCGATGGAAGATTTCCGTCTGGATATCTTAATTGGCCAGGGTGCCTCTGCCCGAACCATGCAAATTGATCTCGCTCAATTTACATTGATCGGGGCGACGACTCGTTCGGGCCTTCTTTCAAATCCTCTGCGCGATCGTTTTACCGCTCACTTAAACTTTGATTATTACGAGCCAGAAATGCTCGCGATCATCATCTTAAATAATGCCCGCAAGATGGGCATCACTTTGGCGGAAGACGCGAAAATGCAAATCGCTCGTCGCTCTCGTGGAACTCCTCGTATTGCGAACCGAATTCTTCGTCGTGTGCGTGACTTCGCTTTGGTAAATGGCACTCATACCGTGGGAATTAAAGAGGTGAAGGCCGCTTTAAGTCTCCTTGATATCGATGACCTCGGACTCGACTCTATGGACCGCAAAATCCTCTCAGTGATGAAAAATTACTATCAGGGTGGGCCAGTCGGAATCGACGCTCTGTCAGCAACGCTTGGTGAGGATAAACAAACCATCGAAGAAGTCTATGAACCGTACCTATTAAAGCAAGGACTTATCCTTCGTACGCCTAGAGGACGATTATTGTCGGAAATAGCGATTCAACATATTTCCTAGAGTCGTTGACCAATCTAGTCAAGTCATGTACATACAGCACAATTTTCTTTAATACAAAGTTACAAAATTCGTTTATAATTGAACGGCTAGGTACGACTTTTTATAAGGTTAGAAATGATTTATCAACGAACGCTCGCGAAAGATGTGAAAGTAACTGGGATTGGACTTCATTCCGGTAAGAAAGTGACCATGAAGCTTATTCCTCAGGAAGCTGATTTCGGGATCCAGTTCGTGCGTACTGATATTTCAGGTTCTCAACCTATGAAAGCTAACGCATTGACAGTTGGTACAACTGAAAACGCAACTACACTCGGCGAAGGCGCTGGTGCTGTTCATACTGTAGAACACCTTCTTGGTACACTCTATGGTTTAGGTATTAATAACTGCTTAATCGAAATCGATGGCCCGGAAGTTCCAATTATGGATGGTTCTGGTGCTTCTTTCGTTTTCCTTCTTAAGGAAACAGGCATTAAGAACCTCAATAAATCAAAAAAATTCTTAGTGATTCTTGATACGGTAAGAGTAGAAAAAGATGGAAAGTGGGCCCAGTTTGATCCTCACTCAAATCTTATGATTGATTCAACAATCGTGTTCGCTCACCCGGTAATTAAGACTCAGCGTTTTGATTTTGAATTCTCATGTGAGTCTTTCATTCAAGATATCGCTCGTGCTCGTACCTTCGGTTTTGCACGTGATGTAGATATGCTTAAGCGTAAGGGCCTTATTAAAGGTGGTTCACTAGATAACGCCATCGTTCTCGATGATTATAAAGTGATGAATCCTGAGGGTCTTCGTTTTAACAATGAATTCGTTCGCCACAAAATCTTAGATACTATCGGAGACGTGAGTCTTCTTGGTTATGAGATCGCGGGTAAGATCACGACTTATAAGTCAGGTCACAACCTTCACAACATGCTTTGCCGCAAGCTTCTTGATACGCCTTCAGCTTATGAAATCGTATCGGCCTCTGCTCTTAAGGCAGAAGTTCGTGAAGCTCATAAGCTTCCGCAATTCATTACAGTTTCACACTAATTTCTTCGCGAATTCGTGAAAGAGAAGTTTGGCCTTGGGTAGACCAAAGCGCGGATCCTTTTCCGGAAACGGTTCTGTTTTCCCCGTAAATTGATAGCCACGTCGCTCGTAAAAAGCGATGAGCTCAGACCTCACACTGATCACAGTCATGCGAATAGTATGGCATTTCAGATGTCGTGCGACGGTTTCGAGATGATTCAAAAGTAGTTTTCCAATCCCCTTGGCCTGCATATCAGGATTTACTGTTAGCATACCAAAGTAGAGAGTTTCATTTTCTTGTTTCAGATACACGCATCCGAGAATCTGATCATTTTCCATCGCAAGTTCGATACGTGAAAATGGATCCTGGATCATCTCCAGAATTTTCTCTGCATCAGTGCGCTGCCCACCTAGTAAATCTGCCTCGGTGGTCCAACCTTTCTTCGAGGAATCTCCTCTGTAAGCTGAGTTAACCAGTAGGTTCAAAGCATCGGCATCAGTAGGGGTGGCGGTTCTAAACGTGATCATATAAGCTTCAGTCTAGTTCAAGAGGTGATTATGAGTACAGCTGAGAATTACTTAAAAATGGCAATCGATTTAGCTCGGAAAAACGTGACGAATGAACACGGACGGCCTTTCGGTGCTGTGATTGTAAAAGATGGAAATGTTCTCGCAACTGGTGTGAATGAAATTGGTAAAACCAATGATCCCACTGATCACGCTGAGCTCTCTGCCATTCGGAAAGCGAGTCAGATTTTAAAATCTCCCCGACTTGATGGTTGTGTGGTTTATGCCAGTGGAAATCCTTGTCCCATGTGTCTTGCGGCGATGTATATGACAGGAATTAAGGAAGTTTATTTTGCTTACTCTAACCAAGAAGGTGAGCAGTACGGACTTTCAACTGCGGCCGTCTATAAAGAGCTCATGAAACCATTCTCGGAGCAGAGTATGAGTATTCATCATCATCCCGTGAAAGTAGAGGGAGAGTTGATTTACGACGTCTGGAAGAAAATGCGTTGAAGCAGTGCTTCTAGTGCGATCTAAATTTCATAATGTCTCTCTTTGAGCTAGAATAGAGAGATTACCACGGAGGGTTCATGCGTTTATTTATCGCTTTATTTCTAATTTCATTCAGTGCTTTAGCAACTACCTGGGAGAATCTTCGTCCCGGTCAGGACTATAAGTTAACTCAATCATTTGAACTGCCAATCTACCGTCAGAACAGCATGATGAGTTTTATGAAAGGTGAAGGCGTGTATTTGAAAGAGATTGAGCCACTGGCACTTCCGGGTGGATTCAACATGGTCCTTTATATTTTTGATTACAAAAATTGTCCGGGCCCGCAAATGGAAACGGAGTTAGAAATCGTAGAAGTAGAAAATACTTCTCCGGTAGTGAAAGCAGGAACTCTACTTGAGTCTTGCGAATTAAAAGTTTATATCGAACTCAAAGATTACTATAAAGAAAGCTTTTTTAAATAAGAGGAACTATGCGACTGTCCCAAGGTTACTGGCAAACATTAAAAGAAACTCCAAACGATGCTGAAGTTGTTTCACAACAACTGATGATCCGTGCAGGTCTTATTTATAAGACTGGCGCTGGTCTTTATACGCTTCAGCCGATGGCATTCAAAACCTATAAAAAAATTGAAAACATCGTTCGCGAAGAGCTAGATAAGATCAACTGTTTTGAAGTTCTCATGCCGGTAATTACTCCTGCTGAACTTTGGCAAGAATCAGGTCGCTGGGACGCCATGGGCGGACAGATGCTCAAGATGAAGGACCGTGCAGAGCGTGAGCTTTGCGTGTCTCCGACAAACGAAGAAACGGTGACGGATCTTTTTCGCCGTACGGTGAATTCGTATAAGCAACTTCCAGTTTGCCTATATCACATCAATACAAAATTCCGTGATGAGATTCGTCCACGTTTTGGTCTTATGCGTGCTCGTGAATTCATTATGAAAGACGGTTACTCATTCCATAACGATAAAGACTCTTTGGATAAATTCTACGAAGAGATCTACGGCGCTTATGAAAACATTTTCCGTCGTATGGGTCTGGAATTTATTGCAGTTGAAGCTGACGGCGGTAACATGGCGGCGGGTGGAGCAAAGACCCACGAGTTTCAGGTTGTGGCCGATAACGGTGAGGACTATGTCGTCACTATTCCTCGTACAAAATTTGCCGCCAACATTGAGAAGGCCATTACAGTTCGTAAGAACATCGCCTCTGCTCCAGCAGCGGAACTGACAAAGTTCGCGACTCCAAACCAGAAGACCTGTGAAGAAGTATGTGCGGCCCACGGCATGCCAATTACTCAATCACTAAAATCTCTGGTTATGCACTCTGTGATCAACGGTAAAGACCAGTTCTTCATGGTGATGCTACTAGGTGATGATTCTCTTAACGAAGTTAAGTTTAAAAATAAAGTAAACGCTGAACACATTCGTCCAGCTCAGCAAGCTGAACTCGATCGTTTGGGCCTTGTGAAGGGCTTTATGGGTCCAGGAACAACTGCTGAAGGCTTCAAGGTAATTTATGATGAGGCGATCGATATGAACGCTTCATACGTTGTGGGCGCTAACGAGCCAGAACACCACATGAAGGGCTTCGTTCCAGCTCGTGATACTAAACCTAAGCACTTCCGCGCAGACATGCGTCTGGCGAAAGAGGGCGATTACATCGGTGACGATCAAATCGTACTTAAAAAAGGGATCGAAGTTGGTCACATCTTCCAACTTGGTGACAAGTACACGAAGGCAATGAAAGTAACGGTACTAAACGAGCAAGGTAAGGGAGTAACACCTCTTATGGGTTGTTATGGTATTGGTATGACTCGTGTGATGGCGGCGGCAATTGAGCAAAATAACGATAAAGACGGCATCATCTGGCCGGCCTCAATCGCTCCATACGACGTTTATCTTTGTTTCATTGGAAAAACTCCAGAGACTAAGGCCCTTGCTGAAGAACTCAATTCTTCCATCAAGAAAGCCGGTCTAGAGACGCTTTTCGATGATCGTCAGCTTGGCCCAGGTCAAATGTTCAAGGACGCCGATCTGATCGGTCTTCCACTTCGTGTGACTCTTGGTGAGAGAGATTATCTTGCTACTGGTGAAATCGAAGTGAAGATTCGTAAAACTGGTGAGACGCTAAAAGTGAAGAAAGATGATCTTGTTCCGACGATCAAGAAGAAGCTTGAAGAACTTGGCCGTTGGGCGTGAAGAAAGGACCTAATCCCTAAATAATTCTTGCAATAGGCCCCTTAAACTCATTATACAGAGACAAACTCGTGAAATGATTTAGGGGGCCCTCTGTGAGCGCTGATTTCGATTTAATTTTTGGACTACATAGTATTGCGGCCGCGCTTAAAAACCCTGCTCGTTCTCACATGAAATTGGTGGCCACTGATGAAGGTCTGCAAGAACTTCAGAAAAAACACCGAATCGTTCCTAAAAACTACAATGTAAAAACTGATATTCTTTCTTCACATGCTCTTCAAGAGCAGGCGAAGAAACTTTGTGCTCATTTGGATCTCGATTTCACTCGTGTTCCCTCTGGGATTTACCTACAAACGTCTCCGATACAGACGTTCACACTTCAAGAATATTTAAAGCGTCCGAATGCTCGTCTTCTTGCTCTTGATCAGATCACAGACGTACATAACGGTGCTGCCATTCTTCGTGCTGCTTGTTTTTATGGCGTAAATGGAGTGCTTGTTCCCTCTGAAAAATCATTCGGACTTACACCTTCATTCTATCGAATTGCCTCTGGTGCAGTTGAATACGTGAATCTAATTCGTGTGAATTCTTTAAGCCGTGCTGTTGGCCAGTTAAACGAAGCGGGCTACTTAACGGTAGGGTTGTCGGAACATTCTTCCGAAAATTTGTCTCAAAACGAGATCCGAACCCAGAATAAAATTTGTTTGCTGCTGGGTGCCGAAGAAACCGGACTTTCTAATGCTGTCGCACGTTTAGTGCAGAAAAACATGTCTCTTCCCTCTCAAGGAGAGATAAAATCCCTTAACGTTTCCAACGCCGCCGCCATTGCGATGGAAAAATGTTTTGGTTTATAACTTAAAAAAGCTTGATTTCGTAAGCTGCTGACATTATAAATTTCAAACTCATCGATATTATCGAGGATGTATGGGCTGCTCTAGCTCAGTTGGTAGAGCAACGGTTTTGTAAACCGTAGGTCGCAGGTTCGATTCCTGTGAGCAGCTCCACTTAATTCTGATGAACCCTTCGGGTTCAACAAAATTAGGAAGGAATCGGCGTGGTTCCCGAGTGGCCAAAGGGAGCAGACTGTAAATCTGCCAGATTCGTCTTTCGGTGGTTCGAATCCACCCCACGCCACCATTTTTTAGAACTGCGGGCGTAGCTCAGTTGGTAGAGCGCCACCCTTCCAAGGTGGATGTCGAGAGTTCGAATCTCTTCGCCCGCTCCATTTTAATGAGATGGAGCAACACAAACCTTATTTAATCCCCATAGATAGATTTAAAGCTCACGTGGCTCAGTGGTAGAGTACTTCCTTGGTAAGGAAGAGGTCACGAGTTCAATCCTCGTCGTGAGCTCCATTTCTCTATGTGGCCGGTAGGTTTTTTTTATTGTCATTAAAGGCAAGGTGGAGCATACTCTACCAGTCAAAAACACAGATAACTCGGACCTTAATAACTTTGAAGGAGAAGCCCCATGGCTAAGGAAAAATTTGATCGTAGTAAGCCGCACGTAAACATCGGTACTATCGGTCACGTAGACCACGGTAAAACAACACTAACTGCTGCTATCACAATGACGATGGCAAAAGTTTACGGTGGTACAGCTAAATCATACGCTGACATCGATTCAGCTCCTGAAGAAAAAGCTCGTGGTATTACAATCAATACTGCGCACGTTGAATATACAACAGCTAACCGTCACTACGCTCACGTAGATTGTCCGGGTCACGCTGACTACGTTAAAAACATGATCACTGGTGCTGCTCAAATGGACGGCGCTATTCTAGTTTGTTCTGCTGCTGACGGCCCTATGCCTCAGACTCGTGAGCACATCCTTCTTGCTCGTCAAGTAGGTGTACCTGCGATCGTAGTATTCATGAACAAAGTTGACCAAGTAGACGATAAAGAGCTTCTTGATCTAGTAGAAATGGAGATCAGAGAGCTTCTTTCTAAGTACCAATTCCCTGGTGACGATATTCCTGTAGTTAAGGGTTCTGCTCTTGCTGCTGTTGAAGACCGTGACGAAGCGATCGGTAAAAACGCAATCATCGAACTTATGAATCAAGTTGATTCATATATCCCGACTCCAGCTCGTGATATCGATAAGCCATTCCTTATGCCAGTTGAGGACGTGTTCTCAATCTCTGGTCGTGGTACAGTAGTAACTGGCCGTGTAGAGCGTGGTATCGTGAAAGTGGGCGAAGAGATCGAAATCATCGGTATCAAAGAAGCTCAAAAATCAACAATCACTGGTGTTGAAATGTTCCGTAAACTTCTTGATGAAGGTCGTGCTGGTGATAACGTTGGTCTTCTTCTTCGTGGTACGAAGCGTGAAGACGTTGAACGTGGTCAGTGTATGATTAAACCAGGAACGGTTAAGCCTCACGCTAAATTCCGTTGCGAAGTTTATATCCTTACAAAAGAAGAAGGTGGACGTCACACTCCAATCTTCAAAGGTTACCGTCCTCAGTTCTACTTCAGAACTACAGACGTAACTGGTTCAATCACTCTTAACGATGGCGTTGAGATGATTATGCCAGGCGATAACACTTCTTTCGCTGTAGAGCTTATCGCTCCAGTAGCTATGGAGAAGGGTCTTCGTTTCGCTATCCGTGAGGGTGGTCGTACGATCGGTGCCGGTACTGTTTCTGATATTCTTGCTTAATATTTAAAGCGACTCGGCCAACCGAGACTAAACACCTCGGTTGGCCTTTTTTATTCCAGTTTTCTGGGCGTATAGCTCCAACGGTAGAGCGTCTGATTCCAAATCAGCAGGTTGGGGGTTCGAGTCCCTCTGCGCCCGCCAACTTCTACGATTTTTGCACTGCACACGACCTAGTCGGTTTTTAGTTACGCAAGAATCGTGCCCAACTTGTCAATCAAATACATTTTTTTGTAGACAGAACTCTTATGATTTTGCATAAATGTGAGTTCGTTTCAGATTAAATTGAGGTTTTAAATGGCTGTGGCTTCTAATGATGAAGGCAAGAAGTGGATTCAGGCTACTGTTGCTGTTGTCTGCATTCTAGTTGGTTACGTTCTTATCAGTTTTTTCGAAAAGCTTGCTGAATGGTTTGCTTTAGAGACAATGATTCCTTACTTCCACGCTCTCACTCAAGTAGTGTCAGTGCTTATCGCTGTTGGAGCATACGTAGGAATTATGAAGAACCCAAAATCTTCAGAGTTTCTGACGAATGTTTATCAAGAAATTATGAAAGTAGTATGGCCAGATAGCCAGCAAACTTGGAGACACACTTTTGTGATTCTAATTGCTGTAACTATCTTCGGATTTGTCTTCGGCTTTTTCGATTTTGGTGCCAACTATCTTCTAGGTCTAGTTAATAAATAAGGATCAATAGAATGACTGATGCAAATACAGAGAGAGTACTCGCTACTGGCGATTCTCCGGATTTCAAATGGTATATCGTTCACGTATTAAGTGGATTCGAAAACCGCGTTCTAAAAACTCTTAAAGAGCGTATTGTTAATCACAATATGACTGAATACTTCGCTGAGATCATGGTTCCTGAAGAATCAGTGGTTGCGAACGTAAATGGTAAGAAGCGTACTATGAAGAAGAAATTCTTCCCAGGTTACGTTCTTATCAAAATGATCATGACTGAAAAGACATGGCACTTAGTAAAAGATACAGACAAAATTACCGGCTTCATTGGCGGTACTAAAGATAAGCCGATGCCTATCTCTGACGAGGAAGCAGCTTCAATGACAGCTTCTCTTGCAGAAGGCTTCAAGCGTACTCGTTCTGTTGCTAACTTCTCTGAAGGCGATTCTGTAAAAGTTATCGAAGGGCCATTCGCTTCGTTCGTTGGTGTGGTAGAAGCCATTTCTGACAAAGGTAAAGTGAAGGTTCAGGTTTCGATCTTTGGTCGTCCGACACCAGTAGAACTAGAATTCTCTCAAGTAGAGAAGGTTTAATAATTAAAGCGGGAGACGATAGTCGTTAAGACCGCAAGGAGTAATCATGGCTAAGAAAGTCACAGGCTTTATCAAGCTTCAAATCGCAGGTGGGAAAGCAAACCCATCTCCACCAATTGGTCCAGCTCTTGGTCAACGTGGTGTGAACATCATGGAATTCTGTAAGGCATTCAATGCTCGTACACAGAAAGACATGGGTGTTGTTCTTCCGACAATCATCACTGTTTATTCGGACAGAACTTTCACATTCGTAACTAAGACGCCACCAGCTACTTATCTAATCAAAGATAAGCTTAAGCTTCAGTCTGGTTCTAAGAAACCAGGTCACGAAGTTGCAGGCTCAGTTTCTGAGAAGGTTGTTTCTGAAGTTGCAAAAGCTAAAGAACCAGATCTAACTGCTGCATCTCATGAAGCTGCTAAGCGTACTGTAGAAGGTTCAGTCCGTTCTATGGGTCTTAAATTAGATTATAAGTAATACGGGAGACCCCATAAAGGTCGTTTGAACCGATAAGGATTAAAAATGAAAAAAGTATCGCCAAAATATAAAGAAGCCGCGAAGAAAGTTGATTCTACAAAGCTTTATTCTGTTTCAGAAGCTGTAGCTCTTGCTAAGTCTTCTGCTTACGCAAAATTCGACGAAACTGTTGATCTTGCTTTCCGTCTTGGTATTGACCCTCGTCACGCTGACCAAATGGTTCGTGGTGCGATCGTTATGCCAGCTGGTACTGGTAAGAAGACAACTGTTGTAGTTATCACTGCAGGTGAAAAACTTGCTGAAGCTGAGAAAGCTGGTGCTGACTTCGTTGGTGGTGACGACATCATCAACAAAATCGCTGGTGGTTGGATGGATTTCGATCGCGTAATCGCGACTCCAGATATGATGGGTAAGATCGGTAAGATCGCTCGCGTACTTGGTCCACGTGGTCTTATGCCGAACCCAAAGCTAGGAACAGTTACAACTGACGTTTCTAAAGCAATCGCTGAGCAAAAAGCCGGTAAAGTTGAATACCGTGCTGATAAAACTGGTATCGTACACGTTCCAATCGGTAAGAAATCTTTCACTGAAGCTCAACTTCTTGAAAACTTCAAAGCTGTTACTGGTGCGATCCTTCGTGCTAAGCCATCTTCTGCTAAAGGTACATACGTTAAGTCGCTTACAATCAGCACTACTATGGGCCCAGGCGTGAAGATCGATGCTAACGACGCATCAACTGTATCTCTATAATTTTTTGACTTTGTAGGGGTTGAAGACAGCAGGTTTCTTCACATAGAAGTGTAAAGCCCGCCGAAACTCCCCTCCATATATTAACAACGGAGGAATGAAACTATGATGACACGTGCAGAAAAAGACGCAGTAGTTTCTTCAATCAAAGAGAAAATTGAGAAGTCACAAGCTGTCTTCTTAACAAACCTCGTAGGTATCCCTTCAGTTGATTCTGTAAGAATCAGAAAGAACGTTCGCGAAGCTAAAGGCCACATGGTCATTACTCGTAACACTCTTTTCGCTCGCGCGGCTAAAGGTACATTTGCTGAAGGTCTTCTTGCTGATCTGAAGGGATCTAGTGCTGTTGCATTTGCTTACGAAGACGCAGCGGCTGTTGCGAAAATCGTAAACGATGCAGCTGGTGAGTTCGAGAACATCGTTACTATTAAGGGCGGTCAACTTGGAACTCAAAAACTATCAAAAGCAGAAGTAGTGGCACTTGCGAAATTGCCATCTCGTAACCAAATGCTTGGAACATTACTTGCTACATTTAATGCCCCAGTATCTGCTTTCGCTAGAGTACTATTCGCGATTCAAGAGCAAAAACAAGGTGGCGCTGCTGCCCCTGCTACTGAAAACGCTTAATTTAAACATTTTAAAAAATTTTAGGAGATTATTATGTCTATCACTAACGAACAACTTATCGAGCACGTTTCAAAAATGTCAGTTCTTGACCTAGCTAACCTAGTTAAAGAACTTGAAACTAAATTCGGCGTATCTGCAGCTCCTGTAGCTGTTGCTGGTGCTGCTGCTGCTGGTCCTGCTGCTGAAGAAAAAACAGAATTCACAGTAGTTCTTGCTGATAAAGGTGCTTCACCAATCAACGTTATTAAAGAAGTACGTGCTATCACTGGTCTTGGTCTTAAAGAAGCAAAAGACCTTGTTGAAGGCGCACCTAAGACTGTTAAAGAAGGCGTATCGAAAGATGAAGCTGCTGAGCTTAAGAAGAAGCTTGAAGCTGCCGGCGCTAAAGTCGAAGTTAAGTAATTTTGTTCTCATAGTCCCTCGGGATTCCATGGAAGCAGGCCTCAAACCTGCTTCCATTTTTGCGTTTTAGAAGAATTTTTAGGTTAGTTGAGCCCTACATACTCAGGAGTCATTAAATGACAAAAGTATTTGCACCAAACGAGTGGACACGTAGAAGTTTCAGCAAAAACGACTATGTGATGTCACCGCCGAGCTTGATGAAACTGCAGATCAGCTCGTACGAGGATTTCCTTCAAAAAGATATCCCTCCTGCAAAACGTGAAGATAAGGGCCTTCAGGCTGTCTTCAAGTCTATTTTCCCAATTTTCGATTTTAACAAGACTGTATCTCTAGAGTTCGTTAGTTACACACTAGAAGAGCCTAAATACTCAGTGGGTGAATGTCGTGCCCGCGGTCTTTCATATGAATCACCATTGAAGGTGACAGTTCGTCTAATCTTCTACGATATGACTTCAGAGCGTGAAGATGGTCAGCGTACTATTTCATCAATTAAAGAACAGGAAGTTTACCTAGGTAACATTCCTCTAATGGCCCCAACTGGGTCATTCATATTCAACGGTACTGAGCGCGTAATCGTATCTCAGCTACACCGTTCTCCAGGGATCATTTTTGAACACGATTCTGGTAAGAAGCACTCTTCTGGTAAGCTTCTTTACTCAGCTCGTATCATCCCTCACCGTGGTTCATGGTTGGATTTCGAATTCGATCACAAAAACATTCTTTACGCTCGTATCGACCGTAAACGTAAGTTCCACGCAACAGTTATCCTTAAAGCAATGGGCTACTCTGTAGCTGACCTTCTTAAGGCGTTCTATCCTCTTGAGAAAATCAATCTTTCTGAGAAAGGTTATTCTCGTGAGCTAGATTACGAACTACTTACTGGTGCTCGTATTGATGACGATATCCTTCACCCAAAAACTGGTGAAGCAATCATCAAGAAAGGCAAAAAGATCACTAAGCCTGCAGTTAAAAAACTTCAGGAATCTGGTCTTAAAGCTCTTCCACTTAAACTTGAAGAAGTTGTTGGAAAAGTTATTGCTGACGATATCTACGACAAATCAACAGGTGAAGTTATCGCTTCTGCAAACGAGGCCCTTACTGAATCTAAGATTTTCGAATTTATCAAAGCTGGTATCAAGTCAGTTGAAACTATCTACATTGATAACGTGAACTACTCTGATCAAATCAGAAACACACTTTATCTTGATAAGACTCACTCTACTGAAGAAGCTCTTGTTAAAATTTTCGAAAGACTTCGTCCAGGTGAGCCACCAACGATTGAAGCTGCTGAAACACTTTTCGGCGGTCTGTTCTTTACAGCGACAAAATATGACCTATCTAAAGTAGGCCGTATGAAGATCAACTATAAGTTCGGTCTTGATATCCCTGTTGAGAACACAGTTCTTACAAAAGAAGATATCCTTACAACTGTTAAGTACCTTGTGGATCTTAACAACGGTAAAGGTCAAGTCGATGATATCGATCACCTTGGTAACCGTCGTGTTCGTGCGGTTGGTGAACTTCTTGAGAACCAATTCCGTGTTGGTCTAGTTCGTATGGAAAGAGCGGTAAAAGAAAGAATGTCGATTCAAGAACTCGACACAATGATGCCGCACGATCTTGTGAACCAAAAGCCAGTTGCTGCTGCAGTTAAGGAGTTCTTCGGATCTTCTCAACTTTCTCAGTTCATGGATCAAACAAACCCACTATCTGAAGTAACACACAAGCGTCGTCTTTCAGCTCTAGGCCCAGGTGGTCTAACTCGTGAGCGCGCTGGTTTCGAAGTACGTGACGTTCACGCAACTCACTACGGTCGTATGTGTCCAATTGAGACTCCAGAGGGACCAAACATTGGTCTAATCACGTCTCTTGCTACATACGCGAAAGTTTCTGAGTACGGATTCATTGAATCTCCGTACCGTGTTGTTAACGAAGATCGCTCAATTGAGAAGAAGATCAAGTACTTCTCTTCTTTCGAAGAAGAAGGAAAAATTATCGCTCAAGCTGATAATCACTTCATTAAAGACGGAAAAGTTGCTGGTAACATGATCGCTGCTCGTAAGCAGGGTGAACTTGCACTAGTGGACGCGTCTGAAGTTGATTTGATGGACGTTTCTCCATCACAAATGATCTCGATCGCTACTTCATTGATTCCGTTCCTTGAGCACGATGATGCTAACCGAGCGCTAATGGGTTCAAACATGATGAGACAAGCGGTGCCAGTTGTTAAAACTGACGCTCCTCTTGTTGGTACAGGTGTTGAATCAACTGTTGCACGTGACTCTGGTGCGATTCTTTTCGCTGGCCACGACGGTAAAGTAATCTTCGTTGATTCTAACCGTATCGTTATCCAACGCGATAACTTCAAAGAAGAAGAATCAGGCGTAGACGTTCACAAGCTAGTTAAATACCAACGCTCTAACCAAAACACTTCTATTAACCAGAAAGCTCTAGTTAAAGAAGGTGACCGCGTTCACGCTGGTGATGTTATCGCCGACGGTCCAGCGACTCAGTTTGGTGACCTAGCTCTTGGTCAGAACATCCTAGTGGCATTCATGCCATGGGGTGGTTATAACTACGAGGATTCAATCCTTATTAACGAGAAGATCCTTGCTCAAGACGTATTCACTACGATCCACATCGAGAACTACGAAGTGGAAGCTCGTGATACTAAACTTGGTAAAGAAGAAATCACTCGCGATATTCCAAACGTTTCTGAAGAGGCCCTAAAAGACCTTGATGAAGCTGGTATCATCCGCGTTGGTGCGATCGTAAAACCAGGAGACATCCTAGTTGGTAAGATCACTCCAAAAGGTGAAACTCAACTTTCTCCAGAAGAAAAACTTCTTAAAGCTATCTTCGGTGATAAGGCCGGAGACGTTAAAGATACTTCTCTTCGCGTTCCTTCTTCAGTTCGCGGAACAGTAATTGATGCTCACGTCTTCACTCGTGAAGGTGTTGAACTAGATGCTCGTTCTAAAGCGATCATTGAAAAAGAAACTGCTCTTATCCGTCGTGATGAGAACATTGAAATCAAGGCCATCCAGCGTTCAGCAATTAAGAAAATCGCTGACATGCTTGGTGGTGCAGTAACTGAAGATAAACTCGTTTCTGAAGATGGTTCATCTGAACTACTTAAGAAAGGTACTAAGATTACAGACGAAGTTCTTTACTCTATTCCTTTCGAGCTTATCGGATACCTACCTCTTAAAGCTGATCTTGAAGAGAAGCTTTCTGAGTACTTCGCTGACATCCGTAACCGTATTAACCGTGTACGTGCTAAAGCGAATGAAGAGATTGCAAAACTTCACAAAGGTGATGAGCTTCCTCCTGGCGTTATCAAGAAAGTCGTTGTTTACATCGCGATTAAGCGTAAGCTTCAGCCGGGTGATAAAATGGCGGGTCGTCACGGTAACAAAGGTGTTATCTCACGCGTTCTTCCAGTAGAAGACATGCCTTATATGGCCGACGGTACTCCGGTTGAAATCGTATTGAACCCACTAGGGGTTCCTTCACGTATGAACATCGGTCAGCTCTTCGAGCTTCACCTTGGTTGGGCAGGTCGCGGTCTTGGTGACAAGATTCGTTACATGATGGAAGAGCAAATGGAGCTTCATAGAATTAAAGATCTAATCTCTAAGATCTATAAGACTCCTGAAACAGATGCTTGGTTGAAGAAAGCTTCAGACGCTCAAGTTAAAGAGCTTGCTGAAAAACTTCAGTCTGGTGTTCGTTTCGCATCTCCTACATTCGATGGTGCTACTGAAAAAGATATCGAAGAAATGTTCGACCTAGCTGAGCTTGATCGTTCAGGTAAGACGACTCTATTCGACGGTATCACAGGCGAAGCTTTCTCTGAGGAAGTAACGGTTGGTTCAATGTACATGTTGAAACTTCACCACCTTGTTGATGAGAAAATTCACGCTCGTTCTACTGGTCCTTACTCACTTGTTACTCAGCAGCCGCTTGGTGGTAAAGCTCAGTTCGGTGGTCAGCGTCTAGGGGAAATGGAAGTGTGGGCACTTGAAGCATACGGTGCTGCTTATACTCTACAAGAGTTCCTGACTGTTAAGTCGGATGACGTTGTAGGTAGAACGCGCATGTATGAGTCTATTGTTAAAGGCGAGCAGGTTCTTGAACCAGGCTTACCAGAGTCGTTTAACGTTCTAATTCGCGAGCTTCAAGCACTTGCGCTTGATGTGAAATTAGAAGAACCGACTGCAGAGCCATTACTTTAATTTTTAGAACAGGATTAGCTCAATGAAAGACTTATTAAATTTTTTCGATAAACCAAAAGATCCAGTTTCAGTTCAGGCCATCTCTATCAGGATGGCCTCTCCTGACACGATCCGTGAATGGTCTTTCGGCGAAGTAAAAAAGCCAGAGACTATTAACTACCGTACATTCAAGCCGGAAAGAGATGGTCTTTTCTGCGCTAAGATCTTTGGACCTATCAAAGATTACGAGTGTATCTGCGGTAAGTATAAGCGTATGAAGCACAGAGGTGTTGTGTGTGAGAAGTGTGGCGTTGAAGTTACACTTTCTAAAGTACGTCGTGAGCGTTGTGGCCACATTGAGCTAGCTTCTCCAGTTGCTCACATCTGGTTCCTTCGTTCTCTTCCTTCTCGTATCGGTGCTCTTCTTGATCTTTCTCTAAAAGATCTTGAAAGAATCCTTTATAACGAAGCTTACATCGTAACTTCTTCTTCAAACACTGAAGCAGAGGGTGGCCTTCCTGTTGGAACGATCCTTTCTGAGCAGAAATTCCACGAATTGAAATCTGCTAACGTAGATTTCAAAGCTGGTATGGGTGGTGAAGTTGTTAAAGATCTACTTTCTAAAGTAGACATCGATATCCTTAACAAAGAACTTCGTCGTGGTCTTCGTGACGCTACAACTGATCTTGCTAAAGCTAAGATCATTAAGCGTCTTAAAGTGGTTGAGTCACTTCTTCGCTCACCAAACAAGCCTGACTGGTTCATGATGGATGTTATTCCGGTTCTTCCACCGGATCTTCGTCCACTAGTTCCTCTTGAAGCTGGCCGTTTTGCTACTTCAGATCTTAACGACCTTTACCGTCGTGTGATCAACCGTAACAACCGTCTTAAGCGTCTTAAAGAACTTAACGCTCCAGAAATCATCATCCGTAACGAGAAGCGTATGCTTCAAGAAGCTGTTGATGCTCTATTTGATAACGGCCGTCGTGGTAAAGTGTTCACAGGTGCTAACAAGCGTCCTCTTCGTTCACTTTCAGACATGCTTAAAGGTAAACAAGGTCGTTTCCGTCAGAACCTTCTTGGTAAACGTGTAGACTATTCTGGTCGTTCGGTTATCGTAGTAGGTCCTTACTTGAAACTTCACCAGTGCGGTCTTCCAAAGATGATGGCACTCGAGCTTTTCAAGCCGTTCATTTACAACAAACTTATCGAGAAAGGTCACTGTACAACTATTAAAGTTGCAAAACGCATGGTTGATCAGCAGAAGCAAGAAGTTTGGGACATCCTTGAGGACGTAGTACAAGAGCACCCGGTTCTTCTAAACCGTGCTCCAACTCTACACAGACTTGGTATCCAGGCCTTCGAACCTATCCTTATCGAAGGTAAGGCCATCCAACTTCACCCGCTTGTTTGTACAGCGTTCAACGCTGACTTCGACGGTGACCAAATGGCCGTTCACGTTCCACTATCTATCGAAGCTCAGATTGAGGCCCGCGTTCTGGCTATGTCTACGAACAACATCCTCTCTCCGAAAGACGGTACACCAATTATCGTTCCTTCTCAGGATATCGTTCTTGGTATGTACTATATGTCTCGCGTGCGTCCATTCGCTCGTGGTTACGGTCGCGTGTTCGCTTCTAAAGAAGAAGCTCAGTTCGCTTACCACACAGGAAATCTTCACCTTCAAGCTCCAATCAAGATCCGTCTTGATGGCAAGCTGATTGAGACAACTGTTGGTCGTACATTCGTATACGATGTGACTCCGAAGGCCCTTGGTTTCGATGCTATCAACAAGATCCTTAACAAGAAGGAACTTGCGAAGCTAATCGACCTTGCTTACCGTAAGTCGTCAGAGAAAGAATGTGTGATGTTCGCAGATTCAATCATGAAAATGGGTTACGAGTACGCTACAAAAGCGGGTATCTCGATCAACATCAAAGACATGACGATCCCTGCTGAAAAAGCAAACATCATCGACTCAGCTCAAGCTGAAGTTGATAAGATCACAAACGAATATAACGAAGGTTCGATCACAAACGGTGAGCGATACAACAAGATCGTAGACGTTTGGGCACAAACTAACGAAAAACTTTCTAAAGTTCTAATCGATGGTCTATCGAAAGATGACTTCGTTTCAGAAGATGGAAAAGAAAAAACTAAAGCTCCTTCATTCAACGCTATCTTCATGATGGCCGATTCTGGGGCCCGAGGTTCGAACGTACAGATCCGTCAGCTAGCTGGTATGCGTGGTCTAATGGCGAAGCCGTCAGGCGAGATCATTGAGACTCCAATTACTTCTAACTTCCGTGAAGGTCTTACAGTTCTTCAGTACTTCGCTTCATCTCACGGTGCTCGTAAAGGTCTAGCCGATACAGCTCTTAAGACAGCGAACTCTGGTTACCTAACTCGTCGTCTAGTTGACGTTGCTCAGGATGGTATCATCCGTCAGGTTGACTGTGATTCGATGGACGGTATTATCCTAACTTCAAGAATTGAGTCTGGTGAAATCGCTGAGCACGTAGCTTCTCGAGTTCTAGGACGTGTTGCTCTTGAAGACGTGAAAGGTAAAACAGGTAATACACTTTACCCTCGTAACCACCTTTTCACTGAAAAAGATGTTCCTACAATCATGTCAGAAGAGATCGACCAAATTAAGGTTCGTTCTGTTCTAACTTGTAAAGAAAAGCACGGCTTCTGTGCTCTTTGTTTCGGTCGCGACCTTGCTCGCGGTAAACTGGTATCTATCGGTGAGGCAGTTGGTATTATCGCTGCTCAATCGATCGGTGAGCCAGGTACTCAGTTAACAATGCGTACATTCCACATCGGTGGTACTGCAACTGCAGGTGCTCAAGTTAACAAGTCTGAAGCGAAGACTGCTGGTAAGCTAGTGTTCGAAAACGTTAAAACCGTTACTCGTGAAGATGGCGCTATGGTCATCATGAACAAGACCGGTGAGATTATCATTAAGAACGATCTGGGCGCTGAGAAAGAGCGTTACCCTGCGATCTACGGTGCGACTCTATTCTTCAAAGATGGTCAATCTGTAGCAGTTGGTGACCGTATTCTTGAGTGGGATCCGTTCGCAATGCCAATCATGACTGAAGTTGCTGGTACAGTGAAATATGAAGACCTAGTTCCTGGTGCTACTTATACAGAAGTACTAGATGCTGTTACAGGTCTATCTCACCGTGTAGTAACTGAAGCTAAAGGAAAAGAAGATCTTTCAAAGCAACCACGTGTTCTTATCTGTGACGAACAAGGTAACCCAATTATCGTTCCAGGTACTAAACGTATTGCTTCGTATACACTACCTGTTGGTGCGAACATCGTAGTGAATCCGGGAGATAAAATTGATGCCGGTTTCGTAATCGCAAAAGTTCAGCGTGAATCTACTAAAACGAAAGATATCACAGGGGGTCTTCCTCGAGTTGCTGAACTATTCGAAGCACGTAAGCCGACAAACTCTTCGCAGATCGCGGACATCGCCGGTACTATCGAGTACGGTCCAGAAGTTCGTGGATCACGTAAGATCATCATTAAGCCAGAGGATGGGTCTGAACAAGTTGTTTATACTATTCCAAAAGGCCGCTATGTGATCGTTAACGAGGGTGACTATGTTCGTCCAGGTGACCAAATCATGGATGGACCGACTAACCCACACGATATTCTTCGTGTTCTAGGTGAGAAAGCGGTTGCTCGCTACATCACTGACGAAATTCAGGAAGTTTACCGTCTTCAAGGTGTAAAAATCGATGATAAGCACATTGAAGTAATCGTTAGCCAAATGCTGAAGAAAGTTGAGATCACAGGTCCAGGCGACTCAATCTTCGTTGAAGGAGATTCAGTTACTAAGGCCGAGTTTATGGATGAAAACGAGCGTCTGATTGCTCAGAACCTACAACCAGCGTCTGCTAAGGCATTGTTATTAGGTATCACAAAAGCATCATTGACGACGGAATCGTTCCTGTCTGCTGCATCTTTCCAAGAAACGACTAAGGTACTTACTCAGGCGGCTCTTGAAGGTAAAAAAGACGAACTTCGTGGTCTTAAAGAAAACGTGTTGATGGGTAGATTGATTCCGGCCGGTACTGGGATTCCTCGTTACAAAGGATTCCAAGCAGATATCGTTAAGGAAGAGAACCCTTTCAGCATGAGTCTGTAAGGTTTAAATTAAACTTGTATTAGCCAGTGCGTTCTGTTAAATACACTGGCTAATCTCTAAAACAATGTAAGGAATTTTAGTATGCCTACTATTAACCAATTAGTGAGAAAAGGTCGCGATTTACAAAAATCGAAGACAAAATCTCCTGCGCTTGTTGGATGTCCACAGCGTCGTGGTGTTTGTACTCGTGTTTATACAACAACTCCTAAGAAGCCAAACTCTGCTCTACGTAAAGTGTGTAAAGTTAAGCTTACTTCTGGTTACGAAGTAATTTCGTACATCGGTGGTGAAGGTCACAACCTACAAGAGCACAGTATCGTACTTGTGCGCGGTGGTCGTGTTAAAGATCTTCCAGGTGTTCGTTACCATACAGTTCGTGGAGCTCTAGATGCATCTGGTGTTGAAAAACGCCGTAAGCGTCGTTCACTCTACGGTGCTAAAAAACCTAAGAAATAATTTGAGGTAAATATGTCTCGTAAGCATCAAGCTCCAGTAAGAGAAGTCCTACCAGATCCAAAGTATGGTGACATTCTTATTACAAAAGTAATCAATACTCTTATGTACGACGGTAAAAAGTCGACAGCAGAAGCCATCTTCTATGAAGCAATGGATTTGATTGAAAAGAAAACTGGCGAAGAAGGTATCAAAGTTTTCAAAAAAGCTATGAACAACATCAAGCCAGCTGTTGAAGTAAAATCTCGCCGTATCGGTGGGGCAACTTACCAAGTACCTATCGAAGTACGTCCTAACAGAAAGCAATCTCTTGCTCTTCGTTGGTTACGTGACTACTCTCGTACACGTGCTGGTAAAACTATGGTTGATAAACTTGCAGACGAGCTAATCGATGCAGCTAACAACCGTGGCGGCGCTGTTAAGAAACGTGAAGACGTTTACAAAATGGCTGAAGCTAACAAAGCTTTCGCTCACCTTAAGTGGTAGTCTAATTCGAAATTTTAAGAAGGGCCGTCTACCAAGGCGGCCCTTTTTTTTTCTACGAGAGATAGCTTCTAATGAAATCAACAGAGATTCATAAAGTACGTAACATCGGCATCATGGCCCACATCGATGCAGGTAAGACAACAACGACTGAAAGAATCCTCTTCTATACTGGCAAAAACTACAAGATCGGAGAAGTTCACGAAGGAACTGCGACGATGGACTGGATGGTGCAAGAGCAAGAACGTGGTATCACGATCACTGCCGCCGCCACGACTTGTATGTGGAACAATGCCGTCATCAATATCATCGATACTCCCGGCCACGTGGACTTTACGATTGAAGTAGAGCGTTCACTTCGTGTGCTTGATGGTGCTGTTGGTGTATTCGATGCTGTGAGTGGTGTAGAGCCGCAATCAGAAACAGTTTGGGGCCAGGCAGATAAATATCATGTCCCTCGAATTGCCTTCGTAAACAAAATGGACCGTGTTGGTGCTGACTTCCTAAACTGTATCGCTGAAATACGCGAGAAGCTTGGTAAGAAGGCCGCTGCGATTCAAATGCCTGTTGGTGTTGAAGACACTTTCACGGGCATGATCGATCTTTTGACTTTAAAAAAATACACTTGGGCCGGTTCGGACCTGGGTGAAAAATTTGTACTTTCAGATCTTGAAGGTTCTGAACTCGATGAAGCAAAACTTTATCGCGATGAACTTCTGGAAGCACTTGCTGATTATGATGACAAGCTTGCTGAGGACTACCTTGGTGGCGCTGAAATCTCAGCGGAAGCAATGGAAACAGCTATTCGTACTGCCACAATTAAACACGGATTCATTCCGGTGCTTTGTGGAAGTGCATTTAAAAATAAAGGCGTGCAGCCTCTTCTAGACGCTGTCGTTAAATACCTTCCTTCTCCTTTAGATAAAGGTGAAGTGAGTGGTCACGATGCTAAGGACTACGAGAAAATCGTTACTCGTAAGCCGGATGAGAAAGAACTCTTCTCAGCTCTAGCATTCAAAATTTCTTCGGATCCATTCGTGGGCCAGATCACTTACATCAGAATCTATTCTGGAGAGTTGACTGCCGGTACTCAGGTGTACAATCCACTTGAGAAGAAGAAAGAACGTATTAATAAAATTCTTCAAATGCACGCGAACAAGAGAACTGAAATGGAAACCGCTTCGGCCGGCGATATCGTTGCCGTTTCGGGCCTGAAGTTCACGACCACTGGTCAAACTCTGTGTGCTGAACATAAGCCGATCATTTTCGATTTGATGGAGTTTCCGGAGACGGTAATTTCTATCGCCATCGAACCTAAGACTACGGCCGATGAAGAGAAGCTTCAAAAGACCCTGGATTACCTAAAAGTGGAAGACCCTTCTTTCAACTACCGTAATAACAAGGAAACTGGTCAGCTTCTGATCTTCGGTATGGGCGAGCTTCACCTCGACATCATTACTGACCGTCTTGAGCGGGAATTTAAGGTCGGCGTGAACAAGGGTAGCCCGCAGGTGTCTTACCGCGAATCAATCAGCGGGACGGCCACGGCTTCTAATACCTTTAGCCGCGAACTTGCGGGTAAAAACCAGTTTGGCCAGGCCACTATCCATGTGGAGCCTCTTGAGGGCAGCCTTGAGCTTAAAGTGGATTTCAAGAAGAAAGACAAATCTATTCCAGAAGAAATATATGAAGCGGTTAAACGCGGTATTTTGGACTCTGCTCCTGGTGGGGCGATGGCCGGTTACCCATTAATCGGTATTAAGGCCACTGTAGAATCCGTCGAATTTAATGAGGCGGAAAGTTCAGATGTGGCATATACTATCGCAGCTTCAATGGCATTTAAGGAGGCCTGTCAAAAGGCCGGTCTGGTTCTCATGGAGCCAATTATGGCCCTTGAGGTTACTACGCCTAACGATTACGCCGGTGATGTTATCGCCGATGTGAACGCCAAGCGCGGACGCATTCTGGGTATTGAGCCTAAGAGCAACAAAGATGTGCTTAAGGCGGAAGTGCCACTATCAGAAATGTTCGGTTACAGTACGCAGCTTCGTTCTAAGACCCAAGGACGTGCTAGCTTTACTTTAACTTTTAAATTATATGAACCACTAACTCATAACCAAGCAAAAGAAATCCTGCAGAAGCGCGGGATTTACATTTAAGGGAGAGCCCCATGGCTAAGGAAAAGTTTGATCGTAGTAAGCCGCACGTAAACATCGGTACTATCGGTCACGTAGATCACGGTAAAACAACACTAACTGCTGCTATCACAATGACGATGGCAAAAGTTTACGGTGGTACAGCTAAATCATACGCTGACATCGATTCAGCTCCTGAAGAAAAAGCTCGTGGTATTACAATCAATACTGCACACGTTGAATATACAACAGCTAACCGTCACTACGCTCACGTAGATTGTCCGGGTCACGCTGACTACGTTAAAAACATGATTACTGGTGCTGCTCAAATGGACGGCGCTATTCTAGTTTGTTCTGCAGCTGACGGCCCTATGCCTCAGACTCGTGAGCACATCCTTCTTGCTCGTCAAGTAGGTGTACCTGCGATCGTAGTATTCATGAACAAAGTTGACCAAGTAGACGATAAAGAGCTTCTTGATCTAGTAGAGATGGAGATCAGAGAGCTTCTTTCTAAGTACCAATTCCCTGGTGACGATATTCCTGTAGTTAAGGGTTCTGCTCTTGCTGCTGTTGAAGACCGTGACGAAGCGATCGGTAAAAACGCAATCATCGAACTTATGAATCAAGTTGATTCATATATCCCGACTCCAGCTCGTGATATCGATAAGCCATTCCTTATGCCAGTTGAGGACGTGTTCTCAATCTCTGGTCGTGGTACAGTAGTAACTGGCCGTGTAGAGCGTGGTATCGTGAAAGTGGGCGAAGAGATCGAAATCATCGGTATCAAAGAAGCTCAAAAATCTACGATCACTGGTGTTGAAATGTTCCGTAAACTTCTTGATGAAGGTCGTGCTGGTGATAACGTTGGTCTTCTTCTTCGTGGTACGAAGCGTGAAGACGTTGAACGTGGTCAGTGTATGATTAAGCCAGGAACGGTTAAGCCTCACGCTAAATTCCGTTGCGAAGTTTATATCCTTACAAAAGAAGAAGGTGGACGTCACACTCCAATCTTCAAAGGTTACCGTCCTCAGTTCTACTTCAGAACTACAGACGTAACTGGTTCAATCACTCTTAACGATGGCGTTGAGATGATTATGCCAGGCGATAACACTTCTTTCGCTGTAGAGCTAATCGCTCCAGTAGCTATGGAGAAGGGTCTTCGTTTCGCTATCCGTGAGGGTGGTCGTACGATCGGTGCCGGTACTGTTTCTGATATTCTTGCTTAATATGTCAAAAAAATAACAGAATGGGCTTTACAAAGGCCCATTCTTTTTCTATTTTGACTCAAAAATTTTTTTGGAGATCTAATGAAGACTAATAAACTGAGAATTAAGCTTCGTGCTTATGACTACAATATTCTTGATGCTTCGGTACAAGAGATTGTTCAAACAGCTAAAAATACTGGGGCACGTGTCGCTGGACCGATCCCTCTTCCTACTGAAATCAACCGCTATACAGTACTTCGTTCACCTCACATCGATAAAAAATCACGTGAGCAGTTCGAAATGCGTACTCATAAGCGCCTAATCGACATCGTTGAGCCGACTCAACAGACTGTTGATAGCCTTATGAAGCTCGATCTTTCAGCTGGTGTTGACGTAGAAATCAAGTACTAGTATAAAGCTCAAACGCTTTTTATTTGTAGATAGTTCATATTATTAACCATGAATGCATCCCTGAGAGAGGGTGATGCTGTGGAGGGCGAATGTCAGACGCTAAAGTTAGTCTGCCTGCTTTTTACGGAATTAAAGCTGGCATGACCAGAATCTTTGATCAGAACGGTAACCACGTTCCTGTCACTGTAGTTAAACTAATTCCGAACGTTATTTCTCAAGTCAAGACTGTAGAAAAAGACGGTTACACTGCTTATCAAGTTGCTTACAACGAAAAGCGTGAATCTCTTATCACTTCTCCAGTTAAAGGCCACCTCAAGAAAGCAAACATCGAAAAGAACTTCTCTGAGTTCTCTGAAATTTCAGTTTCTGAAGTTGCAGCAGACGCTCTTGGAAAAGAAGCTTCTCTAGATGCTTTCCCAGTTGCTACATATGTAGACGTTACTGGTCCATCTAAAGGTAAAGGTACTGCCGGTGTTATGAAGCGTTGGAACTTCCAAGGGGGTCCAGCAGCTCACGGTTCACACTTCCACCGTCGTCCAGGTTCAATCGGATGTCGTGCAACTCCTGCACGCGTATTCGCTAACAAGAAAATGCCAGGTCACCTAGGTGTTGAAACTTCTACTGTTCAGAACGTTCAGGTAGTTGAAGTAAACCTTGAGGCTGGTTATATGCTCCTTAAAGGATCTATCCCTGGTTCTAAGAATGGTTTCGTACGTGTTGCGAAAGCCGTGAAGAAGTAAGGGGGAAATAAATTATGACAACTGAATTAAACGTATTAAATACAAAATTCGAAAAGTCTGGCTCACTTAAAGCTAACGTTGATTTCTCTGTTGAAGCAATCAACGGAACAGTAGTTCACCAAGTTGTGAAAGCAACTCTAGCTGGTCGCCGTCAAGGTACAGCTGCTACTAAAACTAAAGCTCTAGTTTCAGGCGGCGGTAAAAAGCCATTTAAGCAAAAAGGTACTGGTAACGCTCGTCAGGGTTCTACTCGTTCACCTCTAATGCCTGGAGGCGGTACTGTATTCGGTCCACAACCTCGTTCTTATGAGCAAAAAGTAAACAAGAAGATGATGCTTGTAGCGATCTCTTCTGTTCTTGCTGATAAACACCAGGCTGGAAAACTTCATATCGTAGAAAAATTTGAATCTACTGGTAAGACGAAAGATATGTTCAAGGCTCTTTCTTCAAGAAACCTTCTTCCAGCTCTAGTAATTACAGCTGAAGTTAATGAACAAGTATCTCGCGCAGTAAGTAACCTTGAGAAAGCAAAATACGCTCCGGTTGACGGTTTCAGCGTTTACGAAGCTGTTAAATTCGAAAACCTAGTGATTGAGAAAGCTGCTTTCGAAAAATTAATCGGAAGGCTGGTGTAAGATGTTAGGTTTAGAAAACGTATTAATTAAACCACTATTAACTGAAAAAACGTCGAAAGAGACTGAATCTTTCAATCGCTACGCATTCGTAGTGAACACGAAAGCTAACAAAAACCAAATCAAGAGCGCTGTTGAGAAGTTCTTTGATGTAAAGGTTGTTAGCGTCCGCACTTCTGTTCTTCCTGGTAAGACAAAGCGTGCTGGTCGTGGTTATAAAAAGTCATCAGCTTCTAAAAAAGCTTATGTTCAACTCCAAGACGGCCAGAAGATTGAATTCTTCAAAGGCATTTAAGGTAAAAGGCTAAAAGTATGGCAACTTTAAAAAAATTCCGTCCTATCACCCCTTCTCAACGCGAGAAAGTGGTTGTGACAGGAGATATTACTAAAGGTGTAGCTCCAGAGAAATCTCTATTAGCTCCACTTAAAAAGAACGCCGGTCGTAACTCTTCTGGTGTAATCACTGTTCGTCACCACGGCGGCGGTGTTAAGCAAAAGTACCGTGTGATTGATTTCAAACGTTCTAAGCTTGATATCCCAGCTACTGTTAAGACGATCGAGCACGATCCGAACAGAACTTGTAACATCGCTCTTGTAGTCTACGCTGATGGTGTTAAAGCATACATCATCGCTCCAGTAGGTCTAAAAGTTGGCGACGTTATCATCTCTTCTGAGAACGCTGATATTAAAGCAGGTAACGCAAAACTACTTAAAGATATCCCAGTGGGTACTCTTATTCACAACGTTGAACTTAACCCTAAACGTGGTGGTCAGATGGCTCGTTCAGCTGGTGCATACGCTCAACTTATGGCCAAAGAAGGCGATTTCGCTCTTCTTCGTCTTCCATCTGGTGAGCTACGTAAAGTTCCTGCTAACTGCAGAGCTACAATCGGCCAAGTTGGTAAGATTGAGCACGAACTTGCGAACACTGGTAAAGCCGGTACAAACCGTCACCGTGGTATCCGTCCTACAGTACGTGGTGTGGTAATGAACCCAGTAGATCACCCGCATGGTGGTGGTGAAGGTCGTACATCGGGTGGTCGTCACCCAGTATCTCCTTGGGGTCTTCCAACTCGTGGCTTTAAGACGAGAAAGAACAAGCGTACAAACAAGTTCATCGTTAAGAGAAGAAAGTAATAGGGGTAAATAATGGCACGTTCAATTAAAAAAGGTCCGTTTGTAGATAATTACCTCTACAAAAAAGCAGCTGAGGCCAAGAAAAATACTAAGGGTAATACAGTCATTAAGACCTGGTCACGTCGTTCAACGATTACACCAGATTTCATTGGTTTAACTTTCGCTGTTCACAACGGCAAAAAGTTTATCCCAGTATATGTGACTGACAACATGGTTGGGCACAAGTTTGGCGAATTCGCTCTTACTCGTACTTTCAACGGTCACGGCGCTGGCGATAAGAAAGCCGGCGGCGACAAGTAAGAGGTAAATTATGATTACAGTAAAAAACAATAATGTCGGAACATCTGCTCGTAAGGTTAGACAGGTTGTTGACTTGATCCGCAAGAAGAAGGTTGAGGAAGCTCTTAAGATCCTTCGTTTCTGCGAAAAGAAAGAGACTGCTATCGTCGTTACTAAACTTATCAACAGCGGTCTTGCTATCGCTGCAGAATCTAAGAAATATGACTTAGATAATCTGATCATTGAGACAGTTAAAGTTGATGAAGGTCCTGCTCTTAAGCGTATTATGCCACGTGCTCAAGGCCGTGCTTATCGCATTAGCAAGAAATCAAGTTACATCACTCTAGCTCTTAAAGAAGCTTAATCAGGGGAAGACTAAATGGGACAAAAGGTTAATCCAACCGGTTTCAGACTTGGCTACATCAAAACGTGGCACTCTAACTGGTATGTTAAAAACAACTACGCGGATATCTTTCAACAAGATCTAGCTATCCGTAACTATATCGATACTGAGCTTTCACAAGCTGCTATCGCTAAAACTGAAATCACTCGTACAGCTGACCAGGTAAAAGTAACTGTTTACTCTGCTAAACCAGGTGTTGCGATCGGTAAAAAAGGTACAGGGATCGAAAAAATCCGTAATGACCTTAAAAAAATTACAAACTGCCCTTTGTTTTTCAACATTGCAGAAGTAAAACGTCCGGATTCAGAAGCTAAACTAATTGCTGAAAACATCGCTCAACAACTTGAGAAGCGTGTAGCCTTCCGTCGCGCTATGAAGAAAGTAATGACTTCAGCTTTCCGCTCAGGCGTGAAAGGTATCAAGATTAAGTGTGCTGGTCGTCTAGGTGGAGCGGAAATCGCTCGTACTGAAGGTTACGCAGAGAAGAAGGTTCCTCTTCACACTCTACGTGCTGACATCGACTACAACACTGCTCAGGCTAAAACAACGTTCGGTATCATCGGCGTTAAAGTTTGGGTTTATAAGGGCGAAATTTACAAATAGTAATTATTTAGAGGTAACATTATGTTAAGTCCTAAAAGAGTAAAACATAGAAAGATGCAGAAAGGTCGTATGACCGGCGCTGCAAACTCAGGGAATACAATCACTTTCGGTGAATTCGGTCTTCAAGCTACAACTTGTGGATTCATTACTAACCGTCAGATCGAAGCTGCTCGTATCGCGATTTCTCGTGAAACAAAACGTGGCGGTCAGATGTGGATCAAAATCTTCCCTGATAAGTCCCTATCTAAAAAACCAGCGGAAGTACGTATGGGTAAAGGTAAAGGGTCGCCAGAGGAGTGGGTTGCTGTAGTTAAGCCGGGCCGTATTCTTTTCGAAATCGGTGGCGTAGATAAAGCAACTGCTGATGCAGCACTTAGACTAGCAAAGTATAAACTTCCAGTTAGAACGAAAATCGTATCTAAAGCGGACTTAGTATCGGCTGACGCCCCTACTAATGCTGCGGAATAAACTGGATTAGTAGAGGTAGTTATGTTAAAAAGCAGCGAAATTTCAAAACTTAGCGCGAAAGAATTGAACGAGAAGGTTTCAACTCTTAAGTCAGAACTTTTCAATAATAAGTTCACAAAGTTTACAACTGGCTCTGATAAGCCACACGTTGTGAAACAACTTAAGAAAGACATTGCCCGTCTCTTAACTTTCAAAAACGCTAAAAAATAAGACGGGTGAACAATGAGCACAACATTTAAAAGAACACTTATTGGTGAAGTTGTAAGCGACAAAACATCGAAAACAATCGTTGTTAAAGTTGAAAGAAAAACTATGCACCCTAAGTACAACAAGTTCGTGACTACATCTAAGAAGTACCACGCTCACGATGAAAAAGAGCAAGCTTCTGTAGGTCAAACAGTCACAATCATCGAATCTAAGCCATACTCTAAATTGAAGAGATGGGAACTAGTTTCGATCACGAAGTAGTGGAGTAAATATGATTCAGCAACAATCGATCCTAGACGTGGCCGATAACTCTGGCGCGAAAACAGTTCAGTGTATTAAAGTACTGGGCGGTTCTAAGCATATGAGCGCTCAAGTTGGCGACGTTATCGTCGTAGCCGTTCAGCAAGCAATTTCTGGCGGTAAAGTTAAGAAAGGTGATGTTAAAAAAGCCGTAATCGTTCGTACTGTTTACCCAGTAAGACGCGAAGATGGTTCTTATATTAATTTTGATACAAACAGCGTGGTTATTATTGCAGCAAATAATGAACCAGTAGGTACACGTATTTTCGGGCCTGTAGCGAGAGAGTTAAGAAACAAGAACTTTGCAAAGATCTGTTCACTCGCTCACGAAGTGCTCTAATCAGCGTGTAAGGAGAAAAAATGCAAAAGCTGAAAGTGAACGACACTGTTCAAGTCCTTGCCGGAAAAGATAAAGGCAAACAGGGCAAGATCAAGTCAATCAACTTCAAGACAAATCGTGTTGTCGTTGAAGGTGTAAACGTAGTTAAAAAAGCAATCAAGCCTAATCAACAGAATCAACAAGGCGGAATTGTGGATATGGAAAAAGCCATCCATATCAGTAACGTTGCTCTATTGGATCCAAAATCTGGAAAACCAACAAGAGTAGCTGTTAAAAAAGTTGCTGGCAAAAACGTAAGAGTTGCTGCCAAAAGCAAATCCGAAATCAAGTAATTCTGAGGGAAACATATGGCACGTTTAAAAGCTCTGTATGAATCAGAGATTAAAAAGAAGCTGAATGAAAAGTTCAAATACGGGAACGTTCATCAGATTCCAAAACTAGAAAAAATCATCGTTAACTGTGTTACTCGTGATGCAGTTTCAAACGGCAAAATGGTAGATAGCATTGTTGCAGACCTAGCAGCGATCACTGGTCAAAAACCAGTTGTAGCTCGCGCTAAGAAATCAATTGCTTCATTCAAACTTCGTCAAGACCAAGCTCTTGGTGCATTCGTTACTCTTCGTGGTGAGCAAATGTACGAGTTCCTTGATCGTTTGATCAACCTTTCTCTCCCTCGCGTAAAAGACTTTCGTGGTCTTTCTCCGAAGGGCTTCGATGGTAAAGGTAACTATACTATGGGGCTAAAAGAGCAAATCATTTTCCCAGAAATCGACTACGACAAGATCGATAAGATCCGTGGTATGGGGATTAGCTTTGTTACGACAGCTACTAATAACGAAGAAGGCCGCGAAATGCTTAAGCTTTTCGGCATGCCTTTCAGAGAGAAGTAAGAGGGAACTATGGCACGTTTAAGCGCAGTAGTAAAAAATAAGAAAAGAGAAAAACTAGCTAAGAGATTTGGCCCGAAGGCTGCTGCTCTTAGAGCAAAAGCAGTAGATGCAAAACTTTCTGATGAAGAAAGAGATGCAGCTCGTGCAAAACTTCAGAAGATTCCACGTAATGGAAATCCAAATCGCGTACGTAACCGTTGCGAACTAACTGGAAGACCTCGTGCATTTTTCCGTGATTTTAAACTTAGCCGAAATAAATTCCGTGAACTAGCAAACAATGGTCTCATCCCTGGTGTGACTAAAGCTAGCTGGTAAGGAAGGGGAAATAATTTATGATGACAGATCCTATCGCAGATATGTTAACAAGAATTCGCAATGCTAACAAAGCCGGCCTTGATAAGCTTGAGCTTCCTGCTAGCAAAATTAAAGCGAACATTTGCCGCGTTCTAAAAGAAGAAGGCTATATTAAGTCTTTCAAGATCGCTGCTAAGTCTCCTTCTGAAATCGTGATCAAAATCGGTCTTAAAGAAGGTGCTATCGTTGGTCTTAAAAGAATCTCATCACCGGGATTAAGAGTTTATAAAGGCTATACTGAAATGCCTCGAGTTCTATCAGGACTTGGTGTTTCAATTGTTTCCACTTCTGCGGGAATTATTTCTTCTCGCAAAGCAGCCTCTCTGAAACTAGGTGGCGAAATCATCTGTAACGTTTGGTAATCGGAGCAACTTATGTCACGTATTGGAAAAAAGCCGGTAGGCATTCCTGATAAAGTAGAAGTTAAAGTTAACGGTCTTACCGTTGACGTAAAAGGCCCTAAGGGTCAGCTTTCTTATACTTTTCACAAAGATGTGAAAATTGAAAAAGCTGATAAAGCAATCAACGTACTTCCAGCTAACCAGACTACATCTGCTAAAGCTGTTTGGGGTATGTCTAGAACGCTCCTTGGTAACATGGTAACTGGTGTAACAACTGGTTTCGTAAAATCTCTTGAGTTTAACGGTGTAGGTTACAAGGCTGCTGTTTCTGGTAGCACTCTAACTCTTAACCTTGGTTACTCTCACTCTATTGACTACAAACTCCCAAAAGGTGTTGAAGCTAAAGTTAATAAGAACGTGATTGAATTCCACGGTTGCGATAAAGAACTTGTTGGTTTCGTTGCCGCTCAAGTCCGCTCTTTCAGAGAGCCTGAACCATATAAGGGGAAGGGCTTGAAGTACACAGATGAGACAATCATCCGTAAGGCCGGTAAAACAGGTGCTAAAAAATAATAGGTGAGTTATGAGAAAAAATACCGCAAAAATTAAAAATGAAACTAAGGCAAAAGAATACCGCCGCAAGCTTTCTATCAGAAAGAAAGTGGTAGGTTCTGCCGAAGCTCCTCGCTTGTGTGTAACTAAAACTAACAAGCACCTTCGTGTTCAAGCTATTGACGATGTTAAGTCAGCTACAATCTTCTCTGTACAAACATACGGAAAAGCAAAAGTTGCTGATCACGCAAATGCTGAAGGCGCTAAGAAAGTTGGTGCAGCAGTTGCAGCTACGCTCAAGAAGAATAACCTTTCTAAAGCCGTATTCGACAGAAGCGGTAAACAGTACACAGGTGTTATTAAAGCACTTGCTGACTCAATCCGTGAAAACGGCATCCAAATTTAATTAGGGGAAAGTATGAGCGAAGAAAATAACAACGAAGTAGAAAACGAAACAGAAGCGAAATCTGATAAGAAAGGTGGCAAGCGTCCAGCTCGTGCCCCTCGCGCAGAAAAGAAACCTCAAACTGAAGGTCTAAATCCAGATCTAGAAGAAAGAGTTGTTGCTGTTAACCGCGTAGCTAAAGTAGTTAAGGGTGGTCGTCGTTTCTCATTTGCAGCACTAATTGTTGTAGGTGATAAGAACGGTAAAGTTGGTTACGGTCTTGGTAAAGCAAAAGAAGTTCCTGATGCTATCCGCAAGGCTGGAATGAAAGCTTCTAAGCGTATGATCAAAGTATCTATCGAGAACGGAACAATCCCTCACGAAGTACTAGGTCTATTCGGCGCTGGTGAAGTTCTTCTTAAACCTGCTGGCGAAGGTACTGGTATTAAAGCTGCTGGTGCATGTCGTTCAATCCTTGAGCTTGCTGGTGTTAAGAACGTACTTACTAAGTCTGTTCGTGGATCAAACCCACACAACATCGTAAAAGCAACTTTCAAAGCACTTAAGAACCTTCGTTCACTTGATGAAGTGGCAACTGTTCGCGGTGTAAACACTAAAGGTCTTCGTATGAAGGCTAAAGCTCCAAAAGCTTAAGGTGATATATGAGCAACAAGCAAATTACAGTTAAACTAATCAGAAGCACAATCGCTTGTACTGATAAGCAAAAAGCTACAGTCCGCGGCCTAGGTCTTAGAAGAATCAATCACACGAAAACGCTTGAGAATACTCCAGCTGTTCGTGGAATGATCAAAGCTATGATCCAGTGGCTCGAGATCGTAAAATAATAGAGGTTTAAAATGTTAACTCTTAAAACACTAAAAAGCCCAAAAGGCGCCCACAAGAATATCAAGCGTATCGGCCGTGGTCAGGGTTCTGGTCAAGGTACTCAAGCTGGTAAAGGTCACAAGGGTCAAAAAGCTCGTTCTGGTGGCGGTATCCGCATCGGTTTCGAGGGTGGTCAGATGCCTCTTTACAGACGTCTACCAAAAGTTGGTTTCTCTAACGCGGCATTCAAAGTTGAATACGCTGTTGTTAACCTTGAGAAGCTAGCTGCTAAGTTTGATTCAGAAGTAGTTTCACGCGAAACTCTTATCGAAAAAGGTTTCCTAGCTGGTATTAATAAGTCTATGCCGATCAAAATCTTGGCAAAAGGCGATTTTAATAAGGCTCTTACCTTTAAAGGCATTGAAAAGTACTCTGCTAAAGCTTTAGAATTAATCAAAAAAGCTGGCGGCAAAGTCGAGAATGCTTAATTAAAGAAGGATACAAGGATGTCATCGAATGTTTCTAAGCTCGAAGAGCTAAAAAAACGAGTTTTCTTTACCATTTTAATGCTTGGAATATATCGAGTGGCCACTCAAGTCCCTACACCGGGAGTTGATGGGGCCGCTCTTTCATCATTTTTTGATGGAATGAAAGGTTCTCTCTTTAGCGTGTTCAACACCTTCTCAGGTGGAGCTCTTGAGCGTTTCTCAGTACTCGCTCTTGGAATCATGCCTTACATCACGTCTTCGATTATTTTCTCTCTTCTATCTTATTCGATCCCGGCCCTTGGCGAACTTCAAAAAGAGCCGGATGGTCATAAGAAAATCTCTCAATACACTCGTTATGCAACTGTACTTCTGTGTTTCTTCCAGGGTTATGGTCTAGCGGTTGGTCTTGAGAACATCAAATCGCCAAATGGTCTTCCAGTGGTGATTGATCCAGGCATGAGTTTCCGTCTCTTAACTGTTATCAGTCTAACTGCCGGTACAATGTTTGTAATGTGGCTGGGCGAGCAGATCACAGAAAGAGGTATCGGTAATGGTATTTCTCTTATCATTTTCGCAGGTATCGCTGCTGGTATCCCAACAGGTATCAGAGATACATTCAACCTTCTACAAAACGGTGAAATGAGCATCGTAAACCTTCTAATCGTTCTAGCGATTATGTTGGTTTCTTTCTGGTTCATCATTTTCGTAGAGAGAGCTTTCCGCAAAGTTCCGGTTCAGTACGCTAAGCGTGTTGTTAATAACCGTGTGTTCGGTGGTCAGTCTTCTCACCTTCCAATTAAAGTAAATATCTCTGGAGTAATGCCTCCGATTTTCGCGAGTGCACTTCTAGGGTTCCCGACAACTATCTCTCAATTTGTCCCACAAGAAAGCCCTATTAAGGCTTACTTCACGAACATTGAGCAGTTGTTCTATCCAGGTCGCATGCTTTACAACTGCGTATTCATCGGCTTGATCGTTTTCTTCGCGTACTTCTACTCAACAATTCAGTTCAAGACTGAAGACGTTTCTGAGTCTTTAAAGAAGAACGGTGGATTCATTCCAGGTATCCGTCCAGGTGATCAGACTGCTGATTTCCTTAACCAGGTAGTAAGCCGCTTGACTCTTGTAGGTGCTATTTATGTAGCAGCTATCTGTCTAATGCCTTCTATCCTATTTAACTACGCAAAAGTACCGTTCTACTTCGGTGGAACTTCTCTTCTAATTCTTGTGGGTGTAGCTATCGATACGATGGCCCAGGCTGAAGGTTTCATGATTTCTCAGCGTCTGGACACGGCTTACAAAGTTAAAGGTAAGTACTCAGGCGTGAAAAGGTTCTAATGAAGTCTCACCTGATTTTCATAGGGGCTCCGGGTTCTGGAAAAGGAACACAGGCCAACAAGTTAGTAGCTGATAGAAATTTTAAACACATTTCTACTGGTGACTTACTTCGCTCTGAAATCAGCAAGATGTCTCCGCTTGGTCTTGAAGTGAAGAAAGTAATGGACGAGGGTAAGCTGGTTTCAGACGAACTCGTTATCAGACTCCTTCAGGCCAACATTAACCTGACGGCTTCTCAGTATATCTTTGATGGCTATCCAAGAAATTTGGCGCAAGCTCAGACCCTGGATGCTGAAGTATTGAAGGGTGCTCCGTCATTAGCGGTGTACTTCGAAATTAATATGACTAAGTTAGTCGAAAGACTAACAAATCGCAGGACATGTAAGAACTGCGGTGCTATATATAACCTCATCTCAAAAAAGCCTAAGGTAATGGGCGTATGCGACCAGTGCGGTGGTACGGATCTCCAACAGAGAGCCGATGATAAGGAAGATGTGATCAAGAATCGCCTAACGGTGTTCCAAGACACAATCAATCCCGTTATCAAGTACTATCAAGATCTTGGACGTTTGATGAAGGTTGATGCGGAAGGATCGGTTGAAGAAATCTATAATATGATTTCGTCAAAAGTGTGACGTTCCGTTATTAAATAATATTGTCTTCTAGTTTTTTTTTATATATAAGATCACTTTCTATTTAGGAAGGGCATGGCTGAGTCAACTGACACAATTGAAGTGGAAGGGGAAGTTCTCGAACTTTTACCCAATACGCGTTTTAGAGTAAAACTCCCGAATGGGCATGTGGTTTTAGCCCACATCAGCGGGAAGATGAGAATGAATTTTATCAAGATCCTACCTGGAGATAAGGTTGTGATTGAGATTAGTAAATATGACCTTGATAAAGGTCGAATCATTTTTAGAAGCAAGGGTTAAATTATGAAAGTACGTTCATCGGTAAAACCAATCTGTAAAGACTGTAAAGTTGTAAAGCGTGAAGGCGTTCTTCGCGTAATTTGCAAAGTAAATCCAAAGCATAAGCAGAAACAAGGATAAGGGAAAGATATGGCACGTTTATTAGGTGTAGACTTACCAAGAAATAAAAAAATGAGCGTAGCTCTAAGAGCAATTTACGGCGTAGGCCCTAAAGTTGCAGCTGATGTTCTAGCGAAAGTTGGAATTCACGGCGATAAGAGCTCAAATGATATTAACGAAGAAGAAGTACAAGCAATTCGTACTGCTCTTGATGAGTACACTGTAGAAGGTGACCTTCGTCGTGAAATCGCTCTAAACATCAAGCGCCTTAAGGATCTTGGTTGTTACCGTGGTATCCGTCACCGTAAGGGTCTTCCGGTTCGTGGTCAGCGTACACACACAAACGCTCGTACACGTAAGGGTCCTGCTGTAGCGATCGCGGGTAAGAAATCAATCAAGGCAATGAAATAATTTAAGGTAGGAATATATGGCTCAAACTAATGCTCAAAAAGCTTCTGGTATGAATACTTCTGCTGCTGCAAATAAAGGCGGCAAGAAGAAAGTTCGTAAGAACTTAAATCACGGCGTATGTCACATCCACGCTTCGTTCAACAACACAATCGTAACAATCAGCGATGCTGATGGTAACGCTGTTGTTTGGGCTTCTGCTGGTGGCCTTGGCTTCCGCGGTTCAAAAAAATCAACTCCATTCGCTGCTCAAGTAGCTTCTCAAGAAGCTGCTAAGAAAGCTGCTGAACATGGCCTTAACTCTGTAGACGTTAAAGTTAAAGGTCCAGGCGCTGGTCGTGAAAACGCAATCCGCGCTCTTCTTGCTGCCGGCCTCAGAATCACTTCTGTAGCTGACATGAGCCCAATGCCTCACAACGGCTGTCGCGCTCCGAAGAGAAGAAGAGTATAAGCGAAAGCTTATTGTTGCGTTTCTGTTCCACTGCTAATTAGGAGTATTAATGAATTCTTTTATGAGTAAAAACTGGGCCGGTATGATTCGTCCGGCTGCTTTAGAAGTAGATACAGAAGGTCTTAAGTCTAACTACGGTAAGTTCACAGCTAAGCCACTTGAGCGCGGCTACGGTCTTACTCTTGGTAACTCTCTTCGCAGAGTTCTTCTATCATCACTACAAGGTGCTGGTATTGTTGCTGTTAAAGTTGACGGTGTTGACCATGAGTTCGGCACAATCAATAACATCAAAGAAGAAGTTTCTGAGATCATTCTTAACCTAAAAGAGATCCGTTTCAAGATCATCGATAAAGAAGAAGTGACTCTTGTTCTTGAGAAGAACAATGAAGGCGCTGTTAAAGCTTCTGATATCCAAGAAAATGCAAACGTAAAAGTTCTTAACCCAGAACACGTTATCGCTAACGTTTCTTCAGGCGGATCAATCCGTATGGAGCTAAAAGTTGCTCGTGGTAAAGGTTATGTTACTGCTCTAGATAACAAAGAAGCTTTTGATCTACCTGTTGGTTGGATCTATATCGATACTCTTTTCTCACCAGTTCACCGTGTGAACTACACTGTGACAAACTCACGTGTTGGTAAGAGAACTGACTACGATAAGCTAACTCTTGAAGTTTGGACAAATGCTGGTATCGATCCGGTTGATGCTGTAGCTATTTCAGCAAAAATCCTTCGTGACCAACTTTCTGTTTTCCTTAACTTTGAAGATAAAGATGCACCTGCTGAAGTTAAGCCTACGGCTGCAGCTTCTACTGGTGGCGTTGCTAACGAAGCACTTCTTAAGCCAGTTTCTGAGCTTGAGCTATCTGTTCGTTCAGCTAACTGTTTACATAACGCTAACATTAAATATATCTACGAGCTCGTTTCTAAAACAGAAGGCGAAATGCTACGTACTAAGAACTTCGGTCGTAAATCTCTTAACGAAATTAAAGAGATTCTTTCATCGATGGGACTTGGCCTTGGCATGAAAGTCGACAATATCATGAAACAAGTTCAGCACGCTGACTAAGAAGCGTTCTAATTTAGGGGAATTATATGAGACACGGTAACCACAAATACAAACTAGGCGTTAAGCCTCAGCACAGAAAAGCTCTTGTTCAGGGTCTTGCTATGGAACTAATCATCCACGGTAAAATCCGTACTACAGAAACAAAAGCTAAAGCTATCAAGCCTTTCGTTGAAAAGCTTGTGACTATCGCTAAGAACGATACGGTTGCTAACCGTCGTCTAGCTTTCACAAAACTTAACAACAAAGAAGCAGTAGCTGCTCTATTCACAAACGTTGCTCCAAAATTCAAGCAACGCCCAGGTGGATATACTCGTATCCTTAAGCTTGCTGAAGGTCGTCTTGGTGACGGTGCTAAAGAAGCTTACATCGCTTTCGTTGAGTAATTTTAAAAAAGCCCTCGAAAGAGGGCTTTTTTTTTGAGTCTGTAAGCCATGCTAAATCGTATCATCGTCATTCTTCTCGTTATTGCTGCTGCTGTTGGGTACTCGGTCTATCAAAAGAAGACCCTTGAGGGCCAATTGGAGCATAAGCAGGGCGCGATTCTGGCGAAACTCCCACAAGCTACATTTGAAACTCTCGATGGCCGGCCCTTCGACGTTCAGAAAGTATTCGAAGATCGCACGAGCCTCCTGGTTGTCCATTATTGGGGCACTTGGTGCGGCCCATGTGAAGCTGAGCTCCCTGACCTGTTAAGCTTTTTAAAGCGATTTGAAGGCCAACCAGAGGTTAAGTTCCTGCTCGTGGCCGTGAATGATGACAAAGTGAAGGTCGAGAAGCACTTAAAGACCATCGCCATCCCTAAAGCTAATATCACTTGGCTCCTGGATAATAAGAACGTTCACCGTGACGTTTTCGGGACCACTCGTGTGCCTGAAACCTATGTGTTTTCGTCAGACATGACCACCCTCCGTAAGTACGTGGGCCCTCAGGAGTGGAATAAGACCATGTTTTTCCAAACTTTTGACGAATTCATCCAGATTTCTACCCGCAAGCTGTAAATAAAATCCGCAATCGAACAATTCTCCTGTCAAGAAATCCGACAAAGTGCCGATAAGTTAGACGATCAAATTTAAAGGTGTTCATGGAATGGGCATCTCATACAGGAGAAAGTCTATGATTGATTGGAAAGCGATTAAGGATCTACATACTACGAAAAGCCTCGAGAAGATTGTTGGTAATTGGTACGGGCTGGACGTGTTGTATGTTGATACTCAAGGCCGCGTGCAGTTCGTGCAAGAGCCGGGTTATTCATTCAAATCACCTTTCTTAAAACTACAAATGTCTCATTCATTCGGTCATGACTGGCTGGAAGCAGATGTTGAAAAAGTATTCGAATTTTTCAACTCGTCTTCAGAGATGAGTTATGAGTTCGATGCTTTCTTCCCGGGAACATATGGTTACTCACATAAAGTGGTAGTAGACGATGAGTTCTGTGGAGTGGTGATCGCTTATCCATATTTCAAAGATACTTCAACAACTGAAGAGGTTGAGAATGTTGTTAAAAAAGTTGTCGAGTGTGGCATTGGCCAGGAAGACGCTAAAGTTGCGGTTTCTAAAATTAAAAAATTCGCGGGTCGCTTCTACGACGAGATGAAAGAACTTGTGGCGATCGTTGCGGATGAAGTGGGCACTTTCCACCACGAAATTTCGAAGCGTGAGGCTCGCATCATGGACCTTAACTCTGAGATCGGTAACAAATACCGTTATCATAACCTGATTGGTAAATCGAAAAAGATGCAACAGGTTTATCACCTTCTTTCAAAAGTATCGAACTCTGAATCTACAATTATGATTCAAGGTGAGAACGGTACCGGTAAAGAAATGGTGGCGAAGGCGATCCACTATAATTCACCAAGAAAAGATGCTGTTTTCATGGCAGTAAACTGTTCAGCGTTTAACGATAACCTTCTAGACTCAGAACTGTTCGGTCACGTGAAAGGTGCGTTTACAGGCGCGATCAAGGACAAGAAAGGTGTATTCGAAGTTGCTAACGGCGGAACACTGTTTCTGGATGAAATCGGGGACACGTCTCCATCAATGCAGGTAAAACTTCTTCGTATCCTTCAAGAAGGTACGTTCATGCCGGTGGGTGCAACTCAGCCGAAGAAAGTAAATGTACGCGTAGTGGCGGCAACGAACAAAAACCTTAAAGAGATGATCGCTAAAGGTGAGTTCAGAGAAGATCTTTATTACAGAATTAACGTGATCAACGTGGCCCTTCCACCTCTTCGTGAGCGTCAGGAAGATATTCCGGTCCTGATGGATTTCTTCCTTCAGAAGCGTTGTGAGGAAGCAGGTCTTCCACTTAAGACCTTCTCGAAGAAGTGTCTTGAGAAGATGCTGGATCACACATGGCCAGGTAACGTACGTGAACTTCAAAACGAAGTTGAGCGTCTGGTTGTAATCGCGGGTGAAGATAAAAACATCACGCCGGATATGCTTTCTTCAAGAATTCTGGAAAGCGGAGAGTCTCATGGTCACGCTCCATCTCACTCTGGTGGTAGCTTCCTTAAAGGTGTGAACACAAACGGTTCACTGAAAGATGCTCTGGAAGAACTAGAGATTCTGATGATCCGTGAAGGTCTAAAACGTTGTGCCTTCAACAAGTCAAAACTTGCGAAGGAACTTGGTATTTCTCGCGCGGGTCTGATTATGAAGGTCGAGAAGTACGGCCTTGATAAGCGAGCTCAGAAAAGAGCAGCGGGCGAATAGAAAATCCTAATAGGGCCCTCTCACAGGGCCCTTTTTTTTGCTCAAAAAAGTGTTCCCTCAAAATTCCGGCACTCTGGTTACCCCTCAACTCTACGTTTACGCTAATTATTAGACCAACAAGGAAGAGGTATGGATAAGCCAGATATTTTTCAATACGTAGACTACCGTCGCTTTCTGAAAGACATGTATCTTTACAAAAAGTCTCGCAATCCAAGTTTTTCGGAAAATGCTTTTGTATTCGCGGCAGGCTTTGGAAAAAACTCGCGCGGGTATCTTGGACTAGTGGTGAAAAACAAAAGAAATCTGACCCAGAAATCCATTGATGGGTTTGCGAAAGCAATGGATCTCAGTCCGGAAGAAACCAAGTATTTTGAAAATATGGTTCACTTCAATCAGGCCGATAATGATATTGAAAAGAACCGTTTTTTTGAAGAGATGAAAAAAGATGTGAAAGGTAATGACGTTAAAGTGTTTCAGGTGATGGAACATCAGTCTCGCTATTTGAATGAATGGCATCTTTCAGTTTTAAGAGAACTGATTGAACTTAAAGATTTTGAAGAGAATCCGGAATGGATCATGAACCGACTCGGGGGAACGATTACTCGAGAAAAAATCGATGAGGGAATCAAGGATCTTATTGGTTTGGGTTTTGTGATTCGAAATGAAGAGGGAAAATTGGTCAACGCGGATGGGCCCATTTTGTTAGAGGTCACGTCTCCAACGCTCAGAAATTCGATGGCCCTGCAAAAGCACTTTGCACTTAAGGCAGTGGATGCGATGGAAAATCTTCCTCAGGACAAGAGGTGTGCCCAATTGATTACTCTAAGTATTCCTAAGAATCGGTTTGAAGATCTAAGGCACGAAATGAGATTCTTTGCGCAGCAGATCCTGCAGAAGTACTCGGTGGGACCCACTAATGAAGAAGTGGTGCAGATGGGAATGCAGCTCATTCAGGTTACTTACTAAAAAAGAAAGGCCCCGATTAATTGGGGCCTTTTGCTTATTTAATTTTAGTTAGATATTCGGCAGTCCAGCCGCCGCCGCGTTCACCTGTATACTCGCCATCTAAATATTGAAGAATATAATTTCCATCTGGTTGGATCCCAACAATTTTAGCTTGAAACTTATTTTTCATATTAAAGACAGTATCGTTCACGCACAGTTGTCCTGAACAACCAGTGGTTTTGGACAATACTTGGGCAGTCCAGCCACTGTAGATTTCATTCGTGTATTCTCCATCCAGATACTGAAGTACAAATTTGTCATCGGCAGTAATGCCCACAACCTTCATGGAGTTGTGGTCCTGGTTGTTTGCGGGCATATTGAACAATTTATCCCCAACACAAATATCTTTTACACAGCCAGTAGTATAACCAAGCTGAGTGATAGCAACAGTTCCATAGGTATTGTCTGAATACTTAAGGACGACTGTATCTTTTCTGATTTCATGAATCACGCCTAAGAGTGGGCTGTTCTGGTTTGTAACGTTGAAAATTGCTTGACCCTGCTTTAAAGGTAAACGCTGGCGAATAGCTTCACGCTCAAGTTCACGCTGACGTTCCGATAACTCTTCGCCATTTTTGCGGGCGATCTCATTCAGGACACCAGAAGTCTTCTCAACAGAGGCAATCAAAGTATTTAAACGGCGAATGTTTTGAACACTGTCAGCGTCGTTGGCAGTTGGGTTTTCGTCCATTGAATAAAGGGTGGTATAAATCTCAACAATCGTGTCAGACAACTCGATAGCATATTGATCACGAGAGAAATCCCAGTTGATCATCTCGAGAATTTTATAAAGCAAACGATACTGAGCTGAAGCATCTAGTACGTTTTGGGTAGCAGTAAGCATGGTTCGGCCGAAGTCATTGGCAAAGGCGGCATGATTCAGGGCCACTGTTTCTTTACCTTGGTTAGCTCGACGCTGATACGCCAGATCCGATTCATAAAAACGAAGAGCGAGCTCAATTCCTTTCACTTGAATATTCAGAACATTCTCAACTGTACCAGAAGTTGCCCAGTCAGTTTCTTTAACCAGTTCTTGAACTAGAAAGAGCGTACGGTTAAGTGAGAAGCGCATGAAGGTCTGATAGTTTTTCTGACCAGAATTCCTAACCACGGCCTTAATTACGGCCGTCAGGTGTTTCACCTGTTGCTGAACAGTCATCGAACGAATGTCTTCGAGCGCTTTGTTCAAAACCGATTGAGCATTCTGTGCATAAGGGATGAAAATATCCACATCGGCCGCTGAAAGGCGAGTGATTGTGCCTTCCGCGAATTCACTGCTCGTTTCTGTTAACTCACGAGGTGCCTGGACCGGAGGAAGGTCCTTGGCCATAGCGTTTCCGATAAATAGTACTGTCGATAGAATTAAAAGTTTCATAATTATGCCTTAAAGAACCTTGTCCAGAATTGCCATACAGATATTGGCCGGGCCTCTCCAGTATGAACTTGAATTCGTATGAATTCTTGGAACTGAATTGTTCGTTCCAACCGAAAAGATATCCGTTTGAGTAATTCTTTTCTCTTGTAAAAAGTTGTAGCACTGGTACATGAGTGAAGATACTGAAGGTGCCTGAAAGCTATAACCTTGCTTTTCAATTTCACCATAAAAGTTGAAGCTCTTAGATGTTTCCACCTGTGAATTACCATTGATAATCATGCGACAAGCAGTGTCTGCAGACCAGTAGCTTGAACTGTTATAGTACTTTTGAGGAGTTCTATTCCCTTGCATAACCAGAATGTGGTCTGTGTTAGTCGTTTGTTTAGACAAACAATCTCTATGTCTTTCAAGTTCATTGTTTCCAAGAACTACATAAAATTTGTCATTCGACATAACTGAAATGCCGCGAGCAACATCCAATTCCATTTGTCTTTGTGTGGCCTGCATGCGCTCTAGACGCTCACGCTCCTGAAGCGTTCTACGAGTTGTTTCATTGCTAAGAAGAATTGTTCTCTCAACAGATGCCACACTATTAACCAGTACATTTAAACGTCTGATAGCAAGTACGCTCTCAGAATCATTATTGGTCGGTTGTTCATTAAGAGTGTTGAGCGTGTTGTAAATCTCAACGATGGCGTCAGCGAACTCAATCGCGATCGCATCACGTGAGAAGTCCCAGTTAACCATTTCAAGTGTCTTATACAGAACACGGTACTGAGCAGAGGCATCCGTGATGTTCTGGATTGATCTGATCATTTCTTTACCAAAAGTGGCCCCGAAGATCGCGTATGACTGGTTTACAGCATCATTGCCGCGGTTAGCGCGACTCTGATAACTCAAATCTGATTCATAGAATTTAAGCGCGAGGTTGATTCCAGTTACTTGAAGATCGAGAACGCTCTCTGCTGTTCCTGGCTCATTCCAGTCTGACTGGCTAACTGTTTCCTGAACTAAAAGAAGAGTACGGTTAAGTACGAACCGCATGAACATCTGATAGTTCTTCGAACCAGAGTTCGTTACCACTGACTTCATAATGGCAGTCAGGTGACGAACTTGCTGTTGTACCGTCATAGTTTGAATATCACGAAGGGCCTTAGTCAGAACCGATTGAGCGTTTTGCGCCCATGGAACGAAGACCGAAGCTTCTCCATCTGAAAGACGAGTGATAGTACCTTCTGCGAACTCACTTCCTACTTCCGTTAACTCACGTGGAGCTGGAATATCTGGAAGGCTTGAGTTTTTTTGAGCAAATGCTTTACCTGTAAGAGTGGCAAGCAGGATGAATGTCATCATAGATGTCGTTTTCATAAAGTTTCTCCTGCGTCCTTCTTAGTTACCAGCTCGAGCTGCTGCACCAGTAGCGCTGTTTACGATAACGAGTTGATCACCACCGAAGCGACCGCCTTTCATAAATACCGCGAACAAAGTTGCGTTTTTATCAAGCTTCACACCAGTTGAAGTCAGCTGAGTTGAAAGAACCACATACATGTCCTGGCGAGTTTCGCGAAGAACGTAATCACCAACCAGACCTTGCGCCTTACTTGTCATGGTTGCTTCGTTTTCTGCATCCAGGTTTGAAACCACGATTTGTTTGCTTGAGTAGTTACCCGCAATAAGTGGTGACCAACGAAGAGGCTTTTTGCTCTTTGTTTTGAATGTAATTGAAGTGCTGAACCCCATATCGTTTTCACCGTTTGGAGTTAGTACCAGTGTATCTGAAGTTGCTGTTAAGCTGATTGATGGAAGTGTGTTGCTTACACCAATATTATAGTTACCAGTAAGACGTAATGAAAGAAGACCGTACTTACTAGAAGAGAATGCATCAATTAGATAAGCGCGAACTTTTGATTGTTTGCCATTAATAAGAAGACCGATGAAGCTTCCACGTCTTTCTGGAAGTTCACGAACGTGAAGTTCATAATCATTTCTAGCGTTATCCACACCATCGTAAGAACCAACTTCAAGGGCCGCGTGTACTAGGCCAGAGCAAAGTAAAGCAAACATCAACAACATGTATTTCATATGATCTCCTTAGGGCTTTTGATTTCCTAATGAGTAACATGGTTGCTGACCTGGAACCGGTCGTTTGTAAAAAATTCATAGCGCTTTGTGATGTCTGCCAGTCAGCAGGCTAGAGACTGTCAGTCGCAAGAACACCCACGTCCCAGGCAGGGGACAGGGTCATGAGATCTTGGGGTTTTAGGGCCTTAATTCGATTAGGGTAGTTCTTTTCAAGTCCCCACCATTTAAACGAAGCAGGAGCCGTTTTAATCAGTTCCTGAGCGGTCTTTAAAGAGAGGCGTTGAGGTTGATAGCTCTGGATCGAAGACCAGAACTTATCTGGGTTAGCGAGGAGGGAAAGCTCCTTCTGGGCATCGATTTGGAGGCGATGAGAAGAAGGCATAATAAAGGTCAATGAGGACTGCTCAAAGCCACTATAGCTATTGGCCATTTTTGCGAGTGAAAAACCTTCTGCCGATGAAGAGAAATCTCGGCATAAAGGTATGCTGGAATTTTCTAGTTGAAGAGCGCGATTAATTCCATCCCGTCCTGAACCGCCACTATTTACGAGAGTCCAGAAAAGCGTATCGTCTTTATCACAGTGGCTAGTTAGATAATAAAAGTAGAGGAGGGTATTACCATATTTCTCCGGACGATAATCATTGATATCAAACTCCGCTTCGAGGGGAAATTCATTCTTAGTAAGGCCCGCGTGAGTGTGTGCAAAATTAAATCCATTATAGAGACGGTACTCAAACAATTGTGCCAGACCTTCGCGCACCCAACTTACTTCATTCGGATTAATGGAATAATGAACGGCGTGGAAGTACTCGTGAGAGATAATTTTAAGATAATCTGGAGTCGAAATAAGGGCCGGATTAAGAGTAATTATCCACTCATCATTTCCTCTGCCGGCCTTCGTTCCCGGAGGATAGAAAACGGCATCGGTCGAGGCGTTCTTTTCAAAGATCAAAGTGATGGTTTTATGCTTGATTTTATCCCGCGCTTCAGAGGGAAGTTTTGATAATTGAATATCGGAGAGTTGTTCGGCGATATCAGTACTTGCGAGCAGGAGATCCTGCTGCTGATTACGATAAAGCTCATCCTTTGCTTCGAAAACAAAACCCAGACGTGACCAACGAACATTCGCCGCTTCGGCAAACGCCCAGGAAGTCGCACATATATATAGTAGTGTGAACAATAACCACTTCATTTGGCCGACATTATAGCCTTCTGACCTGCTGACTGGTGGTCATCGGAAAGTCTTGTGTAAAAATTACAATTGGTGTCCAAGTTGTCAGCACCCGAGATATATCTGGGGCACTAAACAAGGACAGCCCCATGTTGGGAAATGACACCAAAACTACTGAAGAAGTTATCAGCGCGTCTGTTTCGCAAGAAACAGAAACGATTGAAACCAAGGTCATCACTGAAAGACCGGTGATCTTTGAATATATGAATTATCGCGTCTTCTTAAGAGACATGTATCTTTTTAAGAAGTCGAAGAACTCAAACTATTCAGAGAACGCTTTCATTTATGCTGCCGGTTTCGGAAAGAACTCTCGTGGTTACTTAGGTCTAATTGTTAAGAACAAACGTAATCTAACTTCTAAATCAATTCTTGGTTTCTCGACTGCCATGGATCTTTCTGCCGAAGAAGCGATCTATTTTGAAAACATGGTGATGTTTAACCAGGCCGAGACTGAAAAAGAAAAGCTGTATTTCTTTGAGCGCATGAAAGTGGGAGCTCGTGGGAAGAAAGCAAAACTGGTTCAAGTGCTTGAACACCAATACCGTTATTTAAATGAGTGGCACCTGGTGGTGCTACGCGAGTTGGTTACCCTGAAAGGCTTCCGTGAGGAACCGGAGTGGATCATCTCAAAACTCGATAAGAAAATCACGAAAGAGAAAGTGGTTGAAGGTTTGAATGACCTGATGGCCCTGGGTCTGGTGACTCGCAATGAATCAGGCAAACTGGTTCAGTCTGAGCCGGTGGTTCTATTTGAAGACAATGCCGCCAACTTCAAGAGCTCAGCGAATCTTCATAAGCAATTTGCTCTTAAGGCCGCGGAGGCGATGGAACAGCTGTCTTACGAGAAACGTGCTGCCCAGTTGATTACACTCAGTATTCCTAATTCACAATTCGAAAACCTTCGAGCTGAGATGAAGGAGTTTACTAAAAAAATTCTTGAAAAGTATGCCGGTAATACTCAGCACGCCAATGATTTGGTGGTGCAGATCGGCTCACAACTTTTACAAATAACTGAATAGCAGAGGATATTATGAATTTTAAGAAACTGATTACTGGAATGATGGTGCTCGCTTCACTAACAGTTCAGGCCGGTGAAGGCGGAAGCGGAATCGGTGGTGGTATGAACTTCGCACTGATTAACTGGTGTGATGATGCTTCGATCATGGTGAGAGAGACTCGTGCCGAAGCTCTTGAGCGTCTTAATTATAATAACGATAAAATCGGTGCTCTTCGTGTTTTCTATAATGGTCTTATTGCAGCGGCGGCGAGTTCTGAACAGGCTCCACAGGCCCAGGACAATTCACTTACTTACCGCGCGATCACAAGAGGGATTCGTCTTGCTCAGTTGCTCGAGATTCCTTCAGTTATCAACGGCGGGAAACTTCCAGACGGTGCTTTGATTCAGCACAATCATATGCAAGGTCTTCTTTCGTTTATGGATTGGTACACACTTCATATTGAGGACGTGGCCTTCCGTGTAGACCGTGATCACTATATTCCTTATTCAACTCAGGGCCGTCCAATGGGCGTTCGTGAGCTGGAAGAACTCTTGGTTGATATCGCAGTTTCTCAACTAACTGGTCTAGAGCAGAGATTTGTTCGTCTGAAATCAGATCGCAGCACCTACTTTACGGCGATCCCGGTAACTCAATATATGCAGGCGCTTTCGTACCTAAGTGCTGAAGTAGCAAATGACCTTAAAGAAACTCTTTTCTCGAACGCGCTTGAGTGTCAGTCAAAACTATTAGTTCGTCTTTCTCGCAATGTTCAGACTTATCTGGACGGCAGAACTTCAACGAAAGAAGACGCCATTAAGCTTAACCGCTTCGTTTTGGAAGTTCGTTCTATAACAAAACAAATTGAATCGCGCTCTTGCGCTTACTAATAAGGATTTCTGTATGAAAAATTGGACGTTTGCTCTTCTCCTAGGTTTAAGCTCTCTGATAAATTTTAATACTGCTTCTGCTCACGTTGCTCAAAATGGAACTGAAGTGGATGCGGACGCCGAATTCCGCGCTTATTGCGACCGCACTTTACGTTTATTAGAGCGCGCTCGTTTTGATGCTTCAAATGCCAGTATGAATGGGGATTTCACAGGTGCGGTTAATTCATTGATCGCTGGACTTAAGTCCAACTCAACTCAACGTTACGGGGATCTGAATCCAATTACGCTTAGACTTATCACACACGCTCATGACCTGGGTGTGATGTTAAAAGAAGAAGTGGCAAAAGATGTGAAAGGCACAAAAGCTACAGCGATCGCACTTGAAAGCTTTTATGATCTGATCTTTGCTACCGCAGAAAAAATTGATTATCGTTTTTATAGCTGTCAGGCCCGTCGTTTTGGCTGTCGTTATTCTCGTACACTAGCATTCGAGCAAAACATGCTCGAGATGGTAAGAGATATGCTTTTTGTGGTGAATAGCAGCCTGGTGCTTCGTCGCGAACAAATTTTCCCACTTGGCCCATCAAGCGCTTACCTGGTAGCTGCGGAAGTGGTTTCAGGCGCAGCTTATACAGAACTGACACAATTAGTTTATAGCTCGGCTTACTCGTGCGAAATTTTGGATCTTAAAGACATCAATGAAGATCTTGAGAGATTTAACACATCTGACATGGATGAATTCTCTAAGAAGCAGAAAATTCAAGAGGTTTACCACTCTCTTAACCAAATTGGTTACAACCTCAGCTCTGGTCGCGGTTGCCGTTAGTCTAAAATTCAAAATTTTTAATCTCAAGGCCCCTTTCTGGGGCCTTTTACTTAGAGTGTCAAAACTTTACCCTCTGGTCTAAGCAAGGTATAACTTTCCGATACATTTCAGGAGGGTCGAATGCTGACCAACGAACAAAGACGCGAGCAACTCGCTACTTTCAGCCGTGAAGCCGAACTAGGTGGCGGTACTGAAAGAATCAACAAGCAACATGAACAGGGCAAATACACTGCCCGTGAACGAATCAGTAAACTGGTAGATCCAGATTCATTTATTGAATTCGATAAATTTGTGGTTCACCGTAGTCATAACTTTGGTATGGAGAAACAAAAGTACCTGGGTGACGGTGTGGTAACTGGTATTGCGAAAATCAATGGCCAGCAAGTTGCCCTTTTCTCTCAAGACTTTACTTGTTGGGGTGGTGCTCTTGGTGCGGCCCACGCGCAAAAAATCTGTAAGGTGATGGACTTCGCTCTGGCGAACAAAATCCCGATGATCGGTATTAACGATTCTGGTGGAGCTCGTATTCAGGAAGGCGTTGACGCTCTTGCTGGTTACGCTGAGATTTTCTACCGTAACGTTCAGGCCTCAGGTGTGATTCCTCAGATCTCTTTGATCATGGGGCCATGTGCTGGTGGTGCGGTTTATTCTCCGGCCATGACTGACTTCATCTTCATGGTAGATAAAACGTCATACATGTTCGTGACTGGTCCGGATGTTATTAAAACTGTGACTCACGAAGAAGTAACAAAAGACGCTCTTGGTGGTGCTCATACTCACAATGAAAAATCTGGTGTCGCACACTTCCGTTGTGACGACGAAGATGATTGTTTTGAGCGCGTAAGAGAACTTATGGCGTTCATCCCTGCATGTAATCAAATTAAGCATACAGCGAAACTGACAACAGACTCAGTTACTCGTACGAACAACAAACTTAAGAATTTCATCCCTGATAACTCGAAGAAGCCGTACGATATGCACGAGCTTATTCTTGAAGTGATCGATGATCAGCACTTTCTGGAAGTTCACGCTGACTTCGCGAAAAACATTCTTACTGGTTTTGCTTCAATCGGTGGAATCAAAGTTGGTATCGTAGCAAACCAACCTAACTTCCTGGCTGGTTGTTTGGACATCGACTCATCTGTGAAGGCCGCTCGTTTCGTGCGCTTCTGTGATGCTTTCAATATTCCAATCATAACTCTGGTAGACGTTCCGGGCTTCCTACCTGGTACAGTTCAAGAGTACGGCGGGATCATCCGTCATGGAGCTAAACTTCTTTACGCTTACTCTGAAGCGACGGTTCCTCTTATCACGCTTATTACTCGTAAGGCCTACGGTGGTGCTTATGACGTTATGGCGTCGAAACACATCCGCGCTGACATCAATCTTTCTTACCCAACTGCAGAGATCGCAGTTATGGGTGCAGATGGTGCAGTGAACATTATTTTCCGTAACGATATGGCGAACAAAGCGAAGCACGTAGAAAACTACGAGAACAACTTTGCCAACCCTTATCGCGCGGCCGAGCTTGGTTACCTGGATGAAATCATCAATCCGGAAATCACTCGTCAGCGTCTTTATCAATACCTTAAAGCTCTGGAGCACAAAAAAGTTAACCGTCCTGAGCGTAAACACGGGAACATTCCACTATGAAAGGTAAACGCGTCTTAATCATTAACCGTGGTGAGATTGCTATTCGTGTGGCGAAAGCTTTGAATGAGCTTGGTCTGGTTTCTGTCGGCGTTTGGACCGACAATGAAACTGAACCACCTCATCTTGAGTTCTGCCAGGAATGGGTACATCTTGCTGGTAATAACAACAAAGAAACATATCTAGATATTCCGAAGATCATGAAGCTCATCGATGATTATAAAATCGATGGTGTTCACCCGGGTTACGGATTCCTGTCTGAGAACCGTGAGTTTTCAGAAGCACTTGCGAAGAAGGGCGTGACTTTCATTGGTCCAAACCCGACTGCGGTTTACAAAATGGGTGCTAAGGACATTTCTAAACAAGTGGCAAAGGAAGCAGGTGTTCCTGTGGTTCCCGGTTCAACTGGTGAAGTGCCTTCAGTAGAAGAGGCCATCAAGCTTGCGAACGATATGGGTTACCCGATCCTTCTTAAAGCAGTTGCTGGTGGTGGTGGTAAGGGTATGCGCCCTTGTTACTCAGAAGAAGAAATCAAAGCAAACTTCGCAGCAGTTCAACGTGAAGCTCTTTCAGGTTTCGGTTACGCCGGACTTCTGGTTGAGAAATACATTTTGAATCCTCACCACATTGAAGTGCAGATCCTTGCTGATAAAAAAGGCAATGTGTTCCACGTGTTTGAACGTGAGTGTTCAGTTCAGCGTCGTCACCAGAAGATCATCGAGGAAGCTCCATCTCCATTCATTGGAACAGATGAGGCCCTTCGTAAATCAATCTGTGAGACTGCGGTTAAATGTGCCAAAGCTGTGAACTACGATTCAGCTGGTACAGTTGAATTCATTATGGGTGAAGATAAGAAGTTCTACTTCCTTGAGATGAACACACGTATTCAGGTAGAGCACCCGATCACTGAAGAAATCACAGGTGTGGATCTTGTGGCAAACATGATCAAGGCCGCTTTCGGTGAACCACTAGATTTTAAAACTCAGGACGATATCAAGATTCAGGGCCATGCCATTGAACTTCGTATCTGTGCGGAAGATCCAATTTCGATGCTTCCAGCTCCGGGTAAAATCGTGGGCTTCGAGACGACTTTCCCGCAAGGTATTCGTTTCGATCACTGTATTTATCCAAAATTTACGATCACTCCGGACTTCGATCCAATGATCGGTAAACTCATCGCCAAAGGTTTCAACCGTGAGGTGGCACTTCGTAAAGTGAAGTCGGCACTTGATGGTTTGATCATTGATGGTATTAAGACCAATATCGCTCTTCACCGTGTGATCCTGAACGAAGAGAACTTCGTGAAAGGTCACTACTCAACGAACTATATTGGTACTGTTAAGCCGCAAGAGAAAGTAGCTGCGAAAGAAGATATCAAGGCCTTCATGTTAAAAGTTGCTGCCATTGAGCTTAACCAAGCTGGAGGTAACTAATGAGATACTATTTCATGAACCAAGATATGAAAGAGTTCGCTCTGGATGTTGAAATCCATCCTGGAAAAGTAATGGAGTTCACAGTTGATGGCGCGAAGACAAAACTTCTGATCAAGAATCTTGCTGGTAAAAACTTTTATTCATTTGATGGTGTCGCGTGGAAGAAACTCGCTGCCCTGGGTGTGAATGAAGTTCTGGTTTCAAACTCTGAAGTTTATAAGGTTTTTCGCGGCTTCAAGCCTTCGGGTCTTAACAAAGGCGGCGCTGGTGCTCTTATCACGCAAATGCCTGGTAAGGTCGTGAAGCTTATGAAGAAAGAAGGGGACAAGGTCACTAAAGGTGAAACTGTGCTTATACTTGAAGCGATGAAGATGGAAAACGAAATCAAATCAGGCGCGGATGGTACAATTAAGGCCATCAACGTGAAAGAGGGTCAGGCACTTGAGGCCGGCTTCTTGATGGTTGAGATTGACGACGGAACAAACTAAAAATGAAAGGGCCTTCGGGCCCTTTTTTATTTCTTGTTGAGTGATTTAATCAGAGCGGAGCCAACCATGAGTGCTCCACCAGTAATGATCAGAGTATTAGCAAGGGTATCATTCACTCTAATTCCGCCGCCGTTATAGGCCTCTTTCGGAGGATTTACATCGGCCGGTTTCTTTTCTAAATCCGGCTTAAATTCCACTGCTAATTCAGACAGCGTGAGCGGTGAAAGGCTTTCAGGAATAAAAACGGGAATGTCCTGGGCCGGGCCATCAATGGCGACTTTGACCGTTTTGATATCGCCTTTGATGCGAATGAGTTGATTCTCATTTTTAGCAATTTGTTCAGCGATGTTTTTATTTTTAGTCTCGAGTGGATAAGCGTGAAATTTACCGTTAACTTCATAGGTCACAAAGTACTTATAGCTTACGTTCTTGACCGTCTTATCAACTTTTACAATTTTTCCCCAGACCATAGCAGGGTCTTTGGCGAAGATCGAACAAGAGAGAAGAAGAGCGATAAGAATATTCATATGACCTACTCCGAGATTTGAATGGCATCGACCAGGCCTTCCCAATTTCTTTCAATCAAACCATATTCAAATTGAATGTACTTAGAAAAAGGCCAGCTCAAGGCAGAGTATTGCCTTTGACTGATTTCCACCGTGTAGTGATTAAGCCAGAAGTGAACCTGGTCATAGAGATACTTAGGTCCCAATTCCATGTGGCTACTCATGTTGATTTGCAGATGTAGCATGGCAATCATCGGAAGAGTCGCGCGGAATTTATATTCCGGCTTCATGAGCTTATCCGTTAGTAAATTATTGTAGGCCGCAAGCTCATCGGCGGAATCAAACTTCTGGGGCACACGTGAGACCATCTTTCTCACCCAACACATTTGATTGCGAACTTCGAGATCATCCAGGTGAGCCTCAGTAAGGATATTTCTCACTGGATAGAAGGTACTCGTATAAGTCAGCCGTCCGCAGTGATTTAATTTCGGATCTAGGGTCGCCTGATTCGAGAGGGGATTCACCCAAAAGCTAAGTGCACCAAAGAGAAAGATTCCCAGCACAATATAGATAGTCTTAATTTGCGGACGCACAAGTTTCACTGGTATAGCGACAAACAGCCCAAACCAGATGAAGAGGGCGACGCTGGAGATGAATTCAAAAGGTGAGAAGATCACCGCAAAATCGATGAAACGCCAAATAGGTAGGGCGAATAACAAAATCACAATGGCGAAGACTAACTTCAAACGTTTCATCCCCTCATTATTCCACGGTTTAAGTGCTCGAGGCAAAATATTCCGGGGACATTTGAGTCGGGTTTGTGGGGTATGCTAAAATGGAGTACGGGGGAATCTGATGCATCAAGACGCTAATGCAAAAAAGATTATTCTATCAACCAATCTTAAGGGATTCTTTTTCGAGGGTCTCACAGAGTTGAACAAAAAGTCACTTTGTCCTGTCCCTGAATCAGTTATCTTTTATTCTTCTGATGTCCTGGATAAATTCGCGCTCTCGCAAAACTTCTTTGAAACCAATGAAGGAAAAGTGCGTGAGAAAATCTTGGGCATGAAACTTCTGGAAGCGACTCAAGTAGGTCGTGAAGAACAAAAACGTATCTACAAAGAAGTGGGAGACATGTCGCTCTTAGTTTGTGGATACTTTTCAGAATCAGTGAATAAAAAGCTGGTCGATACTCAGTACTACGCTCAAATTGGAAAGACGGCCTATTCACATTTAAACAATGTGTCCCCAAACTTTTTGGATATCCCAAGTTTTTACGCAATGGTTGCCACTTGTTTTGAGTCACTCACAACATTAATGACAATTCTTGCAACCAAAGATCGTCATGGTACTGACAACAATCTTATTTTTCAAAAGCTTTTAAGAAGTGAAAAGTTAAGTGAGAAGGAAATGATGGTAAGCGGAGTTTTACCTCCACTTACCCAGAAAGTTTCTTAGTCGTTACGTCCGGCCTGAACAATATTCCATTTCTTCGAGAAGAACTTCTTCAGGAACGCCTGGAAGTCTTCGTATTTAGCACTACGGATTTGATCATTGTTCTTGTGAGGGAAATCAAGACCTAGACCGTGAAGAACAGGAATTGAGTAGAACTGGGCATAGTCTTCATTAGTTTGAATACCAAGAAGGTTTTGACCATCGATCATGGTTTTAATACGTTCAAATTCTTCACGCTTAATTCCATGATCGCGAAGGTTGTTAAGAATACCTAGGATCGCCTCGATCGCCGCCTCAGTTTTATCGTGGCCTGAGCCAATATAAATTCCCCAACAGCCAGCTTCAAGTGCCGAAACGTGAATTGGTGAAACTGAATAACAAAGTCCCTTACGGTCACGTACATCAACGAATAGCTCAGAACTCTGACCAGAAAGGTGAGCCGTGATCATCTTTAAGTATAGATCTTCTTTGTTACCAATTGGATAAGCAGGTGCACCAATCACAATTTGAGTTTGCTCACGTTTGAATTCAAGGTTCGCCGTTTTACCAACGAGACCTTTGGCCTTTTTAAGTGTCTTTTTACCTGGAGTGCGCGGTTTAAGATTCTTTGTCGCTTCCATAAAGTGGTGATGAACCACCGAGAAATCTAAGTCACCACAATAAGTGAAGATAAGTTCAGAGTTCTTAAGTAGACCCGCGTGTACTTTTTGAAGACCCATTGGACTAAAAGTCTTGATAGTTTCCGGAGTACCAGCGAGATCAAGTGAGTAAGCGTGCTGATTGAAGACCATTTTATAGAAGGCCTTGAAAGCTTGCTTCATGGCATCTTCTTTCTGGTTATCAAGCGCGCGAAGAATCACTTTCTTCTCGTGATCAAAAAACTTCTTAGGGATTTCTGGTGTTAAGAGAGTACCGAAGAAGTGGTGAGAAAGTCTTTCAAAGTCTTTGGTCTGACCATGAAGAGTCATTCCGTAAGCATTCTTGCCCGAGAAACCATTTAGTGAAGAAGAAAGAGATTCAAGTTCGTTTTTAAGTTTCTCGTAACCCATGCCCTTGTAGCCATAAGTCAGGAGACGGCTACTCAGATGATGAATACCAGCATTCTTAGCGGTCTCAACCGATTGACCACCTTTCATATATGCATGCATCACAAACGTTGGAGTAAGCTTGTTCTGACGATAAATCAGTTTGATACCCGGCTTGAGCTCAACCACTTTAACTGCACTGTCATGAGTAGAAGTAAGTTGTTTAATTTTACTGAACTTAGATTTGGTTTTAGTTGCGGCCTTTTTAAGTTCGCCCTGCCACTTCTTAAGTTCTTTCTCAAGTGGCTCCATCTTCGTTCCCTTCGGAACTTGCAGAGTAAAGTGAGAGGTTTGACGAACAACTTTCTCGATTCCACTCCAAACTTCATCAGTCGAAGCGGCACGGATTTTTTCAATGAACTCATCTTCACAGAAGATATTTCCAGATTGGGCAAAGCCGTGACCTAAGCTGAACGCATAAGACTCAATCGACTCACGCTCATAGATCTTTGAAGAGATGTATTGATTTTTAATCTTTGTGATTTCTTCCGGTGTGAAGCCATTCACGAGAACATCATTAAGAGTGCTCATGAAAAGTTTTGAGACCTTAGATAGGTTCTCAACCGGGAAGCTCATCTTAATCATGTGCACGCCACCGTTGGCAAAGTACATCGTTGATCCAGCAATACCGTTACAAAGAGAAGTCTTCGCAACGAGGGCCTGGTAGAAGCGAGATGTTTCACCATGGGCGAGACAGTTGATCGCCAGATCTTCTGCCGCTGCCTTCTCATGATTATAGTTAGGAGATTGAAGACAAAGAGTCAGAGTCGCCTGACGAATGTCTTTATCATGAACGTTTACCGATTCTTTTTCTTTAATCGTGAATGGACCGAATTCAGACTTCTGACCATGAGGCAGACGGAATGAACGGATCTTCTTTTCAAGTTCAGCGCGATCTTTTAAATCACCCGCCACAACCAATAGAGCGTTCTCTAAGTTATAGAACTGCTCACGGAAAGATTTCACCTGTTCTTGCGAGAAGTTTAGGATGGTATCTTCGCGACCCAGGATCGGGTGAGCGTAACCATTTTCAAATGAAGCCTTCTGAAGCTGGATGAAATTGTACTGAGAAGGATTATCCATGGCACGACGATACTCTTCGAACACTACTTGTCTTTCAGAAGGAATGTCTTCCTGACCAAATAGTGGATTGGCCACCATATCAAGCAGGATATCTACTGACTTGTCCATGAACAGGCTTGGAGTGTTGATGTAGTAACAAGTGTAATCGAATGATGTGAAAGCATTTACTTCACCACCATAAGATTCGATATCGTGGGCCAGTTGCGGGCCCGGACGTTTTGGAGTTCCTTTAAAGAACATGTGTTCTAGGAAGTGAGCGATACCTTGGTTATCATGCTTCTCAAGCGCGCTTCCCGCGCGAAACCACATCTGCACTGTCCCTGCACTACAACCGGGAGAGTGGATGAATAGTGTATTTAATTCGTTGTCCAACTGAACTTGATCAATTTTCATAGCTTCCTTACTCAATAATTTGCACAGGCCATCCCGTGACAGCTGTTCTATTATCCCTTCAGAGATAAATTTTTAGAAGGACTTTCTACTCAATGACTCAGGTGTCCAGTCTTTATTTGCACGTTCCGTTTTGTAAGCACCTGTGCAATTACTGCGATTTTTATAAGCGTAAGCTTGATTCATCTCAGAATCAGTTTGAGGATTTTCATCAGTTTTTATCTGCTTCAGTCAAACGTCACGAAGATTTGATGAAAGCACATAACTTTGAATGGGGCGTATTAGATACTGTTTATCTCGGTGGTGGAACGCCATCTCTCTGGGGTGAAAAAGGTGCTTCTTTCTTTCAAAAGATCTTAGAACCAATCGGAGTCTCTAAGGACGCTGAGTTCACCATGGAGATTGATCCAGGAACCTGGTCCCCAACGATGCTGGATGCCTGGAAGAAAATTGGTCTTAACCGTATTTCGATCGGTACTCAAACACTTGATCCTGATTTTTTAAAGATCATGGACCGCGTGCATTCACTGGATGATAGTCTGCATTTTCTCGAGGTATTGCAGAAAGAAAACTGGAACTATTCCTTAGATTTTCTTCTGGGGATTCCGTTCTCACGTGAGAAGAAACGAGACATTAAAAAAGAGCTCGATCTTCTTTTAAAATATTCTCCGAAACACATTAGTCTTTATATTCTGAATGCTCGCTCAAAGTACCCTCATATTCAGGACATGCCGGATGATGAATTCATCCGTGATGAATACCTTTTTGTGAGTGATTATTTAAAGAAGCATGGCTTTCATCACTACGAAGTTTCTAACTTTGCTCTACCAGGTTTTGAGGCCCGCCATAATCAGAAATATTGGCGAGCTGAATCTGTGGCAGCATTGGGTCCAACTGGAACGGGTTATTTTCAATTAAATAAAAACGAGGCCCTTCGTTACAAATGGAAGGTCTCTGAGGCCGAAGTAGAAGTAGAGCATTTATCTGATAAAGAACTTTCACTCGAGCAAACTTATCTCTCTCTTCGCACTTCCGAAGGTTGGATTCCGCCAAAAGGGAGTGAATGCCTCATGAAAAGCTGGACCCAGCAGGGCTATGCAGAAGCGCAAAATGAGAGAGTGAAATTAACCTCTTTGGGCTTTTTGATGTTGGATTCCTTGATGGATGATCTCTTTCGCTGGGAAGCGCAACGTAAGTAGCTAATATTGTTGCTCATGATTTAGTGCAATAAAATCACTTTTTTTTTCTGTCCTAACATTGACACTCATCCATTCGAACCCATCTTGGGATTAACAAACATTGAACTGTGAGAGTGTGCATGGAACCTAATGAAAACAACAAAGAAGAAAACAAAACGGAAACGGCCGCTGAAGCAACAACTGCTGAAGCTACTGTAGAACCTAAAAAAGAAGAAATTGATTTCAAGGCCAAGTACTACTACGTAGCGGCCGAAATGGAAAATTATCGTAAGCGCATGGAGCGCGAAAAAGAAAACCTTCTTAAGTATGGTAACGAGCGAGTGATGTCTGACCTCATTCAGGTCATCGATAACTTCGACCGTATGATTGATATGCTTCGTCCGGATGAAGATCAGAAAATCAAGAACATGGTGACTGGTCTGGATATGGTGAGAAAGCAGTTCATTGAAACGCTTTCGAAACATGGTCTGACTCCAGTGGAATCAGTGGGCAAAGACTTTGATCCTAACTTCCACGAGGCCCTGGCGCAGGAATACGCTGAAGGCAAAAAACCGAATGAAGTGATTAAAGAATTTCAGAAAGGTTATTCACTCAATGGTCGTCTAGTACGTCCGGCGAAAGTGGTTGTTTCAAGCGATAAACAGTAATTAAAAAGTAAAAAATAAGGAGAATTATATGGGAAAAATTATCGGAATTGACTTAGGTACAACAAACTCGTGTGTGGCCGTTATGGAAAACGGTACATACAAAATTATTCCAAATGCTGAAGGACACAATACAACTCCTTCAATCATTGGTTTCGCTAACAATGGTGAAGTTCTTGTTGGTCAGGTTGCAAAACGCCAGGCCGTAACGAACCCAACTAAAACTCTATTCGGTATTAAGCGTCTTATCGGTCGTAAGTTTACTGACGCTGAAGTAACTCACTTTCACAAAGTGGCCCCTTTCGATATGTTCGCTAACAAGAATGGCGACGCTTGGGTAAAAGTTGACGGTAAAGAATATTCTCCTCAAGAGATCTCTGCGAAGGTTCTTGAGAAGATGAAAAAAGCCGCTGAAGACTATCTTGGTCAACCAGTAACTGAGGCTGTAATTACAGTTCCTGCTTACTTTAACGATGCTCAAAGACAAGCAACGAAAGATGCTGGTCGTATCGCTGGTCTAGACGTTAAACGTATCATCAACGAGCCAACTGCAGCTGCTCTTGCTTACGGTCTAGATTCTAAGAAAGATAAGAACATCGCTGTATTCGACCTTGGTGGTGGTACATTCGACGTTTCGATTCTTGAAATCACTTCTGACGGTGTATTTGAAGTTAAATCAACTAACGGGGACACGTTCCTTGGTGGTGAAGACTTCGACTACCGTATCATTAACTGGTTAGCAGAAGAGTTTAAGAAAGAAACTTCGATCGATCTTAAGAACGATAAAATGGCCCTTCAGCGTCTTAAAGAAGCTGCAGAGAAAGCTAAACACGAGCTTTCTTCAGTTACTCAAACTGATATCAACCTTCCATTCATCACTATGGATGCGACAGGTCCTAAACACTTGAACCTAAACCTTTCAAGAGCGAAGTTTGAGTCTCTAATTGGCGACCTTATCGATAAGCTAGTTGCTCCTTGTAAAACAGCGATCAAAGACTCTGGTCTTTCTCTAAATGAGATCCAAGAGGTGATCCTTGTTGGTGGTGCGACTCGTATGCCGATCGTTCAAGCGAAAGTAAAAGAGATCTTCGGAAAAGAGCCTTCTAAAGGTGTAAACCCGGATGAAGTGGTTGCTGCTGGTGCTGCAATTCAAGGTGGTGTTCTTGGTGGTGACGTTAAAGACGTTCTTCTACTAGACGTAACTCCGCTTTCTCTAGGTATCGAAACTCTTGGTGGCGTATTCACAAAAATCATCGAGAAGAACACAACGATCCCTACGAAGAAATCTCAAACGTTCTCAACTGCGGTTGATAACCAACCAGCTGTATCAATTCACGTACAACAAGGTGAACGTGAGTTCTCAGCTGATAACAAAACTCTAGGTCGTTTTGATCTTGCAGGTATTGCACCAGCTCCACGTGGTGTTCCTCAAATTGAAGTGACTTTTGATATTGATGCTAACGGTATCGTTCACGTGTCTGCTCTTGATAAAGCGACAGGTAAAGCGACTAACATCGTGATTACTTCTAACTCAGGTCTTTCTGAGGAAGAAATTAAGCGTATGGTTCAGGATGCTGAGAAGAACCGTGATGCAGATAAAAAACGTCGTGAAGTTGTTGACGCTAGAAACAACCTCGACAGTCTCGTTTTCGCGTCTGAGAAAGGTATCAAGGACGCTGGAGATAAAGTACCAGCTGATAAAAAAGCTGAGATTGAAGGAGCAATCAGTGAAGCAAAAACAAAACTCACTTCAGAGTCTTTGGACGAAATTAAAGCAGCGACTGAAAGACTACAAAACGTCGCTCACAGCCTTGCCCAGTTCATGTATCAAGGACAACCTGGTGCCGATACCGGTGCCGGTCAAAATGCCGGTGGGGCACAAGGATCGAACGAGTCGCAATCGAAGAAGAAGGATGATGGCGACGACGTGGTAGATGCGGATTACAAAGAAGTTTAATGGCTGAATAAGCTTTTCAAAGACGGCCCCTTAGCAATAAGGGGCCTTCTTGCATGATGGATGGCAAATAGATATGAGTGGTAAACGTGATTATTACGAAGTGCTTGGAGTAGCGAAGGGCGCTTCGAAAGATGAAATCAAAAAAGCGTATCGCAAACTGGCGATGCAATACCATCCGGATAAAAATCCCGGAAACGCTGAAGCTGAAGCGAAATTCAAAGAAGCTTCACATGCGGCCGACATCCTGATGGATGATCAAAAACGCTCTATGTACGATCGCATGGGACATGCAGCTGAACAAGGTGGCATGGGCGGCGGCGGATTCCAGGGCGGAGGTTTCTCAGGTGACTTCGGTGACCTTGGTGACATCTTCGGAGATATCTTCGGTGATATCCTGGGTGGTCAGCGTGGTCGTGGTAGTAGAGGTGGAGCTCGTCGTTCTCGCGCTCAAGCGGGTGATGATCTTCAAACTGAAATCACTGTGACATTCGAAGAAGCGGCATTTGGGGTTGAAAAAGAAATTCAAATCATGCGTTCAGTGGCATGTGAAACTTGTCACGGTTCTGGTGCTAAGAAAGGCTCAGGTCCTGTGACATGTGATATGTGTCAAGGGCACGGAGAAGTAAGACGTCAGCAAGGTTTCTTTACCATCGCTCAGCCATGTCCTAAGTGTCATGGTACTGGCCAGATGATCAAAGAAGTTTGTGAAACTTGTCACGGTCGCGGCAAAAATAAGAAGAAAGAAAAACTAAGCGTTAAAGTTCCAGCGGGGATCGATGAAGGTCAACGTCTGAAGCTTTCAGGCCAGGGTGATTCTGGTCTTAACGGCGGTCCAGCTGGTGACTTGTTTGTGCTTATTCACATTCAGGAGCATGAGTTCTTTAAGCGTGATGAGTATGACGTTATTTGCGAAGTTCCAATTAGCTTCTCACAAGCGGCAATGGGAACTGAGATCGAAGTTCCGACTCTTGGTGGACGTGTATCAATGAAGATTCCTGAAGGCACTCAAGCGGGCCAGAAGATGAAGCTTCGTAACAAAGGTATTACTAAACTAGGCGGCTATGGTTTTGGTGATCAGATCATTACCATCCATGTTGAAACTCCAACCAAGCTCACTAAAGAGCAGCGGGAACTTTTTGCCCGACTCTCTGAGCTAGAGCAAAACTCTTCGAATCCTATGTCGAAGGGATTCTTTGATCGAGTGCGCGAACTCTTCCAATAAATCTTCCAAGCAAAAGGGGCCTTCGGGCCCCTTTGTGTTTTCTGTGACAATATTCCGATCTGGGGTTAAAATCTTCACACGACTTCTTCAAAGGAATATTAGTGCGTATCATTCTGATGCTCCTCCTCACTCTTGCGGCCTGTACGCAAATTAAAAAAACTAAAACTATTGATGAATCGCAGATCTCGGCCATCTCGAAGCAGAAACTTAATGAAGCTCGGGATCTCATCAAGGCCAATCAACCTAAGCTAGCGATCTCAAAACTTTCTGAACTTCACGATAATGGTCTTTCTCCAGTAGAGAAGGCGCTTAAGTATAATTTGAAAGGTGTGACTCTCTTCAATATGGGAGAAGTTGATAAGGCCCTTTTAAATTTCGAAGTTTCTGAAAAGTACGCTCCTAGAGACACTCAGCTTTACAGCCAAGTCCAACTTAATATGGCGAGCGGCCACTTCAAACTTAATCAGTTCAATGAGCTCAATGATCGTCTGAATAAGATCGATCGTAAGGTCCTGACTGATGCGGAAAAGAAGAAGTATGCTCAGCTTGCTCTTGCTTACGGAAACAAGGTTGAAAATCATCCACTAATCGTTTCTTCATCACTGACTCTCATGAGTGACGTTAAAACTTTTGGTGAAATCCAAAGCAATAATCTTTATGAACCAATGAAGGCCTCATTTAATAAAATGAGCCAAGGTCAGAAGATTGAAATGCTGGAAGAATTCAACGACAGCAAGAATCTGGCAGTTGCCCAGCTTGCTATGATTGAAGCAGACGAGCGCTACCTTGGTGGCGATAAATCAGGTGCTCAAGATGTGACGGCCTGGCTTAGCTCTGAGTTTGGTGACAATGCTGAAGTTCAGACTTTCGTAAAAGATTTTGAACTTCGTTTTGCCAATTCTTCTCGCATCAGCATCTCCGATATCGGTCTGGTTCTTCCTTTAACAGGGGAGAAGGCGCAGTTTGGTGAGAAGGCCTTAAGTGGTATTGATACGGGTCTAAAAGTTCTTGGCATGAATGAGAACGTTAAGATCCACACCAAGGATTCAGTTGATTCTCCGGCCCAAGGTGCGCAGGCAGTGCTGGAACTTATTCGTGAGAAAAAAGTTTCTTTCATTATCGGTGGTCTATTCCCTGAGTCTGCCAAAGCGGAATATTTAGAGGCCCGTAAGTATGGCGTCCTTTATATTTCTCTTTCTCAGATCAACCTTCCAAAAGAAGAGAAAAACCACCACCTAATTGAAGTACAAGGTTCAATTGAGTCTCAAGTTGAAACACTTCTTTCTGAAGACATGATCAATAAATTCGGAACTCGTATCGGGGTCATCTTCCCGGACAACGAAGGTGGTAAGGCCTACGTTGATGAGATCTGGAGAAAGGCCACTCAGAAAAACCTAAGTGTTACGAGTGTGGCGAGCTTCCCGAAAAATACTCACGATTACCGTGATACCGCTCAATTATATTTGGGTCTAAAGTATCCTCGTGAGCGTTCAGAAGAACTAAAAATTATGGATGACGTTTATTCGCTCGAGAAGTCGTCTATCCGTCGTGTTCAAACGCTTCCGCCGGTGCTGGATTTTGACTGGGTCTTCCTGGCGACTTATCCTCATGAAGCAACTCAACTCATCCCAACTCTTGGCTACTATGATGCTAATCGCATCAAGGTCATTGGTGGGCCAAGCTGGGTATCTAAGTCGATGGTGAAGGAACAGAAGAACCTTGGAACACTTTACTTCGTGGGTGATGATCCGCAAGACATCAACCAGGAAATGTTAACGAAGTTCCAGGAAATCTATGGAAAACCTGCGGGCCTAATCGAGATCATTTCTCTTGATGCCATGAAACTCGGTGCTGACACTCTGACTGCGACAGGCGAGGTTTCAAGCCGCGATGACTTCGACGCAAAATTAAAGTCTCATGGAAAACTCAAAGGTCTAACGACAGAGTGGGAATTCAAAGACGGCATCTGGGTTAAACGCATGAATGCGATGACCATCACAAGAGGCGAGATTGTGAAGCTCTTTGGATCAGAAAAACTTCAATAAATCAGAAACAAAAAACCCCGGTTTCCCGGGGTTTTTTTATGTCTTAGTTTGGATATTTTAGATAATAAAGCTGCTCGAAATTTCGTCCGTAATCTTCCAGATCAAGTCCGTAGCCCACGATAAACTGATCTTCGATTTTCTTCCCAGTCAGGTCCGGCTGGATGTTCACAGTGCGCTTATAAGGCTTATCGAAAAGTGTGATTACTTCAAGTGAACGGGGTGAGCTCAGCATAATGCGCTTTTTGAGGAAACTTAACGCACGGCCGGTATCTACGATCTCCTCCACGATAACTACGTTGCGGTCCATCAGATTTGTGGTGATATCTTTGCTGATGGTGATCGTGCCATGGTTTTCTTTGCTGCGGCCCACTGCTTGGAGCTTCACAAAATCCACGTAAACCTTGACCCCTTTGATCTCTCTGATCAAATCGGCCATGAAAACCATACTGCCCTTAAGTACTCCGATCAGAACTAGATCCTGACCCTGATACTTCTGAGAAAGGGTATTACCCAGGGTCTCAACAATACCTTTGATCTCCTTCGCATCGATGTATTTTACGAATTGAGAAGACACAAAACTGGAAGGGAACTTATTCTTTTCATCGCTCATGATCAGTCCTTTAAAACGACCATTCTACCGTTTTGATGGGTCGGGTGAAAAGCCTTACATAGCCGATGCTTTTACTCAGGAAAAAGAATCCCTGTTTATATTCTTGTCCAGAACAGGGCTAAATGATAAATTTTACTGATACTGCCTCTCGCTCGTGGTTATTAAGTTTCTTGCTGGATGCAGGTCTTGAGCTGTTGTTGAGTTTGAAAGTGATTCAGAGTTAAAGGGATATTTATGTTTAAAAAAATGCTTGATTGGTTTTCGAATGACTTGGCGATCGACCTTGGTACCGCCAACACACTAGTTTATGCCAAAGATCGTGGAATCATCGTTAACGAGCCATCAGTTGTGGCCGTTCACCAGGGTTTCCGTGGCGAACAGAAAGTTCTTGCTGTAGGTAAAGAAGCAAAAGAAATGCTTGGACGTACACCAGGATCTATTAAAGCAATTCGTCCTATGAAAGACGGGGTGATTGCAGATTTCGAAGTTACTCAGGCAATGTTGAAATATTTCATTCAGAAATCATTGAATGGATCAAAACTAATTAAGCCAAGAATCATCATTTGTATTCCTTTCGGAATTACACAAGTTGAAAAAAGAGCTGTGAAAGAATCTGCTGAACAAGCTGGTGCTCGTGAAGTTTATCTGATCGAAGAACCAATGGCAGCTGCGATCGGTGCTGGTCTTCCAATCACTGATCCATCAGGTAACATGATCGTTGATATCGGTGGTGGTACAACTGAAGTCGCAGTTATCTCTCTCGGTGGTATCGTTTACTCGAAATCAGTACGCGTTGCTGGTGATAAATTCGATGAGGCCATCGTTTCATACATTAAGAAAAAATATTCACTTCTTATCGGTGAAAGAACTGCTGAGATGATTAAGATGTCGATCGGTAACGCTTATCCGTTCGACGATGAAGTTAAGACTTACGAAGTTAAAGGTCGTGACTTGATCGCAGGTGCGCCTAAGACAATCGAAGTAACTTCAGATGAAATTCGTGAAGCACTAGCGGATCCTATTTCAGAAGTTGTTGAAGCAATTAAAATCTCTCTTGAGAAAACTCCACCTGAACTGGCCGCTGATATCGTTGATAACGGTATTATCCTTGCTGGTGGTGGTTCACTTCTAGCTAACCTGGACATTCTGATTAAAGAAAAAACTGGTCTACCAGTATCTCTTGCAGAAGATCCTCTTACTTGCGTTGTTCGCGGTTGCGGAATGGCGCTTGAGTCTCTGACGCTTCTTCGTCAGGTGACAACTCTTAGCTAATGTCTCAAACCTTTTTTAGCAAACAAGATCCTACCGAAAAGCTTAGCAGGCTCTCCCTGCTAGGCTCTTCGAGAGGAACTGTCATTGTTTGGTTGAAAGGTAAAAAAGAAAAGCACACCTACCAAGTTCTTAAGTTCGATAAAGATCGCGAAGAAATCGTTCTAGATTCCAAAGACACAATTTTTAAGGCCGGAGAAACTGTTCTGTGTAGTTTTGAACTACGTGGAATGAATTTCTTTTCTGAGACCATCTTTCAGGTGAGTATCAGCGGTTATAACGTGCTTCAGGTGAAGAACATTCTTTATAAGTCTGAGCGTCGTTCGAGTTATCGTCTTCTGACTTTCCCGATTTATGAGGTCTACGTTGATTTCAATTTGGGTGAGGCCTATGTGGGCGGTAAAGTGGTGGACATGAAATCCCGCTCTAGTCAGACCGGTCTTTTCAAAAACTTCCTGCAAATTGTTGGTGATGAAAAAGAAAATACTTCACCAGGCGAAAAATTAAAGATCAGAGTCCAGGATCTATCTACTACTGGTATGGCCATTCATGTTGGTGAGCTAGAGAGTAAGCATTTTGAAAAAGACATGATCTTTGAAAATGTGGACATCAGATTTACGGATGAAGTGATTCAGATTCCTGAAGTGAAAGTTGTTTATGTCGTGGACTATATTTCTAACGACAAAAACATTAAGAAGTACAAAGTGGGACTTCATTTCAACAATCTTCCCACTCTTATTGATGATCAAATCGGAAAGAAAATTAATCGTCTCCTAAGAGAGAATGATTTCAATAAAGATTTCGAGAATTTCATAAAGTGAAAATTTTATTAGTTCTGCTACTAGCTGCGGGTTGTTCCTCACGAGGAATCAGTCCTTCTCAAACAGAAGGAAAAACCACTTATTCTTATACCGATGTGGCGGGTACGTATCGTATCGCCCGCGAATTTAAAATGGTTAAGCAGAGACTGGTGAGCCGAAACGTTTTGTTAAGTTCTGGAAGTGATAACAAGACCCTCGAAAAAAGCATCACGGTTTCTAAGCTCGGTTCCATTCGTTCTAATAAGTCCCGCTTGATTACCCTAAGACCAGAGGCCTCTGAATTTTCGGTCTGGCTGGAAGGGAAGAAGTATTCTTCGTCGATGAGGATCAATCCCAAGACCAAATCTATGCGAGTGACTTTAGACAGTCCGGAGAGTCGCTGGCGAGGAACTCAGGAAATTCCTTTTCCGAAGGGGAAGTTCTTTTGTTTTTATAACCAAATACCAGAGTGTCTTTATCGAAATTCGCTTCTCCAGAATGCTTACGATACAAAAAAGAAGAAACTCGAGTTTTTTGTGATCTGGGACAACTATCCATACCTGCAGGATCAACTCAGTCATGTGGGGAAAAACCTATTTGCACCTGCAACCTTAAAATTTGATGGAGAAATAAAAAATAACTTCCGATATATTGTTGAAGTAGAGGGACAGATCATTCTGTATCAATTTACGAAGTCCCTGGATCTGGTGAAGATGGCCTGGATCGCCCAAGGTATAACCATGGCAGTTCCAGGTGATGACACCAATTCCGCTGAAGAGATGTGAGGTTTAATTTGGATACTTACGGCCAGCTGATTATTTCGGGCATTAAAGGAACAAGTCTTCTTCCAGAAGAAGTTGAGTTCATTAAGAACGAAAAATTGGGCGGTATCATTCTTTTCTCTCATAACTTTGAAGATCCTGCCCAGCTGGCGGAGCTGGTGAATAATATTCAAAAGCTTCGTGATGAATATCCACTTTTTATCTCTGTAGATCAGGAAGGTGGAAGAGTCGTTCGCTTCAAAAAGCACTTCACCCAACTTCCAGCGATGCTGGATCTGGCAAAGCTTGATTCTCCGAAGCTTGTTTTCGAGGCCCATCAGGTAATCGCCAAAGAACTTGCTGCTTGTGGAATCAATCTTAGTTTCTCTCCGGTTTGTGACATTCTTACGAATCCGGACAATAAGGCGATCGGTGACCGAGCTTACGGCACGGATGCTGAGACCGTAGAAAAATATATTAGTGCTGCCATTCGTGGACTTCAGACCAGTGGTCTTCTTTCATGTGCTAAACACTTCCCAGGTCACGGCGGAACAACTCAGGACTCCCATTTTGAACTGCCATTAGTTAAAACCACTCTGGCGGAACTCAAGTCGCGTGAAATGATTCCTTTCATTAAGGCCTCTAAGTCACGTGTAGAATTTATGATGATGGCCCACCTTATGGTGGACGCTATCGATGATAAGCTTCCAACCAGCCTTAGTCCTCGCGCTTACGATTTCCTTCGTCAGGAAACCAAGTTCACCAAAATCGTGATTACTGATGACATGGAAATGAAAGCAATAGCTGATCGATTTAGTATCGAAGAAGCGGCCGTGATGGCGATGAAGGCCGGCACTGACATGCTTCTTTACCGATTCATGGAAGACGCGGACAAGGCGCTTAAAGCGATTCGTGAGGCAGTTAAGAAACGTAACCTCACCAAAGAATCAATGCTTGAGAAACTTGGGCGGGTTGAACGTTGTAAGAAAGAGAACCTTGCTAATTATCAGCCGATCTATATTCCAAAAATTGCGGATGAGTTCAACTCACCTGAGGCGAAAAAGCTCCTGGCTCAGTATCAGGCATCTCAGACAACGAAAGTCTGATATAGCAGGACAAATTTTCCCAATTCTAGAAATTATCAACAGTTAGGGTTTTGTTGTTACTCTTAAAGTATGCGGATTTCTACCGTTATTTCTTTATTAGTGTTCTTGTTGCTGAGCTTAAATGCTTGGTCGCAAGCTAATTGCCCAAATGAGTACTCGCAAATTTCAGCGAGTTGTATTGCTTCGTTAAATAAACCATTCGCCACTAAGAACATCACGCTATCAACTGAACTCAACGGAAATATTTTTTTCTACAAAACTCCCGGTGGAGATTTAGGAAAACTAAGAGTCATTGCGACCACTGTTGATTCAAAACGAGAGTGTACTCTTTATCTTGATGCAGTGACATTTACTGGTGAACGAGTTTTCATTCCTAACTCTTCCATTTCAATTCGTGCTGATAAGAGTAACTGGTTAAAAGACCGAATCTTCCTTGATCGAGAGGGACTTTCTGCTCTGGGAATGGAGAAGAACGCTAAAGGTCAGTGTCAGTTGTTCTTAACTCAGGGAACTGAAATTGCCTTCTTTAGAAAACATATTGAAGGTAAAGCAAAAGAAGAGAATTATCTCTTGTTCTTCGCTCCACTTGTTCTAGTCTTCATCGCGATCTTCTTGATTGTTCGTGTTTTCATGGAAGATCAAGACAAGTTTAAAACTCAAGAAGCTCTTGAAGACGCCGAGAACAGCGGAAAGGTTAAAAACGAAATCTTCTTCATCAAGATCACGAAGCCTTTCTATAAAAGATATTTTGTTCCGATGGTTCAAGGGGCGAAGAACAAACAAACCATTCGAACCAAGTGGCGACAGAAGCTCGCCAATGCTGGTCTTGTGAAAGACATGACGCCGGAAGAGTTTGTTGCTCTGAAGTTCTTTATGATTCTGGGTGGACCATTTGCGTTTCTCGCCATTCGCTGGATCATGTCTGAAACATGGCCGCTATCAATCACACCTGCCATGGCCATCGTGGGTTATTTCTATCCTGATTTGTGGTTAAGTGGATTAATTAAAAAACGTGGGGATGAAACATTAAGGGCGATGCCTTTTATTGTGGATATGCTGGCACTATCTGTGGAAGCTGGTCTGGATTTCATGGCCGCTATTCAACGAGTGATTGAGAAGGCCCCAAATAGTCCATTGGTGGAAGAGTTTGAAACTCTGATTAAAGAAACAAAGATCGGTTCAAGCCGTGCGGAAGGTCTAAGACAACTCGCCTGGCGTGTGAACATTATTGAAATCAACTCATTCTGTGCCACGCTTATTGCGGCGGACTCTGTGGGTGCTTCAATTGGTCCTCTCTTAAAGCAGCTTTCGGCCGAACTTCGCGTGAAGCGTTCTTCTCGCGCGGAACAGCTGGGTGCTACTGCCGCCACTAAGATTCTTATTCCGATGATTTTCTTTATTCTTCCAGCAGTGCTGGTCGCGATTTTTGCACCGATGGCCCTGAAGATGATGGCGGGGAAACTATGAAGGTGCAGATCAACTATAACAACAAAACTTTGTCCCCCAATATTTTGGTGGCCGATGATTTTTCCAGTCGTTTGATTGGACTTATGTTTAAGAAAGAACTGAAAGGGGCGGACGGACTTCTGATTGATCCGTGCAATTCGATTCACACGTTCTTTATGCGCTATTCATTGGATATCGTGTTTATTGGTAAGGGAAATAAAATTGTGAAAATCATCCGTGATTTAAAACCATGGAGAATGACCTGGATCTATTTTTACTCGCACAAAGTGCTTGAACTTCCGGCCGGCAAACTGCCACTCGACCTCAAAGAGGGAGACATTCTGGAGGTGAAAGATGTTTAAGCTGGTTGTGGTAGGAGGAAAACTCCGTGGTAAAGAATACATTTTAAATGATGGCGAAAACACAATCGGTCGTTCGGCCGAAAGTGATCATGTCGTTAGTGTTGAAGGTATTTCGAAGAAGCACCTACGTATCACAGTAAATGGTGAAACGGCCTTCGCGGAAGACATGGGAAGCTCAAACGGTACCCTCGTTAATGGTAAGATTATTAAAAGGATAACCATTAAAGACGGTGACAAGATCGCCCTTCCAAATCTGATCCTGCAAGTGGTTTATGTTCTCGAGAAGAAAATCATCATTAAGAAGAAAGTGCTTAAGGCCGGTGAATCTGATGATGATGCCTACGATGATCTGAATCAAATTGAACCAATGCCTCAGAGCTTAATCGCCAAGCCGATTTGGTTCTTCAAATACAAAGTGATGCCAGTAATCTACAGCTTTAACGAGCAGTACGAGTGGGCGGCACTGGTTGGTATTTTGTTGTTCGTTTTCATTGCGATTAATATCTCGCTAACGATTCTTCCGGTACTTCGTGATAGTAAGATTCTTCTGATTAAAGAGATCGCTCTTCGTGGTAAACAGTATGCCGCCGAAGTGGATCGACTCAATAACGTTTATATCCGTGATAAAAACCTGGATCAGGTTTATACCGGATTCTTGGAAGGGGCGGACGCCGAGGGTGTTCAAAGTTACAGACTTTTTGACCTTGAAGGCCGTGTCTATCGTCCGGTTTCCGAGCTCAATACCTTTGTAAATGATCCTTTCTCAGTAGAAGCGAAGAATTTTTATAGTAACGAGAAAAACCAGGACCGCGAAGTCATTCAGGATCTGGGTAGTAATACCATTGGTATTGCTCGTGCTATTAAGGCCCATGATCGAAATCTTGGTCGAGATGTGGTGGTGGCGATCATTACCATTCGTTTCTCACCAACGTCTCTTGCAAGAGAAGCTTCGAATAACTCAAAAGCTTACTTAGAGTCTCTCATCACCTCGGCGATGGTGGCGATCTTCTTCTTCGGAATGCTTTATTACATGACCATTCGTCCTTTGGATGAAATGAGACTGCAGATTGAACGAGTTCTTCGTGGTCGCCAAAAAGAACTGGAATCAAAAGCATTATTCAGAGAGATCCATCCGCTGAGAAACTCGATCAATAGTATCCTCATGCGAATTAAGGAACTTCAGAACACGGACTCGGGTGAGACCCAGTCCATGGAAGAAGATGGACCTTATCTTAGGTCCCTTAAAGAATTTATGGCGGGGGCCCAAGGTCCGGTAATGATCTTGAACTCTGAGAAGGTCATTCAGCATATCAACCCTGAAGCGGAAGACCTGATTGGTATTCGTGAAAACGCTTCTGCCGGTCAGAGTATTCTGGACACGGCAAGAGATCAGGGTTTTGCAGCGACGGTGATTGATCTATGTGATCAGTCGGCGAACAACGAAGGTTGTAATCAGAAAGAGTCTTATGAGATCGGCGGTAAGGACATGTACATCAATGTCACGGCCCTGATTGGTAAGGATAAGTTTGCGAAAGGTTTTTATATTACGTTTGTGAGAAATGATTAATGGCCAAGAACGTCCTGGTCCTAAAACATTTTGAGTCTCCTAAAGAAGCGGGTGTTTACTACCGCTTGGTTTGCCTCACTGGAGGCAACAAGGGAGAGTCGTATGTTCTTCTCGGGAATCGTGTCGTCATTGGTCGTGGTGATAGAGTCGACATTAAACTCAACGATACTAAAGCGAGCCGTGAGCACGCGGAGATCACTAAGGTTGGAGAGAATTGGGTCGTGACTGACTTGGGTTCTCAGAACGGAGTGATGATCAATGAGCATAAAATTACTCAGCAGCAGATCAATGAATCTGACAAATTAATCATTGGTCAGACGGTATTTAAGTTTGCCAAGGTCGAGGTTGCCAGTAAGAACAAGGTAATCAAAGAGACCGCTGAAGACGCCAAGAAAAAAACCATGGTTCCGGTCATGATTCTGGCCTCGGTTTTTGCCATGATTTTTCTTTTTGATGAATCTGATAAACCGACGACACAAAGAAATCCTGGGAAAAGTAATTACGTGAATGTTGATAACGAATATCAACGCCACCTTGATCAAAAAAGGGTCAAGGAAGATAAGCAAGTTAAAGAGAAGATGAACGCCATTTATCAGCGAGGTCTTCGTGAACTTCGTGAGAAGAATTACTTCCGCGCCATTCACGAATTTAACCTGGCCCTGATCATTGCTCCTGGGGATTCTCAGGCCGAATACTATCTTCGTAAGACGAAGGAAGAACTCGACCGCGAGATTGAAGGGTTTACAGCGAAAGCTCAGCGAGATCAGGAATCCCTGAAATATCAGGGGGCCATTGTATCGTACTGTTCGATTATCAGACTTTTATATACTGTGCCTGATGATCCAAGACATAAAAATGCCGTAGAGAAGATTAATGATATTGAGGAAATACTAGGACTGGTTAAGGGTGAAACTTATTGTCTTAAAAAACAACGTACCGCTCAGTGAAGTATCGGTAGATACTTCAGATTCATCTGAGATGTACGAAATTTACGTCGGGCGGTCCGAAGACTGTCACGTGCAAATTGATGATCCTCTGATCTCGAGGCACCATTTTGTTTTAAAGAACGAAGGCCAGAACTGGGTCTGTGAAAAACTCACGCAATTAGGGGCCGTGATTCTGAATGGATCATTGGTCACAAAAAATGTCATCAATAATGGCGATGAAGTGAAGTGCGGAATGTACTCGATCATCGTAGCTGAACTTACAACTCTTCGTGGATCAGGTCCTCCTCCGGAAACGATGGTGAATTATGCACCTCCGGTTCAAGAGCAGACTCATACCATGATCATGCCTCAATCAAGGCCAGCACCGAAACCTGAACCCGTGGAAGAGGAAGGACTGACTTCGCTTCCGGAAGAGGACCTAGGTACAGGCATTGGTTCATTTGATGAATCGGCCGAGAGTGTTGAATCACCGGATGAATCTACTGAAGAAGTAAGTCAGGAGAGTTCTGACGGACTTAATTTTAGTGACGACAATGGTTCAACGGAAGACTTCAATGCCCCGGTTGAATCCTCTGATTTTGCTCCGGTTGAAGGGGAAGATTCCTTTGGAATGGAACCCGTAGTTAATGAAGAGCATGAAACCACAAGAGTCTTTAAGGCCTTCGTAAACTATCAGCTCGTTCTCTTCGGAGAGCACGCTCCTTATGACCGCTTTCAACTCGATCAAGATGAAATTTTCATTGGTCGCGATAATAAGAAATGTCAGATTGTTTTAAATGACCCTGAGGTTTCTTCTGTTCACGCCGTGGTTAGAAAGAACGGCAATGATGTGACCTTGGAAGATTTAAACTCTTCTAACGGAACGATCCTTAATGGTGAAAGAATCAATAAGGCCCATGTGGCGACCGGAGACGAATTCGTTATCGGTGGCACAAGCTTTTCTCTGGAAGTCCGCTCTGATCTTTTAGATACCGAGTCTGATCGTTTGATGCCAGTTGAAACCGGCCAGTTCATCGAGACCGAAGAAGAGATTGAAGAAGTCGTATCTGCTGAAGACGCCGATCTAAATTTTAGTGAAGGCGCTCCGGTTGAGAAGAGCATCATTAAGCGAATCATGAAGGATCCAAAACTCAGATTCCGCGCCATTATTGGTGTGGTCGCGTTTCTTGGATTGCTCTTATGGCTTGATGAAACTCCGGAAGAGAATACTCAACAGAAAAAACCTAAGGCGAAAGAGGCCAAGGTTGATCCCAATGCCAAGCCTAAAAAGGTTCTTTCGAAGGACCTGGAGACTCGTAGAAACGTGGCCTACGAGTTGGGGGTGACTTTCTTTGAGCAAAGTAAGTACTTTGAGGCCCTTCGTGAATTCCAGACCGTGATTGAAATTGATCCCGAATATAAAAAGATTCAGTCTTATTTTGAACAAACAAAGGTTGGTTTGAAGCGACTGGAAGAAATCGAGGCCCAACGTCGAGCTGAAGAAGAACGAATTAAGACCAAAAAGCTCATCGAGGAACTTTTGGTGAAAGCTCGTGAGGCAGTGAAAGATAAAAACGTGACTGTGGCCGAAAGTTATTTCTCGCAGATTACGGAAAAAGATCCTGAGAACATTGAAGTTCAGCAATTGAAATTAGAACTCGAGTCTTGGCAGAAAGAGCAAGAAAGAAAGGCCCTGGAATTAGCAGCGAAAGAGGCCGCTCGTAAAAAAATGGTGGATTCACTGGCGCCAGGGAAGACCTTCTATCTTAAAAAAGAATGGTACCGCGCCATTCTTAAATTGGAAGAGTTTCTCCGTATCAAAGGTGTGGATGAAGATCTGATCAAGGAAGGCAGTGACATGTTAAGTGATGCCAAAAACCAATTGGCATCAGAGCTTGGACCACTTCTTGGTAAGGCCCGTTCATTCAAGGAAGGACAGGATTTAAAGAGTGCCTATGAGGCCTTCTTAGAAATTTTAAAAGTAGAACCTACAAATTCAGAGGCCCTGAATGAAGTGGATGATATTCGCAGTCAGCTTGATGCTCGCTCTAAGAAAATCTATCGAGAAGCGATTATTGCCGAATCCCTGAGTCTATTTGGTGACGCCAAAGAGAAGTTCCAGGAAGTTCAGCAGATTTCTCCGACAGACAGTGAGTACTATAAGAAAGCGAGTGAGAAATTACGGAACTATCTGGAGTAATATGCGTCTTAAAGCTTACGCCGCCCAAACTCATCAAGGTCCATATCTTCAAGTTAATGAGGACGCTTACGATTTTGATTTCGAAAACGATCTATATGTCGTGATGGATGGATTTGGTGGATCGGGAATTGGCGACCGTGCTGTGGACAAACTAAAACAAGAAATCAAATCGTTTTATACTCAGATCTCTGATGATCCGAATGCCACCATGCCGTTGTATTACAATCCACGTAATCTTCTGGAAGGAAACGCGATTTTAAATTCTCTCATGAATGCTCATCAAAACCTTTTGAAGAGCAACCTGGATAAACCAGTTAACCAACGTGCTGGTGCCAGTGCGATTGTGGCGGTGAAGGCCGAAAGTCTTTTGGTTCTGGTGGGAATCGGGAACTGTTGCGCTTACCACTTTCGTAAGGGGAAGCTTTCAAAGATCATCGTAGAGGACACTTTTCAATATCTCTCTCAGGATCAGTTTGATCTTCGTTTCAGAACAACTCCGATGAATGCCATCGGCATGTATCCCGAACTGGGACATCAGATGAAGGAAATTCGCCTCGCTGAAGGGGACAAAGTGGTCCTACTGACTGACGGAGTGTATGCTCAGCTTTCTGAAGAAGAACTTCTTTATCACCTCAACAAGAGCGCCAGTGATGCAAATGAGAGAGTGAATAGTTTACTAAAACTATCCAACTCTAGAGGGAACACTGACAATCAAACCGCAATGATTCTCGAATTTTAGGCTTTTTTTCGTTCCCAGATTGGAATCTCACCATCTATAATTTTTATGGTACCAATAGAGGAGAGATTCAGGGATGAACCATAAAGTACTCTTGGCGGACGACAGTCTTACTATTCAAAAAGTAATTAAGATCACGTTGGCCAACCAACCTTATGACATTACAGATTGTGGAAATGAGGATGAATTATTTCACCAGCTTTCCATCGTTCAGCCTAAACTCGTTTTTCTAGATTTCAATCTCTCTGAAAAATTCACTGGCTACGAACTAACGACAAAAATTAAATCTCTTCTTCCTTCAACAAAAGTTCTATTGCTTCTTGGTACTTTCGATACTGTTGATGATGCTGCCATGGAAAAGTGTGGCGCCTCTGACAAAATCGTGAAGCCATTCGACTCAAATAAGTTCATCGCTATTTGTAAGCAACTTATCGAGACGTTTGCCAATGAAGAGCTTCCGTATCCGGAGGCCAAGGTTGAAACAAAACCAGTAATCGAAGAAAGCCCAGAAGACCAGTGGACAGTAAGCCATTCAACTGAACAGAAGCTTCCGGTTGAAGCACCTCAAATGGAAGCGACACTTCCGGAAATGCAAAACCCGCTGGCCAAAGAAATGTCAGATTGGGGCATGAGTGTTCCCAATGTAATCAATGATACAGAATCTCATGAGAAGACCATCGATCTTCCACCAATCATTGGTGAAGTGAAGTCTTTGGATGCTCATCGTGAGAAGAAAGCGGAACCAGCACCAGACTATTCTGCCAAGTTCCCTCAATCTGAGGATCTTGACTACCCAGACATGAATGACTTTGCTAAACCTGAGCCGATTGCAACTCCGGCTCCAGAGGCGAAGCCAGCATCTAAGCTTATTTCGCTTGAGACTTTGAATAACAAGCCATTTGAAATGGAACTGGAAGGGAACTACGTTCCTGACGAATCAGATGTTAAGAGCATTGAAGCGCAAATTCGTGATGAAGTTGAAGAGAACCTTTGGCAAGCAGACGAGTTTGAAGATCTTAAGCGTGAAGTTTCCCAAAAAATTGAAGAAGCAAAAAATACGTTTCAACCAAGCCGGAATGATTTTGATGAATCTCTTTTCAAGCCGCTTGATGAGAAAGAATCAATTGATTGGGTAAATTCAAACGATCTCTTTAAGTCTGAATCTTTCGCAACTCCAGCTGCTGCTCCTCAAGTAGATATGTCTCAAATGAAGCAAGAGATGGAAGATCTGGTTAAGAAGTATGTTAAAGAATACGTGAAAGAATATATGGATGAGATGTTCAAGAAGAACACTGAGAAAGTGGCATGGGAAGTCATTCCTGATCTTGCTGAAAATCTAATCCGCCAGGAACTTTCAAAAATTTCGAATAAAATTATTAACGAATAAGTCGTAGGCTACCGTTGTAAAGACGGTAGCTCTTATCTCCGTCTTTAAGAAGACATTCACCGTACTCACCAATACCAACAAACGAACCACGATGAACTTCACTGCCTTCAGTGACAGTCACCATTTCATTCATATGGCCGCAACGTGCTTCCCAATCCCGAATGAGATCTTCTTTGTTGGTGTAGCGATGTGAATTAATAAAATCGAAAATTTCTCGGGCCGCATGCTTCTTATCAAGAGCAAAGGCCTCTTCAAAAATCCCACCGAAATTTTCATCATCAGAGAAAAGATTTAAACCGATTCCAGCGAGAAGTGCGTTCTGAGTCCCTTGAACAAGAATACCCACACACTTTCTTCTTGATTCATCCCAAAGATCATTGGGCCACTTCAGAAGAAGTTTTCTGCCACGGGCCTCAAAGAATCTGGCGACTAAAACTGATAGTTCAAGTGCTGTGAAACTCAACGTCGGATGAGCAGCGAGATTAGTCGAAAAACACACGGTGCCGGGCATGGCCTTCCAAACGTTAGAACCTCTTCCACGTCCCATGACTTGATTCTCACAACTTACCAAAAACTGAGCGAAGTGTGTCTGGGTGCTCAATTGTTCTTTGAGAATATCTTGTGTAGAATCACACTCATCTACATGTATATGTCTAATCATCATCTGAGGTCCCCATGTCACTAATCAAAAGAGATACTCCGCGCCCAATTAAATTTACTCCTGGAATTAATCCTTATGCTGCTGGTTCAGTGATGGCCGAATTTGGTAATACCAAAGTTCACATTACCGCCAACGTACAAGAATCAGTTCCTCCGTTCCTTAAAGGAAAGGGCCAGGGTTGGGTAACTGCAGAGTACGCGATGTTGCCTTCTTCTACTCATACTCGCTCTGAGAGAGAAAGAAAAGGAGCCTCAGGTAGAACTCAGGAAATTCAACGTTTGATTGGTCGCTCTCTTCGTTCAATTGTGGACATGCAGAAGCTAGGTGAGCGCTCAATCATGATCGACTGTGATGTGATCGTGGCCGATGGTGGAACGCGCACGACTTCTATTTCAGGTGCTTACATCGCCCTTGAGATGGCAGTGAAAAAACTGATGAAGGCCGGTCTTCTAAAAGAAAATCCAATCAAGGACAGCCTTGCTGCTATCTCAATTGGAATTAATAAAAATGATGAAGTGATCGCAGATCTTAACTATGAAGAAGATTCTAGCTGCGGCACTGATATGAACATCGTGATGACAGGTTCAGGTAAGTTCGTTGAAGTTCAAGGGACTGCTGAAGGTGAGCCATTCTCAATGGATCACTTACAAGCACTTCTGGGTTGTGCTCAAACTGCTCTTAAAGTTGTGATGAAAGAGCAAAAAGCCGTTCTGGAAAATCTATGACCTCATTTATTCTCGCTTCCGGAAATGCACATAAGGCCGAAGAGTTTCGTGACCTTTTCTCAGGTGTTTTAACCGTTACCGCCGCTCCTAAAACGTTGGAAGTGGATGAGACTGGGAAGACCTATACTGAGAACGCTTTCCTAAAAGCTAAGGCCTATTTTGAAACCTATGGCGTTCCGGCCTTGGCGGATGATTCAGGTCTAAATATTGAATCTTTACCGGACATCCTAGGCGTTCAGAGCGCTCGTTTTGCTCCTGAGCTTCCAAACTATGCAGACAAAGGTTTAAAGGTCATTGAACTTTTAAAAGATAAAGATAACCGCCGTGCCTATTTTGTCTGTGTATTGTGTTTTTATTTATCCCCGGATGAGGTCTACTTCTTTGAAGGTCGAGTCCATGGTGAGATCGGTTTTGAGCTAAAAGGCGATCAGGGCTTTGGCTATGATCCGATTTTTATTCCAGAGAGAAGGGAGAACGATGGTTTGACCCTTGCTCAGTTACCTGAATGGAAGAATGAGTTTTCGCACAGGGCCAAGGCAAGCCAGGCGGCCTTACAGTTCTTTAAAGAATCAATAGACAAAACACGTAAGAAGCTTTAAAAATATTGCTCTCATCATCGATCGGGGTGTAGCGCAGCCTGGTAGCGTATCTGCTTTGGGAGCAGGTGGTCGTTGGTTCGAATCCAATCACCCCGACCATTTTGAGTTTTAAAAAAAGCCACCTTTTAGGTGGCTTTTTTTTTGTCTAATTTTGAATCGCCATCCAATCAAATGAAGACTGAACTGAACCACTTGAGCTGTTAGTTGATGCCCAACATGTTACTTGAAAAACAAGTTTTGAAATTTTAGTGAAGCCGCAGTAGCTGGCATCCATTGTATTGCCCTCGGCATCCCCATAGTTATAATCATGTTCTGAAACGATAATATGAGGATCTTTACCTGCAGGATTAAAGCCATAAAGTGCGAGATCAACAACTGCTTGATTGGAAGCACTATCCGGGCCCACAACATTTTGTCCTGAAGCTGCTCTCAACTGTGGCGTAGTATCGCGAGAACAAGAAATGATAGTTGTGTTTCCGCTAGAATCAGTTGAAAGACCCATCATAATCGGAAACTTCATTGGAACAGAACGCTTTTGTGTTTCCGATACGGATTTCTCGACTGTCACTCTTAATTCTCCGAAATCTACCAGAAATGGATTTTCAGGATAATTAGTTCCTGTTCCATTGTTCATGATGAGTTTCATCGAAGTAATACGAAGTTTGCCGTAGGTATTTTTCGAAGTGTCAGTCGCGCTGAATTTTTTATTCGTCCGTGCTGTGCCTTGAGCATTACCGAGCCACAGCTCAACATCAAGACCTTCGTGATTCTCATCAATATTGGTTTTTTGAAAAGTCACAGGAGTTGCTGGAGAACCAAATGGTCCGTTTCCGGCAAAACTCAGACGACAAAAACGTTCTTCATCCAAGAGCAACCGAATTTCTGTTCGAAGTTCAATTTCATCTGCAGAGGACTTGGCGAAGTTTTGTCCCTGTCCGATGTTCTTCATGAGTTGCATGACACCTAAGGCGGCCGCACCAAGAAGACCAATTGTGACTAAGACCTCAACAATGGAGAAGCCAGATTCTTGTAATTTTATTTTCATAGGAAAAGGTTAGCACGAAAGGATGTTTCGAGATAAAGGGGGAGCGAAAATTTAGATTACGCTGCCTTCTTTTTTGGGGCCTTCTTGGGCTTAAGAGGTATTACGTTAGATTCCTCTTCGGCCTCTAACTGTTCTTCCAAATCTGCCACCAACTGTTTCAAAAATTTCAATGTACGCTTCTTCTGCGTCTTGGTCGTTGCACTCCAAGTTTCTTTGTCCGCACGTTTGTGGGCGATCTTAAATTTTACCCCGGTCATTGAAGTAGAGTAGTCGTTAGCATTTAACTTGGTCACATTTTGGTGAGCAATAATGTACCAGTGATATTGAGTACCAACAGGAACGCCAGAGCCTTCTGGTGCTTTACCGGCCCTTCTCTTTGTGACGTTGTAATTAATCTCCCACTCATCTGGGGTAATTTTTCTTTCTTTCCAGACTCCAGAATCATAATTCCACTTATGGCCACGTCCGATCTTCACACCCGTATATCGTTGTCCTTCGAATTCCTTATATTCATTGTAGGTATGAACAGTGTCTTGCTCGAGTGCTTCGGCCTCTTTCTTTTTACTTCTACGTGGCATAGTGGCCTCCTCATGGATCAATGATTGTGATGCAAGAGGAGTGCCGGATTTAAATAAGACTAATTAAGATTGTGGGCTGACTTTGTGGTGCCAATTTTCGGTGACTCTTTCATAAAACGAAATTGGATTAATCAAATGGGCAGTCGCTTGAGCTATCACTGCTACCAACATCATTGGGAAGATGGCGGAGTGACGATCCGTCATTTCCAGCACCAGGACGAAGCTGGTAAAAGGTGCTCGAGTGACCCCGGTTAAGAAAGCAATCATTCCAAGAAGCACAACCAGATTGTGATTATGGGGAAGAACAAATGAGCTGAACAATGAGCCAATTGTTCCACCGGCCGCAAGTGACGGAGCAAATATTCCGCCTGCACCAACTGAAAAATAAGAGATTAGGGGCGAAACAAAACGCACTAAGGCCAGAGTCCATGAACTCTCATCTGATGTCTCAAAGAGAAGTGATGTAATCGCTTCTTTCCCGCCACCAAAGGCCATCGGATGAACATACATGGCAAGGCAAACAACAAGGAGCCCGCCAATCACTGATAAGACAAGGTGTTTAGAAACAGAGGTCACTTTGGAACGAAAAGTAGTGAGCTTGAATAAGATCTCAGCAAAAAGAGTTGAAAGCGAGCCACATAGAATTCCAATTAAAATCACCCATGGCATGAGTTTAAAATCGAATGGATTAACTTTCGGAATTCCTAAATAGAGATAACTACCTTGAAAAACCTGAGATGAGAGACCTGCTAGAATCACGGCCACTAAAAGAGACGATTTGAATCGATTGAAGTGGGACTTTGCGAGTTCTTCGATGGCAAACACAAGACCGCCGAGTGGAGTATTGAAAGCGGCCGCTACACCTGCTGCACTTCCTGTGATCATCCAGACATCTGCGCCAAATGTTTTTCCCGAAACTTTCATCGCCAAATCGCGAACGCGAAAGAATAATGCCGCACCGATTTGGATGGTCGGACCTTCTCGTCCAACCGCCGCTCCACCGACTACACCAACCAATGAAGAGATAATCTTCACCATCGCAGTTCTAATTTTGACCAGCGCTTTTGCTTTATAAGGGAAGTTCTTCTCTTCTTCGCATTGAAGTGCACACATGACCTGAGGAATTCCACTTCCTCCCGCCTCAGGAGCAAACTTATACACGATCCACCAGGAGATAGCGAAAAGGACAGGAACTGTGGCTCCGAAATACCAACCGTACTCTTTGAGGAGATTGAAGGCAAAATGCTCGGCCAACATAAATAGCTTGGCATAAAGCACGGCCACACCACCAAGAACTATGGCAGCGGTCCAGTAGAGAATGTCATCAATTGAGACGGAATTTTTGATTTTTTGAGAGAGAAAACTGCGATCCATTCATTCACTGTAATACAGAGAGGCACGCATGTGAAGAACTTAAAGAATTTTCATCTCCCAGAGGGAAAAAGTAATTTTTTCATGGTGATTTGTACCTTTTTACACGGTGTTCAAAGTCGTAAACAGTAAGAAAGCGTCGCGTTTCATCGCAATTGAAAAAAATCTGAACTGGGCTTAAAAACCGCTCCAACGAAAACACAATTTACCCTGGAGAAAAAAATGAAAACAATTTTCGCTGTTGCTATGATCGCTCTTTCTGCTACTTCTTTTGCTGCTTCTAAAGGTTCTTCACTTTTCCTAGAGTCTTACTACGGCAAACTTTCTGTTGTTGGTGGTAAGTATGCTTGTACTCTTACAAACACAACTGGTGCTGATCTAGATGTTAAGCGTGTTGAATTCGCTCTTGAGCGTCGCGCTGGTAAGAACCGTGATTTAGTTTCTACAAAATCTGTTAACTCTGTAGTTTACGCTAACGAAACAACAACTGTTGTATCGAACGCTTCTCAGGCCTTCATTGCTCACTCTTGTAAATTTCTTGCTCGTTAATTTTAAACTTTAAAAAAATTGGAGATATAAAATGAAATCACTATTTACTGTTGCTCTTCTTGCTGTTTCAGTTCAGGCTTTCGCTGGTCGTTGGTTCCTTGAGTCTCACTACGGAAAAATGTCTGTAGTATCTGGCAAATATGCTTGTACTCTTACTAACAGAACTGGTTCAGATCTTAACCTTAAGCGCGTTGAATTCAATTTCGAGCGTCGTGTTGGTAAGTCACGTGAAGTTGTTGAAACTAAGAACGTTCACACTGTTCTAGCTGCTGGTGAAACACTAACTGTTTCTTCAAACGCTACAAGAGCTCTAATTGCTGAATCTTGTAAATTTCTTGCTCGTTAATTAGAAAATAAGAATTCAGAATGCTGATGAAACAATGTTTCTTCAGGTGTTACTGCAGTTCATCAGCGACAGGCCCCAAGCAATTGGGGCCTTTTGCTTTATAATATTCAAATTTTGGCCCCACCTTCGTTCTTCCATCGACATGATTTTCTTCCGAAGCTAGCCTTATTTTATTAAGGAGCTTTCATGAAACTTATTATTGGTAATAAAACATATTCTTCCTGGTCACTGCGTCCCTGGGTGTTGATGAAACACTTCAACATTCCTTTTGAGGAAATCCTGGTGAAATTGGATATGCCGGAAACGAAAGCGGAGATCGCCAAGTATTCTCCCTCGGGAAAAGTGCCGGCCTTGATTGATGGGGACCTTTCGATCTGGGAATCGGCCGCCATCATGGAATACCTCAACGAGAAATATCCAGAGAAAAAAATGTACCCAACTGATCTGAAGCAAAGAGCGCTGGCGCGTTCTCTATCTATGGAGATGCATGCGGGATTTGGAAAGATGCGTGAGCGCCTTTCTTTCAATGTGAAGAAGAGTTACCAGAATTTTGATTTCGGTTCGGCCCAATCAGACATTGATCGAGTAAAGGTGCTTTGGACAGAACAGTTGAAAGTATCCAAAGGTCCCTTTTTATTTGGAGAGTTCTCGATCGCAGATGCCATGTATGCACCGGTTGTAGGTCGTTTTGTGACTTACGGTGTGCCTGTGGATGGACTTGTTAAGAATTATTGTGAGGCCATTATGAATTTGCCGGCCTTAAAAGAATGGTATGCGGGGGCCATGAAGGAAGATTTCGAAGCGAAAGATCACATCTAATTATTTTAAATCAATCTCAATGCCGGTTTCGTAAGTGGTATCGCGCTTTTCGCTGCCGTTACGAATCCGGCTAAAAATGCGAATACCATTTTTATTTTTATACTTAACTCCAAATTCTAGCTCTTGCTTCTTGTTGGCGAAGGTATCGGAGCCAAGGAACTTCGTGTTAACACCACTGAAGACCAAAATTTCTGCATTTCCGGCTGCCTTAACTTCAAAGCCGGTGTTAATTCGAACGTTTCTTTCAAGGTCGTTACCACTGTAAGTAACTTCAGCGTAGGACTTTGTGTCCGTGTCGACTTTAGTATCAACTCTGGCCTCGGCCTTGACGGTGCTGAGGTTCATTTTCATCCCACTAAAGTTCACTAAATTGGCCGCACCGGTTGAATGGATCGACTCAACGGCACCCTTAATTTGCGTATCATTGGTGACAACTTGTTTAATATCAAGACGGTTAATAAGATCCACTTGAAGAGTCGCACCAGGTGTTGCTCTGGCAGTAGCTTTATCTATACTCATCGATACGGCATTTTCGGCATTCACGTTTGAGTTGAGGTCGATAGTGGTTCCTGAACTCGCAAAGTGTACAATCTTTTTTCCAGTCCCCTGAGCTTGTTTTAACTGGAACACTCCTGGATTACTGGCCTGCTCATTCATCACGCCTTTTAATTTTGAAACGATCGGATTTTCTTCTTCTTTGAATTCGTATTTCGCCACAATGAAATTGAGTTGAGGTACAGCAGGCGCAGTTGCTACATCTTCAGTGATGGCAAGAACCTCATAACGAAGCTTCAAAGGCTTGTACTTATATTTATCTTCGATACAGTTTGCAGCTGGTTCAATATATTCACGTGAAATAAGTGAATCGAGAAACTCTACAGGAATTCCTTCCTTCGTAGGATTTTTAGCGTAGGCCTCAACTTCCTGTTCTGCGATAACATGAGCGATCTTGGAAATGTCTTCCGTAAAAACCTGCGAGTAGGCAGGAGCTATGAATAGGAGGGCAATGAGAGAGCGCCACATACCCTCCTTATCGGTAAGTTGATGGAATTACTAAAGTATTAATTAATGCTTTATTTTTGAGGAGTTAGACCTTCTAGACGGAGGAGAAATTCCTTCGCCGGAAGTCCGCCTGCATATCCTGTGAGGCTCCCAGATTTCCCAATCACTCGGTGACAAGGAAGAATAATACTAATGGGATTAAGACCATTAGTTCTTCCCACTGCTCGCATGGCCGCTGGTTTTTTCACTGCTTCTGCCATTTGTTGATAACTCCAGGTTTTACCAAAGGGAATTTTAGCGAGAGTGTTCCAAACAGTGTTTTGAAATTCAGTCCCTGCTAGTGAAAAAGGGACATCAAATTTTTTTCTCTTACCTTCAAAGTATTCTTGGAGTTGAGTTTTAGTCAGCTCGATGATGGGATTAGATTTTTTAACCGCGTCCCAACCAAGATTTTTAAAACCGAGGTACATCAACGCTTTATCATTTGCCACGAGGTGAAGTTCCCCAATGGGTGATTTAATTTTTTGATAGTACTGTTGCATAGTCCCTCCAAAGAATGTGAGTGAGATAGGCCCTGGATGAAGTCCAGAGCTCTTCATTCACCATATGGGCCTTAAGAGCTTTATTGATAATGAGATCTGATTTAGGGAATGCATCTGAGTCCCCGAGGCATCTCATACATATAATTTCAACTGTCCAAGGTCCAATCCCATGAATGGAATGGAGCTCTGCCTTGGTTTTTTCAATATCAGCACTTGGGGCGAGATTTAATTCACCTGCATGATACCTTCGGGCCATTTCACGAATGGCACCCGCTTTAACTTTGGTGATACCAATCGTTTCAATTTCTGCATCCATTAGATCTTTGGCCTCTGGAAAGGCCCAAACGTCCTCATCAATCTTACTGCCGTATTTAAGAATGAGTTCTTTTTGTTTTGCTTTGGCCTGCTTTGTGGAGACCAACTGACCCAAAATAATCGTCACGGCGATTTCAAATGGATCAAAGGAGCCAGGTATGCGAATGCCTTTTCCTTTAAATTTTTTATCCTTCGGTAAATGCTCGGGGTTATGATCTAAATCTAAGTGACGCTTAATCCTTAAAATTACCGATTTAATTTCAGTCATCGGAATGTTGATAAGTTTAACTTTTAAAAGTGATTTATCTGGAGAGTAAGTAATCGTATAAGAACCGTACTTGTCCCCAAAAGTGATAAACCGCTGATAGGAAGTTTCCGTCACTCGCTCAATTCCGAAATTTTCATGACGAGCGAAGTATTCCAGCATGGTCTTCCAATCAAAGGGTTGTCTCACCATGAGTTCAAGTTCAATCTGATTATCTGGAACAGCTTTCTCTTTTCTAAAGGCAGAAGGGGGAGAGTGATAGAGATTCTTAAACGCTTCATTGAATCGACGTATGGATTGGAAACCAACTGCTAAGGCGATCTCAGACAACGGTGCCGAAGTTTCTCGCACGAGTTGTTGCGCTAAATGTAGGCGTTTTGAAATCATGACTTCAATCGGAGAAGCACCTAGATGTTCTTGAAACAAACGACGCAAATGACGATCTGAAACTCCCAAAGTATCTGAGAGCTTCTCCACGTTCAATGCGATTTCTTTTTCTTCATCTATTAAACGTAGAGCGCGCGAAACTGTATTGGCCGTTCCTTCAAAGAATTTGGTTCCAGGAGCTAGATCCGGACGACAGCGCTTACAAGGTCTAAACCCTGCGTTCTCGGCCTCTGTCGTGCTTTTTAGGATAATAATGTTCTCAGGCTTTGGTCTGGCCGGGCAAACGGGACGGCAATAGATCTTGGTGGTTTTAACCCCGTAATAGAAGCGCCCATCATAGCGAGGGTCTCTTCTTTCAATGATCTTTTTTAAGGTGAGTTCATTGTCCGTCTTCATGCCCCCATCTTAACTTAGTAAAGACCTGAAGTCTGGCAGTTTTCGGACATGAGCAATTAGTGGGTCAAGAAGACTCATGAAATGGGTGAGGGAAGTAATTGATTCAAGTTAGATGGCCGAGATGTCTTGCCCACCTGACTCTTTTAAGACCCTTTCGTCCCGATCTTTCCGATGCTCGTATTCATACTCTTCAGTCACGTCATCGCGATTAAGTGGTCGATAAGTGTCTTCGAACTTACGACGGTCATCAAAGCGTTCTTTAATGTTATTCTTGAAGGCCTTAATTCGCTTTAAAAAGGATTTTGATCGCATGGACCCTCCTTAGCTCTTAACCAAAGAGGGTGCAGGGTTCATGCCACGAAAGGCATAAGAGTTAATTGGTTATTCAAAAGCACATTCATACTTCTCATAGCCCATGGAAAAGCTATGTGAGTCTTTATCGATGGAAATCAAAAAGCCCACGTGGAGTTTTTCAAATTTGCCCGCATCGGATTCTGAAGTCACTCGTTGCGTGTAAATTGAGAATGGGTTTACGGGTGTGCCTTCAATCACAGTGTCTTTGCCGCCGTGACAAGAGAAAATCTCGTTGTCCATGCGTTCGCATTTCGACATGTCCCAACGGAACTCATAGCGATCGCCAATTTTCCCGAAGTCATTGGCCTTCTTTGCCAAAGTGTTCAGGTCATTGGGAGTGATAATTCCCGAATGTAGTGGCATGAACTTCATCCCATGGTGATGGATGACGTTAACCACCAACTCAGTACCGACCTTTTCAGCAATGATGGAAGTAGTTGGGAATTCCGTCACACAAAGCATGCGGAACGATTCCTGAAACTTGTTGTTCGCGAAAGCAATCGCGAAAGCAGAAGAGGCGAAAACGAGTCCTAAGGTGAGAGAGAAAAGTGATTTTCTGATCATAGGATCCTCCTGAAAATACCTACTATTCTCAGTATAGTTTTTATTAAAGTCCACCAAATCTTGTTTTTGAGTGTTGAGTCATTGACACCATTTGTGAGGGAAAGTAAGCCCAAATAATCTAGACAGGCCACTCAAGTTTAAGGGATGATGCCCCTATCATTAAATTCAGCTGTATGGAATGGATGCAAGAGGCAGAAGCTTCAGTCAGTTTTTAGTGATACACACAAACACTTTGCGAGAGGTCAGCACAATGAGACTTAACAGGCTCATCATTCAGGGTTTCAAATCCTTCAAAGACAAAACTACCGTCATTTTTGACGAGGGTATCACAGGGATCGTTGGTCCAAACGGTTGTGGTAAATCAAATATCGTAGATGCACTTTTCTGGGTAATGGGAGAGCAATCGGCGAAGCACCTTCGTGGTACTTCAATGAAAGATCTTATTTTCGCAGGTTCATCTAAGTATCAACCAGCTGCATTCGCTGAAGTGACACTTGTTCTTGATAACGTTAATGGCAAGCACATCAACATCAACGGAACAATTGGTAAGCCGGCTGAAATTCACCTTACTCGTAAGCTTTATCGTAATGGTGAAACTGAATACCGCATTAATAATGAGCCAGCTCGTCTGAAAGACATCCACGAAGTATTCATGGATACAGGAGCAGGGGCCAAGTCTTACTCAATTATCGCTCAAGGTGAAATTAACAAGCTCGTTCAGCAGAAGCCGGAAGAGCGCCGTGTGATGATTGAAGAAGTGGCAGGTATTACGAAGTTCAAACTTCGTAAGCGTGAGTCACTTAAAAAGATCGAGCAAACTCAATTGAATCTTACTCGTCTGGAAGACCTTCAGAACGAAATTTATAAGAACTTGAAGAAACTTGAGCAGCAGGCAGAGAAAGCTGAAAAAGCCAAAACTCTTCGCGACCGTATCAAGAAGTATGAGCTTATCGTTGAATCTCACCGTGAGCACGACTACCTTCAAGACTTCGTCAACGCAGACTCTATGCTTGCCTCTCGTCAGGTTGAGCATGAGAACCTTACTCTTCGTAAGTCTCAGGTTGATCTTCTTCTAGAAGATGAAAAAATCCAGAAGACCGACATGATGGAAAAAATCGATGTCGCTCAGGACGATTTCAACGATCACTCGAAGCAACTTGCTGCTTCTGAAGAAAGAGTGAAGCACCTTAAGAAGTCTCTTATCGATAAAGAAAAACAAATCGACCGCGCAAATCGTGAGAACGAAGAGCTTAACGTTGATATTGAGAAACGTTCAGAGCGCCTTGAAGCTCTTACTGCTCAGCTTGCTGATCTTGAAGCAAACAACTACGAGCAGATGGACTTCTCTTCCCTTGAGGAAAAAGTTGAGATTCTTAAGTCTCAAATGTTCGACCTTGAAGAAGAACTTAATGAAAAGCGCCGTGACCTGAACGCTTCGAAAGAAAAGTTCCAAAGCCTTGATAACGAGGCCTTCAAGAACTCTTCTAAACTTGAAGAATACTCACGTCTTCTTCAAGACTTAACATCAGAAATTGAAACGCTCGAAAAGAGCACTTCAAACTTCACTGATGATCTTATGAAAGATCGCGCGACTGTTAAATCTTCAGGCGCAAAAGTTGAAGAACTTAAAGCGGCCCTTCCGGCCCTTAAAGAAGAAGTTGAAACAATCAATAATGAACTTAAAGCAAGTGACGTAAAATTCCGTGAGCTATCTCGCGCCGTTATTCAGCTTGAGTCAAAACGTAACTCTCTTATCGAGATCAATAACTCAGCAGAAGGCCGTCGTGCTGGTGCTGTAGAACTAGTTCAAAAAGTTAACGATGGTTCTCTGGAAGTACTTGGTAAACTTATCGAGTGTGATCCTGAGTACGCGGTAGCGGTTGAGCAACTTATTGGCGAATCTCTGGACGTGGTTCTTGCTACATCTGGTAAAGAAGCATTCGCTAATCTTATGACAGATTTCAACGCGACTGTTGACCTTCTATGGCCACAGGAAGCGACGATTTCTCAAGAGTCAATCGGACGTTTAGAAACTCAAGGCTGCCAGAACATGAAGGCCCTGGTTGATATCGTTCGTATCAACAATCAAGAATACGCTGAAAAATTATCAAAGATCCTTAATGGTTTCTTTGTTGTCGAGAACTTAACTACGGAGCTTGCATCTCGCATTAACCCCGAGATTCAATTTAAAGGTCTTGTTTCTAAGGATGGAAAAGTTCTCATCAAAAAAGTTGGTAACTCAGTAGTTTACGGAGTTCGCCACGATTCAGCTTCTGAAGCTCAAGGTATCGTTCAACGTAACAACCTTATTCAGGAGATGGGTGTTGAGCTGGAAGAAAAACAAGCTGAGCTTGCAATTCTTGAAACCAACATCATGCAACTTGAAACTACACTTGCTGAGAAGCGTGTAGCTCTTGAAGAAAAGAACAAAGAGTTCAACGAAATTAACACTCTATACGCTGCTACTAAAGCGGCCCTAGAGTCTAAAGAGGCGAACCAATCTTCTAACTCACAAAGACTTCAGATTCTTCAGAATCGTAAGTCTGAGACTTCTAAACTTCGTCTTGATCTCATCGAGGCGGACGAGAAGATCCTTAATGCTAAGGAAGAGTTCGAAGGCAAAGTTAAAGAACTTGCCTCTGAAGTGGCAGACATTGAAGATCGTTACTCTGAGCTTAAAGTAAGCTTCGAGAATGAGCGCGATGAAATGATGGAACTCAAAGTGAAAGCTCAGAGTTACCAGCAGCAGCTAACTTCTCTTAAATCTCAGATTGAAGACGTTAACGCTCAAATTGACCGTTACCGTGAGAAGCAGGAAGCGAACCTTGAGCTTCTTAATAACTTCCAGTCAGAAATCGAAAATGCTCAGGTTGAAGTGGAGAATGTTGAAGCTTCTAACCGCGATCAGGCCGAAGTTCTTGCTGAAAAAGAAACTTATCTTAACCTTCTGAAAGATCAGATCGCACAGATCCTTCTTTCTATGCAGGAAAAAGAATCAGAGCTTAAAGAAATCAACTCTCGTATCAACAAGATTGAGAAAGAGAACGTTGAGCTTGAACTTAAGACTTCTCAGATCATCCAGGAAGAAGAGCTTCTTGCGAAAGACATCTTCGAGCGTTACAAGATCGACCTTCGTTCAACTATGATGAAGCATCTTGAAATCACATCAGACAAGATCACAGATCTTAAAGATCTATCTTCTATGTACATAATGGAAACAGAAGATGGTCCGAAGGAAATCGAAGCGATCGAATACGAATTCGAAAAACGTTTCCCTGGTCAGATCAAAGAAGCGAAAGAAAAATTCAAAGATTATAAATCTGAATTCAACCGTCTTGGCGAAATCAACTGGGCCGCAATCGAAGATTACGACCGTCAGAAGCTTCGTTATGACTTCCTGAAAGCTCAGGAAGAAGAACTGAAGAAGTCATTGGTTGATCTACAAACTGCGATCGCACACATCGATGAAAAATCGAAAGAGCGTTTCAAAGAAGCATTTAACGAAGTTAACGAGCGCTTCTCGAAAGTATTCCCTATCATCTTCGGTGGTGGTGAAGCACGTCTTGAAGTAACTGGTGACCTTGATTCAATCGACTGCGGTGTTGAAATTACTGCAAAACCTCCTGGTAAGAAGATGACTTCGATCACTCTTATGTCAGGTGGTGAGAAGGCGATGACAGCAGTGTCTCTGATCTTCTCTATCTTCCTTGTGAAGCCATCACCATTCTGTCTACTTGATGAGGTTGATGCTCCACTTGATGATGCAAACGTTGGTCGATTCAACGAGCTTCTTCGTGAGATGAGTTCTGAATCACAATTTATTTTGATTACACATAATAAGAAAACCATGGAACTGAATGACACTCTTTACGGGGTGACCATGCAGGAACCAGGCGTGTCTAAGGCCGTCTCAGTTCAACTCCATTAGAGGTTTGTGGACAGGGGAAAAGTGACTTCAGTAAGAGGAAGCTTTCCCCTTTTTTTCAATGGAATGATTATGAAACTACTTCTAGGTCTATTACTTCTCCCAACTCTCTCTTTTGCCTCTAGCTTTGTTCCCACTTCATTCAGCGCTAATTACGAAGAAACTCTTAAGTCAGTGACTGGAAAAGAGCGTAAGAGCTTCGGTAAAATTGATTACAAGTTTCCGGGCCACCTTCGTTTTGAAGTGACTCAGCCGAACCCGACTCTGTTTGTGGTTAATCCTCAGAAGAGCTGGCTGTTCCAACCGGCATTTGTGAAAGGAGAGAAGGACCAAGTGACGATTCAGAAGTCATCTAACCTTCCGATCATCAAATTCCTTGATTCAGTTAAAGATGGGGTAGAGCAATCTAAGCTATTCACAACTAAGTACAATAAGAATGAAGTGACTCTGACTTTCGTGAAAACGATCCAGAAAGAAATGGGTTTTACTGAAGTTGTGCTTCAAGCTGCTAAAGACGCTAAGTCGATTAAAGAATTGAAGGGCTTTGAGAAAATCATTCTTACGAAAGTGGATGGTTCAAAGACCAATATTCGTCTGATCGATATCAAAGAGAATGTTTCTTTTCCTCCAGGGAATTTCGAATACAAGCCGTCAGCAAACGCTAAGATCACTAATCACTAATCACTAGTCCTAAAAGTAAAAACCCCGAGGTGTCGCGCACACCTCAGGGTTCTTTGGGTAGGAATCTCGAACATTGGTTGGCTAAATTCCGTAGGCCTTAATCAGAACCGCCAAACCAAACACGTTAATCATTAGAGTTAGGCCGTAAAAACTCAGGTTCATTGCTGTCTCCTTGTTATTTATGCGGCCATGGCCAATTCGATATAGATATCTGTCGTGTAATCATCTTTGCGGCTGAAGCTAATCAGGTTACGGCCGGTTTGAGTCATATCAGACATATCCTTATCTAGGTCACAGTCTTCATAATTAGAATTTATTGAGCTAGTGGCTTTAAAAGTGCAATTTGTGAAATTGCAATTCTTGAACTTGCACTTGCGAAGGTGTGAAAATTCGAAGCTGCAATTCTCAAACACACAGTTTTCGAACACAACCCCTTGAAATTCGCAGGCATAGAACACGCACTCGGAGAAAACCACTTGCCGGTAGGTGCTCATGTGGATGCGTGAGCCGGCCAGGATTTGGGAGGTGATCACAGAGGCAGCTAGCTGTTCGTCCGTAATCAGCTGGTAGCTGTCATTTGATACTAATTGAGTCATTTCAATAGTTTGTGTGAACATGGCTCCTCCGATTTGGTGCTTTGTTCCTGAGTGCAATGATATGCCAATTGACTATTTGCGTCAAGCAATAAAATTGCATCAAGGAACTATTTTGCAAACCGATAAGGAATTCAAGGGGGTGGACCATGATCCGCTTTACACCAGAGTTCTTAGAAAATTTCCTCGCTGTTGTTCGTAAATATATGCAATTGCGCGGAGGACTTACTCAAAAAGACCTATCAGAAATGATGAACGTGGGAATCTCCACCATGAGTCGTTTCTTGAATCTCAAAACCAGCAGTGTCGATGAGCAATTGGTTGCCAATATCATCGCGACTCTTGGAATTCCTTTGCACGAAATCATTGATGGAGTGGAAGAGGAGTCGACTGAGACGTTCAAGCGTCTGGTTCAATTTTATAAAGATCAAAAAACTTCCGATCAGAATGCCGGTGAAGAAGCTCCGAAAGCTCATGAGACCCGCAAGACAAGTGCGACGATCAATGTGGGCGGAAAGAAGCAGCAGATGCCTTTCGGTGAGGGCTCATCAGTTTCTAATACAAGAACTGACCTCACAATGAAGGAAAAGCTTGAGACCTTGTCTCCACGTCAGAAGGGTTACTTAAATGACTTTCTGAACCTGGATGCCAACGATCGAGATCTGATTGTGGATTTAGGGGACGCGATTTTCAGATATATTCGTCAAAGGAATATGGAATTTTGATTCGCCTACTGGTTCTGTTTCTAATCTCTATGAATGTTATGGCCGCACCTAAGGACATTGAGGTGTGGTTTGTTTCAAATTCCAAAGTCACGCTTCTGGAAGATCTCTTGAATCGTCCGCAATATGTTTACCGAGCCCCAACCGCCGCTCTCGAATGCCAGGAGATGGGTGACTATTGTTTCGATCCGCAATTTGGTTTGTATAAGAAAGAAAATGGTTTAGAGGAAGCAGTCGAGACGAAGAAGATTGAGACTGAAGGACCGTCTATTCCTGCAGGGAAATCTGTAGAACGTGAATTGATTGATTGCGATCCGAAAAATTATTTCGATGTGTTCTGTGGCAAGGCCAAAAAAGAGGCCAAACCTGAAGTCGCAAAACTTGATCTCTGGATCGATACTAGTTCTTCGATGAGAGAATTTGATTTCTCGGACGCCAGTGGTGGTTGCCATCGTAAGAGTCTGGTGCGTGCGCTGGATGAATCTTGTGGTTTTAATCAGAAGGTAAACGTCATGATGTTTGATACCACCATTAAGCAAGCTGGTGGTATGGATTCACTCTGCCTCAATCAGGGTCTGAATGATTATAAACGTCTGATGGATTGGATTGAGCGCTCGGACGCAAAAAAACTGGTGATCATCACAGACATCTACGAATTCCACAAAGAATTCTCTGACTACATTGAGAGTAAGCATGGGAAACTTCGTGGAGATAAAGATCCTCTGACTGCCAAGCAGATGGTAGAGCTCGCTGACTCTCTTGCCAAAAGCTGTAAGTAATACCAAAATCCCCACATGAGTCTCAAAAATCTTCTTTCTTGGTCTAAGACCGAGTTCTCGCAATTACCTTGGCGCCAAAATCGCTCGTTGTATCGCACTCTGGTTTCGGAGATCATGCTTCAGCAAACGACAGTGGGAACTGTGAAGAATCATTTTGAGCGCTTTCTCGTTCGTTTCCCTACATTAAAGAGTCTTGCATCCGCATCTGAGGATGAGCTCTTGGTGGCGTGGAAAGGTCTGGGTTATTACCGTCGTGCACGCAATTTGAAAAAAATTGCAGAAGCACTCGCAAAAGATCATGGCGGAGAGTTTCCCCATGACCTTGAGGCCCTGATGGAGATTCCGGGAATTGGTCCTTATACCGCAAACGCTTTAGTGGGAATTGGGATGGACAAACGTGCTCTGGCAGTTGATGCCAATCTTGAGCGCGTGATTGCTCGTCTCTTGAATCTAAAAACAGAAAAGGGTCTAAAACTTCAAAAAGAAATTCAGACGCTGTTTGTGAATAAAAAGATCTTCAACGAAAAGCTCTCTTTCAGAGAACTGAATGAAGCGTTGATGGATCTAGGTCGCACTTACTGCCAGGCCCGCAAGGCCTCATGTGAGTTGTGTCCACTTAAGAAAGATTGTCTCGCGTTTAAAGAAGGCACGCCACTTTCAATTCCCATGATGAAAGGCGAAGAAAAGAAAAAAGCTGTAGAGCATGAACTTCATCTTCTTAGAGTTTTTGTGATGAAAAAAGATAAGGTCCTGGTTTATCAGAAGGGCGAGAAAGAGTGGCTTTCAGGACAGTATGAAGTTCCCACTTTCATTCTCTCGACCACTGATAAAACTTTGAAGCAGTATCCAAGTTTCCCGAAGGGAGCGAAGGCCGATCCTTTATTCACTTTTAAAACTGGTATTACTAAATACAAAATTCAGAACAGTGTTCTGCTGATGGGTGAGAAAGAATTTAAAGCTCTCGCATTTGCCAACAAATCAGAATGGCGCTCCACAGGGGATGCGGAATCCAATTTCTCAACAGCAACGCTGAAGGCCTTGGCGAAATTAAACGCCTCGAGATAAAAATAAAGAATGAGAAAATTCTTTTTAATCTTTTGCCTACTTCTTTCTTTTAACGCATTTTCGGAATCAACTCTTGTTCATCCCTTTGAGTTAGAGTTTTCAGCACCCGAGAATCGTTTCAACTTAAAGGCAGAATTGTTGTTAAGCTGCCGTTACGAGAAGCTGGTTTGGGGAGATTCCTCAGAGTTTCATGTAAAAGACGAAGTTATTTCTCTGCCAATCGCGATTAAAAAAAATCAAATCAAGATCTCACACTCTAAAACCTCTTCGATGAAGCTAGATGGAAGATTTCGTTCTAATCCTGGCTGTATGTCTGAACTTCGACTCACATTTACTGACGCTCAGTACGCAGTAGGGTGGGCGGGACAAATGAATCGTCCAATTACGTTTGCATTGAAAGATGGTCACTTCTACCGCGCTGGTGACTCGGTTCTCGATATCTCAAAGTTAGAAGCTCAAATTGCCAATCGTTTGGTGGATTTCTTATATGTACCTGCAGCAAGTCAGGTCAACATTTGGATGACTGCAGACGGTCAAAGATTACCAATCTCGCCAACTTCTAGTGCGATTGATCCACAAACCAAAATGCCTTATCGCTTGAAGACCAAGTAACTCGCTTTGCCCAACTCTCGTTTCTCGTGAAGTAATTTACTCGTTGATAAAATGAGTGAATGGAACTCTTGCAACTGACCAATAAAGGTCTTTATTGCGCTCTCGGAGACTTCTACATTGATCCATGGGAAAAAGTGGAGACCGCCCTCATTACTCATGCTCATGGCGATCACGCACATTGGGGCATGAATCGCTATATTGCCGTCAATGAATCAGAACACATTTTAAGAAAGCGCATGGGCGAAGTTCCCATTGAAACTCATCCTTATGGCGAGACCTTTCGGATGGGAGATGTTGATGTAAGTCTTCATCCAGCAGGTCACATTCTTGGTTCTTCGCAAGTACGGATTCAGTACGAAGATGAGGTTTGGGTCTTCACGGGAGATTTTAAGCGTGACTATGATCCAACCTGTGAACCTTTCGAAGTTCTTCCCTGTGATGTTTTTATTTCTGAGGCAACCTTTGCACTTCCGGTTTATCGCTGGCCCGATTTTCAAAATGAAATGAAGGAGATCCTTGCCTGGTGGATGAAAAACCGCGAGGAAGGCTTTAACTCGGTCCTTTGTTGTTATGCTTTGGGGAAGGCGCAAAGAATTATTGCGGGCCTTCGGGAGCTCACTGATGAAACGATCTGGGTGCATGGAACCGTCGATGAACTTAATCACTGTTATGAAAAGACGGGACTTATTTGGCCGAATGTAAAAAAAGTTCCCCTGGAGAGTAAAGAGAAGTTTGAAGGAGCGATGATTCTCTGTCCTCCATCTGCACTTGGTTCAAGTTGGAATAAACGTCTTTCTCCCAAGAAAGTAGCATTCGCTTCAGGATGGATGCGGCTTCGGGGAAATCGCAGAAGAAAAGGTTATGAAAGAGGATTCGTCATTTCCGATCACGCTGACTGGCCCTCGCTTCTTAGAACGGTCAAAGAAACGGGATGCAAGAAAGTCTATTTTACTCACGGAAATACAGACGCCATCGTGAGGTATCTAAAAGATGAAGGTCTTGATGCTTACGATTTAAAAATGCCTTACGACACCGAGGGAGAGTCCTGATGGAACGATTTGTAGAACTCCTTCGCCAATTAGATCAGACCACCTCAACCTTGAACAAAGTGGACGGCCTTAGAAATTATTTTGAAGAAGTGCCTTCAGAAGATGCGTGTTGGGGTCTTTACATTATTTCAGGCAATAAGATTAATACCAAAATCAATCGCACCTTTCTTCAAGAAGCGTTTTGCGAGTATATGAAGATGCCTATGTGGCTTTTTAAAGAGTCGGCCTATCACGTAGGCGATTCATCAGAAACAATGGCCCTTTTACGAGGACCGATTGAACATCCTAAGCATCCTCCCGCCCTGGGAAAATTCATTAAAGAAGAACTTTTGACCTTAAAGAAACTCACTCCCGAAGAAATAAAAGCAAAGCTTCACAGCTGGTGGGCGAGCTATGATGAATCGGTTCTATTTTTGATTCATAAGTGTTTCTCGGGAAACCTTCGTATGGGTGTTTCTAAAAACTTGTTGATTCAGGCCATGGCAATTGTGGCGGGAATTGATAAAGAGACCATGAGTTTCCGCTTGATGGGTGATTATGAGTCCACTCCTGAGTTCTATGACAATCTTCTCGTTCAAGATGTGACCATTGAAAGAAAATCAAAACCCTATCCATACTTTCTTGCATCTCCCGTGGAAGACGCGGAAGAAGTTTTTAGCAACTGGAAAGAATGGTGTGTGGAATGGAAATGGGACGGCATTCGAGTTCAGGTCATAAAACGTGATGGAGAGGTTTTTCTTTGGTCCCGGGGTGAAGAGCTCATCAATGAAAGTTTTCCAGATGTACTTCATCAGGCCCAGAATCTTCCGGATGGAACTGTGATTGATGGCGAGCTTCTGCCTTTTAGAGAAGGAAAGGTTCTGTCCTTCAATGAACTTCAGACAAGGCTTAATCGGAAAAAAATCTCTAAAAAAGATCTCGAGAAAACTCCTATCTCAGTCATGGCCTATGATGTGCTGGAATGGGAAGGCGAAGATATTCGTGAGAAACCACTCAGAGAGCGTAGAGAAATTCTGGAAAGCATCAAGGTGTTTCCTCTCTCAAAACTTGTGAAGGTCAAAAATATTGATGAAGCGAAAGAACTTCGTCTGGAGAGCCGGGATCGGGGTGTAGAAGGCTTCATGCTTAAGCGCTGGAACTCAACCTATCAAACCGGAAGAAAACGCGGAGATTGGTGGAAGTGGAAGATTGATCCTCACACCATTGACTGTGTTCTTCTTTACGCACAATCCGGTACGGGAAGACGCTCAAATCTTTATACCGATTACACGCTTGCAGTATGGAAAGATAAGGAACTCATTCCGGTGACTAAGGCCTATTCAGGTTTATCAGATGAGGAACTAGCAAGCATGGATAATTGGATCAAGAAAAACACCGTTGAAAAATTTGGGCCAGTTCGTTCTGTGAGGCCTCAGCACGTTTTTGAAATTGCGTTTGAAGGAATTCAAGAATCAAGTCGCCATAAGGCCGGAGTGGCATTGCGATTTCCTCGTATCTCGCGTTGGAGAAAGGATAAAAAACCAGAGGAAGCGGACACTCTGGAAGAGGTAAAAAAACTATTAAATGAGCAGTAGCAGATTAGACTGGATTGAAAAATGGTTTGAGACCAAGGGTTGGAAGGCCCGGGAATTTCAGCTGGAGGCCTGGAAGGCGTATCTGCGTGGAGAAAATGGACTCATTCACGTTTCAACTGGCTTCGGAAAGACCTATGCAGGAGTGCTGGCCGCTCTTGCTGATTTGACCCTCGAAGAACAAAAGGCACCCGGCATCCACATCCTCTACATTTCTCCTCTGCGTGCTCTCAGCGCTGATATCATCAAATCTATTCAACAACCCATCGATGAAATGAAACTTCCCTATACGGTGGAAGGAAGAACAGGGGACACCAGTGCTTCTCAAAGAGCAAAACAAAAAAAGAATCCACCTTCTATTCTTGTTACTACCCCCGAATCATTCAATCTTCTGCTCGCATCTGAGGAGTACCGTGAGGCCCTGAAAAAATGCCGATTAGTTGTCATAGATGAGTGGCATGAACTCATGGGGAACAAGCGAGGAGTGCAGGTTCAACTATGTCTCGCTCATTTAAAAAAGCTCGCTCCTAATCTTCGAATCTGGGGACTTTCTGCGACGGTTGGAAATCCCGAACTCGCGGGACGAGTTTTAAATGGGAACGTTTTGAAGAACTTTGTTTTCATCACAGAGAAGGTCTCAAAAGAAATTGAAGTCCAAACCCTTCTTCCCGATGAGATCGATTCATTCCCTTGGTCAGGGCACTTAGGACTCGCGATGCTTGAGAAGGTGATTAATCACGTGGATATCAAGCAGTCCTGTCTTCTCTTTACCAATGTCCGCTCTCAATCAGAGCGTTGGTACAACGAAATCCTTCTTCGAAAACCCGAGTGGGAACCCATCATGGCCATTCACCACTCTTCAATTGATCGAGAGCGAAGAGAAGAGGTTGAAAATAAAATAAAGACCGGAGAATTAAAACTCGTGATCTGTACCTCAAGTCTGGATCTAGGAGTAGATTTTCCCATGGTTGAACGAGTCTATCAGGTTGGATCCCCTAAAAGTATTTCTCGCTTCATTCAACGTGCCGGACGCTCTGGTCACACGCCTACAGGGGTGCCTCGAATTTACTTTGTGCCGACTCACGCTCTTGAGCTCTTTGAATATATGGCAACTGAACTCGCTATTGATCGAGGTCTTAAAGAAGACATTATTCCTCCTGAACTTAGTTTTGATGTTTTGGCCCAGCATATGGTGACTCTTGCTTCGGGAGAAGGACTTATTCCTTCTGAGGCCTTCGAGGAAATTCGCCACACCTATGCTTACCAAAAAATAGAGCGCTATCAATTTGATAATCTTCTTCTATTTCTTACTCAAGGAGGAAGAAGCTTAAGTGCGTATCCTTATTATCATCGTCTGAAAGAATTAAACGGTAGATACCTGGTCCACGACAAAAAAATGATTCAGCAGCATCTCATGAATGTCGGAACCATTACCTCTGATCCATCCATGCGAATTAAGTTTGCCAAGGGGGGAAGTCTGGGGTCGGTGGAAGAATCTTTTGTGAGTAAGCTTAAAAAAGGGGACCGGTTTGTTTTTTCTGGAAAAGTTTTAGAGTTCATGATGATCAAGGACATGACGGTCTTTGTGAGGCTTGCTCCGCCCAAGGCCGCCGTGGTGCCAATCTGGTGGGGAAGTCGTTTGCCTCTCTCCTCTCTTCTCACAAGTCATTTGAAAGAGATATTTGAATTAATCGAACAAGGTCGCTATCAACATCCCCTGATTGAATTCCTTTCTCCTATTATTGAAGTTCAGAAAGCACTTTCACGTCTTCCTGGAAGAAATTATTTATTATTGGAAGAGACACTTACGCGAGAAGGGAGGCATTTGTTCATTTTTCCATTTGAGGGAAGACTCGTGCATGAGGCCCTGGCGGCCTTACTCTCTGTCCGACTTTCCCTTAGAACCAAGGTCACATTCAGCTTCGCCGTTTCAGAGTATGGCCTAGAAATTCTTGCACCCTCTGATTATAAATTTGATCTAGAAGTGATTAAGGAATGTCTTTCTCTGGATAATCTCACAAACGATATTCAACGCAGTCTTAATATGACCCAACTCGCGAAGAAACAGTTTAGGGACATTGCTCAGGTCTCAGGGCTAGTTTATCAAAACCGCATGGGTGAGAAGAGAACCATGAAGAACCTGCAGATGAGTTCCTCGCTCTTGTTTGAGGTCTTCTCTAAATACGAACCCGAGCAACCACTTTATAATCAGTCCTTTGATGAAGTGCGGTTTTTTCAGTTTCAGGAAAGTCGCCTCGTCTCTGTACTCCGAAAAATTAAAGAAATGCCGTTTGAGTTATATAAGACTTCCCGGCCTTCGCCTCTGGCCTTTCCTTTGATCATTGAAAGAATTGGATCCCTAGTATCTTCCGAGTCTTTACAAGATCGTTTGCAACGGATGAAAGAAAAATGGAAACAAGTCTCGTAAGAACCATTCATGAAGAAGAATTCATCTTCGACTGCCGGAGGATCATTTATTGGCCCCGTCGAAAAATCATGCTAGCCGCAGATCTTCATTGGGGAAAAACGAACTATTTACGTAATCATGGAATCGCCATCACCGATAAAGTCTTTGAGGCAGATCTTAATCGTTTGTCTCATTGCCTTGCGGATTACGAAACGACATCTTTAATTGTCCTGGGAGATCTCATTCATCATGAGAAGAGTCTAAGCCGAGGACTGATTGCGAAAGTCGCAAATTTTCGTGAGGAAAATCCTTGCGAGTTGGTCTTAGTCAAAGGCAATCATGATCGTTACACGGATTTCCCCGAGAGCTGGGGCATAGTTGAAGAGAAGGACTTCAAGATTGGTCATTTCTCATTTTTACACGAACACAATCCGCAGCTCACTGGTTTCCAATTTTCCGGCCACATTCATCCTATGATGAGACTTCGAGCGGGCGTTGATGAATTAAGACTTCCGAGTTTTATTTTGGATAAAGAGTTCTGTTTACTCCCGGCCTTCAGTCATTTGACTGGCGGCCAGGATATTAAGCTTGAGAAGGGACAGAGTGCTTTTGTCTTACTGGATGAAGGGCTGGATGTTTTCGAGAGATAATTAGCGGCAAGGTCGAACCACGAATCCTCCTAAGAATGATCCAATGATTTTTCCTTTCTTATCCATCGCCTCAACAATCGTGGCAGAACCCATATTGGTTTCTTCATCGATTACGTATGTATTCACTTTGCGAATGAGTTTTAAACTCTTAATCCCAGAGCTAAAAATTTTACTAAGATCTTTGTCCGCTTCAACTGTCATGGCGTGAACAATCAGCTTTTCACCTTGGTTTAAATCTTCTGATTCAAGATTCGCCTTTAGACCCTCGCGGATCTCGTAGCTAATCATCTCAGCACTTGAATCAAGAGGGACACTTACACCATCGACGGTCTGAACGATGGTTGAACTCAAAACGCCATCTTGCTTAAAGACTTTGATGTCCATCTTAATATCAATATCACCTGCTTCCATTGCTGGAAGATTCACTTCACATCTTTTCACGAGGTCTGCTGAAAAGGCAGATAAAGAAAATAGCGAAAGAGTGGCAAGTACCAATAGATATTTGTTCATAAGTCGTCCTTTTACAGCAGCATACAATGGGGAGGAGTGAGAGTGGGGTCTGAGTGAAAGAAATACAAAGGTGTCTAAAAAACCGAGATCAGGAATAAGCCGGATTCTGTATTAAACTATCATTCCTCTAGGCCGTGGATTACTCCAAAGCTCCAGCACCCAACCCGTGAGCTCCGCGAGCAGAATCAACGCTCACCTATTTGGGCTTGCACCTCGTAGAGTTTACCTGGTTTCACTACGCACCTAAGCCGAAGCTTAGGCCATACATACTTTCTGTTGCACTTGTCCTCGCCTCACGGCGGACGGGCATTACCCGCTACGATGCTCTATGGTGTCCGGACTTTCCTCCCCCTGTTACGGCGGCGATAGTCCCCTGATCTCGGTGAGGCGCCATATTAGCGGGGGAGAGGTGCCTTATCAAGCCTAGCTTTGTTGAGGGTAAATAGCTGAATAGAGGTGCTCAGGAATTAAGTTAAGGGTGGGGTCAATAAATACCGATGAATTAGATAGAAAAGTTTAAGGAGAAGTTATGAAAACCCTCTTATTGATCCTTCTGGCCCTTACCCTAACGGCAGTGTCCTGTGGTGGTAAAGACGGCGGAGGGAGTAGTTCAAGTTCTTTCTCGAACGCTCTTTCAACCCAAACAGGTTATTTGAATACTAACAGTCAGACACCGATTGAAGTTGGTGGAAAGGCATATCCAGTTTCGACGTCCCAAAACGATGCTCTTATTCGACAGGCCCTTCAACAGGCGCAAATGCAGGGAATTCAACCTCTGAATGTAAATGGCGTCTGGAAATACCGCGCGCGTTTTACCGGCCAACTTTATAATCCTTATGCAACTACTAATGGAAACTACGGAGCTTATACTGGCGGTAGTTATGCAGGTCAAAACATCCTGCAATTGACTTCAGTTCAATTCTACTAAGCACCGTAAGGAAGAAAAATCCGCGAGCATTGCGGACACTGCTTCAACTGTTTCTGCATATCGATCTCCGATTCATCAATTCTAGAAATCTTATAACGACAAAAATAACAACTCCCCTGGTCCACTCTTGTGAAGGGACCATGGGCAAGTTTCTTCGCCGTTACTTTTTGAAGCGTGGCCTTATAGTCTGCAGGAAGTTCGTCCATTAACAAATTCACTCGTAAATCGAGATTTGTGATCTCGGCATCAAGCTTAGATACGTCCTGAGAAACTTCATCTTCAATTTCTTTGATGGTTTTCTCAAGGCCTTGCATGAATTCACGATTATCTTTTATCTCCGCTTCAATTTCTTCTTCGCGCGAGAGGAAAGTAAGCCCTGCTTCTTCATGTCCTTCAATTTCAGTTTCAAACTGTTGAATCTTTTTCTCGTCACCACCTATGTCGATGAGACGTTGGCGTTGCTCAGAGGCAATTTTGAGCTTCTTCTCAACTTGGGCAAGTTCATCATGGAGGGAAATCAAATCTTGCTTGAGCTTTGCACTTTGCGAAACAGCTTCTAGCCGCCTGTTATTTAGCTTAGATAGCCGATCTTCCTGCTCACTCTTGGCCTTTAAATGGCCATTTTTCATCTTCGTCAGTGAATCGATCTCTTTTAATTTAAAAAACCACTCTACACTCACTTCTATTTCCTTCGATTTTGACGATAATAGGGACATCATGAAATCCAATCTAACTTACCTCAAAAAGCTCGAACTATTCAAGGAACTGGATAACTTCAAAGATGGACAATTTTTTGCCATTGTTGATGTAAAGGCGAAGAATCATCTTCCGCAGTGGATTCAATTTTCTCCGCATGTATTTTGGTTGAAGAATCCAGAAGAGGAAAAGAATCTTGAAACTTACGGACAGGCCCTAGAGTTCTTTTTGAGACAAGGCATCAGTCGTGGTTCAACTCTTTACGCTTTTGGTGGAGGAGCAACTACGGATTTCGCAGGCTATGTGGCCGCTACCATTCTTCGTGGGATTAAATGGGTGGCAGTTCCTACCACGCTTCTGGCCATGATTGATGGCTCTATTGGTGGGAAAGTTGCTGTGAATATGCCTCAAGGTAAAAACCTTGTTGGCTCTTTCCACATGCCAGAGAAAGTTTTTATTTGCGGAGATTTTCTAACTTCGCTGCCTGAAAAAGAATGGATGTCCGGCAAGGGTGAAGTTCTGAAGTACGGGTTTCTCTCTGAAGAAATTCATAAGCTCATTGTTAGTAAGACATCGATCGAAGATATTGCGATGGCCTGTGCTAACTTTAAAAACATCGTGGTGGAACGAGACTTTAAAGAAAATGGTGAGCGCATTTACCTGAACCTTGGTCATACACTTGGCCACGCTTTCGAATACACTCTTAAAATTCCTCATGGACACGCAGTTGCTATGGGACTTAAGTATATGTTCAAAATTATGGGTCTTCATGAGGCCCATAGTCAGTGGGAAGTCATGGTCAAGGCACTTGCCCTGCCGGCCGAGAAGTTTGAGATCAGCTACTTCTCAAAGTTTGATATCAATACGTTCTCTGATTATCTGGAACAGGATAAGAAGAAGCTTGATTCGCGTCTACGCTTAGTTCTCGTCAAGAATATTGGAATCTGTTATGTTGAAGAAGTCGCTCTGAAAGACTTTAAGGCAAAGATTCATGCATATGGCGAGTTTAAATCTTAAACACGGTTCAATGATTAAAGAAGTACATGTGCCTTCATCGAAGTCATATGCTAATCGTGCGTTGATTCTTGCTGCCATTAAAAAGTCTCCTGTCACCCTAGAAAATCTTCCTGAATCAACAGATGTAACAATTCTTCTGGCCTGCTTAAAAGAGCTGGGTCTTAAAGTTAAAACATCTGGCAAGAATGTTGTTATCGAGGGTTCTTTTCCTGCCTGCGAGAGTTCTGATAAGAAGCTTGATGTAGGTGAAGGGGGAACGACTGCGCGCTTCCTGGCGGGTCTGTTGTTAAAGGGAAAAAAGAAATATGAATTGGTGCTAGGGGAGCGTTTGAAAGAACGGCCTTGGCAGGAATTTATTGATCAAGCGCGAATGCTTGGAGCGAAGGCCGAACTCAATGATGCGGTTTTGACGCTTCAAGGACCAATCACTGCCCCGAAAACTTTAGAAGTTGATTGCACCCGAACAACTCAATACGCGACAGCTTTTGAATTAGGCCTCTCTGACTTTGGAACGAAGATCATTCCGGTGAACCTCACGACCTCACAAAGTTATTGGGCCATGACAGAAAAAGTGATTCAGGACCTAAAACAAAACGATGTTTATCCTGTTCCGCTTGATTGGAGTAGCGCGAGTTATCCATTGGCGTTTGCGGCCCTGAACCATGAAATTACCTTTCCTGGTCTATTCGATGATTCTTTTCAGGCCGATTCCAAGTTTATAAAAATTCTCCGCAAGCTGGGTTCAGTCACGGAAAATGATAAAGGGATGGTCATTAAACCCATCACTCATCATGAACCTATCTCTTTTGATGTGACTGATTGTTTGGATCTTGTTCCGACTCTCGGCTATTTCCTTTCTCATATTAAAGGTGTCCATGAGCTTCATGGCACTAAAAATCTCACTTTCAAAGAGAGTGATCGTCTGACGGAAGTCATGAATCTCATTAAGGCCTTTGGGCGCAAGACCTGGCTTGAAGGTGAGACATTGTTGATTGAAGGCAGCGATTTAAAAATCAATGAAGCGAAAGATCTTGTTCTACCAAATGATCACCGAATGGTGATGGTAGGTGCATTGTTTCTTCGTCAGCATTCCGGAGGGAGTGTTACTCCTCCGGAAGCAGTGACAAAGTCATATCCTGAATTTTTCGATTTATTTATTTGTTAGAAACTACAGTGTAGCTTTCAAGTCCCAGAACCAGATCCAGATCATCAATCTTGTCGCTTAATAGGGCCTTGCCAAAAACTTCCTGGCATTGAGTGGCACTCTTAAACTTGAAAGTTGATTGGTACGAAACCTTTCCACTACTAAGCTTGTGATAAACAAGTTCAGGTCTCTTGATATCGCACTTAACAACCAAACGGAATTGACCATTTTTCGCTTCAAGCTCAACCGAGTTGCTCTCAAGGTTTTTAGCAACGAGTTCTTTATTACGAAGATTTAGAACAGATGCATCTGTTCCGTTAGTCTCTAGAAGATTTTGGAAGTTTTTGTCAGTTAGACCAGTCTCTGAAAAGAGTTTGCCGCTGATATTGAATCCAGCATCCAGGCCAGGCGAAGCAATCCCAAGGTATTCATGGAAAACCAGCTTCGCATTTGGCTTCGCTAGACGGTTGTTACAATAGTCCTGGTGGACGAGAATGATTTTCTCTTCTGGATAGTTAACAGCTTCATAACGAACATTTTCAGCGTCAGTGATGGGCTGAGTTGTTTCACGTACCGAAGTCTGTGTGATGGCATCTTTTAGAGCGATCAGGTTAATGTTCTTTTTGAAATACTCGTTGTGAAGAATGCGCTGGTAAACCATTTTACCGATGAAAGCAAAATCAGAACCGCAAGAGTTACCACCGCCGCGAGTACCACCACTGATACTGCCGCCGCCTTCAAACGCAAAAACTGATGATGAGGTTAGTGCTAGAACTACAAGAAGATTTCGCATAAGAATCCTTTTACTTGCTGAGCTTAAACAACTGGATACCGAAGTGATACAATTTCTGCTTCTTCGATTTCGCTGCGATAGCAAGAACTTTACTAAAACATTCCTCGATGGCCTCATTTGCTTCTTGAAGACTTTCTTCATCAAAAAGCATGGTTTCTGAGCCCACGAACTTTTCAGAGTTATTTTGAGTTTCCAATGAATCTTGGGCCTTCCCAAGCATAAGACGGTGGAAATTTCTAAGACCTAAATGAGGACCTTCTGCTGCAAACAGAAGTTCATCGTTAATCTTCCAACCATCCATTTGATATTCGGCGATTCCAATTTTCTGGAATTGCTTAAGAGCATTTGAAATGTCTTTAACGTCTACATTGAGAAAATTAGCAAGTTCCTGAGGGCCCTTCTGGCAAAGCTCAGGGGTTTTCAGCATCACGAGTAACGGAAGGTGGAACCAATTTGAGAAGACGAAATCATAATCGAGTTTACTCTTTTTGATACGTCGGTTTGCCTCTTCACGGGCAAGCTCTTCCATGCGGTTTTCTAGAACCTGCTTAATGCTGGCACTACGGGCAAGCTCATGCTCAACCATCGTAATGAAATATTCTTGTTCTTTAACTCTTAGTTTGGTCCAAACCGCCAGCTGTCTTGCTACCTGGACCGAGATCTTCTTTTTGCCATTGAGGAACATTGAAAGAGCTGCTGGTGAAAGACCACAGCTACGGGCCGCTGCCCTTAGAGAGAATGACGGGTTCTTAGCTTTCTTCGCCTCTAGAATGTCACGAAAGAAATCGTAAGACTGTTTATAGGTAAATACGTTCGCCATATGGGTGATAGAGTATGCCTTTCCCAAGTGAAGTGTTGATAAATCGCTGAATTGTATAGAAATTACACAGGCCAGGATTTGGCCATGACTTTTGGAGCGCAAAAGTATGGTCATTTTTTCAGACTTTCCCCTAAACATTCTTTAATCAACTTAGAATCCCAGAAAAAAAGCGAGAAAAAGGAGAACTTATGAAGTCTTTCTCATTAAAAGCACTTTTGCTTTTATCTGCGGTTACTCTACTTGGGGCACAAGGGGCCTACGCATTAACAGATGAAGAAGCAATGGAAGATGGGATGATGCCTATCGAAGAATATGCAATGGCAGAAATGAAGGCCGTTCTTACCCCTGGTTTAAATAGTGAAGGCGTTGCTGAAGCAGTTAGAAATAATCGTTTAGTAATTGCTGTAAATAAGGCCTCTAAAGGTGATGGTGCTCAGACATTAACCATGTATGAGAACGGAATCGAAATCTTGAAAGAGAAAATCTCTACCGGTCGCGAGAAAGAAGAGAAGGCCAAATCTGGTAGGATTTACTTTTCTACGACTCCTAAGGGCTTTTTCCGTCCTACTAAAATCTATCGCGATTACTTGTCTTATACATGGAACGCTCCAATGCCGAACGCTGTTTTCTTCATCGGTGGGATTGCTCTGCACGCAACCACGAAATCACACTATAAGGAACTTGGTACTCGCGCTTCAGGTGGATGTGTTCGTTTAGTTCATGAAACGTCTCAAATGATTCGTGAAAAAGTAATGGAGACCGGTCTTGGTAGTGCTCCAGGACAGTTCAAGATTGTTAACGAGGCCAAGGGTCGTAACCGTATTGCGAACAACTCAGTTTCTGTGAACCAACTTAACCGCAACACTGGTGACCTGTTGGCCGCTAAGGTCAGCTCTTGGGACACAGTGATCGTTGTTTACGAAGAATAGAATGAAAAAACTCTTATTTGCTATAGCCATTATCTCTACCTCGGTCAGGGCCAATCCGGTCCTGACTCAGGATTTTAAGACCCTTAATTCTAAGTATAAGGTCGGTACCATTACCGAACAAACTTATTGCTATGAACAGCAGGGACAAGTTGGTGGTTATCAGGTCGATAAGAAGCAAAGAATTGCCTCAGTTACAAAACTCCTTACGACACTCCTGGCCTCCGAAGTATTAGACCTTAACCAAACTTTTCAAACTAAGCTTTATATTGGGAAAGATAGTCTTCATATTGAAGGTGGTCTTGATCCTTATTTTGAAGAAGAGAAATTTCTTTTGATGATGAAGGCCCTCAATGATTTGGGGTACACCAAGTTTAAACAGGTGAGCTTTAATTCTAATTTTCGTTTCTATGATTTAGGACTTGAGGATTATAGGGTCATCACAACCGAACAGATCCGACTTAGAATTGCTTACTATCTCAGTTCGAAGAATCAAAAAACAATTAATACGACCTGGAAAACGGTTCAGAAATTTGCTCGTGAAGAAGGTCTTGATATAACCGGAACTGCACCAAACTTAAGTGCTACGACTGTCGTTCTTAATAATGTAAATCCATTACTGGATGAAAATCCGGTTGAATATATCCATCGCTCTAAACCTCTTCATGCCATTATTAAGGCGATGAATGTGATGTCGAAAAACGTTGTGGCGGAGAACCTTTATACGCTTGCTCAAAAGAAGAAGACCTTTCAGGCGCTCATGAGTGAGAAGAAAATTGTGGCTTCGACCTTCTCCATTGCTAACGGATCGGGCCTGCCAATCATCAATGGTAAAAATCGTTTTGATAACCTTGCTACTTGCCGCATGATTCTAAAATCAATTGCTCTTTTATCTGAAAGTGCTCGCAAACAGCACTTTGAGTTAAGTGACATCGTTGCAGTTAACGGCGGGAAAGACCTTGGCTCATTCCGTGATCGTTTTGAAGGATATCCAGAGACTCATGAAGCGGTTCTTTCGAAGACCGGAACTCTGAAGCATACTTCAACCCTGGCGGGAGTTCTCCTCATTTCTGGAGAAGTGCCTTTTGCCATCTTGAATCATACGTCGACACCTGCTCTGGCCAGAAAACTTCAAGATAACTTTGTTGATAGAATGTTCAATCAATTGGGCACTCCGACGCCACTGGTCTATGAGAAAATCTCGATTTTCCCTTGGGACGGAGAGGATTTTTTACAGTTGGTTCACTAGGTCCTTCATTGCCATCAGATATCTTTCACGTGAGAATAATTCCATGAACCTCATCAAGGAATTAACATGGGTCTGTGGCTTCTCTGTTTTATGATGACTCTTTCAACTGCTTTTGCTGATATCGGTAAAGTACTAAAACTAACTGATAAATCTGAAGCACACATCATCAGAAATAAAAGTAAGATTGAACTTAAGTCAGATTCTAAACTAGAAGTAGGGGACGTCGTTGTCGCCGGTAACTCAAATCTGCTACTTCAGCTTTATCCTGAAACTCAAGTAATCCTGACTAAAAGCTCTGAATTACTTATTGAGCAGTCCGATCTTGAGGTCACTAAAAAAGAAGAGAGGGCCTTCTCAGTTCTTAAACTTCAAAAGGGTTCTTTTAAGGCCCATACACCATCTCGAAAGACTCAAGTCATCGAACAGCGTTGGGAGACTGAAGGTGCATCTGCCGCTGCTACTCAGGGCGAATTTGAAATGGCGCTTTCAGACTCTAAAAATGTTGATGTAGATGTTTTTCAGGGTCAGCTGATCGTTTCATCACCATTCATCCAAAGCTTCGTTCCTGAAGTTGTAAAGGCCAAAGAAGGATTGACCTTCGTGTCTAAGGACAAGGCGTTCTCAAGACGTGAGGCCAAATCGAATTTAGGAAATGAACCATCATTTATGGCCGACAAAGTGGTTCGAAAAAGTTGGGATAAGATTAAGAAAAAATTTTCTAAGAAAACGAAGAAATAAAGAAGGGGCCCAAAAGGCCCCTTTTTTTTAGTTACCAGATGGAGTTGTTGAACTCTTAGGTTTCGAAGAAGAAGGCGAGCTAGAATCCATGCTGCCTGGAGAGTGAGTACTATCAGAGTGAGATGGAGACATAGAAGAATCTTCCATTCTTTCCACTTGTTCAGTTGTCTCACCAGAAGGAGTCGTTGTACGTCTCACTTCTTCAGTTGTTGTCTTCGTCTCATCCATTGAGCCTGAAGAAGGCATTGAGCTGCTGCTTGAAGTTTGAGCAAACAATGGCATTGAGATTAATAGTGCTGTCACTGTTCCACAAAGTAGTCGTTTCATGTTGACCTCCTGTTAAGGGCTTAAATTGCCTGGCATCTGCCAGAATGAAACTTCATTCATCTAATCAGTGACATGGTTAGTTTTTGAACTCTAAATCACCTTAAGAAATCGTTGGCCCGTTTCAGACCTCAATCAATCAGGAATTTCTTACAGTGTAATTCTTTCTGTCAGGACAAACTTGATTTGAAGTCAATCCTGAGGAGATTTAGGATGCGGCCATCATTTTTAAAGGATGCGTTTATGAAGAAGCTAACCGGTTTTTTCTATTCATTAAATCTTGTGGTTTTGACTTCTCAGGTGGCCAATGCGGCCATGCCGATCTGGTCATATGACCCAGGACCAAATCCTCGCACAAAAATGGGTAAGGAACTAATCGACCTTACAGCAAATATACCCAACATGCCTGAGATCTCTAATCAGCTGATGGGTGATCAAAAATTTCGTCCAGCATTTGGGCCGGTGCCCTGGCGAATGCTTCAAGCGCCGAACAAAGTAAAAATTCTATTTATTGGGCAGGACGCTACTCACATTGCTGAAGCTGCAGGTCGTCCCGCAACTGCAGGTTTCGGTGGTCGTGCTCAAGATCTTGCTGCTTACTTCGGAGTGAATGAAGGTGCGGCCTTCATTAATACTTATGCTTACACGATTAAAGGTCAGTATGGAGCTTACAACACTCCATTTATTTTCCGTGATAACAAAGGCAAAGATTCTTTCAATCTATCAAACCTCGTTGATAATCAGCTCTGGCTTCTGACTCAAGACGTAGATAGTCCAGTTGCTAAATGGCGTAATAACCTTATTGATTGGATCATTCGCAACAATAAAGATTCAATCAAACTTATCGTAACTTTTGGTGGTGCTGCCCGCGATGCCATGGGGTCTTATGTTGAAAGTAAGGGCGGTAAGGTCGAATCGCGTGTTGAGAAAATCATCGATCAAATTCAAGTTGCAGAAACAAAGTTAGAATACGCCGGCGGAAATAATGAATTCCCAGTTGTGGTCGACCAGGAAGGAAATGACCTTTACTCGCGTATGGCCGCTCGTCGCCTCGATTATACAAAAGAGCCAGTTCAAAAGGCAGCAGTTGAAGAATTGCAGGCCAATGTAGAGAAGTATAAAAGTGAGATGGTCTTCTCGAAGGCCGGTCCAATGAAAAACGGTCTTCTTCACCCAGCACAGCTTGGTGGTTATGATTTAAATAAAATCAAAATTCGTAATGCTTACACTCGTTCCCTCAAAGGTCTTAGATTAAGTGATGGCTCAACAATTGGAACTGATGTTCTCGTGGTTGAACTTCCACATCCAACTTATTTAAGTAACCTTACAAATGATCAGGCCTCAAAAGCTGTAGGCCAGGACCTCAGTGTTCTTAAACCTTATGTAAGTGCCGGCTGGAGAATCAATCCAGATCCAGGAATGACAAACCGATATTCTTCTGGTCAGCCATACCGTTATTCGAGAGCTGATATCGGACCTGAGTATTATGATTTTGGTACACCAGGGACTCGAATGGTTCCGGTTTCAACTGCTTCTCGTATGGGAAGTAATCCACATGTCATCGTATTCGGAACACGCGATCAGGCCCGCTTTGATAGGAATACCATTAGTGCCATGACTAATGCTCGTCCAGGTGAAGGGTTTTCAAACGAAGAATTGTTTGTTTCTCGTCCACGTAGTGCTCGTCTTCGTTATGTATTCGATGCTGGTCCGGGCGAGATGTACGCTCGAATTATGAAAGAAAATCTCAACATGAAAGAGATTTTCAAAACCAAGCCGGGGAAGTCTTTCCAGTCTAATGGGATTGATGCTTATTATGTGAAAAATCATCCAGAGATCGGTGACTTCGGTCACTACCGCGGTAACTTAGATAAGCCTCGCGTGATTATCGTGGCGGACCCTCGTGGATATGACGATCTTATTACTGCTCGCGCGCTAACAGGAACTCGTGGTCAACACCTTCAAGGCCTTATGAGAGATCTTGGGATTCAAGATGAAAACTATCTTGTTATCAAGACTGTTCCTTTTGGAATGGATGGGGCGACTGCCGAAGATTGGAAGTATGTCCTCTCGGCGACTGAGAATTATCGTAATGCTCTTCTTGGTAAACTTTTAAGTAATGGTGGACCTGAACTTATCATCACTGATGGTCCGGCCGCGAAGCTTGAAGTGAGACGCATTCTTGGAAATAGTCGTATTCCAGTGGTCCACATTGGTCGAGCTGGTGGTACTGATCAGGCCGACATCCTGGCCGCAGCAAATGACTTTAAAGCTCTACCGCAGTTTAAAACCGCTTCAATTCGTGCGAATTTGATGAATATTCCTCGAAGCCATCTTTCTTATTACGCACGTACGTGGGAAGGAACTTCGGGAGACCGTGTACTTGCTGCTGAAGATAAGTTTCGCGGATTAGCGTTCGCTGAAGTGGCACCAGCATGGGCCTGGCAGCAGCGTTCGGGTCTTGTGCCTGAACACAATCAAGACGTAAATGTTTTGATTAATAAGCTAAAACAGAATGGACTTCGTCTTCCAGGCGAGTCGATTCCGAATTATCTTCGTCGCACGCGCATTGATCCGACATTAAGCTTCTGGGAAAATGCTTTAAACGAACTTTTCAAAATTGCTTAAAATAAAAAGGGGAGGTCTGGCCTCCCCTTTTATTATCAAGCCACACTACCTAAGACTTCACGGCTTAAAATCTGAACCTGTTCTTTCATTTCTTCTGAGCGTTGTTCAATGTCGCCTGCAGTAGTCGCAATTTCTTGCGTCGACTGCGCATTTAATTGTGAGGCCTGATCCAACTGGTTCATGGCCTTACTGATCTGACCAAGACCAATAGTTTGTTCGTTGCTCGCGGCCGCTATTTCTTTATTAAGAACCGCCACCTTTTCAACTGATGCCACAATTCTCATCAGAACGTTTCCTGAATTATCAGCACGCTGACGGCTTTCTTCCGTTCTGGTCACACTTTCTTTAATGAGAGCATTGATCTCTTTGGCAGCTGTGGCCGAACGTCCGGCGAGATTTCTCACGGCGTCTGCAACCACGGCAAAACCTTTTCCTTGCTCACCTGCTCGGGCAGCTTCAACTGCCGCGTTTAAGGCAAGGAGGTTGGTTTGAAATGCGATATCATCGATGACTTTAATGATTTCTTCGATTTTCTTAGAATCATTCGCCACTTCATGCATTGAATTGATGAGATCATTGATCTCTTGTTCCCCTTCACGAGCGATATTTGATGATTCATTGGCAAGATCGGAAGCTTCTTTGGCGTGTTCAGAGTTTCTCGTCACCATAGAAGTAAGTTCTTCAATTGAGGCCACTGTTTCTTCTAGTGAAGCGGCCGACTCAGTCGAAGCACTCGAAAGCGATTGTCCAGCGGCCGAAAGTTGAGTAATGGCACCCGAAACGTTATGGCTTACAGTCGTCAGTGCTTTTGCCACTCCACCAACTGAGTTTGAAACTCGATTTGAAAGCATGAAAACCACAGTAAAAAGAATTCCGGACGAAACGAGAGCAACCAAAAGAATAAGCATGGCCTTGCTTTCTCTTTCTTCGGCTTGAATGACGTTGTTGGCCTTACTTACGGCCGTATACATCTCATAAATCTTTGTGATGGTTGAGTCCACTTCGATTTGAAGCACCTGCCAAGGGCCACCTTTATCAACCAAAGATAAGACCTTTGCAAAATCATCGGCTTCACCACGAAGAAGTGCCTCTCGCACTTGCGATGTGTACTCAAGGTATTTGGGATAATGGTCTTTCATGTCTTGAAATGCGGCCATTTCACCCTCGATATACTTCTGCTTCATGTATTCTTCAACCGCTGACTTGTAGGCCCCAATGGAACGATCCAGGAGATCAACGAATTTTTTTCTATTTTCAAAATCGTCTTTGTTACTTAGGGCCGCGAAGGTAAAGTAACCGATATTAGCTCGGTTCAAGTTAATTTGCCCGAGGAGGCGAATATTGGGAACGTAGACCTCATACGACTCGTTCAACATCCCACCAATTTTTGAGAAACCTCTCAGACTGATGATTGTCGTGATGGCCAGTGCAACCAGAGGAAGAACGGCCAAGATCAGTAATTTACCACGTAGACCTTCAAACATTTTATTCATATTGATTCTCGCTTAAAAAATCCAAACTGCTTTGAATTGAGGAACACTTTGGTTAAGACCTTTAATACCGTATTTGTTTTGCCAGAAGTTGTACTCCATCCCGATTCTAAGAGGGACTTTGTTGTTGGTCTTCTTGGCAAGATCAAGAAGTAATGAGGGTTGCATTTGAAGGTTTTCACGCATGTGTCCTTCAGCTCCGGCCCAGTCTAAAAAACCGTTGAAACGAATTGGCCAATTAGATGGTCCAAAGACTTTGCTCCAGACTATTGTTAATTGTTGGCTGGTGCCTTCAACTCCTAAAACATCTCGATAAAGAAATTGTGTGGCCAGATAATCGAACCAAAGATTTTGCCACTCAATCGTTACACCTGAAAGATTCGCTCTTCTTGCAGGACCTGTCGGGAACTCCAGGTTAAGTTGAAGTAAAATATCTTTTACGAAGCGATCTTTGATTCTCACCAGATCCATTTTGCCCAAGCTGAAAGCAGGCGAGATCTCTCCGTACGTCACTGTCTTGTCTTGAGTATCCGGACTTTGAATATCGAAGAAGAAAAAGTTATTTCCGTACGCCCAACCACTGATGTGTTCGACAGTGATGAGAGATTGGGAGTAGCGATCCGTATTGGGGCGAAGATAGTTACTTCCTTGAAGATACTGAATGTTTGTTTCCGACCAATCTGCTGCGCGAAGTTCTCCAGCAATAGATAAAAGTAGCAAAAGTGTCCAAATAATTTTCATAACTTCCTTGTAAAAAAATTTAGAAAAATATCGGGAAACCTTAACCAAAGCTTAATGAACATTTTTTTAACTTTTTAAATTAATGATTAATGATCTAAGTACGTAATTGTTCGGAGGAAAAAACTGCCTATTCAGTAGAACAACTGTTTCTCTCAACAGCAAAACTAGCAGCTCGTCTTGTTGATATTGATCATCCAGTTTTCAATGTCACTATCAGGAGGACGTGTATGTCTAAGAAGGCGATGGAGCAAATTGCAAGTTTTCCCCTCATGCATGCAATTATGGGAAGAAGATCTCGAAGATTTGCGGTTGGATCTTCAATCGAGTCAGGACCATTGGCCTTTCAATCTCAAAAACCTCCACAACCATTAAATGAAATTGAACGAACACTGATTATTTCTGCGATGGCCGGTAATACTGGTTGGAGTCATCTTATTCCCTTTAATCAGAAGTACGCCCCAGAGTTTCCTAATTACGCTGGGAGTGCAGGGGGCAGAACTTTTCCTTCATCAGCTGGTTTTCATACGAGCTCGTTGTTCTTCTCAGATGATTCAGGAGTCTTCTTCTTGAGTAATCGGAATGCCCCGGCGGCCAAAACTAAAGCGATGGCGAATGAATTGAATGTTGATGATTGGCTCGACCATAATCGGAGTCAAATTAAACAGCTATCTGATAAACGAATTCAAATACCGGTCGAGGAACCTCACATTGAAAGTCACAATCTTTGGATCGCTAATTGTCCGGGAAGTTTGTTTGCTGTGCCGGTGGTTGATTTGGCCCAGCATATGGTCTTAATGCTTTGTTATCTCGCTCAGAATGGTTATGGGATCTACAACGATTTTCATCATGAACAGATTCCAGGTCTGGATAAGTTTAAACATATTGTTGATTTACAAAATCCTTTTCCTCTCTCATACGTTGAGCAGATTGTTTTAGGTGAAGGAACCGTGGAAGTATCGACTTCTTGCTACGCCGGATCACTCATTCTTCAGGCAATGGGGCTCGGAGGATGGATGTATGACGGGATCGATCGCCATTCAGTTTTTGGAGTTAGTGGTGATCCACGTAATAAAGGGCTAGGTTTTAGTTCAGTCACTAGAAATGATTGGGTGTTTCCAAACCCGGTCGGCATTCCCGGAGTATTTGAAGCTTTTTGTCCTCCGTATTTTCCCGATATGAAAGCGGCAGTGAGAGCGGTGGTTGAAAGAAAGTTTGGTCCGAATGGACCTTTTAATGAAGAGACTCCTGGTCCCTGGAAGGAATCACCACTAGTGAGAAAAAGTGCCAAAATTCATTCAGAGGAATTCATTGAATGTGTGGCCCTCCAAGCACAATACATTCACCAAAAGTTTGGAAAGTTTCCGGCGACCTTGCCTTCAACTTACTGCCTTACCTATCTTCAGGCGCATCACCTGGATCTTGATTTTTACGACAAGTACTACAAACCTGGTTCATATCTTCATACCCATGAGGACCATCAAAAGAACTGGCATTGGCACTGAATCCAGTTGATAATTTAGGGAGTGAAAAAATCATTCCCTGATAGCTCATCGCTTTTCCAAAGTGTCCTCCTCTTTGTGCAAAAAAGAGCGGGCCTAACTGTTACCTTCTTTGCAGTTCTGATCGCTATTTGCGCCTGGGGACTTAAGTTCACAAAGCTCGAACTTGATATCTATGACGTCTATGATTCGCATTTTCAAAGTAGTTCAGATCTTTTCGAGATGAAGGAATATTACGGAGATCAGGCCCAGGTTCTGGTGGCCTTTAGCTTCGAGAGTATTCCGAAGGCGGGAGATGTTTGTAAGCTCCTGAATTGGAGCCGAGATTTAAATCGTCTGGAAGATATCAAAAACGTTACTTCTCTTTGGTCCCTCCGTGCGCCGAAAATGCAGGATGGGAAGCTTTGGTATCCAAAAACCCTAAATGATCCTTGTGTGCTTGATCCTCATTCTGAATTTCAACTTTCAGAAGTTTTTAAGGCCTCCTTCTTTCGTCACCTCGTTTCCCGAAGTGGGAGTAAGGATCTGGTCTTTGATGTGTCTTTTACAAAGACCGGGGCCAATCTCAAAGAGATTCAATCTTTAATGGATCACACGGATTCATTCACTAAAAAAGAATTCAAAAGTGCCAAGGTTCGATATCTAGGACTTGCGACTTCTCGATACTATTTTAGAAAAATCATGCAGAGAGATAGCATTTACAGCATGCTGGTTCTGCTCGTGATTTTAATTTTTATGCGCGCAGTGTACGGAACATGGAAGAGTGGGGGATACCTCATTCTGACTTTGATGGGCTCAGGCATAATCCTTTATGGATTAATGGCCTTGCTCGGAATGCCGATTGATATTCTCACAAATAATCTCTTTTTGATGACGGCAGTTTCGGGAACTGCAGACTTTATATTTGTAACTCAGCACCAGATGACTGGTAACTATCACGACAGTTTTAAGAAATTAATCAGACCTAGTTTTTTCACTTCGCTTACAACCATTGTTGGTTTTCTTTCTTTAAATACCTCAGACCTTTCTCTTATTCAGCGCTTTGGAAATGGGGCCGCTATTGGTGCAGCAGCGGAATGGCTGATGTTGTTTCTTTTGTTGCCTGCGGTTCTAAAAGTGATCAACAAAGAGAAAGTATGGGTCAATTCTCAGAAGGGCATTAGTGGGAAATGGGCCCAAAAGATTGAAGAATTTAGCCTGCCAGATTGGTGTTTAAAGCTCTTGATGGTTCTGATGGTGCTTTCAGTGCCCGCTTTCTTTTTCTTGAATGATCAGGATTCACCGGTGCTGAATCTTCCGAAAGATCATGTTATGCGTGTGGGATACGAGGATTTTCAGAAGAAATTTGGTTGGCAGGGTCAGGTCTATCTTTATTTTCCAACTAAGCCTTCGATTGCTGAACAAGAGTCTATTCTGAGCAAGATCAAAGCTTCTGAGATGGTGACTCGCGTAGAAGATCCAGAGGAAATGGCACAAGAGTGGACCAAGGATTTCCCACCTTTAAAGCAGGAACTTATTCGTCGGGAACTGAGTATGACGCCATTATGGGAAAAGTACTACTCAAGTGAAGACACTCTGAGAATTCCTCTCTACTTAAAAGAGCAGGATCTTCATTCACTCAGAAAATTTCGTGATGAGATTTTACCGATTTGTCAGGACCAATGTCGTCTGGCAGGTCAGCGAGTAGTGTATCTGGAGTATGGGGAAAAAATCTCTCGTACTATGATTGAAAGCTTTGCCGTAAGTATTTTACTGGTGGTTGGAATACTTGTGTATCTTCTCTGGACTGTGAACAAGCTTCAGCATTTCTGGGCAGTCGTCCTATCTTCCCTTATGGGACCATTAGTGATTCTTACCATCATAAGTATTTTTCAAATTCCTGTGACTCTCATTACCTCAATCTTCCTGGCGGTCATGGTGGGACTCGCCGGTGACAATGCCATTCAGTACATGCTGACGGATGATGAAAATCTAGCGAGAGGAATCGAAGGCCGCGCCCGTGCTAGTATCATGGTGACTATTGTAATGATCCTCGCGAGTTCCATGTTCCTGCTTCAGACACTTAAGCCGATGAAAATTTTGGGGACCCTCTTTGTTCTGGGCTTTTTTATTAACTTAGTCGGTGACCTTTTTGGTTTAAAGGGACTGCTGACTAGAAAAGCCGATCAATAGACATAGGTATTTCCTTCCGCCTCCTTGCGAATTTAGTCACGTGATAGACTTATCACATGAAAGAAATGCTTTTTGAAATCAATCAAACGACCCAACCAATCCGTCCACATAAGGTGTTCAACAACTGGGATGTTGTTGCGAAAGGATGGTATGTCGTTTGTAAAAGTAAGGACCTGAAAAAGGGAAAGGCCCTGCCGATCAAAATTTGTGGTCATGAGCTTGCTCTTTACCGAACTGAAAGTGGAAAGGCACACGCGCTGGACAAGTTTTGTCCTCATATGGGAATGAGTCTTGCGGAAGGAAAAGTTCAAGGTGAAAACCTCACTTGTATCTTCCACGAGTGGCAGTTCAATTCAGAAGGTAAGTGCGTTGATATTCCGTGTCTTAAAAAGAAAGTGGAAAATGGGAAGTCTGTTAACTCGTATCCAGTGGAAGAGAAGTATGGCTTTATCTGGGTATATTCAGATAAAGAAGCTTCTGGTCAGGTCTTTGAGATAGATGAATTGAAAGGGAAGGAAATCCTTTTCACTGATTTGAAACCTTTTCGTCGAATTGCTCACCCTCACATTACGATGATGAATTCAATTGATGAGCAGCACATGCGCTCAGTCCATAAACTGCCTCTTGATCTGGATGTTGCGATTCAGGAAGAGGGAACTCGCTTCAAGGTGACGTTCACAGGTAAGGTGTTAGATCAGTCACTTTCCGGAAAAATCCAGAAGTTTTTCCTTGGAGATAAATGGAAAAGTTCTGTTCTTTTTGTAGATGGTTGCCTTGGTTTATTGACCATCATGATTGATTTAAAATTATTCAAAAAGTTTCCGCTTCCTTGCGGTTATTTCATTTTTTCACAGACCTTCTCTCAGAAAGGCGAAACTGTGGTTTGGCCGATCATGGTGACAGAGAAGCGAAAGGGACTTCATGGATTCTTGTTTTCCTGGGCACTCATTCGTGTCCATAAAGTACTCATGTGGTTCCTGGCCTTCCAGGATGGGCGAGTGATTTATAAGAATCTTCGTTTTAATCACAGCGGGCTATTACCTGAAATTGACAATGCTTCTGCTCGCTGGATCTCATTTGTTAATCGCGTAATTAAGCCTTCGATTTGGTCCCGTAGCCGTATTGGCGAACAAAAAGAAGTGGTCCAGGAAGACGAAGCAGTAAACGCCTAGATGAAAAAGATCTTTTTCCTGATCCTCATGATGCTGGTTCTGACCATGCTTGGAGACAAGATCAGCGGAACTATCTATCAGTATCAGGGACATTCATACACTCAGAGTTTCCATCTTATTAAAGATAATGTGCTCTTCATCCTATTCGTGAATCTTCTGCTGTACGCCTTTGATATGCTTCGAATGAAGCTCATTGGAAAGATCTTTAAATTGAATTTTAGCTGGGAAGAATGCTTCGGTGGTGTTGCCCTTAATCTTTTGTTTGGTTGGGTTTCACCCATGGCCATCCTTGGAGCGCCCGCCATGGCCTGGTATTACTATAAGAAGGGTCATCCGCTGGTTGAATCTTTTTCGGTCTCGTTTGTACGATCATTTGCCATCATTCTCACTTCGGCAATCACGACGATCACAATCTATGCTCTAAATATTCAAGGGCCAATTCAAAATGTTCTTTTGCAGGAAAAGGTCTTTCAGGTCTTAACGGGAATCGCGATTTACTTTGCCGGTCTTATTATACTGTCGTACCTCCCTTTTAAATTTATCAAAGAAGTGAAATTCCTGGATAAGCTCACCGGCCAAATAAGAACGCTCCTGACTAATGGCAAAGTTTTAATGCTACCAATTATGCTCATTACGCTAGTAATGAATTTTCTTTTAGTGTCTTTCATTATGTATGAAGGTTATCGCTATTATTCAGTCCCGAATTTTTTGTTGGGTCAGGTGATGTTGTTCCTCTCATATATGCTACTCATGCCTACTCCAGGAGCTTCGGGGCTCGCCGAAGTAGGTGCACCACTCATTTTTAGTGGAGAAATTCCACTTAATGACATGATCTCGATTGTGACGGCCATGAGAGTGTCTACCATTGGTCTTCAAGTGACCTTGGGAGTAGTGTTCATGCTTTTTGTTTTCAAGCAGAGCCTAACCATTGAGGAGATCAAACAATTTAAGAAGAAGTCCAAATGACCTTCCCACTAATTGTTGATGGCTCTGCCATTAAAAATCATAAGAGTTGGATTAAAGAGAACGAACATATTTTCAAAGAACATGCAGCAGTTCTTCTTAGAAACTTTCCCATTCATTCTCGGGAGCTGTTGGAAGAATACGTAAAGACCATAGCGCCGGAACAAAGTTTTCTGGATTACACCGGTGGAACTTCTCCTCGTAAGAAATTGGGCACCAGCATTTATTCTTCAACTGAAATGCCATTCTTTCTGAAAATACCCATGCATTCGGAAATGGCCTACCGAAAGCGATTTCCTAAGAAGATTTTCTTCTATTGCGAGACCGCACCTTTAATGGGTGGACAGACACCTATTGCAGATATTCAAAAAGTCTATCTAGATGTTCCTGAGGTTATTCGAAATAAGCTTTTGAATGAGGGCATAATTTATTACCGCCATTTAAAAAATTACACCCCGACGAGTAAAGTTTTAAGCCTGATTAATCCCATGATTAAAATGGGCACCTGGCAGTTTGTGTTTAAGACACAAGATCCAGAAGTCGTGAATGAATACTGCCGTCAAAATCATTACCAGTCTGAATGGCTTAAAGATGGTTCTGTCATTCTGACAACTCATTTGCCGGCCCTGAATGAAAAAGGTGTGTGGTTTAACTCGTTTCATTTCTTTCAGGTCCATCATCGAATCTGGGGCCGCCTGATTACACCAGTCTTCAAGTTTATTCGTTTTATTTCTCGGGGACTTGATATGAGTGCCACAACCGGAAATAAGCAGCGTCTTTCCAGCGATGAAATTTCCAAGATAGTTGATGCCTATGAGAAAAATCAAGTGCAGTTTGATTGGCAAAAAGGCGATTTACTCTTTCTCGACAATACACGGACCGCTCATGGTCGAAACCCATACTTAGGTAAAAGAAAGATTTTGGTGTCCTTAGCAGAAGAGGGTGAGTTTACTTCTTTCTGAAGTAAGCTTCAGTGAATGGGTACTTTTCAATAAACTTCTGTTCAATCTTTTTCTGTTTGCCCGTTAAATACCACATATTAATTCGAATGGCGTACCAGATACTGATAAATGGAGCGCCACTGGCAGTTGGAGTCATGATGCCATCGTAAATCCAATGTGAGACCAAGGGGATGATATTGAACGTCAGAAGATGAAGTAGAAGGTAGACCCAACTCATCTTGATAATCGCCAAGGCCAGGAAGAAGAAACCAAGGAGCATGCCTACGCAATGGAGGATCACCACGTCAGTATTTAGATGGATATAAACATAGTAATCAAAATACGAATCAAACTTCTCTGGTGGCAGAGTCAAAATATTTTTACTTCGTTCGCCCCGAGTGTTGGTAACTTTCATTTTTAAAACTTCGATTTGGGAAGTCGGTTAACGTGAGCGATGAAACTCACAATATTCGAATCGTCCGGCGTGAAGTTGGGCGTGAAGCGAATATTTTCATAAATCTCACCATCTTCGCCTTTGAGACGATTGTAAATCATCTCCGTTACGAATAGATGAAGTTGAGACTTGATCCAGCCCAGAACTCCCGTGCGTTTCGGAGTCAGGAAAATCGGTTGAATTACTGTTTGGTTTTGATTGATCTGGCGATACCCAAAAGTTGCATAAATGGTTGGGAACGGGATCTTTCCAAAAATCTTAATGCCTTCCAGTGCCTTTAAAAAACCCACTGTGGCCCCAGCATAGCGAACTGAAAACTTATAGCCTCCACCGGTCAAAAAGATTTTTTCCTTGGTAAGAAACTTTCCTTCAAAATCATAGTGAATATAACTCTGGTCTGGTGCCTCGTAATGTTTGGCCGACACATTCAAATCCAGAGCATGCACTGTATTCACGTGTTGAATATCAAGAGCGTTTAATAAGCTGATATGAGGATGAGATGGTCGAGTATAAACAGGACCACGCTTATAGGTATAATTTTCGAGAAGATCCTGATGCAGAGGAAGAGGGTACTTCGCTTCTTTACCCGCCCAAATCCAGATAAGCCCATAGCGAACTTCAACTGGATAAGAATTGAGGTCTTTCTGCTTACTGCAGGTTCCATCACCTTTAAAGCTCCAATGATGAAAGTGACAACGAATCTCTTCTTTAACAACTTTGCCTAAACTAAGATTCAGACCCATATGAGAACAAAAGGCATCCAGACAATGAACTTTTCCGGTTTCCGTTTTAAAGATGACGAGCTTTTGTTTTCCCACTTGGGTTGAAAGAATATTGTTCTTCAAGGCAGACTCTTCACCCACGCAATACCAGGCCTCAACAACTGAGTTCCAGTTATTGAAAATGTTCATCTCCTTAATTGGTTGAGTCTCGAGATTATTATCTTCGAACAAGTTCAGATCCTTCTTTTTCTTCCAGAAGCCAGGCCTCGCGGGTGAAAGGGTATTTCACCATGAAGTTTCTGAGCCATTTATCATAACGACCCGTTAGGGTCAGAACATTAATGTGGATAACCGGAATAAGCGTGGAATGGAATTTATCAGGAGTCGATTTTGCGCTTCCTCCATCATAGAAATAATGGCTAATGAGTGGAAGAAAGTAGAAAAAGAAAACACCAATTAAGAATTTAACGACGACAGAAAGACTAAAACCTGTCAGCCATAATTCATAGGCCGAAAAGTAATAAAGAATAAATCCTAGCACCATGCCGATGGCATGAATCCAGCGCGTGAAGGGATCAACATGAATAAAATAAAACCAGTCGTTATAAGATTGAAACTTATCAGGCGTATAGATGCGATTTCTTTCCATATGAAAAGCGCGGCTTTCCTGACTGGGAATCAATCTTGTAAATTTGGGCCGAAGAATACTCATAGTGAAATTTTATCGTATTCCATAGGAATTTGAAGGTAGGGCAAGTTATCCGGAGTATTTGACTAGGGTTTTGTTCCCTGGATTTGAATGTTATCGATTTCGCATGCTTGAGAACCATTTGAAACGAGGTGGGCCTTAACAAAGAGGTTTCCGATTCCTATTGCAGTCGGGAATGTATTCAATGCGAGACCCAAATTGATTGCATCATTGGCCTCAGTCCAAAGAGCGGTTGAAGGCTGCCAATTGCCTCCGTCATAGTAGTAAAAGTTTGTTCCGTCTGCAGATAAGGTATAGCGTGCTTCGCTGGCGCAACCGTTAGCACCCAATGTTTGTAGAAATCCATTGAGATTTAAAGTTTCATACGGTGAAGTAATAGCAATGGTTGTTGTAATCGTTTGAGGTTCTTTTGAGTAGCTCGGCCCAATCGTTACCGATTTTAATTCAGGAGAACACATTGCGGGACCTGAGCCGTAATCGCAAAGATCGTTTATATCATTTGAAGTAAACAATACTTTATACTGGAAATAGCGATGTGGAAGATTCAGTGCCGGGAATGCTGAAAACGGAATTCTCAGAGGTCCAACATTAGTATTATCCACTCCAATTGGACCAGGCAAGAAAGAGGCGTAGTTATGATTTTCAGAGAAATGCATAACACTGTCTCCTCCTGGACCTGCCCAACCAAGTCCATAAGTTGCATCTTGGTCTGAGCAATCAGCATTCGCGCAGCTTCTTACTTGATAGAGGAGTTGCTGACCGCCTCTTCGATAGAGATTTTTTACTTCAAGGGCGGTTAAAGCTCGATTCCATACTGCTACTTCATCCATGAGACCAATGTAATGTTGGCCGACTGTGTCCCATACATCAGCACCTAAATTGAAATCAAAAGCACTAGAACCATAGTCTGGACCAGAGTGAGGGGCAGAGTTAACAAATTGCCCGTTGATATAGAGTGAAAAGGTCGAGGCGTCTCCGGTCACTAAGATATGTGTCCATTCCCCAGTGTAAGCGGAGGTCGGACCGCAAATATAAGCACCATCAATGTGTGACCGTGCACAGATGTAGTTGGATTGAATTCCGATGGCGATCAGATCTTTTTTACCAATGATCGAAACTTCTGCGCCTCCAGCACCATCGGTAAGTAATGAAGGAGAAACCCAAGTCGATATGGTGAAAGCCGGAGTGTTATTGAGAAATGAATTGTTAATCGTTACTTTGCCGCCGGAAAAGAAAGAACCGCGAGAGAAAATTCCTCGAAGGTCACCTAGCTCGATCGTGCCGGAAACTGTACCGTGATTTGTTCCGACCGAGTCTTTAATGGCATTAGCACCAGTATCTATTGTTTCATTCAGTTTCCAATATGCCATAAGGCCATTCATCAAATTAGGACTGACTTCAGAATAATCAGAAGTGAGTTCACTTCCATTTAGACCTGGAATCTCTTTATTAAATGGCAAAGGTGTTACGGGAGAGAGGAAGGTCCATGTTGGATTTGTTTCTTGTGAATCAAATACGCGAGAAACAAAGGCCCCAGTAAAGCGCGGGCTTTGTTTAGCATAGATATACATGACCTCGCCATAATCCAAGGCCGCGGTCCAAAGTGAAACTTCGTCAATCTGGCCAATGAAGTTATATGGGCCCATCCCACCCATGGTTCCGATAGTGAATGGTGCATTCAAATTTGGAATGGCGGATGAATCCTCTGCGGCGATCTGATCTAGATGACCGTTGATATAAAGGCGTACTCGATTACCAACAGCTTGAGTACCGTCGAAGGACACAAGAATGTGGTACCATTTATCATTGGTGAATCTGAAATTACTGGCGAAGCGATTATTACCAGTATCGATATCAACATGAAGTTGATCGCCCCAGAAGAACATACCGTAGCTATGGTCCGCCCCGTAATCATTTCTCTTGGCAACGATGCCCTGACCATTACCTGCGGCGATATCAGTTGGCCTCACCCACGCGGAGATGGTTAATCTTTGCATCCCTTCTAATGCATCATTGTCTGCAACGCTTAGATACTTAGTACCATCAAAATCTGCAGCTCCTCTGAGTTTACCTTGGGAATTTGTGAAGGTAGTTGATGCGACCCCATGAAGTGAGTAAGGTCCACTGTCCTGTACTTCTCCAGGAGTTCCATTATAACTGGGACTATTTAAATTATAATAAACTAGAGCATTCGCAACTTGCGGAGACCAGTCAATCCCATGCTCAAAAATATTTGTAGTTGAATACATGCGCAGAAGATTCTTGGTTGAATCCCATGTGAGACCTTGAATTAATCCGCCACCAAATTCGGAGACAGTGGCATCGTCATCCACAAAAAATTTTGGTTTTAATCGAACGAGATCACCTGTTATTTCAATTTTAGTTGGATCACTTAGAACGTAGATTGCATCAGTGCCGGTGGTGAAAGGAATTTGATGAGTGAATGGTTGAAAGACAGGACCACCGCCACCACCACTACTTCCACCAGTCGTCGGCGCAGTTGGATCATTGTTAATTGAAACCTTGATATCCCCAGACATGGGATTTTCACAGCCAACCAAAAATAGAAGGGCAAGCCAGATGAAGGATTTCACTTAATAATTATCGGTATTTTAAATGTTAAAATTTACTTGATAATCCATAGAATTTAGATAGTTAGACAATGAAAATCCTCGTGTTTAAGGCCCATAACTGTAGATAAACTAATGAAGCAAAGAATTTTATCACGGAGAGATTTGATTCAAGTCGAAGGCCTGTCTATTTTTTAGACATGATAGAAATCATTTCAACGGTCCACACTCCTTGCAAACTTTGGTGAAATAATCCCATCATGAAAAAACAACTTTTGGCAGTCTCTCTTCTGATGCTTTCTCTTTCTTCATTCGCCGCTGACGAAACGACTTTCTCCGCTTTGGATTGTAAGATCGAGAGCACGGACCGCTTAGCTGATCATGAGAAGGCCTTCAAAATGTACATTCGTTTCAAAGATAAATTGGACGCTAAGAACGATTCTGGGTTGGCCAAAATTCTTAATTCTGATATCTCAGTTAAATTTTTAGATAAGACGGGCGTTGAGAGAAATCTTGATGTGAAGGATCTTGGTGCAACCCAGGAAACAAGTTCATTTGGTTACGAAATTCACGCCGGAGCTCGTATTCAGAATTCAAACTATCTTTCGAACTTAAGTATTCAACCGAAGTTTAAGCGCACTTTCTTCAAGCAAAGACTTGAAGAATATACAGGTTCACTAGAACTTAACTCGGTGGTTGATGGAAGTGATGATTTAATCATCAAAACCGGACTTGCGACTATTTTATCTTGTAAGCCAGTACTTTAATAAAGGACATCTATGAAAACGATTCTAACTCTTTTGGCCTTGGTTGTTTCTGCGCAAGTTTTTGCAAGTGCGAAGCTCCATAAACACTCTAAGAGCGCTATTAAAGCCGATACTGATATGTTAGGTGAGATGAAGTCGTCGAAGGTAGAGGAGAAAGACAACTCTACGGATCTTTTGAATGATCAGGTGACGAACATTATGAAGGCCGAGAATCAGGAAGAAGCACACCTGGAAGATGCTTATTAAGAACTAACTCCCTAAGCTCTGGCTCCAGCATAGGCTGGAGCGAAGATTTAATATCTGCCCCATATTCTTAACATGATTAATAAATTCTGAATCTATTTGTCCCGATAAAAGGGGCATGAAAAAAATCTTTATATTGTTCGTCCTTGTGTTAGCCGTTGGTTGTAACGGAATTACTCATAATGCGGCCGAAATTCCGGTTGCTGGCATCGGCAGAGATTTGCAGGCCTTTACCTATTCCAATGTCGGTTCTCTAAGCGGTACAAACAATTACGATGGATTTACTTTATTTGATGACGGGACATTCGAGGTGTTTGCTACAACTTATACAACTACTAATGGAGTCACCTCTTGGACTGGTTGGTATAAGATAGCAGGTACCTACACGAAAGATGCAACAGATATACATTTTAATGGTGCCGCAAATGGAGGAACTGGAGATGTTCTTCCCTGTGGAACTTCATTTGTTGTGTCTATCCCATATACTGAAACAGCTGATACGATTACGATGGCTCCGCATACATATACACTCGAAACAACTTCAGGACTTTCAAGACCAGATGTTTCCTCAATGCCTAACACATGTCCGTAATCTTAATCGCAATAAGTCCCAGAAAGGTACTCAATACATTCACCCTCAAGCCTATCATTTGCTCTGAGGGTTCTTAGATCGTTGTTCTCATAGGTATAGATCATAAAACAGCTAGTCACGCATTTAGCATCCCCGTAACTCACTTTAAAATTGATATCACACTTGGCAACGCTCACGCGGGCGTTGTCTTTTTTTGGTGCCACCTGACATCTAAGGTTCTGTACGTAAGCCGAGCCTTCACCTTCGTTTACAGTATCGCTTAAAATTGCGTCCATTCGGCTTGCCACGGCCTTATTCACCTGAGCAGGGGTATTGGCAAGGGCAGAGATAGAAACAAGGGCAACGGCGATTAAAGTGAAAAGTTTCATATTTGGGTCCTCGATTAAGTTTTCACTCTTAGTACCAGGGAGTAGGGATGACTATCAACAAAGCTTGTAAAAAATGTGCTCCGAGGAATGATGCTGGCTGGTAGCCCTCACAAATTGCCATGTAAAAACTTCAAAATTCGACACCTTTTTTTATGCCCGATCTAGAATTTTTAAAAAAGTAAGGAGTTTTATGAAGGGTCTAATTTTGATTTGCCTGATGTTTTCAACATCGGTTTTTGCTTCGCTGAGTGCTCGCGATATTTGTTTGGGTCAAACGAAAGATTTAGATAAACAAAATTGTCTTTCCATCATTAAGCAGGGTTTTTACGAAGAAGCTCCACTAAAGGTCTGTGCTTCATTGAATGATCCGGAAAAAATAAACTCTTGCTTGTACTTAATAAGGAATAAAAATTATCAGCCTGAAGCGGCCCTGTTCTGTGGTGGGAATTCGAAAGAAGGGGAAGTTAATTCTTGTCTTCATCAAGTTGCCACACATCGATTCAATCTAGAAGCTATTACGTTATGCGATACGCTTAAAAGCAATAAGTCACGTAATTCATGCATGTTTATTATTGCTAATAATGAATTTGATACAAGTGCGCTTAAAATTTGTTCTCAGCAATCTGATGACTCGGAATTAAACAGTTGTCTTCACATCATTAAAAACAAATTCTTCTTTGGAGACATGTTGAAGGAATGTGAGTCGATGAGTAAGGGTGAAAGTAGGAATACTTGCTTGTATCTTCTCTAAATTAAAGCTGAGCCGCCTTCGGGTGGCTTTTTTTATTGGCAAGCTCCTGACTTCAGGCTGTCTCTAATCAAGCATATAGAACATTTACTATTGGTCTAATAAACACCTGCTAAAATAGTCCGCATGGCAAAGTCGCTTCTTATATTTAGCGGATTCTGTTTCATAGCGCTTACTTTCTATCTCTTTTCTCAAGATAAAGCAGTTCAACTTAAGCGTGCTTCAAATCCCGTAATAGAAAAAGAACATTATCATCCTGAAACCAAATCTAAGTTTTTCCCTAAGGTCACAGAGAACCTCATCTCTGCTCATCCTACACAATACGAAGAAGTATCTGACGTGGACAGTGACAGAGACTATCTTCTTTGGAGAAAGGAAAGTGACGAAATTGAAGAGGCCTGGAACAAAGAGATCTACACCCATATCCAGTACATTAATCGCGAACATGCCGACGAACTTTATAATTTGTATTTGAAAGAGAGGCGGGAATATTTAATTCCTCAAGAGGTTTCTCTTGAAGACAGCCTTAATGAACTGTCGCGCATGAATGGAGAGTCGATTGAAAACGAAAGAGACCGAATTGAGCCTGAAATGGAACAAGATCGATTCATCTCTAAATTGCGGGGCTTATTTCGTCAGGATTATAAATATATTGAGGCCCAGAGGAAGATCTTCTTGGACTCACAATTAGTGAGCAATTGAAAGGTAGTGGTGGGACCAACGGGACTTGAACCTGTAACCACCCGGTTATGAGCCGGGAGCTCTAACCAATTGAGCTATGATCCCACATCAAGAGAAGTACTTAATTTACTTGATCCCGGGACGCTTGCCAAGCGTTCTCGGGTAAGACGCACTATTTCAATTTACTGAAATCAGAGCAAAAAAACTCCATCTCACGCCTCTGCCTGCTGATCATGGTCATCTCTATTTAGATGTAAAAAATTCATCATAACGAAAAAAATTTCTCGCCGTGTTATTAATACTCAAACTTTCAGGAGATTTGTATGAAGTATTTAATTTTCGGAATGACTCTTCTTTTCGCTCGGGCCTCATTTGCTAAAGAAGCCATCAACCACGCCATTCAAACGTTGCAAAGTATCTCAGAATGTCCAATTGTTCATAAAGATCTGACTTATACAATTATCGATCACAAATGCGTGGATGAGAAATACGAAGAAGCGATCGATGTACTTGAAGCCGATGGCTCTTTGTCGGTTTTGGTAAACGAACTTAAAGCATCTTATTACAATGTGAGTGAAACGGGCGTTTCAATCAGTAATCCTCCAAAGAACGATCAAGGCGAAGCCACTGGCTACACTGGCTATGTTTATAAATTCAACTCTCTTGGAAAACTCATTTATTTGAAAGAGCAAGAAGATCATGTGGTTAGTAAATATACTGAATCGGCCATCAATGGTCTTAAGCTTCTGAATTATCCATTAAATAAGTAATAAAGGCCTTTATGAAAAATCTAAAATTAAAACTTTTAGCAACGTTATTCGTAATGAACAGTGCCATGGGTGCAGTGTTGTTCAATCGCAATGACATTTCTTTGGTATATGGACCAGGTGTTCAAGCAGACGATATGGAAGCCTTTATTTCCCTGGACTGTAAAACTGCTTTCGAGAACTGTGGTAACAAAGAAATTTCTGTTCCGGTAACTGAAACTCACATACATGTTCCACAAGTTAAAACACTTAATTATAACGATAGTATTTCCTCTTGGAATCCTCTCTTTTATAGAACGGACTTCTGGTTTAGGGCCAAGCTAAATAGAGAGCGGTCTGCGAACGGATTAGACCGAGGAGGAGTTGGTTTTAAAATTGTTTCAAAGAAGTCCATGGATGCCGTTAATAAACCAGTGATGATTACAAAAGTTGAAGGCGGTTTCATTACGGTTGATCTATCAACACTTAATAACTTGAATGAAGAAAACTTTATCAATATTCACCTTTGGATTGGTAGTGACCCATCAATCAGTCGATTTGAACCAAAGCTAATCCGTTGGACTGAAAATGACGGCGGTTATAGATTCAAATTAAATGAAATTGGATCAGGCAAAAAACTCACTATTCCAGTAAAGGATCTTCTGATTGCTTCTACAAATCTTAAGGTATTAAAGCTTCGGGCCTATATTCAGGATAGAGGGGTAAGTGACACGATTGAATTACCTTTGGAATTGGATGCGCTCTCCAAAGTTCCAGTCCTGAAACTTCAAGAAGTTGTAGGTAAAGTTCCAGAATTTAAGTACTAGAAGTCATGGCAAAAACATAGGACTGTGCTAAAACAGTCCTATGAAAAACTCTCTCAAATTTACCAAGTTTTCAGGCAACGGGAACGACTTCATCATCCTCGATCACCCAACTGTGGAAATGACCCCTGCCTTTGTTAAAAAAATGTGCGACCGACACTTTGGTGTGGGCGCCGATGGGATTCTTACTCTGACTGAATTCGCCGGCACCGACGGTGAAATGCGCATCTTCAATGCGGACGGCGGTGAAGCCGAAATGTGTGGAAACGGACTAAGATGTCTTGCCACCTACATTGATCAAAAACTAAATCACGCAAAGAACGCATATCGTATCAAAACGATGAATGCGACTTACGAAGTCATTCGTCAGGAAAATGCTTTCGCCATTGAGATGTCTGAGATCAAAGACAAGAATCTTTATGATCTTTCACACTTTCATGAATTTGATCGCAGTTTCTTTATCAACACTGGTGTTCCTCACCTGGTGTTCCTGGTAAAAGACGCTAAGGCCATCGATATCAAACCGACGGCCGCTCGTTACCGCTACCATTCAACATTTCCAAATGGCACCAATGTGAGTTTTGTGGAAATCCAAAAAGATTACCAAACAGCATATGTGCGGACTTATGAGCGTGGAGTAGAAGATGAAACTCACTCTTGTGGAACTGGTCTAACTGCAACCGCTCTTGCTCTTAATTACTGGAATGGCTGGAAGGAAATGATCACGCTTAAAACCCTGGGTGGAACTCAAAGAGTTCTAGTGGGTGACAAAGTTTTCTATTCAGGTGAAGTGAAGCACTGTTTTTCTGGAGAGTACTCTCTGTGAAAGAACGGGCCGATAAAGTTTTAGCTGATAAAGGTCTCGCAAGCACACGCTCTCAGGCCAAAAGCCTTATTGAAAATGGCGACGTGACTGTTAACGGCGTTGTCATTAAGAAGGCCGGTGAGATGATCGATCCGGAATCTAAGATTGAAATCACAACCTCTCTCTATGTGGGACGTGGTGCCTTTAAACTAGAGAAGGCGTTAGAAGAATTTAAAATCGAAATCAAAGATAAGGTCTTTCTTGATCTTGGTGCCAGCACGGGTGGCTTCACGGAAGTTTTGCTCTTAAATGGTGCTAAAAAGGTCTACGCCATCGACGTGGGTCATGATCAACTTGCTCCCAAGCTTCGTGAAGATTCACGTGTCGTGAATATGGAAGGCACAAATATCCGCGAGCTGACTTCGCTTCCAGAAATGGCGGAAGGGGCAGTGATGGACCTATCGTTTATCTCTATCACGAAAGTACTTGATGCCGTTAAGACGTTACTTAATCCTGGCAGTCCTCTGATCGTGCTTGTGAAACCTCAATTTGAAGCAGGTAAAGAGCGCATGCCAAAGGACAACGTGATTAAGGACCCTAAGCTTCAGCAGCAGGTTTTAAAAGAGGTTTTAGACTTCGCCACCGCTAATGGATGGCAACATCTAAAGACCATCGATTCCCCAATTGAGGGCAAGTCGGGGAACAAAGAATTTCTTAGCTGGCTTGTTCGCGTTTAAACGTCGAAGTCGTATCTTAAATTCAATGAATTAATCGTATTCGTCTCAGGAAGGTTACTAAGAGTCTTCCAGAGTTTATCTTTTTGATAGATGAAGTTGTAATCAAAGAAGAAGTTATCAGTCAGACTGAAAATAAGTCTCAGATCATTCACCATATTCAAGTCATCACCCTTAAGCTCCCAAGAATCAAGTTCCTGAAATGGGCGTACCCAAAGAAGATTCTCTAGAGCAACTCGTTCATTAATTCTTGTCTTAAGCGCGAATCGGAAACCGTGACGAAGACCATTTTTCTTTGTAATTGAAGTTGAACCATCTGCATTCATGACTTCAGTGTTACGAATGTCGTAAAGTGGAACGTAGCTAAGATCTAAATATTCCCAAGTCTTCGATTCATACATGTGCCAAGTAAAACCAATTGGTCCCACTTGCCAGTGCGACTTCGGAGTCGCGAGCTCACTGAATCTTTGCGAACCATAGTTAATCAGAGACAAAGATGAAATTGAATTCGTTAGACGATGAATAATGAACTGAGCTTGGCCAAAAGTACTACGAGTAGAAACTGATTCTTTAGTCAGGGGATCTTTCAGTTTTGTCTGCTGCTGCTCAAACTGAGTAAGCAAACGATACTTTGAAGCAACGTTACCACCACGGAACCCATAACGAAGGCTTTCTCCTTCATTGATCGATTGGCGAGTGAAAGGCGAAGCATAGAGAGAAATTCTATAGTCTTCAAGATCGCGTTTCATCTGATCTTGATTAAGTGCCTTCTCAACAAAAAGCTTTCTCTTCTCAGGACCAGTAGCATGAATCAAATCACGCTCAGTTAGTTTTTCGGGAAGATCACGTTTAATCGCAAAAGGATCTGGACCAGTTTCTTTTTTAGGCTTTTGATCTAAATCAGCGATCTCAGCTCGGTGATCACGAATAGTCGCTTCAGGAAAGGGAATCTCTTTATCCGCCATTCCTGAGATGGTGTAGACGTAATCCAATGAGAAGGCCTCTGAATTTGGAATGCGATACAAACGCCAGTAAGAGACATCTGTACCAACACGAATACAAATCGCACGTGAGCTATAACCTTCGGTATCATTAGACAGTTTTGCGTGATCATTACGCAAGATTCCGTCCTCAATCCCACGATTGAGCATCACAATGTTATTAGGCAGTACTCGTAAAATTTTAACGTTCTTGATTTTCTCGAAGGGCTCCAATGCGAGGGCCGAGAAAGATAAAAGAACTCCCAAAATGATCCACATATTAAAAGTGTAATCTATTTCGGGAGGATTAAAAGAGTTTAGTAATTAAGGACAGAATGAACTGGCTTGCCCTCTTCTTTAAACTTATTCAAAAAAGTCAGGTTAATGAGAAGGGCCATACCCTCAACGTGAAGTTTGTTCTTTTCACAAAGAGCGGCCGCCGCTTTAAGTGTTCCACCAGTGGCAAGAACGTCGTCTACCAGAACCACACGTCCTGGTTTCTCTTCTTTGATCATTTCTAGAGTATCTGTGCCGTATTCAAGGGCGTAAGTTTCAGCGATCACCGGCGGAGGAAGCTTGCCTTTCTTACGCATCGGTATGAAACCTTTGCCTTTAAGTTGCGCCATGGCAGCACCAAGGATGAAGCCACGAGACTCAATTCCAACTACATAGTCCACTTTTGACCAGTCGATTCCTTGGGACATAGCTTCAATTACTTCTGGGAAACGTTCCTGAAGGAGTGGAGTGATGTCTTTGAACATGATTCCCGCTTTTGGGAAATCAGGGACATTACGAATGTGAGATTCAAAAGGATGCATTTTCGAGCTCCGGGGCAAAGTTAGTTTTCCAACTTATCAGGTTTCTTTAGGAAAAATCAATCTAAGTGTAATTTAAAGTTAATTCCTAACTTTTCAGACTTTCCTTATATTTTTCGAGCTGAATTTCTCTAAGTATGAGGGTCCTATGGAAAGTAAACCTGTCATTATCTTAGGTGGTGGCCTATGGGGAAGTTTACTGGCCTATCGGCTGAAAACAACACTTCCTCACATCCCTTTTAAACTTTATGAGAGAACCTCCTCGTTAGGTGGGCAAGAAACGTATTCCTTCTATGGAAGCGACATCAATCAATCAGCGATGCTGTGGCTCCGACCATTTATTTCAAAAAGCTGGGAGGCGCATAAGGTTCGCTTTCCAAAATTCGAAAAGAAAATGGATAACAGCTTTCACTTGATCAACCCAGATCAGATCCACTCAATTGTGAGTTCTACTCTTCCTCCTGATGTTCTTTGCTTAAATAACGAAATGAGTGCAAGGTTTGCCCTGGATGAAGGAAGTTTTGTCATCGATACCAGAAACATATGTGGCTATAAAAAATGTGGTTATCAAAAGTTTCTAACTCTTGAACTTGAACTCGAAGAGCCTCATGACATCAATGAACCAATCCTGATGGATTCAACCATCTCGCAACGAGATAAATTTCGATGTCTTCATTATATTCCTCTTTCAGAGAACAAGGTTCTCATCAAAGATCTTCGTTATTCGGCCAATAAAGAGCTTAATCTTCCGGAGATGAAGCATGACCTTATGAAGGTGATCGAATTTTATGACTGGAAGATCAAACGTGTGATTCGGGAGGAAACTGGATGTTGTGCCATGCCTATTTCTTCTCCGTCGTTTCGTCAGGAGGGGAGAGTCATCAATCTTGCTGGTATCTTCCACGATACGACAGGTTGCTCAATCCCAACTGCCACTCGTCTAATCGATAAAATGGTGGCCACTAGTTTTAGATTGGGAGAATTGAAGCAAGTTGTTAGTGACTTCAGGAATGATCTGGAAGGAGATCGCAAATTTTTTAGATTCATTAATAAGTCCTTTATCGACTCTGCCGCAGACCAAAACTTCTTCTACCAGGACATCTACCAATTGCCTCGTCCCTTGATTGAGAGATTTTTGAGGGGTAGGCTCTCGTTCATAGACAGATCGCGCATCCTCTTTGGAAGGATGACATATGTCCGCAATTTCTCGTCCTTAAACTGATCTGGCCCCCAGTAAGACTATTTTTTGTTCAACATTTATCTAATTACGAACGTGTATGAATTTATCTATCGTATCCGGTCTTACTACTTTAAGGATCATCCATGCGGACCAAGTTATTTCTCTGTTTGATCTGTTTTTCGAGCATCGTATCTGCGGATACTTTGAATATAAAAATTAAAGACCTTCGTTCTGATAAAGGAACGATTGAGTATCTCGTATTTGATAATAAAGAAGGTTATCCTGACCAACCTAAAAAAAGCATTCGCCAGGGTTCTATTACGCCTAACGAAGCGAAAGCAGGGTTTAAATTAGAAGATCTTCCCTCTGGCAATCTTGCTCTGACTTTTATTCATGACGAAAATTCCAATAAAAAGTTAGACAAGAAAGGAATTGGATTACCAGATGAAGGGGTGGGTTTTTCCAATAATCCACGAATCTTCTTTGGGGTTCCATCTTTCGGTCGGGTGAAATTTAAACTCAGTGGCGCTGAGGAAATCATTATAAGGATGAAATACTTCTAATGATACAACTCCCAGTTTACTCCTTTCAGGTAACGTTTCTCCTTTTGAGTGCAGTGATGCTCACTCGCTACTTTCTTTTGGCGGGGATGTTTCGAATTGTCTGCGAGAGGTCGCGCAAAGAACCCATTGATAAAGGCACAATTTCTTCTCGTCAGATTAAAAGAGACATCTATTGGTCAGTTCAAAGTTCACTGATTTTTGCTTTGGCCGGAACTGTCCTGATTAAACTCTGGCAAGCTGGGGAAACTCAGATCTATTACGACTTCCAACAATATGGTCTTTGGTATCTGGTCTTTTCATTGGGAATTTATTTATTCATTCACGACACGTATTTTTATTGGACTCATCGATTACTCCACGTCTATCAGTTTAAGAAATGTCATTTCGTTCATCATGAGTCACGAATCCCGACTGCCTGGACTTCATTTTCGTTTCATCCAATTGAGGCCGTGATTCAGGCCCTGATCTTACCAGTTTTAGTCATACTCATTCCTATTCATTGGACGGTCTTAGTGTCTTTTTTAGTCATTATGAGTTTATGTGGTTTATTGAATCATCTTGGATTTGATTTTTATCCAACTTTTTTAGAGAAGAAGTTCTCCTTAATATCGGCCACCCATCACCAACGCCATCATAAGCAAGTAACAGTCAATTACGGACTGTATTTCACTTTTTGGGACAAACTGATGAAGACTGAAGCAGGAGAGACTCATGGATAGGCCAATTGTTATTCTTGGTGGCGGTCTGTGGGGAGGGCTTCTTGGCTATAGGTTGAGTCTTGTACATCCGGATAAAAAGTTTTTAGTACTCGAAGCAGATTCTCGCTTTGGTGGAAATCATACGTGGTCCTTTCATAGTTCCGATGTGGATATAAGTCAGCTTAAGTGGCTTGCTCCTATCATAAGACAGAGCTGGACAGGCTACACAGTTCATTTTCCTGATCATTCGCGCCACATTAAAGGTTCGTATCATTCCATTTGTTCGGATAAGTTTCATGAAGTCCTGAATGAACGTCTTAAACAAAATACCAACTTCAATAAGTACTATTCGCTTGAAGAAGCAAAAAAGCTTGGTTCCTTTGTGATCGATGCCCGAGGGAAGTTTGAAGAGGGTAGGGCCGGTTATCAGAAATTTTTGGGCCTTGAGGTAGAATTAGAAGAATCACATAATCTTATTTTCCCTATTCTGATGGACGCAAAGGTCTCTCAAAGTGATGGATATCGATTCCTGTATTACCTTCCTTTTTCTTCTAATACTGTTTTAGTTGAAGACACTCGATACTCAAGTCGTCCGGATTTGAACGAGGCCGAACTGGAAAATGAAATCTTTTACGAGATCAGACGCAGAGGATGGAAAATAAAATCTGTCATCCGAAAGGAGAAAGGCGTCCTTCCTATTCCTCTTTCAAAGTTAAATCATCAAGAGAAGGAAGGTGTCGTAGATTTGGGAGGTATCCTTCACGATACAACCGGATACTCTTTACCAGACGCCATTCGCTTGGTTGATCTTTTGATGAAGACTGATCTGTCTCTCAATGCAGTCAAAAGCTGTGTGAAAAAATACCGAGAGGATCGCGAGAAAGATCGCAGCTTCTTCCGCATTTTAAATCTCTTGATGTTCGAAGCGGCCAAGGACAATGAACGTTATCGCGTGTTTCAACATTTTTATCTTTTACCTGAGCCGACCATCGCTCGTTTCTATCAAGGCAAGTTGACTCGACTTGATCGAGCTAAAATTTTCATAGGTAAGCCGCCGGTGCCTGTACTATCTGCCATCAAGTGTTTTCTCCCTCAAAACAAGAGGGTCAACGCATGAATGACATTAGTAAGATCTTTCCTGAAACAGGGGCCTGGGAGAAACTTCTCGCCCTTAATAATCCATGCGACCTGAATACAGTTCTGGGGAAGTCCCTTATTGATCCAGTTAATGATTTTTTCCAAAAACCCGGAAAGAACATACGTCCTCGCCTGGTTGAACTGGGTTATCGTCTGGCCTTTGATTCTGATCCAGTAGAGATACCAGAAGAGGACATTCAGAAACTTAAGCTGGCGGGACACATTGTTGAACTCATTCATGGTGGATCTTTGATCGTGGATGATATTCAGGATGGAAGTCACGTTAGAAGAAATGCACCGACCTTCCATTTGCAACATGGGCTTCCTGTTGCTCTTAATGCCGGCAACTGGCTTTATTTCTGGGCCTTAGGTCAGATCAAAGAATTAAAGCTATCAAATGATTCCACTCAAAAACTTTTAGACATCATTCTCGGTCTCATGATCCGTGCCCACTTTGGTCAAGCAGTGGATCTGGGAACGAGGATTGATGAGATTTCTCAGAGTGATGTGGAGAAGACTTGTTACGCTTCAATGGAGTTAAAAACTGGAACACTCCTTTGTCTTGCTTTGCAGTTAGGTGCGGCGGTATCTAATCGTGAACCTGCGATGGATTTGAATGCTCTAGGGAACAAGCTTGGATTCATGCTTCAGTTATTTGATGATTTTGGAAACTTTGCTGAAGAAAAAAAGTCTTCTCCATCAAAGCGTTATGAGGATCTCTATAACCGAAGACCAACCTGGGCGTGGGCGCAGGCCTCTAAGCTTGATTCGGATACCTATTCAGATTTTCTCTCGGCCATTCGTCAACTACCTAATGAAGACCAACTCGAGCAATGGATTCTTCAGCATGAATTTATCAACCTAATGTGGCTTGAGGCCCGAGGCTCTTTAACTAGGGCCCGAGATGAGTGGAGAAATCAGCTTCACCTGTCTCATCCTTTTGCCCTTGAAACACTTTTAGATCTTTGTAGTCTTTTGGAGAAATCATATGTCAAAAAAACTTAAGGCAGCAGTTATTGGTAGTGGGCTAGGCGGTCTGGCAGCTGCCATTCGTTTACAGTCTGCTGGTTATGAAACAACCATTTTTGAGAAAAGAGATAAGCCAGGTGGAAGGGCCTATGTTTTCAAAGACAATGGGTTTACTTTCGATGCAGGGCCAACGGTTATTACGGCCCCACATTGCTTGGAAGAACTCTTTGAATTAAGCGGCAGAAAGCTTTCTGACTATGTGGAGCTCATGCCGGTTGAACCTTTCTATCGCCTTATGTGGGAAGATAAATTTGTTTTTGACTATGGTTCGAGTGTTGAAGAAACATTAGACCAGATTCAGAAGAAGAGTCCCCAAGATGTCGAAGGATATAAGAAGTTTCTAAATTATTCTCGTGAAGTCTTTGAAGAAGGTTATACCAAGCTTGTTCATGTGCCATTTCTGAATTGGTGGAGCATGATTAGAGTTTCGCCTCAACTGGCGAGGCTTTCAGCTCATAAATCTGTATATGCTCAGGTCTCAAAATTTATTAAGGACCCTCATTTAAGACAGGCCTTTAGTTTTCACTCACTACTTGTAGGTGGAAATCCGTTTGATACATCTT